>CAXSZS010000005.1:0-246013 GCA_964242495.1 uncultured Acidobacteriaceae bacterium
AATACTTCATCAAAGCTGACCTCCCCGCAAAAGTGAATATGTCGATACACCCTAGTGCGCCGAGAACCTCCGTCTTAGAAACAACCATCCATCTCACAATCCACCCAAACCGCATCAAATCCATCACACACCCCTCGGAAAAGGACCCCGCATGACCGGCGCGCGCGAAGACCTCCTCACCCAAACCGTCGACCTCCTGCTCGACGCTCGACGCACCGGTCATCCGATCGACGCCCTTTCCCCCGCGCTCACCCCACTCGACCTCGACGAGGTTTATTTCGTTCAAAACAATCTCGCCGCCGTCTTCGGTCCCACCGGCGGTTGGAAGATCGGCGCCCCCAGCCCGGAAGCTACGCCGATGTTCTGCCCCATGCCGCTGGCCTGGATCGCGCCTTCCGGCAGCGTCCTCAGCGGCGAACACTGGCGTTACCGCGGCCTCGAAGCCGAGATTGCCTTCCTCGTCGGCCACGACCTCCCGCCCCGCGCGCACCCCTACACCCGCGCCGAAGTCCTCTCCGCCATGGCCTCCTGCCACCCCGCCATCGAGGTCCTCGAAACCGCCTTCCGCGACCCCCTCACCCTCTCCCGCGAAGCCATGCTCGCCGACCTGCAACTCCACGGCGGCTTCGTGCACGGCCCCGCCTTCCCCAACTGGCGCGAACTCGATTTCAGCCGGGAGACCGTCGCCCTCGCCGTCGACGGCGTCATCCGTGTCGAACGCACCGGCTCCAACACCTCCGGCGACCTCCTCAAACTCCTCCCCTGGCTCGCCAACGAGGGCGCCCGCCGCACCGGCGGCCTTCATGCCGGCCAATGGATCACCACCGGCTCCTGGACCGGCAACACTCCCGCCGACATCGAGTCCGCCGTCTCCGCCGAGTTCTCCACCGCCGGCCGCGTCGACCTCCGCTTCGCCTAAGTACGCACATACGAAATCACTGACCTGTCTTCTCGACCGAAGCAGACAGTTTCTTGTCTGCGCAGCGGAGAGACCTGCAATTTGCCAGCCCCAAAACGACATTCAACGCAAGACTCCGCTCAGACCCGTCTCAGGCGTGTGACGCCTGAATCATTCGGGCTGAAGGCCCGACCACATAACAGCCTGGGGCGCAAGCCCCGGGTAGAGATGGGAAAGAAACCAGAGGGCTGAAAGCCCGACACAAAGGTCAGGCCTTGACTGCTAGGAACATCCTCATCCCGAAGGTTGCCTTTGATGCCAATGACCCGTCGGTAACACACCGAAGAGTTTCCTTTCTTGGTACATCCCGCCACAAACCTCCCGCACTCCAAGGAAACATCAAGCAGGTTTGGAAGGCGGTTTGCACATGGCACGACCCTATTGGAGCGGGCAAATCACAATCTCCCTGGTGTCCTTCGGGGTAAAGCTTTTTGTGGCCACGGAAGCAAAAAGCGAGATCCGCTTCCACCAGATCGATCGCGAAAGCGGCGAACGCGTCCGCTACCAGAAAATGGTAGCCAGCGCGGTCGAAAACCCCCCGGAAGACCGAGACGAACCTGCTCCACCGCCCGTGCAGCAGAGCCAGATCGTCAAAGGCTACGAGTATTCCAAGGGTCAGTACGTCACCATCGAGCCCGAAGAGCTCGCCCATCTGCGCGTGCCCTCCAAGCACACCATGGAGGTCATGCAGTTCGTCGATGAGGAGCAGATCGACCCGGAATACTACGAAAAGCCCTACTTCGTCGTGCCCGAAAACGAAGCGCAAACCGAGGCCTTCGCCACCGTCCGTCAAGCCCTTGTCGACACAAAGAAAATAGCCCTCACGAAGATCGCCTTTGGCGGGCGCGAGCACGTCGTCGCCATCTCCCCCGCCGGCACCGGCCCCGACGGCGGCATGATGGCCTACACCATGCGTTACGCCGCCGAACTGCGCGATGCGCGGGATTACTTCCGCGATATCAAGCACGTCGCGGTCAACGAAGACTCCCTCGACCTCGCCAAGATGCTCATCAAGAAGCGCGCCGGTGCCTTCGACGCGGCGCAGTTTGTCGACGGCTACGAGGTCGCCGTCAAAGAACTCGTCGAGGCCAAGCTGCACAACCTCCCCGTGCCGCAGGACGCCGCCCCCGAACCCGCCCGCGGCAAGGTCGTCAACCTCATGGACGCCCTCCGCAAGAGCATCGGCAGCGCTGCGGCCGATGCTCCCGTAAAGGCTGAACCCAAGCAGCCCATCCAAGCCAAACCCGCGGCAAAACAAGCCGAAAAGGCGACAGGAAAGCGCCCCGCCGCGAAAACCGTCGGGATCTCACTGGTCAAAGGCGCCACCCCAAAGACCGCCGCAAAAACATCAGCCAAAGCTCCAGCAAAATCAACCGCCAAACCCACTCCCAAGCGCAAAACCGCCTAGAAAATCTGCTCTTCGCGCTATAGCCCGGCAGATCATAGCCCTGTGGCAAAGCCTCAGGTCGCAGGCGGAAGTCGAAGAAGGGCTGAAAGCTCGGCACAAATCTGGGCTATACCGATAGGGAGAGGCTCTAGGATTCTGCATGGCCAGCAAGCAAACCGGGGGCGTAAAAACCGCCGCGAAACAACCCGCAAGAAAGAAGCCTGCAACAGAGAAAACCGCTGGGAAAAAGCCCTCCCGTTCCGCCCCTGCCGTCCCCGATCACACCGCCACCTCCGCCGATCTCGTCGATCAACAGCTCGCCAAATACCGCGACATGCGCGACTTCGGCATCACCGCCGAACCCAGCGGCACAGGCAACGAAGCCGCTCGCCAGGCCGCCGCCCGCACCGCCCCCAAGCGCGCCCTCGCCGCCGGCGGCCTGCCGTTTGTCATCCAAAAGCACGCCGCCAGCCATATGCACTACGATTTCCGGCTGGGTTGGAAGGGCGTGCTCAAAAGCTGGGCCGTCTCCAAGGGCCCCAGCTACGTCGTCGCCGACCGCCGCCTCGCCGTGCAGGTCGAAGATCACCCCATGGAGTACGGCGGCTTTGAAGGCATCATCCCGGCAGGTCAATACGGCGGCGGCACCGTCATGGTTTGGGATCAGGGCACCTGGCGGCCGCAGCCCGGGCACGAAGACATCGACGCGGGGCTGCGCGAAGGTTCGCTCAAGTTCGAGATGCACGGCACCAAAATGCGCGGCAAATGGACCCTGATCCGTATGCACACCATCAAGGCGCGACCCGAAAACGGCACAGGCAGCCGCTGGCGAAGCTCCGACAAGCCGCAATGGCTCCTCATCAAAGAGCACGACGACTTCGAGCAGCCCGCCGACGCCCCCGCCATTACCGAAGCCATGCCCGACTCCGCCGTCACCGGCCGCTCGCTCGAGGGGATCGCCCACCAGGAAGACCACATCTGGAACTCCAAAGAAACCGCCGGCACCGGGCAAGCCTGGTACCGTCAGGAGCCGAATGCCCAGGGCGCGAACGGAAGGAAGCAAACCGGATCCACTAATCCAGGGGCAGCGAGCGGCGCGGTTGCAGGAGCCACCGCACCAAAGCGGACCAAGAGCTCCAATCCCGCTCCAAGCCAAAGCGCCTCCAACACCCCCACCAAGCAGCTAGCCGAGCTCCCCAAAGAACCCCAACCCGAGTTCCTCGATCCCCAACTCGCCCTGGAATCTGAAGCCCCACCCGAAGGCAAAGGCTGGCTGCACGAACTCAAACTTGACGGCTATCGCATGCAGGCCCGCAAGAGCGCACGAGGCGTCCAGATGCTCACCCGCAGCAGCCTCGACTGGACCCACCGCGTGCCCACCGTCGCCGAAGCCGTCGCCAAACTCCCCACCAAAGCCCTCACCCTCGACGGCGAAGTCGTCGTCCTCGGTCCCGACGGCAACACTGTCTTCGCCGACCTCCAAGCCTCTTTCCAGCAGGGCGCCAAGCACCCGCTCACCTTTTTCTGCTTCGATCTCCTGCACATCGAAGGCCGCAACCCGCGCGACCTTCCCCTGCGCGAACGCAAAGCCCTGCTCGCCAAAATTCTCCCGTCCACCGACACCGGCATCGTCCGCCTCAGCGAGCACCTCGAAACCGGCGGCGGCCTCATGTTTCAGCAGGCCTGCCAGCTGCACGCCGAGGGCATCGTCTCCAAACGCGCCGACGCCCCCTACCGCGCCGGCCGCCAGGGCGACTGGTTCAAATCCAAATGCCTCCACGAGCAGGAGTTTGTCGTCGGCGGCTTTATGCCCTCCTCTGACGGCCCCGACCGGATCGGTTCCCTCCTGCTCGGCTACTACAAAACTGCCGATGCCAAGGAAAACAAAGCCGGCAAACTCATCTACGCCGGCCGCACTGGCACCGGCTTCACCCAGCGCACCCGCCGCGACCTCCGCGCTCAACTCCAGCCGCTTGAAACCAAAACCATGCCCTTCGCGCGCGTCCCCGCCGAAGCCCGTCGTAACGTCATCTGGACGCAGCCGGCCCTCGTCGCGCAGGTACGCTTTGCCACCTGGACCGCCGAAGACCTTCTTCGCCAAGCCGCCTTTCTCGCCCTCCGTGAAGACAAGCGCCCGGGGGAAGTCGTCCGCGAAGAAGCGACCGCCCCACCCCAACCCAAAGGCACCGGCCACCCCCGCCAAACTGCCCCCGCCGCCGCACCTCCCACACCGCGTCATCCTGAGCGCAGCGCACAGCGCGTAGTCGAAGCACCCCTGTATTCCCCTGCCCGAGCAGCAAAGCCCAAGGCACAACCCACACCCCCGCCCATCCGGCTCACCCACCCCGACAAAGTCCTCGACCCCGACTCCGGCCTCACCAAACGCGAACTCGCCGCCTTCTACGAGGCCGTCGCCGACCGCATGCTCCCCCACATCGCCGACCGCCCGCTCTCCCTCGTCCGCTGCCCGGACGGTGCCGGCAAACCCTGCTTCTACCAGAAGCACGTCAACCACATGCTGCCCCCCGGCGTCGGCTCGGTCGACGTCCCCGACAAAAAGACCGGTGTCATCGAGCCCTACATCACCCTCAGCACGCCCGCAGCCGTCGCCGGCCTCGCGCAAATGGGTGTGCTCGAAATCCATCCCTGGGGCTCGGCCAACAGCGATCTCGAGCATCCCGACCGCCTCATCTTTGATCTCGACCCCGACGAGGATCTCCCCTGGACCGCCGTCGCCGAAGCCGCGCTCGACGTACGCGCCCGTCTCAAACGTCTTGGCCTCGAAAGCTTCCTCAAAACCACCGGCGGCAAAGGTCTGCACATCGTCGCGCCCATTCTGCCGACGCTGGACTTCGCCGAACTCAAGGCCGCCGCTCACGCCTTTGTCGTGGCCATGGAGCGCAAGTCCCCTTCGCTGTACCTCACCAAAATGACCAAAGCCGCCCGCCGCGGCAAAATCTACCTCGACTACCTCCGCAACGAGCGCGGCGCCACCGCCGTCGCCCCGTATTCCCCGCGCGCCCGCCTTGGCGTCAACGCCTCCATTCCGCTCGACTGGAAGGAGCTCGCTTCCGGCATCCGGCCCATCTTCGCCCTCCGCGATTTCGCCTCCTGGCAGGCCCGGCTGGCGCGCGATCCCTGGAAGCGCCTTGGCACCCTGCGCCAGGAACTTGATCCCGCACGCATCCGCAGCCTATAACTGTATGTAGCTGCAAGTTCCGTCCACTCGGCCCTAAACCGCGAGCCTTTGCGCCGCATCTGAAAGATTGGAATCCTGGAAGGAACCTGCGCATGATCGATACGGAACAGCTCACCGAAGAACTCCACCGCCAAGCCGTCGACCCCGAAGCTGCTGAAGACCTTCTCGCGGAAGCACACCTCGGTCAGCGCATCAAGCGGCTCCGGCTCAAGCGCTCCATGGGTCTCGTCGAGCTCGGCAAGCAGACCGGCCTGTCCGCCAGCTTCCTCTCGCAGCTCGAAACCGGCCGCGTTGTGCCCACCCTGCGCAATCTCGCCCGCATCGCCCTGGTCTTCGAAAAAGACCTCTCCTATTTTTTCGACGCCGGGGATGGCGGCGTTTTCCGCGTGCAGCGCGGCAAAGATCGTGTCCGCCTGCCCATGGGATCGCCTGAACCCAACTACATCTCCGAAAGCCTCGGCATCCTCGTGCCCGAGGGTGGCCTCCGCCCCTGCATGGCCGAGTTTCTGCCCGGCAACGAACGCGGCCCCTTCTTCCCCGAACAGTACTCCGGCGTCGAAATGGTCTACGTCCTCCATGGCACCCTCGCCGTGCAGCGCAATGGCGAGCGCTATGACCTCGGCCCTCGCGATGTAATGTACGTAGCCGGCGAAACCGAGCGCAATTACCGCTGTGCAGGCCCGGAAGCTGCCAAGGTCCTCATCATCAGCTTTGACGCCGAAACGAGTGACCCTCGCCGCGCCTCCAAGCGCAACCACACTGCCCAGGCGACCCCAACAGCCCACCCAACCGCCTAGCGTCTACCTTCTTGTTGTCGTTCCAGAAGGGGATCTGCGTTTGGAGCTTTCGCGCACCAGGCAATATCCCAGGTCGTCATCCTGACCGCAGGTCGCGGGAAATATGCAACATCAACGGGTACCCTCCATCACCGCACAATTTCCCCTCGCTCTAGCATTCCGATCGCCTCCTCTGCCCGTTCCCGCAACGCCGCCCGCTCCCCCGCGGGCTTTTTCAGCATCGTGTTGAGCGGCATACGCATCCGGAAGTTATCCGCCAGCTTCGCCTCATTCCGCTCCAGGAAACTCCAATACAAAGCGGTGTATGGGCATGATCCCGGTCCAATGGCCTTCCGCGGATCCAAGGCACACTTGCCACAATAATCGCTCATGCGATTGATATACGCCGCCCCGCTCACATAGGGCTTGGTGGCCGTCAGCCCGCCGTCCCCAAAGGTGGACATTCCCAGCACATTCGGCTCCACCACCCAGTCGTACGCGTCCACATAGGCAAACCAGAACCAGTCGGTCAACTCACGCGGTGAAAACCCGCACAGCGTCGCCAGATTGCTCAGCACCATCAGCCGGTTGATGTGGTGGCACCAGCCCTTGTCGATCACCTGCCCCACCACCGTGTCCATGCAACGCATGCCGCTCGGCTTGCCCCAATACACCGGCGGCAGCTTCCCGTGCGCATCCAGAAACGACGGCGCCCCGTCTTTCTGCACGGTTCTGTACCCGTCGGTGGCTTCATGGATGTGCCGCATGAACTCCCGCCAGCCCAGCACCTGCCGTAGAAACCCTTCCGTGGTCGCCAGCGAAAGATGCCCCACCTCGTACGCCGCAATCAACTGCTCCATCATGTCGATCGGCCGCAACAGCGTCAGATTCAACGGCGCCGAAGTCAATGAGTGAAACAAATCCGGATGCGCGACGCTCATCGCATCCTCCCACGGCCCAAAGTGCGGCAGCATCTTGTCCAACGCGAACTGCCAGCCACGCTCCGACTCGGCTCGCGTCACCGAAGACGAAAACCCCTCTGTCGATCCGAAATGCCCCGGAAACTGCTGCTCCACAAATGCCATCACCTCCAGCGTGATCGCATCCGGCGGAAACTGCGGCCGCTCCGGCACAGGCACCTCTCCGCGAAACGGTTGCCGATTCTCCGCGTCATAGCTCCAGCGGTCGCCCACCGGCTTCGATCCCTTCATCAGATAGCCCGTCTTCCGTCGCACCGCCCGGTAAAAGCGATCCATCAGGTACTGCCGCTTCCCGCTCACCACCTGCGTGTTGCGCTCTTCTCCACCGCTCTCCGGCTTTCCAAACACCGCCTCGAAGTCCTCGGTCTCCGTCAACCAGGCCGTATCGCGAACCTCCCGAATCCGCAGTCCCTGCTCCTTGGCCTCGCGCAGGTCCACGCGCAGTTCCCGTTCCGCGGGCCGGCTCACCACGATCTCCGGCCATCCCCACCGCCCCTGCAGCGCCAGCAAGCCATCGCCAAAGCTCGTCCGCGAAGCCCCATATACCACTCGGCAGCCGCGTTCCGCCTGCTCCAGCGCGAAATGGCGCATCGCGCTCAGCACCAGCGTCAGCTTCTTCTTGTGATACGGCCGTCGCGTGCCCTTCGCGCGCGACTCCATCAGCACGATCACCGCCTCGTCCGGCTTCGTCTCGCGCAACGGCCCAACCCCATCATGCAGGCGGTCGTAGGGCACATAAATCCAGCGCCGCGCCTGCGCCTCTTCCGCTGTCGGCTCCAACCGCCGCACCTGCTCATAAAACGAAGTCATCTTTCCAGCTTGCCCCTGAACGCTCCAAAAAGAAACACCCCCGCTAACTCTGCTTGATGCGCGGAATGTTGAGCCCCGGCCTTGTAACTGGTTCAACAAAATGCAAGGCTTCAAAATCGCGACAAATGCCTGTCATCCTGAGCGCAGCGAAGGACCTCTGTATTCTTGTAAAGCGCCGAAGTGGCCCAGGCAGAACACGAAGGCCCGTCGCTTCAGACAAACTTCTCAGCTGAACGGCCACGAATCACAGCCATCGACTATCCCGAACAGAGCGCCCCCCTCACAAAATGTTCACCGCCCGCGCCGCCAGCAACACAACCGTCGTCAGCGAGATCAGCGATTGCGTCATCATCAACACCTTCGCCCAGCGCGACAACACCGGGCTGTCCGTCGGCGAAAACGCCGTACTCACATTGAAGGCAAGAAAGAGGTAGTCCACAAAGTTCGGACTCCAATGCCCCTCGCCCATCACCTTCTTGGTCTCCGCATCCAGCGTCATCTGGGGAAACAGAAACGCCCCATCCTCATGCGTCCTCCGCAGCTCGCGCGCATGCGGCCCGCCCGCGTCCAGCCGCCAGTACCACCCCGCAAACACGAGGATATTGGTGATCCAAAGCGCGGTCGCTGACCGCAATAGCGCCTGCGGTGCCTCCGTGTGCAACGGCAACGCCGCCACCAGCAAGCCCAGCGACCAGGCCAGATCCATCGTCACCACGCCATTCAGGACATAACCGAATATCGTATTCACCCGGTAGCTGCCGCTGCGCCGTGCCAAAACGGCGGGAACCAGCAGCGCGACCACCAGGACCAGCAACAGCCAGCTTGGTCCGGCCGAAAGCGTCTTCGGCAACGACAGGTGCAGGCCGCCTACCGCCAGCAGTGCGACGATCGCCGGCCAGCGCGGTTCCATACGGTTTGAAGAACTTGCCATCCTTCAAAGCATACGCATCCGCACCATACGCAGCCCACCGGCATTTCTGCCCGCAGACATGCTCGCATTACCCCTTCTGCCCGGCTCACCTCCACAACAGGGCAACTTGCACGCCTAGGAATCTCCCTAGTTATCAAGCACGCCGCTCCTCACTAAAGTGGTATTTACAGCAACACAGGCTAAGGAGGAACAAATGGCACAGTATCAAGGCACTGTACGGTGGTTCAACAACGCGAAGGGCTACGGCTTTCTCGGTCGCGACGGCGGACCGGATGTTTTCTGCCATTACAGCTCCATCCAGTCCGAGGGATATAAAAGCTTGAAAGAAGGCGAACCCGTGGAATTCGACGTTGTCCAGGGCGACAAAGGACCTCAAGCGGACGGCGTTCTTCGCCGCCAGGAAAACGCGCAACAGGCCTAAGCCGAAGCGAAGCTCAAATTTACAGAGCATGCATAGCAACCGGAACCGCTGTACCAATTTGAAGCTCATGAGACCTTAGCGCCAAAGGCGCGTTCTATACCAGCCTAGGCCGCAGGGCCTAGGCCTACGAACGTCCGTACGTCGGTAAGGGCTAAAGGCTCTACCTATCTTTCAAACATCTACAACGCATTTATATGCACCGAGCCTGCGTCAAAGGCCCGACATATTTCACGAGCTTGCAGCGCCAAAGGCGCGTTCTATACCAGCCTGGGCCGCAAGGCCTAGGTCCCCAAAAGCCCGCGCCGATAAGGGCTGAAAAGCCGGGCCATGTCTGCTGGTCTCTAGCGCCAAAGGCGCGTCCTATACCAGCCTAGGCCGCAAGGCCTAGGTGTCCAAAGGTTCTACCCGGTGAGGGCTGAAGGCCCGACTCATAGAACTCACATCGCCTCTAAGGCGGGCACCCAACCTCGGACACCCAACGGCATGCATAACCCGGGTTCCCCCTGCGCCGGAGGTAAACTCAACTCCGATCCCCCGGCCCCAATCGCCGGTGAAAAAAGTCAAACACCACGCGATAGAGCTGCAAAGCCAGTTCCGGATCATACCGTGCACCCTCATCGCGCAGAAATGCGTGCGCGCCGTTTACCTCCATCCAGCTGTACCGCGCCTCCACCGCATCCAGCCGCGCATGCACCTGCTGCCGCCCTTCGAGTGGGATGTGCGGGTCCTGCCGCCCCCAGATCATCAACAGCTCGCCGCGGATCTCCGCCGCTCGCGCCAGCGAGTCGTCTTTCATCCCCTTGCCCAGACTGCCCTTGTGTATGTCGGTCGCGTAAAAACACACCGCCGCCCGCACATCCGGCTCGGTGGCCGCGCGGAAAGCAAGGTGCCCTCCAAGGCAGATCCCGATAGCTCCCAACTCCCCCGTGCAATCCGGCCGCAACTTCATATGGTCGAGCACCGCCCGCGCGTCCGCGTCATAGCTCCGCAGCTCCTTGGTCGTCTTCCATGCATTGCCCCGGTCTGACCCCGCCTGGTCGTAGGCCAGCACCGTCCCTGCCTCCTCAAACTCGTGATAAACCTCCGGCACCGCGACCACATACCCGTGGCCGGCCAGCATCGCCGCCATGCGTCGTATGGGCCCCGTCACCTGAAAGATCTCCGAAAAAAACACCAGCCCCGGGTACCGTCCGGCCGCGGCCGGCCGAAAGAGATGCGTCCGCATCGGGCCATACGGCGTTGCGAGCTCCACGTATTCCGGATCATGCAGAATCAAACCAGCTTCCTCCTCATCGTTCTTCCTAAGCCCAAAGCCGTTCGCGCATCCAGGCCGTTCGCGCATCCAGGCCGTTCGCGCATCCAGGGCCGTTCGTGCATCCAAGGCCGTTCGCGCATCCAGGCCGTTCGCGTCTATGCTAACCGTCCCCATCGAGATAACCTTGTCATCTCGACCGGAGCAGACAGCTTCATCGTCTGCGCAGTGGAGAGACCCGCAGTTCTGCTCGCCCCGGATCTACGACGACCGGATCTACGCCGCGCGGATCACTACGCTGGAACGGCCTCGACGTCATCCCTGCCTATCAACCCCAAACGAAAACACCGTCTCCGACCGCATCGTCTCTCCGGGGCGCAACGTCGTCGTCGGGAACCCCGACTGGTTCGGGGAATCGGGAAAATGCTGCGTCTCCAGACAAAAACCCGCATGTTTCCCATACGGCTTGCCGGAAACCCCAACCGTCGATCCATCCAGAAAATTGCCCAAGTAAAACTGCACCCCCGGCTCGGTCGTCCGCACCGTCAGCGTGCGCCCGCTCACCGGGTCGACAACCCTTGCCGCCAATCGCAACGCACCCACTGCTTCGGCTGCGCCATCGAGCACGAAATTGTGGTCATACCCACCGGCATACCGCAACTGATCCGCAGGCTCATACAGATCTCTGCCGATCGCCTTCGCCTCAAGAAAATCAAATGCCGTGCCACGCACGGGCGCGATCTCTCCCGTCGGAATCAACGTCTCGTCCACCGGCGTATACCCGTCCGCGGCCAGCATCACCTCGTGCCCGAGCACATCCCCGCTTCCCTCCCCGGCCAGATTGAAGTAGCTGTGTTGCGTCAAGTTCACCACGGTGACCCGCGTCGTCGTGGCGGCATAGCGCACCCGCAGGGCGCCGCCGTCCAGCGTGTAGCGCACACGCGCCGTCAGTTCTCCCGGAAAACCCATATCGCCGTCCGGACTCACGGACGTGAACTCCACACCGTGCTCCCCATCGGCCCCCTCTTCCAACACACACCCCGTCCACACCCGGCGGTCAAAGCCCTCCGTTCCCCCATGCAGCGCATGGCCGCCATTGTTCACCGGCACATGGTACGTCTCGCCATCAAGCGCAAACGTCCCTTTGGCGATGCGATTTCCATACCGGCCCACCACCGCACCCAGGTACGTCTTCGTGTCCGCCAGGTATCCCTCCAGCTCGCGGTACCCCAACACCACATCGGCCCTGCTTCCATGGCGATCCGGCGCTTCCACACGCACCAGGCGCGCCCCGAAACTGGCCAGGCGCACCGTCAACGCCTCGTTCGCGAGCGTGAAAAGCGCAACCGGCTGCCCCGCAGGTGTTTGACCCCAGGGCGCCACAGAGACAGAAACAGACGAAGTGGACATAACGCCTAGTGTAGGCACATGCACCGCAGCTTTCCTACAAGGCAGCCGACACGGGTACCTCCCTGCGTCCTAAACATGTGGAAACAAACGGTGGATCAGAATCGCCCCCCCAATCGAAACCAGGAGTGCGATTGGCATGGCAAGGGCACCCACCTTCAAGAAGTCCCAGAAATTCACATCAAGCCTCTCCTTGCGCAATGCCATCAGCCAAAGAATCGTCGCCAACGAGCCGGTAATCGAGAGATTCGGGCCCAAATCCACACCGATCAACACGGCATTGGTCAACAGCGCCTCGGCGTGCGCCGCCTGCAGCGTCCCACCCGCAATCAGGCCCAACGGCAGATTGTTGACCACATTGTTTGCGACCCCGACGGCAAAGCCGGTCACCATCGCTCCCCTGGCCGGCGGCAGATGCTCCGCCCAGGCCAGCCATCCGCTCGTCAGCTTCAGTGCGCCCACGCTCTCCACGGCGTCGACCAGAACAAACAACCCGGCGACCAGCACAAGCGTTCCCCAGCTGATCTCCCGCGCCATCATCAGCGGGTTCGACCGCGTTTTGACCGACACAGCCGCCGTAATGGCCAAAGCGGCAACGCAGGTCGGCAGGCCGAGATCCTTCCTGAGCGTGGACGCGACCAACAGCACAACAATCATCCCGGCAATGCCGGCCAGGACCAGCTTGCCTTCGCCCCGCAACGGCTCCGCTGCCGCCTCCCCTTCCAGATCCCCCCGGAGCTCCTTGCGAAAAAGAAGCCGCAGCACCGCATACGTCGCCGTAATCGACAGAAGGGACGGCACCCCGAAGGACAGCACCCACCGTCCCAGCCGCGGCAGCCCGCCGCCGTAAAAAACAACCAGGTTCGCGGGGTTCGAGATCGGCAGCGCAAAAGAAGCAGCATTCGCGATCAACGCGCAGGCAAACAGATAAGGCAGCGGCGGCACCCTGGCCTTACGCACCGCCGCCAGAATCGCCGGGGTCAGCACCACCGCGGTCGCGTCGTTCGACAGAAACATCGTCACGATCGTCCCGATGCCGTAAACCAGCGTAAACAGCCGCGTGCACGATCCACGGGCGCTCCGTAGGGCCGCCGAAGACATCCAGTCAAAAACCCCGTGCTCCCGCGCCAGCTCCGCAAGCAGCATCATGCCAATGAGGAAGAGGTACACATCGGCTCCTTCCGCAACGGCTTTCCCGGCCAGCGGCAGCGGCACCAGACGCAAGGAAACCAGCAGCAGAGCCCCGCCGCCAATCCAGTACACCTCCGCAATGCCTCGCGGCCGTACCAGCATCAGCAGAATGCTAGCGGCAACGATGAGCGGCAGCAGCACGTGCGCCAGGGCAGGAGAAACCATCCAGCATTTTCTCCCGTCGTCTCTGGCCCAAGCTGCGTGCCGAGCTCTGAATAGATTGATTGCTGAGCGTACCCATTCGATCGCCCCTCTTCAAGGGTACCCGTCCCTCGGCATGGTGGTACGTTCACAGCGCGTTAAGACGCGCTGCGAACAGAATGGTAAACACATTCGTGCGACTGAGGATCAGCGGCCTTACTTCGCCAGGCGCGTGATACGACAGCGTTATGATGCATGCTCATGACTGCGTTTGCGCACAGCCGTCCCCTTCCGGACACTCGACCGTGGCAGGAATAGCCGATCACCTTAGCCAGGTAAGCAGGCTGGCAGCACAGTTCGCACCTCCCGCACTCCGGGATCTCGCCCACACCGCAGGCCTTTGGCACGACCTTGGCAAGTATCAGAAAGCGTTTCAGCAATACATCGGGGCACATCCGGAGACCGCCGGTTAAAGCGGCGAGAGCACCCGCATGCCGCAGGGGGTTCCCCACGCTGCTGCCGGGGCGGCGCTTGCGTTGGAGCGCCTGGGAAGCACGCCGAGCGGACTCTTCATCACCCTAGCGGTCGAGGCACACCACGGTAGCCTCAAACGTCTGAGTGATGTGGAGCAGGCCGTCGGACGAAGAGGACCAGAACTGCTGCGGATGGCGCGCGAAGGGGAGCTGCCACCCGTATTGGAGCAGGCCTGCCCGGCGTTCACCGGCAAGCCGACAGCCCTGGCTGTACGCATGCTCTTTTCCGCGCTCGTAGACGCCGATCTCCTGGACACGGAGGCATGGGACCAGGACACTAGCCGCCCTGAGCGAGGGGCGCCCTGCCTGTGTTGCGAGACCGGCTCCATGCATTCTGCGAAAGCAAGATCGAGCAATCGAAACTGGCCGCGCGCACCGACGCCGAACGCGCCCTCAGCCACATGCGGCAGCAGGTCTACGAGGCCTGCATCCGGGCAGCCGCGCTGGATCGCCAGGCGTTCACCATGACGGTTCCAACCGGGGGACGCAAGACCCTAAGCGGACTGGCCTTTGCGCTGCATCATGCGGTCATGCACGGCATGCGCCGGGTGATTGTGGTCGCTCCGTACACCTCGATTCTTGAGCAGACCGCGCAGGTGTACCGCGACGTGCTCGGAAGCGAGAACGTGGTGGAGCACCACTCCAGCCTGGATGCAGCGCGGGACACGGATCGCAACCGCCAGGCCTGTGAAAACTGGGACGCTCCCGTGATCGTCACCACCAGCGTGCAGCTGCTGGAGAGTCTGCACGCAGCACACAAGCGTTCCTGCCGCAAGCTACATCGCGTGGCCGATAGCGTGGTTCTGCTGGATGAGGTGCAGACCTTTCCCGCAGCGCTGCTGCAGCCCCCCATGTCGCTCCCCTCACGGGGAGCGTGGATCGAAACTATTGCGGCTCTTACGCCACGGAGAGCGTCGATGGGAACAACATCGTTGCGCAAACGTCGAGATCAGCCCCGGTGGCTCCCACACGGCGAGCCTATCTCCGAAAAACAAGGAAGCGTTCCTGCGCTTCTTAGGTCGAACCATCTTGCCGTTCGAGTCCTGAACAGTTGCCCATGGCACCCGGTGAACTCCTTCAGAGGCGTAGACCCCGCTCGCCGAACCGTCTCCACGCGGCAACTGTGCAAGAGGCTAGGCATCGAGGACGCCTCTTTTCACCGCTTCGTCACACAGCCCAGGCTGGCTGGTGACAAGTGGAGCGGACCTGTACGCCGTGGGGCAGGTTCTCGTTACCGAACGGCACGCATGACACAGGAGTATCCCATCTGTCCCCGGACTACACGGCGGCGGCTATCGGCGAGCTGGATCGAATCTTGAGGGGGGTGTTACAACCCGTGCCGCTCGGCTTACCCGAATGAGCACAACCCGGGACGGAAAGAACCGAATCTAGCTCGTTTAGCCCCTAGGAGTCCCCACCATTCGGGTCTCACTCGGCTTTCGATTCTAGGTCCTATATTTTATTGGCGTCCCCGACGGGATTCGAACCCGTGTTACCGCCGTGAAAGGGCGGTGTCCTGGGCCACTGGACGACGGGGACGCATGCGCCTCAACAGCCGCGCAGATCCTAGGCTAACCGCAGCCGCGCCCCACGTCAAAACTCCTTGTCGATCTCCCGAAAAACAGCGCGCGCACCCACACCGGCTCCCGCCCGCAGCGTGCGTCGAACCTCCGCATACTGCGTCAAAATGTACTGATCCGTCATGCCGGCGATGTAATCCGCGATCACCCGCGGCAGGCCTTCCGTCTCAATCTCCGCAAAATATGATTCCGGCAGCTCCGCCGGCTCGCGCTCCCAGAACGCGAACAACTCCGTCACGACCGCCTCGGCCTTGGCATGCTCACGGTCCAATGCCGGGCAGGTGTAGAGCGCCCTGTACAGGTACTCCTTCTCCTCGCGCCGTTGCGCTTCCATCGCCGGTGAAAATACCGCCAACCGGTGCCGTAACCGCCGAATCGCCGCAACATCCCGAGCCCCGCTCGCCACCGTATTGTCCGCTGTCGTCCGGATCAGGTCGAGCACCAGCTCTTTCTGCATTGTCTGCAGCGCATCGTGAAAGATATATTTCTCTTCCGCCGCGGGGTGCGCCCGCCGCACGCCTTCAAAACACCGCCGCAAAATCGCCACATGCTCGCAGGCCGTCCGCACATCCAGCAGGCCGGACTCCACCCCGTCATCCAGATCGGCCGTAAGATACGCGATCTCATCCGCCAGATCGATGATCTGCGCCTCCAACGGCGGGCTCTCCGTCAGCAAGTACTCCCGCAACTCCGGCCGCTCTGCCTCGACGTAGTCGCGCGAGTGCTTAATGATGCCCTCACGCGTCCCCAGCGTCAGGTTCAAGCCCCGATGCCCCGCATAGCGCTGCTCAAACTGTTCCACAATGCGCAAAGCGTGAAGGTTATGGTCAAACCGCAACCCGTGCCGCGCCAGGCAATGGTCCAGCGCCCGCTCCCCCGCATGCCCAAACGGCGGATGGCCGATATCATGCACCAGCGCCAGCGTCTCCGCCAGGTCCACGTTCAGCGCAAGGGCTCCAGCCACATGCCGGGTCACCTGCGCGACCTCGATCGTGTGCGTCAGGCGGCTGCGAAAGTGATCCGAAGCACGGCTCGTGAATACCTGCGTCTTGCCCGCGAGCCGCCGAAACGCACGCGATTGCACCACGCGATCCCGGTCCCGCTCGAACGGCGATCGGCCGTCGCTGGCGGGTGCGGGAAAGGCGCGGACGGCGAGCCGCTCTTCCTCCGCACCGAACACCCCGCAGCTGCTGAGGTCGAAACGCATCCCTTTCACATCCGCCGTCACGCCACGTTCACAAGCCGCCTGCACACCCGCCCTACTTCACCGGTCCGGCACCGGCATGCGCCAGCCGCGTGCGGGCGTTTTCCAGGTCATGCTGCGTCTTCGACACATCTGCAGGATCCACATCAGCCGGCAGCGACGTCGCATACTGCGTCAGTGATCGCTGCCAGGCGGCAATGGCCATCGGCAGCTTGCCCGCATGGGCATAGATCTCGCCCATATGCGCCAGCAAGGACGGATCGCTCGGTTGCCGCAGCACCGCTTTGCGCTCGTAATCCTCCGCCATCGCATACTGGCCCTGCTTGTAGTACGCCCAAGCCAGCGAATCCAGATACGCGCCGTTCTGCGGGTCGAACTGCACCGCCTTTTGCAGCATCGCCGTGGCCTGGTCCAGCTCCAACCCACGCTCTGCGAGCATGTACCCATAATCGTTTTGGATCGCCGCATAGTTGGCATCGATCGCCAGCCCCTTGCGAAAATCCTCATCCGCCTGATCGAACAGCTTTTCGCGCTCCGCGATCGTCCCCCGGAAGTAGTAGATGAAGAGCTTCTCTTCAGGCTTGGTCGCGGTCGCTTCCGCCTTGTCCAGTGCCTCCGAAGACTGCTTCCAGTGCCGCGCCCGTGACTGCATATCGGCCAGCGAAATGTATACATCGCGGTCCTCGGGCGTCCCTTTCAGCTGCGCTCCGGCCAGTTTCAATCCCTCGTCGAGCTTGCCGTTATCACCCAGTTGCCGCGCATAGGTTAGCTGCAGGTCGCGGTTCGCCGGCAAAGCCGCCGCCCCCGCCTGCGCGACATTGAGGGCAGTCACCCATTGGTGCTGGTCGCGGCGTGTATCGATTTCGCCCTCGTAACCGCGGGCCTGGTAGTCGCCCCCCAGTTGACTCATCTGTTTGTATGTCGCGGCTGCGTCATCGTATCTGCCCGCCTCACGCTGCACAATGCCCAGCCGGTCCAGAAACAGCGCACGATTGCTGCGGTCTCCATCCTCATATTTGCCATTGGGCGAAGCACTCGCGGCAAGCAGGGTCTTCAAGGTGCTGATCGCCTCATCGAGGCGGCCCAGTGCGTCATACACCAGCGCTTCGTTATAGCTCAACTCCAGGTTGTTGTTCACCAACGATTCCGCCTTTTTCAGCGTCGCCAGTGCCTGGTCATATCGGCCCTGCTGCCGCTGAATATCGGCCTCGCGGATCAGCGCCTGCGCATCCTGCGGGTCGGCGCCCGCCAGCTGCCCATAGATCCGCGCCGCCGCATCCATCTGCCCCGAAGCCTGCAACGCCCCCGCCAATGCCCGCTTGGCATCGGCGTTGTCCGGGTCCTGATCTACCGCGGCCTGGTAGGCCTTTGCCGCATCCTTCGGCTGCTTCATCTGGTCGTAAATGCCGCCCAGCGCAAAATCCATCCGTGCGGATCGGCTGCCTTCCGGCACTGCCGCGATCACCTGCGCCGCCTTGGGCAGGTCGCCCTGCTCCGTATGCAGCCGCGCCATGCTCAGCACCACCTCTTCCGAATTGGGATCGATCGCCTGCGCCGCCCTGAATTGCGCCTCCGCCTTTGCGCTGTCATGGTTCAGGCCGTAGAGTTGCCCGAGCAGCAGGTGCGTCTCGAGATCCTTCGGCTTCAGCCGCGCAATCGTCTCATACTCCTTGATCGCTTCCCCAAGCATCTCCTGCGACTGCGCGCCCTGCCCCTGCCCTTGCCGGTCATCGAGCGAGCGCAGATACACCCGTCCCAGCAGCATGTGCGCGTCCGCATCGTCCGGATGCCGGTTCACCTGCTCCTGCGCCGCGCTTACCGCCTCGCGAATTCGTCCCAGCCGGAAGTACAGGTTTGCCAACCCGTCCTCCAGCATCGCCGACTCTGGATCGGCCGTCATCGCCAGTTTGTACTGCTCGATCGCCTGGGTCGCGAGATCCTGCCGCCCGTTATTCACGGCCTGGCTCTCATACATCTTCGCCAGGCCATAGTGGTAATACGCCGCAGCCCGGTCCGGCGTACCGGCTACCGTGGGTGCCAGGGTGTTGTTTTTACCTTGCGCCAAGACGCGGGGCACGGGCGCGAGCAGCAGCAGGCTGGCGAAAAAAACAGGGTGGACGCGAAACGAAAAAGTCATGAACGAGATCCTAGGTCGGCTCGGAAGGCAGCGCGGCAACACAGCAGTTAACTTTTAGACGATATACCCGTAACTTTGGATGCGGCTATACGACGGCTGGGACACAGTTGGACCAATAGCCCGTGAGCCGCTGTCTGCATAGCCCGTGAGCCGCCATCTGCATGGCACGTAAGCCGCCATCTGCGCTATTACAAAATGTGTCATCTCGACCGAAGCAGACAGTTCTATCGTCTGCGCAGTGGAGAGACCCGCAGCTTTCCCCACCATAAACCTGTCATCTCGACCGAAGCGCGCAGCGCGCAGTGGAGAGACCCGCAGCTCCCCTGCCACCGAACCAGCTAGGGTGCTCTCCTTCCCCGTCGCGAACCACATTTACCCGTGGCGAAAATGCCTTACCCCGGTAAACACCATCGCCACTCCCAATCGGTTCGCCGCCGCAATTACCTTCGGATCGCGCACCGATCCACCCGGCTGAATCACCGCCGTCGCCCCAGCCCCCACCACCGTCTCTAACCCATCCGCAAACGGAAAAAACGCATCGCTCGCCGCGACAGTCCCGGCGAGCGGCAGCACCGCCTTCATCGCTCCAAACCGGGCCGCATCCACCCGGCTCATCTGCCCCGCGCCCACGCCCACCGTCTGCCCAAATCCACCCGCGGCTCGCGCATACACAATCGCATTCGACTTCACATGCTTACAAACCCGCCACGCGAATAAGAGGGCCTCGGTCTCCGCCGCCGTGGGCTTCCGCTCCGTCACGATCTGCAATGAGTCGGCCGTCACCGGCGCATGATCCTCGTTTTGCAACAAATATCCGCCAGAAATCGACTTCAGCACCATGCCGGGCCCACCCGGCCGCAAACGCAACAGCCGCAAGTTCTTTTTGGCGGCAAAAATCTCTAAAGCCGCTGCCGAAAACTCCGGCGCCACCACCGCCTCAGCAAACAGCTTCGCAATCTCCGCCGCCGCCTCACCGTCCACCGGGCGATTGATCCCGATCACGCCCCCAAACGCTGATACCGGATCGGCCGCCAGCGCCCGCAGGTACGCCTCCGTCACGGTCGCGCCCCCGGCCACACCGCACGGGTTCGTGTGCTTGATGATTGCCACGGCCGTCCCGTCGAACTCGCTCGCCAACGCCCAACAAGCGTCCAGGTCAACCAGATTGTTGTAGCTCAGCTCCTTGCCCTGCAGCTGCTCCGCATTGGCGATCCCCAGCCCAGATCCATCCGTGTACAACGCCGCCCGCTGGTGCGGATTCTCTCCATACCGCAACGCCATCTTGCGCGGCGCCACCACCCGCAGCGTCTCCGGCAACACCGCCCCCCTCTCCACCAAACCGGGTGCCCCATCCTTTCCGGCTTCACTGGAAAGGATGGCTTCGGCCCGGTGCTCCAGCTCCGTCGCAATGGCGGCATCATAAGCCGCCGTCGTCGCGAACGCCGCCCGCGCCAGCTGCCAGCGGGTCTCCAAGCTCAACCCGCCGCCCTCCCCCAGCTCCGCCGTCAACGCTTCGTACTGCCCGGCGCTCGACACCACCGCTACATCCTCGTAATTCTTCGCCGCCGAACGCAGCATCGACGGCCCGCCGATGTCGATATTCTCGATCAGCTCCGCCAGTCCCACTCCCGGCTTGGCCGCCGTCTTCTCAAACGCATACAGATTCACCACGACCATATCGATCGGGGCAATCCCCTGCGCCTCCACCGCCGCCACATGCGCCGGATCGCCCCGCCGATGCAGCAGTCCCCCATGCACGGCCGGGTGCAGCGTCTTCACCCGGCCATCCAGCATCTCCGGAAAGCCGGTCAGTTCCGCAACATCGCGCACCGCCAACCCCGCCCCCCGCAACACCTCCGCCGTGCCGCCGGTCGAAACCAGCTCCGCGCCGCCCGCCGCCAGCACCCGCGCAAACGCCACTACCCCTGTCTTGTCGGTCACCGAAAGCAGCGCCCGCCGTATTACCTTTCGTTCACTCATCACGCTCCGATTCTAAAGCCCCGAAGAACCTCACCCCTCACCACCTCACCTCTCAACCCTGACCAACACCCACCACCTGCAAGCCGCCCAATGCCGTCTACAAGCTAAAATGGCACCATCATGCTTGACCTCGGCTTTGTACGGGCAAACCTCCCCCTTGTGGCGGAAAAACTGCGCGGGCGCGGTACCGACCCCGCCTTGCTCGAAAACTTTGCCCAGCTCGACGCCGAACGCCGCGCCGCCATCACCGAAGCCGAAACCTTGAAGGCCCAACGCAACGCGCTCTCCGGGGGCTTCGGCCGGCTCAAACGCGAAGGCGGCGACACCACCGCCATCAGCGTCCAGTTAACCGATCTAAAATCCCGCACCGAATCCCTCGAAGCCCACGCCGCCGGATCCGATACCCGCCTCCGCACGCTGCTCGAAAACCTCCCCAACCTCCCCCAGGACGATGTTCCCCCCGGCCGCTCCGAGCACGACAACCTCTGCCTCAAAACCGTTGGCGACCACCCCACCTTCCCCTTCCCGCCCAAGCCGCACTGGGAACTCGGCGAAGCCCTCGGCATCCTCGACTTCGAACGAGCCGCCAAGATCTCCGGCTCTCGCTTTGTCGTCCACTTCGGCGCCGGCGCCCGTCTCGAGCGCGCCCTCGCCAACTTCATGCTCGACCTCCACACTCGCCCCACGGAAAGCGGGGGGCACGGCTACGTCGAGGTCCTGCCGCCCTTTATGGTCAACTCCCGCTCGCTCTTCGGCACCGGCCAGCTCCCCAAATTCGCCGAAGATCTCTTCCACTGCGACGACCGCGGCCCCTTCACGCCCGGCGCCCTGCAGGACGCCGACCACTGGCTCATCCCCACCGCCGAAGTCCCCGTCACCAACCTCTTTCGTGACGAAACTCTCGACCTCAGTGGGGGGCCCCTCGCCTTCTGCGCCTACACGCCCTGCTTCCGCTCCGAGGCCGGCTCCTACGGCAAAGACGTTCGCGGCATCATCCGCCAGCACCAGTTCCAAAAGGTCGAGCTCGTCCAGTTCACCCGTCCCGAAGACTCCCCCGCCGCCCACGAAGCCCTCACCCGCCACGCCGAAACCGTACTCGAGCAACTCGGCCTCCCCTTCCGCCGCATGCTCCTTTGCACCGGCGACATGGGCTTTGCCTCTTCCAAAACCTACGACCTCGAGGTCTGGGTACCCGGCCAGAACACCTACCGCGAGATCAGCTCCTGTTCCAACTTCGAAGCCTTCCAGGCTCGCCGCGCCAACATCCGTTACAAACCCGAAGGTGCCAAAAAAGCCGACTTCGTCCACACCATCAACGGCAGCGGCCTCGCCGTCGGCCGCACCTATCTCGCCATTCTCGAAAACTATCAGCAAACCGACGGGTCAATACGCATACCGGAGGTGCTGATTCCCTACATGGGCGGCGAAACCCACATCACCCGCCAGCACCTGGGCAAGCCCCTGACGCAATCTCTAATGCAATCTCAAATGCAATCCCCACCACAACTTCACGGACGTGCCGTTTGACCCCGCTCCTCCGCCTCCTGCGCAGCTATCTCTTCTGGACCTACGAGCGCGGCAGCCTCCACTACGACGTTATGGTCACGCTCATCCTGCTCTTCCTCTTCGTTTCCCCTCATCTCATCGACTTCCGCGACCGCCCCATCCCCGAAGTGCCCCAGCGTTCCAGCGAGGTCCTCGTCCGCGACGCCGGCGGCGATGGCTCTGAACACCGCTTCGTCTACGAAATCCGCGCCGACGACCTCAAATCCGCCCAGTCCCCCGCGGACCTCAGTCGCCAGATCGAGCGCACCGTCCAAACCATCGCCGGCGCCGCCCAGGTCGAATCCGTCAAACCGGTCACCGACCCCCACGGCCGAATCGTCGCCTACGCCGCCACCGTTCGCCGCTAACTGATTCAGTTCGCCGCCACTAGCCGCTTCTCACATCCATAATGGGGTCATCTCGACCGAAAGCAGACAGTTACATCGTCTGCACAGTGGAGAGACCTGCAGTTTCACTGCCCTCGGTACCAGACCTGAACGACAACTGCTGCAAGCTCTCCGCGCAAGGACCACACATGCCCCCAAGTCGCCTCTCCCTCCTGCTTCTCGCACTCGCAACCATCCTCGGCGGCGCCTCCCTCCCAGCCCAGGCCCCCACGGCCCAACTCACCGCCGTCCTCACCCAAATGGATACCGCCAGCAAAACCTTCAAGGCCGCCACCGCCAGCTTCACCCAGGACACCGTCACTAAGGTCGCCCACATGACCGACACCACCCGCCAGACCGGCTCCATGTATATCGAACGCGATGGCAAAGGCGGCGCCAGCTTCGGCGCAGCTCTTTACGAAGCCGGCAACACCGCCACCCCATCCCGCATCATCGACTATGGCAACGGCGCCATGCGCCTCTACACACCCGTCGAAAAGCAGGTCGACCGCTTCAACGCCGGCGCCAACCAGACCACCTACGAAAGCTACCTCACCCTCGGCTTCGGCGGGGGCGGCCATGACCTCGCCCAAGCCTGGCAGATTACCGACGGCGGCCCCGAAACTCTCACCGACAACGGCCATCCCGTTAAAGCCGAGAAGCTCATCCTCGTCAGCAAAGACCCCGGCGTCCGCAACACCTTCCGCCAGGTCACCCTATGGATCGACCCCACCCGCGACATCTCGCTCAAACAAATCTTCGAAACCCCTTCTGGGGAGCAGCGCACCGCGGTCTACACCAACATCCACCTCAACGCCAAAGTGAACAAAAACCCCTTCACCATCCCGACCAAGGGTGTTACCGTGGTACCCCACTAACCTCTTGACTTTTCCCTTCCCTCAGCCAACACTGAAGCAGTAAGTGCCCTGCCTCGTGGTTGCATCCACAAGGCAAGGCGGTTGTGAAACGAACTTACCGGAGCAGCATCACTGCTATCCGATAAGCACAGCAAGTAAGGCAATTAGCGCCAGGACCAGCAGACCTGGCACCTCTACCTCACCCGAGGCCTTTACACGAAACAGCTTTCGCATCGGGTCTCAACATGTGAATGGATCGGTCCAGCGTTATTGCTGGACCGTTCTGCTTTTTCGGGGCAGAACCTGTTTTTCTGCTGAACCCCTCAAAAACCTGCAACCTCCACAGCCGCTGCCTCATCCTCTCGCGTCCGTACCCCGTCCGGAATGCCCCAAAGGTGTGCCACCCAGCCGCGCCACCACCAAACTCGCCAGCAACAACACCACCGGAAAGCACTCCAACGTATACCGCGGCTCCGAGTTATCAATCGTCAACAGCAACCCCGACCGCAACAACACCAACGCCGCCGCCGCAACCGCCACCGGCCGGTATCCGCTCCATCCCAGCCGCCGCCAACGGACCCACCCCACCACCGCCAACCCCAGTAGCGCTGCATTCAACCCCGCATAGGCAATCTCAAAAATGGACAACCGCGGATGCGCCCGCACCGCCCACCAGTCCACCGGCAGCCGCAGCAACTCCGTCCGCGGCCGAAACCACATATCCGCCAGCTTCGCCAGAGGCAGACCCGCGGTATACCGCACCGGGTGCGCCCGCACCCGCTCCGCCGCCAACGCCGCAAATGCCGCATCAATCGCCGGCGTTGCCGCTTGCGCATCGTTGTACTGTGCATACAGCGCTGCCGTTTTTTCCTTCTGCCTGGCATCCTCGAACGCCCGCGCCGGCAGATCGCTCAGCTGCAACGGCGACCCATCATAAGTCCAATACACGCGCACCGTGTCGCCATACCCGATCGCCCACGTCCGGTACCACCGCGCAAACCCCAACGGTGCCGGCTCATCCGGATCATTCGCATACTTCGGCGCCAGCGGCTGCACGACGTGGAAAACTCGCCAGTTCCGCCCTGCCCAAATCGCCAAAACCGCACATAACATCCCTGTGGCAACCACCGCACCACGGTAGCCGGCCCCCCGCCACCCTACCCACAGCATCACCGGCATTACTGCCACCGCCAACAGCAATCCATCTGGTCGCAACAGCGTTGCCCCACTCAGCGCCACCCCCACTCCCACGGCCCAACCGGCCGCCCCCCGGCCATCACGCACCGCCTGCCACCATCGCGCCAGCGCCCACAGTGCCACGGAAACGCAGAAGAGGCTCAGCGTCTCCGCCAGTGCCGCCGCGGCGTAGTTCGCGGTAAACGGGCAAAGCGCTGCTATCCATAGAGCCACGACACCCGCCCGCCTGCCCCAAAGCAGCCCGGCCAGCCGCCCCAGCACCACACACCCGGCCAGATCCACCAACACCTGCACCCAAAGCACGGGAAGGTACTGCTCCGTCCCGAACAGCAAAAAACAAGCCGCCAAAAAGAGCGGATACCCCGGCAGCCGGATCAAGGTAGGCCGTATAGAGTCCTCGGTCAGCCCATACGTGTGGTGCGCCAGCAGGTTGTGCGCCAGATCGCCATAGACCAGCGTGTCTCCCGCAAATGGCGCGTGGTTTACCACAAAATACGCCCGCAGCAGGAAGCCCACCACCAGAGCCGCCGCCGGTCCAGGTCGCAACGCTGACCTCCGGATCGTCGTCGGCTCTATCCTGTCCCCATGTAGCAACTCAGACCTCAGAACCTCATCCCTCTATCCTGAACAGAAATCCCTAATGACCACGAACCTGCGCGCAGCGAAGCCAGGCTTCGCCTCACCCACAGCCGCCATCGCCTTTGCATCATACGTGTGTCAGCCTTGCCCATCGTCTCCCGCTTCACCCTCCCGCTTCACCACCCCCATCCGGTGCATTGACGGCACCGGGTACCACTCCATAGCATGGCTCCTAGCAGCGGTCATGAGGAGCGGACATTGGCCGCAGCCCTCAGCCGCCGTCCGGAGTCGCCGCATCCCGCCCATCCACAAGCCGATCTTTTATGACCCGCAACGCAAACGCTGGAAGCGGCTGCGCCGAATCTTTGACTCCCTCGCCTTGGCCGGGGCAGTCGTCGGCATCCTGTTTGTCATCGGCCTCCTGCGCATGCGCCCGCTGCAGGCCCTTGACCTCCGCTCGGCCACGCGCCGCTACCGTGCGCTCTCCAAGCCGCCCGCCCCGGAGCTCACGCCCAAAGGCAAGCTCAACCACTCCGCCCACCGGCACTCCGATCTCAAGCCCTCCGACGTTGTCATCAACACCGGCGAAAGCCTGCGCGCGGCCTTCTACACCGACGCCGACCCGGCCAGCTATGCTTCATTCAAACAGCACGTCAAACAGATCGACATCCTCTTCCCGGAATGGCTGCACGTCATCGGCCCGGACGGCGCGCTGACTGCCTACTCCACTGACAACACACCCTTTCCGGTTGTCGACCGGGGCGGCGTCCACGGCGTCGATCGTGAAAACAAGATCGCTAAAACCATCACCGCCGCCCGCGAAGATACGGAGATCTTCCCGCTCGTCAATAACTACAACCCCTTGTCCGCCACCTTCATGGACAGCGTGGGGCCGTTCCTCTCCAATCCCACCGCTAGGGCAAACTTCGTCTCGCAAATCGACGCGTTCATGGCCGCCAATACACGTTACCGCGGCCTTACCCTCGACTTCCAGGGCGTTCCCCCGGCTGCCCTCCCCGGCTACGGCCAGCTCATCGAAACGCTCTACAGCGACTTCCATCCACGGAACCTCCGCCTCTACGTCAATGTCCCGGTGGGTAATCCCGGCTACGACATGGCCTTCATCGCCGCCCACGCGGACGGTCTTGTGCTCATGAACTACGACCAGCACCAGACCGGCACCGTCTCCGGTCCCGTCGCCGGCCAGGACTGGTTTGAAGACAACCTCAAAGCCATCATGAAGGTCGTCCCCCGCCAAAAGATCATCTGCTCCATCGGGAACTACGGCTACGATTGGACCTTGCCGTTGCCCCCCTTGCCCGCCACCGCACGCAGAGGCAACCGTCCTGCCAAGTCCACGGCTGCACCCCCCGAAACCGTTGACGACGCCCTCAGCGTCTCCGAAATCTCCACCCAGGACGCCTGGCAGCGCGCCTCCGACGCCGAAGCCAAAATCGAGCTCGACGACGACTCTCTTAACCCGCACTTCGCCTACGACGACGAAGACTCCAAGGTCCGCCACCAGGTCTGGTTTCTAGACGCTGTCAGCGCCCTCAACCAGATGCGCGTCGCCCGCGCCCTCGGCCTGCAGACCTTCGCCCTTTGGCGCCTTGGCTCCGAAGACGACTCCCTCTGGCGCATCTGGGATAACCCACTAGCCGGCAATGCCGTCCAGGAGCTCGCCAACGTCGCTCCCGGCCAGGACGTCGACACCGAAGGCGACGGCGACATCCTCCGCGTCACCGGCCTGCCCCAGAACGGCCACCGCACCCTGCAACTTGACGACGATAAGACCATTCCACCCCAATACCTGTCGGTCGTCGCCGAGTCCATGAACTCCTACCCCCTGCCCTACACCGTCTCGCAATACGGTTACCACCCCAAACAGGTCGCCATCTCCTTCGATGACGGCCCGGACCCTATCTGGACTCCCAAGATCCTCGACATTCTCAAGCAACAGAACGTCAAGGGCACCTTCTTCATGATCGGCGAGGTCGCCGAAGACAACGTCGGCGTCATGCAGCGCGTCTTCCGCGAAGGCCACGAGATCGGCAATCACACCTTCACCCACCCCGACATTTCCGACATCTCCGACCGCTCCGTCGACCTCCAGATCAACGCGACCGAACGTCTTTTCGCGGCGAAACTCGGCGTCCAGCCCGTCTACTTCCGCCCTCCCTACTCGATCGACCAGGAACCCGACACCAACGACCAGGCCGCGCCCATCTTCCACATCGAATCCCATGGCTTTGTCATCGTCGGCGACAAAATCGACACCAACGACTGGGATGAACACCCCCGCAAGAGCCCGCAACAGATCGTCGACGCCGTCCTCCAACAAATCGCCGACGCGCAGACCAAATCCTGGATGCGCGGCTCGGTCATCCTCATGCACGACGGCGGCGGCGACCGCTCCGCCACCGTCGCCGCCCTACCCGTCCTCATCCAGGCCCTCCGCGCTCACGGCTACACCCTCGTGCCGGTCTCGCAACTCATCGGCAAAACCCGAGTCGAGGTCATGCCGCCACTCACGGCACCGCAACGCCGGCTCGCCCTCGTCGACTCCGTCGCCTTCTTCTTCATCGGCTTCTTCAACCACGTCGTCGTCTTCATCTTCTTCGTCGGGGACGTCCTCATGAGCGCCCGCCTGCTCATCATCGGCCTCTGCGCCCTCATCGACCGCCTGCGCCGCCGCAAAAACTTCGCCACCCCCGACTTCCAGCCCCGCGTCGCCGTCCTCATCCCCGCCTACAACGAAGAAAAAGTCATCGTCCGCACCGTCCGCTCCGTGCTGATGTCCACTTACAAAAATATCCGCATCATCGTCATCGACGACGGCTCCAAAGACCAAACCTTCACCATCACCTCCGAAACCTACAGCAAAGAAATCGCCGAAGGCCGCGTCACTGTCCTCACCAAACCCAACGGCGGCAAAGCCGAAGCCCTCAACTTCGCCCTCGAGCACATCGACCCGAACGTCGAGCCCATCTACGTCGGCATCGACGCCGACGGTGTCATCGCTCACGACGCCATCGCCCGCCTCGTCCCCCACTTCGCCAACCCGCACATCGGCGCCGTCGCCGGCAACGCCAAGGTCGGCAACCGCGTCAACCTTTGGACCCGCTGGCAAGCGTTGGAATACATCACCTCTCAAAACTTTGAGAGGCGTGCTTTAGACCTCTTCGACGTCGTCATGGTCGTCCCCGGCGCCATCGGCGCCTGGCGCACGGCTGCTGTACGCGCCGGCGGCGGCTACGCCCCCGACACCGTCGCCGAAGACGCCGACCTCACCATGAATCTCCTCGAACAGGGCTACGCTGTCATTTACGAGGACCAGGCCCTCGCCTTCACCGAAGCCCCCGACACCGCCAACGGCCTCGCCCGCCAGCGCTTCCGCTGGTCCTTCGGCATCCTCCAGGCCATCTTCAAACACAAGGCCGCCATCCGCAATCGCGTCGCCATGGGCCTCTTCGCCCTGCCTAACATCCTCATCTTCCAGGTCCTGCTCCCCCTCCTCTCCCCCCTCATCGACCTCTTCTTCGTCGCCGGCATCCTCCACTACTTCATCGACCGCTACTTCCACCCCGAAGCCGCCAACCCCGCCGACCTCATCAAGCTCCTCACCTTCTTTCTCACCTTCCTCCTCATCGACTTCGCCGCCTCCGCCCTCGCCTTCCTCCTCGAGCGCAAAAACCCCGCCAGCCGCGGCGACGCCTGGCTCCTCGTCCACATCTGGGTCCAGCGCTTCACCTACCGCCAGCTCTTCAGCTACGTCCTCGTCAAAACCGTCAAACGCGCCATCGACGGCAAACCCTTCAACTGGGACAAACTAGAACGAACCGCCCAAATGTCCCAACGCACCGAACAACTCACCACCTAGACCCGTTCTCGCGTTGGGCAAATTCTGCGTTCCAATCAGGAGCCGCGCGGCGTTCTCGTGACCCCATTGCACGAACTGTCCCGCCTGCGTAAGATTCAAGCGCCACACTCAACAGCAAACCAGTCACTCGGAAGGAGCGGGAAGCTGTTGAGTTCCGGCAAAATTACGAGGCCCATGATGCATCCAGGATTCCCCAAAACCCCGCCCTGCAGGAAGCTCGTTCTCTTCGCAGCCGCTTTCGCCCTTTCCCTTCAACCGTTCCGGGCTTATGCGCAAGCCGAATCCGGCAGCATCATCGGCACCGTCACGGATACGACCGGGGCCGCCATTCCGAACGCCAACATCACGCTTGTAAATCCCCAAACAGGGCTGCAACTTACGGCGAAGTCAAACGCAAGCGGTGAACTGAGCATCCCGGCTGTGCCCCGCGGCAGCTACACCGCCACAGTTGCGGCGCCCGGCTTCGGCACGCAGAGCGAAAATGTCACCGTCACCGTAACCACAAGCCTGACCCTGAACTTCCATCTTGCTCCCGGCGCCGAGAACACCACGGTAGAGGTAACAGGAGCCGCCAGCCTGGTAGACACTGCCGACCCCACCCTCGGCGAAACGATCGAAGGGAAGCAGATTACCGAGCTGCCCCTGAACGGCCGCAACGCACTAACTCTTTCCTTGCTTACGCCTGGTGTTACCCAGGGCGTTGTGGGTGAAGGCGGTCGAGACACCGTCAACCGCTATGGTTCCAGCGGGGGCGATGCGATTTCCGTAAATGGGACAAGGCCGCAAGCCAATAACTTCATCCTGGATGGGGTAGACAACAACGATGGTTTGCAGAACATCATTTTGTTCTACCCGCAGGTGGAAGCTACCCAGGAGTTCAAGGTAGATACAAGCGTGGCACCGGCGCAGTACGGCCGCGCGGGCGGGGCGCTCGTGATTGCCTCTATCCGCTCCGGCACCAACAGCATCCACGGCTCCGCTTTCGAGTTCTATCGAAGCAGCAAATTCGATGCCAATCCTAATTACCGCTTTCTCGGTGCGCCCGAGGCCGCCAACCCACCCTTCAACCGCAATCAGTACGGTGGAGCGGTTGGCCTCCCGCTCATCAAAGACAAGCTGTTCTTATTCGGAGATTACCAAGGACTGCGCGAAAATTTGCCTGGCAACGCACAGTACATCACCGTGCCTACCGTCCTGATGCGCACCGGAAACTTCTCCGAGTTGCTCAACTCCGCGCAAACGTACGGTAACTTCGCGACAACATTTCCAGCATGTATTCCCGGGGGATATCTCCTCAACAACAACGTGTCTGCGAACAGCAAAGGTCAGATTTATGATCCTCAGACCTGCCAGCCATTTGCGGGCAACATCATTCCCACGGCGCGGCTTAATCCCGCAGCGGTTAACTACCTCAACGCCTTTCCACTGCCAAGTCGTTCTGATCGTGCACTACAGAACTACCTGTCGCAGCAGCAGTTCGCCAATAAGTACAACACCTTCGACGCCCGGCTGGATTGGACAGCCTCCGCCCGCGATCTTCTGTTCTTCCGCTTTTCGTACGATAACTCCACCAACGACGCTACGTCCCAGCTTGGGCCGACGCTGCCCAACAACGCGGGGGATAACTACACCCATGGCCGTGGCTACGATCTTGGCTATACCCGGACCATTTCATCACGCTTCGTCAACGAGGCAAGGCTGGCATACAACCGTGACGACTATGGCTACCAGCCGCCGAACTATGGGCAGAATATCTCGGCCAACCTTGGGATCGTCAACGCTAACCGAAATCTGGAGACCTCCGGCGGAGCACTGATCGGCGGCAGCAATGATGAACTGGAATACAGCGGCGACTACGGCCTGTTCGCCGTTCCCCAGAACACCTACGAACTTACCGACACCCTGAATCTGCAGCGCGGGGCACACTCCATTCACTTTGGCGGAACCTTTTTACGGCGACAAACAGAATTTTTCCGTCCGATCGACGGTAAAGGCTTCTTCGCCCTTGCCTACCACGGTGAGGACTTTACCGGCTGGGAAGATTCAGAACTGCTGATCGGTGGTGTGGATAATTATGGCATCGGCGCACAAAACGGCTACTTCGGCGAGTGGCGGCAAGAGGATGGCATCTTTGGCCAGGATGACTGGCGTGTTACAAAACGCCTTACCCTCAACCTGGGCCTACGCTGGGATCTGCTTACTCGACCCTATGAGTCTCACAACCGACAGGCTGCCTTCAACACCACTACGGGAACTATTCTGCTTGCCGGTCAGAACGGCGTCCCGGCAAGCATCCTCAATCAGGACTACACGGACTTCGCTCCCCGCGTCGGCTTTGCCTATGACGTATTCGGCAACGGACGTACAGGGCTTCACGGAGGCTACGGCATTTTCTACTTTCCTGACTACGGCGGAATCGACAACCAACTCGGCCAACAGGCGCCCTTCGGTGGCCATACAACCATCTTCGACCGGGATGGCTATTGCGTCACCTTTACAGGACAAACGGCCAAGGGAGCGCCATATACCTGCCCGGGGTATACCGTCGGAACGGCAGCGACCATGCCATTGCCGCAGCCGGGCTTTACGAACTTCGATCCCAACAACCCACCTGCCGGCTCAAGCGGCATCGCAGTTGACCCCAATAGCAGGAACAGCCGCTTGCAGGAATACAACATGCAGTTACAGCAGCAGCTGGGGTCCAAGGACGTGGTAAGTATTTCCTATGTGGGAACTCACGCCGACCACCTATCCACCTATTACCCCTACAACACCTATAATTTCAGCCAACCTACACTACCTTTCCCCAGTCTGGGCGGCATTTCGCTGAATCTTTACAGTGGTATCTCCTGGTACAACGGGCTACAGACACATTACGAACACAGGCAGGGCAACGCGCTTGTTACCGCGTCATACACTTGGTCCCATGCTCTAGATAATTCGCCGGATGCATTCGGAAGCGGCTCTGCTATTTCAGACTACGCTTTGCCGTTCGCAAATTATGGCAACTCGTCGCAAGATCAGCGGCATATCTTCGCGGGTTCCGCGGTGTACAACCTTCCTTTCGGCAAGGGACAGACCTTCGCCGGCGGCGTAAACCGGGCGATGGATCTCTTGATTGGAGGATGGCAGACGAACCTGATCGGCCTGTTTCAGTCCGGCCAGCCATTCGAGATCTTCGCGGCCGGGAGCAATAGTCCCGGTAACACCCCTGACCGAGTCGGTTCGATCATTTATCCGAAGCAGATTGCAGGGCGTTGGGTCACCGCGAGTGCATTTTCATCGGACATTCCCATCCTGCCCATTCCAGGTAATGCCGGAACAGGCGATTGGACCCGGCCAGGTACGCTGGGGCGCAACCAGGTTTATGGCCCTGGGTATCGGAATATCAACTTTGGGCTACAAAAGAATCTTCACTTAACGGAGCGTTACACCTTGGAACTACATGGGGATGCCTTCAATGTCCTGAACACCCCACAGTTTTCCAACCCTAGCGCTGGACTCGGCAGTCCTGGCACTTTTGGTGAAATCACGAACACCAGACAGCAATCAAATCGTCAGATCCAGCTAGCAAGCCGGCTCACCTTCTGATGACACTCCAACGAGTCCCAAGCCCCGAGGCCGGGTGCTCACTCATCGCACAGCTTCACCGTGCGATGAGTGGGTTCCGCGCTGCCGCAGGCGGACCACAAAACCGGGTGCCTGATCTTCGCGACAGCTTCACATCACTAAGATGGATTCCACGCCACCGCAGGCCGGAGTCCCGGACAGCTTGCCGGCTGGTTTGGGAGACCGGAGTGGAGCGCAGTGAACGACTGACTTGGCTTCCTGCGCGCCGCCTTGAAACCTCTGGCGTGCCACTGCACATGAACTCACCGACTTCCCTAAACTAGAAATGAATCAAAACTCAAACCTAAAAGCCCGGCCTTCGGCCGGGCTTTTCTCTTCACCACGCTCCCGCCAGACCAACAATCCGGAGGGAACCCAACCACCTCAGGAGACACACCATGACCATCATCAAACCTAACCAACCCGCCATCCCAACACATATCCCCAACCACGAACGAGCCACCCGTCACCGCCGAGCCACCATCTTCCACCTTCTCACCACGCCCAGCCCTCAACCACCCAGCACTCCCAAGCCGGAGGCCCCGCAAGGCCGCAAAACCACCCACGTCGACTTTCCCAACCTCCCCTCCAGCGTCTACGACCGCACCCTTGCCGCAACGAGTCCCACTCACCGGCGAGCCCCATTCAGCCCTAAATTCTGAGCGACATAGAAACGGAAGAGCACGCGGCCTCCGCCTTCACCTCTTTGCTTGTCATTCCCGAAGGGAATCTGCGTTTGCTCTTGCTCCTCAGCTTGTCATCCCGCAGGGATCTGCTATTGCCCTTGCCTCTGGTTTGTCATTCCCGAAGGGAATCTGCGGTTGCTTTTGTCTTTCTGTTGTTATCCCGCAGGGATCTGCTGTTGCCCTTGCCTTTGGTTTGTCATTCCCGAAGGGAATCTGCGGTTGCTTCTGTCTTTCTGTTTGTCATCCCGCAGGGATCTGCTGTTGCCCTTGCCTTTGGTTTGTCATTCCCGAAGGGAATCTGCGGTTGCTTTTGCCTTTCTGTTTGTCATCCCGCAGGAAATCTGCGATCGCTTTTGCCTTTGCTCCTAGAACAGGGGCGAAATGGGCATCTCCCATTCGCCCAAAAGCGCCAAAGGCGCGCTCTATACCAGACTAGGCCGTAAGGCCTAGGTTCCAATCCGCCACCCCGAAGAGGGCTGAAAGCCCGATCTATCAACTCGCGAACCAAGCCCATGGCTCGGCCCGCTTGCTCCACCCAACCCAAAGGAAATCCATGCCAAACCCGGACATCATCGAACCCACCCGCTATCAATGCCGCCACATCTTCACTGACGGCCACCGCTGCGGCAGCCCCAGCCTTCGCCAGGAAGACTTCTGCTACTACCACCACAACACCCGCCGTCCCGCCCCACGCTGCCCGCAGGACGCCACCCCTCGCGGTCGCCGCTCCTCTTCGCTCACCCTCCAAAACCCCGAAGATCGTAGCGCGATCCAACACAGCATCGGCCTCGTCCTCCAAAAACTCGCCAACAATGAGCTGGACGCCCGCCGCGCCGGCCTGCTGCTCTACGGCCTCCAGATTGCCAGCCTCAACCTGCCCAAAACCAAACCCAACACCCGCGAAACCGAACCTGACATCATCGAAGACTTCACCATTGATCCCGTTCTCGGTCCCATGGCGCCCACCGCGGAAGTCGACGAGAACAAACCCAAAAGCACCCTCGACCTCCTGATCGAAGAAATGGAAGCCCTGCCGGACATATACCCGGCGCAGGAAGACGCGCAGCGATTTGACCCACTCCTCTCTTTGCAAGCCGCCGCCGGGGCGCCTGAGATCGCAACCCAAGCACCAAAGTCCAGACCTAAGTTCTGTTCTCCCAAGACTTTGCCGGAAAAGTACAGGGAGGGTCGCGCCGCCCATCCACACAGGCTCCGAAGAACCGTTACTCTAAGGGACGGACCCCTCTCGAAAGGCCTCACCCATGGACCTCGCCACGCTCCCGCCGTTCCGCAATGAACCGTTCACTGACTTTTCCACCGCGGAAGCCAAGCGAGCCCTCCACGCCGCCTTCGATCGCGTCCGCTCCGAGCTCGGCCAAACCTACGACCTCATCCTCGGCGGCCACCGCTCACGCGAGGGTGAAACCTTCACCTCCACCAACCCCGCTCATCCCACCCAGGTAATCGGCACCCACTTTGCCGCCCCCCCGGCCCTCGCCGCAAAGGCCGTAGCCGCCGCACAGACCGCCTTCGGCTCCTGGAAACAAACGTCGGCCGAACAGCGAGCAGGCCTGCTTCTTCGCACCAGCCAACTCGTCCGCGAGCACCACCTCGAACTCTGCGCCTGGCTCACCCTCGAAGTCGGCAAAAACTGGGCCGAAGCCGACGCCGACGTCGGTGAGTGCATCGACTTCCTCGAGTTCTACGCCCGCGAAGCCCTCCGCCTCGACCGCGCCACGACCCCCATCCAGTTTCCCGGCGAGCGCAACCAGTTCCGCTACCTTCCGCTTGGCGTCGGCGCGGTGATCCCGCCCTGGAACTTCCCCCTCGCCATCATGGCCGGCATGACCTGCGCCGCGATCGTCACCGGCAACACCGTCATCCTCAAACCCTCCCCGGACGCCCCCACCGTCGCCGCCCGCTTCGTCGCATTACTCGAGCAGGCCGGCATGCCCCCCGGCGTCGTGAATCTGCTGCAAGGCGGCCCCGAGCTCGGCCGCGCCATCGTAGAGCACCCGCAAGTTCGCTTCATTGCCTTTACCGGCTCAAAGAAGGTTGGCCTGGAGATCCACGAACGCGCCGCTCGCACCCAGCCCGGTCAACACTTCATCAAGCGCACAATTCTTGAGATGGGCGGCAAAGACGCCATCATTGTCGCCGCCGATGCCGACATGGACGCTGCCGTCGAAGGAGTCGCTGCCTCCGCCTTCGGCTTCAACGGACAAAAGTGCTCTGCCTGTTCCCGCGCCATTGTCGAAGACGCGGTCTACGATGTCTTTTGCGATCGCTTGCGTGAGCGCGTCGCCTCGATGCAAGCCGGCGACCCCGCAGAGAACTTCTTCGCCGGTCCCGTCATCAATCCCGCTGCATACCGGCGTGTTCTGGACTACATCGAGCTCGGCAAAGCAGAAAGCCATCTTCTGAACGGTGGCGCACCCGTCGGTAAACCGGAGAACGGCTACTTCATCTCACCCACGGTCTTCGCCGACGTCATGCCAACTTCAAGGCTCGCCCAGGAAGAGATCTTCGGCCCAGTACTCTCCGTACTGCGCGCCAGCGACTTTAGTCAAGCAATCCAGATTGCGAACGGCACCGAGTATGGCCTCACGGGCGCGCTGTATTCTGCGTCACCACGCAGTCTTGACCAAGCGCGTGCTGAGTTCCACGTCGGTAATCTCTACCTCAACCGCAAGTGCACGGGTGCCATGGTCGGCGCCCATCCCTTTGGTGGCTTCAACATGAGTGGTACAGATTCCAAGGCTGGTGGCCCCGACTACCTCACCCTATTCACCCAAGCAAAATCGATTGCCGAAAAGCAAGGTTTTATCTCCGCCCAAGTCGAAGAAGAGGAGCGGCGGATGGGAATTTAGTCCATCCGCGAACACCCAGATGCTCCAGTGTTCTTGCGAGAAGAGCGGCATGGCCTATGCGGAACGCACCAGCGTTGCGCGTACGCGCTCAACAGCGTCCGCCAAATTTCGGTGATGCACTGTGTACAACGCCAGCTCCAATCGATCAGAAACGCCGATTTTGTCGTAGATGCTGCGCAGGTAGTTCTTCACGACCTGCTCTTTCGTACCAAGCCGCAAACCGATCTCTCGATTTTTCGCGCCTTCAGAGACCAAAGCGACGATCTGCAACTCCTTTGGCGTGAGCTTCTGCACCACCTGCATTCCGGCATGATCCGGCGAGGGCATCGCCTTGATACCCGTGCGCTGCGGGATGTGTTCGCCCGCAGCCACGCGCCGAAGGCTATCCAGCAGCTGCGGACCAGTCACCGACCGCGTGACAAATCCGTTGGCAAGCCGCGCCAGTCGTTCCGGCAGAGTTACGCCGTGCTCCAGAATCACGATCGACCGTGCTCCCTGCGCGCGAATCCACAACAGCAATTCTTCAATATCCGGTGTGAAACTTGAAGGAAAAAGAACAACGGGCCGGCGCCATGCCTGGGCGAAATCACGCAATCGTTGTACATCAGTACATTCCGCCATGACTCTGAGGTCATTTTCGTGCGCGAGCACGCGCGCTGCCCCTGCGCGAAATACAGCTTGATTGTCTGCGAGGACGATCTCTGTCACCCGTTCACCCTGCCACGCTGAAACCAAAATCCGCGTGGCCCTCTCGAAGACCACTACATCGGTTTGTGATGGCGCACGAACATCCCACGAAAGGGGAGCCGTTGCGCCAAATGGGCGATTTGGGACAAAGTTACTGATCAGCTTCGGGGTGCCCTGGAACAGGACATGCGACGACGCCAAGCGCCTGCTACCATCAGGCTATGTCCGCGTTACGCCCATTTCACATCGCTTTTCCGGTCGACGATCTCGCAGCCGCTCGCAAGTTTTACGGTACGGTGCTTGGATTACCGGAAGGCCGGAGCGCGGAGCATTGGATTGATTTTGATCTTTTTGGACATCAGATCGTGGCGCACTACAAACCCAAGTCATCCGGGCAGCAGACGCTGCACAGCAACGCGGTCGATGGACATGACGTGCCCGTGCCGCACTTCGGCGTCGTCCTGACTCAAGCAGACTGGGAGGTGCTCGCAGACCGCGCGCGTGCCGCAGCTATTCCCTTCATCATCGAGCCGTACACGCGCTTCAAAGGCGAGCCTGGCGAGCAATCAACGATGTTTTTTCTGGATCCATCAGGAAACGCGCTCGAGTTCAAGGCTTTCGCTGATCTCCGTCAACTATTCGCCAAATAGCATGATGCACTTGAACCATCGCCAAGGTAAGCATACTTACCAAGCGCACACTTAGTTCTAGTTATATGGGAAACGCTCCACATCGTCACTGCGCAGCTTACACAGTCACGGTGAAGCTATCCTCGCTGCGCGTGACGGCCCGGTACAACGTGTCACGTTCAAACGGCACTCGCCCTGCTTCCGTAATCAGCCGTTCCAGATCCCGACGACGCATGCCTTGCGGTGTACTGGCACCCGCGTCGTGGTAGATCTTTTCCTCGATCACCGTTCCATCGATATCATCGGCACCGAAACGCAGCGCAATCTGCGCCATCTGCGGCGTCACCATCTGCCAATAACTCTTGATGTGCGCGAAATTGTCCAGTAACAAGCGACCGACAGCAATCTGGCGCACGTCCTGCATACCGGTCGAACGCGTTAAATGCCCCAACGCAGTGTTTTCAGGATGGAAACTAAGTGGAATAAACGTCTGGAAGCCGCCAGTTTCGTCCTGGACCGCCCGGAGCTTCAAGAGATGATCGACCCGATCCTCATCGGACTCAATATGACCATAGAGCATGGTGGCATTGGATCGCAGACCCGCTTTGTGTGCCAGTCGCGCCGTATCGAGCCATTCCGAGCCGTCGATTTTATGATCGCAGATGATGGCCCGCACCCGCTCTGCAAAAATCTCCGCGCCTCCACCGGGACAGGAGTCCACACCGGCTGCCTTCATGTGCTCCAACACTTCGGCGATGGTCATCTTGCCGCGTTTTGCAAAAAACGCTACCTCTACCATCGTGAAGGCTTTTACATGCACCTGTGGATACCGCACCTTCAATCCACGCACAAGATCTAGGAAATACGAAAAGGGTAGATCCGGATGCAAGCCTCCGACAATGTGAAATTCCGTGACGGCTTCAGTGAGACCCTTGCCGGCGGTCTCCCAAGCCTCCTCGAGCGCCATGGTGTAGGTGTCCGCCGCGCCTTTTTTTCGACCGAAGGCGCACAGACGGCAAGAAGCCATGCAGACATTCGTCGGGTTTATGTGACGATTCACATTAAAATATGCCAGATCGCCGTGCATACGTTCGCGCACAAGATTGGCCATCCAACCCACGGCAAGGATGTCGCCGCTTCGGTAAAGGGCCAGACCGTCGTCAAAATTCAACCTCTCACCGTGCTCTACCTTCCGTGCTATCGGGAGCAAGTCGAGATCGTCTGTTACGAAACCATGCCGTGGCTTGTTCAACGTCTGCATACTGATTCGATTCTAGACTTTCCTCACGGTCGCAAATGCGCGCAGGTCAGTGCCAGTATTACTTCAAAGCGGCCCGGGCGTTCAAAGGAGACTCCACCATCTGCGGTTGCACGACGACACCGTCAAACAGCGTCGCACCGACCAGGTGATCTCCTACCGGTCGAACAAACCGCAGCTTCCAACCAGTGTCCCAATACGTAACCTTGTAATCAGGCAGTTGCACGCTGAAAGCTACTGGCGAAGTGAAGGCTGTGACGAGAACACGCCGCTCTGCCGCGTCATAGAAGATGTTGTCCACCTGCGTGACAAAGAGATTGCGCAGCGTTTTCCAGGTAGTTCCAGCGTCGGTCGAGAACCAAACCCCTTCACGACCGCCTACCCAAAGATTTCTATTGCCATCTACGCCGACAGCTCCAATCTGGGTCAAACCGACTGGCAATGCAACAGAATGCCATGTCGCGCCTCCGTCGAGCGACATCGATACCTGTTCGAGACTCGCGGCTAGGAAGATCGGGGCGACCGTACCCACATCCGAAACGTTATTTCCCAGGGGCAGCGTCGCTACGAAATGCACCTCGGACATCTCCAAAGAATCTACCTTGACCCAATGCTGTCCGTTGTCGCTTGAACGTAGCAAACCGCCGCCGCTTCCCGCCAACAGGAGATCGCCGGACCGCACAAGGCTGAATACAACTGAGTCCAACCGGCCTGACTTTGTGTCTTTTATTACTGCTTGAGACGGAGTAGGACCCTGCCCTGCGGTCGCTGCGGACCGTGGTGTCTTTGTTTGTATCGATCCCTGCATCGACCGAGGAATGACTTTAGCTTTGCCGCTGCGAACCTGAACTACGCTACTACCCCTTGCTTTCACATGGATCACGTGGGGGCTCCGCAGCTTCGGATTGAGCTTGGCACTCAACCTGGAACCGGACCTGGAGGCTGGCGTGGGGATAGGTTGTTTCGACCTTTGTTTGTACGTCGCGGAATTTGCGGGTTTACGGGCGCGCTGCAGAACGACCTCTCGACTATGTACGTTGAGGCTGGTCGTGCTGCGCGATCGCGAACTGGTAGTGGTAACGGCGGTCTTGATTGGATTCGGAGTGTCGGTTCCGGCTACACCCACTTGTCGATGAGCAATGGAAGTCGCCTCAAAGGTGCTGGAGTCGACCCATGCTCCGTCTGTTAGACGGAAAATACCATGGGCGGTGCCAGCCAACAGCGTGCCATCGGAAAGCGAAAGCAGACTGAACACATCGCGACCACCGAGGCCTTCGCTTTGCTGCTGCCAATGCACCGCACCATCGTTGCTCTGGAACACCCCGCCTGTGGCCTTGTCATTTACAACACCGACGTACAGGGTGTTACTGTCCCTAGCGTCCGCAGCATACGCTGTAACCTGCCGAGCAGAGAACCCTGTGTTTGAAGTGTCGAAGGTCACCCCGCCGTCTTCACTGCGATAAACGCCTCCGCGATCTGTGGCGATGAGGACATGTTTGGAGTTCGACGGATCAACGTAGACATCGTTCACGATCACATCCGCCGGCGTCAGTCGTTCCCATTTGTCTCCGGCATCGAGTGTGCGATAGAGGCCCTCGGTGGTGCCCGCATACACGATATTCAGTTCCCCAGGATCCTGTTCCAGCTTGCGCGTACGCCGCGCCGTTGACGGAATGCCTTGAACCTTGCGAAAGAGTTCCCCGGCATTTGTACTCTTGTAAATACCCGAACAGGCACTCGCATACACAGTTTCCGGGTCTTTTGGGTCGACGATGATCGAAAATACATCCGAATCATCAATGATGCCCTCTTTGATGTTGTGCCAAGTGGCGCCACCGTCGATGGTCTTCCAGGGCAGATGCCACGTGCCGGCGTAGATCACATTCGGATCTGTCGGATCAATGGCGATTGACTGAACCTCGTGGATTTCCGCACTGCCTCGTGGGCTGATCTGCTTCCAGTGCGTGCCGTTATCCATACTGCGGAAGATGCCCTTAAGCGTGCCCGCCACCAAGACATTCGCATCCGAGTCTGAACGGGCCAGGGCGCGAATCGACTGTCCTCGCATCTCCGCCTGACTGTACCAATTTTTGCCGTAATCTTCGCTGATGAAGATGCCGCCGTCACCGAGGTGGTCGGCAGTGAAGGCAGCAACCACCAGCCGCTTGGGATTTTTGCGGTCGACAATGATGTTGTCGACGACAAGATCGTTGCGATTCGCAATCTCCGCAACCCGGGTCCAGGTTGTCCCGCCGTCATGTGAATCGTAGATCCAGCCTGTGGCGGTGCCGAGGAAAAGGTGCTTGGAATCAGCAGGATCAGCGACCAGGGAACGCGCGGAGCCGCCGAAAGGTCCCAGGGGGAACCAGGTTGCGCCATGGCAGACGGTACTCAGAAGCGCCGCCATCACCATGACGCAGCTTACCCTTATCGACAACAAAAAACGCATCTTTCCTTGGACTCCAATTCCAACGTAAAGCAACCACAAGGCTTCGACCGCTTTGAAGCGCATCCTTGTGTTTCCAGCCATCTTTACTTTCAGCCTTCGTCATGAGATGCGACCGCTGCGTTTGGTGTCAGCGCGATCTCCTTTGCCGTGCGATGCTCCTCAAGGGCTGCAGATCTGCGTCAGTTTCGACCACAAGTGCTTCAGTACCTCTCCTATCGGCAACGGCGCGGAAAACTTTAGCGCAAATACGCATCATCCCTGGAAATCCAATCCTGCCGGGGTGGAGCGAAGAGATCGAAGTCTACTGTGTCCTCCAGCGCTTCAGCGGCGTGTGGAAGGTTGGCAGGGATGACCAGCACCTCGCCGGCACGGACCGTGACTTCGCTCTCACTGCCAGGGACCCCGAGCGTGAACCGCAAGGAGCCGGCGGTGATCCAGGAGATTTGCTCATTCGAATGGCTGTGCATGGGCACCGTTGCGCCCTTCTTCAGGTCGATGCGGGCGAGCATGGCTTGAGCGCCGGTGATGAACTGACGTGTGAGCAGCGGATTGAGTATTTCCTGCGGAACATCGGCCCAACGGACATGCGCGGCCTGTGACGGGGGAGAGGAAAGATCGGACATGACTCCAGCCTAGCGGCGCATTCCTGCCTTTGCCCAGCTCCCTATCGAAAAACTCTGTTGTACAGTAGACGCAACTGCGGCACATTCTTGACCCTTTTCGAGCTCAGGCGGGCGCGGCTCCACCTATCCCTGCCCGGAGATGACGATTTCATCCTTTGTACGCGGTTGGAAGGCGAGCGGACATGCATCTACTTGCAAGATTTTGGAAGCGAATGGCTTTTGGGCGGAGGTCTGCGGGCTCGTCGGCCGTGCTGTTCTGTCTTCTTCTTTCGATTGGTACGGCGTCTGCACAGATGCCAGCCACGCCCTCAAGCGACCGGCTTGCGGCGCTGGAAAAATCCAATGCCGACACAGCGGCCTCGATTGCCGCCGCCCAAAGCGCAGGCGACAACGCCTGGATGCTGACCTCGGCCGCTCTGGTTTTAATGATGAGCGGCCCAGGTTTGGCGCTATTTTACGGTGGTCTGGTCCGGAAAAAGAACATTCTCGGTACCATGATGCAAACCTTTGCCATGATGGCCGTCATCACTATTCTTTGGGCGCTGGTGAGCTATTCGCTCGCGTTTAGCACCGGTAACGCCTTCATTGGCGGTCTCCATAACGTGTTTTTACAGGGCGTGGGCCTGCTGCCGGACAAGGATTATGCCGGGACGATTCCCTTGCAGACCTTTATGGTTTATCAGCTCATGTTCGCAATCATCACGCCTGCGCTGATCTCGGGCGCGTTTGCCGAACGGATGAAGTTCTCGGCGATGCTGGTTTTTATGGTGCTCTGGGCGCTCTTTGTGTATAGCCCCATGGCACATATGGTGTGGGGAAAAGGCGGTCTGTTGAACGCGGCCCTTGGAGGGAAATTCCCCACGCTAGACTTCGCCGGCGGTACAGTCGTGCACGTGACCTCGGGCGTCAGCGCCCTGGTCACGGCGCTGTACCTGGGCAAGCGAGTCGGCTATCCGCAAAAAGCGATGCCGCCGCATTCGGTTGTATTGAGTTTCATCGGTGCCTGCTTACTGTGGGTAGGCTGGTTCGGCTTCAATGCCGGCTCGGCACTCGGCGCCAGCGGTCTGGCCACCTCTGCCTTTGTGGCCACACACTTCGCGGCAGCGGCAGCTGCCGCGGGCTGGCTAGCGGCGGAGTGGTTTCGGAACGGCAAACCTTCGGCACTGGGCGGCATCTCGGGCGCGGTCGCGGGGCTGGTCGGCATCACGCCGGCCGCTGGATTTGTGACGCCAATGAGCGCGCTCTGGATCGGCTTGATCACCGGCGTCTTCTGCTTCTACATGGTAGTCAAGGTGAAAAATATTTTCGGCTACGACGATTCGCTGGACGCCTTCGGGGTACATGGGGCCGGCGGTACCATGGGCGCTTTGCTCACCGGACTCTTCGCCAATTCTGCTATTAACCCGTTGCTGGGCGCGGGCAAGCCGACTGGCTTCTTCGAAGGCAACCACCATCAAATCGTTAATCAGATTACAGGGGTAGCCATCGCCTGGACGCTCTCGATCGTAGGAACCTTGCTCATCCTTGTCATTGTCGATAAGCTCATCGGGCTACGCGTCAGCGAGGAAGACGAGCGCACCGGGCTCGACCTCACACAGCACGGCGAAGAAGGCTACGACTGGGATGCGGCCTAGGGCATCCAGAGCCAACGGCCAAATAAGCCGTCCAAGGAGTGGAAATGCAGAAGATCGAAGCAATCATCCAGCCATCCAAGCTGGACGCCGTTAAAGATGCGCTCGTGGAAGCCGGTCTTTCGGGCATTACGATCTTTGAGGCGCGCGGCCACGGCCGTCAGAAAGGCCACACGGAGTTCTATCGTGGCCGGGAATATGCGGTGGATCTTTTGCCGAAGATCAAGCTCGAGCTTGTCGTCCCAGACGATCGCCTCGAGGCTGCTATTCAAGCTATCACCACGACTGCGCGTACCGGCCGCATCGGCGATGGAAAAATCTTCATCTCGCGCATCGATGAAGCTATCCGCATTCGTAACGATGACCGTGGCGAGATTGCTCTCTAGTCTCAATGGGATCGGCCTGACTTGACGTTCTCAGCAAGTCCAGCATCTTCAAGCTCAAGGAGCAGCGCAGCCATGGCCGGCACCGATGCGAACGCATTCGACGGTGAAACTGGGAGTGCCGGGCGGCACTTCGACGAGGCTGACGAGGCTATCGATGCCGTTGCCGTGTACCAACGCAGCATAGCCGCGATGCGGCTTGCTTTTGAGCAGCAGGGAGACGGTCGGGCCGCTTGCGTTTCGCGTTCTGCAGCGGTCGATGAACTGGTTCGCGGGCTCTGGCTGAACTCAACCAGGCACGTGGCCACCTCGGGGAGGCCAAATCCGCAGGTTGTGAGTCTTATTGCCATTGGTGGGTATGGCCGGGCGCAACTCTTCCCTTATTCCGACATCGATCTACTCTTCTGTACCGGCCGCTCCGCACCCGACGATCGCACCCGGGAAAGCATCCGGCAGATCTCCCAAAGTTTGTGGGACTGCGGCCTGAAGCTGTCGCCGACCACACGAACCCTTGCCGAATGCCAGCGCTTCAAAAGCGGTGACCCTGAGTTCAGCTTGGCGCTGCTGGACCTCCGCTTTGTTACAGGCGACGCGTCGGTAGCGCACACGCTCGGAAGACAGATCCTGACGCTGCGCTCCGAACGGGATACCAAGGCACTCATAACGGCCCTTGCTGAACTGACCCGCAGCCGCCATGCGCGGTTCGGGAACACGCTCTTCCATCTGGAACCGAACGTGAAAGAGGCTCCCGGAGGTTTACGCGATGTAAATGTCTGCCATTGGTTGGGACGGCTGCGGAGCGCCTCCGTTGCAGATCAGGTCGCGTTTGAAGAAGCTGTTGACTTTCTTTTTGCAACACGGGTGTTTTTGCATCTTCGCCATGGACGCGATGACAACATGCTGGATTGGCATGCACAGGACGAGGCAGCCGCCCACGCAATCGGCTTAGGCCGGCAAACCGCGGACGCTCATGAGCCGCCCAGCCCGGCATATTGGATGCGTGCTTATTTCCGGCATGCGCGTGTGGTGGGCCGTGACACGGCCCGTGCACTCGAGCGCAGCGGGGAACAGTCCAAGCCGGCAAGCGCCCTTCTCCGTGTGAAAGCGCCCAGAGGGGCAGGCTTCATCATCAAAGACGGAGTTCTTGATCTGAAGCCACCTGAGCCCGCAGTTGATCCCGCACAGGACGCAGAGACGGTGCTGGAGACATTTGGACTGATGGCGGACACTGGCTTGCCGCTTGCCCAACAAAGTCAGGAACGGATTGCCCTGGCGATCCCGGAGCTTTCCGCGACACTTGAAGAGGGACCCCGCCTCTGGTTGCGTCTACGGGCCATTCTCACCGGACACCATGCCGGGAACACCCTGCGCGAGATGCATGCCTTGGGCGTCTTGGAGCTGCTGCTGCCCGAGTTCCACGGCATCGACGCCCTGGTGATCCGCGATGCGTATCACCGTTACACCGTGGATGAACACACCTTCGTCCTCATCGATGTTCTCCACGGGCTCGCTCTGGAGCCTGCCGATCAAGCCTTCGAGTGGACGGCCCGATTTCGACTGCTGTTACGGGAGCTTGTCTATCCCGAAGTCCTGTATCTCGCGGCACTGCTGCATGACACCGGCAAGGGCCGCACCAGTAACAATCATGCCGCCGCCAGTGCCGAAATGGGTGCGAAAGTGTGTGCCCGGCTAGAACTGCCCGCCTATGAGACAGATCTTGTGCTGCACCTCATTGCAGCGCATCTGGAAATGTCGGCCGCGCTGCGCCGCGACATCTTTGACCCCGAGAACGTGCGGGTGTTCGCAGAAAGAGTACAAACACACGATCTTCTTCGCATGCTGACCCTCTTCACCTATGCTGATATTTCGGCGGTACACCCGGATGCCTTAACGCCCTGGAAGGCTGAAAATCTCTGGCGCCTTTTCATGGCGACCGCCAATCAGCTTGATCGCCGCGTTGATGAAGAGCGTATCCATGCGCACAGCGCGGAGCGGAGTCTGGCCGCTGACACCATCCTTCGCGCGTTGGGTCGATCCGCACCGCAACGCGCTACCTTGGAGGATTTTCTTGAGGGCTTCCCCGAGCGCTACCTCCGCACGCGTTCGGCAGAGACGATTCGGAAGCACCTTTCCATGGCGCTGGGAGAGCCTGGCGCGGCACCCGTTCTTTTTAGTCGCAAGAGGGAGCTTGGAGAGATCACCGTGGTCGCTCACGATCGTCCGCGGCTCTTCGCGCAGCTGGCGTCGGTGCTGGCGGAGTGGAATCTGGATGTAGTCACCGCGGAAGCCTTTTCCAACGCAGCGGGGCTGGTGGTAGACACCTTTCGGTTCACCGACTTATACCGCACCCTTGAACTGAATCCTGAAGAATGCATTCGCTTTCTACACGAGGTGGGCGAAGTTGCCGCAGGACGTGCAGAAGATATGAGAAGCACCCCAATACGACTGTACCGGACGGGACAACTGCGCCGTCGCGTGGAGACCCGCCTCGATTTTGACAACACGGCCTCATCCCACTCCACGCTTCTGCAAATCATCACCCAAAACGTACCTGGACTTCTGAAAACGGCTGCCTTGTTGCTCAGCGAGGCAGGCTGTAGCGTGGAAGTTGCCCTGATCGATTGCGAAGCGGAGATGGCCATTGATGTGTTCTACCTCACACAACAAAACCGCAAATTAGACGAGGAGGCGATGAAAAATCTCCGGGCTCAGCTGATGGAAGTGATTGGTGCCAACACCTAGCATTCCATTTCGGGACATAAAGCATGCTCGGCGTCTAAATCAGCTTTCTTCGACCAACCCCCGCCCGCATGGGGGCATCGCAACTGGTGTTCCCTTGCCCTGCCTGAGAGATAGACCCACACGGCGGGCGGCAGCGGACTTATACTGACCGTATGAACAACGATCCGAAACAAACGAGCACCAACGGTCGTCCGGTCGCAGGCCCGCAACGGAGTGACCGCTACATCTTTGGCACGCTCGACAGCTTTGGCAAGAACCGCGACAAGCTCAACGAGGTGGACTGGGGTGCTGACCAGCCCGAGGGCGTTGTGCTGGCGTCCATGGATGCGGCCGTAAACTGGGTGCGCAAGAACTCCATCTGGCCAATGACTTTCGGTTTGGCATGCTGTGCGATCGAGATGATGTCCATGGGTGGGTCTCGGTACGATCTTGCCCGTTTTGGCGCTGAGGTGTTTCGTCCCTCGCCGCGGCAAAGTGACCTGATGATCGTAGCCGGACGTGTTTCACAGAAGATGGCGCCCGTGATTCGGCGCTTGTACGAGCAGATGCCCGAGCCGAAATGGGTCATTTCGATGGGCGCGTGCGCGACTTCCGGAGGCGTTTTCAATAATTACGCGCTCTTGCAGGGAGTCAATCAGATCATCCCCGTGGATGTGTACGTTCCCGGTTGTCCGCCTCGTCCGGAACAACTGCTTTATGCCATCACCCTGCTTCAAGAAAAGATCCAGGCCAGCCGCGGTAGCGTGCGACAGGCACTGAATCTGGGGTAATACCGTGTTCCATTTTGGTTCGCCGCCTTAAAAGATTTTCAAGGTTGGACTAAAGAACTTCCATTTCCTGCCGATAAGGGAGGAAGCTGGATTGCTAATAACCACGTATCGCAAGAGAATCCGCTAGACAGGCGCGTGATCTGCGGTACACTTTTCTGGATTTCATAATGATTAGCGAGTCTCTCGTCAGCTCGCGAGAAGGTTTCAAGGACTTATCAGTGGAGGATTGTCGAATGTCTCATCGCCCGTTTCGCAAATTCGGCCGGTTTTTACTGGCTGCATGTGCGGTCAGCCTAGGCTCAGCAAGCCTGTATGCACAGGACGCATCTAGCACTAGTGCGCCGGCCGCACCCCCCAGCACTCCGCCCCCGGCCAGCACTTCTGCCGCCTATAACGGACCCAATCCTTCCCGTTTCGACATCTTTTTGGGTTACTCCTACTTTGGCGCACACGGTCAGGTGAAGCCGGCCGGTATTGCGTACTCTTCCGTCGATAAGGGTGCGGTGATCAGTGCCGCCTACTACTTCAACAAGTACTTCGGCGCCGAGGTTGAAGGTTTTGCAAACCCGGACGGCGTAAATGATGGTGCATATTCCGGCTCCGCGGGCCCCATCTTCCGGGCACCTTTACAAAATTTCACGTTGTTCGCACATGGCCTGGTTGGCGGCATTCGACTTGGTGGCCCGAACAGCGAGCTTCCTGCCACGCTCGAGCATGAGCCCTACACATGGGGCACTACCATCACCGCCGGCGGCGGTATGGACTACAACCTCCCTTTTGCAAATGGTCTGTTCGGTCTGCGCATCTTTGAGGCGGATTACCGTTACATTCACACCGACTTCGGCCCATCCACGACCGTACCGACCGGTGGCGTACTGGGTGGCCGTGCCAATCTGAGTGCAGCGGAACTGAGCGCTGGCATTCTGATGCATTTCGGTCACATCATTCCCCCCCCGCCGATTACTTATGCTTGTGCTATTACAGCGCCAGCGGCAGGTGCGACGATCTTCCCGGGTGATCCGCTCGAGATCACCGGCACGGCGACCAACATCAATCCTAAGCGCCCGGTTACCTACAACTGGACGTCTGATGCAGGCCCGATCCCAAGCACCTCGAATGTGGCAGCAGTTGATACAAAAAGCATGAACCCTGGCAGCTACACCGTTAAGGGACATGTGATGCAAGGCAAGAAGCCGGGCGAGTTCGCCGACTGCACAGTGCCTTTCACGCTTGCTCAATTTCAACCTCCTACCATCACCTGCTCGGCTAACCCGTCATCCGTGACACCAGGTCAATCTTCCACGGTGACTTCGAATGGTGTAAGCCCGCAAAACCGTCCGCTCACCTATAGCTATAGCGCAACTGCCGGCTCAATTAGCGGCAACACCGCTACGGCTACCCTCGACACCACCGGCGTTGCCCCGGGCACGATCACTGTGACCTGCAACGTTGTGGATGACAAGGGTCAAACAGCCTCGACGACCACCTCGGTTACCGTGGCTGCCCCCGCACCTCCGCCGCAAGTTCAAACGCAGTCTCTTTGCACGATTTCCTTCGATCGCGACGCAAAGCGTCCGACTCGTGTGGATAACGAAGCTAAGGCCTGCCTTGACGATATCTCGCTCGCCATGCAGCGTGACCCGGGCGCCAAACTTGGTGTCGTCGGTAACGCCGCCACAAACGAGAAGATGGCCACCACCCGCGCTGCGGAACGGGCTGTCAATGAGAAGGCGTACCTGGTCAACGATAAGGGCATCGATGCTTCCCGCGTCCTAGTCTTCACCGGAACAGGTGGCACCAAGACGAACAGCAACACGCTGATCCCAACGGGCGCAGCGACTCCGGATATGTCCGCTGACACTCCGGTTGATGAATCGGCCGTGAAGGCGCAACCGCGGAATGCTCCGGTACGGAGCCACCGCGCACGTCATCACCACACCAAGAAGTAACCTCAGCTGCACGGAAACGGCTGGCCAGTATCCTGGCCAGCCGTTTTCCTTTGCCAGACGTCTTTCCTCTTCGTTGTACAAATGTCAGGATCATGGCTGGCGTAGACCGACACCCTTCACCTCTGACAAAATGAACCAACATTGACGAGCGCCTTCGCTCAATTCTGTACCCTTCTGGAGCACTCATGAACACCGTAAAGATCGCGCATAAGCAACTTGGACCCGGACAGCCCTGCTATGTCATCGCCGAGATCGGTATCAACCACAATGGGGACGTTGACTTAGCAAAGCGCTTGATCTCCGTAGCAGTAGCTGCCGGTTGTGACGCGGTCAAGTTCCAAAAACGCACCGTAGACGTCGTCTACACTGAAAAAGAACTCGCCCAACCCCGCCCGAACCCCTTTGGTGAAACCAACGGCGATCTGAAGCGCGGTCTGGAGTTTATGAGAGAAGACTATGAGGAGGTCAGCACCTTTTGTAAGCAGGTGAAAATCGATTGGTTTGTTTCTCCCTGGGATGAGGCCTCTGTGGATTTTATAGAGCGGTTCAATCCCCCTGTGTACAAGATCGCATCTGCTTCCCTCACGGATGACAGCCTTCTACGGCACGTCCGTCAGACTGGAAAGCCCATCATCGCGTCGACTGGCATGAGCACCTACGAAGAGATTGATCATGCAGTTGAGGTGCTTGGAAGAGATCACCTGATCCTCATGCACACGACATCCACCTACCCCGCGAAGTACGAGCAACTCAACCTGCGGGCAATCCCGACCATGATTCAGCGGTACGATCTGCCTGTCGGCTATTCGGGCCACGAGACGGGTATTCCTACCTCAGTGGCGGCCGCGGTGCTGGGCGCATGTTGTGTGGAACGTCATATCACCATGGATCGCGCTATGTGGGGGTCAGACCAGGCAGCGTCGCTGGAACCGAACGGTATTTCTCGCATGGTGCGGGACATCCGCCTCTGCGAACAATCGATGGGTGACGGCATCAAGCGCGTGTACGAAGAAGAAATTCCCGTCATGCGTAAGCTTCGCCGTGTAGGAGCTGCCGTCTAACGATGCCGCTCTCTCAAGAACAGCTGACTGACAGCCTGCGAACACTGCAGGCTGTCGCCTTCGATGTCGATGGCGTTCTCACCGACGGTATGCTAGGTTGGTCCTCCACTTCCGGGGAAGAGATCAAACGTTTTTCGTTCACCGACATCATGGGTATCTCCCTCCTGCGGCGCCTCGGCCTCAAGCTGGCCCTTATCTCGGGCGAAGCTTCTCCTCTCGTTGATCGCTACGCTGCCAAGATGCATCTCCATCATGTTGCCAAAGGTACACGGGACAAAGCCAGCGCCCTCGGCGAGTTCGCGCGAAAGTTCGCAATCCCCTTGGAGCACACCTGCTTTTTTGGGGATGACGTGAATGATCTTCCTGCCATGGAGATCGCCGGCCTTTGCGCTTGCCCTGTCGATGCCGCTGCGGAGGTGCGGGCGTTTGTCGAGCAGCACGGCTTTTCCAGTGCACATGGAGGCGGAGACGGCGCTGTGCGCGAGTTCACCGATGCTCTGCTCCAAGTGCGAAACCTCCGGGGCCGGGACGTCTTCCTGATACACCCCCCTGAGTAAATCATTCCCACCTTTAGGATTCGATGATCAAGCTTTCCGATTATGTCTTGAACTTCATTGCCGATCTCGGCATCAGGAACTGTTTCCTCGTGACCGGCGGCGGTGCTATGCACCTTAACCAATCGCTCGCAAAGGAAGGGCGGATCACCGCGATTTGCAATTCACACGAGCAAGCTTCTGCCATCTGCGCGGAAGGCTACGCAAAAGCAACCAACGCACTCGGTTTCTGCATGGTCACCACCGGTCCCGGCGGCACCAATGCCGTGACCGGTGTCACCGGTGCCTGGCTGGATTCGACCCCTGTCCTCTTCATTTCCGGCCAGGTCAAGCGGCCTGACCGTATGTTCGAAGCAATCTCAGGCAAGCCGCTTGGCATGCGCCAACTCGGCGTGCAAGAGGTCGATATCTGCTCCATTGTGCGACCGATCACGAAATACGCTGAGACGGTGCTCGAACCAACGGACATCCGCTACCACCTCGAAAAAGCTGTTTACCTTGCCCTGCACGGCCGCCCCGGTCCTGTATGGATCGACATCCCGCTCGACGTTCAGGCCTCACCGATCGATGAGGCCCAACTTCGTGGCTTTGACCCTGGAGAGTTCGCTCAAGACGCATCGGTTACCGGCACATCCAACATTCCATACGAGATCCAAAAGTTCATTGAGGCCTTCAAGAGCTGCGAGCGCCCGTTACTTTTCGCTGGAAACGGCATTCGGCTGGCCCACGCCGAAGCGGAGTTCGAAGAGCTGCGTAAGTTCCTTGGGGTACCGACAGTGGCAACCTGGTGTGCTGCCGATCTCGTGCCTTCGAATGATCCCACATATGTCGGCCGCCCCGGGTCGGTTGCAGCGCGAGGCGCCAACTTCGCTCTGCAAAATTGCGATCTCCTGCTTGCGATCGGGGTCCGTCTCGACTTCGCGATCACAGGCTACGCGCCCCAGAATCTTGCCCGCGAAGCACACAAGATCGCTGTCGACATTGACGCTGCGGAGCTTGGCAAGCTGCACCCTTATCTGCAACAACCGGTATGTGCCGACGCCAAAGTGTTTCTTTCCGAACTGCTCAAGTACAAAGAGCAACTCCAACCTCGTAATGTCATGCCGTGGCTGGCCCGCTGTGCGGACTGGAAGACGCGTTACCCCGTCGTGACCGACGAGCACCGCAAGCCCGAGGGCCTGGTGTCGATCTTCAACCTTGCGGAAATGCTCGGTACCGAGGCAAAGCCTGAAGACCGTTTGGTGGTCGGCAGTTCCGGTTCCGGCATCGAGATCTATCTCCTCGCCTGCCCCACGCTGCATTCACAGCGCCTTTACCACACGGCCGGTCTTGGTTCGATGGGATATGCGATTCCCACGGCGATCGCTGTTTCTATCGCCAATCCCGGCCGTGAGGTCATCGCCGTCGACGGCGATGGTGGCTTCATGTTCAACATTCAGGAGCTCGAAACAATCAGCCGCCTCAAGCTGCCTATCAAATTTTTCGTGCTAAATAACGACGGTTATGCGTCCATTCGCGCCTCACAGACGGCTTATTTCAAGCAATCCACTATCGGCGCCGACCGTAACACCGGCCTCACCGTCCCTAACCTCTCCGACATCGGCCAAGCATTCAAGCTCGACACCTATGTCATCAACGACCAGGTGAACCTGCGTCAAGAGATTCGCAAGGTTCTTGATATGCCTGGGCCCGTTCTTTGTGACGTTCACGTGCTTCCCGATGAAGTCCGCGCCCCGCGCCTGCAGTCTTACCAGAAGCCGGATGGTAGCTTTGTGTCCAGGCCGCTTGAAGATCTTTTTCCTTTTTTGCCACGCGAAGAGTTCCTTGCAAACATGATCGTGAAGCCGCTGCCGGAGTAAGAAGATCTTGCGATCGCGGTCACGCACCGGACGCCCACGATCGCACTTTCTAACCTGGCTTACCATGAGAATGACGTTATCGCGAAAGCAGCGGTGAAAATGGGCGTAGGAGAGCAGCCGTCCGTCGATAACGCTGGTACCGCGCCTGACTCAAGCTCAAGATGTGCGCAGCGGCCCTTGACCGGCTATAAAGAACATCAACCTCGATAAGATTCGCCGCACTTCGGCCACAGCAGATACCTTCACCAGCGTTTTCGAAGACAATGAAGACATGCTTCCCGCGCGTGACCCAGAGCTCGTTCAGATTGTCGACGCTGCTCTTGCTGATGCGACATTGCGGGCGCGCAGGCCGGATGGCAGTTCGTGGCTTGCCTGCCGTCCGGGATGCACGCCATGCTGTCATGGTGTGTTTCGCATCTCCGCGCTCGATGCGGAGCGGCTCTGTGCTGCCCTTTTCGCTTTATCCGGAACGGATGCGCCCCGGGTCGCACGGATCCAAACCCGCGCGCGGCGTCTTGTCGGAACACTTTACCCGGACTTTCCTGGAGACCCCAGCACAGGCATCCTTGACCCCGAACTTGAGCAAAATAGTGCCTGGGATACCTTCGCCGATTTACCCGAAGCTGACGCTCCCTGCCCTGTGCTCGACCCGGCTACCGGAATGTGTGAGCTTTACGCTGCCCGGCCGCTCACGTGCCGCATCTTCGGGCCGCCCGTTCAGAACGAAGGCGGCGTCGGCATTTGCGAGCTCTGCTATATAGGCGCGACCGAAGCCGAGGTTCTCCGTGGCGAGATGGTGCTCAAGCATCACGGGTTAGAGGCAGCCCTGGAGCGTGACGGTGCACTTGGTGAAACGATCATCGCCTGGGCCGTGCTCTCGGGTCCTGCAACTGCCAATCGCAGATAGCTGTCGCTAGCGGCAGGAGTTCGTCATTCGCCTGCTGGTCAAGCACGGGAGCGCCGCGCTGCCGAGAGCCGGCCTGCGATACTGGAGGTGCATGCCGGACCGTCAGACCACCACAGACCGTCGCGACCGGGCTCATGCTGCTTCCTTCTCGCCTGAACACCCGCCCGTCGTTCCCATTCCTCAGGACCCCTTCCTTCCGCGCAAACACCTGCAGCGGCTGGTGAATCTCTTTTCCGGAGGTCAGTTTCTTCGCTACCTGCTCGTGGGCGGCTTCAACACACTCTTCGGGTACACCACCTTCTCGCTGACACTGATGCTACTTAGCAAAGCCATCTCGCAGCGATTTCTATACTTATCCGCGCCACTGGCTTCGATTCTTTGCACCCCGCTCAACATCACGGTGGCCTATTTTGGTTACAAGCTTTTTGTCTTCCGCACCACGGGAAATCACCTGATGGAGTGGCTGAAGTGCTCTGCTGTGTATGGCTCCGGGATAATTCCCGGCCTGATCGCTCTTGGTGTCCTCACGCGATTGCTGCAGCGAGAACTCTACGGACATGCCGCTCTGTTGCATGCCGGCCTTCTCGAGGTGGAAGCCCATCTTCATGGACCGGTCCTTATCCTGGTACAACGCATCGCGCACGGCAGAAGTCTCGCCGGCAACCTTGCCGGAGCTATCGTCATTGGAGTCTCCACGATCTACAGCTTCGTTGGCCATAAGAAGGTCACCTTCAGGGCAAAACGGGCGTAGTCCCCTCTTACTTGCCTTATCGGCTAAACTTTCGAAAGCTTTAGCTGTCATTGGCTATTGGCAGGAGTATGTTCCAAGTGACCCGCAAGACCATCTCCATCATCACGCCCTGTTATAACGAGGAAGCCAACGTCCTTAACCTGTACAACCAGGTCCGTGCAGTGATGGTCGGCCTTGGCCGCTACGAGTACGAACATATCTTTATCGACAACCACTCGCGCGACAACACCGTGGCGATCCTGAAGCTGATCGCGTCGGAAGATCCCAATGTGAAGGTCATCGTAAATGCCCGTAATTTTGGTCACATCCGCTCCCCCATCCACGCCCTTATGCAGGCGCGCGGGGACGCCATGCTCGGCATCGTGGCCGATCTACAGGATCCGCCGCCGATGATCGCGGACATGATCGCCGCTTGGGAACATGGGGCCTACTGTGTGCTCGGCATCAAGCGCACCAGTGAAGAAAGTTCTGTGATGTTTTGGGCGCGCAAGCAGTACTACAGGCTCGCCGAGCGACTATCTTCCACTGAAACGATCCAAAACTACACCGGTTTTGGCCTCTACGATCGCAAAGTCGTTGAACTCGTGCGTCAGTTCGATGACCCCTATCCTTACTTTCGTGGCATGATCGCCGAGATCGGTCTGCCCACGGTCAAACTGCTCTACGATCAGCCTGCCCGTAAGTTCGGCGTTACCAAAAACAACTGGTATACGCTGTACGACATCGGCATGCTGGGCATCATCAATCACTCCAAGGTGCCGCTACGTCTGGCTACCTTTGCGGGCTTCGGCGGCGCGGTGCTTGCGTTTCTGATCGCTCTTATCTACCTGCTGCTGAAGCTGGTTTTTTGGAACACCTTCGTTGTCGGCGTCGCGCCTATGATCATCGGTTTGTTTCTTGTGCAATCCCTCATGCTGGTGTTCCTCGGAGTGATGGGCGAGTATGTCGGCGCCATCTACACCCAGGTGCAAAAACGGCCCTACGCGGTGGAACTCGATCGCATCAATTTCGATAAGCCTTTCGGCTACCCGCGCGCCGCGCCGGTGATGCTCCATGGGCTTGCCGCTGGTAACCCGCTTGCCATGCCGTCGTCCTCCGCATAGCGGCAATCGACGATGTAAAGTTCATCCGTCCATGTTCTTCTTACCCTTACCTTCGAACGTAATGTCCCAAAATCTTCATCTTGCGACGAAAACGCAAAGCTCGAAGAATTGAGTCCCATGACCGATCTAATCCGCAAGCAGCTCCAGCAATCCATCGACACCATGACGAAGGTTCTCCACGACGAGGCCCTGCATCAAGTCGTTGTCGAAGCCGGCCGCCGTACCGCCGAGGCCATGAAGGCCGGTCGCAAACTCATGGTCTGCGGCAATGGCGGTTCTGCCGCCGACGCGCAGCACCTGGTCGCCGAGTTCGTCAGCCGCCTCACCGTAGACCGCCCTGCCCTGCGCGCCTTGGCTCTAACGACCGACACCAGCATCCTTACCGCCATCGGCAATGACTACAGCTACGACAACGTCTTCGAGCGACAGGTTGAAGCCCTCGGTAACACCGGCGATGTGCTGCTTGCGATCTCCACCTCCGGCAACTCCAAAAATTGCATCAAGGCACTGAAGCTCGCCAAGCAAATGGGCGTGCATACCATCGCCTACACCGGCAACCACGGTGGCGGCATGGCCGCGCTTGCCGAACTGAACGTGATCATCCCTTCGGACACGACGATGAACATCCAGGAATCACATCTCGCGCTGGAGCACATCTTCTGCATGGTTGTTGAGCGCTTCTACTTCGGCGACGACTTTGGCGCTCAGCCGCAGCAGTTGGCGGAGTAGCCATGCCAATCTCCTACCGAGCCGCACAAACGCTGATCAAACGTGGGGATGAGCCCGTGCTGCGCGTGGCGCTCGAAGCAGGCCTTGATCCGAACCTTGCGAATCAACATGGCTGGTCGCTGCTGATGTTGGCTGCGCTGGAGGGCGCGGTACCGATAGGGACTTTGCTCCTTAACCAAGGTGCAGCCGTGGATCCTCGAAATCGCCACGAGGAAACGGCACTCAGTCTTGCCGCGCAGAAGGGACACGTGCCTTTCATGAAGTTGTTGCTGGACCATGGCGCGTCCGTACACTGCCGGCCGCACGGGGTCGCCCTGCTTGACTGGCTGACGACTTCATCCGGCTTTCCCGAAGCGAAGTTAGCAGAGATTCGTACCGTGCTTGGTAACCACGGCTGACCCGCGGCGGTCGCCGTTTGGTCGGGTCGCTCCCGTCCCGTGCCACGGTGGTACCTTCGATGGCATGCAACGCCTCGTTCGGCTTTTGGTTCTGCAGGGCACCTTGGGCATCGTTGGCCCTCTCACGAACGCTCAATCTCTCCAACCCCACCTCGCCACGGTCCATACCGCCGATGTCGACCTCGCCACGTTCACCTACGGCCAACCCTCCGCAGCCACACCGGTCATCGCGGTCAATGGGGGACCGGGCCTTTCGCACCTCTACATGATTCAAAACGATGTGTGGACGCGCCGCATCGCCGCGCACCGGCAAGTCGTGTTCTATGACCAGCGCGGGACCGGAGCGTCGCACCTTCCCAACACCGCTGCCCCGCAGACCATGGAGGCGCAGGTTGCCGATCTGGACGCGGTGCGGGCCTCGCTCCACGTCGCCAAGGTCGATCTGGCCGGTGATTCCTATGGCGGATTGCTTGCGGCCGCTTACGCGGCAGCGCATCCCGAGCACGTGCAGGCGCTGATCTTGTCCGACTCCGCCGCGCCCGGTTTCGCGAAGCTCCATCCGCGGCTCGACGAGGCCTTTCCGGACGTGATCGCCCGCACAAAGGAACAGATCGCAGCCCTGCGCGGTCCCGACAAGGAGGCCAGAGCCGCCGATCTGGAACTGCGTGCCCACTTTCGCATGATCTTCTACTCACAGGAGCTTTGCGATCGCTACCTCGCCCATGCTCCTGACCTCGGCTCCACAGCGGCGACCGGGGAAGCGGTGAGCAAGGCCATCGAACACCTGGATCTTTCCGCCCAGATGACGCAGTTTCGCTTTCCCGTTCTTGTGTTGCAGGGCAGGTTCGACCTGAACGTTACTCCCGATGTCGCCTGGACGGTCGCCCATGCCATTCCCGGCGCAACGCTCGTCTGGTTCGAGAAGAGCGGCCACCTGCCTTACTACGAAGAACCTGAGAAGTATGCCTCTGTGGTGAACGGCTTTCTTGGCAGTCACGATACCAAATAACTTCGAGAGTTTTGCCCGTCCAAAAGGTTGTGCTCGTCGCCTCTCAGAGCAGGGTACCTGCTGCAGAGGGAATGGGGCGAGCGGCGAAGTCCTGGACCATACTGGATTGGCATGCCTTCAAAACTGCTCTCCATAACCGATCTTGTCGAGGTCACACAACACGCCCAGAGGAGCTTTGAGGCGCTGCGTGGGGCGACGCTCTTTCTCACCGGCGGTACAAGCTTCTTCGGTCACTGGCTGTTGGAATCTCTGTTGCACGCAAACCGGGTACTCGAACTTCAGGTACGTGTGACGGTGCTCACCCGCGACGCAAACCGCATTCGCGCCAAATCACCACACATCACGGCCGACCCTGCAATCACCCTGCTGGAGGGCGACGTGTGCAGCTTCGTCTTTCCCCAGCGAACGCATACGCACATCATCCATGCGGCTACCGACTCGGGTGGACAGCAGGCCCATCAACCGAGATATGCCCTCGCCGAGAGCATCCTTCAGGGTACGCGGCGCGTGTTGCAGTTTGCACGAGTCACTGGCGCCACACGCCTTTTGTACACCTCCACAGGCGCGGTCTACGGCCGCTCCACAACGCTGGCCCACACGCCTGAAACCTACACCGGCGCACCCGACCCGCTGGCGTTGGCAAGCTCCTACGACGAAGCGAAACGCATGGCCGAGCACCTGTGCATCGCCTACGCGCACGGCACGGCGCTCGAGCCGGTGGTCGCGCGCTGCTTCGCCTTTGTCGGGCCGCATCTTCCGCTTGACGCCCATTTCGCGATTGGAAATTTCATCGGAGCCGCCTTGCGGCATGAGCCCATCCACATCCGCGGCGACGGCACGCCGCGGCGTTCGTGGCTCTACATGAGCGACCTGGCCGCGTGGCTCTGGACGCTGCTGGCGCAGGGTGCACCAAACCGGGCCTACAACATAGGCTCCGATGAGGGGTATACGATCGCGGACGCCGCGCAGCTCACGGCGGCAACGCTGCACCCGGATGGTGCCGGTGGGAGCATGCTGCCGGTTCAGATGGACGGCACACCAAGGCCCCACGCACCCCTGAACAGCTATGTGCCTTCGATTGATCGTGTGCGGGAAGAGCACGGGCTGCGCGTCACCGTGCCCTTGGCGGAAGCCCTGCAGCGTACGGCGGCTTGGCACCGTACGCCCTGACGCGAAAGTCTTACTACGCTATGGCCTCTTCGAGCACAGTCAACCCGGCTTTGGCGTTCATCACGAAATCCGTGATGACCTGCGCGATGAAGTCGAGCATGGCTGTCGTCAGCCCGGGAAAGGTCCCCACCCAGAAGCTCTGGTTCATCACAAAATCGGTGTTGGTCATCTCACCCACTACGCGGTACTCCCAGCCCTCGTAGGCTGGCTGACGCAGCAGATTACCGGCGAAAATCAACCGTGTGCCAATCTTGTTTGCTTCGAGCGCGCGGGTCAGTTGATCGCGTTTGAACGGCGCATCCTCACGCACGCTGATCGGAAATCCGAACCAGCTCGGATCCGCGCCGGGCGTTGCTTCGGGCAGCATTAGCGTATCGGCGAGCGGCTCCAGCTTGGCACGCAGATAATTGAAATTTTCCTTGCGGCGTTCGATGAAGTACGGCAGCTTTTCGATCTGGCTGACGCCCAGTGCTGCCTGCATATCTGTGGCTTTCAGGTTATAACCCACGTGCGAGTAGGTGTACTTGTGGTCATAGCCGCAGGGCAGCGAGCCAAGCTGCCAATCGAAGCGCTTGCCGCAGGTATTGTCCACGCCCGGCTCACACCAGCAGTCGCGGCCCCAATCACGAAAACTCTCGATGAGCACCTTCAGCGCCGGCTTATCCGTCAAGACCGCGCCGCCTTCGCCCATCGTGATGTGGTGCGCGGGGTAGAAGCTCACTGTGGCGATGTCGCCGAAGGTGCCAACCTTCCGGCCCTTCCACGTCGAGCCGAGTGCGTCGCAAGTATCTTCAACAAGCCACAAATTGTGTTTCTTGCAAAACGCCGTGACCGCATCCACATCGAACACATTGCCCAACGTGTGTGCAATCATTACGGCCTTTGTCTTTTCCGAACGCGCCGCCTCGAGCTTTGTGACGTCAATTTCGTAGTGCGGCAGCGTGACGTCGATGAAGACCGGCACGCAGCGATTTTGCAGAATCGGATTCACCGTCGTCGGAAAACCCGCCCCGACGGTAATGACCTCATCCCCCGGCTTGATCTGCCGCTCACCCAGCTTCGGCGAAGTAAGTGCACTGAAGGCCACAAGATTTGCCGAGGAACCCGAATTCACCAGGCTTGCCGAACGCACCCCTACAAACCTTGCGAGTTTGCGCTCAAACTCTTTGGCCCAGCGGCCCGTTGTAAACCAGGCGTCCAGCGCGGACTCCACGACCGCGCCGATATCATTTCCGTCGATGACCTTGCCGGAAACCGGCACTGGTGATTGCACCGGCACAAAGGCTCGCTCCGGAAACTGCTCGGTGTGGAACTCATGCACAAGGGATAGGATTTGCTGGCGAAGCTCTTCGGAGCGCTGGCTCATAGGCCTAAACAGAATAACAAAGGGGTGGTGGACGCTGCGCTATGATGAAGGCGAACCACCCCGCCGCCTAGAACGTCTTCCTTGTGTTCCATGCGACTGGCAGGTTCCGAAGGGTTCTGTTCGATCACATGAAAGCGGTCATTCTTGCCGGTGGTCTCGGCACACGCATCGCGGAGGAGACCAGCCTTCGTCCCAAGCCGATGGTGGAAATCGGCGGCCGTCCCATCCTCTGGCACATTCTGAAAATCTACTCGCAACACGGCATTCATGACTTCATCGTCTGTTGCGGCTACAAGGGCTACATCATTAAAGAGTTCTTCGCGAACTATTTCCTTCACACCTCTGACGTGACCTTCGACATGACGGCGGGGGGCTTGGAAGGCAGCCGCATGATTGTGCACAACTCAGTCGCCGAGCCCTGGAAGGTGACGCTGGTCGACACCGGTGATGGCACCGGTACCGGCGGCCGCCTGCGTCGAGTGCAGGAATATCTCGCCGGCGAGGACATTTTTTGCATGACGTACGGCGATGGCGTAGCCGACGTCGACATCACCGCGTCGATTGCTTTCCACAAGCAGCACGGCAAGGCAGTGACCTTAACCAGCGTGCAACCAGTCGCACGTTTTGGCGCGTTGGGGCTGAAGAACACGGAAATCTATTCATTCCAAGAGAAGCCCAAAGATGAAGGCGGCTGGATCAACGGCGGCTTCTTCGTGCTCTCCCCCAAGGTCATCGATGCCATCACTGATGAAGCCCAAATGTTTGAACGCGAACCGATTGAACGACTTGTGGCCGAAGGCGAAGTGCACGCCTTTTTTCACCACGGCTTTTGGCAAGCGATGGACACCCTGCGCGATAAACAGCAACTGGAAGAGCTGTGGAACAAAGGGAAAGCGCCTTGGAAAACGTGGTAGCCGTACAAAGCGAAGAAGCGGGAACGAACATTTGGCGCGGCAAGCGCGTCTTCCTTACCGGCCACACAGGCTTCAAAGGTGGCTGGCTGGCACTCTGGCTGGCCGCGAAAGGCGCCACTGTACGTGGATACGCCCTCGATCCCGGTACGACGCCTAGCCTGTTCCAGGCAGCGCACATCAGCGATGTCCTTGAAGATGTGCGCGGGGACATACGCGATGGCGCGTGCCTGGATAGAGCCCTCATCGAGTTCGCGCCGGAGGTGGTCTTCCATATGGCGGCGCAACCGTTGGTGCGCGCTTCCTACCTGGATCCTATCGGCACGTTGGAAACCAATGTCATCGGCACAGCACGCGTGCTCGATGCGGTTCGGCGCGCGCCTTCGGTTCGTGCGGTCGTGAGCGTCACGACCGATAAGTGTTACGAGAACAAGGAGTGGTTTTGGGGATATCGCGAGACCGATTCGCTGGGTGGTTATGATCCATACTCCAGTTCCAAAGCCTGCGCAGAGATCGTCTCCGCAGCCTACCGTCAGAGCTACTTCCCCGCCGCAAAGCTCGCCGAACATGGCTGCGCGATCGCCACAGCACGCGCGGGTAATGTGCTTGGCGGCGGCGACTGGTCGACGGATCGCCTCATTCCCGACCTTCTGCGCGGGTTCGCGCGAGGCGAGCCTGCGCTGATTCGCAGGCCGGAGGCCATCCGTCCCTGGCAGCACGTGCTGGAGCCGTTGCACGGCTATCTCTTACTTGCGGAAAAGTTGCTGACAGGAAAGCCGGAACATGCGACTGCCTACAACTTTGGCCCGAGCGATGACGATGCCCGCACTGTGCAATGGATCGTGGAAAAGATGGTCAACTTTTGGGGCGAAAACGCAAGGTGGGTGCTCGATCCCGAGCCTGGCGCACATGAAGCTGGGTACCTGAAACTTGATGCCAGCCGTGCCCGCGCGGTGTTGGGCTGGGCGCCGCGCATGCGCTTGGAGATGGGTCTGGAGTGGCTCGTGCGCTGGTATAAAGCCTATGCCGCGGGCGAGGACATGCAACGATTTACGCTCGAGCAGATTGCGCAGTACGAGACGTTTGAGCCCTTATCTTAGGATCGCCGTTCTGAGATTGTGACAGTAAAAAGACCTCGCATTGCTACCAGCCTTCTGAATAGCCGGGCGCAATAGCGAGGTCATTACCTGCGTTCAAGACGACAGTTTGCTGAGAACCATATCCACTACAGGGACTGGTTTACACCGTACGTGCCGGACGTTGTTTCGCGGGTGCCTTGGCGGACTCCTCCACACCGTCGCTATACACGCGCACGGAACGCTCACCCACAATCACCTTTTCATGTACCGTGGCCTCCTGAAAAGGATTGTCGATGCTTTCCGTATCGAGCACCTGTCGCCACGGCGTACTACCCGGCGGCTCCGGCAGGATGTATTCCACACCATTGTCAGACGCGTTTACCAGAATCAGAAAGCTGTCATCAATCACCGGATTGCCATCTTCATCCATCACGCCGAGCGTCTTGCCATTGAACAGGACGCCGATCGACTTGTTGCCGGCGTTATCCCAAACCTCATCGGACACTTCTCTGCCTTCGGTGCCGTACCAGGAAACATCACGCACCACAGAGCCGCGGATTTTGCGGTCTTGAAAGAATTTGCGCCGATGCAGGTTCGGGTGATCCTTGCGCAATTGAATGAGTTTGGAAGTGAACTCTAGCAGGCGCTCGCGGGGCGCATCGAGCTGCCAGTCGTACCAGGTCAGTTCGTCGTCCTGGCAGTAGCAGTTGTTATTGCCTCGCTGTGACCGCGCAAACTCATCGCCGCCGGTCAGCATCGGTACGCCCTGGCTCAACATCAACGTGGTCAGGAAGTTGCGCGTTTGTTTTTCGCGTTCGCGGTTGATCGCTTCATCATCGGTGGGCCCTTCGGCTCCCATGTTCCAACTATCGTTGTCGTTGGCCCCATCGGTGTTGTTATCGCCGTTGGCCTCGTTGTGCTTTTCGTTGTAGCTAACCAAGTCGCAGAGCGTGAAGCCGTCATGCGCTGTGATGAAGTTGATCGACGCAGAAGGCGCACGTCCATCGCTCTTATACAGATCGCTCGACCCGGTGATGCGATACGCGAAGTCGGAGAGCTGGCCGGCATCGCCTTTCCAGAAGCGCCGCACGGTGTCGCGATACTTGCCGTTCCATTCCGCCCACAGGATCGGAAAGTTCCCGACCTGATAGCCTCCATCGCCGACATCCCACGGCTCGGCAATCAGCTTTACGTCAGCCAGGACCGGGTCTTGGTGAATCGTGTCGAAGAAGGCGCCGAGTTTATTCACATCGTGTAGTTCGCGTGCAAGCGTGGAGGCGAGGTCGAAACGAAAGCCATCGACATGCATCTCCGTGACCCAATATCGCAGACTGTCCATCAGTAGTTTGAGAACCTGCGGATGGTACACGTTGAGCGTATTGCCGGTGCCGGTGTAGTCCATGTAATGGCGCGGGTTGCCCTGCACTGTGCGGTAGTAGGTCGTGTTGTCGACCCCCTTCATAGAAAGCATCGGCCCTTTTTCATTGCCCTCGCAGGTGTGGTTGTACACCACATCGAGAATGACTTCGATGCCGGCTTTGTGCAGGCTGCGCACCATTTCCTTGAACTCGAAGACCTGTTGGCCGGCGTCGCCCATGGAGGCGTAACGCGGCATGGGCGCAAAGTACCCGAGTGTGTTGTAGCCCCAGTAATCACGCAGGCCGCGATCACTCAGGTGACCCTCATCAATGAAATGGTGGACCGGCAGAAGTTCAACGGCGGTCACACCGAGCTTTTTCAAGTAATCGATGCTCGCCTTGTGCCCCATGCCGGCGTAGGTGCCGCGCATGCCTTCCGGCACATCCGGATTACGCTTGGAATACCCCTTCACGTGCACCTCGTAGATCACAGAATCGGCAATGGGCGTTTCCGGCGGGTAATCTCCTTCCCAGTCGAACTCCGTTGAGTCCACAACAATGCACTTGGGCACAAATCGAGCGTCGTCTTGATCATCCCTTTTCAGGTCATCGCCCGAAGTCACATCGTACGGGTAGATGGGTCCGAGGGGATCGGGCAAGGTGGGCTTGGACTCGTCCGGATACTGCCCGGTGATGGCCTTTGCATAAGGATCGAGCAGCAGCTTTGCGGCGTTGAAGCGGAGTCCCCGCTCCGGCATCCACGGGCCGTCGACGCGATAGCCGTACCGCTGTCCTGGCTTAATATCACGCACCAATCCATGCCATACAAAGGCTGTGACCTCGCGCAATTGCACGCAATCGACTTGCTCGCCTTTTTCATCAAAAAAACAGACATGGATGGCGGTAGCATTTTCCGAGTACAGCGCGAAGTTGGTTCCGAGCGAGATCGGTGTGGCTCCCAGTGGGTAGGGTTTTCCGGGTAGAAGTGTGCGCTGCATGCATTCTCTTTCTTGGCGCGTCGTCCATCCCGTGCGTTGTGGCAGTGTCGGGAAGGCTAGCTTAGGAGTCTCCCTCGTAGATGCACGGGAGGCCGTGGGACGCTGCTTTCAACCTAAAACCAGGTACACGCGGCCGCTTTACTGCTCCACAATGAGCGTGAGATTCACCGTATGCGTCATAACGGAACCCAGCAGATTGGTGGATGTTCCCGTGATGACCAGTGGATAGCTCGTGGTGGTCAGACCACCCAAGCCCTCCCCGGTGGTGCGCGCGCCGCAACCGCAGACGCTTATACTCAGCGCAAGCGACCACAACAATTTCCGCCGTTTACGAGCAAGGTAGCCGCCAGTAAGCAGCGCCACGCAGGCCCACACGGGCGTGCTGCGCAGCTGCCCTGCCGGGTGCAGCAAACCCTGCGGTGCCGGTGTTTGCACGCTCATGGTAACCACCGCCGCACTTGCGCCGGGGATTACCTGCACCGGCGAGAAACTTGCGGCCGCCCCATGGGGTAAACCCGTCGCACTCAATAGCACCGCGCCAGTGAACGGAGCCGGCTGCGCGCTGACCAGGAGAGTGTAGGTAGCCGTGTTGCCAGCGGGCACGGTCGCGGTAACAGAGCCGGACAAACTCAAGCTGAAATCCGGAAGCTGAGCGATTTGAGCAGACTGGACGTTTGACATGCTGCTCGTGAAGTTTGTGTCCCCGCCATAACGCGCGCTCAGGTTGCTCGTCCCCGCGGGCGGAGCGATATAAACCGCGGATGCACTTCCATTCACAAGCGTTCCGATGGCCACCACCGCCGCACCGTCCAAGAACTGCACCGTCCCGGTCGGATTCCCGCTTGTAGCCGGCGCGACATTGGCAGAGAGGCGCAACGGCAGCCCCACATAGCTTTGAGCAATGCCGGCAAGCGATGTCGTTGTGCCCGCCGGCACAATCTGCAGAGAACCCGGTGTGCTTGCCGGGCTCAGCGCGTAGTTACCGCTTTTCGCTCCCCTAAGCGCCGAAGCGGTGATGGGGTAGTTTCCTACCGGCGATTGAGCCGTAGCAACCGTGGTGAACAGGACCGCTACTTGCCCAGCGTCCTGCGCCAAAATGCCTTGTACGGAACCCGCCAGGCTCGGCAAAGGTGCGCCATAGGCGATCGTACTGCTTTGCGCCGTTGCGGTCAGTGGCGCCGGCAGGACCTGCAGGGTGCTTGCCGCGGCAGTGGCTGCGCGGTTGAGTCCGTCACCGGCATAAGCCACGGTGAGGGCATGTGCACCTGCCCCAAACGTTGGCAGGTTCGCTGTGGCTATGGCCCCGGCAAGGGCCCCCCCGGCAGGAGACCCCCCGGCAAGCAATAAGGACGTGAGCACCGTACTCCCTTCGGAGACCGTAACCGCACCATGCGGCATACCCACAGGACCGCTGACCGACACCGACAGGCGCACCTGCCCATAGGTCTGGGGTGCTGCCCAGCTTTCCTGCACCACCGAAGCGGTTCGGGTTTCGGCCAACGCTGCCGGGCGAAACAGCGTTCCATCGCTCGTGAATAAACGCACGGTGCCGTTCAACACGTCGGCAACTGCCGGCAACCCGAAGGGCGAAATCGCAACCGCTCTTGGCGCATGCAGGGCCGCCTGTACGCCAACGGCGGCGTCCCCACTTGCCCCTTCCGTGCCGCGGCCTACCATGGTCGTGATGACGCCTTGCCCATCCACAAGACGCACCCGCTGGTTGTCCGCGTCGGCGATCAGCAGCGCACCGGCAGGATTGAGCGCAAGGCCCCGCGGACCGGAAAGGGCCGCGGCTGTCGCGGGGCCGCCATCACCGGTGAAGCCGCGCTGGCCGGTACCGGCGAAGGTGCTGATGGTGCCATTCACCGCGACGATCCGCACGCGTTCATTGTGCGTGTCGGCGATAAACACCCGGCCATCGGGCGCAATTGCAACACCGCCGGGCGAGTCCAGCTCAGCCCCCGCGGCAGTCCCACCATCGCCGGCAAAGCCTTGCACGCCTGTCCCGGCTAGGGTCGTGACAATCCCGCTGTCGATGCGGCGTACACGATGATCTGCCGTATCCGAAACCAGCAACGCGCCGGCTTTGTCGAAGGCCAGTGCCGTGGGGGAACGGAAGCTCGCGGCCGTCGCCAGGCCTCCGTCACCACCAAAGGCGATGATGCCGGTACCGGCCAGGGTTGTGATGCTGCCCGCGCGAATGGCACGGACGCGCGCATTCCCTGTATCCGCAACATAGATCGTGCCGTCACTGCCGACAGCGATGCCTCCGGGGCTGTTAAGTTCAGCAGCAATCGCCGGTCCGCCATCTCCGCTAAAGCCCTGCGTTCCTGTACCTGCAAGGACGATGAGCGTACCCGCTAACGTCGCCTCAAGGATCTGATGTCGACCGGCATCGGCGATCAACAGATTACCCGCTGCGTCGTAGGCGATCGCTGCAGGCAGAAGCAAACCAGCGCTTGCCTGAGCGTGAACCCGTCGCGGTGGGACAATCAAAAACAACAGCAAGGCTGCCGCCAGCAGACGCAAACCGCTGTTCTCCGGAAGGGCGAACACGCGTCCGTTGTGCAAGCCAAGCCCTCCTTCGACCGGCCGGTGGGCGCTCGTCGCGTGTGCAGATGCGAGCCCATCTTACTGCGCCGAAGGCGGCGCTTCGAGTGGCAGAGCATGCCGCGAAAGAGGTATTTCCAAAAGGAACTGACCATTGCCGGTCACTGGAACAAGGAAAATCCCCGGGAAGGCGTACGCGGCAGCAGAAAATCTTTCTGTGTAGGCCGGGTAGTTTGCCCTTGAACCGCTACCATCGGAAAGGGTTACCTATGCAGTTCCATACGGAGTTTCTGCTTTCCGCCACCAGTGCCGACCACTTCCCCAACGCCATGCGTACAGACGATGCGCCCGAGATCGCCTTTCTGGGCCGCTCGAACGTCGGAAAATCGTCGCTGATCAACAAGCTGCTCGGCTCCAAAGAAGCCAAGGTTTCTTCAACACCCGGACGCACCCGTGCCATCAACTTCTTTGCGCTGCACGAGGGCACAGCCCACAAATTCAAACCGCAACCGACGCTCATCTTCGCTGACCTGCCAGGGTACGGCTACGCGAAGATCTCAAGGTCGATCTCCGCTGAATGGCCAAGCTTTATCGAGCCCTATCTTGGGGAACGGGAGCGGCTCGCGCTCTGCATCTGCCTGGTAGACTCCAACATCCCGCCGCAGGAGAGCGACACGATGCTCCTCACAGCCTTGCGCGCGATGCAGCGGCCACATCTGGTTGTAGCTACCAAGACCGACAAACTTTCCGGCAACACCTTGGCGAAGTCTTTGGCGGCGCTCAAAAAGGCGCATGGCGAAGACCGCATTCTGCCGGTCTCGTCGAAGACCGAAAACGGGGTAAAGCCGCTGTGGCCGGAGATCCTCAGCGTGGCGAATTAAGACGTCTTTATCGCCACTTGGTTCGTGAAGGACCTCAGTACACTTACAGAGCAGCACGGCTCTACTAAGAAATACCGAGGTCCTTCACTGCGTTTAGGACGACGGCGAAGTAGATCATTCGCCGTAATACTCGAGCCCGAGATGCGTGATTAGGTTCTCGCCCATGATGTGGCGCAGCGTGTTTTTCAACTTCATCGATTGAATAAATAGATCGTGTTCGGGGTAAACGCCCGGAGCTGAATCCGGATCTTTGAAGTAGAAGCTGAGCCACTCCTGGATGCCGAGCCCGCGTAAGCTAGACGTGCGTTGCGCTAAGTCCATGAATAGACACAAGTCGAGCGCAAGCGGAGCGGCCAGAATGGAATCCCGGCAAAGGAAGTCCACCTTCAGCTGCATTGGGTAGCCGAGCCAGCCGAAGATATCAATGTTATCCCAACCTTCTTTATTGTCACCACGGGGCGGATAGTAGTTGATTCGCACCTTATGGTAAAGATCGCCGTACAGGTCGGGGTTCTTCTCAGGCTGAAAAATATGCTCGAGCACACCAAGCTTGGAGACTTCTTTCGTTTTAAAGTTATCCGGATCGTCCAGCACCTCACCATCTCGATTGCCGAGAATGTTGGTCGAATACCATCCGGCCACGCCTAGCTGGCGCGTTTTGAACGCTGGGGCTAGTACGGTCTTGATGAAAGTTTGGCCTGTTTTAAAGTCTTTGCCGCAGATCGGCGCATTCATCTTCTTCGACAGCTCCTGCAACGCAGGAATATCGACCGTGAGGTTAGGTGCGCCGTTCGCGAAAGGAATGCCTTCTTTCAGACAAGCCCACGCATAGAGCATGGAGGGTGAAATGTCCGGATCATCTTCAACCAGACCCTTTTCAAAGGCTTCGAGCGTTTGGTGAACGGCCTTGGGTTCGAGATAGATTTCGGTCGAGCCGCACCAGATCATCACTTGGCGATCAGTTTTGGACTTGAACTCGGCAATATCGTTGCGAATTTGATTGGCGAGATCGCATTTATTCTTACCGATCTTCTTGTGTTTCGGTGTAAGCCGCTTCACGTAGCGCTCTTCAAAGGCCGCGGGCAAAGGCTGAATCGATTCCAAAAACGGTTTCATGCTTTCAAGTTGATCGCGATCAAGCACGGCGGCCGTTTTGGCAGCGTCGTAGAGGTTCCCACCGAAGATATCCCAGCCAGTAAAGACGAGATCGTCCAGCGGCGCAAGCGGCGCGAAATCCTTGATCAGCGGTGTGCGGTCCTCGGTGCGCTTGCCGAGCCGGATGGTGCCCATCTGCGTCATGGAGCCAATGGGTTTGGCAAAGCCGCGGCGGACTGCTTCCACGCCGGCGATGAGCGTGGTAGCGACAGCACCCATGCCGGGGATCATGATGCCGAGTTTTCCAGTGTGTGAGGTGATGTTCGCCGCTGACGGTTGCTGCGCGGCGTCGGGTGTGGACATTGCTATTGCTTACCCTTCTGAAAACAAATCTCCGTGTTGCCGGACAGGTTAGTATCGCCCACGTTCTCTGCGAGGCGCAACCGACCGGGCTTGCGGTTGAGCTTTCTGCGCCCGGCTAGGCGGCCTCTGCGCCGGTACGGTTTTTCCAGTGTGTCCAGACGAACCATGCGATGCCGAGCACCAGTACCAGCTCCACGCCGAGGTGAAAGCGTTGGAAGATACCTTTGAAGCGAGGGTCGGTCTGGAAGCGGCTGCCGAGCTTCATACCCACATAGGCCAACACGTAGCACCAAGGCCAGGAACCGAGGAACGTGTACAGATGGAAGCGAAACTGATTCATCTTGGCGATGCCGGCAGGAAACGCGATGAAAGTACGGACGATCGGCAACATGCGGCCGACCAGAACGGTGATGGAACCGAACTTCGCAAAAAAGTGGTCGGCAAGATCGAGGTCTCGTTTGCTGAGCAGAAGATAGCGGCCATAGCGCTCGACCATGGGCCGGCCGCCGCGGGCACCGACCCAGTAGGCCGGAATGGAGCCGAGGTTCGAAGCGAGCGAGGCAAGCGTCGCAAGCAGGATCAGCTGCGCCTGCGAGTGGGCCAACGCGAAGCCTGCAAAGGGCATAATGACCTCGGACGGGATCGGGATGCAGGCGGACTGGACGGCCATCAGCAGTACCACACCGGTGTACCCTCCCGCGGCGATTGCGGCGGTAAGAAGAGCGACTAACTTTTCGGACATGCAACCCAAGTATAGCGAGGTCCGCGCTACGAGGCATGCAAGGGGGCAAGTCCAGTAGAATGGAATCATGTCAGACGCCGCCGTGCTCACGATTCCCGTCCCTGCTGCCGCCACCGAAAGCGCTGCGCCCGCGCGCCCTGCTGCGAACCCGTCCGGCCAGCCGGCAGCCCATGGCGGCACACCGGCGCGTCGGCAAATTGTGTGCTTTACGTTCTATCGCGTGCTGCCAGAGTGGCGCCGTTTGCCGGCAGAGCAGAAAGCCGCGCAGAAGGCCGTCTTTGCAGAGGTCCTGCAACGCTGGAACCGCGCGAATGAGTTTCTTTCGATGACGTATTCGACGATTGGCGCGCGCGGCGATTGCGATTTCTGCGTCTGGTCGATCGGCTATTCGCTTGAAGAGATGAACCGGATGCGCAGCGAGCTGATGGCGTCGCCGCTGGGCGGGTACCTCGAAACGCCGCACAATTTTCTCTCCATGACCAAGCGCTCGACCTACCAGATCGATCGCGAAGACGAGTCGGACGGCGAGGGACGTGGGGCTATCCGGCCGGGCGGTCACAAATACATTTTCGTTTATCCGTTCTGGAAGACGCGGCCCTGGTTCCTACTTTCGTTGGCGGAACGCAAACGCCTTATGGACGAGCACATTCGCATCGGTCTTGCCTACCCGCGCGTCAAGCTCAACACCACCTACAGCTTCGGCCTCGATGACCAGGAGTGGGTCGTAGCATTTGAGACAAATTTTCCCGAGGATTTCCTGGACCTCGTCCAGCAGCTGCGTGAAACCGAGATCTCACTCTACACGCTCAAGGATTACCCAATCTTCTCGTGCATTCGTCTACGGCCGCACGAGATGCTGGACCGGCTCGGCTAGAGATGGCCGGCACGAAGGCAACCGCGAAAGCTCCGAAGCGCGCGGCTTCGCCTGCGAAGGCGCGGGAGATCGCGGCCTCGGAGCCGGTAGCCCCGAAGGCAAAAACCGCCAAGCGCACCAAGCGCAGCCGGACGGCAAAGCCGCTGGCGCCGGAGCGCGTGGCAGCGATCCTGGATGCGTTGCGGAAAGCGTATCCCGATGCGGTATGTGCTCTGCACCATCGCAGCGCGTGGGAGCTGACGGTTGCGACCATTCTTTCTGCCCAGAGCACGGACGCCGGCGTGAACCTTGCCACGCCTGAGCTCTTTCGCCTGTTTCCTACACCGCAGGCATTGGCGGCGGCTAATCCATCGGCAATCGAAGAGCTCATCCATCGAACGGGTTTTTACCGCGCGAAGATGAAGAGCATCATGGGGGCAGCCAGGGTCGTCGTGGAGCGGTTCGGCGGCGAGGTGCCGCGGACGATGGACGAGATGCTGGTGTTGCCGGGCGTAGCGCGCAAGACAGCGAATGTCGTGCTCGGTTCCTGGTACGGCATTGCTTCCGGCGTGGTGGTCGACACCCATGTGCTGCGGCTTTCGCGGCGGCTGGAGCTGACCAAGCACGAGGAGCCGGTGAAGGTCGAGCTGGATCTACAGAAGATCCTTCCCCGCGAGCGCTGGATCGACTTTTCCCATGAGCTGATCCACCACGGTCGGCGTGTGTGCGTGGCACGCAAGCCGCGGTGTGCGGAGTGTGCATTGGAGACGGTGTGCAACTCGGGTGATAAGACGTTCAGCACACACTAAGTCACTTCCTTGGTCCCTCCCCCGTACTGATAGGACAAAGTCTTCGATTCAGGCCTCTTAGGTCCGGACTTCAATGTTTTTACAGACTAGTAGCCTCGCGTTCCGGCACTTTCACCCTCGTGTAAGCAGGTGATGGTCAGGGATGAGGCGTGAGGTTCGAGGTCTGAGGTTCAGTTCAGTGTAGCTATCAGGCTTTATTGCTGTGCAAGGGCCGTAATCACCGTTTCGGCAAGGGAACGGACTGTGGCCTCGGGCGCTTCGGCATGGGCGGGTAGGCCCAGTTCGCGGAGGGTTCTGCTGGTGACCGGGCCGATGGAGATGCGCAGGGCGGAGGCGGGGAGGACGACCCCGGCGGCTTCGCACAGGGTGAGCAGGTTGTGGGCCGTGGAGGCGCTGGTAAAGGTGATCGCGGCCGTGGGGAGCGGCGGCGCTGGGGAGGAGAGCACCCCACCCTTCGACACTGAAGCTGCCGGAGTATGGGGCGTCCAGTTCCTGGTGCCGAAGAGGTCGCGGATAAGCTCGACGGATGTCCCGGGAACCACCGTGCGGTAGGCGGGCGCTACGATGACTTCGGCTCCAGCGGCACGGAGGGTCTCGGGCAGGTGCTCGCGGGCCTCCTCCGCACGGACAAGGAGGAAGCGGGTTGGGGCGTTGTCAGGCTGGTGGCTGTGGGCGAGGAGGGCTTCGGTGAGGCTTTCGGCGATGGCCTGCAGTGGAACGAGGTCAGGAGTGAGGCCGATGCCCTGGAGAGCTCGGGCGGTTGCAGGGCCGATGGCGGCGAGTCTTAGCTTTTTGGGAAGGGTGAGGGTGTGGGCTTCATGGCGGTTGGGCGGGAGCACCCCATCCTTCCTCTCCCAACAGCGAGCCGCTGGGGACTCCGGTTTCGACGGTGAAGCTATCGAACGATGGAGCGCCCGGTTTTGGGGTAGGTGGTAGCGGATGGCGAAGGCTTCGACAGCATTGGCGCTGGTGAAGAGTAGCCAATGGAAGTTATTTAGGTGAGTGAGTGCGGCGTCGAGGATGGCGAACGAGGTGGGCTCAGCGATCTCGATGGATGGGATGAGGATAGGATCAGCGCCAAGAGCGCGCAGGTGCTCGGCCAAGGCAGAGCCCTGCCGTGGCGAGCGGGTGACGAGAACGCGTGGTGCGGAGGAGTTCACTGCCCTTAGCTTAGGTTGATCGAGAGGGGAAGGCTCCGGGGTTCCGGGCTCATTCGTTATCCACAGCCGGACCCCTAAAGGTTTCGGCCAATCTGCCGATATGAGGGTTGAGGCCGTTATTGAGGGACGGAAGCCGTTTGCGGCGATGCCGTATGAGGGTAAGCGACTAGGACGGTAAGGATTTCATAGGGCTTGATGGGGATGGCGATCGTGCTGTTGGTGAGCGGGAGGTGGGTGGCTTCCGGCTTTTCCATCAGGTTGGATTCGACGGCGTAGGTGGCGCCGGGTGGGATGTGGAGGTGGACTGTGGTGCCGGTGCCGATGCTTTCGTACATGCGAAAGAGGAGGGCGTCGGTATCTTCGGCCTTTTTAACGGCGGTGAGGATGACGTTGTGCTCGTCGACGGCGGCGAAGGAGTGGGTCGGTGGGAGCGAGCCGGTGTGGGCGAAGACCTGCGTGGCGGTGAGGGGGTCGTTGAGTTCATAGCCGCGATGGACGGTGTCGGCCTGCTTCCAGCTGCCGGCGTGCGGGTAGATGGCGTAGGTGAAGTGCTGCGGGCCGCGGTCGGCGTCGGGGTCGGGCCAGGTGGGCGAGCGCAGCAGCGTGAGACGCAGAGTGTTGCCGAGTGCGTCGTAGCCGTACTTGGAGTCGTTGAGGATAGAGACACCCTGGTGTTCGTCGCCGAGGTCGGCCCAGCGCAGGGCGGGGACTTCGAATTGGGCTTTTTCGAAGCTATTGTTGCGGGTGGTGGGGCGCTCGATGGCGCCGTAGGGAATCTCAAAGGTGGTTTTTGGTGAGCTTGCGGCGAGGGGGAAGGCGGCTTTGAGGAGGACGTGGGTTTCGTGCCAATCGACGGTCGTGTCGATGCGGACGAAGTCGTCATTGGCGTCGAGGGAGATGTCTTGCGTGAAATGGGACTTGCTCCAGGTACGCTGGATGCGGATGGTTTTGCGCAGTGGGCCGTCGGCGATGACCGTGATGGAATCGACGTTGCTGATGGGGGTCATGGAGCGATCGAGGGTGCCGGGGTCGATGTTCCAGGCGTCGTAGTTTTTGGGGGTATCGACGTAGGTTTGGAGCTGGTTGGCGCAGCTGTTGGGGGCGAGGTAGGAAACTCCACTGTTCCGCGCTTGGAGTAAGGTGATGCAACCGTCGACTTTACGAATCTGAAACGCGAGTTTCTCGTTGGCCAGGAAGATGCTTTGCGGGTTTTGCCGAAGATGAACGCCGCTATCATCTGGACCAGCTGGTGGCTTTTGCTTCACAGTTGCTGCGTCTTGTGCTGAGAGAACAACGTACCCGAGCGCGGGTACATCTTCTGCACGGACGAGCAGCCCGAAGTCATGGGTCTTCGGATCACGCGAGACTACCTGGGAGAGCACCGGACCATGAGGACCTGCGATTGTAACATTGTTCGCGTCTTCCGGTAGTTGCACATGCAGGTAGGCGGCTTCGGTACGAGGCCACGCCATGGAGTTCGTGACGAGAACGGGAACGCCAGATTTCACCGTCGTATCTACGGCTGCGGCTACAGTATGGAGGGCTGACTCGCTCATCTCGCGGTCGGTGTTGAAGACCTGCTTGAAATCGTCCTGTGCATCGCGGTAGATGACGGCGACGCCGGAGCCGGCGGCTAGGTCGTGGAACTGATTAAAGGTGATTTTCTTCCAGTTTTCGGTGAGTTCGTCGGCGGGGTAGGTGGCGCTGCCTTGCGGGTTTAAGACCCAGGCGAAGGAGGCTAGCTTTTCGGCGTCGAGGGTGGCTACTTCGCTTTTGCGGAGGTTTTCTTTGTGTTTGGCTTGGGTGGTGTAGATGCCGCGGTGGTATTCGAAGTAGAGTTCGTCTTTCCAGGTGGGCAGGCCCATGTCGCCCTGGGGCCCGGCGGGTGGGGCGGTCCAGCCTTTGGCGAGCGTGTCGTAATTCCAGGTGGGGGAGGTGGGATTGAGGTGCTGCTCGACAGTGTTGAAGTAGCTTTGGGCGGTGCCGAAATGCTCTGTGGGGAGCGCGCCGGCGGCTGGAACTGCAGGTCTCTCCACTCCGCTGACCGAGGTCAGCTCCGGTCGAGATGACACATTTGAGGAGGGTCCGGAACGAACAGCAGATCCCTCCGCTGCGCTGCGGGATGACAACAAAGGGGAGTTCGGGGAGGACGACAGGGGACCGGAGGCAACTTGAGTGACTCCTGTGCCCTGTTCCCTGTGCTCTGTGCCCTGCTGTAAGGCCATCCAATGGTCGGCGTCGTCGAGCATGGCGCGGGTGGGGCCGCCGCCGTGGTCGCCGATGCCGTAAAGGTCCATGTGTTCGGTGGTGCCGGGGTTGCGGGCAGCGGATTCGGCGAAATCGGCCGAGAGGCGGGTAGGGCTGACGTTGTCCCAGGCGTAGTCGGTGGGGAAATAGGTGAGCACTTTGCTGCCGTCGGGCGATTGCCACCAGAAAAGGCGGAACGGGAGGATGTTGGTGTCGTTCCAGTGCATCTTCTGGGTGACGAAGTAGTCCAGACCGGAGCGCTTGTAGATCTGCGGCAGCTGCCAGTTGTAGCCGAAGCTGTCGGGGTTCCAGCCGATGCGGGCGGTGACACCGTACTCGTGCTGGAAGAAGCGCTGGCCGACGAGCAATTGACGGACAAGCGATTCGCCGTCGGGCAGGTTGAGGTCGGGCTCGACCCACATGCCGCCGACGACCTCCCAGCGGCCTTCCTTGATGCGCTGCTTGATCTGTGCGTTGAGGTCGGGGTACTTGTCGGCCATCCAGGCGTAGTACTGCGCGGCGGATTGGGTGAATTTGTAGTCGGGGTACTCGTTCATCAGCTGCAGGGCGGTGGCGAAGGTGCGGTGTACGACGTCAATGGTTTCGGAGCGCGGCCAGAGCCAGGCGGCATCGATGTGAGCATTGCCGTCGAGGGTGATGTGCGCCTGGTCGAGCACGGGATGGAGCTCGTCGAGGATGCCCTGGGCGCGGCGAAGCGAGGCGTCGAAGGCGGGCTGGTCGGCTTTGGCGAGCGCCTGGAGATCGATGGCAGCAATGGCGGCTTCGACGCGCGGCAAGAGATCGCGACGCGGGGTGGCAAGCGCTGGAAGCAGGTTGGCGGCGGCGATAGCTTCGATGCGGATGTCGTTGGGGTCGGGGCGGGTAGCGGTGGCGGAGGGCGTGATGGCCATGGCGACGCCGCGGAAGCTCTTTTCGTCGACCGTGGCGAGGAGCTTGACGGCTACGAGGATTTTGTCACCGGGGTGGGCGGGTTCGGTGAGAATGATGGGCTCGAGGTCGTCACCGAGGGCGACGCGGCGGCCATTGAAGTAGATGATCTCGGGCATGGGGCCGTTGGCGTCGGCGCGGAACTGAAAGGAGATGCGGGAGCCGGCGATGTCGTAGCCATCGACGGTGCGTGGGATGGTGATCTCGCGGCGATACCACACGGCCTCTTTGGGAGCCTTGACGGCGCCGCGGCCGGTGGGCGCGGCGACCAGCGGCCAAGCGCTGTCATCGAGCGTGGGCGCTTCGCCGTGGGCGAGGTCGCCGGTGTGGAAGCGCCACTCGCCGGATGGCAGAGCGTTCAGTTCTTCAAGGGTGTGCAGCTTGGCGATGGCCGTGGGTGACAGGTTCTTCAGCTCGCGGACGGCGGTGAAGGACTGGGCCGCGGCGCACACGGGCAGCAGGGCGAAGGCGAACAGAACGGCGTGGGGACGCATGCGAGCACGTTAGCAAATTCTGGGGCCGCGTGCCCTCCCTCCCTGTACTTTCTACGTAAAGTCCTCAGGAATGGGAGCTTAGGATTGGACTTGCGAAGGGTGCTGCGCCTGATGGCGATGCGTGGGGATCAGTTTCATCCTAGTGGTTTACGTCCGAATGATGTGCAGATTGGAAGGCGCATGCCGGGGTTGCGCGTGGCTTACAGTGCATGGGCAAGCGAAGGAGAGCACCCCACCCTAACCGACGGTGAACAGCCTGTACCCTAGGCTTTCGGTGCTGAAATTGGCGCGATCTCCAAGGCCTTTGGGAGTGCATCCTGCTTGCGGGCTCGGGGTGGGGCATTTCGTTGCAGACGATTCTTGCAGTGTCCGTTGGAAGCCGCTGCTTTATCTTTCATGGAGGGGTATGACGTGGACGTCGCAGGAAGCCTTCTCCCTGATGTGCATGGCGCAGCGCTGGCGATGAACCGGCAAACGCCGCTGGATCTCCGCGTGGTGGAAGAGGTGCGGGTGAACACGGCGGCGGCCGAGCGGCGGGCAGCGCAAGTGGGGGCGCGGCGAAGCGTGAAGGGCGAATGGCAGGCGGCCTGGCTGCTGCGGGCGATTGCGTGCATGGACCTGACCACGCTGAGCGGGGACGACACCGCGGAGCGGGTGCGCCGGCTGTGCGCCAAGGCGCGACGACCGTTGGCGGATCGTTTGGTGCAGGCATTAGGCATCGCCGAGATCGAAACGGGGCCGCCGGCCGCGCGTCGACGCGGGCTGACCGCGGGCGCGGTTTGTGTGTACCACGCGTTCGTGGAGACGGCCGTACGGGCGCTGGAGGGCTCGGGCATCCCGGTGGCGGCGGTGAGTGCGGGCTTCCCTGCCGGGCTTTCGCCACTGGACATCCGTGTGGGGGAGATTCGGCGCAGCGTGGCCGCGGGGGCAAGCGAGATCGATATCGTGATCACGCGGGCGCATGTGTTCGGCGGTGAGTGGGCGGCGCTGTACGACGAGGTGGCTGCCTTCAAGGACGCGTGCGGGCCGGCACACATGAAGGCGATCCTGGGAACGGGGGATCTGCTGACGCTGCGCGATGTGGCGCGGGCAAGCCATGTGGCGATGATGGCGGGTGCGGACTTCATCAAGACGTCTACGGGGAAGGAGGCCGTGAATGCAACCCTGCCCGTGGGTCTGGTGATGGTGCGCGCGATCCGCGAGCATGCCGAGCGGACGGGGATGGCGGTGGGGTTCAAGCCGGCGGGCGGGATCAAAACGGCGAAACAGTCGCTGGAGTGGCTGAGTTTGATGAAGGAGGAGCTGGGGCGGCCGTGGCTGGAGCCTTCGCTTTTCAGGTTTGGGGCCAGTTCGATGCTGAACGATATTGAGCGGCAGTTGGAGCATTTTGTTACGGGGCGGTACTCGGCGGGGCACCGGCATGGGTTGGCGTGAGGGTAAGGGAGTCTTACTGGCGAGAACGGCGTTTATCAGGACTGAACTGACCTTTTGTCCGATATACCGACTTCTTGGACAGGGATGCCCCCCTGAAGGTCTTGTACGTGGGGCAATCCGCCAGGTCGAAGCTCCTGAAGCAACAGAGTTGCCGCGTTTTCGCTAGCAGCGAACTCCAATACCTAGAATGGAGCCCGAGCCAGTTTGTCTCCGAAAGCTGATTCAGAGGATTGACTATGAGTGAAGTTATCGATCAAAACCGCTTAGCGGTCTATCTTGAGAAAAGGGCCAAGTGGTTGTCTTGGTATGAGACGGGAGCAGGGGAATCGAATTCCCTTCAAGATCAATGGTTCGCAATGTTGCTCTCAGAGATGTCCTTCCGCGTCGTTCGGGACGAAGGAGCGCAAGATCCAGCGTCGATAGTAAACATACCGCTTGTAGCACACCTACTGAGCAGTGGTTACTTTTCATCACAAGTGCTCGCGACTCGACGCCTGCTTGACGGCAGGCCAGATGTCATCTCTCTCCGCCGTTTGATCGACGACATACGCAAGAATCGCAATTTGATAACCCGCGAAATATACGTAACCTTTGACGGGACAGCGTATAAACCCGAACTACCGGAGCTAACAGTCCCGGGCTTACAGCCTGCCGACTCGCCATTTTCCGAATGGAACAGGTCCCGAGTTCGACATGAACGATTCGATAAGCTATCGAAGGTAACCCCTAATGATCGCGCGCGCGACAACGAAATTCACGAATCTGTGTTTTCCAAAATGGATGGCTGGATCAACGCCTCTGCGGCGTCTAAGTTAGTTACCTTTAGCCACAAATATCTAGCCCACGCTGCTCAGCAGAGTTCGATAAACACAGCATTTCCGACGGGGCTATCCTTCGCAGAAGTCGAGGGCATTCAAAAGGCCGTCGTGCAGTCGATGCGCGTAATTTACGACATCATTCTTTCGAGCGGCATTTATAGCGAAGTTGTACCTATGGTTCCGCTAGGCTTCTTCGGAAAGGTGTGGAACCGAGAAAGCTTGGTCGAGTCCACTGCGCGAATGAATAAGCAATGGGACGCAATGGCCGAAGAGCGGAACCAGTGGGTCAGGGATCTTGATAACGACTTCTTCATGTAGTCGAGCGGTCTACCGCCGAATCACTTTGCGAGTTACTAAAACTTCCACCGCAGGTATCACGGCTATGATTTTCTTAAGCCTCTTGTTCGGCGTTATATGTCTAAACGAATGTCCAATCGCGCAAACACCAAAGCCAAGATTGGGCGTAACGATCGCTGCCCTTGTGGAAGTGGTCTCAAATTCAAAAAGTGCTGTCTAGTGCGGACAAAGGCGCCGCAACTAAGGATGATGACATCGAAGGATGGCCGCTCCTGGTGCGAGGTTCCGTCGGAGTTGCGCGAAAAAGCAACTGCCCTCTTCGAAGAGAAGAACCGCAAGGAACAAGACCGAGTGCGGAGATTCGGTCATGTGCGGCCGCAAATCTCCACAATCGCTTTCGGTCAACGGATGGTCGCTGTCAGCGGTCGGCTATACAGTTCCGGCAAGTGGAAGTTCTTTTCCGATTTCCTGCGTGATTACGTGGTCGAGATCTTTGGCGTCGAGTGGTGCAAGGCGGAAGCCGCAAAGCCGGAAGAGGAATGCCATCCTGTCATCACTTGGAGGGCGCAGGCTGCCCGTTACATGAACGCCCAGCCTGCACAACCTGACGGAGGTCGGGTCGGCTTGCTCACTGGTGCGCTTGCCGCCTTCAACTGTTTTGCTTATGACCTGTATATCGTGGACGACAACGGCGGCGTTGATGAAGAGTGGCTTCAGCGTCTCAAGAACCGCGAGATGTTCCAAGGCGCGCGCCACGAGTTGTTCGCTGAAGCGACCTGCTACCGAGCCGGTTTCAAAGTCGAGCATGAAGATGAGAAGGATGGGCGTACAAAGCATGCGGAATTCACCGCTTGTCACGTACTGACCGGGCAACTTTTATCGATTGAAGCCAAGAGCCGATATCGAAAGGGCGTACTGGGTGTTCCGGGTACTCCTGAAATCAAACCGAACTTCCGTTTAGGACCGCTCATCAACAGCGCTGTGGCGAAGCAGACTAAGCATCCGCTCGTGATCTTTGTCGATACCAACCTGCCATTCAAGTGGGCGGAGAGAATTTTGGGACGCCAGGGCGGGAATGGATTTTCTCGTCAAATGCTCGCTCTTCTGGACAGGGTTAAGGCGCAACACAATGACACCGACCCCTATTCGATGATCATCTTCAGCAATCATCCGCATCACTATGCCCTGGAACAACCAAGCCCAGAGCAACATCTTCTCTCGGTAGTGCCCCAACCACAGACCGTTCATGCATTGGCGCTCAGGAGCCTCCACTCGGCGGCAGAACGATACGGCAACATTCCGAACGGTTTTAGCACTGAGGAGGGAGAGCCAGCATCCGCAACTCCTCCCAACCCTTGGCCCAAAAAGCGTTACGACCTAGAGGTAACGGGATCAGATGTTCACGTCCTTCGTGAAGGCGAGCCCATCTCGCAGGTTTTCTCGATCGCAGACAAGGACCTACCTCAAGCACCCAGCCAGTTGCATGAGTTTCTGGAGGATGTTGGACTGTCTCGAGTGGATGCGCACATGATTTGCACATACATCGAACAAGGCTCCTCTATTCACGGAGTCTTTGCACTTCGTTGAGCCTGCAGTTGTTCCCGTCTGACTACCGTTTCATCCATGCCAAATGGTGTTAAACCATCAATCCGCTCATTGACGCCTGATTAGTAACGATAAGTCGCATTGTCGTGACTTAACGAAGCTACTTTGCTCCGCCGGTCGCCCAAAAGCCTGCTTGGCGCTGCTTTGTGCCTTCGATGTGCTCGGTGCCCTCGACCCCGAAGCTGATCCAGCCGGAGTTGATCGCTTCGTTCATCTCTTCGAAAGCCCAGGTTTGTCCCTTCCGGCAGGCGGCTCAGCAGATCTGATTCCAAGAAGATGCAGATGAGACTAAAGAACAGCACGACCCGTCACCTCACAGATGATGAGACTGCGGCTTGATTCCCCGCTCCGGCTTGCTGCCCTGACCGTGGTGGGCGGCCTGCTCGCCACGTTTGGTTCCGTGTGCGGGACGGTCCGGCAGGTCAATCGCTCGTTGCCGTTGCTGCTTGCTTGCATCGGTCTGGTTCTGGTTGGTGTCCTGGGGCTCTATTGGGGCGCGAGTACGCTCCGGGATGACGTTCAAAATGAACGCTGGCCTGAAGAGACGATTGAACCGTTCCGGGCCATCGTTCGCCATCCGGCCTGGACCTCGGGAATGATTGTTCTTCTAGTCCTCATGTTCGCAGCATTGCTTTGGAAACCGCACCATCGTGGGTTTTTCTGGGGCGTCTTCTTGCTCTTGCAAGCACAGACCCAGCTTGGCAGCGCCTTCCCGCGACGGTTGAAGAGACCCGGCCATGATGTGCACCTCGACTGGTCCAAAATAGCGCCCTTGCGCTCCGACCATTGGGGCCAACACTAAGGACCCGGAATCTGTGTGCGCAGGCAGCTAGGCCGCTGTTGCCTGCTTTGCAGCAGAAAAGACCTGCTTTGCAGTGGTTGTGCCTTCGATGTGCTCGGTGCCTTCGACCCCGAAGCTGATCCAGCCGGAGTTGATCGCTTCGTTCATCTCCTCGAAACCCCAGGTTTGGCCGTTAGGTACGCCCATGTGCTCGAGCGTCGAGGCCCAGGCTTCACGCGGGATGGCCTGTGCCTTGACGTCGCGGCCGAGGACTTCGCCGAGTTGCGCTGCCAGTTCGTCGGGGCTGACCATGGAACCGAGTTCGATGAAGCGCTTCCCGGTCCATCCGGTGGTGAGCAGTCCGGCGACCTCGGCACCGATGTCTTCGGTGGCGATCATGGCCGTCTTGCGGTCGGTCGGGGCGGAAAAGAGGGGCAGCGTGCCTCCCTGCCCTGCCCCCAGGCCGTAAAGATAGTTTTCGTAGAAGCCGCCGGCGCGGATAAACGCTACCGGGAAAGGTTCGTCGCGCAGAGCTTCTTCGAGCAGATGGGTGGAGGTGATCAGACCGAGGCCGCCCGTCTTCTCCGAACCCCAGGAGGACAGGGCAACCACCTTGGGAGGCGCGGCGGCGGCGAGCGCCACTTTGTAGCTGGCGACTACGGCCTTAGCCTCGCGGAAGTCGCGGGAGGGAGTTTGGATGGGCGGCATCATGAGGTAAGCGCCCTCAACGCCTGAGAGCGCGCGGGTCATGGCAGCTGCATCTTCCCACTCGCCGCGGATCAGTTCCACGCCCTTTGCAGCCCATGCAGCGGCCTTGGCCTCGTCGCGTACGAGCGCGCGCACCTGTTTGCCTCCCTGCAAAAGATGCCGTGCTGCGGCTCCGCCAACCTTGCCTGTGATGCCCGTGATGAGAAACATGGTTCGTTTACCTCTTTAGCCTCAGATGTGTGGGTTGGTTTGAAGATGCGACAGAATTTGAGTAAGAGCACGCCGCGTAGGATGAGGCAGACAGACGAATTCATGGGAGGCAATGCCATGCCCGGCAGCATAAAGGAGATTTACGAATCGATGGAGTACGGGCCGGCTTTGGAAGATGCGGCGGAGGTAAGACGATGGCTAAATGCGCGATCGGGCGCGCGTTGGGGGCGGGTGTTGGGGCACTTTATCGGAGGGGCGTGGACGCCTCCCGGGCTGGATGCCAAGGACGGGAGCGCTGAGTCGTTCACAACCGTAGACCCGGCAACAGGTGAGCCTTTGGCGACGGTCGAGCAGGCCGATGCGGCTACGGTGGACCGGGCGGTGGGGGCGGCGCGGGCGGCTTTGCCGGGATGGCAGGCGCTCACGGGGCATGGGCGGGCGCGGTATCTGTATGCATTTGCGCGCGGTGTGCAGAAGCATGCGCGGCGGCTGGCGGTGCTGGAGACGAGGAACAACGGCAAGCCGATCCGGGAATCGCGTGATGCCGATGTGCCACTGGCTGTGCGGCATTTCTACTACCACGCGGGGTGGGCGCAGCTGCTGGACGGCGTGGCGGAGGGCAGGGCTGAGGAGTTTCGCGGGTACGTGCCGGTGGGCGTGGTGGGCGCGATCGTGCCGCGGCACGTTCCGCTGCTGCTGTTTGCATGGAAGGTAGCGCCGGCGCTGGCGGCGGGGTGCACGGTGGTGCTGAAACCGGCGGAGTCCACGCCGCCGACGGCGGTGATGATGGCCGAAATCGCGGAGGAGATTGGGCTACCGGCGGGTGTGCTGAATGTGGTGCAGGGCGATGGACGGGCCGGGGCGCTGCTGGTGGAGCATCCGGAGGTGGACAAGATCACGTTTACCGGATCGACCGCGGTGGGACGGCTGATTCGCGAGGCAACGGCGGCGACGGCGAAGCGGCTTTCGTTGGGGCTGGGTGGAAAGAGCCCGTTTCTCGTGTTCGACGATGCAGATCTGGACTCAGCGGTGGAAGGACTTGTGGATGGGATCCTGTGCAACGGCGGGCAGGCTGGCTGGGCGGGGTCGCGGCTGCTGGTGCAGGAGCGGGTGGCGGAACGGCTGTTTGCGAAACTTCGAGCGCGGATGAGCACGCTGCGGGTGGGAAATCCGCTGGACAAGGCTAATGATTTTGGCGCGATTGCCGATAAGAGCGAATATGAACGGATTTTGCGGTACATCGAGGCGGGGGTACGCGAGGGGGCGACGTGCTGGCAGCCGAAGATTTCGTTGCCGGAGAAGGGCTTATTCATGAAACCGACGCTGCTGACCGGCGTGAGCCCGGCGAGCACGGTGGCGCAGGAGGAGATCTCTGGGCCGGTACTGGCGGCGATGACCTTTCGCACGCCGGCGGAGGCCGTGGAGCTGGCGAACAACACGGGATATGGGTTGGCGGCTTCGATCTGGAGCGAGAACGTGAATGTGGCGCTCGAGGTGGCGGCGGGGGTGAAGGCCGGGGTGGTGTGGGTGAACGCGACGAACGTCTTCGATGCGGCGTGCGGCTTTGGTGGGTATCGGGAGTCGGGATTTGGGCGTGATGGCGGTAAGGAGGGCATGTGGGAGTATCTGGAGCCGGCGTGGCTGCGTGGAGTCGGGGCGGGTGGGGCGGATGAGATCGTGACGCGGTTACCGGAGCCGGCTGTGGGATCGGAATTTGGTGGTGTTTTTGAGGTGATTGGCATCTCAGGCCCCACCCTTGCCGATGGGGCTGGAAAGGATGGAGCACCCGGCGGGATCGCAATGTTGTTGAGGCGTGAGGAGCGAGCCGAGAGAGGTTTGCGGGAAGGCCCGCCGATGGATCGGACGGTGAAGCTGTATATCGGCGGGCGGCAGGTGCGTCCGGAGGGCGGGTACAGCTTTCCGGTGTATGCGGCGGATGGTGTGCTGGTGGGACAGGCGCCGTTGGGTTCGCGCAAGGATGTGCGCAACGCCGTGGAGGCGGCTCGGGCCGCAGCGGTAAGGTGGGCGAGGCGGACGGCGCATGGGCGGGCACAGGTGCTGTTTTTCGTTGCGGAAAACCTGGTGCAGCGGCGCGATGAGATCGTGCGGAAACTTGCGGCGTTTGTGGGGGAAGCGCAGGCGGCGGTGGAATTCGACATGGCTGCCGAGCGGTGTTTCAGCTATGCGGCGTGGTGCGATAAGTACGAGGGGTCCGTGCACCAGCCGTCGATGCGCATGGTGGCGATCGCGATGCAGGAACCGGTGGGGGTAATCGGCTTGCTGGCAAGCGACGAAGCGCCTCTGTTAGGGCTGCTTTCGCTGATCCTGCCGGCTGTAGCCATGGGCAATACGGTGGTAGCGGTTCCGAGTGCGAAGGCGGCAACGCTGATGGCTGATCTGTACCAGGTGTTTGACACGAGCGATGTGCCGGGTGGTGTGGTGAATCTGGTTGCCGGAGGGGCGATGGACCTGGGCAAGACGCTGGCTGAGCACGAGGACGTGGATGCGGTTTGGAGCTTTCGGGATGAGGCTGTGGCGACGATGGTGAACACCGCATCAGTGGGGAATTTGAAGCAAACGTGGGCGTTGTACAACAGCGTGGATGGACGGAGCCGGGCCGTGGACTGGTTTGATCCGGCGCAGGGCGAGGGGCGCTGGTTTCTTCGGCATGCCACGCAGGGGAAGACCGTGTGGGTGCCGTTTGGGGAGTGACTCGCGGCATGGCAAAGAAGATGGCCGAGCCGCGTATTGGGTTGATGGTGAACCCGTTGCTTGCGCCTACCTGCAGCTTTGTACCCAGCCGCAAGTTGAGCGCGTTTTCTGATCCGGAAACGGCCAAACGGCGGTGCCTTTTCTGCTTTGGTACTTCCACCGCGACGGGCTGTGATCTTGATGCCGGAGAGAGTTGGCAAAAGAAGACATGTCACTGCTGACGGGCTATTTGTCCTAGGGGCGGATGCGGCCAGGTAGGTTTGTCCTCCCTTTGCAGTGGAAGCTTCGGTCAAAGAGCATGGGACCGTACGGGGAGCCGAGGTCTTGAGGACAATTTGAGGTCGCGGCGTACCAGCGTCGAGGCGAACGGAAGGAGTTTGGGCCGGCTATGGAGCGGGCTTTCAGCCTTGGACACTTCTGGGGACACATACCTAGGCCTTGCGGCCCAGGCTGGTATGGGACGCGCCGACGGCGCTAAAACTACCAAGACGCTCCCACAAAGCTACTAGAGGCGTTAGAGCCGCAGCTTGGATGGCGAGTAAAGAGGCGAACGTAGGCTTTTGCGGGTTATGCGGTCGCCGGTGACTCGTCGAGGAGCAGATGGCCGGCAAGCAGGTCGGCGGCGCCGCGGCGGCGGAGTTGGTCGGCTACGGCTTCGCCGAAGGCTTCGGGAGGGGTGCCGGCGGGGGCGGTTTCGCATACGTGGATGACGGCGTCGCCGTCCGGGGCGGCAACCATGGCGTGCAGGTGCCAGCGGGCGTCGACCGCGTGGCAGAAGGCGCCCAGCGGCAGGTTGCAACCGCCGCCCAATGCGGCAAGCACGGCCCGTTCGGCGGTGGTGGCGAAGGCGGTTTCGGCGTGGTTCAGCAGGCTGAGGGCATCGAGGATGGCATGCTGCCGGTCGGAGCTGGCGCCATTCCCCGGCGTGCTGTTGCAGTGTGCCCCGACGAGCGACGTGCCATCGTGGCTGGCTGTATCGCGCGATGAGCCGTCGTGGCTGGCCTCGTTGCTGCCCGCCCCGCTGCTGCCCGCGCCACTGCTGCTGGCCCCATTTTTGTTGTGGGGGCTGAGCGTTTCGAGGCCGAGTGCGCCTTGGCCGGGCGCGGGGCAAAGCTCGTCGACGGCGAAGCGCTGGTGGACGTGCTCGGTGCGGCCGAGGCGGTCGAGCCCGGCGGAGGCGAGCACGAGTGCATCGGCTTCGCCGGCGGCCCATTTGCGCAGGCGCGTGTCGATGTTGCCGCGCATGGGAACGAACTGGAGGTCGGGGCGCAGGGCGAGCAACATGGCCTGGCGGCGCGGGCTGGTGGTGGCGACGCGCGCGCCCATGGGCAGCATGTGCAGGCCCCAGTAGCTTTCGCAGACGAATGCGTCGCGGGCGTCGGCGCGGGCGGGGATGGCGGCGAGCGCGAAGCGGGGGTCAAGCGCCGTGGGCAGGTCTTTGAGGGAATGGACAGCAACGTCGATGCGGCCGTCGAGCAGGGCGTCTTCGATTTCCTTGATGAAAATGCCTTTGGCGTCGAGCGAAGCCCCGCCCGGGGTGCCGTCGTCGAAGGTGGCGGGGGGAATGAAGTTGGGGTCCTGCATGCGGTCGCCGGTGGTGCGGATGACCTCGACGGCGACGGTGTGGCCGTGACGGCGAAGCTCGCCGGCGATGTGGTTGGCTTGCCAAAGCGCCAGTTGCGAGCCGCGCGTGCCGATGCGGATGGGATGGGTGCTCATCAGGTGTCTAGGATACGCCGGATGTGGCTCCGTGTTCCGTTGCGGAGAGCCTGGGGCGCAGTGAGCCTGCACGGGGCATCCCATGGGGCAGTTCCCTTCTGAAAGGATGACTGCACCGAATTACATAGCAGAGCTTCTGGTCGCATCTTCATAGAGTCTCAGCGTGGAGATGTCGCGGCGAGGGGACTTGCCGAACATGCGGGTGTATTCACGACTGAATTGCGACGAACTTTCGTAGCCGACCTGGAAGGCCGCTGTTTCCACGTTCGCATTTCTCGAGATCATCAAGCGCCGCGCTTCAAGAAGACGCAGCTGCTTTTGATATTGCAGCGGGGTCATCGAGGTCACGGTTTTGAACTGGCGGTGGAAGGTTGTGGGACTCATGCGCGCGGCTTCGGCCAGATTTTCGATACGGACGGGTTCGGCAAAGCGATCCCGCAACGCATGAATAGCCTCAATGACTCCCTGCTCATGGCCTTTGGTTAGCGCCAGACGAACGATATGACGACCCCCGGGTCCGGTGAGAAGCCAATAGCAGATTTCGTGCATGATGCCCGGGTAGAGGATGGGGATTGCTTGCGGAGTCTCCAACAGACGAAGTCCGCGGAGTGCACAGTCCAGAAGCGGCTCACTCAGGTTCATAACGAAGGCACCTTGCGTTTTGTCGAGCTCGACTCCTGCCACGCGTGCGCCCAATTGCTCGATGACCTCCTGTAGGATGGCGCGATCGAACTCGATCACTATGCCCAGAAACGGTTCGGTTGCGCTGGCGGCAGAAACGGTGCCGCGCGAGGGCATTTCGATGCTGACGACAAGCGCCTGCCCGGCTCGGTAGTCGAACCGTTGATCCCCAAAGGTCGCCCACTTCGCTCCCTGCAGCGTCATGCAAAGGGCGGGTTTGAAAATGCGATGCGAGGGCTGCTTTTCGTGGTCGGAACGAAGAATCGTAAAGCCCTCGATGGCAGTGACAAACGGGTTGCCTCCGTCGTGAGTATCGGTGTAACGGCGTAATGCCACTGTGAGCGCGCCAAGCCGGTTCGTTTGCTCTTTCTTTCCCAGTGGCATACCGCAGAGTGTACGTGACAGGAATAGGCAGGAAAATGGAAGTCTTCGGCATTTCCACCATTGCCGGTACGACATACGCTGGAAGTGGAGTCATGAGGAGGATTTATGGCAGAACAGGTTTCGCAAACCTCTGCAGGCAAAATCGCGATTGTTACCGGAGGAAACCGCGGCATCGGCCGCAGTACGGTGGAACACCTTGCAAAGAGAGGGGTACATTCGATTTTCACCTATCACCGCAATCAGGACGAAGCGGACGCGGTGGTGTCGGCGGTTGAGCAGATGGGAGCACGAGCCGTTGCGGTTCAGCTCGACGCGGGCGATGTCGGTTCGTTCGAAGGATTTATCCGCACTGCCCAGTCGGTGCTCACCGTTTTGGGCAAGGAGCGTTTCGACTTCCTCGTGAACAATGCCGGGAACAACCACCGTAATCTGCTCTTTGAGAAGACGACCGAGGAGGAGCTGGATAGCCTGTACACCGTTCACTTCAAAGGAGTGTTCTTTTTAACGCAAAGGCTGCTGCCGCTGATCAACGAGGGCGGCCGGATCGTCAACGTGTCGACGGGCCGGACCCGCATCAGCCTGCCTGGGGGTGCGGCGTATGCCTCAATGAAGGGGGCGATCGAAGTGCTGACCAAGCATATGGCGAAAGAACTGGGGCCGCGCCGGATCGCCGTCAACGTGGTGGCGCCGGGCGCCATCGCTACCGATTTCAGCGGCGGCATCGTTCGCGACAATCCGGAGGTGAACAAGCACGTCGCGGAGATGACGGCGCTTGGGCGTGTCGGTCAACCTGACGATGTCGGCTCAATGATCGCGTCTCTGCTTTCTGACGACAACGGGTGGATCAACGCCCAGCGGATCGAGGTTTCCGGCGGCATGATGGTGTAACCATGCCCTCCGGTTAGCGAATGGACGGGAAAGCGCTTCGCCGCGAATTCATGCTGTTCAGGTAAGCCACGACGACGAAAAAGCCTGGTCCGCAGCGGACCAGGCTTTTGGCGACTGTACGTTCGAGGCGGAGACAGTTAGAACACCTGGCTGTTGCCGCCCCCGTGTTCGGGTTTGGGGTAGTTGCGGGCGGGGGTGGTGGGGGAGGATTTTTTTGAGGCTGATTTGGTGGTGGCCTTCTTCCCTGCTGATTTTTTTGCGGGCGCTTTCTTTGCGGGAACAGGCTTTGCTGCAGTACCTTTGGCCGCCGCTGTCTTTGCAGGCGCCTTCGTCGCGGGTGTTTTCGCCGTCACTTTGGCGGGGGACTTCTTCGCGGCTGTTGTGCCTGTTGCTTTTGTTGAAGCCGTCTTTTTGGCGGGAGACTTCTTTACGGCGGTCTTCTTACCGACGCTCTTTTTACCGGCGGTCTTTTTACCGGCGGTCTTCTTATCGGCGCTCTTGGCTAGGAGTTTTTTGCCTTCGGGGGATTCCGGGTCGGGGTAGGTGAGCTTGTTGAAGTCCGAGATCTGGTGATCGGCAGTTTCTTCCTGGTAGATCAGCTGCAGGCCGCTCTCGTCGAACTTTTCGAAGAACTCGTCCCAGGAAATCTCTTCGAGCGCGCCGTCGTTGTGCTGGGGAGCGTTCGGAAACATGAGGCGAAGGATGCCGGTTTGCTTGTCGCTTTCGGTGGCGGCCACCACAGCAGGCTTGCCGCCGCGCGCCTCGGCCCACTTCTGAATTTCTTCATGATCCTGCGTTGTTTTTGCGAGTGCCATATGTCTGACCTTGCCTTGCGGAAGATAGGAGCCTGTAGTGGCTTGGGATGGCAAATGGGAGCGTGGCGCTGTCCGTGGGTGCACTCTTTTTTGTGCGGGGCGGCTCAGCGAGCAAAAAGCAGATTCCCTGCAAGATGACAGGAAGAAAGCAAAGGCAAGTGCAACAGCAGATCCCTTCGCTACGCTACGGGATGACAAGCGGGGTTTGGCGCTTAGGTATTGCCGGGGTTGCGGGGAGAGCGTAGAGCGGCGATTTGGGGGTGGAGCAGTTTCGCGGTGAGCGAGCGGGTGAGGGCTTCTATGGCGGCTTGCTGTTCGGGTGAGAGGGGCTCGCGTTGAAGGCGGAGGAGCGAGCGGGCGAGTTCGGCTTCGCGGGTGGCTTCGGCCTGGGCGAGCAGCTGCTTGATGGCCGCGGTGGAGGGCGCCTGGTCGAGGCGTTCGGCGTAGCGGGCGACCTCGAGGGAGACAATGCGCTCGGCGGCTTCGGCTTCGCGGGTGCGGCCGGCGCGGTTTTGCTGGGCGACTCCCTGGAGGTCATCGATGTCGTAGACGAAGCAGCCTTCGAGGGCGTTGACCTCGGGGGCGACGTCGCGTGGGACGGCGATGTCGATGAAGAAGACGGGACGGTTGCGGCGGCGGGTGAGCAGGGCGCGGGCGTGGGACGGGGTGAAAACCTGGCCGGCGCCTGTCGAGGTGATGATGATGTCGGCGCGGTGGGACTGCTCGTGCAGCTGCGGAAAGGGGATGACGCCGGTGGTGATGGTGGGCGTGCGGAGGGCGTCGGCGATCTTTTCGGCACGGGCTTCGGTGCGGTTGGAGACGAGCAGCGTGGTGGCGCCCTGCTGAATGAGGTGGCGGGCGGTGAGGTCGCTCATCTTGCCGGCACCTACCAGAAGCACCGTCTTGCCAGTCAAACTGCCGAAGATTTTGCGGGCGAGATCGGCAGCGACGGAGGCAATGGAGACGGTGGAGGCCCCGATCTCGGTTTCGCTGCGGACGCGCTTGGCGACGGAGAAGGCACGCTGCAGGAGCGGATCAAGGATGGATTTGACGGCGCCCACTTCGCGGGCGACGGCGAAGGATTGCTTGACCTGGCCGAGGATTTGCGGCTCGCCGACGATCATGGAGTCGAGCGAACTGGCGACGCGGAAGAGGTGGCGGACGGCTTCGGATTCGCGGAAGTGGTAGAGATGCGGCTCAACGTCGGCGGAGCGGAGGTCAAGAAAATCGTGGAAGAAGCGGGCCGGGGTGGCGGCTTGGATGGAGGAGGAGGCCGCATCGGGCGCGGTGCCGGGGTCGCAAACGGTGAGCAGCTCGACGCGATTGCAGGTGGAAAGGACCATGGCTTCGCGGACGCCGGGCTCGCCGACGAGGGTGAGCGTGGCTTCGGCGAGACGATCGGTGGGGATGGCGAGGCGTTCACGCACGGCGATGGGCGCGGTGGTGTGGTTGACGCCCACGAGCAGAAGGGCGCTCGCGGAGGCCGGCTGTGCGGCGGTGAGGACGGTTGGGCTCACGGCGCCTTGAACCTATGGACGACGGAAAGCTGGTTGGCGGCCCACACGGCGAGCACGAAGAGAAAGGCGAAGCTCGACAGGTAGACGGCGCGGCGGCCGCGCAGGCCGGAGTGCTTGCGGATGAAGATCATGACACCGTAAGCAAACCACATGGCCAGTGACAGCAGGACCTTGGGGTCGGCGAAGAAGGCCGGGCCGACGGTCTGGAGTGCGACGACAGAGCCGATGAGCAGGCCGGCGGTCATGCACGGGAGGCCAAAGAGCAGGGCTTTGAGCGCAATTTGGTCGGTGGTTTCGAGCGGGGGCAACCAGTTGCGACGACCGGCATTAGGCTGCGAGCGCTTCTGCTTGAGGCCGCGCTCCTGGATGAGATAGAGCAGGCTGGCGATGAGCGAGACCAGCAGCGCGGCGTAGGCGGCGAGCAGGAGAGCGACGTGCAGGAAGAGCCAACCCATGGGGAGGTCGGGGTAGGCGAGGTGCTCGGTGCCGGGGCGGAAGGCGGGCACGAGTGTGACCAGCACGGCCAGGGGCAGGAGAAAGATGCCGAAGGAGACGGTCTTGTAGCGGACGGCGAGGCCGAGAAAGGCGGCGGCTAGAAGGAGACCCAGAACCGAAAGCATTTCATGGGTGTCGACGGGCAGCGCGTGGTGTGCGCCGACAAGGGCTTCCGTGAGCGCGACGAAGTGAAAGAAGGCGCCGAGGAGGGCAGTGGGCATGGCCAGATAGCGCCAGCGGGGTCGGTTATAGAGCGAGGCCGGCAGCACCGCGAGCGCGGCAACGGCGTAGAGGAGAACCGCGACTCGGAGCCAAAGGAGGGACATACAGTGCAGGGTTGCCCGCGTGAGATGCAGCATCGGGCTATCAGAAGTATAGATGTTGCCGAAGACTGAAGGGAGCGTCAGCCGGCGGCGAGACTCTGCTCCAGATAGGCCTTGAGGCGGCCTTCAATGAGGCTTTCGGGAAGCAGCATGGGTTTTTTCAGGACAACGATGCGCAAGAGACCCAGCGTGTGTTCGTAGCTGGCGGTGATGCCGTCTTTGGTAAGGGTGCCGGCGGTGCCGGTCAGTTCGATGCCGTTTTGCTTTAAGCGCTGGGTGGCGGCGGCGAATTGGGCGTCGGTCATTGGGACTTCGATCATGGATGGAGTGTACCGCCCGTGGTTGGTGGTCCGGAAAAGCGGGTTGCCTTCCACCCCAACGAGCAGATGCGCTCGTTGGGGACCCCGGCTGCGGGAAGGACAGAAAGAAAAGCAAAGGCAAACGCAGATTCCCTGCGGGAATGACAAACAAGGAAATAGTTGGTAGTTCGTTGCCGGACTGGCACAGGAGGTGGCGCGGTATTCTAGGCTTCTCTCCACGCGATGGCTGCCTTTTCCAATCCGAGAACTGACGGTGTGCTGACGCCGGCGATGCGGCAATATGCCGCAGCCAAAGAGGCGCATCCGGATGCACTGCTGTTCTTTCGGATGGGTGATTTCTATGAATTGTTTTATGAGGATGCCGTGGTGGCGTCGCGGGAGCTAGGACTGACGCTGACCTCCCGCGATAAGGGCCGACAGACGCCCATGTGCGGCGTGCCCTTCCATGCCGGGGCCGGGTATCTGCAGAAGCTGCTGCGGCGTGGATTTAAGGTTGCGCTGTGCGAGCAGATGGAGGATCCGAAGCTCGCCAAGGGCGTGGTGAAGCGTGAGGTCACGCGCGTGCTGACGCCCGGGACGGCGCTCGATGCGGCACTGGACGCGGGAACGAGCCAGTGGTTGGCGGCGGTGGCCTCGGCGGGGACCGGGCCGGGGGCTTGTGTAGGGATGGCCTCGCTGGATTTGTCGACGGGTGAGATGCGGGCGACGGAGTTTGGCGGGGCGGGGGCCTGGGCGGGGGCGCTGGATGAGTTGGAACGGATGCGGCCTGCAGAGACATTGCTGGCGCGGGGCTTTGGGTTGGGGGGAGCGGGGAGCCGGAAGCAAGGCACGCTTCATGAGGGTATGGGGCGGGCCGCGGCTTTGCATGGGCTCCTGACGCCTGGGCAGGAACACCCCATCCTTTTGCAACATGTGCGAAAGGATGGGGCACCCGATCTAGGAACGTCGGTAGAGGAAGCGGGGAGCGTTCGGCTTCCGGGTGCGCAGACCGAGTTGGAAGAGTGGGTGTTCACCGAGGAGTATGCCGTGCCGCTCTTGCGCCAGGGCTTGCGGGTGCATTCGCTGGATGGGATGGGGCTGGGCGGGCACACGGCGGCGGCGGTGGCGGCGGGTGCGATTGTGCACTACCTCCGGCAGACGAAACAGGGGGCGCTGGAGCACCTGGATACGCTGCGCTTTTATGAGCGGCGGGGATGTCTGGAGCTCGATGCGGTGACGGTGCGCAATCTGGAGTTGGTGGAGCCGCTGTTTTCGGGCGAGGGCGTGGACACCACGCTGCTGCACACCATGGATGCGTGCTGCACGCCGATGGGCAAGCGGCTGTTGCGGGCGCAGCTGCTGCGACCGATGGCGGAGCTCCCCGCGATTGAAGCACGGTTGGAGGCTGTGGGCGCGGCGGCGGGGGACATTCGGCGACGTGAGGGTGTTCGCCGGGCGATGAACGGCGTGCTGGATCTGGAGCGGTTGCTAGGGCGGATTGCGCTTGATTCGGCCGGTCCGCGGGAGGTAGTGGCGTTGGGGACGACGCTGCGCTGCCTGCCGGGACTGCGGGCGGCGGTGGCCGAGTTGGGTGGCAGTGGCCGGTGGCGCGAGCTGGCCGGGTTGGATGTGCTTTCGGATCTGGAGGAGCTGGTCGCGCGGACGCTGGTGGACGAGCCGCCGGTGGTGCTGGGCGATGGCGGCGCGGTGCGGACGGGCGTGGATGCGGAACTCGATGAGCTGCGTGAGCTGAGCACGCATGGGCGGCAGCGGATCGCGGCCATCGAGGAACGGGAACGGGGGCGGACGGGCATCGGGTCGCTCAAAGTGCGGTTCAATTCGGTATTTGGGTATTACTTGGAGATCACGCGGTCGAACCTGAAGGCGGTTCCCGCCGACTATGAGCGCAAGCAGACGCTGGCGAACGCGGAGCGGTATACGACACCTGAGTTGAAGGAGCTTGAGGGCAAGATCCTGACCGCGCAGGAGCGTTCGGGGGAGATCGAGCGACGGTTGTTTGCGGAGCTGCGGCGGCTGTTGCTAGCGGAGGCGGCGCGGGTGCGCGCGACGGCGCGGGCGGTGGCGGAGATCGATCTGCTTGCGTGCTTTGCGCATCTGGCGGCGATGCGCGGCTGGGTGCGGCCAGTGGTGGAAGATGGCACGGCGCTGGAGTTTGTGGCGGGGCGGCACCCGGTGGTGGAACGGCGGTTGGAGGCAATGGGCTCGGGGCGGTTTGTCCCGAATTCGTTGAGTTTGTGTGGGTCGGGGACGTTGGACGGTGGCGCGGGAGCTGGGCAGGAGCACCCCATCCTTTCGCAAAGCACGGAAAAGAATGGGGCACCCGGGTTTGTGGATGGGGCTGGGTTTGCGGATGGGGCGATTATGGGTTCAGCGGCGGCAAGCCCTTCCCTGCTGCTGATTACCGGGCCGAATATGGGAGGCAAGAGCACGTTTTTGCGGCAGGCGGCGCTGCTGACGGTGATGGCGCAGTGCGGCTCGTTTGTGCCGGCAGAGCGGATGCGGCTGGGGCTCGCCGACAGGATTTATACGCGGATCGGGGCAGCGGATAATGTGGCCCGGGGGCGTTCGACGTTTATGGTCGAGATGACCGAAACGGCGGCGATCTTAAATACGGCGACTGGGAGGTCGCTGGTGCTGCTGGACGAGATGGGGCGCGGCACGGCGACCTATGACGGGCTTTCGCTGGCGTGGGCGACGGTGGAGCACTTGCATGACCGGATCGGCGCGCGGACGTTGTTTGCCACGCATTATCACGAGCTGACCCTGCTGGCCGATCGCCTGGCGCGGCTGAAGAACGCGCGGGTGACGGTGCGTGAGCGGGAGGGCGGTATCGTGTTTCTGCATGCGGTGGAGGCCGGTGCGGCGAGCAAAAGCTATGGGATCGAGGTAGCGCGTTTGGCGGGGCTGCCGGGGGCGGTGATCGAGCGGGCGCGGGCGGTGTTGCGGGTGCATGAGCGTGCCGAGGCGCAAGGGGTGCGGGAGGCCGCGCCACCGCCTCCGGGGCGTGCTCCTGCGCTGCAGATGACGATGTTTACGCCGCTTTCGCAGCGCATTGTGGACCGGCTGGAGTCGCTGGATGTCGATGGGCTGACCCCGCGCGAGGCGTTGGCGTTGCTGGGTGAGTTGCAGCGCGAGCTGAAGGGCGGGGTGGCCTGATGGCGATGCTCGGCAAGGAATCGAGACGCAGACCCCCTGCGGGGATGACAACCAACAAAGCCGGGGCGGATGCCGGGCGGAAGGCGATGGTGATCGCGGGAGTGATGAGCGGCACCTCGGCGGATGGGGTTGATGTGGCCATCTGCCGCGTTTCTCCCGGGAACGGCGCGAACGGGGCGCTGCCGCGGGTGAAGGTGCTCGCGCATCGCGGCTATCCGTACTCGGCGGAGGTGCGCGGGGCGGTGCTTGCGGCGATGGATTCAAGGGATGCGCAGCAAACGACGACAGGAACGCTGGCGCGGTTGTCGTGGCAGCTGGGCGCGGTGTATGCCGATGCCGTGGAGGAAACGGCGAGGCGCACGGGGTTTCAGCCGGCGCTGGTGGCGTTGCATGGGCAGACGATCTACCACAACGCAGGTCGCAATGAGCAAGCCAGCGAGGAGGTGGCGAGGGGCGAGGGGGTTGCGGGCCGGGGGGTTGCGGGCGAAGTGAGCGGGGCGACGCGCTGCACGTGGCAAATCGGTGAACCCGCCGTGATCGCCGAGCGCCTGCGCTTGCCGGTAATCAGCGATTTTCGTACGGCGGATCTGGCGGCGGGTGGGCAGGGTGCGCCGCTGGTGCCAATGCTAGACCTGTGCCTTTTTCAGCATGCAAAGAAAAATCGTATCTTGCTCAATTTGGGAGGCATTGCGAACCTGACAGCGCTGCCGGCCGGGTGCACCGTGGATAACGTGCTTGCCTTTGATACGGGACCGGCCAACATGGTGATCGACGCCTGCATGGAGCAGATGACGGGACGGGCCTATGACTGTGGGGGCCGCTTGGCGGGGCGCGGGACGGTGCTGGAAGCCGTGTTGCGCGATCTGCTCGCCGATCCTTACTTTTCGGAAGAGCCGCCTAAGAGCTGTGGGCGGGAGCAGTTCGGGGCGGCGTTTACGGAGCGTTTTCTGGCGCGGTGCGCGGCTGAAAACGCGAAAAAAGCGGATATCGTTGCCACAGCGGCGGCGCTGACGGCAGAGACGATTCAGGATGCCTATCGCCGCTTTGTGTGGCCGCACCTTGGGCAACTGGCTCCGCTGGCGGGGGCGACGGAGGTGTTCGTTTCAGGCGGCGGCGCACACAATGCCACACTGCGGCGACGGCTGGAAGCAGGCTTTGCGCCGCTTCATGTTTCCGTGCAATCGACCGAGGCGGCCGGCTTGGCGGTCGAGGCGAAAGAGGCGGCGGCCTTTGCCCTGCTTGGGTGGCTGAGCTGGCATGGGCTGCCGGGCAATGTGCCCTCTGCTACCGGGGCGTCGCGGGCGGTGGTGCTGGGACGTTTATCGCGTGTTTAGGACGACAAATTTCCCTCAAGGGGTGCGAGTCTGGAGGGCTCTTGGGTTCGAACGCACATCTCCGAAGCGCGATGTGGGGCACCCGCACCCGTTGCGCTCCGGCATGAGGGAAAAGAATTCTCGATCCTGGCTCAAGTTTTTCGCGAACTCGCCGATAAGAGAGGATGTGATCGTCTTGCTCTCGAAGATCTGCCTCGCGTTGGTGGCGCTGCTGTGGAACGGCGGATGTCACAGTCCCAACGATGAGCCGGACACGGTGCGATTTCTGATTGAAAGCTCGCCTAATAACCTGGATCTGCGGCAAGGCACCGATGCGCAATCGGAACGGGTGGGCGCACTGATTTACGACGCCCTGGTGCATAAGGATGAGCATTTCAACTTGCAACCTTGGCTTGCAACGGATTGGGAAAGGCCCGAGCCGCGGATCTGGATCTTTCATCTGAGGCCGGGTGTTCGTTTTCATGATGGGAAACCTTTGACTGCGGCGGATGTGGCATGGTCGATCCGCAGCATGACCAATGGTGCACTCACGACCTCCAAGAGCGGATCCTTTGCGAACGTGACGGCGATCGAGACACCCACGCCACTCACGGTTGTCGTACACACGGCAAACCCAGAGCCGGGGCTGCTCTTTAACCTGAGCGATGGTCTCTTTGGCGTGGTCGAAGATGGGGCGGGCCGCGACGAAGGCCTGCACCCGGTGGGCACGGGACCGTTCCGGTTTGTGGATCAGGTTCAGGATAAGGAAGTTGTGCTCGAGCGGAACCCGGTTTGGTGGGGCGGCGCGCCCAAGCTGGCGCGGGTGCGGTTTGCGGTGGTGCCGGATAACATCTCGATGGCTTTGGAGTTGAAGAAAGGCTCTGCCGATGCGGAAAGCAACGCCATCACGCCGGATGAGGTTCATGCACTGAAGGATGTGCCGTATCTGCGCACGGAGGTGCGGCCCGGGGCGGATGTCTACTATGCGAATTTCAATGTGAACGACCCTGCCCTGCGCGATGTGCGGGTGCGCCAGGCGATTGCGTGCGCGATCGACAAAGAGGCGCTGATCAAGGCGCTGTGGCAGGGCCGCGCCGTGCCGGCGCGCACCCTGCTACCGCCGGGCCACTGGGCCGAGGCGAACGGAGCCGATCTGCCCGGGTATGCCTTTGACCCGGCGCGGGCTAAAACCCTGCTGGATGAGGCCGGCTTGCGGCCCAACGGCAAGGGGGTTCGCTTGCGCTTCACGCTCAGAACGTCGACCGATGAGACGACCCGGCTTTTGGCGCAGGTGTTGCAGCAGCAGATGGAAGCCGTGGGCATTCAGCTCGACCTGCGCAGCGCGGAGTTCGGCACCTTTTATGCCGACATCACGCGTGGAGCCTTCCAGATGTACATTCTGCGCTGGACCGGCTCCAATGAGGATCCGGATATCTTCCGTTTTGCGTATGCCGCTACCAGTTTTCCCCCGCGCGGCGGCAACCGGGGGCGGTACCGCAATCCGGAGTTGGATGCCCTGCTTGGGTCGGCGGCTGCAGAACCGAGTGAGATAGTGCGCCGGCGGGACTACGTGGGGGTGCAGCGGGTACTTGCCACCGATCTGCCAAGCCTGCCGCTCTGGTACCCGGATGTGGTGGTGGTCCATGCAAAGCGGCTTGAAAATGTGCGTCCCGATCCGGGCGGTACCTTTGGATTTTTGCGAACGGCGGAGCTGCGGCCGGGAGCTGAAAATCCCGTGCACCTTGAACGATAACCGTTCGTACCGTGTTCACCCGCTAGCGGAAGGACTAGCATGTAAAGGCTATGGCTACCAAGACTGCCCCGCAGACCCAGATCGCCCGCACTCCTGTTCCAATTCAAGATGCAAAGAGCGGTATGGACACCGGTTCGCAGCGCGAGATGGTTTTCGATATCTTCCGCCGTTGGGGATTTCTGCAAGCGTCGCTTGATCCTCTGGGCCAATACCTGCCCCCGGAGCCCTTTCCCACGCCGGCACCGGATGGCGCTGATTCCACGGAGGCGCGCGGGTTCTACTGCGGCACAATCGGCGTGGAATTCATGCACATCGCTTCCCCGGAGAAGCGCGCGTGGATCCAGGAGCGGATGGAACAGGCCTACAGCGTAGCCGATCCGGGACGTGTTCTTTCGGGTCTGGTCCGTGCTGACATTTTTGAGCAGGTCATTCAGCAGCGCTACCTCGGCACCAAGCGCTTTTCTCTCGAAGGGCTTACCGCGCTCATTCCATTTTTGGACCAACTGTTTACGACGGCTGCCGATACCGGGGTAACCCGATCGCTCTTCGCCATGAGTCACCGGGGCCGGCTGAATGTCATGGTGAACACGATCGGCCGCGGTTCTCATGAAATCTTCTCGAAGTTTGAGGATGTGGATCCGCGGTCTACGATGGGGGGCGGCGATGTGAAGTACCACATGGGCGCCACGGGGGAGTTCCATACGGCAAACGGCAAAACGGTGGCATTGCATTTGGCTTCCAATCCGAGCCATCTGGAGGCGGTCGATCCGGTGGTGATGGGGCGGGCGCGGGCACGGCAGGAACGTGTGGGGGCCGGGGGTAAGCAGTGCATCCTGCCCATGATCCTTCATGGGGATGCGGCGTTTGCAGGCCAGGGCATCTGGGCCGAGACACTGAGCCTGGCCACGATCCACGGCTTCAACGTAGGCGGCACGATTCAGGTGGTCGTCAACAACCTGTTGGGTTTTACAGCAAATCCGGAAGAATCCAACTCATCGCGCTTCTCCACGGATCTCGCAAAGCGGCTGCCGATTCCGATCTTCCATGTGAATGCCGAAGATCCGGATGCGGTGGTGCGGGTGGCGGAGATCGCGGCCAGCTACCGGCAGACCTTTGGGTCCGATGTCGTGGTCGATCTGATCGGCTACCGGCGGCATGGGCATTCGGAGGTGGACGATCCTACGGTGACGCAACCGCGTCGCTACGCGATGCTCAAGGAGCACCCTCCCCTTTACAAGATTTATGCGGCAAAACTCGGCGTCGACATCGCAGACGAGGTGGCGCGGGTGCAAAACAGCTTCCTGGAGGACCAGCGCCGGGCCGCGCAGCACGATGTGAAACAGGAGGCGTCGGGTACGTTCGTCGTGAAGCGCATGCATGAACTGCCGGAGTATTGGAAGGCGTACTGTGGCGGAGCGCTTGGGGCTGAGGACAAGCCGCGCACCGGGCTGGATACAGCGGAGATAAGCTCCTTGACGGGGGAGCTGACCCGTGTGCCTGAAGGGTTTCATCTTCATCCGAAGGTGGGCAAGTTACTCGAACAGCGTGGGGAGATGGGTGCAGGCAAGCGGGCGATCGACTATGGTTTCGCCGAGCTGCTTGCCTATGCTTCCCTGCTGAAAGGCGGTACGCCGGTTCGGCTGAGCGGGCAGGATTCCCAGCGAGGCACCTTCAATCAGCGACATTCCGTGTTCATCGATACAGAGACGGAGGCACGCTGGTCGCCGCTCGCCCATCTGGGTCCCGGGCCGGACGGCAAACCACAGGGCAAGTGGGAGGTGTACAACTCCATGCTGTCCGAGGCGGCCTGCCTTGGCTTTGAATATGGGTTTTCGCGTGATTTTCCAGAGGCGCTGGTGCTTTGGGAGGCGCAGTTCGGCGATTTCGCCAACGGCGCGCAGATCATCATCGACCAATTTTTGGCCGCAGGAGAGGCCAAGTGGGGGCTGCTTTCGGGGCTGGTCCTACTGCTGCCGCACGGGTACGAAGGTCAGGGACCGGAGCATTCGTCTGCACGCATGGAACGGTACTTGCAGTTGGCGGCGCAGGACAACCTGCAGATCGCGCAGCCGTCAACGGCCGCGCAGTATTTCCATCTACTGCGGCGCCAGGCCATGCGCCAATGGCGGAAACCATTGGTGGTCTTTACGCCAAAGTCGATGCTGCGGCACCCTGATGCGATGTCGACGGTAGCGGATTTCGAGACGGCGGCCTTTCAGCCTGTCCTGGCCGATGCGACCGTGGAAGACCCGCGCCGGCTGCTGGTGTGTACCGGAAAGATCGGGCATAACCTACGCGTGGAGCGTGCGAAACGCAAGGTGAACGACGTTGCCGTCATCTTTATCGACCAGCTATATCCGTGGCCGGAACAGGAGCTGCGAGCGGTGTTTGAGGCACATCCCGGCGCCAAGGAGATCGTCTGGGTGCAGGAGGAGCCAGCCAACATGGGCGCCCTTTCGTTTGCGATGCCGCGGTTGCGGCAGATCGCGCATGACCGGCCCGTGGTTTCGGTGAAACGCACGGCATCGGCAAGCCCCGCAACGGGATCGGCGAAAGCACATGAGCTGGAGGAGAAGACGCTGATTGATTTGGCCTTTGGACACTGAATCACTGCTACGGAGACCTCGGTCAAAGTGCGAAGTCGCTAGTTGAAGCTGTAGGTCTTTCCACTAGGCGCTACTTCACCCTAGTGATCAGGCTCACGAAGGCCGCCTGTACGCGCTCCGATCGAGATGACACCGCACGGTGGCTGGGCTGGACTGGGGTTCAATAGGGGCTGAACTGAGAACAGGCCAGGCTCAGGCGGGTCAGGGCTCAGGCAGGTTCGGGTTCGGCGGGTTGGGGTTCGGTGGTGCTTTCCGCCTCGTTCACCCAGATCTGGTAGGTGATTCGCGGAGGTTCGGGGCCGGTGTGCAGAGCCAGTACCTGGTCGCGCACGGCGGCATCGGCGGCGGTGATGCGCTCGCGCGAGCGGAGGTACTCGAGCCAGCTTTCCATGACGAAGGACTCGGTCAGCTGGGTCGGATCGGCGGCGTCGCGGTAGATGCCCCAGCGAATCGCGCCATCCCGACGGCGTACGCCCTGCATGGCGTAGATGGCGCGGGTGAAAGCAGAGCGGGCCTCAGGAGCTACCCGGTATTCCACAGTCAGGCGCACGGGACCATCTTCCGGGTGGGTGGTGGCGAAGACAGGAACGGGGCGTTTGGGCTTATAGGGGGTCAAGTCCGGCAAGGCGCCTGTCAGAATGTGAATCCGCAGAAGGAACGGCAGGGATGCGGCCATGGTTGCGGCGGCAATAAGTAGGGCTGTCACGGTTGAGCTTTTTTCTGCGATGGCTCCCCAAACGATGCTGCCGAGGGCCAAGCCACCCTGCATCGTCATGAGATACAGGCCCAAGGCCCGGGCGCTCACCCAACGTGGAATGGATAGCTGGACCGAGACATTGAGGGTGGACATGCTCGTCGTCCAGGCAAAGCCCGCACCGAGCAGGGTGAGAATGACGAGAACGGGGCTGCGCACCAGAGCCAAGATCACAAGCACGACGACGTAGTAGAGCGACGATGCGGTCAGGATGGTGTCCGCATCGACTCGTCGGCGCAGGCGCGCGAGGGTGGAGGCGGCCAACACCGCTCCAATGCCGAGAGAGCCGTTGAGTATGCCATAGCCCAGCGCACCCTGATGCAGATCACGTTTGGCGACAAGGGCCAGCAGCGACCACACGGCACTGACAAAAAAGGTGAAGCCAAAGGCGCGGATGAGGGATCCCTGCAGGGTGGGCGCGTAGCGGAGATAGCGCAGACCGGAGCGAACCGAGCCGAGGATGCGTTCGGCCGGCAGGGCACTTTTGAAGAGCGGATCACGATGCCACCGCCACAAAATCCAAATAACGCCGGCAAATGATGCCGAGTTGAGGAGAAAGACCCAGCCCGCGCCGGTATCGGCTTTGACAAAGGCGGCGACGAGCAGACCGCCAAGTGCCGGACCAACGGCGCGTGCCAGGTTGTTGCTGGCGGCGTTCAGCGTGATGGCGCTGGGCAGCTGGCTGGTCGGCACAAGCTCGGGCACGATGGCCTGCCACGCCGGATTATTCATCGATGAACCGATGTTCAGCAAAAAGGTGAAGAGGAGTAAGGTAAGCGGAGAAACCCGGCCGGCGAAGGTGAGCACGGCGAGGACTGCCACGGCGCCCAACATCCAGCACTGCCAGAAGATGAGCAGGCGACGCCGGTCGTAGATGTCGGCAGTTGCGCCGGCAAAGAGCCCCAGCAGCAGAACCGGCAGACTGGCTGCGGTCTGCATCAAGGCGATGAGCAGAGGCGAGGCGGTGAGCACCGTCATAAGCCAGGTACCGGCGGTGTCCTGCATCCAGGTGCCGACGCCAGAGACGGTGGCGGCGATCCAGCGGTCGCGGAAGAGGGGCAAGCGGAGCGGAGCGAACGCATCGCCCCCGGCCGCTTGCGATTGTTCCACGGCCTGCAAAGGCACGCCCAGGTCGGTGGAGTCGACCTTTCCCGTCTCACTCACGGGCAATAGGATGCAATCTTCGTGGCGTCTTCTGCCACGGAGCCCGTGAACTGGAGGTGGAAGCGTAGCGCGTGTCCCAAATCGTATGATCGAAGGATGCTGCCACGTTTCGCTTCCCGATTGGCTTTGTTCGCGCTTTTCCTTGCTGGTGCGGCAGTTGCGCAAGGTCAAAGCGCGGCGCCCGCAGGCGCTGCGCCGGCACTAGGCGCGGGTGCCGTGGGGCCGAGTGCGGCGGGGCCGTTGCCGGACTCCCGTGCGCTGCTGACGGAGGTGGCGCGGAACGAGAACCGGATGGAAGCCCTGCGCAACGATTACACCTACCACGTCCACATGGTGCAGGAGGAGTTACGCAAAGACGGCGGTGTCAAGAAGGCCGAGGTAACGGATTCGGAGAGCCTGACGATCAATGGCATTCGGGTGAACCGCGTGGTCGCCCGCGACGGCAAGCCGCTCACACCGGAGGAGCAGGCAAAGGAAAACGCGCGGCTCGATGGGGAGGCAGCGAAGGGACGTGACCGACGGACCAAAGCAAGCGCGAAAGGCGAGGAGACGGACGATCGCGGGAACCCTATTGTTTCGCTTGCCAGGATTCTGGAGCTCGGGACTTTTTCGAACGAACGCCGGGAAGACGTCAATGGCCGCTCCGCCATTGTGCTCGACTATGCCGGCGATCCCAACGCCAAAACGCGCTCCGCTGTGGAAAACGTGATGCGCGATTTGGTCGGTACGGTTTGGATTGACGAAGCAGACCATGTGCTTGTACGCGCCCAGGGACATTTTTTAAACGACTTCAAGATCGGTGGCGGCCTGGTGGCCGATGTCCACAAGGGATCGCATTTTGCCTTTGAAGCCACGCGCGTAAATGAAGGGGTGTGGCTGCCGGCGCGCATCGACGGCGAAGGCAGTATCCGTCTTTTGTTGGTGGCAGGATTGAGCGGCAGGCTGCATCTAGTGACCAGTGACTATCGCCGCTTCCGGACGAGTGCCACAATCCTGCCGGGGCAAAGCGTGGTCGATGCGGATGGGAAGCCCTTGCCGGCGCCGTCTCCTGCAACTGAGACTGAACCGGCGGGCAAGCCGCAGCTCTGAGCAGATGTCTTAAGGGCCCTTCACAGGGCTATCCACAGACAAAAAGGAGGCCCGAGGCCCCCTTTTTGTTGAAACGAAAATTACTGTATGCAGCTTACAGCGTTACAGAGGCTGCACGTCCGAGGCCTGCCAGCCTTTGGGGCCCTTCACCACGTTGAACTGCACCGCCTGGCCCTCTTGAAGACTTTTGAACCCATTGGTATTGATCGCCGAGTAGTGCACGAACACGTCCTCACCGTTTTGACGGCTGATGAAGCCAAAGCCCTTGGCATCGTTGAACCACTTCACTGTTCCCTGTTCCATGTCTCGCAATTCCTTGTGTCGGTGTGACGCTGAATCCAAATCGGGGCTTCGAGGCCGTTTGTGGCCGGCAGAAACTGACTTGTTTCAAACGGTGAGCAAATGTTAGCACGCCCGCGAAAGGAGTTTCGAAAATTTTTGGGTGGAGGCTCGATTGCACAAGGGTTAGTGCATCGGAGTCAAGCCTGAGCGCTGCGTGACCAGCTCTTCGGCGCGCCGAAGTACCTGCTCCAGCGTGAGATCGGTAGAATCCAGAACGATAGCATCGGCGGCGGCGTGCAACGGAGACTCCGCCCGACTGCGATCGCGCTGATCGCGTTCCTGCAACTCACGCAGGACGTCGGTGTGCGTTTCCCGGGCAGTTGCCGGTATGCCTTGGCGATAGCGCCGGTCCCCACGGACCTCCGGGGCCGCGTCGAGGAAAATTTTGATCTCGGCATCCGGGAAGACCACCGTACCGATATCGCGACCTTCCATAACGACGCCCCCGGCCAAGCCAAGGGCGCGCTGGAGGGATACCATCCAGGAGCGGACACGGGGATGCACCGAAACGCGAGAGGCGGCAGCAGTGACGTCGGGCTCACGCACGCGCCAGGAGACGTTCACCCCATCGAGCAGAACGCGATTGCTTTCGGAAAGCGGCTCGAGCGTGATGTGGGTGCCATCCACCAAGCCCATTAACTCGGCTTCACTGTCGAAATCGACATCGTTTTCGATGGCTTTCAGAGCCAAGGCGCGATACATGGCGCCGGTTTCCAAGTTGAGAAAGCCAAAACGCCGGGCAAGGTAGGCGGCAAGCGTACTTTTCCCGGCACCCGCCGGTCCATCGATCGCGACGACTGGCCGGGTGCGCGGCGCAGGGAGAGAGCTCATGCCTCATCCTCCGGCCGGGGGAGCGGAGCGGAAGGACGATCGCGCGGGGCACCTTTGGTGGGACCGCCGCGGGCAGGACCACGGTTGAAACCTCCCGCAGCGCGCGGCGCGGAACGGGCGCCGAAGCCGCTTTGCGGACGCGGCCGCGAATCGTCTGTACGTGGAGGACGTGGGGAAAAGGAGCGGCCCTCGGGACCTGCGCCGCGGAACGGAGGGCGGCTCCCGCTCGGGCCGCGATCCTCGCCCTTGCCGCCGAAGCGGGGTCCGCCTCCTGGAGAGGGACGGTCGAAGTTGCGCGGAGGACGGTCCCCGAAGGATCCGCCGGATGCAGAACGGGGACGATCCGAGCTTGATCGATCAGGGCCGGACCGACCGAAGCTGGGGCGATCAAAGCTGGGTCGACCGAAGCTGGGACGATCGCCGCCGCTCCGCGGTCCGCGGGGGGCGCCGTCGCGGGGCGGGAAGGGACGGTTGGTCCGGGGACGATCGCCCGCCTCTCCTGCGTCGCGACGCGCGGGGCGATCTTTGAAATCGGGACGGGAGCCGGGACGAGGGGCAAAGCCGGCGCGATCCGGACGACGATCCGGACGACGATCAGGGCCTGCCTCCCGGGAATCACCGGAAGGGCGGCGCGCCGGGAAGCCATCGCCCTCTTCACGCCGGGGGCGAGGTGTATAGGGGCGAGACGGGTTGGCTCCGTTGGAGGAGCCTTCCCGGCGAAAAGGGGGCCGGCCACCCGCGTCGTCGGAGCGGAAGGGCGGGCGAGAGGCGGAGCGGAAGGGAGGGCGGCTTTCACCGGTACCCTCACGACGAAAGGGCGGCCGAGCGTCACGGGACGGGCGACCGGCATCGCCACCGGGGGCCTCGCGCCGGAACGGCGGACGGCGAGCACCGCCATCATCGCGGCGGAACGGCGGACGACCCTCGCCGGTGCCTTCACGACGGGGAGGACGGCTGTCGTCGCGGGGACGGAAGGGACGGTCGCCCGTGCCTTCGGAGCGGGCGGGACGGGCATCGGCACCGTCGCGGGGCGGGCGGGCACCGCGTTCTTCTTCCCAGGGGCGCGAGAAGCTTGGACGGGCATCCGGACCGGTGGTTGGACGATCGCCCGCAGCGCGATCCCGGGTGGGGCCGGCGGCATCCCGTGGCGGCCGACCAGCGCCGGCGTTGAAGGGGCGGCTGGGACGGGGGCCACCGGGACGGGGCCCTCGAGCGCCACGCTCCGGCGAACGTGGGGCGGAACGAAAGCCCCCTTCGCGAACCACCGGTTTGCCACGGAAGGGCTTGGCGTGCGCCCCTTCGGGACCGCCTTCAAAACGCCGAATACGGCCTTCCCCGGCCTCCGTTGCCTGGGGACGCTCACCGGATTCCGAAACAGTTTCAGGGTCCGGAGACCCAGTGCCCTCGACGCTATCTGCGCTGTGGGTCTCGTCCGGGTTGCCGGCGACAAGGTCGACCCTGGGGGCCTCACCGAGGAGGGCAAGTTGCGCAAAGTCGGGCAAGGCTTCGGGAATGTAGAGCACTGTCTTGCCTTCGAGCACCGCTTCACTGAGCTGGCGGCCGGCAGTGAGCCCGTGCAGCACGTCCCGCACCCGCGAACGGGCGGTAAGCGGCGAGAGAAAGCTGGCGATCTCTTCTTCGGTGGCGAGGAAGACCTGGCCGAGATAGAGGGAGATGAGGGCGCTGAGCGCGGTGGGCTGTCCGGCGTTTGCTCCCGCTTTCACGGCCTTCAGGAAGCGCGAGGTGAGGAGCTCCCACTGGGTCTCCCCTTCCCCTTGCTGCAATACGGGGATGACGCGCAGCAGCGTCCACAGTTCCGTGAGCGCGCGCGCGACGGCAGACTCGGTAACCTCGCGGCCGATCTCCGGGACCATTGTGACAACCGTCATGGCGCCACGCTCGGCGAGCAGTTCATAGACGCGCAGAGCGAGCGGCGTGACTTTGACCGAACCTGTGGTTTCGGGCGGACGCTTCCAGCCTTTATCGCCGCGCAGGGTGAAGACAAACGGAAAGGCGGAGGCTGAAACGAGAAAATCGGGCAGGTCGCCCGGGCCACCAAAAAGATTCAGAGGAATCGCATTGCCTTCACCGATCAGCCGGGCGGCGAGGCTGCGGGCCGTATCGTTCTCCGCCGCCGTGCTGGAAGGCTTGGTGGTGCCCAGGGTCGCCTCGACCAAGGATGGCGAGGGCGCACCCAGCGTACGGGGCGCGAAGAGCACGAAGCCATGCTGATTCAGGAAGGTGCGCGCCGCCTCGAGCGTCAGAAGCGGATCGCCTGCCTGGTGCCAGGCGGCGGTGCGAGCGGACGCAATCTGCGCCTCGTGTAGATCGGGTGTCGTTGCCAAAACTGCCTCATTCCTTTTATCCCGCGGGCGCGAGCGAAGCTTGCTACGGAAGCAGCTTGTCCCTTGTCTGCTGTGGGTCTGCTTTGCCTTGTGATGCGCGATGCACTTTGCCGTACGGCCCCAAACGAGCAGGAACACTTCCTTTGTGTGCCAACCACAATTTTGGATGTGTCCCTGCGCTGTTCCGACGCACCGAATGTGTGTTCAATACGCTTCAATACGTTCAAATGCGTCCGAACGCCCGTTGAATGTCTTTCAAAGAATACCGTAAGGCGATGGGCCGGCCGTGCGGACAGCTGGTGGGGTGCTCGGTTTTTGCGAGTTCGGCCAGCAACCAGTCCACTTTGGCGGGCTCGAGCGGCGTATTGATTTTGATGGCGGCGTGGCAGGCGATGGAGGCGGCGATGCGGGTGCGGCGGGAATCTGCGTTTTCGGCCTGTTGTTCGCGGTCGGCGACGGCGAGCACCTCAGCGAGCATGCGTTCGAGTTCGCGGCCTTCCAGACCGACGGGGGTGGCCTTGACGGCGAGGGTGCGCGGGCCAAACGGCTCGGCCTCAAAGCCGTTGCGTTCGAGTTCTTCCGCGATGGCGGCGAAGGTGACCATCTGCTCGGGAAGGAGTTCGACGAGGACGGGCATGAGCAGGCGCTGGCGCTGCACACGCTCCGTTTCACGCTCGCGGAGGATCTTTTCAAAGAGCACGCGCTCGTGGGCGACGTGCTGATCGACGATCCAAAGACCCTCCTCGTTGGTGGCCAGGATGAAGGAGTCGCGCAGTTGCCCAAGGGGCTTCAGCGTGCCGAGGGAGTTCAGGGTGGGCTGCGGTGCTTCGGTCGCGGCCTTTGTTTCGCCCGATGCGGGAAGAACGTCGGCGGGCTCGTCATACCCCACGGGCAGACCCGGACCGGTGAAGCCGAGGCGGCCGGGGCTGGGCGGCACGATCGGCGCGGTGAGGTCAAAGGCGGCGATATCGCCGGGTTCGATGGGGCCCTCGCTTTGCGCGACGGCCAGGTGGGCGATGCCGTCCGGCGCAAGGGTCGGATCGTCGAGGCCGGGAAGCGGGCTGACATCGACCATGAGCGATTCGCCGGCCGTAGGGGCGCTGTGGAGCGCGGTGAAGAAGCTGGCCGCCGGCCGGGCTTTCATCAGCGCGGTGCGGACCCCATCGCGCACGAAGTCATGCACAAAGCCTGACTGGCGGAAGCGAACCTCCGTCTTGGCGGGATGAACGTTGACATCCAGCTCCTGCGGCGGGAGTTCAAGGAATAACAGCACGACCGGAAAGCTGGTCGGCGGGATGATGTTGCGGTAGGCCTCGGTGAGCGCATGGAGGATGAGGCGGTCGCGGATGAGGCGGCCGTTGGCGAAGATGTAGATCGAGTTGCGATTTAGCTTTTGCAGATCCGGTTTCGAGACGAAGCCGGAAAGCCGCACCAGGCCGGGTTCAGGCGGCTCGTAATCTTCGGGGCGCTTCCAGGGCGGAGGCTCGGGCAGCCCGGCGCGGCTGAAGTCGATCTCCGCGGCAAGGGGGATGAGCGATTCGAAGACCTCACGGCCGAAGATCTGGTACAGGCGCTCGCCGGCATTGGCGACCGCGGGCGCCGTGACCAGGGCCTGCGTGGCCGAGTGCAGCTCGAAGTGCTTGGCCGGATGCGCGAGGGCGTAATGGGTGACCAGCGCGGCGACGTGGCCCAGTTCGGTTTGTTCGGAGCGCAGGAATTTGCGCCGTGCAGGGGTGTTGAAGAAGAGATCGCGAACGGCGAGGGTGGTGCCGGGGGGAAGCCCGGCGTCTTCGACCCGCAGCAGATTGCCCCCGGCGATTTCGAGCGCGGTGCCGGCTTCGTCGGCGGCGAGGCGCGTTTCGAGGCTGACGCGGGCGACGGAGGCAATCGAGGGCAGGGCCTCGCCGCGAAAACCAAGCGTGGCGATGGAGAGCAGATCGTCGGAGGAGCGGAGCTTGGAGGTGGCATGGCGTTCAAAGGCGAGCAGGGCGTCGTCCCGGCCCATACCATGGCCGTTATCGACGATGCGGATGAGCTTGCGGCCCCCCGCTTCGACCTCGACCCGGATGCGGGTGGCGCCGGCATCGAGGGAATTTTCAAGCAGCTCCTTGACGACCGAGGCTGGGCGTTCCACGACCTCGCCGGCGGCGATCTGGTTCGCGACCTGGTCGGAAAGAATGCGGATACGGCCCATGGGCTGATTGTATGGGTGCCGTGTCGGCTGATGTTGTCCGAAGATGAGACAGCGGGTGAGGCCGGTAGGGGCTTGCCAAGGAATGCGGGTCTCCTTGATCCAGGGTGGTTAGGAATCTATGCACAAGGTCGGGATAAAATGTACATGATTTAGATATATTCGCGCTATATTTGGGAAGGGAGGATTTATGGGAGCTTGGAAGATTCACGAGGCGCGGACGAACTTTAGTCAGGTTCTAAATCAAGCTGATACGGAAGGCCCGCAGACCATTACGCATCATGGCAAGGAGCGTGCCGTGGTGTTATCGATGGATGCATATCGGTCCATTAAGCCTGCGGAGAAGCTTGATTTTATTTCGTATTTGTTGAGTATCCCCAAGGGTGATTTTGAGGAGCTTGAAATTGAACGTGATCGCTCTTCCGGTGATCGAGAGATTGACCTTTGACCGTTGGGAATGCATTTCTGCTCGATACGAATGTGATCTCCGAACTCAAGAAAATGCGTCCGAACCCGAAAGTCTTGCGTTTTGTTCAGGAGCTACCGATCAGCCGTTCTTATATCAGTGCGCTCAGTTTAGGAGAACTGCGCAAAGGAGCGTCGATTCAAGCAAAGCGTGACGCGTATGCGGCAAAGGTTTTGTCTAACTGGATTGACGGATTTGAAGAGCAGTACACGGGCCGCGTCTTGGCTGTTGATGGTTCGATTGCTCGAATTTGGGGAGAACTATGCTCCGATCGCTCCCGGCCTTTGATCGACACCCTGCTTGCGGCTACGGCGATCCATCACAGCCTTACGCTGGTCACTCGCAATACACGTGATGTTGAGGACACACCGGTGACCCTGCACAATCCTTGGCTAGAATAGGCCGCGACTTACACAGCAAATTACGCGGCTCCTTCACCGATCCGCGATGGAATGCAGGCGCATGAAGTTGGTCGCGCCGGTCGTTGTGGCGGTACCGGCGACGATCCCGACGACTTGGCGGGGGCGCACGTAGCCCGAGCCTTCGAGCACCCTTTCGGCTACCTCGACGAGGGTGTCGGTGCCTTCAAAGCGGCTGACCAGGATGGGAAAGGTGCCCCACAGCATCATGGTGCGCTGGACGACGGATTCAAAGGGTGACATGGCGTAGATCGGCGCTTCGGGACGGTATTTTGAGAGCAGACGGGCCGTATTGCCGGATTCGGTGAAGATGGCGATGGCGGCGAGGTCCATGTCCTGCGCGGAATGGGCGACGCACTCGCAGATGGTTTCCGGGATCGATAGCGAGCGGCGCTGCCAAGGGATGGGTTTGCGCGGTTCGAGCAGGATTTGCTCTTCGGTTTCGGTGACGATCTTGGCCATCATGGCGATGGCTTCGACGGGGTATTTGCCGGCAGCGCTTTCGGCGGAGAGCATGACGGCATCAGAGCCGTCGTAGATGGCATTGGCGACGTCAGAGGCTTCGGCGCGGGTGGGGCGCGGGTTCTCAACCATCGACTCCAGCATTTGCGTGGCCGTGATCACGGGTTTGCGGTACTCGGCGGCGCGGCGAATGATGTGCTTCTGGATGGCGGGCACCTTTTCGGGCGGCACCTCGACGCCTAGGTCGCCACGCGCGACCATGATGGCGTCGGTGGCTTCGAGAATGGAGTCGAGATGGTCGATGGCCTGCGGTTTTTCGAGTTTGGCGATGACCCAGGCGTCGGAGCCGAGAGCGGCGATGCGGCCTTTGACGTAGCGTACATCGTCGGCGGTCTGCACAAAGGAGACGGCCACGGTATCGCATTTTTGCTCGATGGCAAAGATGAGATCGATCTCGTCTTTTTCGGTGAGCGAGGGAACTTTGATGGCGACGCCGGGCAGGTTGATGCCCTTTTTCTCGCCCAGCAGACCGCCATTAATAATCTCTGTGATCACATCCGCTCCCTGCAATGCCACCACGCGCAGTTCGATGAGCCCATCGGACAACAGAATCTGATCGCCGGGTTTGAGGTTTTCGGCAAGCGTGGTGAAGACGGTGGACACGCGTTCCGCGGTGCCGTCGATACGCTCCGGGGTGATGGAAAGCCGCTTGCCGGCTTCAAGCAGCACGGGTTTGTGATCGACGAGTGTGCCGGTGCGGATTTTTGGTCCTTGGAGATCGGCGAGGATGCAGATGGGCTTCTTCTCTTCGCGCGCGACCTTGCGGACCATGGCGATCAGATCGGCTTTTTGCTCATGCGAGCCGTGCGAGAAGTTCAGCCGTGCGACATCGAGACCGGCGCGGACGAGCTTGCGAAAGACCTCTTCCGTGCTCGAAGCCGGCCCCAGGGTGCCCACGATCTTTGCCCGCCGGGCCATTTTGCTGCTGTTCCAGCTGTTCCATCCACCAGTCGACACTACACCCACCCGCAGCCAGGGTATGGGAGCCTTTGCGGCTCATGGCTGCTCGAAGGTCATTCTACCCGCCCGTTGCGGGAACGAGGATCCGCTACGGGTTTGTTCTCTTGAAATGATTGCTTCACGCGGCTCTTCGGTTACCGGCTCCGGGGCGAGACGCTGTGCGCTGTGCGTTGAATTCGGCACCGATGAGGACACAAAGGGCGATGAGGTAGAGCCAGATCATGAGCGCGATGCCGGCGCCGAGCGAACCATACACGCGGCTGTAGTTGGCAAAGCGGGTTACGTAGAAGCCGAAGACCAGGGTCGCGACAAACCAGAGCGCCGTTGCCAGCGCCGCGCCGGGCAGGCTGGCGCGCCAGCCTGTGTCGAAAGCGGCGGCGCGGGCAGGCACGGTGACCCAGGACTCAGGCGGCGAAGGGTTGCGGTACTCGGGTTTTTGGTACTCGCTTGGCCAGGATCTGCGGGGCGAGGATCTGCGTGGCCAGGATTTCAGATGCGGGCGCGGCCAGGATTTCAAAGAGGCGCTCATGTTTGTATCGAGATCGGTGCCGAGGTGGTAGATGAGCGCGAGAATGGCCGTGCTGCCGGCAAGCGCCACCGTCCAGCGCAGCAGCAGGGCGGAGACGGCGAAGACGCCTGCCAGCATGGGAGGCACTTGCCTGGCGAGCCAACGGGTGAACAGGTGGCCGAAGACGACCAGCGCACTGGCAGCGGCCAAGGGAAGGAGGGACAACGGGACCAGAGCCAAGGCACGGCCGCGCCGCCGAAGGAGGCTGCCGCGTGCGGGGGGCAGCGCATGCGCGCGACGGAAGCCCTCCATCAGCGTCCCCATGACGTTGCCTGCACCGACGAGGCTGATCACCATTGAGCCAAGCAGCGCACCGGCGGTTTGCGAACGACGATCCACGCTGAAGTAACCCTCCAGCAACGGAACGACGTAGGCGGGCAGCACGCGGTCGAAGAAGACGGCCAGTTGGGAGCGAAACGGCAGAAAGGAGGGCGACATGCCGACCAGAGCGGCCGCAACGATGAGCGCCGGGAAGAGCGCCAGCATGGCGGAGTAGGCAGTGGCCTGTGCAACTGTCAGTACATCGTGCTGCAGTGCCGCCAGCGCGGCACGCCGCAACAGGAGCAAGGTGGACCACAGGACGTCCCCGGCGCGTTGCGCGGGCGCGACGCACACCTGCTCCCAAAGCCCCGAACCCGCTGTTACGGTGCGCATAGGTCTATCCGACGCTCGTTTTCAGACGCCCGTTACTGCTTCCAAGCGTTCAGAAACGCGGTGAGGTCGGTGGACTGCATGTGGCGCATATCGGAAAACTCCTTGTTTTGCGCGTACAGCACCTTGCCGTCCTTATCAAGCACCGCGAGCGCGGGTACACCCTGCACCGGAACACCATACTTGTGCGCGAGGTCAATGTTGGCATCTTCGTGCCCGATGTTGACATTGACGCGAATGAAATATTTGTCGAGCAGCTCGCGATTGGGGCTCTGGTGGAAGTAGATGTTCAAGACCTGGCAGTCGGGGCACCAATCGCCGCCGAAGTCGAGGATGACGCGCTTATTGGTGTGGCGAGCCTCGGCCAACGCGGCGCGAACGTCGCCCTGGGCAGCTTCCGTGCCGGGATAGATCTGCGCCTTGGGATACGGCGGTCCGGTTACCTGGGCGGATGCCGCGGCACCGACCGAGATCCCGCCCAGCAGCACAAGTGCGATTGCGGAGGTCCGCAGCCACTTTGCCTGCTTCCAGTTTGCCCATGATCCGTTCCGCTGTGTAACAAAGGTCTGCCGCATAGGTTTTCGTCTCCGCTTTGAGGAACTCATGACACGCCTTTGGCTAAATGGATGGCCGGTATCGCGTGTGTGATGTCATCAGCTAACTTCATCATGGAGCACACCCGCGGCGCCCGGCAAATACAAAATCGCATAGCAGCCTGTTTGCGGTCCGTTTGCATCTATACAGGCTATGGAAAAAGTGAAGATGGATCCCGAACCAGCTAATTTTGCCCATGTTGTGTATATGGCCGTGTTCGCCGTTGTGGCGATCGTGATCTTTGCCATCGTGGTGATTGCATGGCGAAGCAAAAAAGTACATACACCACCCTATACGCAACATCCGACGGCGCAGCTGGCGCCTGCGCCTTGGGTAAGACCTTGGGGCTGAAGGTGTAGCGATCTGCTTTGCATCACGCTTCACAGCGGCGAGCATGATGGGATTTACCGGCTCGGCTTTGGTCCTGTGTAGTAGCCTTCGCGGGTCTGTACCTCGTCTTTCTTGGCGCCGGTGGCTGTCAGCGTGAGATCGATTTTGTGGTACCCGACCGTGGCGGCATCTTCGGTTGGGGTGAAGCCGAGACGGTACTGGGCGCGCAGCTCGTCCCCGATCTGGGCGTAGATTTTTTCAACGGCACCTTTGCCTTTGACCTCGAACATCTGACCGCCGGTTTCGCCGCAGATGCGCTGGAGAATCTTTTTTCCATCCGGTTCGGCGTAGGTTCCGTCGCTGCCCGGCCGGCCGCCGCTGCCGGGGTAGTTGCCGCCACCCGGATAGCCGCCGTACCCGCCATATCCGCCACGGCGCTGGGTGGGCGCGAACTCCCGGTGTGTTTCCCCCTTGAGATAGATGGCGTATACGACCACATCGGCGCGCTGCGCGGCTTCAATGGTTTCCGTGAGCGATTCCTTGCTGTGGCGGTCGATGCCATCGGTCAGCACGACGAGGGCGCGGCGGCTGGTTTGCTTGCCGAGCACATCGTCGGAAGACAAAAAGAGGGCGTCATAGAGGACCGTGCCGCCGCGGCTGTGCGAGGGCGTATCGCCGCTGGGATTGCCACCATTGCGGCCGTTGCGGCCATAACCGCCACGACCGTTGCTGCCGTTATTGGTAGTACTCGTGTTGGTGGTGTCGTCCTTGGTGTCTGCTTCGTCGTCTGCGGCGCCGGGTGCCTGCGAGCCGATCTGCTTGAGCCCGGCGGCCAGCAGCGGGCGTGAGGCGGTGACATCCTGCAGCAGCTCGGCGGTGTGCGCGAATTGCAGGATGAAGGCCCGATCCGCGGGACGGCTACCGGCGGCAGGCTTCAGCATGGCGTCGAGAAAGCTTTGACTGGCCTTTTGTTCCTCATCGAACTCGCCGGCCATGCTGTGGCTCACGTCGACGAGCAGGCCGACGGTAAGCGGGAGGTCGGTTTCGCGGTCGAAGTAGCGGATGGTTTGGGGCTTGCCGTTGACGGCGAGCGCGAAGTCGTTTTTGGTGAGCGTGGTGACGAGCGCGTGTTTGTCGTACACGATCGCGGGGACGACGACGAGGTTGGCCTGGACGGAAAGGGTGTTGGCCGGGGTCGCCGGGGTCTTGCTGTCCTGGGCGCCGGCGGAAAGTGCGAGCAAGGGGAGCAGCAGGGCGCTTGCGGCCACCGTGCCCGAAAAACGAACGTTCATGCATAGGTAGACGCAGCGGGTGGGTGGGTAGTTCCAGGGCGTGTGATCGACGGGAGGATCCGGCAATGACCGCCATCCCTGAGCGCAGCCGGGGTCCCCAGCGAGCATTCTTTGCTCGTTGGGGTGGAAGCGAAGGACCTCCGTATGCCTTTACAGTGCTCACATGCCTCGAGCAGAATACTGAAGGCCTTCGCTACGCTCAGGATGACAGACTGTAGCTGTTCCCCTGAGGGATGTTATTGCCGAGCTACTCCTGAGACCCGGCGAGCACAACCGCGCTGGGAGCTTCGGTGCCGAAGACGCCTTCCCAACGTGCGACCACGGCCGAGGCGAGGCAGTTGCCGACGACGTTGACCGCGGTGCGGGCCATGTCCATCAGCGCGTCGATGCCAAGGATGACGAAGATCGGCTCCGTGGGCAGGTGGAAGGTGGAGGCCGTGGCGAGCAGCACGACCAGCGTGGCACGCGGCACCCCGGCGACGCCCTTGGAGGTAAGCACAAGCGTGCCCATCATAAGCAGCTGCTGGCCCGCTCTGAGGTGGATGCCGGCGGCCTGCGCGACAAAGATGCTGGCGACGGCGAGATACAGGGTGGAGCCGTCGAGGTTGAAGCTGTATCCCGCGGGGATGACGAAGGCGACGATGCGACGCGGCACGCCGAAGGTTTCCATGTTCTCCATGGCGCGCGGCAGGGCGGCCTCGCTCGTGGAGGTGGCAAAGGCGATGGTGGCGGGCGCGGCGACTGCGGCAAGGAAGCGGGCGACGGGCACGCGGAAGAGCAGCGCCGCCGGTAACAGCACCAGCACCGCAAAGAGCGCCAGCGCGCCGTAGAGCGTGAGCAGCAGCTTGCCCAGGTTAATCAACACGCCCAAACCCATATGCCCGACGGTATAGGCCATGGCCGCGCCCACGCCGATCGGGGCAAAATACATGACGACGTTGGTAAAGCGGAACATGACTTCGGAGAGGCTTTCGCACAGGCGCAGCACCGGGCCTCGTTTGGTTTCGGGCAGGGTCGCGAGGGCGATGCCGAAGAAGACGGCAAAGACGGCGACCTGCAGGATCTGGCCTTCGGCGATGGATTTTGCGAGGTTTTCGGGAAAGATGTGAAGGAGGAAGTCGTCCCAATGGACGGGGCCGGGCGCTGTGCTGGGTGCCGGGGCAGCGTTTTGGACGGGGCTGTGCGTTTCTGCAATGGGCAGATTGAGGCCGATCCCGGCTTTTGAGATGTTGATGGCGAGCAGGCCGATAACGAGTGCCAGCGTGGTGACGACTTCGAAATAGACCAGCGCCTTGATCCCCATGCGACCGACGCTTTTCAGGTCGCCATGGCCGGCGATGCCGACGACCAGCGTGGCCAGGATGAGCGGGGCGACGATGGTCTTGATCAGGCGCAGGAAGATGTCTGAAAACACGCGCGCCTGGGCTGCGGCGTGAGGGGCGTCGAAGCCGAACTCGGCGCCGGCGACCATCGCCACGAAGATCCAGGGCGTGAGGCTGCGACGGCGGACGGCAAAGAGGCCAAACGCGAGCACGCCCAGCCAGCGCAGGGTGCGTCCGCAGCCCAGGAGGAAGTCTGCATGTGCAAGCGCGTGCGCGCCCCAGGCGCCGAACCCCGCACCGGAGGCTAACAGCAACAGGCTGGGCACGAGGGTAGCCAGGCTGGCGGTCGAGGCCACCGGGGAAGCGTTTGAGGGCAGAGAGGGCGCTGGTTGGGTCACTTCGCGGCAGCATACCAGCCGCAGCGGGAGCGCCGTGTACTATACGCACATTACACCCATGTTTCCGGGAGATTCGATTGCCCATGCGCAAGCTGCTTGCTGCCGCTGCCCTTCCCCTGTTGTGCCTTTCTCGCACGTGTCTCGCCGTAGCTCCAGCGGCGCCCGTACCGGAACATCCAAGCATCCTGCAGCGGCCCGCGATGAGCACCAGGCTGATTGCCTTTGGCTATGCCGGCGACCTGTGGGTGGTGCCGCGTGAGGGCGGCCGGGCGACGCGGCTGACGGCAGGCGTGGGTATCGAGAGCCAGCCGATCTTTTCGCCCGACGGCCAGACGATTGCCTTTACAGGCGACTACGACGGCAACACGGATGTGTTTACGATCCCTGTGACCGGCGGCATTCCGCGCCGCGTTACGTACCATCCCGGGGCGGATTTTGCGGTCGGCTGGACGCCCGATGGCAGCCACATCCTGTTCCGCTCCAACCGCGCGGCCAACAGCCGCTACACGCAGCTGTTCACAATTCCCGCAACGGGCGGGCAAGCTACGCCGCTCCCCCTGCCGATGGCCTACGCGGGCACCTATGCGCCCGATGGCTCACGGATTGCGTATGCGCCGTTGCCACCGGCTTTCGGCTTCGATTTTACGAACTACACCGCCTGGGGGAACTACCATGGCGGACGCGCGGGCACGATCCGGATTACGACGCTGCCGGGGCTGGACTCGACCGAGATCCCGCACGAGCAGAGCTCGGATTTCTCCCCGGTGTACGTGGGCGATGCGGTCTTCTTTTTGTCCGGGCGGAACGGCCACATCGGAGTCTTCCGTTATGACCCGGCGAGCAAGGCGGTTACGGAAATCTTTCACAACACCGGGACCGACATTCACTCGCTCGCGACCGACGGCCAGGCGCTGATCTTCGATCAGCTGGGCGCGCTGTATACGCTGGAGGCGAAGGCGGGTGCGCAGCCGCACCAGATCGCCGTGGAAGTAACGGCGGACCTGCCGGAGGTACGGCCGCGCCTGAAGAATGTTGCCGGCGAGATCGAAAATTATGCGCTTTCGCCTTCCGCGGTGCGCGTCGCCGTGGAGGCGCATGGGGAGATCCTGACCGTGCCTGCCAAGCACGGCCCGACGCGCAACTTGACTGAGAGCACCGGGGCGATGGAGCGCGAACCGGCGTGGTCGCCCGATGGGCAGTCGATCGCGTATTTCTCCGATGCGCCGGGAGCGGATGGCAAGCCGGGGCTCTACCATCTGCACATCGCATCGCAAACGGGCGGCGTGTCGGTGCGCAAATTTGCCCTGGCTGCGGAGCCCGCATATTACTTTGCGCCGATGTGGTCGCCGGATTCCAAGCACATTGCCTTCCACGACAATCGGCTGCATTTTTATGTGCTGGATGTGGCCTCAGGCAAACTGACGACGGTAGGCGAGCCTGGGGTCTTCGGCGGTTTTTCGAGCGCGACGACGGATGTGGCCTGGAGCCCGGATTCGCAGTGGATGGTGTATCCGCGGTCGATGGCGAACCATCTGCATGCCCTGTTTTTGTACTCCGTCGCGCAGGGCCGATCGACGCAGTTGACGGGCGAAATGGCCGATGCGCGCACGCCGGCGTTCGATCGCAATGGCAAGTACCTTTACTTTCTGGCGAGCAACAACGACGGTGCGGTGCAGTATGGGCTCGACATGTCGAGCGACCTGTACCAGCCGACGGAGACGATTTACGCGCTCACGCTGAGCGGGAAAACGGCCTCGCCGGCCGCGCCTGAAAGCGACGAGGAGAAGACCCCTGGCGAGGTGAAGGAGAAGGCCAAAGACAAGGCCGACAACACCCCGGCCGGGGAGGCCGGCGAGGCCAAGGCCGATGCCGAGAAGCCTGCGGCGCCACCGCAGGCGCCCGTGGCGCCGAAGCCGACCGAGGTGGATTTGGCGGGCATGCCGGTCGAGGCGATTGCGCGCCGGATCGCTGCCCTGCCCTTGCCGCCTGCGTTCTACAGCGATCTAGAGGCCGGCAAACCGGGCACGATTTACTTTCTCGAAGCCAGCGCGGCTGGACGCTTCGGCGATGGCGAACACGGGGCCACGCTAAGCCGGTGGCTGTTGGAAGGGCGCAAGACCGAGAAGCTGGCTGAGGGGGTGGACAGCTACCAGCTCGCCGCCGACGGCGACAAGATGCTGCTGAAGATGGCTTCTGGGGGCGGCGAAGATGGGCCGCGCGGCACGAGCGCTCCGAAAATGGTCATTGTGCCCGCAAACGCGCCGGTGAAGCCAGGTGAGGGTGCGGTGTCGTTTGCGCAGGTGGAGGTGCGCGTCGACCCGAAAGCCGAGTGGGCGCAGATGTACCACGAGGTGTGGCGGATCGAGCGCGCCTACTTCTACGACGCACACTTCCATGGCGCCAACACGGAGGCCGAAGAACGCCAGTATGCTCCCTATGTGGAGGCGATCGCCTCGCGCGCGGACCTGAACTACATCTTTCAGGAGATGCTGAGCGCGTTTTCGGTGGGGCATTTGCGCGGCTCCGGTGGAGCGATTCCGGAGGCGCATCGCGTGCCGGGCGGCCTGCTGGGGGCCGATTATGCCATCCGCAACGGACACTACTGCTTGGTGAAAATTTATACCGGCGGTAGCTGGAGCCCGGGGCTGAAGGCGCCGCTTGCGCAGCCCGGGCTGGATGTGGCTGCCGGGGATTGCATCGTGGCCATCGATCGTGAACCGCTCACCGCGCAGATCGATATTCAACAACTGCTTGAGGGTACCGCCGGGCATATGGTTACGTTGCATGTGGGCGGGCCGAATGGCGAACGGCCGCGCGACATCAGCGTGGTGCCGGTGCCGAGCGAGGCCGCGCTGCGCAACACGGACTGGATCGACAGCAACCAGCGCAAGGTGGAGCAGATGTCCGCCGGCAAGCTGGGGTATGTGTACCTGCCGGACACCGGCGCGGGTGGGTTTACAAACTTCAACCGCTACTTCTTTGCGCAGACGAACAAGGCAGGCGTGGTGGTCGATGAGCGCTTCAATGCGGGCGGGCAGGTGGCCGATTACATTATTGAGGTGTTAGGCCGCAAGCTGGAATCATACTGGGCGCCGCGCTATGGGGCCATTGAACGCACGCCGAATGCGGCGATCTATGGGCCGAAGGTGATGATTGCCAATGAATATTCGGGTTCCGGCGGCGACGCGATGCCGTGGCTGTTCAAGTACAACCACCTGGGCACGTTGGTGGGCAAGCGCACCTGGGGCGGGCTGGTCGGCATCGGTGAGATCCCCGTGCTGATGGATGGCGGTGCGGTCACCTCGCCCTCGGTGGCCTTCTTTTCGCCGGAGGGCAAGTGGGATGTGGAGCACCATGGAGTCGATCCGGACATTGCGGTGGAACAGGACCCGAAGGCGGTGGCTGAGGGGCATGATCCGCAGCTGGAACGGGCGGTTGCGGTGGCGATGGAGGAGTTGGCGAAGCATCCGAATCCGGAGCCGCATAAGCCGGCGTATCCGAACTACAGCTATTGAATTGCAAAGGGAAAATGCACAGGGTGAGTAATAAAGTGCCGTCATCCTGAGCGTAGCGAAGGACCTCCGTATTTCCGCGAGGCTCGTATGTGATTCGGGCAGAATACAGAGGCCCTTCGCTGCGCTCAGGATGACGCCGCAAAATGCTATATGGGTCCAGTGAATCGTGATAACACCTCATGTCCACGCCTGTGCATCGTAGTTGCGGTATGCTTGCGCGCATGTCTGCTTCCCTTTCTGACGACCAGTTGAACACCCCCGGCCATCATGCCTCGCCCGACCGCCTCGTGCAGCTCCCGCGGCTGTTGACCGACTATTACGCCCTGCATCCGGACCCGGCCAACGCAGCCGAACGGGTGAGTTTCGGGACGAGCGGGCATCGTGGATCGTCGCTGCAGGCTTCGTTTAATGAAGAGCACATCCTGGCGATCACCCAGGCCATTTGTGAGTACCGTGCGGGCGAAGGCACCACGGGGCCGGTGTTTTTGGCGCAGGATACGCATGCGCTTTCCGAGCCCGCGTTTACGACGGCGCTGGAGGTGCTGGCGGCGAATGGCGTCGCGGTGATGATCGATCGCGATCTGCGCTACACGCCCACGCCGGCGTTGTCGCATGCCATTTTGGCGCATAACGCGCAGCACACGCGGGGCCAGGCGGACGGTATCGTCATCACGCCTTCGCACAACCCGCCTGAGGATGGCGGCTTCAAGTACAACCCGCCCACAGGCGGGCCGGCCGATACCGGCACGACGAAGTGGATTCAGGATCGCGCCAATGCACTGATCGCGGACAAGCTTGCGGGCGTGAAGCGCATGCCTTTCAAGCAGGCGTTGACGGCCGCAACGACCTATCGGCATGACTTCATCGAGGCGTATGTTTCCGACCTGAAAAACGTGATTAATTTTGATGTTCTGCGGGGTACGGAATTACAACTTGCCGTCGATCCCTTGGGCGGCGCGGGTGTCGATTACTGGCCGCGCATTGCCGAGCAGTACGGGCTGCCGCTCACGGTGTTGAACCCGTATGTGGACCCGACCTTTCGCTTCATGACGCTCGATTGGGATGGGCGCATTCGCATGGACTGCTCGTCGCCTTTTGCGATGGCGAGCATGATTGCAAACAAAGATAAGTTTGATGTTTCCTGGGCTTGCGATACCGATCACGACCGGCACGGCATCGTCACGCGGTCGGCAGGGTTGTTGAATCCGAACCACTACTTGGCAGTGTGTATTCAGTATCTGTTTACGCACCGGCCGGAGTGGAATGCAGCGGTGGGCATCGGCAAAACGCTGGTGTCGTCATCGATGATCGACCGTGTGGCTAAAGGGCTCGGGCGGCCGCTGCTGGAGGTGCCGGTTGGCTTTAAGTGGTTCGTGGACGGGCTGATTGGCGGCACACTTGGCTTTGTGGGCGAAGAGTCTGCCGGGGCGACGTTTCTGCGGCGCAATGGACAGGTGTGGACGACGGATAAGGATGGGCTGATCTGCGGGCTGCTGGCGGCGGAGATGACTGCGGTGACCGGCAAGGATCCTGGGGAGCTCTACCGCGAGTTGACGGCGCGGTATGGCTCGCCGGTGTATCAGCGCGTGGATGCGGCGTGCTCGAAGGAGGACAAGGCCAAGCTGGCGAAGCTGTCGGCGTCACAGGTTTCGGCCAAGGAATTGGCCGGCGATCCGATCACGGCGATCCTGACGGAGGCACCCGGGAACCATGCGGCGATCGGGGGCTTGAAGGTCACCACGGCGACTGGATGGTTTGCCGCGCGGCCTTCGGGCACGGAGGATGTGTACAAGATCTATGCGGAAAGCTTTGCGGGCGAGGAGCACCTGCGAAAGATCCAGGAGGAGGCGAAGGCGCTGGTCTCGGCGGCGTTGGCGGGATGAGCCTTTGTCATCCCCGCAAGGGATCTGCGTATTCGAACGTGCTTGGTTGCCCCCCAGGGATTCGAACCCCGATTGATCGGTTCAGAGCCGACTGTCCTACCATTGAACGAGGGGGCAACACATGTGTTGCCGGAAGCGGGACACGCATCGCTGTACGTGAAAGGCGAAGCAGCGTCAACCACCTTTTCAAGTGTACGGAGAAAAGCGACACGAGGTCAACCGCGATCGGTTTCCCGATAGTCATCTTGGGCGGAGCGAAGAACTTTGGTATTCCTTCGAGGTTCTTCTGTAATCCGGGGAGAATACAGAGGTCCTTCGCTACGCTCAGGATGACAGCAAGCAGCTGCACCATTAAGGCAGATTTGCTCAAACCACCTATTCTTCGCGCAAAACCTCCAAGGGTTTCTGCCCGAGCACACGATGACTCGCCAGCCATCCGCAGGCTACCGTTAGCAAGCCGGCGGCTAGCCAGAAGGCAAGCGTGAGCCCGGCTTGGAAGTGGTAGTCGAAATGGAATGCACGGTGCAGCAGGATGCGCGAGACGATGTTGGCGAAGAGCAGGCCGACAGCGCCGGCGATCAGGCCCAATGTGGCGAATTCAATGGAAAAAATGGCGGCGATGTGCGAGCGGGTCGCGCCCAGGGTCTTCAGCACGACGACCTCGCGAATGCGGCGGTAGCGCGTGCCCGCGATGGCGCTGGCGAGAATGACGATGCCGGCAAAGGTCGAAAACGCGGCTAGAAACTGGATCACGTAGACGATCTGCAGCACGGCTTCGCGTACAGTCTCGACCGTCGCGGCCACATCGACGACCGTGATGGATGGGTAGCGTTCATAGAGCGCGCGCCGCACTTCGGACGTGTGCGCAGGGTCGGCGTTGACACCGCCGTACCAGATGGCCGGCAGGTTTTGCAGTGCGGGCTCGGGCAGCATCAGTTGCGCGCGAGAGAAGGCATGCTGTGAATCGGGCTCGAAGATGGCGACGATGCGCGCGGTGAACGGGTTATCTTCGGCGACAAAGGTCATGGTCTGGCCGACGTCAAGATGCAGGTTTTTTGCAAAGCCTCGGTCGACGGCGATGACCGGCTGTTGCGCCGCGGCGGCGGCTTGCGCGGCAGTCCACCACGCGCCGGCGATGACGCGGTCGCCCGGTGGCGGCTGATCGGCTGTGGGCGGCCAGGAAAGGTTGAGCGCACGCAAAAAGCGCTTGGGGATGTGCTCGACCTTCAGGTTTTCGATGGAGGTTCCGTTCACGGCGGCGAGCCGCGCGGCGATGACGGGCAGCATTTCCGGCTCGCCGCGCACGTAGCGTTGTCCCGCCAGCACGGCGCGCACGCCGGCAACCTCGGTGGGGCTGACGTCGACGAGGAAGAGGTTGGGCAGACGGCTCAGCGTGGTGGACGAGAGATCGCTGACCACGGCATGCTGCACGGTGTAGACCGTGGCGATCTGCATCACGCCCAGACCAAGCGCGGCGAGCAGCGCGGCCGACGGGTTGCCGGGCCGGTACAGGTTGGCGAGGCCATGCCGCAACGCCGACGGCAGATGCAGGCTGGTGCGGCGCAGGGCCAAGCGCAACAGGGCTAACAGTCCCGCGGCAAGTGCCAGCAGCACCAGCAGAACCGCTGCCAGGCCGACGCCGAAGATAGAACCGATCTGCCTGGATTCGGAGACGTAGGCGGCGAGTAGCATCAGCCCGCCCAGGATGACGAGGAAGGCGACGATCTGCACAGCCGACCCGCGCAGCTTGCGGACGAGCCGTTGCGCGAAGGGATCGTCGGTGCTTTCAACGGCACGGCGCAGGATGAGGATCGGGCGTACGTCGCGGATGTCGAGCAGCGGCGGCAGGCTGAAGAGCAGCGTGGTGAGCAGGCCCGCGCCGAGCCCCAGCGCGAGCGCATGCGGGTCGAGGTGGAAGGCCGGCGTGAGGTGCAGCAGGCGTGCGAGAAACAGCGGCAGCGCCAGCTGCACGCCGAAGCCGAGCAGCAGGCCCAGCACGCCGCCGCACAGGCCCAGCAGCAGCGTTTGCAGTACATAAATGCGGATGATGTGGCCGGAGCCCGCGCCGAGGGCCTTCATGATCGCGATGGAATCGAGCCGCTGCGCGAGATGCGCGCGGATGGCCATGGCAACGCCGATCGCACCGAGCACCAGGGCGACGAGCGACATGAGCGAAAGCAGGCCGGTGGCGCCGTCGAGCGCACGGGTGAGGCCTTCGTTGGCGTCGCGGTAATCGGAGACCTGGGCCTCGGGCAGGGCCTCCTGCAGCTGGTCGCGCAGCTTCGCCAGACTGGCATCGGGAGCGGCTTTGCCGGGCGCGGCGCCGGGCAGCACGAGCAGCACGCGGCGGGTGGCGCGCGAGCCAAAGCCGAGCAAACCGGTGGCGTCGAGCGCGTGCTGCGAGATGAGGATGCGCGGGCCGGCGGCAAAGGCGCCGGAAAGACGGTCCGGTTCTTCGACGACCGTGGCCGCAACGCGAAAGGTGCTGTTGTTGAGCCGGATGGCGTCGCCGACGTGGAGGTGCAAACGCAGCAGCAGATCGTCGCCGACGGCCACGCTGGTATCGGTCAGCGCCTGGGTGAGCGGCATGGCCGGCGCGAGCGCGACGGTGCCGTAAAAGGGGTAGTGCGCGGGGTCGACGGCTTTGAGCGAAACCAGCAGCGGGTCGAGCGAAGTGGACGCGGAGGCCATCGAAAGCAGCTCGGTGACGGGCGTCTGCTGCGCACCGCTGGCGGCAGCAATGCCGTTCAGCTTGGTAATGTCCAACGGTGTGAGCGCCTGATTCGAGCGCACGGAAAGGTCGGCCGCGAGGATGGTGCGGGCGCGCAACAGCAGCACGGCGCGGAAGGCTGCCGAAAAGCCGCGCACGCCGGTGAGGGCGGCGACACCGATGGCGACGCTGAGCACCACGAAGGCGAACTTGCCGCGGGAGGAACGCAGTTCGCGCGTGGCGATGCGGGCGGTGGTGGCGAGCGAAAGAGCCGGCATGCTACGCCCCACCCTGTGCGGGGCCGGCCTCGCTGCCGTAACTTGTGGCCCCGCGCTCATCGGCGATGACCAGGCCATCGCGCAACACGATGCGTCGGCCCGCGTGGGCGGCGAGCGCTGGGTCGTGGGTGACGAGCACGAGCGTGGTGCCTTCGGCGCGGTTGAGGCGCAACAGCAGCTCCAGGATGTGCTGGCCGTTGGTGGAATCGAGGTTGCCGGTGGGCTCATCGGCGAGCACGATGGGCGGCCGCAGAATGAAGGCCCGCGCGAGCGCGACGCGCTGCTGCTCGCCGCCCGAAAGCTGCACGGGGTAGTGATCGGCACGGGTGCTCAGCCCGACAGACTCCAGCAACGCCCGGGCACGCTCGAGGCCGGTCTTGCGGTCGATTCCCTCCTCGTTCAGCTCAAAGGGCAGCAGCACGTTCTCAAGCGCGGTGAGCGTGGGGATGAGTTGGTAGCTTTGAAAGACGAAGCCGATGGTGCGGCCGCGCAGCTGCGCGAGCTTGTTTTCGGCGAGATCGCTGATGACGGTGCCGTTGAGCGCAACCGAACCCGAGGTGGGGTTGTCGAGCCCGGCGAGCAGACCAAGCAGCGTAGATTTGCCGGAGCCTGAGGCGCCCATGATGGCCACGAACTCACCGCGGGTGACGGTGAAGTCGATGCCCTTGAGGATGTCCACGGTGGCCGAACCGGTACGCAGCGACTTGCGCAGGCTTTGGACGACGATCATCGCGGCAGTGGAGGGAGGCGAGGCGCTTGCGGGGGCGGCGGATGGGTGTGCGAGCAAAAGCGGGAACCTCTGGGTAAAATCAAAATGTGCGGCGTGCAAAGCTCTTCTTCATCTTAGCGATATCGGCAACCTCGGCGATCACGGTTGGAACCCTCGGCATTTCGGCAGCGCAGGCGCAGGCGGCCTCCGGTTCCAATCACCGCGCGTTTGTTGGTGCCCCGAAAGCCGCAGCGCCGAACGAGGGCCGGCCGCTGCTGGTCTGCTTCGGCGACAGTTTGACGGCCGGAGCGGGCATCGACACGGAACAGGCCTACCCGGCGAACCTGCAACAACTGCTCGATCATGACGGCTACAGCTATCGGGTCGTGAACCAGGGTGTCAACGGCAACACGACGAAGGACGGTTTAGACCGCGTTGCCGAGGTGATCCGCGAGCATCCGCAGGTAGTGGTGGTGGAGTTCGGCGGCAACGACGGCCTGCGCGGGCTGCCGGTGTCGCAGGCGCAGCGCAACCTCGACAGCATCGTGCGGCAGCTAAAGGCCGCGGGCGTGCGTGTGGCGATGGCCGGCATCACGCTGCCCGCGCAGTATGGCGGGCCTTATGTGCAGAGCTTCAATGCGATGTTCCCGACCGTGGCGACGCACTACCATGTGCCTTTGCTGCCGTTCATCCTGCAGGACGTGTATGGGGTTCCCGGCGATATTCAGGACGACGGGATTCATCCGACAGCCAAGGGCGCGCAGCAGGTGGCGGTGAACGTGGAGCGGTTGGTGCTGCCGTTGTTGAAGAAATAGAAGAAGAGCTATCCCAGCACGACGATCGGCTGAACCAGCGTGCCGGCGATGCGCTTGCCGATGCCGAATAGATCGCGCGGCCCGGTGAAAAGCTTGACCAGCGGTGCGCGGGAAAACTCCGGCACGTTGGCCTGCATGCCGTTGCGGAGGCGGCCGGCGGTGGTCTCGTCAACCGTGACCGGAGGCATCTCCGGCAGCAGGAGGCGCGGGTGGACGAGCCGCGCTTCGATGGCTGCCGGTGAGAGTGCTTTCAGCTCGTCGAGGGTCAGCGCTGCATCAAGCGTGAAGGGTCCCGCGGCGGTGCGGCGCAGGCCGGCGAGATGCGCGCCGCAGCCGGCGAGCTGACCCAGTTCGTGCGCGACCGAACGCACATAGCCGCCTGACGAAACATGCATGGTGAAGCCGGCGAGTTCGCCTTCGAGCGAGAGCACTTCGAATGCGTGAATGGTGATGCGCGCTGGTTTCACGGCGGCTTCCTTGCCGGCGCGGGCGAGTTTGTAGGCGGGCACACCGTTGATCTTTTTTGCGGAAAAGATGGGCGGCATCTGGTCGAGTTCGCCATGGAAGCGTTGTGCAAGCGCGCGTAGCTGATCCAGCGTGTGGGTAAGCGGCTGCGGTGGGGCGGTAGGCTCGCCGTCGGCGTCGAAGCTGTCCGTGCTCCAGCCGAAACGGATCGTGCCGGTGTAGTGCTTGTCCGCCAGGCCGAAGAACTGGGCAAGGCGCGTGTACTTGCCGAGCAGTAGCGGCAGCACGCCGGTGGCCATGGGGTCGAGCGTGCCGAGGTGGCCGACGGAGCGTTCGCCGGTGGCGCGGCGCACGAGGTTGACGACGTCGTGCGAGGTCATGCCGGCGGATTTGTCGAGAACAAGAAGACCGTTCATAGGCTAGCGGCGGTGCTCTACCAGCGACAGGAACTCATTGCGGGTTTGCATCTGGCTTTTGAACACGCCCAGCATGGCGCTGGTGACCGTGCGCGAGCTTTGTTTTTCGACGCCGCGCATCATCATGCACAGGTGCTGCGCTTCCAGAATGACGGCAACGCCCTGTGGATGGATCGCATTTTCAACTGCCTCGGCGACCTCGCGCGTGAGCCGCTCCTGCACCTGCAAGCGGCGGGCAAAGACATCCACAATGCGTGGGATCTTGCTGAGACCGATGACCTTGCCCTGTGGGATATACGCGATGTGGGCACGGCCGAAGAAGGGCAGGAGATGGTGCTCGCACAGGGAATAGAACTCGATGTCTTTGACGATGACCATCTCGTCGTAGTCGACATCGAAGAGAGCTCCATGGATGACCTCTTCCACGGTTTGCGCGTAACCGCGGGCGAGAAAGTTCAGCGACTGCTCGACGCGCTTGGGCGTATTCACCAGGCCGTCGCGGGCGGGGTCTTCACCGAGACGCGCGAGGATTTCGGCGTAAATTTGAGCCAAACTCGCATCAGCCAGCGGAAGCGAAGCGGCATGCGCAGCCTGCGCGGCCGCTGTCTCGCCGGGGTGTTGGGGGCTGGGCGCCTCGGTAGGAGCTTTGGTCGTCATTGTTCGATGGTATGGCCTTTCAGAGAGGATCAGGCGCCGGGCAGTGTAAGGACCGGCTCGCCATGGCCGAAGTAATCGAAGGCGTTGTTGCTGGTTTCTTCCACGCGGATGCGCTGTAAGGTCGCCGGCGCATGCTCCGCGGTAAACAACGCAAACGTGCGCCAAAGCTCGAGGCAGAGATTTTCGGTGCTGGGCACGATCTCACGAAATGCCTTGTCCTGATTGAGATTGGTTTGGTCGAAGCGCTCAAGCAGGTGGCGTTGGGCAAACGTATCGAGATCGGCGAGGTTGACCACCATGCCCGTCCCTGGATCGATAGGACCCGCGAGCGTGATCTGCACGAAGTAATTGTGCCCATGGCCGTGGGGATTGTTGCATTTGCCAAAGAGGGTGTGATTCTGTTCCGTGCCGAGTGCGGGCACGTGCAGACGATGCGAGGCGGAAAAACGATAGCGGCGGCTGAGGTGCGCGAGAGGTGTGTTCCCTGCGGTCATGCGGCCTCGTTGCCAGCGTATACATCGGCGAACAGGTCGGGAGCCTCATACACGCGCACACGATGCAGCACGGCACCGGGAATTTTGTCTTGGAGACGGTGCCAGATCGACCAGGCAATGTTCTCCGTCGTGGGCTGCAGGGTGGCAAACTCGGGAACTTCGTGGTTCAGATGGCGATGGTCGTACACCGCGACGACCTCGCGTTGCATGATGTCTTTGAGGTCCTTGAGGTCGATGACGAAACCGGAGGTCGGGTCGATGTTGCCCTTCACCGTGACCTCCAGAGTGTAGTTGTGGCCGTGGCCGTGGCGGTTGGCGCATTTGCCAAAGACGCGACGGTTTTCTTCCTCGCTCCAGGCGGGGTTCCAGTAGAAATGGGCGGCGGCGAACTCGGCTTTGCGGGTGAGGAGGATCATGGGGTGCGGTGCGGTCTGCAAGTTTCAGGCGCTACGTTCTAGATGCGTGTGAGGAGCCGGGCGACGCGGTGCTTTGGGAAGTCAGGTGTGGTATTGCCTGCCCTTCCAAGTGACTGTGTGCTGCACGCGATGGCGCACGAAACTCAGCAGCAGCAGAGCCGCAAAGAGCGGCAGCCCCAAGGGGGCGATGGCGGAATCGAACAGCGAAAAGTGAGCGCGCGCGATGCGCTGATAGACCCGCAGCAATGTCCGCGCCCACAGTGCAACGATCGCTACCCTCTGCCACATCACGAGGTAGGGCAGGAGCCAGATCAGCAACGGCAAAAGCAGCAGCAGCACATCGAGCACGCGCCAGAGTGCCAGCCGCAGCGCATGCGGGAACAGCAGGGCTAAATTCTTCGTCCAGCCCTGGACCAGATCGCCAAAACCGCGGTACATGCGCGTGGCAACGGCATCGGGCGCATAGCGCAGGCGGATGTTGTTCTTGGCCCGCTTCACCAGTGCAGCCAGTTCCACGTCCTCGAGCACGGAGCGCCCCACCGCGCGATGGCCGCCGACGGCGAAGTACGTGTCGCGTGCGACGAGCAGGAACTGGCCGTTGGCTGCGGCGATGCGGTCATTCGGGTCGTTGACCTTGGCGGGGGGATACACGCTGGCGAGCTCGGAAAATATCAGCGGCATGACGGTGTGCTGCGCCACGCCGTGCAGGATCTGCCGGGGCGAGTAGGAAAGCAGCGCCACGCCATTGCGCGCGGCTTCATGCAGGGCGCGGCGCAGGCTGCCGGGCTCGTGCAGGGTGTCGGCATCGGTGAACAGCAGTGAGCTCCCTTGCGCGGCCTGGGCGCCGGCCCAGCAGGCGTTGGTTTTGCCGGTGAAGGCGCGTTTGGAGCCGCGCAGCTCCAGCGGCGGTGCGGGCAGGACGCGCAGGCCGGCATACTTGGCGGAAAACTCTTCGGCGATGGCGCGGGTGCGGTCGGTCGAGGCATCGTCGATGACGAGCATCTCCCAATCGATACCGAGCGCAAAGATGGGCTCGCTTTGCGCGACGAGGCTTTCGAGGCAGGCAGCGAGATTGAGCTCTTCGTCGCGTGCCGGAACGATGACGGAAAGCTCCAATGGCGCTTCCGCGGCGTCCCCTGGCTCCCCTTGCGGTTCGGCACTCGGGGCAGCAGCGGGCAACGGCCGCGGCTCTTCGGCAGCAAACAGCCCCAGCACCGGCGTATAGCTGCCGCCCGGCGTTCGCGGGGTGTCTTTTTCGTTCTGTTTTCCGGAGCGCTCTGCCACGGCTTCTATTATAGGAAGGATGCGACGACGCGGCAGAAACGAAGGCAAACGAACGCCCGGCAAGCTTCGGCTCGGCGGGCTTTGGCACGGCGCGGCCATGCTTACGGTTGCCCTGTGGGCGGCGGGCTGCGATCGAGGCGACCAGCCGCAGCAGCTCGGGCGCACCGCGCCCGTGTTTGCACTGGATGACGGGCAGCACCGGGTCGATCTACGCAACCTGCGCGGGCAGGTGGTGCTGCTGAATTTCTGGGCGAGTTGGTGCGCGCCCTGCATCGCCGAAATGCCTTCCCTTGAGGCGTTGCAGCAGGACCTGCCGCAGGTCCGGGTGGTGCTGGTCGCCTTCGATGAGGACGAGAGCACATACGGGAGCTATCTGGCGCGGCATCCTTTGCCGCTGCTGACGGTGCTTGACACCAAACAGATTGCCAATGCGCTCTACGGCACCTTTCGGCCGCCGGAGACCTATGTGATCGATAAGAGCGGCGTCATCCGGCACAAATACATCGGATCGCAGGACTGGACCAGCCCCGAAATCGAAAACACCCTGCGCCGGCTTGCCGGTTGAGTGACCGTTCCGCCCTGCTAGCATAAGTCCATGACACAGCTGGATGTGATGTACCGCTATGACCGTCCGCCTGGCGAGACGACCGGCATGGCGCTGGCCAAGGTGCGCGAGGTGTATGGCATCCGCAGCCTGCACGTGGATGAAAAAGCACGTACGGTGCGCGTGGAGTTCGATGCTTCGCGGCTGACGGAGGCGGTGATCCATGGGTTGCTGCGGCGCACCGGGCTGGAACTGGCCGAGCGCGTTTCGCTGATCCCGAACCAGACGCCCGCTGAGCCGTCGACGACGCCGGTGGTCGCCAAGTAAAGATCGAAGTGAAGGTCGCTTCCAGTGGAAGCTGGCACTTGCCCTCGCGGGCGGCAGTCCGGTATGCTTTGCTAGTAGCCGTCGATGCAATGTGCGCCCGTAGCTCAGCTGGATAGAGCAACTGGCTACGAACCAGTAGGTCGGAGGTTCGACTCCTTCCGGGCGCACCATTCCTTCCAAACAGACTTCCATCCAGCGTGCACGCGGTACCTCCGCGTGTGCGCCTGTCGCCACTTTGCGGTAACTCCCTGCATCCGCAAAGGCGTATGATGAATCTGGACTGAATGAGTCGTAGTTCTTCATTCGGCTACAGGGGCAACGCAGTGACGGCATTGAGCGAGGTAAAGGTCGGCGGTTCGGGCGTACTGGAAAAGCTTGAGCTGCCCGAAGAGATCAGCGACCATCTGGCGCACCTCGGCTTTTTGCCCGGTGCGAGCTTTGAGGTGCTGCGCCGCGCGCCGGCCGGCGACCCCACGGTGTACCGCATCGACGGCATCGAGGTCGGGTTGCGGCAGGAGACTGCCAGCCACATCCTAACCGAGCCGGCGCCCACGCCGACAGCAGTCAACGGAGCCGGCCGGTGAGCTGTCACGTTGCCGTTGCCGAACCGGTTCAGGCGCCGCCCGCGGTTGGTGCCTCGGGGAACAAGCTGCGCACGGTTGCGCTGATCGGACCGCCGAACTGCGGCAAATCGACCCTGTTCAACCGGCTGACCGGCCTGCGGCAAAAGGTGGCCAACTACCCAGGCGTGACCGTGGAACACCATTCGGGCCGCATGAAGGGTATTGGACGGCCGGACCTGACGTGCATCGATCTGCCAGGCATTTATTCACTTGCCACGTACTCAGAAGACGCCCGCGTTGCGGTCGATGTGTTGACGGGGCGCATGCCGGGCGTGCCGCCGCCGGACGTGGTACTGCTGGTGCTCGACTCCGTGCACATGAACCGGCAGCTAATGCTGGCACAGACGATTTTTACGCTCGGCCTGCCGACGATGGTGCTGCTCAATATGAGCGACCTTTTGGAAAAGCGCGGCGGCAAGCTGGATCCGCTGGCCTTGTCGCAGGAGTTGGGCCATCCGGTGGCGCTGATTTCGAGCGCGCGCGGCACGGGATTGGACCTGATCGCGAGCTTTCTACATAGCCTGAGCGAGACGGTCGAGCACCGGCCGCAATCGTTGCGCCTGCCTGTGCTGCAAAGCCCGGCGGCAAGCCGCAAATGGGCGACGCAGGTGTCGCAACGCACCAATTACCGGCAGCCGGAGTCGCCGGTATGGACCAGGCGGCTGGACAGCGTGCTGCTGCACCGTTTTTGGGGGCCGCTGGTGTTTTTGGCGGTCGTGATTGCGGTCTTTCAGGTGGTGTTTTCGCTTGGGCAACCGCTTTCGGATGGCCTGGGCAAGCTGCTGACCGATGCGGGCGCACACGCCGCCAATCTGCTGCCGGACAACTTTCTGAGGCCGTTGCTGCGCGATGGTTTGTGGAACGGTGTGCAAAGTGTGCTGGTGTTTTTGCCGCAAATTCTGCTGCTGTTTTTGTTTATCGGCGTGCTGGAAGACTCGGGCTATCTCGCCCGGGGAGCCCTCATCGCCGACCGTGCGATGCGGGCGGTTGGACTCAATGGCAAGGCCTTTATCCCGTTACTTTCGGCGTATGCGTGCGCGGTGCCGGCCATCATGGCGACGCGCACGATCGAAAACAAGCGCGAACGGCTGGCAACGATTCTGGTCGCGCCGTTTATGACCTGCTCGGCGCGTTTGCCGGTCTACACGCTGATTATCGCGGCGTTCATTCCGAATCGCAGCTTTTTTGGGCATGTGCTCGGGCTGCGCGCCATGGTGATGCTTGGACTCTACGCGCTCGGTTTCTTTGCCGCACTGATCACGGCGCGGATGCTGAAGAGCTCCGTGCTGAAGGCCGCGCCCACGCCATTCATCCTGGAGTTGCCGCAGTACCGCTGGCCCACGCCGCGGGCGCTTTCGATCCGAGTCTACGACCGCGGCAAGTTGTTCTTACAGAAAGCCGGCACGATCATTCTCGGCGTCACTTTCTTGGTGTGGGTGCTGAGTGTGCTGCCGGTGCATGGCGGCAACTTCTCCGCGCTGGCCACCAGCCTGATCGGGCGGCTCGGCCAGTTTATCGAGCCGGTGCTGCGGCCGCTGGGCTTCAACTGGAAGATCGGCATCGGGCTGCTGAGTTCCATCGTGGCGCGCGAGGTCATCGTCGGCACGCTGGGCACGCTGTACGGCGTCGATCCTGAAACGCATTCCTTGGGGCTGCAGGCAGCGCTGCGGCACGATATGGGCATCGGTGGCGCGATTGCGCTTGTAGTGTTCTTTGCCTTCGCGATGCAGTGCACTTCGACATTGGCAGTGGTGCGGCGCGAGACGAATAGCTGGAAGCTCCCGGCGCTGCAGTTCCTGTATATGACGGGTGTGGCGTATGTGGCGGCGCTGGTGACCAATCAGGTAATTACGCGGCTGCTGTAGCGTAGAAATCTTGGGATGCCATTCGACCAACTTCATTTTGTGCGTTCTTACTCAAGAGAACGCCCGAGGACTGAACCCGCTCAGATTTTGGAGTCTGTTTAAAGGTTTATCTTTGCTAGTGAACCATGATCATTCGGCGCCCACTTGCTTCCGAGTTTGAAAGTGTCAACACGCTACGAGAGGCCACAGTCAACGAAGTCTATGGCGGGCTTTGGACCACTTCACCGATCCGTATGGACGGTGAGGACTGGGCAAAAGCCTGGGTAGCAACAACTGGGGAGAGGATCGTTGGGGTGCTGCTTACTTCGGGCGACTGGGTTGACGATCTTTGGATTTTGCGAGGATATCGAGGCGATGGCCTGGGAGCGATGTTGCTGGCTGTCGGCGAAAGTGAAATAAGAAAGCGGCATTATGAAGTCGGTCATCTTAGAGTTGTTAAGGCAAATGACCGCGCGATTGCCTTCTACCTGCATCACGGCTGGAAGGCGCATAGAGAGTTTCGCCATGAGACGCTGCCCGTCGAAATGCTCGAGCTAACAAAGCAGATCAATCCGCTTACATCAAACGAGTTGTAAAACGCGCTTCTCCAGTCAACAACCGGGTGCATTCTCCATCGCAGCATTTTCGCTCAGTGGATCTCATCGCTCCGATCCAATCCATCGCACGGTGATACTGTGCGATGATGAGGTCCTACTTTGTGTCGGCGCTGGTTATGGAGTGGCTGGTAGGATTTGCTTGAGGACACCTGTATGGCGACCCTGGCTTCCACGCCCGTAGAGCTTTATTTGCACACGTCCTATGAGCCCGACGCCGAGTTTGTCGAGGGTGGAGTGGAAGAGCGGCCGATGGGAGAGTACGACCACGCGACCTGGCAGCAGGCCCTTCAGCTATGGTTCCACTCCCACGCGCAGGAGTGGGGTGTTCGTGTGCGTGCGGAGTTGCGCGTGCAGGTGAGCCCGACGAACTATCGCGTGCCGGATGTCGTTGTCTTTGATCGCCATCGGGCAACGGAACAAATCCTCACGCATCCGCCGATCGCTGTCTTTGAGGTGCTCTCGCCGGAGGATGCGATGTTGCGGGTGATGCGGAAGCTGGCCGACTACGCCACGATGGGGATCCGGAATATCTTTGTACTCGATCCTCGGACCGAGATCGCGTACCGCTACACAGACGGTAGCCTCGATGTTTCTCGTGACCAAGAGCTGCTGCTTGAGGGTTCGGGGGCTCGCGTGGACTGGCGAGCGATCAGTGAGCTTCGGGATTGAGTGGGCAGCCGCCTTTCTGTCCTCGCCAACGCACAACATCCCACAGTAAGGCTACACGATCGAGCTCCTGACGCCGGGAAGCATCTTGTTTTCCTCAAGCCTTCCAGAGCCGGCCGTCATACGGGTATCGATCCGCCCGCACAATCGTGAGTTGCCGAGCCTGCGGATGACGCGGGTTGAGCACCCAGTTCCACGTCTCGGGTGTAATGGCGGATGGCACTCGAAGCAGCGCGGTCTCGCCTCGTTCGAGCCAGGCATCGCCAAGAGCCTGCGTTTGGAGCTCGTCGTGCTGCCAGTCATCTGTCAAGGAGGATGGGATCTCCTCGTGGGTTAGACCCTCTTCCACTTGTATTTTCAGGAGTTGGTAGGTGTCAGGGCGATGCTCTTCCTCCAGTTCCAAGTGGACAAGGATTTCGAGCAGCGCGGAAGAGGGATTTTCAGCCAGGTACACCACAGGTCGACCAGCGGTATGCCATCGCGCCGAGGCTTGCATACCGCCAATGCCAAGCAGGTCAGCGTGATTGCTGATCCGCCACAGAAACATCAGGCGAACATGCCTTCGTCTATCTGAACAAGCATTTGCTCGACCAGCCGTGCTCCGGCTTCAGTTTGCAGCATGGTCATCGGGGTCTCCCCCTCGAAGCGTTTTTTCGCCTGACGCATCCAGCTAAGGGCTTTTTCGCGGCTCGCGAAGACCTTCTCGCTCAGGGCAAGGACACGAGCGGCACGTAAGGCCTTATCCGATTCATCCACACTGAGCAGCTCCCTTACGCCCTTATTCAGGCGCTCGGTACGATGGCGGAAGGTGCGCTGCGGGATCACGATCAGGTGAAACTCATCCTTGGTTAAGCCGTGCGACAGCAAGGCTGCCTGGGTGTTCAGCGGCAAACCATGCCGAACCGTCTGTGCGAGACCAAGTTCGGTCCTCGACTCCGTTCCTAACCAATCAGCGATTCTCAATGGTTGAGCAGCCATTTTGCACCTCTCATGCCATTTTGCCATAGAAGCGGTGACAAAATGGCAAATCGCATTCGGCCAACTCAAATACGTCTGCCCCGAGCTTACAAAGAACAACTATGAGATTACTGCTCGCCCCAGCTCAGTTTGCCGCGCAGGACGTTAAACAAGCCATTCGCCCGCAATCGCAGGAGTTTGATGGAGTGCTCGGAGCGGCGGCAGATGATGCGGTCGTTTAGTAGCAGTTCGACGACCTCCTGGCCGTCGACGGTGATGTAGGTTTCATGGGGAACGACATCAACGGTGACCGCGATTTCCGATGCGCCGGGGACGACGATGGGGCGGATCGTGAGCAGGTGCGGGCAGATGGCCGTGAGCACAAGCGCATCGACCGAGGGCATGAGGATGGGGCCGTTGGCGGCGAGCGTGTAGGCAGTGGAGCCGGTGGGGGTGGCGATGATGACGCCGTCGGCACGGAAGCGGGCGACGAATTGGCCGTCGAGTTCAATGGCGTATTCGCCGATGCGGGCGATGGCGCCCTTGGCGAGTACGACGTCATTGAGCGCCTGCCACTGACGGAAGATGCGGTCTTCGCGCACCAGCACGGTGTGCATGAGGCTGCGGCGGTCGATGACGCCCTTGCCGGCAAGCCAGGCTTCGAGCGTGAGGTAGAGCTCCTGTAACGGGACCTCGGTAAGGAAGCCGAGGGAACCGAGGTTCACGCCGAGCAGCGGCACGTCGGTGTAGGCAAAGGCGCGCGCGGCTGAAAGCAGGGTGCCATCGCCCCCGAGCGTAATCACGATCTCGGGGTTATGTTCCGGCATCTCCGCGCGGTCGATGGCTTCGTTCTCGCGGTTTAGATAGTTGGCGCTGTTGGGGTCCAGCAGAAAGGAAAAACCATGGCCGGAAAGCCACCCAAGAAGGTCATTGAGTATCTGCTCCAGCTCCGGTTTCTGCGGCTTGGAGACAATGGCGGCTAAAGGCATGCACTATCCAGTGTACTCGGGAGCGCGGCGGTGCTATCGCGTTCCCGGGACGACTTTGATCTCGAAGACGAACGGCCACTGCTTGCCGGTGACGAAGAGCCGATCGTGCCGCGCGTCATAGGCGATGCCGTTGAGGACCGATTCTGCGTTGAGGCGCTGGTTGTCGGGAAGCAGGCCGGTGAGGTCGATCCAGGAGAGCACGCGGCCATCGCGCGGGGAGATGCAGGCGATACGGTCCGAGTGCCAGACGTTGGCATAAATCGTGCCTTTTATATATTCGAGTTCGTTCAATTGCTGGACAGGCGCAGTGCCGTCATGGACAAGGATGTGATGGGTTTCGGCGAAGGTTTCGGGATTGCGGAAGCGAAGGGTGGCGGTCCCATCGCTGGTAATCAGTTCCTTGCGCGTGCGGGTCATGCCCCAGCCTTCGCCGGTGTAGTGGAACTGACGGAGCGTGCGCAAAGAAAAGCGATCCAGAACAAAGCCTGTGTGCGATTGCCAGGTCCATTCGAGAATGTTGGGCCCCCAGTCGACAATGCCTTCGCCAAAGTAGGAAGGCGGCACAGGGACCCGCTGTCCCGGCTGACCGGTGGAGGGATCGACGGCGAGTACCTCAGAGTGTCCCTGCAGGCCCGTGCCTTCGTAGAACATCCCGTCGCGATAGAAGAAGCCTTCTGTGTAACTGGCTGTGGAGTGCGGGTATTTGGCGATAACCTTGTAGCCGAAGACAGGGGTAGCGGCGAAGGCGCCTGCACTGGGCCCGATGGCGGCCAGAAGCAAGGATACGCGCAAGAAGCGTGGCAGGAAGAACGGCATGCCTTCACAGTATGGGATGGTGTTGACTTTGCGTTGTGGCTTCTAATCGGGGCGTAGACGCATCATCGCTGCTGCATGGGTCCTGGTCCCTCCGGAGGCTTCAATCCACCCTAACCGACGATGAGGCTGTCGGTGAGGATGGGGCACCCGGTTCGTTCCCGGAAGTAGCGTTTGTGGCGCTTGATGCGGTGGTGGTTATGGGGTGCGGGTACCGAAGCGGGCGTAGAGCAGGAACTCGCGATTGCCTTCCATACCGAGGATGGGCGAGTCGATGACGGCGAGGACTTCGCCGGCCAGCGACAGCACCGTTTGCCGCACGCGTTCGACGGCGAGCTGGTGGGCGGCGGGGTCGCGCACGATGCCGCCTTTGCCGACGTGCTCGCGACCGGCTTCGAACTGCGGCTTCACGAGAATGACGGCTTCGCCTTGCCAGAACTCACCGGGTGGGGCGAGAGCGGCGATCACGGCCGGTAACACGAGGCTCGCGCCGATAAAGGACACATCCATGGCGAAAAAGGTAATGCGCGAGGGCGAGGGCGGCGCCGAGGACGGCTGTAATTGCGGCACAAGGGCGCCGGGCGTGAGCGTGCGGGCGTTGGTGCGTTCCAGCAGGGTCACGCGGGGGGCGATGCGGAGCTTGTGCGCGATCTGACCGTAGCCGGTATCGACGGCCAGGACTGAGGCTGCGCCGCGCTGCAGCAGGCAGTCGGTGAAGCCACCGGTGGAAGCGCCGATGTCCGCACAGGCCAGGCCGACGACCCCGATGGACCAGGTGGTGAGCGCGCCTTCGAGCTTGAGACCGCCGCGGGAGACAAAGCGAAGGTCGTCGCCGAGTAGGCGGATCGCGACCCCCGCAGCGACCGGCGCACCGGGCTTGTCGACCTTTTGGTCCGCGACGAGCACCCGGCCGGCCAGGATGAGTGCCTGGGCGCGCTCACGCGAGGCGGCCAACCCGCGCTCGACGAGCAGCTTATCGAGCCGCAGCTTGGCGTTCGGCTGGGCATGCGCGGCCTTCGCTTTGCCCTCCGGCTGAGCACTGGGCGCGTTCGTGTTTTTGGCTGATGGTGTTTCCCGCATGGGCAAACCCAGCATACGCACATTGAGGTTCGCGCCGGGAGGCAGATGGGCTACACTGGCATCCATCACCGATGCTTCAGCCCCCAGGTGATCAGCTTCGATGTGCAGGAGGCTGGGAGATTGCCGCAGGTGTTTTGTCGTCTATAGGCGATCAATCCACTTCCGCAGCAGATGCGTTATATGAACAGAGCGATGGAAAGGTCCGGTACGGGAGCCGACGCGGAGCACGACGCGGCTTTGCTGGAACGTGTCCGCCGCGGCGACGATGCAGCCATGACCGTTCTGTTCGACCGTTATGGGAAGATTGTGTACTCCGTTGCTCTGCGGGTGTTGCGAGAACCAGCCTCCGCAGAGGATGTGTTGCAAGAGATCTTCATGCAGGTTTGGCGCAGTCCTGGCAGCTTTCTGGAAACCAAGGGAAGCCTGGGCGGCTGGCTTGCCGTAGTTGCCCGGAATCGCTCTATCGACAATCTGCGGCGCAGGCGCCCGACGGACCAGGTAGAGGAGGTTTCTCTGCCCTCCTCGTGCAATCTGGCCGAGGAGGCGGAGCGCAACATGATGATGGAACGGGCGCGCGCGGCCATTGTGCATCTGCCGGCGGAACAACGTAAGACTTTGGAGATGGCCTTTTTTGAGGGCCTGACCCACACCGAGATCGCCGAAGTGACGGGCGATCCGCTTGGTACCGTCAAGACTCGTATCCGCAGTGGGCTGCTGACGCTGAGAAAGGCGTTTAGCGCATGAACATTGCAAATCACGTCCCAGAAGACGATTTGGCGTTGTTCGCCCTCGCGCTGATGCCCCCGGAAGAGGCCGCATTCACGGCCGCGCACTTGAAAGAGTGCGCGCTTTGCCGCAGTGAGGTGGCGCGGCTGCAGGGCGATTTGGCGAGCTTGGCGATGACCCTCGACATGCAGGCCCCACCGGCCGGTGCGCGGGATCGCTTATTGGCCGCGGTCGCGAAGGAACAAAAGTTTGTTGCCCCATCCTCGACCGAGCGTGCCTCCGGATTTACCGAAAGTGAGCTGCTGGACCCGGGCGGGCTTTATGCAAAACCGGTCTCTCGCGGCATGGGTCCCTTCGGATGGGCGGGATGGGCCCTTGCTGCCGGCCTCGCCGCCGTTACCGGTTGGCAGTTCTACCAAGGTGAAGACCTCCACCGCCAGATCGCCACGCAAACGGCGGCGCTCGCACAGGCACATCACGTGGAAAACACCGGTGGGGATGCTGCCCGGGCGCGGGAGGTTCTGCAGACCCTGACCGATCCTACGGCCATGCAGGTCGCCCTGCACCTGCCGCTGACACCGGGCGCTACCCCGAAGCCGGAGGCCCACGCGGCATACATTCCGGAACGCGGCAACCTGGTCTTCATCGCATCGCACCTGAAGCCGATCGGCCCGAACAAGACCTATGAGCTTTGGCTGCTGCCGGCCAGTGGCACCGCCCCGGTCGCCGCTGGGCTCTTCCGCCCAGACGAGAATGGCAACGCTTCCGTGCTGCTGCCCACCTTGCCGAAGAACATTGCCGCGAAGGGCTTTGGGGTCACCGTGGAAAATGAGGGCGGTTCCAAGGGTCCGACGCCGCCGATCGTGCTCGCGGGCACCTAGGGCAGCGTATTCGATGGCGGCCGTATGGTTATCCACGACCACAGGTTGTTGTGGGTAGCTTTTCTAGGGCCGTCATTTCCTTCTTGAGGCCGTCACCTGAGCGCAGCGAAGGACCTCAGTATTCCCTCGAGGTGTCTAGATAATCGAAGCAGAATGCAGAGTTTGTCCCTTTGCGTTCAGCATGACACGCACTTCGCGTCCAAGGCGCCTTACCTTTGATAGTCCGTGGCGACTTCAGGCTTACGGGGCCGATACCAACACCCGAACCCCGGTTCCTTGAAGATTCACATGCGCGACCGTGCTGTCTGTGTCCGTTTCCAACACGGTCAGGTAGCGACTATCGGCTGAGGTGATGTAGACCTTGCCGGTCGGTGTCCCGGTCGTGGCGGATACCGTGTTTGGATGCCCATAAACCGAGCCCGCCGCCGTCGTGACCGTGCTGCTTGGATCGCAGCCCGCGGGGATGGTGGCGCTCACGGTGCCGCTGATGAGGTTGACGACCGTGACAGATCCGGGAATATCAGTGGACGAAGGCGTGAGGCAGCTGCCCGTGCCGCGATTGACGACATACGCGCGGCTGCCATCGGAGAGCACCGAGACCATCTGGGGATTGACCCCGACCGGCACCGTGGCGACGACCTGTCCGAAGCCCGCGCCGTCCACCGGATTGAGGGGATTGCAGGACGGATTGCTGGGTTGCGCCACCGAGCTGCAAAGCGGGATGTTGACGATGCTTAAAGAGCCCGGCGTGGTACCCGTTCCTTGGTTCAACACCACAAGCTCACTGGTCGCCGTGACGAGATCGGCCCAGATTGGGCCCTGGCCGAGCGTTCCGGTCGCGGGGATGACGGGATTGGCGTTATCGATGGCGTTGTTGGTGACGTTGATGACGGAAACTGTTCCGGAACCGTGATTGAGGATGAAGGCGCGACGCGCATCTGTCGTTTCAACACCATAGACGGGGTCGATGCCGACGTTCAGGGTAGCGGACACGCCCAGGCTGGTGGTGGAGGTGCTGGTGCCCTCGACGGCGGCTACCTGCCCGGCGCCGGTGCCGTCGCCATTGCTGATCACGTAGGCGCGCGGCGTGGAATCAACACCAACCACATAGACGGGATTCGCCGAAACGCCGATCTCCTGCTGCAAGGCGGGGCTGGCGGTGCTCAGCACGGCGACGGCGGAGCGACCGGTCTCGGGAACGAAGATCCGGGACGTACCGCTTAACAGAAAGGACGAGAGGCTGGGGTCGCATGGAGTTTGCGCGGAGAGGGTACAGGGGGCGCTCGCCGGCGGCGACGGCAGCGTGGTCTGGATGACGGCACTGGTCAGCAGCGTGCTTGGATTGCCAAAGGGCACGGCGCTGAGGGAGTTTTGCGCGTTGAGGGCGAAGGCCTGCGAAGCGTTCGGCAGGAGGGTGAGGTAGCTAGGGCTGGTCAGGATCTGCGGCGTCGCGAGCACCGTGTCCCCGCCGAAATCGACGATCGTCAACAGACCGCCGATGGAGGGGCCGGGGTTTGAGACGGCGATTGCGTACTTCGTGGGCTGCGAAGCCGGTCCCACCGGATTGACCGCGCTCACCACAGGACGGTACATCTGGCCACAGCCAAACAACGCGAGCGAAAGCCCTGTGCCGGCGAGCCCCAAACCCATTCCGGCGGCGAGCCCAACGGGGCGCCTCCGTGCTTCTTCCTGCCCAAACCGGTAGTGCAAACCTGCTCCCACTTGAGCGCCGCTGCAGCGCACCCAATACGCCTTCGATTGTACTTGAACCGGCGACCGGAGAGCGTGCGTTGCCTCGGCACGTGGGAACGGGTCGTCAAAAGCCGCGCTCTTCGCTAGGTGCAAACGCCTGGGTTGCCGCATCTGAAAGATGGGTAAAGACATGAATGAGCCTGCCGTTCTGCGCGACATGCTGGGGTTTGAAACCGGGTCAGCTTTTGCGGTTCCGCGCACGCTGGCGGTCCTTGGGCTTTCGGCTGACCCCAATCGCCCCAGCCATGCCGTTTCCGCCGCGATGCAGGCGGCGGGCTACCGCATCCTGCCGGTAAATCCGATGGTGGAGGCGGTGCTTGGCGAGCGGTGTTACCCCTCGCTGCGCGACCTGCCGGTCCGGCCGGATGTGGTGAATGTCTTTCGTCTGCCCCGTTTCATTCCAGCCATTGTGGACGAGATGATCGCCCTCGGTCTGCGGGATCTCTGGGTGCAGCTGGGGATCGTGCACCTCGAAGCCGCCGAGCGAGCCGAGCGGGCCGGTCTACGCGTGGTGATGGATCGCTGTATCGTCGTCGAACAGCGGCGTTTGCAAGCTCACACGGAAGTACGGTGAGCTGGATGCATCGTGTCAATTTAAGACATGGCGAGGGACTGCCTCGGTCCTACAATAGAGCCATGAGGCTTGGTCGCTGCAGACCGTTGATCGCCGCCCAAATCGGCACCCAGACTGCCGCCCGACTACGTATTGGATTGCGGGTCCGGCTGTTCGCGTTGCTGCTGGCTCTGTTCGGCTCCCTGCCGCTTTGTGCGCAGTTGGTGGAGGTGGGCGATGGCGGTCCGGGGCCGGTGAAGGCACAGCACCTGACTGCGGAGATGACCGCCCTGCGGCCGCAGATTGCGGCGGGCGGAAGCCTTACTGCCGGCCTCGTGCTGACGCTCGAAGAGCACTGGCATGTGTATTGGGTGAACGCAGGCGATTCCGGCGAGCCGCCGAGGATTACCTGGACATTGCCCGCCGGCATCACGGCCGACCCACCCCAGTTTCCGCCGCCGCAGCGCTTGCCGCTCGGGCCGCTGATGGATTACGGCTACGAGACGCAGGTCGCCTTCCCCATGCAGTTGCACGCGGCTTCGAACCTCAAGCCGGGCAAGGTGCATCTCGACGCGCGGGTGAGCTGGCTGGTGTGCGCGGCACAATGTCTGCCCGGCAAGGCGCATCTTGGACTGGATGTCGAGGTTGTGCCCGGCCCTCTGTCCGATCCGCCCATCGTGGGGGCCCTGGGCGCGGCGATCGCGAGCCTGCCCAAGCCGATGCCCGCAACGATGACGGTCGCGGCAACTGCGGACGGCAAAGCCCTCGGGCTTACCGTACACACGGGCAAGAAGGAAGCTGAGGCGCAGTTTTATCCATTCGACGCCGATCAGATCGACAATGCGGCGGCTCAAGGGGTAGAGCCGCTGAGGGATGGCGTGCGGGTGGTGTTACGACGAGCGCCGGATACGGCTGCGCTGCCGAAAAGTCTTCATGGACTGCTGGAGCTTGCTGGCGGCACAAGCTATGATTTCACCGTTCCAGTGACTGCGGGGACAGTGGTTCCGGTTACGGCTGCGGTGAAGCAAGCACCCGCGAGCGAAGGCGTTGGGTTCGGGGCAACGCTCTTCGGGGAGCTTGGATTGGCCTTTGGTGGCGGCTTGCTGCTCAACCTAATGCCGTGTGTCTTTCCTGTGCTATTTCTGAAGGGCTTGGCCCTGGTGCACTCGTCCACCGAAGAAAAGCAGCGCCAACGACTTCATGGACTGGTGTACACCGCCGGCATTCTGCTCTCGTTCTGGGCGGTGGTGGGCGCTCTGCTCCTGCTGCGCGCGGGTGGGCGTTCCGTCGGTTGGGGATTTCAAATGCAATCGCCGGGCTTTGTTGCCGTGCTGGCCTCGCTCGTATTTTTCCTCGGGCTTTCACTGGCTGGACAGTTTGAGATCGGCCTGTCGCTCACCAGCGCAGGCGGCGGGCTCGCGCAAAAGCAAGGATTTGCGGGAAGTTTCTTCACCGGTGTACTGGCCACGGTCGTGGCGACACCCTGCATGGGGCCGCTGCTCGGGGCTGCTGTGGGCTTTGCTCTCTCCCAACCGGTCGCATTAACATTTCTGGTCTTTACCGTACTTGCGCTCGGTTTGGCGTTTCCCTACCTGCTGTTAACCCTGCAGCCGCAATGGACCTCTCTTCTGCCTAAACCGGGCGCCTGGATGGAGATCCTGAAGCAGTTCTCGGCAGTGCCCCTTTTCGCGACGGCGATCTGGCTGGCCTGGGTGTATGGGCAGCTGTTCGGCAGCGACGGACTCAATCGCGTAGCGCTGTTGCTGTTGTGCTTCCTTGTGCTTGCGATTGCCGGTTGGGCGCTGGGCCGGTGGCCTGCGCGTTGGGGGTCGGGGATCACCGCGCTCGTGTTGATTCCCCTGGCACTCTCGTTGCCGCTGCGCCCGCAGTCTGTGGGAGCGGCATCGTGGCAGCCGTGGTCGCCGGAAAACCTGGCGGCGGCCCGCGCCTCAGGCGAGCCGGTGTTTATCGACTTCACTGCTGCCTGGTGCCTAAGCTGCAAGGTGAATGAGGCCGCAGTGCTGCGCTCGGACGAGATTGAGTCCAAGCTGGCCAAAGGGCATTTCAAGCTGCTGAAAGCCGATTGGACACAGTACGATCCGCGTATCACGGCGGAGCTGGCCGGCGTTCACCGCAGCGGCGTGCCTACGTATGTGATTTATCCGGCGGGAAAAACTTCCAATGCCGATGTACTGCCCGAGTTGCTCACCCGCGATATCGTTTCGAAGGCGATCCAAAAGGACTTGGTGGTGGGAAAGGTAGAAGAGTCGTTCACTCGATAGCCCAGGCCATGGACTTTTCAGGTCCGCAAACATTCAGTTGTCTCTCATTCAAGAAATTTGGTTACCTCAGTAGCGAGCGGCGAGTGTTGCGTCCTTTCTAGCCTTCAAGGATGACATCGTTGAACATGCATCGCGGCGTATCGGTAAGCACGATGTCAAACTGACCAAAGTCGATGACAATGCGATGCATGTGCTAGACCAGAATGCACAGCATCAGCGTAGTCAATAAAGGAAGAGGAACACTTATGGACTTGAATCATGTTGGCGCTCGATATCTGGTCGACTGGACCGGATACTCCATGGTGGAAAGTAATCCCGCGAAATTGAGCGGAACACCGACCCTGAGAGGGTGGAGGATGCCAGCTCAGTTCATCATCGAAAACTACATGCTCGGTGAAAGTGCGGAAGAAATCGCTGAGTCATTCGGGCTGCCTGAAGAGGAGGTTCGATCTTTGATAGCCGAAGCGGTTGCCCGGAATCCGGACCTTCTTCATCGATGAACATCTTTTTCGATGTGAATGTGCCCGCTCAACTGCGTCGTCACCTCGTTGGGCATAAGGTGACGACGGCTGTACAGATGGGCTGGGCTAAGCTGTCGAATGGACTGTTGATGAAGGCAGCTGAAGACGCGGGTTTTGAGTTGATCATTACAGGCGACAAGAATTTGGCGTACCAGCAGAACCTCGAAGGGCGAAAGATCGCTCTGATTGTGCTGGGGACCACGCATCGGTACACGTTGGAAGCAAATATGTCTTCAGTGCTGCCTGCGGTCGGCCGGGCCGAGCCGAACAGCTTTGAACAGCTTCCGACGCCATCCTATGTGCGGAACAAAGTGCGTTCCTGATGGCCATGACCCAAGTTAAGTCATTCGGGCTGACCTTCGCCTTTGTGGGAAGCTATTCGCGTCCGCGCAGCTTCGCAATCTCCTCCATACGCTGCGCGAGCAGTCGTTCCCTGCCCTCATTTGTCGGTTGATAATAACGGCGGTCCGCGAGCGACGGCGGCAAGCAGTCCATGGCTGCCACTTTGCCTTCGATGTCGTGGGCGTATTGATAGTTCTTGCCGTAGTCGAGCTCTTTCATAAGCTTGGTGGGCGCGTTGCGCAGGTGCAGGGGCACCGGTTCGGCTGGCTTGGCTTCGATGTCGGCGAGCACCGTTGCATACGCTTTGTAGACTGCGTTCGATTTGGGTGCCAGTGCCAAGTAGACGACCGCCTGGGCCAGGGCTAAATCTCCCTCCGGCGAGCCGAGAAAGTGCATGGCATCGCGGGCGGACAGGCACAAATTGAGCGCCTCGGGGGCGGCCAGGCCGATGTCCTCGACCGCCATGCGTACGACACGACGCGCAAGGTACATGGGGTCTTCCCCGGCGCGCAGCATGCGGCCGAGCCAATAGAGCGAGGCGTCGGCATCGGAATTGCGCACGCTTTTGTGCAAGGCAGAGATGAGGTCGTAGTGTTGCTCGCCTTTTTTGTCATAGAGGAGCACGCGCTGTTGCAGGGCCTCGGCGGCGAGCTCGCGCGTGATGACGGTTGCGCCTCGGCTGACGGCCAATTGGGCTGCCACCTCCAGAGCATTGAGAGAAGAGCGCGCATCGCCGCTCGCGTAGCCGGCGATGGCCCCGAGTGCCTCCGGCGCCGCACTGAGTTGCAGTGTGCCCAGGCCACGCTCCCCATCGGCCAGGGCGCGCTCGAGCAGCGCAAGCACGTCTGCCTCTCCCAGGGGGCGCAGGGTATACACGCGGCAGCGGCTGAGCAGTGCGGCGTTGATCTCGAAGGATGGATTTTCCGTTGTCGCGCCGATAAGCCGTATGGAACCGCGTTCGACGTAGGGCAGAAAGGCATCCTGCTGTGCTTTGTTGAAGCGGTGGATCTCGTCGACAAACAGGACGGTGCGCGAGCCGAACCCGGCAGCCTTTTCGGCCTCCACCATGACCTGTTTGATCTCCTTGATGCCCGAAAGCACGGCGGAAAACTCGACGAAGCTCGCTTCCGTGGAACCCGCGATGATTTTGGCAAGCGTAGTCTTGCCCACGCCCGGCGGCCCCCAAAAGATAAGCGAAGCAGAGGCGCCAGAGCCCGGCTGAGCGCTAGAGCGCGACTGAACGCCGCGACCCAACGGTTCGTCACGCTCGATCTGTAGGCGCAGCGGCTTGCCCGGGCCGAGCAGATGATCCTGTCCGAAAAATTCATCGAGGGAACGCGGGCGCATGCGTTCGGCAAGTGGGGCTGTGGCGGAAACGCGATCCGTTATTCCCCCAATGGGCGCTGTGTCGAAAAGACTCATGAGCGTAGCCCCTGCTGCTGGGCCCAGGCGCGTAGGGTCCTTTGCCGCATGGCTTCATACAGCAGCACGGCACCTGCCACGGCCGCATTTAAGGATTCCACGGTCACAGGGATCTGTACCTGCTCGTCTGCGAGTTCCCGCGCATGCTGGGTCAGCCCTGCGCCCTCGTTGCCGATGAGAACGGCGCAGGGCTCTACAAAGTCGGTGTCGTACGACAAGGACGCCGCGTAGCTCTTCTCGCCTGCAGGTGGCGGCGGAGTGGGGCGGTCCGGGGAAGCATCCCGACTCTCGGCACGCCCCGTGAGCACACCGTGCGGCGCGGGGAGCCGGGGAAAGCCGTACTCGGGTCCGCGATGAAAGCTGCTTACGGCCGCAAACATCCGCACCTTTTCGGCGCGCAGCTGCGCCGCGGCCTGGTCGATCGGCAGACGGGTGACCGACGTATGGAACATGGCACCGGCTGCGGCCCGCACCACCTTTGGGTTCCACTGATTGGCAGATTCCGGTGTGATCATGATCCGATTCGTGCCAAAAGCCGCTGCCGAGCGGATCAGGGTGCCGAGATTGCCAGGGTCCTGAATGTTTTCCAGAAGGAGAGCGTTACCGATTTCCCCGTCGCGCAATTTAGGATTGCGAATGATCCATGTAGCCGCTATTCCCTGCGGCGTCTGGGTGGTGACGGCGCTGTCGAAGACGTCGCGACTGAGCACGACCCACTGCGTGGCTCGCAGCTGACTGGGCCAACCGACCTCGAGCAGGGGTTCGTCCCCTTCCCGGAGGTACACAGCCTCAAAGCTATGCCCCGTGTTGTGCAGTTCGCCGATCAGGTGCAGACCTTCGATGCCGAGCAGATCCCCCGGACGCGCCGCCCTGCCGCTCAGCGAGGCCCGCAATGCCTTCACACGCGCATTGGTGCGGCTGGTGATGGGTGGCGGCAGCACGGGCATCTTCGTCCAAGTCTACCCGCTCGAGTCCCCCCGCTGGTTCCACCGTCGCCTCCGTTCCACGACGCGGTACAGGATGCGGTAAAGTTTGTACACAGGAGCTTTGAGGGCACGTTGGAAGCTGAGCTTTTACGTATACATCCGGATGAACCGGAACCGGAGCATATCCGCCGCGTGGCGCAGTCGCTCGATGCAGGCGAGGTCGTCGCACTGCCCACGGATACTTTTTACGGACTCGCCGTGGACCCGGTCAACCTGCGGGCGGTGGACCGAATCTACGATCTGAAGACGCGCGCCCGGCACAAGCCGCTGTCTCTGCTGATCGCCGACGTGACGCACGCCTATGAGCTGGCACGCGGCATCGGGGCCGATTTCGACCGGCTCGCTGAACGCTTCTGGCCGGGGCCGCTGACGATTATTGTGCGGGCGGGCAGCAAATTACCGCTACGGGTGACGGCCAACACCGGCAATGTTGCCCTGCGGGTGCCGGAGGCCACCATCTGTCGGGCCGTGGTGAAGGAGCTGGGCTTGCCCATCACCGCGACCTCGGCCAACCTGCGCGACATGCCTGAGTGCACCTGGGCAGGCTGCGTGCGCGAGCAGTTCGGCAGTAAGATTCCGCTGATTGTGGATGGCGGCCCAACAGGGCGTTCCGTCGCTACCACGATCGTCGATCTGAGCGGCGGTGAAAATTCCTGGATGATTCTTCGCGAAGGCGCCATTCCCACGCACGAGATCGCGCTGGCGATGCAACGCTAGCTCCGCGCAGGACATTTCGAGGTTCACCAATCTCCCGCTGACGGCATACTGAGTTGCACCGCCCATGAGTCGAGCCAGCCAACGCCGCCGGTTTCAGATCGCTTCCGAACGCTTCGCGAAGCGCGTGTTCTATACGGCGCTGTGCCTTGTTTTGCTGGGTGCGGTGGGCTGGTTTGCTTGGCTTTACCGGCAGATCAGTTATACGGCGGGCATCGACAACGCCGAGCGCGCGGATGCCATTGCGGTCTTCGGCGCGGCGGAGTACGGCGGCCGGCCTTCGCCGGTGCTCCACGCCCGGCTGGACAAAGCACTTTCGCTTTATCAGCGCGGCCTGGCGCCGCTGATCATCACGCTGGGCGGTGGGTCGAGCAAGGACGAAGGCAATACAGAAGGTGGGGCCGGCCGTGACTATCTACTCGCGAATGGCGTCCCGGTCGAGCACATCCTAGCCGAGACCACGTCTGTCGATACGGAACAACAGGTGCAGCGGCTGGCCGTCCTCGCGGACGAGCACAATCTGCAGACGCTTGACGTGGTGAGCGACGGCACGCACCTGTTCCGCATTGCCATGCTGTGCCGGCGCGCCGGGCTGGCGGTGTACACCTCGCCCCGCGCCCAGCTGGGGCATTTAGACGATCTGGACAGGGCGCAACGTCTGGGCCACGAGATGCTGAGTACGACGTCCGTTGCGCTGGATTTGCACATCAGCGCGCTGCACCGCTGGCTGGAAGGCAGAGGCGAGTAGGGGTTGAACGCGATCGTCGGCGGAGCTGTTTATCTAAGATACCGTCATATTGTCGCGACGGGGCCTCTTGTAGCTGCCTTAGCGCCCTTGGCGCTTATATGAGGAGCTTCCAGGGTGTCTTCGAGCAGATACTTCGGCTTGGATCGAGCACACTAGACCTGTAAAGCTCGTACTCTATTCGTCTTCTCCTTCGCCCACCACCGCGGGCACGCCGCCTTCGCGGCGCATGCGGAGATAGCCGCGGATGAACGGATCGAGATCGCCATCGAGCACACGGTCGACGTCGCCGACCTCCACGCGCGTGCGCAGGTCTTTGGCCATACGATACGGCTGCAGCACATAGCTGCGGATCTGCGAACCGAAGTTGATCTCCAACTTCGAATCCTCAAGCTTTTTGCTCACCGCACGCTTCTTTTCAAGCTCATGCTCATAGAGCCGCGAACGCAGTAACTTCATCGCGCGTTCTTTGTTCTTATGTTGCGAGCGCTCATTCTGACAGCCGGCCACGATGCCCGTCGGCAGGTGCGTGATGCGTACAGCCGAGTCGGTCGTGTTCACGTGCTGGCCGCCTTTGCCGCCGGAGCGGTAGGTGTCAATGCGCAGGTCATCCGGCTTGATGTCGATCACGATGGAATCGTCGATCTCCGGCGACACATAGGCCGATGCGAAGCTGGTGTGGCGGCGCTTGGCCTGGTCGAACGGCGAAATGCGCACCAGCCGATGCACGCCGGTTTCGCCCTGCAGCAGGCCAAACGCGGAGTCGCCCGTGATGGTGAAGGTCGCCGACTTGATACCGGCCTCGTCGCCATCCTGGATCTCGTTGATCTCGGTTTTGAAACCTTCGCGTTCGGCCCAGCGCAGGTACATGCGCATCAGCATCTCGGCCCAGTCCTGCGATTCCGTACCGCCCGCGCCTGGATGGACGGTGACAATGGCGTTGAGCGCATCGTGCTCTTCCGAAAGCATGGTGCGGGCTTCCAGCTGTTCCGTGTAGGTGCTCAGGGTGCCGATCTCGCGACGCAGATCATCCTCGACCGAGGCTTCCCCTTCGCGCATCAGTTCGAAATAGGAGTCAATATCGCCCATGCGGCGGCCCAGCTCGATGTCATAGCCGAGCTGCTCTTCAAGCCGCTTGCGTTCACGCATCAGCGGTTGTGATTTCGCGGCATCGGCCCACACGGCGGGGTCCGCAATTTTCGACTCGACCTGCGCGAGTTCTTTTTTCAGGCGGGCCGCGTCAAAGATACTCCCGCAGATCGCGAACCTTCTCACGAACCGGGGAGTAAGCAAACTCTAAGTCATCCAACATGTGTTCCAGTTTACTCGGCCCTGGCCGGTGTTGCGGGGATACGGGACTTTGCCGGATACCGGCGCTGCAGATAGCTGCCGCCGAGCACCCCAGTCACCGCGATGGCGCACAGCCAACCGATCCAATCGCCATGCCTGGTGTAGAAGGTCAGCTCTTCCTTGTAGCCGAAGGGCACCTCAATCGCGCCGCGGATATGGCGTGGCATGCAGGACACGATCCGCCCAGCAGGGTCGATGGATGCCGTAAAGCCGGTATTGGTATCGCGCAGCAGCCAGCGGCGGTTCTCGATGGCTCGCATACGCGCCATGTCCAGGTGTTCCCACGGAGCGCTGGTGTCGCCATACCAGCCGTCGTCGGAAAGATTGACGAGCACCTGCGCGCCGCTGGCGGCAAACTCGCGTATCTCGTCGCCAAAGATGGATTCGTAACAAATGAAGACGCCATACCGGTGGCCGTCGACGCTGAAGAGGCGACGCTCGGTGCCGGGGACGAAGTTCAAACCATCCAGCAGATGGCCCGCGAAGAAGAAAAGCTGTTTGTAGGGTGTGTATTCGCCGAAGGGGACCAGGTGCATCTTGTCGTAGCGTCCGGCAAAGGCGCCGTCCGGGAGAAAAAAGCTTGCGGAGACAAATTCATCGAAATGGCCGCCATGATTCGGCACAGTACCCTGACCGACGGCGTCCACCACCAACGGCGCCTGAGCCGCCCGCGCTACCTGCCCTACCGCGGCGCGAAACTGCGGATCGGCACTCATGAACGTGGTGGGGGCTTCGGGCCAAAGGATGATGCGGGGAGAAAGAGCGTCGCCGGAAAGGTTTGAGGCTTTAGGAGAGGCTTGTCTGGACGCATTCTCAGAAGCTGAGCCGATCTCCGAAAGTTGGGGAGCACGTGCCGGGTTAAGGGTGCGTGCGGAGAAATCGGCAAGCATGTGGGATTGTGTCTCGGACGGCATTTCGGATGCCGACGCGGAAGACTCGTGCGCTTCGGCGCCCACGCGAAGATTGTCCTGCAAAAGAACGGCGGTTGCCGTTGGCGTATATCTAGGCGGCTTACTCGAAAAGCCGGCAGCAAATACAGCGATCAGGACCGACATGCGGAGGGGTCTCACCCATCCTTGCTGAAGCGCGTGTTTCGGTGTCCAAAGCCAAACCGCATTTACGGCAGCCACCACCAGCGACAAACCCATAACTCCGGTCCACGGCGCCAGCCGCGTGAAGAAGGCGCTGTCCACCTGGGTGTATCCGAGTAAGTCCCAGGGAAAACCGGTGACGCGGGCTCGCGCCAACTCCACAGCCACCCAAAGCAACGGGCTGAGCGAGATAGCAGTTCGCTCACTCACCGTTGTACGAAGCAGCGCGAAGCAAAAGCCGAAGAGGGCGAAATACAACCCCAGGTACAGGGAAAAGAGGATGAGAATGCCGAGCGCAACCGGGGCCGGCAGGCCGCCGTAAAGAAACATGGTCTGGTAGATCCAGTAGCAGTTTCCGCAGAACCAGCAGATGCCACAAATGTAGCCGATAAGTGAGGACTGGGAGAGAGTTAGCGGCCTTCCCTCCGCATCCCTGCTCCCCAGCGCGTAGAGCAGCGGCAAAAGACAGAACCAACAAAAGAAACGCCGCCATGCGGGCACAGGTCCGGCCAGGGGAAAGGGCAGAAGCTGTAGAAGAGCCGATAACACGGCGAGGCCGCAGGCGCGCAAAGGAACAGGTCGCATCGGGAACGAGTCTAGCATTCATTGCGGCACTGGACTACGGTTCTGCTACGGTTCTGGACTACGGTACGGGGCTGCTCTACCAGCTGCCTTCTAGGATCAGCAGGTAACTTTCCAGGATTTTGGTGCCGTTGCCCTTGCAAGGATATCTCTTCACACGTAGAGTTACAGAAGCTAAGTGGGGACGCGAGGCGTCGTCCGGCGGCAACACGAAAAGAGGATGTTACATGGACGTAAGTCAGATACTCTCCGCTATCGATGCGGAGATTGCGCGGCTACAGGGAGCACGGCAGGCTGTGGCAGCTCTGGATGGCGCGAGCCCGGTTCCACCACAGGCTCGGCGGGGCCGTCCCAAGGGCAGCACAAACGCCGCGCCGGCACCGGCGGAAGCGCCAGCCCGGAAGCGTAAGCGGAACCTAAGCCCGGAAGGCCGCAAACGCATCCAGGAAGCGATGCAGCGCCGCTGGGCCGATCGCCGCAAAGGCTCAAAGGAAGCAAGCTAACTTTGCTGACGTTAAGCCACAGCACCAAGAAAGTTTCAGCCACAGTACAGAAGGCCAAATGCTTTCTGTGCTGTGGCCACCTATCTCTCACTACCTATCAAGCCTGTGTGGCAATGACCTCGCGCACGTTATCTGCTCCCTGGAAGAAGCGGACCGTGCTGAAGCCTTCGAGATAGCGTTCGATCTGGCGATTCTGAATGATCTGCCGAATCGGAAGCGTTTCACTGCCCTGCAAGCGCAAGGTATCGGTCTCGGTGATCTGGTAGCGGGCGTATCCCGTTCCCGGCCCTTCCGCTTTGCCGTGAAAGAAGCCGAGCAAGCGACCCCCGGGACGCGTCACGGCCCGCAGCCGGGCAAACAGCGCCGGCACCAGGGCCGGGGGCAGGTAGTCTGCCGTATCCCAAAGCAGAACCACGTCGAAATCCCGTCCTGAGAAATCCAGGTTGGCTGCGGCAAACCTTTCCTCGTCATACGTGGGCGGGGTATTCGGCCGCGATCCCGCCGGCGGGGCAATGAGCCACTCAGGCTTTGCGGCTTCGCCGACGATGTTGGCCATATACACGCTGTGACCCATGGAGGTCAGCAGGTTGATGTTGGACGGCGACGTCGTGCCGAAATCGAGCACACGCAAGGCGCGCACCGGCTCGGCACGCATGTATTGCAACACCTCCGCCCAGCCACGCGAGTGACGTGTGCGCTCAAGGAGATGTCCTTCGCCGGCGGACCCGCCGCGCCTAAACAGATGCATCATAGGGAAGCTTCTCTGGGCCTGTTTCGTTGGCTCAGTCTAGAGCTTAGCCTAGGGAGGGGGCAGGAAGGGCGCACGCATCCGGTGAATCTCGTTTTCTGTGCCGTCTCCTACGGATGGGGCTTGGACGGTCGTCAAAAGGGTAGAAGCCGCCGCGCAGCAATCCAACCAGCTCGGTTGTAGCGTCTATTCTCTAAGAAGCTGAGAAGCGTGTTGGGAACGCATGCCATGGAGGTCCGCTTGCACCGCTCGCACAAGAGGACAAGCGCGGTCCCTCCGCAATCCGGGCTGTTTCGGGGGCTGCTCTGCGGGCTGCTTTGTGGGCTGCTGCCGGCGGTAGCCGCGGAAATCGGTCCCGTCTCATATGGCCTCGGGGTGCGCGGCGCCATACGGCAGACAGCGGGTGCCTCCCAAAGAGAGCCGGCGAGCTTGCCCGCTGGCGCGCCGCGCGCTTGGATTGAAGCCGCAGCTGCGAACCAGGATCACCTCATCACCGATGAAGCCGCCCCTTTGCGCTACCGCGTCCGTAAGATCGACGCCAGAGGCGACATGACGCGTGAAGAGATCGAGAGCCGGGACGGCAGCGTCGCGCGCCTGATCCAGCGCAACGGGGGCCCTTTGACCGCAGCCGAAGACAGCGCCGAGCGCGAGCGCTTGAATGACATTCTCGCGTCGCCGAACGCGTTCTTAGAGCGCCGGCAGCGCAGCCGGGCGGCGCGTGGCTATGCACGCGAACTCATCCATGCGATCCCGCAGGCAATGCTTTGGAGCTATGCTCCGGGACAACCGCAGCCGGGCGGAGGGCGCACTTTGCAGGTGGTTGTCGATTTTGCACCGGATCCCGGCTATAAGCCCCCAACGGTCGTGACGGAGGCGCTGAAGGGCATTGCGGGCCGCATCTGGATCGACGCGCAAAACCACTGCGTGACACGGGTCGAAGGCCGCATCCTGCATCCGGTCGACTTCGGCTGGGGCGGCCTGCTCGCTCGTGTCAGCGAAGGCGGTACCGTGCTCTTTGAGCAGACGGAGGTGGGCGAACATCGTTGGTTTTTTTCACGGCTCAGCGAGCATGTGGTGATCCGCGAGGTGCTGATCCACACTGTAAAGGAAAATGTAGAGATGACCGCGTGGGACCCGCATCTGCTGACCGGCCCTGTCTCGTACCGGGACGCCATCCAGGCGCTGCTCGCGATGCCGGTGCCGACGCGATGAGTTGGTTTTGTGCTTGGTAGAGGTGATCACTTCGAGGTATCCAGGTGAAATCACTTAACCATTGCCGCCACAGCGGCCGCATTGCAATCGTTGTGCAAAAGCCATGAGAGACCGCTCTAACATGAACTACTTTCCCCAGCCTTGGCCTGTGCCCAAAGCTTTTCCTTCTCTGCCAACGACACCTGCTCGAAGCTTTCAACGCCACCCGCGCCAGCCTCCATCGCACGATACCGGGCCCGAAACTTCGCGTTGGTGCGCCGCAGTGCCGATTCGGGATCGACGCCCAGATGCCGCGCCAGGTTCACCGCCGTAAACAGCAGATCCCCGAGCTCGGCTTCGATGGCGTCCTTATTGCCGGTGTGGATCTCGGCCTGCAGCTCGGCCGTTTCCTCGGCTACTTTCTCAAAAAGCCCGTTCGTCTCCGGCCAATCGAAGCCGGCTTTGGCGGCCTTCGCGCCGAGCTTGCCCGCTTCGAGCAGCGCCGGCATCGACCGGGGGATCGCGTCCAGCGCCGATGGCTCTGCCGGTTCGCGGTCTCCGGTCCCCTCGCGGACCGCGAGTTGCGCCGCGGCACGACGTTCCTCCCGCTTGATCTCTTCCCAATTGCGCAGAACGGCTTCGGCATCGGGTGCGTGCACGGCGCCGAAGATGTGGGGATGACGGCGGATCAGCTTGGCGCTGAGGGTACCGGCCACCTCTTCGAGCGTGAAATACCCGGCCTCACTTGCCATCTGCGCATAGAAGAGCACCTGCAGCAGCAGATCGCCCAGTTCATCGCGCAGCTCCGGCCAGGCGCGGCGCTCGATGGCATCGAAGACCTCGTAGGTTTCTTCGAGCGTGTACCGCTTGATGCTGTCGAAGGTCTGCTCACGGTCCCACGGACAGCCCTCGGGTCCGCGCAGGCGCGCCATGATGGCGGCAGCCCCGGCAACCGCACTGCCTGCGCTATTTTGCGTTGCGTCGACAGCCAAAGGCCTAGGCAAGGGTATTTTCTGCGGCATGCTCCATGCTACCGCGTGCGGCTTGCCGCGCCCCGGGCGCCCTGCATCGCAGGTGAGGAGAAAACGTCTAATCTGAAATTGGCCGCCGTTGGCTTCAACTGAAGGCGGCCCCCTCCCGCATGGATCTGCTGCAAAAAATTCGCACGTTACCCACCGGCCCCGGTTGTTACCTGTACAAGAACGCTGAGGGCGAGGTGATCTATGTCGGCAAGGCGAAGAACCTGCGCGCGCGGGTGCGATCATACTTTCTAGCGGCTTCGCAGGCGCATGCCAAAACCGGCTCGCTGATGCGCGAGGCGGTCGATCTTGAGTACATTACGGTCGGCAACGAGCACGAGGCGCTGGCGCTTGAAAATAACCTGATCAAGCAACGCAAGCCGCGTTACAACATTCTGCTGCGGGACGATAAGACCTACCCTTACGTGAAGCTCACGCTGGGCGACCGGCACCCCAAGGTGTTCGTCACACGACGGCTGCGTAAGGATGGCGGCGCATATTTTGGCCCCTATTTTCCGGGCAATCTTGCGCATCGCATTGTGGATGTGGTGCACCGCAGCTTCCTGATCCCCAGCTGCAAGGTGGACCTGAACCGGTACCATCCGCGGCCTTGCCTGCAGTACCACATCAAGCGCTGTCTGGGGCCCTGTGCCGAAGGGCTGATTGAGCGGGACGACTACCGCGCGGTGATCAAGGATGTGCAACTGTTTTTGGAAGGTAAAACCGGTGAACTGGAAGGCCGGTTGATGGCGCGCATGGAAAGCGCTGCCGAGAACATGCAGTTCGAGCTTGCTGCGCGGCTGCGCGACCAACTTTCCACCGTGCACCAGGCCGGCGAACGGCAGCGCATGGACACCACCGATACCGACGATGCCGACGTATTTGGCTTTCATTTCGAGAACGACATGCTCGCCGTGAACCTGTTTCATATGCGTGGCGGCAAGATTGTCGACCGGCGGGATATGTTCTGGGAGGACCTGCCCGAGTTTGAGGATGAGGTCACCGCGTCAACGAGCGAACATGAAGAGAATGCCAGCGATCTGGAGGCGGAACCGCGGCTGGAACCGAACCCGCGCGTCGCCGCACCGGAGATTGTTGCCGATACCGAAGCCTCCGAGCAGCACTCGGTGCTGATTTCGCGTTTCGACGCCGGCGACCCGGGGCTGGATGCCGATTGCGCCTTGGAGAAACCTATCGCTGCACCCGCCTCGTCAAGCGCCTTGGCCAAGCCGTGCTTTTCGCCGGCGGCCTTCTTTTCCGCTCTTCTGAAACAGCTGTACCTGGACCAGAATTACGTTCCGAAGCACATTTATGTGCCGGTGGACTTCCCGGATCGCGCGCTGCTGGCCGATCTTCTCCGCGAGCGCAGCGGGCACAAGATCGAGATCGCGGCACCGCAGCGGGGTGACAAGCGTTCCTTGGTCGATCTTGTGTGCCAGAATGCAAAGCAAAGCTACGACCAGCGTTTTCGCGTGCTGCAGCCGAGCGCCAAAGCCATGGCGGAAGCGCTTGGCGAGGCCTTGAATCTGCCGGATGCGCCCGAGCGTATTGAGTGCTTCGATATCTCGCACATTCAGGGTGCCGAAACGGTGGCCTCCATGGTGGTGTGGGAAAAGGGCGCGATGAAGAAGGCGGATTACCGCAAATTTCAGGTAAAAACAGTCACCGGCGTGGACGACTTTGCGTCGATGGCGGAGATTGTGAGCCGTCGCTACAGCAAATTTGCCAACGGGGCTCAGCCTGTGGGCAAGGACGCCACCCTGCCCTCGCTTGTGCTCATCGACGGCGGCCTGGGCCAGCTGCACGCCGCGGCCGCCGCCCTTGAAGAGCTTGGGCTCACCAGCCAGCCCTTGGCGTCGATCGCCAAACGCGAGGAGATCATCTACATCCACGGCCAGGAGGACGATCCGGTGGTGCTTGACCGGCGGTCGCCGGTGCTGCATGTGATCCAGAAGATTCGCGATGAAAGTCACCGCTTTGCGATCGGCTACCACCGCAAGCGCCGCGAGATGCGCGACCGGGTAAGCGAGCTCGATGAGATCCCCGGCGTGGGCCCCACCACCCGCCAACGCCTTCTCGCCCACTTCGGCAGTGTGCGCGCGCTCAAGCAGGCAGCGGAGACGAACCCCGATGCGCTGACGGCCGTGGTGAAGGAAGCCGTGGCCCGGCGCATTCAGGAGCACTTCCTCGCGCCGGACTCGAAGGCACCCTCGCCTGAGCCAGCGCTCCGCGTTCTGCAAAGCTAAAATGAATGAGGTCGGGTGACCGATCAACAACGCTGCGCGCTGAAACCTGCTTTACGGTATGTCCTGCTTCATCCGTTAACCGGATCGTTCAGCTACGCTTTCTACTTTGGAGCGTCCTTTCCTTATAAACGCGCTCTGCGCGGAGGTTGATTTTCAGTGAGCTTGACTTGTCGTTCTCTTCGCCTCTTTCTGCCGCTTTCGTTTGCCTGCCTTGCAACGGCTATCGCGCAAACTTCTCCCAGCTCCGCCGCCGTCGATAAAAACATCACCCGTGCCACCTTGAAAAACGGCATGCGTGTGGTGATCGTGCGCGATGCGCTGGCGCCGGTGGTTACGGTGGAAACCAACTTCATGGTCGGCGGCGATGAAACGCCGCAGGGCTTTCCCGGCATGGCGCATGCGGAAGAGCACATGGCCTTTCGCGGCTGCACCGGCATGTCTGCCGACCAGACTGCAGCGATCTACGCGCAACTTGGCGGCAACAACAACGCCGACACACAGCAAAATATCACGCAGTTTTATGCCACCGTGCCCGCAGCCGATCTCGGCGTGGCGCTCGACGCACAGGCTGCCTGTTTGCGCGGCGTCGATAACACTCAGGCCGAGTGGGACCAGGAGCGCGGCGCCATCGAGCAGGAGGTGGCGCGCGACCTGTCCAATCCCACCTACAAGTTCATCAGCCGCTTGAATGCCGCGATGTTTGCGGGAACGCCCTATGCGCATGATCCTCTGGGCACCAAAAGCTCCTTCGATGCGACTACGGCCACCATGCTGGGGAACTTCTACAAGCAGTGGTACACGCCCGCCAACGCGATCCTGGTCGTGGCCGGCGATGTGGACCCCGGGCCGGCGCTGGAGCAGATCAGACAGCAGTTCGAAGCCATCCCCAGCCATGCCCTGCCGGCCCACCCGGCTGTCGATCTGCAACCGGTGAAGGCGGACACATTCTCGCTCGACAGCAACCTGCCGTACGTTCTCGGCTTCATCGCGTACCGGCTGCCCGGCACCGATTCGCCCGACTATGCCGCCGCGCAGATCCTCTCCGATGTGCTCGGGTCGCAGCGCGCCGATCTGTACGCGATGGTGCCCGCAGGTAAGGCCTTGGCGGCGCAGTTCGCCGTCGCGGAAAGCTATCCCAAGGCAAGCGTCGGCTTTGGTCTCGTAGCATTGCCCGCGGGTGCCGACAGCACCGGCGCGGTGAACGAAATGCGGCAGATCTTGACGAAGTATGCCCAAGACGGCGTGCCTGCGGAACTTGTCGACGCCTCCAAGCGGAGCGAGATCGCGCAGGCCGAGTTTCAGCGCAATTCCATTCCCGGCTTGGCCACGGTGTGGTCCGACGCACTCGCCGCTGAAGGGCGCACCTCGCCCGAGGAGGACGTGGCCGCGATCGGCAAGGTGACGGTGGCCGATGTGAACCGCGTTGCCAGGCAGTACCTGCTCAATGTCGGCACCATTACGGCAACGCTGAAGCCCGTGCCAACCGGTCAGGCTGTGGCGTCGAACGGCTTCGGTGGCGGTGAAAAGGTGACCTCCGCACCCACGAAGCCGGTGGTCCTGCCGCCCTGGGCGGCTTCGCAGCTGGACCAGTTGAAGGCGCCGACGGAGTTCATTACGCCCAGCGACACGACGCTCGCCAACGGCATCCGGCTCATCGTGCGTACCGATCACACCAGTCCCACGATCACGCTGGTCGGCTCCGTAAAGCACAACGCGGATCTGCAAACCCCCGCCGGCCAGGAGGGTGTGGCGGATGTACTCGATGGGCTGTACTCCTACGGCACGCAGACGCTTGACCGCCTCGCCTTCCAAAAGGCGCTCGATGATATCGCGGCGAATGAAAGCGCCGGCGACCGCTTCAGCCTAACGGTGCTGAAGGAGAACTTCGCGCGCGGCGTGCAGTTGCTGGCCGATAACGAACTGCACCCTGCCCTGCCCGCGCAGGCCTTTGAAGTAACGCGGCAACAGACGGCGCAGTTTGTGGCCGGCAACCTGCAGAGTCCGGGGTACCGTACCTCGCGGGCGCTCGAACTCGCGCTGCTGCCGGCGACCGATCCGTCGTTGCGCGAAGCCACCCCCGGCACCCTGAACAAGCTCACACTCGACCAGGTAAAACAGTATTACGCTGCCACCATCCGGCCCGATCTGACCACGATCGTCGTCATCGGCGACATCACCCCGGAAGAGGCCAAGACGGCGATCGAGCAAGGGTTTGGCGCATGGAAAGCTACAGGTCCCAAGCCGGAGACGACACCTTCGGCAGTGCCGGTCAACAAGGCATCCGCGCAGGCCGTTCCCGATGCGGAGCAGGTGCAGGATTCGGTGGTGCTCGCCGAACAGCTGGCAGTGAACCGCTTCAGCCCCGACTACTATCCGCTGCAGCTCGGCACGCATGTGCTGGGAGGCGGTTTCTACGCCACGCGGCTCTACCATGACCTGCGCCAGACCGCCGGCCTGGTATACAGCGTGGATGTGAGCCTGAACGCGTCGAAGACACGCGCCACGTACACGGTCGATTACGGCTGCGATCCGGGCAATGTGTCCAAGGCGCGGGCGCTGGTGGAACGCGATCTGAACCAGATGGCGACGGAGGAGGTTTCGCCCGGCGAACTGCATCAGGCTAAAGCCCTGTTGTTGCGGCAGCTGCCTTTGGGTGAATCGAGCGAAGAGGCTGTTGCCGGGGGCATGCTGGCGCGCGCCGAACTCGGGCTGCCGCTCGATGAGCCCCTGCGTGCCTCAAAGCGCTATATCGAACTGAACGCCGCCGATGTAAAAGCCGCCTTCGCACGGCAGATCCGGACGGCGGACCTGGCACAGGTGGTGCGCGGACCGGCACCGAAGTAGGTCGCGGGAGCACCTTCGGAAGCAACCCTTGCAGAGCCGGGGCGAAGCTGCGACGATGTCGCATGAATCGACGCCGCTTCACCCTGGCCGCTCTCTTTCCCGCGACGTTTTTTACCGGGTGCCACTCCGAAGTGAAGCCCGCGCGTGATGCCACGTTGTTTCACAATGAAAACGTGCGCGAATCGGTCGCCGATCTTGAACAAGGCGTAAACGACTTGGAGATGCGTGTCGGCCAGTTCAACGCGGAAAACTGGCAGGATGCGCTGGCCAACGTGCAAACAGCGGCCGTACGCCTCCGTCACGACCTCGACGAAATGAAGCGCTCTCTTGGGTATGAAGAGCCCGGGTAGACATACGGCCCTCCGTTCTCACTAGAATGACTTTCGGCGGCGCTGCGACCTCAATACTTGCGATCGGATTCAGGCGCATAGGGCTGACCGAACTTATCCGTGTGCTGTTGCTTTGCGGAGGTGTGCAGCACGAGAAAGGGTCCGAGGTCAGCGGCAAAGGCAGTCACATGGACAATGCCCGTCCATCGGTCTATGGTTGCCTGCGATTGACCCTCCACCCACAGATGCACCTCGTATTCGCCGGCAAGAACGCCTGGGATGTGGAAGCGGCCGTTTGCATCCGCCTCGCTGAACAGCGGCGTCGTGAGTGAGATGACGACCGCGCTCATCTCAGGATGAATGTTGCAGAAGATGTAAGAGACTCCCTCACGCGAGAACACGACGTCCTTCGTTTTGCCTGCTTCATATAGACCAAGGTCGAAACGACGTCCCTCAAACAGGGAAAATACGTTATGGAAGAAGGGATCACGGTTTGGAAAGGCCACGGCAGACCCGACTGGAACTACCAGCAGATGCGGGGAAAACATCTTATTCTTCTGCACAAGGGCGTACGCAGCGCGTGAAGAGAATGGCAGCGTATGAGGCACATCGAGCGGCTTGAGCCAAAGTACCGCGGATGGAAATGACGGCTGGCTGGCTTGGGCTGACCTTGCTTCGAGCTCCGCCGTCACGGTGAAGGTGTTTTGGGCACGGGAGCTGCACGCACAAGCAACAGATAGAACGAGAGATACCGTTTGCAGTGCACCGCGGAACATCAGAACTTATACCCAGCAGCCACGCCGAACACGTTACTACTCGCCGAGGGCAGGGCAACCGAGTAGGAAGAAATACGGCGATACTCAAAAGTAAAGAGCAGGTAGGCGCTGGGACTCCAGATGGCGTTGCCGGTAAAGGTGCGATTGCGGGCAAGGTTCGCGTAGAAGAGCGAGTTGTTGAGAGGGTACGCGCGCAGTTCCTTGGCGAATGCTTCGTCAAGGCCTAGTGCGGCGTTGAACTCCAGCCGCTCCCCGGCCTGCTTCTTCAATTGAGCCCAGCCTCCGACGTCATCGAGCGGCCTTGAACTGACAACGCTCCCGACCTGGCGCGAAACGACGTCTTTATAGGTGCCACCGCCCAGATCGCCAAGCGAGAGACCACGGTAGGCGCTCCCCGTCAACGTAAATCCGGCGGTTAATGGAAGCCGGCCGTCCACCGTGACAGCCCAAGCGTCGTAGTTGCGGGAGTTCGGCACGCTGTGCGGGCTGAAGTAGCCGCCTATGCCAAAAGATGCTCCGTCGACCTTGCCTCCGTTCGCAAGCTCGAGGTGAACTTCACCACCGGGCCATCGGCTGCGCTCTGCCTGGCTGGCGACCGAAGTAGCGCTTGTGGCGAGTACAGGGGGATCCGGGGTGTCAATCAAAGAGGCTTCGATTCCCAGCTTATGCCTCCCGTCCAGATGAACAGTTGTTGGGCGGACTCCACCTAGGCCTGTGCTTTGTCAACCGCTGCCGTAAGGCGAAGCACGTCCTGCTCGGGGACTCGGTTGCTTGCGCGTTCATGCGTCCGGCATAGGCCACGAGACAAGCAGCAGCACCGACTTGCAACAGCAGCCGCATGCCCCAAAGGCTCCATCGTTGCCGCTTCCGTTGTTTCATCACGATGACTCCAGCATGTTTTCGGTCCTGGCGCGATCCCCCGTAGATGAAGCGCGAGCGCCCGGTCGAGGATCCCAACGAGCAGCTCCGGTGCACGACGGGTGGCGCCGTTGGACCGGCTGAAGATCAGAAGAGAGTCGATGAGATCGGTGGTGCCATGAACCGCCATTCGGATCTCGTCGAAGAGCTCGAGACGCTCCGCTTCCGAGAGTCTGGAGCTGACAAGAAACTCGGCATTCGCGTAGACGGCTGCGAGGTAGTGGCGTAGATCATGCAAGACCGAACTGACCATGCGACCGATCGTCGCCAGCCGTTCCGATTCCAACAACGCCTGATTTTTATCATGAATCTCGTCGCTCATCGACAGAAAGGCATCTCTTAACACGCGCACCTCGCGCGTGCCTCGCGGCGGCAGTACAGGGACACCGGCGACCCTGCCATACTCCTGAACACTGCGCGTCAGCTGTTCCAATGGACCCGTGATGAAGCCGGAAATTGCCAGCATGAGGAGAGTGCCTGCGAGAAGAGCGCAAGCACCGATGCTGATAAGCAGCCGGTTCAGTTCGCGCAACGCTCTTTCGGCATGGGTAAAAGACTTCAACACCGCCAGTTGCAGGGGCGACGACGAGGCCGACGACAGGTCCATTAACGAAATGAGGTACTGCTGAGGACCGAGCAGAACGGTGCTCGGAGCTTCCGTGTGTCCGTTGCGGCGACTGACTTCAGCCGTGAACTCGCTCCACAAGGACGTAGGTAGCGTGCTGGTCACGACGCGTCCTCTTGAGAGAAACGCAAACTCCGCGGCAGAGCTTCGGTTGACCGGCTGCACAAGCGCCGGATCGACGACGTACCCTGTGATGACGTAGCCCAAGGGCGTGCCGTTCTCGGCCGTGCCGAAGAAGAGCGGCTGCACGGCATACTCGAACAAACGACTGTCCGCGAGCAGGAAGCGCTGATCGGGCGCTCAGAATAATGACGGAGATGTTGTTCGAGAGGCCCTTGAACTCCCGGCAGAGCTCCCGACCGGAGATCTCGGGAACGATCAGGTCCAGCATCACGAGCAGGGGTCTAGTCGAGCAAGCATCATCACTGCTGTTTGTGTCGCGGGAAACGGTTTGCTCTATCTACCTTCAGCCTAAGGATTGGAAGGAGTACCTTTGTCACCGCGATGTCACTTTCTTGTCACTTTTTGTCGGCGAGCTTTGATCAAGACTGCGCGCCGGCGGTTCGCTCTATGCCGCATCTCGACGCGCCGCACGAATCGCATCGGCATGGTCCGGCCCTTTTCCGGCCTGCTCGAGACGTGTGACGAACCTAAACGCCTCGATCTTGCCATGTGTTGTTGGGGGCATGGGGCAGATCATCCTCTATCTCCGGCTGCTGTCCATTACGCCCGCGGGTGCCGGGGCGAGTACGATGCCGACCAGAAATCCCGTGACGAGGCCGCCTATGTGAGCGGTCAGATCCGTATGACGGTCTGCCAGCCCAAAGAAGAGGTTGTAACCGAGGAAAATGAAGACGGAGCGGGAGACCGCCTTGGCAGCCTGTCGGTTCACCACGCCGCGATAGCGGAGAAGATAAGCGAGCAGGCCGCCATACACACCGAAGATCGCTCCGGAAGCGCCGGCCGCGACGACGTTGGGATGAAGGAAGAGCCCGATGATGTTGCCGCCCACACCAGCGATGAGGTAGAGCGCGAGATAACGGGCACCCCCGAAGAGGCGTTCTGTAAAGAAACCGATCTGGTACAGCACGTACATGTTGAAGCCGATATGGACGATGCCGAAGTGCAGGAAGCAGGCGGTGAGCAGACGCCACCATTGACCTGACTCGGTGAGCGGGCCGAAGTTCGCTCCCCAGCCAAGCACCTGCTCCGCCGTGGGGTTCATGGGGGAGAAGCCGCTGAGTAGCATGGCCAGGAACACAAGAATGTTGAGGCCGATGAGTACGGACGTGACGATCGGCTTCCTGGGGACGTACCTAGCCGGCGTGACGGGAGCTTCTGAGGCGGAGAATGGCGCGAGGGGATGGGGGTCCGGAGACATGGTCATGGCAAGAATAACGCCGCGACGCACTTTGGGACTTGATGCCAGCGGAACCGATGACGAAGGTGGTGTCGCATAAATCCGATCCTGCCATATGCATCGGATAGCACTCGTCGCGGGTCGGGCACAAGGGTATATGCAAAGACGCTTTTGCCACGGGGCTGACCGAGGAAGGTGACTTATGGAGCCGACGAACGGACTTGAACCGTTGACCTGCTGATTACGAATCAGCTGCTCTACCAACTGAGCTACGTCGGCGTTCCTGGAAAGAGTTTACCGGAAAGCGTCGTCCCTGCGAAGAGGAGGCGTCGCGACGACCCTGCCTTCCCGTTCCCGTCAGATACGCTCGCCTGGTTTTCCCAACGAGAACTGCGGCGCGGCATTTTGTGGATTGAGGTGCAGGCTTAAAAATTCAGCCTCGGTGGCAGCGGGTTTGCCGCGCAGAACGCGCACCAGGGCACGGCCGCCGCCAAGAAACAAGGCGAGCAGAAGAGCGGCCAACCCAAGGACCCCGGAGAAGAGGATGACATTGGCCAACATCCCAAAGGTCTTTCGCGTCTCGACAACGTCCGGCGTGGGCATGGCTTTGTCTGTGCTCAGGATCTGCCGCAGATGCGTGTTTTCGACGAGCGCCTGCGTGGCCTCCGCTGAAAAGCTGCCGTTAGCGACAGCCAGCAGCGATCCTTCACGCCGCGTTTTTGCGTTGGTAAAACTTGGCCCCAGGCCATGCAGCAGGGCATCCACGGCGCGCCCGTGGGCGGCGGCGATCGTCGGCGTGGGATACAGCAGCAGCGTCAGGGTTTCTGCGCCTCGACGGTCGCTGTAGCGACCCGTTACTGCCTCTGCCTCCTTGTCCCAGCCCAGGCCGGCGGCCGGCAGCACGCCTCCATCGGCCATATAGCTGCGCGGCCCAAGCGCGTAGCGCAGGCTGCCCGGGGTAAGGCCACGGCTTGGCAAGAGGCTCGGCAGCAGTGGCTGTAAAGCCTGGCTGCCGACCGGCTTGGGCATCAGCGCCGCAAGCGTTTGCAGCATGGGCAGATCGGTCGGCGTCGCGGGAAAGGCGACAGCCGTGACCGCACCCGTCACGAAGATCACGCCACCCTCCCCCGCCAGCGCCAGCGTGCCCAGGCCCTTCACCTCGCGCATGTCCGGCTGCGCGAGCATGGAAGCCGCCCCAAGTGCACCGGAGGCGTCTTTGAACTCCACCGCCTCCACCGTGAGCGTGCGGGAGCCATTGCCGTAAGTCTTCACACTGCTTTGTTGCGGTCCACACTCTTCCAGCGCGGCCTTGTTTGCGCTTGAAAGCGAAAACGGCGGCCTGGCGGAAACACCCGCAGCCTCGGCACTCGTGGTGTAGCCGCCAAAGCTCGCGGGCAGCAGCGCCGGCGACAGCGCGACCGTGGTTTGCGCCGGGGCGGTCGCGGGTGTCGTCCCCGCATGGGAGGCCGTTGGGGAAAGCGTGATGACCAGTGCCGCGAGCGCGAAGGCGGAGCGAAAACCCATACCGATTGGACACCGCAGCCAGCCCAAAAGTTCCATGCTCCGCTTCGCCGCATGCCAAACGTCCGACATAGGCGCTACCGCTCCGCTCGCTCCGTTTGCCGCACTTTCGGCTTCGCTCCGTTCGGAGATCCATTGATCCCGCCGGCGTAGCGCGCGATGCCGCCATACAGGCTTTCCGCCACGCGCTCCCGGTACTCCGGCCGGTCGAGCTGCGCGGCGTCGTCCGGGTTAGTCACAAAGCTGATTTCAGCCAGGATGGACGGCATATTCGCGCCGATCAGCACCACGAACGGCGCCTTTTTGACCCCGCGATCCTTCAAACCGGCGTTGCCGCGCTTCAAGCCGGCATAGAGCGACTGGTCGACATCGGCGGCCAGCTCGCGGCTTTCGTCGATCTTGTCCTTGAGGGCGATCTTTTTCACCAGATCGCTCAGCTGCGTCACCCGCTGCGAGCTGACGGCGTTTTCGCGGCCAGCCACCGCCATCGCCTCTGGATCGCTCGTAAAATTCAGGTAATACACCTCCACACCGCGTGCACTCGGATCCGCCGAGCTGTTGGCATGCACGCTGACGAAGAGGTCTGCCTGGGCCTTGTTGGCGATGGCCGTGCGCGTTTCCAGCGGCACAAAGGTGTCGTCCGCGCGGGTGTAGACGACCTCCGCCCCCAGCCGGTCGTGCAGCAACTTGCCCAGCCGCAGCGCCACATCGAGCACGACATCCTTTTCTTCGATACCCCCAGCTCCCAGCGTGCCGGAGTCATGCCCACCGTGCCCGGCGTCGATGACGATGCGGCCGATCTTCAAGCCGAGCGCGCGCATCAGGGTGCTTTGCCCCCCCGCGGTCGGAGGGGGAGCCGGCGTTGGCGACGCATTGTCTTCCACGCCCGGCACAGCCGCCGTCTTTCCCCGGTGCGCTCCGGGCTTGGCATCGCGATCGGCGACAGAAGGGCTACGGTCGGCGACAGGATGGCTGGTCGGCTGCGTCGTCGCCGCGATCATCCCGGGGGCGTCGCTTACCGCGGCAATCTCCCGCGTGCTCTCAGGCGTTGCCGAGGCGGTTGTGTTCGGCACGGGCTTTGCCGTTGTCGGCTTTGCAGAAACCACCACGCGCGGCCGCGCTACCGGGCCGGTCGCACGGGCTGCCCCCACAGGCTCGTTGCGTTTGGGCGGTAAGCCGAAGCTTGCACTGCCATCGGTGACCGGCATCGGCGGCAGGCTTGAGGCCTCGGCACTCCCTTCGGCCGGGGGCGCGGCCGCGGAGCGAACGACCGGCGCGGGCAGGCGTGCTACCGCCGGCGGCGGAGCTTCCGGCATCTTCGCCGGAACTGCCGCACGGGAGGAGCCACTTGATTCCTCATGCGGCGCGTCAGTCTTGGCCTCCATCTTCGCCCCGCTAGCCGGCTTCCCATGGATGTCGATGATCAGACGATATGGATTCGGCAGCAAAAACGCGGAGTATTCCGCCACCGGCTGCACATCCAGCACTACCCGGATTACGTCGGACCCGGAGGACGCTGCCCGGATCGTTTTCAGGAAGCCGTCATCCGTCACGGCAAAGGTCTTGCCCACCAGCCCCGGCGACAGCTGCGCCCCATGCAGATCAAAGAAAATCCGATCCGGATCTTCCACCCGCGCGGCCCGGAACTGCACCTCGCCCCCCAGGTCGATCGCCACCCGCGTATAGCTCGCCGTCGACCAGTGCCGGATGCCGGTGACGATCGCCGGGGTGTGTTGCGAGGTGGCCGTCGTCGCCGTCGGCGCAGGGTCATGGGTCTTCGTCGCTTCGCCCGTAGACATCTTTTCCGGCGCTACCGCCGGCGCTGCCACCGTGGGACGAAGGCCTTGTTGTTGCATCTGCGCGCGAACCCTCGCCGCTTCCGGCGCGTCGTCCGCCGCCTCCGGGCCAAGCAGATCCAATGCATGCGCCAGGGCAGGCCCAGCCAGCGCGTTGCCGGGGTAGGCCTTGGCCAGATATTCATACTGCCCTGCCGCCGCTCGCAGGCTCTTCGCATCGTTCAGCTCGCGGCCCTGCTCGGCGAGCAACTCCGCCACCTGCTCCACGGCTCGCGCCGCGTGCGGGTCCGCCGGGTTGCTGTGATAGATCGTGCGGAAATTGTCCATAACCTGCACGAACTCGGGGTGCGTGTGCTCTTCACGCGGCTCGGCTTCAAAAGATTGCCGCGCGGCCACCGCCGCAGTCCAACTGCTTAGAGGCGGCGCGCTCTGGCCAACACCGTGCAGCGACAGAACATGGCAGCCAAGCGCACAGCCGCAGGCGTACACCTTCCAACGCACAGGGAAACTCCGCCGCGAACCCGCCATACCCCTTCAGTGTAGGGGCGCGCGGGACACACGGCGGCTGGGAAAGGGTGAAGGGTACTCAGGCATGCACCTACTGAAACAGGGTAAGCACATCCGCAGAACCGCCGCTCAACCCTCATTTCCTCAATCCTCAAACCTGAACAACACGGCGAACCCTCAGCCCAGCAACGCCCCCACCACCGCCGCGGCCTCCGCCAGCGCTCCATCGAGCGCCGCGGCGTCGCTGCCGCCGGCCTCGGCGAGGTCCGGCCGCCCACCGCCCTTGCCGCCTACCCGCGCGGCGATCAGGCCGACGACTTTACCGGCCTGCACACGCCCGACGAGGTCCTTGGTCACACCCACGATCAAGGAGACCTTGCCCTCCGATGTCGCCGCGCCGAGCACCACCACCCCGGAGCCCAGCTTGCCGCGCAGCTCATCCACAAGGTTGCGCATCTGCGACTTGGCCTCCGCCGACTGCCCAAGCGCATCGACGCGCAAGGCAAGCACCTTGATTCCCTTGATCTCGACCGCCTGCGAAGCCGCATCCGCCGTCGCCGCCGAAGCCGACTTCATGCGCATCTGTTCCAGCTCACGGCGCAGCTTCTTCAGCTCTTCATCGTTTTGGGCGAGCTTGGCCTGCAGCGTTTCCGCACTCAGGTCCCCACCGACGATCTGCCCCGCCACGCGCGCCACATCCGCATCGCGCCGGAACAGCTGCAGCGAGCCCGTGCCCGTGACAGCTTCCACGCGCCGCACGCCGCTCGAAACCGAACTTTCGCCGAGCAGCTTCAGCAAGCCGATCTCGCCTGTAGCTGCCGTATGCGTGCCGCCGCAGAGCTCGGTCGAGAAATCGCCGATCTTCACCACGCGCACGAACTCGCCGTACTTTTCGCCGAAGAGCGCCGTTGCGCCCAACTCATGCACAGCCACATCGATCGGCACATCGACCATCGTTTCGACCGGCTCATTGGCCAGCACATGCGCGTTCACCAGGCTTTCGATCTCTTCGAGCTCCTCGGGCGCCACACCCGCAAAATGATTGAAGTCGAAGCGCAGCCGCTGCGCATCGTTCAGCGATCCAGCCTGCTTCACATGCCGCCCCAACACCTCGCGCAGCGCCGCATGCACCAGATGCGTGCCGGTATGGTTGCGCGTCGTCGCATGCCGCACGCCGGCGTTGACGACCGTGTCCAGCTGATCCGCGAGCGCAATGGGATGCGTGGCCACCACCTGATGCGCAAACACGCCCTGCACGGGTTTTTTGCAGCCGGTCACGTTCGCTACTGCTGTGGCGTGGTCGGCCGCATACAGCCAACCCACATCGCCCACCTGGCCGCCGGAGTCAGCATAAAAGCTGGTCGCATCGAGCACGACCTCACCAATCTCGCCGGGCCTGAGTTCCTTTGTGCCAATACCGTCCTTCACCAATGCGAGCACGCGGGCACCGTCGAGGCGCGTGGCACCGTAGCCGACGAACTCGGTCTTGCTTAGCTCTCGGTATACGGGGGCTGCGGATTTTTGCGAGCCGCCCTTCCAGGAAGCGCGAGCGCGGGCTTGTTCTTCTTGCATGGCACGCTCGAAACCTTCCGTGTCAAAGGCAATACCAGCATCGCGTGCCGCATCGACCATGAAGTCGAATGGTAGACCGTAGGTCTCGAAAATACTGAATGCGTCTGTTCCATTAACTTGTCCGAGAGAATTTCTATTAAGCGGCTCCAACCGAGCCAACCGATAAAGAACATCCAGTGCCTCAGAATGGTTGCTCATCAGAGCAGCATTGGTGTCACTATCGAATGAACGATAGCCTGGTTCTTCGGGACCTAGCAAATACTGCCCCTCGTGAAGCTTGCGGAGCAAATTAACTAGCGGATGCGTAGAGACAATCGATCGCAGAGCTGCCCGTTTGCTTTCATTTAGAATTTCATCAAAGCGACGAGAAGCCAGATCTAGTACTCGTGCAAACTGCTGCTCTTCTGCGAGCACCACCTTACTCACCCGTTCCGCTGATTCCTTCAGCTCTGGATAAGCCGCCTGCATTTCATCGCACACCGCAAACACCATCTCGTGCATGAACGGCTTTTCCTGTCCGAGTAAGCGCCCATGCCGAATGCCACGACGCAGAATTTTGCGCAGCACATAGCCGCGATGTTCATTGCTCGGCAGCAGGCCATCGGCGATCAGAAAGGTAGCTGCCCGTGCATGATCGGCGATGATGCGCAGCGAAGCCGCACCCTTCTCATCGCTTACCGCCAGACGGTCGATCTCGGCAAGGCTGAAGCTGCGGGTCTCTCCACTACGCGCTCCGCGCTCCGATCGAGATGACACCTCCTGAGGGGGCCAAGAGGACGAGGCTTGCGCATCATCCAGCTGCGCGCCCCCATTAGCCGTGTCCTCTCGACCGGAGTCCGCGCCTTTTGCGGACGGAGTGGAGAGACCTGCAGTTCCGTCCGTGGATGCGAACCCTGTAAGTCGCGCGGCCTCCGCCAATAACGGGGTGAACAAGTCGCTCTCATAATTCGACAATTTGCCCTGCAAAACCGCAGCGATTCTCTCAAGCCCCATACCCGTATCGATCGAGGGTTTGGGCAATGGCGTGAGCGTGCCATCCGAAGCACGATCAAACTGCATGAAGACTAAATTCCAAATTTCCACATAACGCTGATCGTCCCGCGGAAACGGCCTGTCTTCCCCGGCAATCTCTGCCGCCCCAAGCCCTAAGTCATAGAAGATCTCCGAGCAAGGACCACAGGGCCCGGTATCACCCATTTGCCAGAAGTTATCCTTGGCCGGCATGCCGAAGATACGATCCTGGGGCACGCCGATCTCGATCCAGAACCGCTCGGCTTCGTCGTCACGAGGCACGCTTTCGTTGCCTTCGAAGATCGTCACATATAACTTCGACGGATCGATGCCAAACCACTCCGGCGACGTCAGTAACTCCCACGCATACGCAATCGCCTCGCGCTTGAAGTAGTCGCCGAAGCTGAAGTTCCCGAGCATCTCAAAAAACGTGTGGTGCCGCCGCGTAAAACCCACATTTTCCAAGTCATTGTGCTTGCCACCCGCCCGCACACACTTCTGCGAGCTGGCCGCACGCGTGTACTCCCGCCGCTCCGCGCCGAGAAACACATCCTTGAACTGATTCATGCCCGCATTGGTAAACAACAGGGTCGGATCGTTGGCCGGCACGAGGGAAGACGAGTGCACGCGACGGTGCCCTTTTATCTCAAAAAAACGAAGAAAATCCTCACGAATCTGATTGCCGGACAGGGAGCGCATAGAGGCTCAGTTTAACAGCGACACGGAATTCGTTAAGATACGGTCACCACTGACGACACCCGGCCGCCAGGTATCGCCCTCCAACTGCAGCACCGGATCGCTTGTAGCCCGCAGCCGCGGAAAGCCCGCAGCCTCCCGTACCATCTCAAGCGTGCTCACCAACGCATCGAAGGCGTCCTCCGACCCTTCCGCCTTCTTCAACACGGCGCGTCCGACGGATTGGAACAACGGATCCTCACGCCGGCGTTGCGCCAGGTAGTGCTTGCGGGCCGTGGCGTTGCTTTTAGCGACAGCGCCCGTCATTAGGCGCGTATACATCTCCACCAGCAACGGCTTGGCTTCCGGCCCGTCGAGCGCTGCATCTTCAAACGGCCACACACGCCATCCCGCTTTATGTAAGTGGAGCAACATGGGCATCGCGCGCAGCGAGCCCGTGCCGACCGAACCGGAGCCGCCGATCTGAAACGGGGATTTCGGCGTGATGCCTTTCATCTTGGCCGCGCGTGCCGCATCGCCGCCTTCGAGCGCCTGGGCAATCTTGTTGTCGTAATCGGTTTGCCGAAACATGCTGCGCAGCCCTTCGCCGGAAAACACTGGCGGACGCTTGTGCGGCTTACCCCAGAAGCGGACGTCCCGCGCGGTCTCCTCGGGCGTTTCCCCGGCAACGCGCGCCAGCCAGCGCTCGCCCGCCCCCTCGGTCACCCGCTGCCAAAAGCGGAAGACATCACGGCAGCCAAGTTCGGCTAGAAACCATGCGGGAAAGCTGAAGCAGCAGTCGATGCCGACCACCATGCGCGGCGTTTCTCCGGCAAGCTGTACAAGCCAGGCGGCGACCTCCGCGCGGGTGCGCCCGGCCTCCAGCTGCACCTTCACCCGGCCCGCTGGTGAGACCGTCCAGATGCCCGCCCAGATGTGCCGGCGCTGCCCGGCGGCATCGATACGGCCCGACCAATCGATACCGACGAAGCGCTGCACAACATCGAGCGTCTGCGTCTTTCCGCTTTTTTGGTTGTCCTTCCCATAGGGAATCTGCGTTTCGCCTTCTGTCGGACTCACGACGATTCCACGCCCGGCTCATCGTCCGCAACATCGATCTCTTCAACCCCTTCCACGGCCGCACCCCAACTGCGCAGCACGGCCCAGATCGCCTTCGACCCAAAGCCGGCCGCCAGCAAGCGCCGCATCGTCCGCGCCGTTTCCTTTTCATCGGCCGGCTTGCGCATGCGTTTGCGCGCGACATACGCCCGCGCCAGCGCCACCTCGTCGATCTCGTCATAGGCCTGGCCGACGGCCTCCTGCACGGTCGCTGCGGCAACACCCTTCTGCATAAGCCCCTGTTGCACGCGGCGGCGGCCGAACTTTTCGTTCTCTTGGCGCAGCCGCGTGTAATCGGCCGCGAACCGCTCGTCGCTCAGGTAGCCAAGCTCGCGCAGCTTCGCCATCACGGCATCCATGTCGCGTGCCCCGTCCTCGCCGGGCACGGCACGCTGCGCCATCAAGCGGCGCAGGTCGCGCTCGCTTTTCATGCGGCTGGCGAGCGAGCGCACGGCATGCTCCAGCAGCCCGGCCTCATCCAGCGGCGGTTTCGCAGATTTCGCGCGCCCGAAGCTCATACCTTCAGTATCGCCCCTACTTTGGCCGACACGGGGAGTGGGAGAAAGGTCGTTCGAAGCCTTTCGCTCCGCAGCGGCGTCTACTCAGCAGGTATGCGCTTCCGTCCGTCCACACTCGCTCTCTTCGCCGCTGCCGCAACACTGCCGCTCTATGCCCAGCAAACGCCGACGCCCTCAAACATCGCCGGCTTCGGCCCGCTCGACCCCACACCCCCTGCCGGCATCACGATTCCAAAGATCATCGAACGCATGGGACAGCGTGAAGCGGAGTTTGAACATGCCCGCAACCAGTACACCTTTCGCCAAACGGTGAAGATGGACACCATTTCGGAGGACACCGGCAAGCCCGACGGCGAGTTCCAGGATGTCGAAGACATCACCTTCGACAACGCCGGCCATCGCGTGGAGCACGTGGTGTTTGCGCCGCAAAACACCCTCGAACGCGTCATCATGACCGAAACCGATGTGAATGACGTGAAGCAGCGTTTGCCGTTCATCCTCACCACCGCGCAGCTGCCCGAGTACAACCTCACCTACGCCGGGCGACAGCACGTCGACACGCTTGACACCTACGTCTTCGAGGTGGCGCCCAAGGAGCTGGTTAAGGGTCATCGTTACTTCCAAGGCAAGGTTTGGGTCGACCAGCAGGATCTGGAGATCGTGATGGTGAACGGCCTGAATGTGCCGCAGGACGTGCGCCGCGGCCACGAGGACCTTTCGCCGCCCTTCACCACGTACTACCAGCAGATCGACGGCAAATACTGGTTCCCCACCTACACGCGCGCCGAGGGCGTGCTGCATTTTGCCGCGCAAAATGGGGCGCTGTCGCAGGATGTGCACATGCGCGACACCGTTCGCTACACCGACTACAAGCGCTACCACACCAGCGTCACCATCGAGTATGCCGGGCAGGAGGTGCAATCCGACCCCGGCGGCAAGACCGATGCGCAACCGAAGGCCGGTGCGACCGGCACGTCGAAGCCCCAGCCGTAGGCTTCCACCTGCCTTTGCGCCTGAAGCGATTCACTTTCGGGGAATAAACCTTCTTGGCCTGGCGAAAGCACGTTGCGTTACCCTGCAACTATGCTGTTGTTTCGTTGCCTGCTGCTTGCCGCGATTTTCTGCCTCCCATCCTTCGCACAAACGGTGCCGCCCCACGCCAAAGCACAAGCCAATACAAGCTCTGCCGCTTCAGGTGCAACTGGCCGCCCTGTTCCACCCGCGCTGCAACCTTACTTGAGCTGCAAGCTGCCCGTTGGTCCCGACCTGCTGCAGCACGCCTCCCTGCCCCAGGCGCCGATGACGCGCGCCGCGCAAACCCTCAACGGACCTAAGAAGATCCACCTTGTGGATGGCATTTTTGCTGCCTACGGGTACCCAAATTCCGCACCGTTCGCGAATGTCAAAGTGGAGCAGCTGCCCTCGGCGGGTTACCTCGCCGAGAAGGCCGACCTCATCAGCGAGTTCGACAAGATCAACGCGACCGGCGAAGATACGCAGCGCAACTACGCACTGAAACCGACCTTAAACGGGTTCGAGATTTACGGCTTTGACCGAACGGGACTCGACGGCAAGGTGTTGGGCATCTACCTCTTCTTCGATAACCCACGCCACGTCGCCACAACCGCCTACTTCTTGAACGCACCGGACGGCCAGAGAAAATTCAACAACATCACCGAATACAACGGCCTCCGTGAAGGATTTTTGAACGCCTACACGGTGTGCCTGCGCACGAAGCTGGGTGGGGGCGCGACCGTGGCTGGCCCCAAGCCGCCCGCAAAACCTGCCACAAAAACAACAGCGCCCGGCAGGGCCCGCTAAACGGTCACGCGGGGGACGCGCCCCTGCCATTGAGAATGCTATGAAAAATCTGCAACCCATCGAAACCATTGCCGCCAAGCTCGATTTGCCGTCATCGGCCTATGAAAAGCGCAGCCCGGTCAGTGCGAAGCTCAGCCTCGATCTGCTCACGCGCGAACCGGCAAACGGCACATTCGGCAAACTGATTCTTGTGACGGCGACGACCCCGACCGCCTCCGGCGAAGGCAAGACGGTGACGTCCATCGGCCTGGTGCAAGGGCTCGAGGCCATCGGCAAGCGGGCCATCATCACCTCGCGCGAGCCCTCGCTGGGCCCGGTCTTTGGCATGAAGGGCGGCGCCGCCGGTGGGGGGCGCTCCCAGATTGAGCCAAGTGAAAAGATCAACCTGCATTTTCATGGCGATCTCCATGCGATCACCTCCGCGCACAATCTGCTCGCGGCCTTGATCGACGCGCACCTATTCCATGGCAACGAGCTTGACCTGGACCCCGCCGGCATCACGTGGCCGCGTTCACTGGACATGAACGACCGCGCGCTGCGCCGCATCATGCTCAGCGTCGCGCCGCCGCCTGCCGACCCTGCAAAGCCGCCCCGCGATGGAAGCAATCGCCCCTCCGGCTTCGTTATTACGGCGGCCTCTGAGATCATGGCTATCCTTGCGCTCGCGCAGGACCGCGACGATCTACGCCGCCGGCTCAGCGCCATTGTCATCGGCGCAAACCGGGCCGGTGAACCGGTGCGCGCCACGGATCTGGGAGCCGTGGGCGCGATGATGGCGCTGCTCGCTGAAGCGCTGTTGCCCAATCTTGTACAGACGACCGACGGCACGCCGGCGATGGTGCACTGCGGCCCATTTGCCAATATCGCCCATGGCACCAGTTCGGTCGTGTCGCAGCAAATGGGCCGGCGATTGGCCGATTATGTTGTCAATGAGACCGGCTTTGCCTCCGATCTTGGCTTTGAGAAGTACATGGATCTCGTCGTACCCTCATCCGGCATCAAGCCCGCATTGGCAGTGCTGGTGACGACCGTGCAAAGCGTGCGCCTGCAGGGCGAAGGCGATCTGGAACGCGGCCTTGCAAATCTCGCCAAACATATCGATATCGTGCGCGGCTTCCACCTGCCGGCCGTGGTGGCGATCAATCGTTTTCCGAACGATTCAGACGTCGACCTCGCGCGGCTTGAAGAGTTCTGCCGTGCGCGCGGCGCGGAGTTTGCCTTGTCGGAGGCCTTCAGCAAAGGCGGCGACGGCGCGGTGCCGCTGGCGCGCAAAGTGGTGGAAGTGCTTGAAAAGAACCCCGATGTGCAGCCAACCACTACCTACACCAGCGATGACGCAGCGCGCGAGAAGATCGCCAAGGTTGCGCGCGCAGTCTACGGCGCGGACGGTGTTGCCTTGAGCGAGCGTGCGGAAGCCGACCTGGCGCGCTACGAGCGTTGGGGCTTCGGCCACCTGCCGGTGTGCATTGCAAAAACGCAATACTCGCTTTCAGACGATCCCAAACGCATGGGCGCGCCCACCGGCTGGACGTTACATGTGAAGGAAGTTTCACTTTCTGCCGGCGCAGGATTTCTGGTGGTGATCTGCGGCAACATGGTGCTGATGCCGGGGCTGCCGAAGCTGTCGCGCGCACTGCAGGTCGATGTGGATGCAGAAGGTGAGATTACAGGAATGGCGTAGGACGGTTGCTCTGCGCCCTCCTTTTGGAAGCGTCATCCTGAGCGTAGCGAAGGACCTCGGTATGCCTTCAACATCACGGCAGTCCGAGCACATACCCAAGGCCCCCGCTTTGCTTAGGATGAAGACATTCCTCTTGCGGGGTGGGAGTTCAATCCGCCGCGACCTCCTCCGCCTGCTCCTCGACCTCCTCCACCACCTCACCTACATCCTCACTCGCCTGCTGCGCATCGACGCCGTACCGCGCAGCCAGATCCGGCGCGTAGCGGGCCATGTCGTTGCGCAGCCGGATGAGCGACAGATCCTTGGACTTCGATTCCAGCATGACGTCCGTCTCGATGTGCTGGATCGACCGCAGAAACGTGATCGTTTCAAACGGATTGTTGTAGTCCGCATGGCCCGTCCAGATGGGCGGTTGCAGCACGGTTTCGAGCTTGCCGGTTTTGCGGTTCTTGCGCTTGATCTCGCGCATCTCTGTACGCGCGCAGCTGAAGTGCATCTTCGGCCGCACCCCTGCCGGCCAGGTCTTGCAGAAACGTTCCAGCGTTTCGACCATCGGCAGCCCTTCCGGGTTGAAGCACCAGTGGTGCTGGTAGTCGAAGACACACTTGACGCCGGTGGCTTCGTGCACCTTCAGCACATCGGCGGCGGAGTAGCGGATGTCGTCATTTTCAAGCACCAAGCGACGCCGCACCGGCTCGCCCAGACGCTTCCAGGTCTCCGCCCAGCGCCGCCAGCCGGATTCGCGATCACCATATGCTCCCCCGACGTGCACGACCATCACGGCTTCCGGGCCGCACTCCATCAGGTCGAGCATCTCGGCTTGCGAGTCGAGGTCCCACATGCTTTTTGCGGTCAGCTTTTCGCTTTCGCTGTTGAGCACAATGAACTGCGAGGGATGAAAGCTGAGCCGCACGTCGGCCACGCGCGCGAGCCGCCCAAAGCGGGCAAGATCGCTCGCCGAGTCTTTCACCATCGTGTGAAACTGTGGCATGTCCGGGTGCGTTGCGTACGGCGCAAGATCGGACCCCATGCGATACATGTGGATGCCGTGCGCCCGCAGATAGCCGATGACCTCGCACAGGTAGCCGAGCGAAACGCGCAGATGCGGATCGGCCTGCCAACGCCGCGTATCGCTGGTCTTCATCCCGCCACCGCCCATGACCTTCACGGGGAAGCCGAGGCGCATGGCGGCCGGCGAAAAGGTGAGCTGCGGCTGGCCTTCCATGGCATCGCACTGTGCCATCGGCCGCGTGAGCATGCGTTCAAGATCGGCTTCAGCAAGCTCTTTTTTCGTCGGCGGCTTTGCTTTGGCTTTCTTTGCTTTCTTCTTCGCAGAACTCTTCCGTACGCTTTTTTTGTTGTCATCCTGCACCCTGAGCTCGCCAAAGGGGGAGGGATCTGCTGTCTTCTTCGGCCGCCCCAGATGTTTCGGTTTCACCGTCTCCGCCATTACTCACCAACCTCTGCCAACTGATTCATGCGATCCCCTGCGACACGGGGCGCCGAGGCGCTCCCCGCCTCCTCAACCACCATCTCTCGACCGAACCCGATCTCCTGAATCCAGCGATTCCACACGGCGACCGGCAACGATCCGCCCGAGGCCTGGTTATGACCCAGGCCATAGGTGGTGTCGGCCTCCGGCGGCCGGTGCCGTGCCAAAAAGTCGATCAGATTCACCCCTGCCGGCGCACGTCCGGAGAAGCTCACCCAACCCGGCCGGTACCCCGTATTGACGCCGAACACCACACTCTTCGCAAAGCGCCCGCGCCATTGCTGGGCAACAAGCGGATGCACCTGGCAACCGGTGTGCATGCGGATTGCCACCAGGTCGGCTCCCAGTTCGTCGCGCACGGCTTTCGAGAAGCGCGGTGGCTGCTTGCGCGCGATGGCCAGCGCCTCGGTCACCTCGTCCTTGGCCCGTTGCAGCTCCGCCGTTTCCGGGTGAACGCCGCTGGTCACCTCCTTCGGATTGGCCGCCTTCACCAGCAGCGCCAACGCCGCGTCGGCGCGGCCCTCGGCGGTACGCCGCGGTGCATTCAACGCACTGGTGGCGTCCCGCAACGCACCCCCGCCGAAGCGCGTTTTTGCCGCCGCAAGCTCCGCAAAGGGGGCTTTATCGCCGAGGTCGCTTTGGATCGAAATGCCCGCCAGCCAGAGCCACTCAGCGGCGAGCTCCTCACCCACCAGCGCCCGCGCGCACCACCAGCAAAGCAGCCCGGTCGTGGCGATGTCCTTGCCGTCACCGGCCGGATCGCCGGTGCCGTATGCCGTGATCAGCGTCGAGCCCTCCGGCTGCCCGATGGGGCGATGGTGGTCGATGAGCAGCAACGGCACTGGATGCCCATCCGCGTCGCGCAGAATGACGCCATCGCGGCTGCCCAAATCCGCCACAATCAGCGCATCAACCCCGTGCTCGGCCGCACGCCCTCGCAAACGCGCACCGATCTCCTCACCCCAGGCCGACTCCCCCTTGCGGCGGCACTCCCCGTCGACGTGGCCGTAGCCGGCTGCACGCAATGCACGCAAAAGCAGCGCGCCCGCGGGCAGGCCATCACCGTCCGAATCACACGCCACATACACCCGTGATGCCTGACCCTGGGGCAACGCCCCTAGCCACGCCCCAAATCGCTCCCCTACCTCATGCGCAAAGTCCACACCAGCATGGATGCAATTCGACGCGAACTCGCGTTCATGCTGAGGTTCTTCGCTCCGCTCAGGATGACATCAACAAACGAACCTCAAAAGCGGTTGCGCACTTCAGAGAGTCCGCATCCCATCGTGAGGAACATCGCGAGTAACCGTCAGACCACACGCAAGGACTACAAGAACTAAGGAGATCGCATGGCTCAACAGCGGGCACTCACGCTTGCCGACCTGCCTGTCGGCGCAAAGAAGACCGTCACGCTGGGAGACACCAAGGTCTTGCTCGTGCGGACAGAGGACCGCGACGGCATGCCCAGCCTCTTTGCCCTGGAAGCTGAATGTCCCCATGCCAAAGCACCGTTGGAACAGGGGGCCGTTTGCAACGACCGCCTGGTCTGCCCGTGGCACATGGGCACCTTTGCGCTCGATACCGGTAAACTGCTGGAGCCGCCCCCACTGCGCGACCTCAAGCGTTACCCTGTGCAGCTGGCCGGCGATGAGATCTTTGTCGATCCAACACCCCTGCCGCTCGCACGACCGGAGCCCATCGGCGCGGGCAAGCACCTGGTCTTTGCCGGCGGCGGTGCGGCCACGGCCGCAGCGCTGTGCCTGCTCCGCGATGAAGGCTTTGCCGGCACGATGACCGTCATCGAACCCGAGGCCGATGAACCGGTCGACCGCACGCAGCTCACGAAGATGGCGCTTACCGGCATCAAGCCGCTCAACACGCTTTCAGTTTTCGCGCCGCCCAAGGATGCCGCTGAACCCGCACCGCCGGAGCCGGCACGCATCCGCGCCGCGGTTACGCAGTTGCGGGCAATGGATCATGCGGTCCTGCTCGACAACGGCAGCGCTGTCAGCTATGACGCGCTTCTGCTTGCTACCGGCGGCGGTCCCAAACGGCTGGCGGTGCCCGGCGGCGATCTGCCGCATGTCTTCACCATTCGTCACACGGCCGATCTTGCCCGCATGGAGCCGCGGCTCACGCCGGGCACCCGTGTGGCCATCGTGGGTGACAGCTTTATCGCGTTTGAAGCAGCGGGCGCGCTGCGGCAGCGGGGGCTGGCGGTGTCGGTTCTCGCCCAAAGCAGGCTGCCCTTTGCGAAGAAGTTCGGCGAAGCGGTGGCCGAGGGCCTGCTGCAACTGCATCGCAGCCATGGTGTAAATCTGCACACCGAAGTGGAGGTCGCTGCGATCAGCCCGGTCGCGGTTACGTTGGCCTCCGGCAATGAGATCCCGGCAGATCTCGTGCTCACCGCCATCGGGGTCGACCCGATTACCGGCTACGCACCGGACCTGCCCAAGGGCGCAAAAGGCGGCTTTGCAGTGAGCCCGGATCTGCGGGTGTTACCCCAGGTCTGGACGGCGGGCGACATCGCCTCAGTCGATGGGACAAGGATTGAACACTGGCGCCTGGCCGAACAGCACGGCCGAACCGCGGCCCAGGGCATGCTGGCCGAGGTCACCGGCCATGCCCATGGCACTGCCCCGCCGTTTGCGGGTGTGCCCCTGTTCTGGACCTTCCATTTCGGCAAGCGTCTGAACTATGCCGGCCATGCGGACACGTGGGATGCCATCGAGATCGACGGCGATCCCGGAACGCTGGCGTTTTTAGCCTATTACGTGCAGGCCGGGAAGGTGGCCGCCGTGCTCGGCTGCGGCAAGGACACGGCGATCGCGGCACTGATGGAACCTTTGCGGGCGTCGCTGACGCTGGAGGGAGCGCGGGCAATTACGGCCGCAGCCTGAAAGGAAGGTGCGGCCCTTCTCCTACGCGGCCGGTTCGTTTTCAAAATACAGATACTTCCGCCAGTTCGCGTCCGCCGATCCGATCATGCGCATGATGTGCCGTGAGGTATGCAGGGTGAACGGCCGCGGTTCGCGCAGCAGTTTCATCTCGCTAAGTTCGTGCAGCAGATGGTTGCCCTTGCGCCGGTTGCAGTTTTTGCAGCAGGCCACGAGGTTTTCCCAGGTGGATTGGCCGCCACGGGAACGCGGCAGCACATGGTCCAGCGTCAACTCCGCCGCAGGTAACACCAGCTGGCAGTACTGGCAGGTATTGCGGTCACGCAGCAGGATGTTCTTGCGGCTCAGGGCACGTGTCTGGTGTGGAATCCGGCGGTATTCGAGCAGCCGGATCACGCTGGGCATCTGCATGACGGCGCGGTGGGAGTGCAGTGTGGTGCCCTGCTCCTCTTCCGTGCGCGCCACGCCCTTCAGCACCAGGACCAACGCCCGGCGAGCGCCGCAGATGTTGATCGGCTCATAGCTGGCGTTCAGCACCAGCACCGGCGTTTGCATGGCCGGTTGGCGGAACACGCCTGCCCGAATCTCGATCGCCTCCATCCGCGCGGTACCCGGCACGGGATGGGTGGTGTGGTGGACCTTGCCGCCGCCTCGCAGCCTTGCGGGTCCCGATGTTTGCCCTCTCGCTTGCCCAGTCTGCATTCCGCCTCCAGCCTGTGTGCCCTGTTTCGTTGCGTTCGCGCCAGTAGTGCTTAGATTCGCCTTTCGTTCTCGCGGATTCCGTCCCAACTACCCTGCGGGACGACGCCGGTCACCCTCACGGTGCGGCGCCGGTGACGGATACGACCTCCCAGCGGGCCACATCTCCGGACGCAGTCGCACGCACGCTTTCCGGCCGTGCCCGGGCGATCGTGGCTACCCACACCTTCGTTGCGCCGGCGCGCAGCAGCACCTCGGCACAGATGTTGGCTGTAGCGCCCGTGGTGAGGATGTCATCGACCAACAGCACCTCCCGGCCCCGAACGGCATCGGCATCGCCAATACGAAAGGCGTTCGCCAGATTGCGCCGACGCTGGTCGGGCCCCAGCGCATGGAGCGCACGGGTATCCCGCACACGCAGGAGCGCATCGGTGCGCAAGATCAACGTCCACGCCGGGCGCAACGCTTGCAGCCGCCGGATGCCCGCTTCGGCCAGCAACTGCGCCTGATTGAAGCCGCGGGTGCGTTCCCGGGCGCGGAATAGCGGCACCGGCACCACCACCAGCTCGCGAGCGGCGTCGGCCTCCAGCTGCAGCATGGTCTCGGCCATCCACGAGCCGAACACATGCTCGGCGACGCGCCGCACGCGGCCAAACTTCAGCGCCGCCAGCATTTCACGCATTTCGTGGTCATACGCGCCGAACGCGACGACTTTGCTGAAAGCGGGCGGTGCCAAACGGCAGGGCGAACACTCCCGGCCGCCCATCGACGCGGCAAAGCGGGCGGACTCCATGCCCAGGGCATCGCCGCAGCGGGCGCACAGCGCGTCGTTCCCATCGGCTCCCGCGCGCACCCGGCCGATGCATGCCTCGCACACGCGCACCGGGCTCAGTCCCAGCATAGGGGCGTTGCAGATCCGGCAATCGGACGGCAGGGTCGCGTGGAGCAGATCGGATGCGGCGCGGTGTGCGAGGTGGCGGGTCTTCTCGAAGAGACGATGAATACCCCGCGGGCGGTGCCCCGTGCGCGGAGTCGACTCAGACGTGGTTTGATCAGAGGCTCGGGTAGCCGTCAAAGGCAGGGCAACATCAGACGCGACAAAGGGCGAGCCGGAGAGCTCTTTCCCTTCGAGCCGGATTTGCCTTCCGCCTACGCTGAAGACGCACCTCACTCGCGCAAACCCTGAAGCCCGAAATGGGCTGCGGGCGTTTGCCGGTTGCCGAGAGTATAGCTGTGCCCTGTGCGGGGAGGCAATGCGCCGTTTTGTTCCTACGCATGGCCCTCTGCATCTTGCGCCCGGCGCGCGTATTCTAAAGAAGATGCCAGCCGCCGCCACATCGCCGGCGTTCACCACCCGTGAGCGCGTTCAATCGGGTTCCGCAACGCTGCTTGCGGATTATGTCGAGCTTGCGAAACCGCGGGTTTCGGCCATGGTGCTCTTAACGGCGGCCGGCGGTTTTTACCTCGGCTCGCTTGCGTCAGGCATTAGTCCTTTCCATGTCGGTCTCGTACAGGCGCTTATCGGCATCGCGCTGGTCACAGCGGGCTCCTCCGTGCTGAACCAGGCGCTGGAGCGCAAAACCGATCTGCGTATGCCGCGCACCGCCGCCCGGCCCATGGCGCAGGGGCGGGTCGGCCTGGCCCACGGGCTGCTGCTGGGCTTTGCGCTGGTTGTGGGCGGGTCGCTGTATCTGGCGCTGACCACGAACGTCATCACCGGCACGCTTACCTTGCTCACCGCGGTCAGCTATGTGGCGATCTACACCCCGCTCAAGCGACTCACCAGCCTGAACACCTTTGTCGGCGCCTTTCCCGGAGCCCTGCCGCCGCTCATCGGCTGGACTGCCGCCCGCGGCTTGATCGAGTGGCCCGCCGTCGCCCTATTCGCCATTCTGTTTGTGTGGCAGTTTCCGCACTTCATGGCCATCGGCTGGCTGTATCGCGGCGACTACAGCCGCGCCGGCATCCGCCTTACGGCAACGGGCGAAAACCCTGCCGATGCAGCCCGCGCGACCTCCCTGCAGGCCCTGTTTTTCGTTCTGCTCATGATCCCCGTCAGCCTGTGGCCGACCGCGTTGCACATCACCGGGCTACCCTACGCGCTCGTTGCCCTTTTGCTCGATGCGTATTACCTATGGGCGACGCTGCGCTTTGCCCGCATCATGCGCGCTCCGGGAAGCGCGGAAAATCGCAAGCTGGCCAGGGGGTTGTTGAAGGTGTCCGTGATCTATTTGCCGCTCCTGCTGCTTGCCATGATTTTGAATGCCCAGGGACGGCTGCTCTTGCGTTAACAAACAGCAGATCCCTGCCACGCCGCAGGATCGCCGTTGAACTTCCTACTCCGTTTTAGTTTGTCATCCCGCAGCGTAGCGAAGGGATCAGCTGTTCGTTCGCCATGGCAAAACCGCTCCCGTAGCCTCCGCTAAACTAAAGAAAGCCCGCATGCCGACCCTCGCTGCCCCCAACCCGACCTATCGCACCCCGCTCCCGGTCATCTGGGGCATCCTCGGCGTGTCGGCGGTGGCGTCGCTGTTTCTGGCCTGGCTGGTCTACTACCATCCACCGACCGATGTAGCCGGCACCCACTTGGCATTCCTGCCGGCGTTGAACGCGGTACTGAATGCGCTGTGCACGGTGTTTCTGGTGATCGCCTATCGGCACATTCGCCGTCGCGAGATCACCGCGCACCGCAATAGCATGTTTGCGGCGTTTGTGGTGTCGTCCGTGTTTCTGGTGACGTACATCGTCAACCATGTACTGCACGGCGACATGCTCTTTCCAAAGAGCCACCCCGTTGCCCGCGATATTTACCTCTGGGTGCTGCTGACCCCACACATTCTGCTGGCGGTAGTCGCCCTGCCGCTCATCCTGATCACCTTTTTCCTCAGCCTCAGCGGCCGATTTCCGGCGCACAAACGGCTGGCCCGCTGGACCTTTCCGATCTGGCTGTATGTTTCCGTTTCCGGCGTGGTCGTGTACGCCATGCTGGCGGCTTATCGCGGGTAATGTATGCAAGATGATGTGCTAATTATGCAAAGAGACACCCGTCAACTCCTGAAAACCGGCACCTGGATCTTTCTTTCGGGTCTTTTGTGCGTTGCTCTGATGTACGCCGTCTTCGGCGGCGCCTCGCACCACGGCCCGCGCAACAACGGCGGCTGGCTGATGCTGATCTTCGCGCTCGGCTGCCTGCCCATGGGCGTACTGATCCTGGGGCTCGGGTTCGCGAAACTGATCGGAGAACGCAGCCGATAGCACAGCCCCATCTCTGCTATGCTTTGCCCTGAAACGGAGTGTTCAACCCATGGCGCGTGGCGTTAATAAAGTCATTCTGGTCGGCAATGTCGGGAAAGACCCGGAGTTCCGCACCTCCGCCGGCGGCACAGCCGTCGCAAAATTCACGCTGGCCACCACCGATCGGGCAAAGGATCCGCAAGGCAACTGGACGGATAAGACCGAGTGGCACAATCTGATCATGTTCCAGCGGACGGCTGAGGTCGCGCGGGACTACGTCAAGAAGGGCTCGCAGGTCTACGTCGAAGGTAAGATTCAGACCAGTTCCTGGGATGACAAGGAATCCGGTCAGAAGAAGTACCGCACGGAGATCCTGGTCAGCGATATGCAACTGCTTGGCGGCCGGGGTGCCGGTGCGGAAGGCGGGGCCGCGAGCGCCGCTGGCTATGCCGGCAGCGGCAGCGCCGGGGGCGGCTACGGCTCAGGCGGCAGCTATGCCGGCACGCGGGCCAACACCAACTCCGGCGGTGGGAGCGGGTACTCCCAACCGGCAAACGACTACGCCGACCAGGGCATCACCGACGAAGATATCCCCTTCTAGCGCGCCACTTAGGAGTTCCATGCACCGTTCTGCGGACTGTTCTGGGCGCCGCTTGCTGCGCCTCTCGCCCCTGATCCGGGTGCTGGCGGTCTTTGTCCTCCTTGTCCTCACCGCCGCCTCCGGGCAGGCGCAGCGGCACTCGATGGGCTCGTCTCCACCGACGGCGCCGCCGATGCGCTTTGAATCAAAGTCGGAAGGGAGATCGGATGCGTCCAAAGCCGACGCCAATGCAAGGACGGACGCCCGACCGGAATCCAAATCAGACTCCAGGCTCACTTCGCCGGGGAGCTCTTATGCGCCCGCCGCCGTCGGGGGGCCGGTGGCGCCGATCAGCTCCGGTATGGGCGCCATCCAGTTCATCCCCGCGAACTTCGCCGTGCCCGCCCCGCAAACGCTCACCCGGCAAATGAGCTCCGAGGATGAGCGCACCCGCGCCGGGGCCCTGTCCTCGCTTGGCGCGCCCGGCCAGTACCTGCTGCACGGCCATGTGCCGTTTCCGCACTCGGTGCAGATGGACCTGGTGCAGCTTGGCCCCGGTGACGAGCTCGACGCGCTACTCACGGTCGAACTCGATCAGCACATCGTCAGCGCCGTGCTGGTACCCGCGGGCGATCTGTGGCACCGCGTCGCGACACTTTCCTTTGCCAGCGCCTTCAACAGCGCCAACACAACGCCCGCGACGTTTGTGCGGCCGCTGCGTTCCTGGCTCGAGCCGGCGCGCTACCGTGCGGTATACCACGCCTCCGTCACCGACGCTGCGGGCGACTTTACCGAAAACGAGGCCAACCTCCGCGTGGTAAACAACCATGCCGTGGTGGTGCTGGACTTTGTTTCCGGCGCGCGGCAGTGCGATGCCGCCGGCGGGATCCGCCCGCCCCACCAGACCTGCGAGCTGATCCAGCGCTGGCTGGAGCCCGACCCCACCGATCCGCTTCGCCATTTCACCCTCATCACCGGCACCGGCCACATCTCCGCCCACGACGCGAGTGATCCCCTATTGCATTCGCGCAACTACCGGCTCACGCACCTGCGCTCCTTTGTATGCCAGCCGTTTGTGTTTTCCGAAGCAAACGTGCACTTCGAGCCGACCGCGAACGCCGCCCCCTGCGGCGTGCACGACGCGCCGAAGGTCGAACATCCGTAGCGGTTCATAAATCATCCCGCAGCGGTTCGTTTGTCACCCGTAGCGCAGCTGCTTGTCGTCCGGCAGCGATTCCTTTGTCATCCCGTAGCGATTTCCTTTGTCATCCCGTAGCGCAGCTGCTTGTCGTCCAGCAGCAATTCCTTTGTCATCCCGTAGCGCGGCGGAGGGATCTGCTGTTTGCTTTTGTTGCCTGCGCTTCCTGTGCCGGTATCGACATCCCCGCAGCCTAGGCGCGCACCCAACCGTCTAATACGGGTCATGCTTCGTTTTCTGCTCTCCCTAAGCGTCCTGGCCCTTTCCGCGGCCGCGCAAACACCCGTCCTCCAGCCGCACACGCTGGTCTATGCTCCCGGCCAGAGCATCACACTCAGCCTGCCGTCCGCCCTCAACATCGATGTCGCCGCCGCTGGTCTGCACCGCGTGCGCTTTCTGGCGCAGGCCCCGGACGGCCGCATCTTCGCCACCGGCATGTGGAACCTTGCCGACAATACGCAGGGTGCGATCTTCCTCCTCGGCGGCTGGAATCCGGAGACGCACAAGTTCGCGCACGTCACCACCTACCTCGACCACCTGCGCAACCCGAACAACCTGGCTTTCTGGACCGACCCAGCCACAAAGCAAACATGGCTGTACCTGCCCCTGACCGACCGCCTCGAGCGTTTCCCGTACCGTGCCGGCGACCTGCACCCCAGCGGCCCCGCCGAGGTGCTGATGCGCTTCCCGGACTACGGGCTGAACTACAAATATGGCGGCTGGCACCTCACGCGCACCGTCGCCATCGCCGATCTGCACGGGCGCACGCAGGTGTACGTAGCCGCAGGCTCCTCGTGCGATTACTGCCATGAACGCGAGGTGGTGCGCGCTTCCATCGTCGCCATGGATCCCGATGGCGGACACCAGAGGATTGCCGCGCACGGGGTGCGCAACGCGGTCGATCTGCGTTTCGTACCGGAGTTGGGCGGCGGCGCGCTGTTCGCCACGGACATGGGCGACGACCACCTCGGCACGGGCGAGCCCGAGGATACCTTTTTCGAGCTGGACGCAGCTGGCGCTCCCGGCCCCTTGGCGCAAGCCGGCGGTGCCGACACGCCGAACTATGGCTGGCCCACCTGCTACTTCGCCCACGGCAAAGCGGCGCTCGACAGCACGCCCCTGCCCGAGATGCCGCCGCCGGGCAATCTCGAAACCGAAGCCGAGCGGCCAGCCGGTGCCCGTAATACCAGCAAGGACTCCATCTATGGCGCGCAGCCCGGCATGTACCAGCAGGGCACGCTGCTGCCCGCGGGCGGCAACGGCGCGGCTCCCGACCCCAACGCCGCCCTGGGCACGGTGCCGACGCCGCTGCGCTCCTGCGAGCACGTGCCGGCGGCCTACAACACCTTCCCTGCGCACTCCTCGCCCTTGGGCCTGGCCTACTTCGGCGCGGGCGATGCTACCCTCGCCGACAGCTTCCTGGTGGCGCTCCACGGGGCCAGCCGTCCCCGCATCGGCACCGGCTACCGCGTGGTGCGCTTCACAGCCGCGGATCGCACGCCGCAGCCCTTCATCACGGGCTTCCTTACCGCAGACGGCACCGGCAAACCGCTGGTGCATGGCCGCCCCTGCGGTTTGTTGCGCCTGGGACCGGACACGTTCCTCTTGACGGACGACAAGCTGGGGCTGGTGTATTTCATCCATCCACGAGCGGCGTCGGCAGACAAGGCGATCCAGCCTCGCGCAGGAACACAAACAACGAACAACTGAGAACCGGCAACTGAGAACTGGCAACTCGCAACTGAGAACTGGCCCCATCGACCCTCAGCAATAAATCTGCCTCGCCGGTAAACTTCCCTTTTCAAACCTCGTCATGGTGCCGTACCATGATCGGCGGTTACACTGTCGTCCATATGGACGAGCTAAAATTTCGCCGTTTGTCAGATATCGCCTTGGAAGATCTGAAACAAAGCCTAATTCGCGCTGAGGAAGAAGACGAGCCCGGCTTTGAAACGGAAGAGAAGAATGGTGTGCTGAACGTCTTATTCGACGACGGCAGTGCCAAATTCGTATTCACGCCGAATACGCCTGTGCGTCAGGTATGGATCTCGGCCCAGTCCACCAGCTTCAAGCTGGAGTGGAACGAGGCCGCGAACGCCTTCACCCTCCCGCGTACCGGCGAAGACCTTCGCACGTTGACCGAGCGCCTTCTTCGCGAACAGCTCGGCAACCCTCACCTCGCGCTTCCATAGCGCCCCTTTTCGAGATAAGGCACATGCCGCCGTTGCTTTCCGTTGCGATCATCACCCTGAATGAAGAAGCAAACCTCGCCCGGACGCTCGAAAGCGTGCGCTGGGCTGACGAGATCGTGGTTATCGACTCGGGCTCGACCGACCGTACCGTCGAGATTGCCCGATCCTACGGCGTCGAGGTAATCGAACGCGACTGGCCCGGCTTTGCCGCGCAAAAAAACTTCGCGCTCTCCCAATGCTCCGGCACGTGGGTTCTCTCACTCGATGCCGACGAGGAACTTTCCCCCGAGCTGCAGCGGCAGATCCGTACCCTGCTCGCCTCCAACCCTCCCGTGGATGCCTTCCGGCTCAAGCGGCGCAACCTCTTCCTGGGCCGCTGGATGAGGCATGGCGGCTTCTATCCCGATGCCAAGCTGCGCCTTTTCCGGCGTTGCGCGGCCAACTTCGCGATGCGGCCCAAGTTCGAAGACCGCCCCGTCCACGAGACGATCACCTTCGACGGCGCGGCGCAGACGCTCGACTACGATCTCATCCACCACGCCTACCCGAGCCTGGGCGCGTACCTGGAGCACATGGGCCGCTACAGCAGCCTGGGCGCCGAGCTGCTTGTCGGCAAGGACCGGGTTAGCCGTTCGCTGCCGGTCTTTCTGGGGTACGTGTTGATCGGCCCCTTCTTTGCCTTCCTGTGGAACTACCTCTTCCGGCTCGGCTTTCTCGACGGTCGTGAGGGCCTGTTGCTGCACCTGTACCATGCCGTGTATACGAGCTGGAAATACGCGAAGGCGTGGGAGCTCGCGCGCTCCCTGGAGCAGTCGCCGGCTGGGCTGCGCGCAGCAGCGGAGACCTCGGAGGCAGCGTAGGCACGCTGCTCTCCAACCGTATTTCGTTCGTCATTCTGAGCGAAGCGAAGAACTCCGGTATGCTGCCCAGTCGCGTGGGATCCGGAGGAATACAGAGGTTCTTCGCTACGCTCAGGATGACGGCGAGTGGACTTACCTTTTCTAAATCAAGCTAAATCAACCCACATCTAAGTCCAGTTCTCCATCAATCCCCGCGAAGCACCGCGGCAAACCGCTCTGCATACCGTGCCGGCATCGCGCGGCGCTTCATGTCGCGCCCCACAACCAGATGCGTCGTTTCCCCCTCACACAGCACGGCTTCATCGGCGGCGCGCAGCACCATATACGTGAACCGCACAATCGCCCCGCGTACACCGGCCAGATGCGTGCGGATCACCAATTCATCGTCGTAGCGCGCCGGTGCCTTGTACCGTGCACGCGCTTCGACGACCGCGATCAATGCGCCTTCTTCCTGCTCCATCGAGCGGTAATCCAGGCCCATCTGCCGGATAAACTCCACCCGCCCCACTTCAAACCAGATGAGATAGTTCGCGTGATACACCACACCCATCTGGTCGGTCTCCGCATAGCGCACCCGCACCCGCGTTTCGGCATACCCGCGCGGAGCTGACGCTTGCGCTTGGGTCAGTTCGCGTCCTTCGTCCATCCAAGCAGTGTAGGTCCTGACACTTGACGCACGTCCCCGCTGCGCGGATGCGAGACACTGTTGCTATGCTGACGCTCCGCCCGACCGATGCCCTGCTCGTGATCGACATGCAGAACGACTTCCTGCCCGGTGGTGCGCTCGCCGTCCCGGGCGGCGATGCCCTCCTGCCCGGCATCAACGCGCTTGCCGGGTGCTTCGACCACGTGCTCGTCACGCAGGATTGGCACCCCACGGGTCACATCTCCTTCGCGAGCAGCCATGCAGGCAAACAGCCGTTCACCGACACAGCCGAAGCCCTCTACGGCACACAAGCCCTGTGGCCCGACCACTGCGTCCAGGGTTCGGCGGGCGCGGCGCTCGCAACGGCGCTCGACACTTCGCGTGTCGAGCTGGTGCTGCGCAAGGGCTTTCGGCGCGGTATTGATAGCTACTCCGCCTTCCTCGAAAACGACAAGACCACCCTCACGGGTCTGGCCGGTTTTCTGCGAGAGCGCGGCCTGAACCGGCTTTTCTTTTGCGGCCTGGCCTATGACTTCTGCGTGGGCCACTCGGCGCTCGACGCCGTGCGCCTGGGCTTTGAAGCGCTGGTAGTCGAAGACCTGAGCCGCGCGGTGGACCTGCCCGCGACTGCAAACGCCCCGGGCTCGATCGCCCGCATCGAGGCGGCCTTCACGGAGTTAAACGTGCGCCGGCTCAGCGCCGCCGACCTCGTCGCCACAGAGGGGGCAAATCGCTGATGGCACCTTCTCCAGAGGACCAGGCCGAGTGGCCCGAAGCCATCGCCGAGGTCACGGCGTGCGTGTACGACGTGCGTGCCGGCCGTGCGCTCGCCTTCGGTCTCACCACGAAAAAACACTTTCGCATCAGCTACAACTACCGCGTCGGCGATGACCTGCACACCGGCGAGTGCTTTGCGGAAAAAGCCATGCCGCAAGGCACGCTCTTTCCCATCCACTACGACCCAGACCTGCCGCAGCAGCACCATAGTGGACAAGACGGCAGCCGCAAGCAGGCTGTGCCGCTGCTCGCGATCGGCATCGCCGGGTCCATCGTTCTATCGCTCGCATGGTTGCTCTTCATGCGAGGCTGCTCGTAAATTGGGGTGCCGGAAAAGGATCGGAGCGGTTCATGGCTCAACCCCGTGGCCGCGTCTTGCGCCACACCGCGGCCCCGACCAACACGGCTAGCACTGCCGATAAGCCCATCGCGCCAAGAATCGCCTGGGGTCCGCCGCTTTGCACGTCGCCGTTCAGGTGCTCGCTGTAGAGCATGAAGCCGCAGCACGAGACCGGCAGGGCGAAGAAGAACGAGAAGAATCCAAGCAGCGCCGCGAGCGCAAAGCGCACTGTCCAATCCCTCATCGGTCGCCCCGCCTCTCCCTTACTCTTCCCGTCATAGCCACGGCCTACAGCCCCAGCGCGGCCGCCTGCGCCTGCATGGCTCGGATGCAGTGCCCGATGTGCTCTTCCAATGGCAAGCCCAAGAGCTCCGCTCCGCGCACCATGTCTTCTCGCTTCACGGCACGCGCAAAGCCTTTATCCTTCATCTTCTTGCGCACACCCCCAGCTTCCACCTCGGCAATCGACCTGGACGGCTTCACCAGGGCGCATGCTGTGAGAAAGCCGGCCAGTTCATCGCAGGCAAACAACGTACGTTCCAGATGCGTCTCCGGCACCACACCGGTGTAATCCGCATGCGCCAGGATGGCGCGGAGCAGCGGTTCCGGCCAGCCTTCCGCGCGCAGATAGGCCACGCCCACGAACGGATGCTCGGCGAGCGAGGGGTGCCGCTCATAGTCCAGATCATGCAGCAAGCCGGCACAGCGGTAGGTGTCGGCCATCCCCTCTGCGTCCGCACGCTCGAGCCCCAGACGTGCCGCCTCGCGGACGCCGTAGGCCTGTGTGCAGGCCGCCACAGCCAGTCCGTGCTTCACCAACGAATCGCCCGCGGTCCACTCCCGCAGCAGCGCTTCCGCCGCCCGCGCGTCATGCGTTTCCATGCCACAGCCTCCCGTGCACATCGGGTAACGATCTTGGTTCCTTCCGGGATTTTTCGCCGGTTTCCGGCGGAGATCCCCCGGAAGGCCCCTTGACTCATTGTGCACTGGGTGTCATTGTAGGCACATCACCTTTCGTCTTATCGGACGCTGGTGCTGCGGTGCCTTGCTCTGGCAGCCGCCCGCTACACACAACATGGAAGTTCTATTGGCGCCCGTCAGCGTCCCTTCGCCCACCGAGGCGACGGCACGCGAGGTCCTCAAGTGCGAGCACTGCAAGCTCGTGCAATTCCGCACCGCCGCCGACGCTTGCCGCCGCTGCAAGAAGTCGCTGCTGCCGGAACAACCCAAGCCCCAACCGGTCATTGCCCTTGTGCCCCAAACCGAGCCTGCGCCCAAAAGCGATCAGCTGCAGGTGGCTTCGGCTGTGCGCGATCTGCGGCGGGTGCGCAATCTGTCCCAACGTCAGCTCGCCGGCCGGATGAACGTGCCGCGCACCTACATCTCCAAGATCGAGAACGGGAAGGCCATGCCCACGTTGAACTCGCTGGATCGTCTGGCCAAGGCCCTGCAGGTTGATATCTCCGCGCTGCTGCGGGATGCCCCCAAGCGTCACCAGAATGAAACCGATCTGCTGGTGAACGATCCTTTTCTGGCCGAGATCGCCAAATTCGCGCCGCACCTCACCTCCACGCAGAAGTCTATCTTTTTGAACCACGTTCGTGAGTTGGCGCAGACCCGCACGCGCCGTACCGCGTAACTCCCCCGCCTTTCCTCCTTCGCCGCAGGGTTCTGCTCCGTTTGCTTGAACCCTGCGGCCTCTCCGCAAGCTACTGCGAGTCACTGCGAGCCATTCAGCACCACTGCGAATCGCCGTGCGTTTGCGTTGCTTTCCGGGGACAGGTTCCCGGCCGGTTCCGGCTTCCCCCAAACGGCTATTTCCCTCCGTCCCTCCTTTCCGCTATCGTCATGGGGAGCGATCTTCCGTGCGCGAACCCTTGCAAGCCCTGACCTCCCGCCGTTCCCAACGCGCCTCCCAACACGCCTCCCAGCGTGCCGGTGAGCTTTCCCATGAGGAACGCTGCCTTTACGACACCCTGGACCCCGCACGCATCCCGCAGCACGTCGCCATCATCATGGACGGCAATGGCCGGTGGGCCGGCAAACGTGCGTTGAAGCGCTTCCTCGGCCATAAACAGGGCGCCGAAAGCGTGCAGTTCGTGGTTGAAACCGCTTCGCGCATCGATCTGCCCTGGCTGACGCTGTATGCGTTTTCGCTTGAGAACAACCTGCGCCGTCCAAAGGCAGAGGTCAATTTTCTGATGGGCCTGCTGCGCAACCACCTGGTGTCCAACGTGCAGCGGATGAACGACAACAACATCCGCATGGCCTACATCGGCCGCACGCACGAATTGCCCACCGAGGTGCAGGACACCATGCGCTGGGCACAGGACGCCACCGCGAAGAACACCGGCACCACCCTCACCCTGGCCCTCAACTACGGCTCCCGGTCCGAAATGGTCGATGCCGCGCGCACGCTGGCGCATCGCCTGCTCGCCGAAGCCGCACGTCGCGGCGTCTCGGTCGAAGACATGCTGGCTGCCGAGGGTGTCGACGATGCGGTCAACGCACGTTTCGACGAGGCCCAACTCTCTTCCGCCATGTACACCGCCGGCATGCCGGACCCTGACCTCGTCATCCGGACCTCCGGAGAACAGCGCATCTCGAACTTCCTGCTGTGGCAGATCGCCTATGCGGAAATCTTTGTCACCGACCGGCTATGGCCCGATTTCCGCGGCGTTCACCTGCTCGAGGCCATCGCGGCGTACCAGGTGCGCGAACGGCGCTTCGGTGGTCTTGGCGAATCGAGCGACGAAAACCTGAACGCCGTTTTGCCCGTAGATGTTGCCCTTGCTCGACGCTGATGTTTGCGCGTCGACTTGGGGTCCGCAACGCACGTCCGCACGATACCGTCCTGTGGGCAAGATCACCCGAGCCGTCGTTGTATCCTCAACGGAACCCATGAAGCGCATTCTTACCGGGGCCGTTCTGATCGCGTCCGTTGCGGCCCTCATTTTTCTCGATAAACCCTTCCTCATCGCCGCCTTCAGCGGCCTCGTTGCCTTGCTCGCCGCGCTGGAGTTCCGCGGCCTCAGCGCCAAAGCACACAGCTCCATCCCACTGCTTTGGGCGATCGTCGCAATTGCCTTGTTTTTCATCATCAGCACGCTTGTCGTCTCCGAGGTGCTCACGGCCGTCGTTTTCAGCGTGCTTGTTCTGTTCGTCTGGAACAGCTTTCGCCGGCCTTTACCGCAGGCTCTACCCGAAACCGCTGCCGGGGCCTTTCTGCTGCTGTATGTGGCCTACCCGCTATCGCTGATCCCGCGCATTCTGGCTCTCGAAGAAGGGACGGCGCTGCTGTTGTTCCTGTTTTTGTGCGTGTGGTGTGGTGATATCGCCGCGCTTTACGTCGGCAAGCGCTTCGGCCGCCGCAAGCTGGCGCCTTACCTTTCCCCCAACAAGACATGGGAGGGAGCCATTGCTTCGGTGCTCGGCAGCGTTGTCTTCGGCCTTGGTTTCATCCTGTGGGGCAACAGCCTCGCCGCGCGTAACTCCAACTACGGCCGCCTTGGCACAAGCGAGCCCTGGTGGCAGTTTCTGCTTCTGGCCATTCTGCTCAACGTCGCCGCGCAAGGGGGCGATCTTGTGGAATCGGCGCTGAAACGTGGTGTCGGCGTGAAAGACTCCGGAACCCTGCTTCCCGGCCACGGCGGTGTGCTCGACCGCATCGATGCGTTACTGCTGGCCGCCCCCGTGCTTTGGTTCGTCCTGGTGCTGCGCCAGGCGGTTTGAGGGAGAAGGCGGCGCTCCTATGTCTGTTCCGATTTGCGTCGTCATCCTGAGCGAAGCGAAGGACCTTTGTATTCTGCCCGAAGCAGATAGGCGCCTGAGAAGAATACAGAGGTCCTTCGCTGCGCTCAGGATGACAACGGGGGCTCTATTGTCATCCCATAACGCAGTGAAAGGATCTGCTTTCACGCCGGTGGTTGGACCGAGACGAAAAGCAGATCCCTCTGCTGCGCTGTGGGACGACAATAAGGAAGGCAAGGAAGGCGAACTAGCTTGCCTTCTTCTCCTTGTGCCCGCCGAACTGGAAGCGCATGGCCGACAGCAGTTTGTTGGCAAATACGGCATTGCCCTGCGAGGTGAAGCGCGCAAACAGCGCCGCGCTGAGCACATCGGCCGGCACGCCTTCGTCGATTGCGGCGATGGTGGTCCAACGGCCCTCACCGGAATCGGAGACACGGCCGCCGAAGTCGCTCAGATCGGGCGATTCCACCAGCGAAGTCGCTGTTAAATCCAGCAGCCACGAGGCGATCACGCTGCCGCGCCGCCAAACCTCGGCGATCTCTGGGATCGGCATATCGTATTGGTAGTGTTCCGGCTCGCGCATGGGCGCGGTTTCGGCGTCGAAGGTCTCCTCCGTTTTGCCCACATTGGCGTGCTTCAGGATATTCAAGCCTTCCGCGTAGGCCGCCATGATGCCGTACTCGATGCCGTTGTGCACCATCTTCACGAAGTGCCCCGCACCGACCGCGCCGCAATGCAGATAGCCGTCTTCCGCGGTCGTTGCCGCGGCGTTTTCACGTCCCGGGGTGCGCCCAATGGACCCAATACCGGGCGCCAGCCTTTTGAAGATCGGATCGAGATAGGCAACAGCCTTGTCGTCGCCGCCGATCATGAGGCAATATCCGCGATCCAGCCCAAATACGCCACCGCTGGTACCCACATCCACCCACTTGATGCCCGCCGCGCCCAACTCTTTGCCGCGCCGGATGTCATCGACATAGTAAGAATTGCCGCCATCGATGATGATGTCATCAGCCTGCAGGTGCGGCTGCAGCCCCTTCACGGTGGCGTCGACCACGCCGGCCGGCACCATCAACCACACGGCCCGTGGCGTCTTCAGCTTGCCGGCCATGTCTTCAAGCGAGCTGCTTGGCGTGGCGCCTTCCTTGGCCAGGGCGGCGACCGCGTCCGCGCTGTGGTCGTACACCACACACTCATGCCCGCCCTTGATCAACCGCCGCACCATGTTCGCGCCCATTCTGCCCAGGCCCACCATTGCAATCTGCATCCTTGCCTCCGTTCCTTTCCTCCGCGTAACCCGCGTCGAGGACCTTTCTGAATGTTTATTTCACGCCGCTCGCCAGAGCGGGCGTTGCAATCCGTGGTGCCTGCTGCGAGGTCAGGCGCCACGTCACCGGCACATGCTGGCGTCCAAACGCCAATCGTACATAATCGAGCAACAATCCGCCCCGCTCGCGCATGCCGGGCATCTTGGCAATGTAAATGGCTCGCCACATCAGCCAGGCCAACACGCCCTTTACCCGCACCCCGTAAACGACGGCTACCCCGCCGTGCCGTGAAACCACCGCAAGCTCACCGATCTGCTTGAAGCGGAACGGCTTCACGGGCCGTCCGCGCAACACTGCCAGGATATTATCCGCGAGAAGGGTACCTTCACGGGTTGCATTCTGTGCGGTGGGCTCCAGAAAGTGCCCACTGCCATCGGGTTTCGGAATCTCTGCGCAATCGCCCAGGGCCCAAACGCCAGGCCTGCCGGCTACGCGAAAGGCGCTGTCCGTCGCAATGCCGCCTTTCTTGCCTTTGGGACAATCGAACGAGGCGACAATGGGATTAGGCATGATCCCCGTATCCCAGATCAACATGCCTGCCGCCAGTGTTTCCCCGTTCGTCAGCGTGATCGTGTCGGCGGTGACGCTTTTCACGCCCGCGCCCTTGTGGACACGAATGCCGTCCTTCTCCATCTCCGCTTCCGCGTAGGCCGCGAGATTCTCAGGCATTTCGGCCATGACGCGGCCCTCCGGCTCGACCAGCGTAACTTCGAGTTGGTCCAAGGGCGTTCCGTGCGCTTCTGCCGTGTCGCGGACGAGGTCGTTCAAGGCCGCGATCGTCTCAACGCCCGTGTAGCCGCCCCCGGCGACCACAAAGCTGAGCAGCCGCTTGCGCTCGGCCGGATCATTTTCCGCTGCCGCCAATTCGACATTGCGCTGCGCGATCGTGCGCACGCGGCGAGCGTCGTCCAGTGTCTTCATCGTGAAACTGTTCTGCTCGGCGCCTTCCACCTTGCGAAAATTGGTCGTCGATCCCAGCGCGAAGACGAGATGATCGGCCCGCAGAATCTGTCCGCTGGCCAGGGTGACAGTCCGTGCGAGCAGGTCCGCGCCCGTCATTTCGCCCTGCAAAAACGTCACCCGCGGCGACAACTTACGCGTCGGCGCCTGGATATTTCTGGGGCTGACCGACCGGCCGGCCGCTTCGGTCAGCATCGGTGTGTACAGCATGTAATCATTGCGATCCACAAGCGTGATGCGCGATCCGCGCGGCAGGCGGAGCGCCAACCGTTGTGCCGCGTAACGGCCTCCAAAGCCGCCTCCCACCACCACCACATGGACGCCATTGCTAACCGCATTGCTCATGCACGCCTCTCCCAAAGGCCTTTGAAACATATTCTGCCCCGTTTGATTCAAAAAGCGGGCACCGCGCTTGCTTGCGTTCTATTGCCCTGTTTTCAGGGGCTCGCAAACGGCTTCCTTTTGGCTCCCTTCGCCCTCACATGGCTTTCTGCGAGAATCACTGTGTGAAACATATCGCCCTGCTCGGCTCAACCGGGTCCATCGGACAGTCGACGCTCAGCCTGTGCGCCTCGCATAGCGACCGCTTTCGTCCAGTCGCCTTTGCCGCCGGCGCAAATCTCGACATCGTCTTTGCCCAATGCCAACGCTGGCGACCGCAGATCGTCTCGCTCGCGACCGAGCCCCTGGCCGACCAACTCTCGCGCCGCCTGCGACACGCTGGCATCACCGGCATCGAGGTCGTGTACGGCACTGCCGGCACGGTGCGCGTTGCCACATGGCCCGCCGCGGATTTTGTCGTTTCCGCGATCGTCGGCGTGGCGGGGCTCGAAGCCACCTACGCCGCGGTACTGGCCGGCAAGACCGTCGGCCTCGCGAATAAAGAATGCCTGGTCGCCGCGGGCGATCTCATTCTCGCCGCCGCGCATGCCCACGGCGCGCTCCTGCTGCCGATCGACAGCGAACACAATGCGGTACACCAGTGCCTGCGCGGCGGCGCGGCAAACGAGGTGCAACAGATCTGGCTCACGGCCTCCGGCGGCCCTTTTCGCAACACCCCGCTTGCCGACTTCGAGCACATCACCCCCGCGCAGGCGCTCAAACACCCAACCTGGACGATGGGGCAGCGCATCACGATCGATTCGGCCACCATGCTCAACAAGGGGCTCGAGATCATCGAAGCCTGCCGGCTCTTCAGTCTTCCTCCCGAGCGCGTCCGGGTCACGGTACATCCGCAGTCCACGATCCACTCGCTAGTGGAGTACATCGATGGTTCCATCCTCGCGCAGATCTCCGTCACGGACATGCGCCTGCCCATTTTGTATGCCCTGAGCTGGCCCGAGCGCATCGCCAGCGATCTGCGCTTCGACATGACTGCCCTGCGGCAGCTCGACTTCCAGGAGCCCGACCCCCTCCGCTTTCCGTGCCTCCGGCTCGCGTACGAGGCCGCTGCCGCGAGCCAGGCGCACTGCATCGCGCTCAATGCCGCCGATGAGATTGCCGTCGAGCTCTTCCTTGCCGGCCACCTGCCGTTCCTGGGCATCCCGCGTACAATTGAGGCGGTGCTTTCGCGCACGCCCGCGGCGTCTCCGGCGTCCATCGCCGAGGTTCTCGCCACGGACCGGCGGGCGCGCGAGCAGGCGCACGCGTCCGTTCTGCAGCGGGCCTGAGTGCCCCCGTCAAGGGGCGGCCATCATCTTTGCGTCATTCCCCTGCAGGCATTTCTTACACAACAAAAGGGTTCGTTCGGTAGTTTATGCATCTTCTTCAGGTCGTCGTCGAGTTCGGAGTCGTGCTCGGCATCATGGTGCTGGTGCACGAGTTCGGCCACTTTGCCGTGGCCAAGCTATGCGGTGTGCGTGTGGAGCGTTTTGCGCTCGGCTTCGGTCCACGGCTCTTCGGGGTCATGCACGGCGGCACGGACTACTGCCTGAACCTGCTCCCACTCGGTGGCTACGTCAAGATGGCCGGCGATCAGCCGGGCGAGGCAACCACCGATTCACACTCCGGCTCCGGCGCCGATCTCCACGTCGATGCAGGTGAATTCAACGCCCATCCGCGCTGGCAGCGCGTGCTCATCGCCCTGGCCGGACCGGTGGCGAACTTTCTTCTGTCGTTCGTTCTGCTCGCGATCGTCGCGCACTACCACCACGAGGTCAGCCAGTACCTGAACGGCCCTGCCGTGGTCGATTACGCCCCTGCCGGCAGTCCCGCGGCACGCGACGGCGTCCGTGCCGGCGATACGGTGCTCAGCTTCAACGGCCGTGCGAACCCCACCTGGATGCAGGTGCTCGAGGAAAGCGCGCTCAACGCCAAAAAGCAGATTCCGTTCCAGTTCCAGCACGCCGGCCAAGTCGTTTCCGGTACTGTCCAGGCAGCGCCGATGGACAAGAACGACGAGCCCAGCCCGGACATGTTGGAGCAGATCGGCTTCCTGCCGCGTGAGCAGGCCATGCCCATCGGCGTGGCCGCCGTAACCGGGAACACGCCCGCTTCGGAAGCCGGCCTTACGGTCAATGACCGCGTCCTGCGCATCGACAACCTCGAGCCGCATTCGGTCCCCACACTGCTGGCCTACCTGAAGGATCATGGCGGTGCCCCGTCCACGCTCCAGATCGAACGCAACGGGCAACCACTCACCCTCTCGATCACCCCGCGCAAGCTGCCGTTGCCGAACGGCGATGCGGTCTACCGGCTCGGCTTTGAAGCCAAGAAGATGCCGGTGGACGTGAACAAACTGCCGCTCGGCCAGGCGCTAGGGCAGTCCGCAAGAGACAACGCGGAAGATTCGACCCTGATCCTGCGCGTGCTGAAGGGCATGTTCACGCGGCAGGTCGCGGTCAAGTCGGTCAGTGGACCGGTGGGGATGGCGCAGCAGATCGATATCGCCGTGCAATACGGCTACTGGACCGTGCTGCGGCTGATGAGCTCTATCTCACTCAACCTCGGCATCCTGAACCTGATGCCCTTTCCCGTGCTCGACGGCGGCATGATCCTCTTCCTGGCGATCGAAGCCCTGATGCGCCGCGATGTGAACCAGGCGGTGAAGGAGCGCGTCTACCAGGTGGCCTTCGTGTGCCTGATCCTGTTCGCCGCACTGGTAATGTTCAATGACATCACCAAGCTGCATTTGAAGCCGTGACGGCAGAGGTTAGGAGACAGCGATTAGGGATCAGGGACCTACTTGCATTCCCTACCTTGCCCGCAATTCCTCAGCAATTCTTTTTGCCGCAGCCCGAGCCTGATCTTCTCGCTCTACCGCGAAGCTGATCGCCCCCACCCGCGCGTGACCGCCGCCACCCCAGCGCTCACAGATGGCCGCGATATTGGCCAGTTCGCTGGCCGGGACCGTCGTCCACGGATTGGTGCCCACCGATACCTTGGTCCGGAAGCTCGACTTCGACAGCCCGACGTTATACGTCCCCTCGGGCTGTAGGTAGTACGGGATGAACTTGTTGTAGCCCTCCGTGGGCTGATCGGTGATGTCAAAGTCAATCACCCCGCGCTCCACCCGCAGGCGCTCACGCAGCAGATCGACCCCCCGCCAGTGGCGTTCCAACAGAGGCCCTACCAGCGCCTGCACCCAGGGCTGCGCCAGGGCGGCGGCTAGCGGCATCGACGTTAGCAATGGGATAAACCGCTGCACGGCCTCGCTCGTCGGCGCGCCTTCAATCACCATGGTCAGCTTCATGGCGGGGGCGGCCATCTCTACCGCGGCCACCGCGCTCTCGTACTTGGCGCCGTCCACAATGTCCGCCCAGTGGATCAGCTCCGCCAGCGGCTGCACATCCATGCCGAAGCGCGTCTCCGCGATGTGCGCAATCCATCCGGTGCAACTCGTGTAGCCCGGATCGAAGAATTGCCGCAATACCTGCTTGCCGGGAGTTCCATCGACACCGGTCTGTCCGGCACGGAAGTGCGCCTCCTCCTCCAGCGTCAGAAAGGCGGACTGGTGGTGGTCGAACCACCAGGTGATCTCCGGCAGCGGCGAATATTTAAAATCGACGATGGCGTTTTCACCGTGCTTGTCCAGCCATCCATCCTCAAACAGCGCCCCGGCGCGGTGCGCGAGCCCGCGGTACTCAAAAGTGGACGCGGTACCGATGCATTCGCGATGGAAACGCGTAAACAGCGCGGCGGAACAGGCACCATCGAAACAACGATCATGGTAAAAAACCCGGCAATTCAAAGCGTGCGGTCCCAACCTGCAATCTAATTTCTCGATGCGAACCGTGGAGTTCGCCCGACGACTCTCAGCATAGCGGATCGGCACCTTGGAACCACGCGCCGACCGTTGCCGTATGGTGGAGGCAACGGAGTCACCCACCATGCCCAGTTTCGACGCCGAACCGCCACTCGTTCCCGCCCCACTGCTTTCCGCACCCGAAACCCCGCCAAAACATATTCTGTTTGGCCCGCTGGGGTTGCGCGCCGGTTGGGGCATCCTCCTTTATCTTGTTCTTCTGCTGCTGCTGAGCCTTGGATTCAACTTCACAGTCAAACACACGATCGGTCAACGTCCGGAGATCAAGCAGGAACTGGCGCAAGTCCGGGCAGAACGGGCACATGCCAAGGCCACGCATACGCCTGTTCCGGTACATCCGCTCCGCTTGGAAACCACCCTGCTTACGGAAGGCGGCAACGCGGCTCTTGCGCTGCTCGCGGCCCTGGGTGTCAGCTTCGCCGAGCGCCGGCGCTTTGCGGTCTATGGTCTGCGCCTGGACAGCCTGCGCGACTTCCTACCCGGCGCCCTGTGGGGCCTGGCCTCCATGAGCCTGCTCATCACGCTTCTACACAGCTTCGGCTTGCTGGTCTTCGACGCACAACAGGTGCACGGCGCGGCGATCGTCCGGCTCGGCCTGGGTTGGCTGGGGATTTTTCTGCTGGTCGGTCTCTTCGAAGAGTTCCTGTTCCGCGGCTACATCCAGTTCACCCTGATGCGCGGCTTGCTGGCGTTGGGTGCGCGGCTTTCGCCACGGCACGCCCGCTTTGCGGCGTTCTGGATGAGTGCGGTGGTGTGGTCCACCCTGTTCTTTATCGCGCACGCGTCCAACCCCGGCGAGAGTCCTGCCGGGCTTGCCAGCGTCTTTGCTGCCGGCCTCCTGTTCAGCTATGCGCTTTGGCGCACGGGCTCGCTGTGGTGGGGCATTGGCTTCCATATGACGTGGGATTGGTCCCAGAGCTTCCTTTTCGGCGTCCCGGACAGCGGCACCATTGCCGCGGGCCGGCTGTTTGCGACGCATGCCGTCGGCAAACCGTGGCTTTCCGGCGGCGTCGACGGCCCGGAAGGCAGCGTGCTCGGCCTGGGCATGTTCCTGATCATGTTTTTCGCGATCCGCCTGCAGCCCTTTGCGGGGCAGCCCTCGGTGGAACCGGAGACGTTACCCGCTTCGGTGCGCCCCGCCTTTGGCACCCCCGCCGCCGAGCCCGTCGCTTAGAATCACCCTAGGCGCTTGCTCCACCAGCCCCAACCTCCATGAATGTATTCGATGAGCAGCAGCCCGGCCCCCCCGTGGAAGCGGCAGAGCGGGAACCCGAGCCACGGCTCCTCACCCGGACTGAGCCTGAAAGCCCTGCCCGCCATCCCAAGCGGCAGGGGTCCAGGTTGGCGGGCAAAGATCGCCCACGCCCCTGGACCGCACGCTTTAGGCCGCGCCGTTCGAACGACCTTCGGAGAGACGCGGCAACGCCCCAACCCCGCCGCCGGCGGCGGTCTTTCCGGATCGCGCTTACCTGCCTTATGCTTGCCGCCCTGGCTGCGCTGGGCACTGTGCTCAATCTGCGGCATGCGCTCACGGCTTCCCTGCCGCAGCTTGACGCCCAAGTCAGCGTTCCCGGCCTGCACGGCCCCGTCACCGTCACCCGGGACGCGCAGGGCGTGCCGTCCATCACTGCCGGGAGCCTGGACGACCTGCTCTTCGCGCAGGGATACACCACAGCCGCGGACCGGCTCTGGCAGATGGACGGCCTGCGCCGGCACGCCGCCGGTGAGCTTGCGGCCATCCTGGGGCCGGGGTTGGTCGAGCACGATCGCCGCCAGCGCCTTTTGCAGATCCGCGCTGCCGCCGATCGCGCCGTCGCGCAGCTGCCGCCCACCCAGCTCGCGCAGCTGGAAGCCTATGCGCGCGGTGTCAACGCCTTCATCGACAGCCACCAAAATGCGTTGCCGGTCGAATTCCGCTTGCTCGCCTACAAGCCCGCGCCCTGGTCGCCGCGCGATTCCCTGCTGGTCTTGCTGGCGATGTTTCAGGACCTTTCTACAGAGTTTCCGCAGAAGCTGAACCGCGAAGCCTTGAGCGCCCATCTGCCCGCCGCGCTGCTGCCGGATCTGTACCCGGTGGGCTCGTGGCGCGATCAGCCGCCCGGCTTGCCCGGCCGCAATCTCACCGCGCCGCACGATGTCGAGCAAATCCCGCTTGACCCGTCGCAGTCGCGTCTCCGATCCCCTTCCATTCCTTCGACGCAAGCGCAGGAACTTCTGGCGGTCAGCCAGTCGCTCGGGGAAGCGGGCCGCTGCGAAGGTTGCCGCGCAGGCTCGAACAACTGGGCCGTCAGCGGCCTGCACACCGCATCCGGTGCACCGTTGCTGGCCAACGACATGCACCTGAACCTCGGCATCCCGGACATCTGGTACGAAGCCGCGCTGCATACGGAGATGCCAAGCGGTACGCCACACCTGGACGCGGTCGGCTTCACCCTGCCGGGCGTCCCGTTTGTGATCGTCGGCCGCAACCCGCACGTCGCCTGGGGGGTCACCAACCTCGGGGCCGATGTCCAGGACCTCCGCATCGAGCACCTGCGCGGCGCCGGGAACAACACGGAGTACCAGCGCGCGGACAACGCGAACGGGTCATGGGCACTCGTCGCGCATCACCCCGAGCACATCACCGTGCGTGGCGGCCGCGACGTAATCCTCGACGTGCTCACAACGACGCATTCTGTCGGTGCGGCAACGATGGAAACGCCGATCGTCTCGCCGCTCTTCCGCTCCGAGCCGCGTGCCCTGTCGCTCGCCTGGACGGCCTACGATCCCACGGCGATCTCCTCGCCCTTTCTAGACGTAAACACGGCCGCAGACGGCGCTTCCCTGGTCGCGGCGCTCGCCGGCTTCGGCGGGCCCTCGCTGAATCTGGTCTGGGCCGACGACCATGGGCACATCGGCTACCACGCCGTCGGACGCGTGCCTGTACGCGGACCCGCTGTGCAGCGACCGCGCGCCCTGCCGGAACCGCCGCTTCCAGGCGTGCTCCCGCAAGCGCCCGGCACCCCACCCGCAGACGGCGAAGGGGAAGAAACGTCTGCCGAGCCGGTGTCCTTCACAAGCACCACCCCGGGGGCAGCGCATCTGGTCCGGGGCGCGTACCATCCCCCGCGGCGCCGCCGAGCCCCCGCCCGCGCCGCCGTGGCCCCCGCGCCCCGCAGGTCCGCTGCCCGCCCGCGAGCGGCAAAACCTCTTGCTCTTGAAACCTCCCCCGCAACCCCGGCGGCTTTGCCCAGTTCGCAGCCGCTGAACTACACCGTGGGATCGCCGATCGCGGCGATCCCCACAGACGCGCTCGACCCCGCGCAGGAGTGGTCGGGCTACATTGCCTATGGCGATCTGCCCTCGGTGCTCGATCCGCCCCAAGGTTTTCTCGCCACCGCCAATAGCCGCATCACGCCTGACCTGTACCCCTGGGCCGTCGCCAATGACTGGGTCGATCCCTTCCGGGCCGAGCGGCTTGTGCATCTGCTCACCGGGCGTTACGGCCTCACCGCGCCGGACATGCTCCGGATGCAGAATGACGTTGGGTCGGACGTGAACCGGGCCATGGCGCAAAGGCTGGCCTATGCCCTCGATCATGCTTCTTCCACCAGCTTTGGGAAAGATGCGAAACGTCTGCGGCAAGCAGCCGATATGCTGCGCACCTGGGACGGGGAGATGACGGTCTCTTCCGCACCCGCCGCCGTACTTACCGCCACGCGGGATGCCCTTTGGCCGTCACTGCTCGTGCCGCAGATCCTCGCGCACGATTCGGCGAACGACGGCTCTCAGCACGCCGACACCGCCGCCTCAGAAAGGGCCGCAGCCCTCGCCCAGCTCTACACCTGGCATGAACGCTCGACGGCGCTTGAACTGCTGCTGCAAAACCAGCCCGCACGTTGGCTGCCGCATCCCTTCCGCAGCTGGAATGACTTTCTCGCCGCAATGGTCGAACAAGGCTTGGGGGCGGAGCACGCCCCGTCCGACTTAGAGCGCTGGCACTACGGCCGGCTGCACACGGTCGAGATCGCGCATCCCCTCTTCGGCGAACAGCGCCTCCTTGCCAGGCTGCTCGGCCTCCCCGGCTCCACCGGCGCCCAGCCCGCACCCGGGGACGGCACTACGGTCACCCAAATCGGCGCGCATTTCGGCCCCAGCGAGCGCTTCACCGCCGACCTCGCCACCCCCGACGCCGCCTTCGGCAACATCACTACCGGGCAGTCGGGCAACGGGCACAGCCCGTGGTATCTCGACCAGTTCAAGCCGTGGCTGGCGGGCACCACCTTCGCTTTGCCAAGCAACCACACGGCTGCGGTGCACACCCTGCGCATGGTCCCGCAATGAGGACAGAAGTCACCTCCGCAGCCCTACTTGACCAGCCAGCCGACGTGCCGCACGGCTCTGTCATTGCCGTTTCGCGTAAACCCGAGCACGGCTTCGCCAAGCAACCGCAAGCCGGCATCCGGCTTCTTGCCGGCGAAGGGGTCGAGGGCGACGCGCACCGCGGTCTCACCGTGCAGCACCTGTACCACCAGCGCCGCGACCCCACGCAGCCGAATCTCTGCCAGGTGCACCTCTTCGCCGAAGAAATGCTGGCGGAGCTTGCAGCGGAAGGCTACCCGCTCGGTCCCGGCGAGATTGGCGAAAACGTGCTCACCCGCGGGCTGGATTTGCTGACTCTGCCGCGGGGCACGCTGCTGAGACTCGGCTCCGCAGCAGAGATCGAGGTCACGGGCCTGCGCACGCCGTGCGTCAAGATGGACCGACACCGCGCCGGGTTGCAGCGCCATCTTTGGGGCGAGCGCGACGCCAAAGGTAAACGCACCCGCCGCGCCGGGATCATGGGCATCGTGCGCACAGGCGGCGAGGTGCACCCCTGCGATCCGATCAGGGTCATCCTGCCGCCCAAGCCGCACAAGGCGCTCGGCCCTGTCTAGCTTGCGTGCACGTTCATGGTGGCAACTTAGCGATTGGCTTCCGAGAATGCGACTTCTCGGGATCAAGCTAAGGGAAGCTCACGAGTACGACCCCCTACTTACGGCGCCGCCGGCTGGTCACAATGCGAGCACACATTTTCCACGACCGCCCTTTGTCTCAACTGCCGTGTGCGCTGCAGAGATCGCTTCGAGAAGAAAAACCTGACCGACCTCGGGGCGCAGTGTTCCGGCTTCGATGTAGGGAGCAATGGCGTCAAACTCGCGACGCATAGGATCTGCGCTGAAAGTGCGGATGCGGCGCGAACCGAACAGCGTTGACAGACCGATGGAGAGCATAGCACTGGCTGAACCGAAACTTACCGTCACCATACGTCCTCCAGGAGCCAAGCGGCGACGAAAGTTCTCCAAAGAGGCGCCCGCTGTGTCGAGGATGACATCGAAGACCGGTAAATCTTTCGGCCTAGCCGTCTTGTAGTCAAGCACCTCGTCAGCTCCCAGGCTTCGGACATAATCAGCGTCCCTGGCCGAGGCGAGAGCTGTGATGTGCCCTCCCATGGCATGGGCCAACTGCACCGCTGCGGCGCCAACCCCGCCTGCCGCCCCGCGAACCAGTACCCGTTCGCCACACTTCAGCTTCACCTTGTCTGCGAGTGCCGTAAAGGCAGTTGTTCCAACAACGGCCAGCGCCGCTGCTTGCACGTCCGTCAACTTCTCCGGTGTTCTGGCTACCCGTGAACTCGGCACGGCTACATATTCGGCTGCAGCTGCAGTGATGTTTTTTCCCGTCACGGGGACCGTGCCCCAAACACGCTCACCTACCGCAAAGTCATGAACATCTTCGCCGATCGCGCTAATCTCGCCTGCAAAGTCAAGTCCGGTCCCAAGGGGAAACTTCGATCCTGTGACGATGCGCAGCTTCCCAGACCGGACGATCGTGTCGTGCGGGTTGACGCTGGAAGCCCGCACTCTGACCAGTACGCCGTTAGATTGAAGCGTCGGCTCGGGAACCTCACTTACACGAAGCACCTGCGGTGCCCCATACAAGTCAAATTGTGCTGCGCGCATTTGATCTCCGAAAGGCTTTCACGTTCTGAATACAAGCCTACACGCTGAACGCTGTTCAGTAAACAGTGTTCAGCATAGGATGGATGTACGGAGTCTTGCATGGGAGTGAAGGAACGACGAGCGCGTGAACGGACACAACAGCGACAGAAGATCCTGGATGCGGCGCTCGCAATCATCTCGCAAGAGGGCTTCACTGCACTGTCCATGCGGAAGTTGGGAGATCGGATCGAGTACTCAGCAGCGTCGATCTATCTCTACTTCAAAAATCGAGACCAGCTTGCACGGGAACTGCGACGAGTCGGTTTCGAGCAGCTTCTGGCAAAGATGGAAGCCGCCATTAAAGGTCGAAGCGGCCGCAAGGCGCTGCAAGCCATAGGAAGCGCCTATGTAGCTTTTGGGAGGGAACAACCTGAGCTCTATCGATTGATGTTTATGGGCGAGCCCGATGCGATGCGAGAGGTTTACGCGGATATGGAGTCCGATACCACCGCGGATCGTGCCTACCAGCTTCTTGTCGAGGTAACACAAACGCTTGAGGGTGTCGCAAAACAGAGAGCCACGCCAGTTGAGATTGCGGATGTGATCTGGTCCTGCCTGCACGGCATGGTCAGCCTTCATCTTGCGCTTCCTGGATTGCAGACTACTTTGCCAGAGATTCAGGAGGAGCTTTCACTTGCGCTGTTGGCATCAGGCCTCCAACAATCGCAAGTCAGGTAGCCTCTGACCGGCCAGCATGAGCGTGATAGATCCTCATAAATGCCGTACAGGTGAGGAGCAGGCGCGATTCGTTTCTTGCACGGCTGTGAGGCCGTGCGATGGCCAATAGTACAAAGAGGAAGAGTCTCAAGACCATTCTGGAGCTGCCCGACCTCGAGCAGTCCAAGACCGCTGTCCTAAACAGCCTTGCGTCCCCGAGTTCGCGACGATCCTACGACCTGCCATCCGCGACTTCATCGACTGGTATTGCTCGGAACCGCGTCTGGCATTCGGTAGAACTGTTGTGACCCGGTACCGGATCTCGCTCGAACAGCGGCGGTACGCCCCGGCGACAATCGAGAACCACCGAACTCTTATGTTGACTGGCTAGACACCTATAACTTACATTGAGGCTGTGCCCAGGGTAAGGAGTGACGAGAAGCGGAGCGCCATCCTTTCGGCGGCGACCCACCTGATCGTGGAACAAGGATTGGGCACGCCGACCATAGGAATCGCGAAAGCGGCCGGCATTCCCAATGGCTCCCTGTTCACTTATTTCCCGACGAAAGCGGATCTATTCAACCAGCTCTATCTTGAACTCAAATCGGAGATGGGTGCGGCTGCCGTGAGGGATGTGCAGGAAGCCAGGTCCTCTCGTGAGCACTTCTTCCAGGTCTGGAAAAACTGGACGAATTGGGCGGTCGCCTTCCCTGAAAAGCGCAGGGCACTTGCGCAACTCAATGTTTCGGATGCCATCACCCCCGAGACCCGTGCCGCTGCGCACAAGGCGATGCGGCCGCTGGGTGAACTGATGGAGCACTGTCGATCCGCTGGGCCGATGAGCAAGGTTCCCCCGGCCTTTGTTGCCATGCTGCTGAACTCGGTCGCGGACGCGACGATGGACTTCATGAGTCAAGACCCGAAGAACGCGAAAAAGCGCTGCAACGACGGATTCGAAGCCGTCTGGCGCATGCTGATGTAACGCTTTTGTCACGCGGTATAACTGGCTAGTCAGACGCGAAAGGGAGAACGAGATGAGCCGCAGCGATAACAAGTCAGTGGAGAAGGCGTACGTCATCACAGGGCCGACCTCAGGCGTCGGACGTGCAACTGCGCTGAGGATGGCGAAACAAGGGACGTTGGTGCTGGTGGGCAGGAACCGCGCAAAGCTGCAGGATGTTCAGAAAGCGGTCGAGGAGCTGGGCGGACAGGCGGTTTCAGTCGTATGCGATGTGTCAGATCTCCAAAGCGTGGATCGCGCCGCTGCCGAGATCAAGTCGCTCCATCTCACCCTAGTCGGATTGCTCAACAACGCGGGCATCCAAAACCCTCGCGTGACAAAGACCGCAGACGGCTGGGATAACACATTTGTGACAAATCACCTCGGACCCTTTGCCCTGACCGAGGCTTTGTTGCCGCATCTCGAAGACGGCGCAAACGTCCTCTTCGTCGGCTCAGCAACAGAGGACCCCGAGCGGAAGCCTGCGGTACGCGCGGGCTTCCGCGGTGGACGCTACATCTCTGCGGAAGCAAGCTTGCGCGGCGAGTGGGAGGCAGGAGGTTCCGCCAAGCCCGGCATGGATGCGTACGCCACGTCAAAGCAGTGCAACATCGTCACAGCGCTGGCGCTCGCTCGTGAGAACCCCCGGCTGCGCATCAACGCAATCGAACCCGGCATCATGCTCGCGACCGGGCTTCACGACCACATGAGCGCCGGGCGCAAGATCCTTCTCTCCGTGCTCGTTCCCTTGCTTGTACCCTTTGTGAAGGTACTCAGCACACCGAAACGGGCCGCGCGCGTGTTCGAGGCAATCCTTACCCAGACCGGCGGTGCCAGCGGTGTCTACTATGACGAGGGCGGCCATCCCATGGCCGCATCCGCACTCGTACGAGACACAACGTTTCAGAATCGTGTTGTTGCAGAAACACGCGCTTTGCTTTTGAAGCTTCAGAGTTTTTGAAGCTTCAGAGATAGAAGCCAATCTGGCGTTGGCAAAGGTGGTGCTCGTACACGCGGTGGTGCACCTTCGGTCAGCCTGGAGCGCATGCCACGATCGGTAACGAGAAAGGCCGTTCGCGGAGGTTGATTCGCGCTGTACCGTCTAATCTAACCTGCTTCTCTTACTCTGAAGAATGCGCTTCCGCCCGCCCCGCTTGCAGCGAAGCTGGCCCGCAAACCCTCCTCCACAGGTACAACTAAAGCATGCTTGCCAAGGCGGAGCGTGCGCCGCGTCCTAAGCCCTACCCCCCTGTACTCCTAGTGCCCTTTCTGGCCTTGATCGCGGTCTTCCCCTTGTTCCGCCACGGCCCCTCCTGCGGGCACGATTTCGGCTTTCACATGCAAAGCTGGATGGACGCCGCCGAACAAATCCATCATGGCCATCTGCTGCCACATTGGGCGTTTTCCCCGGCCTTCAACGCCGGCGAACCGCGCTTTGTCTTTTATCCGCCTCTTTCCTGGCTCTTCGGCGCGTTTCTGCTGCTTGTACTGCCCGCGGCCATCGTGCCCACCGCGTATACCTGGTGCGCTCTAAGCGCCGCCGCGCTCGCGATGTTCACCCTGGCGGCCGCGTATACCTCCAGGCGCCACGCCCTGCTCGCCGCCGCTGTGTACCTTGCCAACCCGTATCTGCTTTTCACCGCCTTCGAGCGCACCGCCTATGCGGAACTGCTCGCCGCGGCGTGGATGCCCCTGGTTTTGCGCGCAGCCCTCGCCCCTCGGCTCGCGCCCCTGCCGATCGCGATCCCGCTGGCACTGCTTTGGCTCACCAACGCGCCCGCTGCCGTCATGGGAACCTATCTATTCGTGATCATCGCTTTCGCGCGAGCGGCGCAGCGCTCCTATAGCCTGCAAAGAGCGAAGAACCCGGACAACATGGAGGCGCTCTGGCGTTTCCTCAAGCCGGCCATCGGCGGTCTTCTGCTGGGTCTCGCCCTGCCCGGCTTCTACCTCGTCCCGGCGGCATGGGAGCGCCGCTATGTGCAGATTGCGATGGCGATCATCCCCAACATGCGCGTCGAGGACAACTTCCTCTTCGGCCACACCGGGTACGGCCCGCACGACGACGTGCTGCATACCGCGAGCCTCGTCGCGCTGGCGGTGCTGGGGCTCACTGCCCTTGCGCTAACGCTGGCTTTCCTGCAGCGCCGCAGGTTGGAAACTGCTTCAACAAAATCCAGCGATGCCTTCCCAATCCTCATTCTGGTCACCGCCATCATCGCTCTGCTGCTCTGGCATCCCATGCTGCCTGTCTGGCACCTCCTCCCAGAGCTCGCGTTTTTGCAGTTTCCCTGGCGCCTGCTAGCCGTTCTCAGCTGCATTCTTGGGCTCGCCGTGGCGCTTGCGCTCCGGTCGCTGCGCCCTTCTACAACCGTTACCCTGCTCGCCGCCGTGGCGCTCGTCGCGGCCGGCACATCGCTGGCGATCCGGCCGTTCCGCCAAGGCTGTGAGGCTTTCGAACTACCCTCTGCCCGCGTCGCGCTATACGAAGCCCACCACGGCGTCGGTCCCACCGACGAGTACACGCCGATCGATGCCGACAACGACCAACTGCGCTGGGACGACCCGGCCTGGTGGCTCGCCGCCAATCCCAACGCCCCCGGGCCCCACACCGTGCCCAACCCCGCCGCCACCATCCTCGACTACGACCAGCCGCCGCCCTTGGACCAGACCGTCTCCGGCCGTGCTCCCAGCCATCTTCACTTGCACCTGCAGCAACCCGCAGCGCTCATCCTGAACCTGCGCAACTACCCCGCCTGGCAGGTGACCGTCAACGGGAACCCGCATCCCGCGCGCCTGGAACGCGACGACGGCCTGCTCGCGCTCGCCCTGCCCGCCGGCGACGATACCATCGCTCTCCATTGGCAGACCCTGCCGGATGTCTACGCCGGCGACACGTTCAGCCTCTTCGCCCTAGCAATTTCCGCAGCAATTACATGGCGACGGTTTCGCTCGCGTAGAATCGTGTCCTAGCGATGGATGTTGATGTGCAGACCATTCTGCGGTCCGGCGCCGCGCTGACCGACGAGGCGCTCGAGCGCCTCCTGCCGGCCGGCACCGTCGAGCCGCACTCCCTACACCGGGCCATGCGCCACTCCACCTTCGCCGGCGGCAAGCGCCTGCGGCCCATTCTGCTGCTGGAGGCCGCCCGCTGCGTTGCCGGCGAGCTGCCTCCCGGCGCCGCCGCGCTCGGTGCCGCCGTAGAGATGGTGCATACCTACTCGCTCATCCACGACGATCTGCCCGCGCTCGACAACGACGACCTACGCCGCGGCCAGCCCACCTGCCACGTTGCTTTCGGTGAAGCCATCGCCATCCTCGCCGGCGATGCCTTGCAAACCTTGGCTTTCCAGACTATCGCCGAACTACCCGCGCCGGCACCCACCACGGTCGCCATCCTGCGCGAGTTCAGCATCGCCATCGGTACCGGCGTCGGCCCCGTGCCAGGTGCTGACCCGCAGCTGACGCCCAGTGTCCTGTTTCCGGCTGCCTTTCCGCCCGGCATGATCGGGGGCCAGGTGCTGGATATCGAAGGCGCACGCGAAAAGCCTACCGCCGCCGCCGTGGAGCGCATCCACCGCGCGAAAACCGGTGCGCTCATCACCACCTCCATCGTCTGCGGCGGTCTGCTCGGCCTGGGTCACTGCCTCGCTTCAAACGCAGGCACCGCCCGTCTGCGCCCCCCAGCCGAGGACGCCATCACCGGTCTGCGGACCTTCGGCGAAAAAGCCGGCCTCGCCTTCCAGATCGTCGACGATGTGCTCGATGTGACCCAAAGCTCCGAGCAGCTCGGCAAAACCGCCGGCAAGGATACCGCCACCGACAAAGCCACCTGGCCCGCTGTCTTCGGCATCGAGCAATCCCACCACGACGCGCACGAACTCATCGCCGACGCCTTTGCCGCGCTCGCTCCCTTCGGCGGCGCCGCCGACAATCTCCGGGCCATCGCACAATATCTTGTCGACCGCACCCACTGAGCCCATCCATGCGATTGCAATCCCGCCATTACCTTCTGCTTGTTGTGCTGCTGGCGCTCGCGGCCTGGAACGTCCTTCGGTACGAGCGCGCCCATCGGACGCAGCCTGCCTCGGCGTACACCGGCCCGACCACGCCCGGCTGGAGTGCCTTTGACCGCGCCGCGGGCCTTCGTGACGCAGCCGATCCGCAGTTCACCCCGGCACTCGAGGCGCTGCGCAACCAAGCCGGCACCGCCACCGGTCCGGACGCCGCCGATCTGCGCAACTGCCTGCTGTGGCTGCAGTACTACCGCCACAGCGCGCCCATGGCCGCGGGCAGCGCCAACACCTGGGGCATGCTCGCCACGGGCCACGTGCAAAGCTGCCTGGCCGAACATCGCGATCTGGGCCGCTGATGCCTCCTTTTACCGAAGCGGATCTGTGGCGCGCGCTCGGCGACTGCTTCGTTCCCGGGCAGCGCCACGATATCGTCACCGCCGGGCTACTGCGGACGGCCACCCTGAGCCCCGATCTCGAAGCCCCCGGCCGCGGCATCCCCGGCGTCCCCTCCCGCTACATCGCCCGCATCACGGTCACCGAGCCCTCAATTGACCAGGCGGTGAACGCCCAGACGGGCGCCATCGTCGAAAACCGCCTGCTCGGCCTCCCGGCCATCTCCCGCGCCGAAGTCACGCTCGTGCCGCCATTATTTGCCATTCTTAGCTAAACCGCACTTGCCCTTCTTTCTAAACCGCACTTGCCCTTCTTTCTGTCATTCCCGAAGGGAATCTGCTGTCGCGGCCTACCTATCTCGCCATGATCCTGCGCCGACCTCCCGCAACCCCAACCCGTCCCGACCCGATCCATCCCTTCGATCGCGCGCATGGCACCGATACCTCGGGCCTCCTGCCGGGCCGGGAGATCGCCGCGGGTACCGGTCTTGCCGCACGAGAGCTCACGGCCTACTACGCCGTTGCGCCCAGCATCCTCCACGCGGTCATCAATCTTTGGCTGCACGAAGGCACGCCGGCCCAGCCCATTGAGCACACCGTGTTTCTGGATGTCGGCGCGGGCAAAGGGCGCTCCATGCTGCTTGCCTCGCGCCATCCCTTTCTCCGCGTCGAAGGTGTCGAACTAAGTCCGGCGCTTGCCGCCATCGCCGCGCAAAACATCGCGCTCTGGCAGAATGATCCACAAGCGCATGCCCTCGCTCCCCTGCGCTTGCACCTCGGCGACGCTACGCGGCACCCACTGCCGCCTGAGCCCACGCTTGCCTATCTCTTCCATCCCTTCGAGGCCAAATTGTTGCGCCGCTTCCTTCGCCACGTCGAAGCGAGCCTGCGCGCCCATCCCCGCCCCTTCGATCTCGTTTACGTCAATGCCGAGCTCGACTCATTGCTTGATCACCAATCGAGCCTTCAGCGGCTGTGGATCGGCCGCGTACCCATGTCGCCGGACGATCACGTCGCCGACCTGGCCGCCATTGCACAGCAGCAGGAGTACGGCTCAACGGGCGAAGAATTATGCGCCCTCTATCGCATGACTGTCAAATAGCTACAACAAACTGTGTATTTTGGGCAGAAATCATGAGTCGAAACGCGAGTCTTGTAGTCTCATAGGTATGAGAGTTCAGGACACAGACAGGCTGGAAAGACAGCATGTGACCCCGGGCTCGACCCGCAGCGACCGTGACGGCTCAGTCAAGATCTGACCCCCGCCCGCGCTACCAACCTCATGATCGTAAGCCAATCTGGCTGCCCGCAGCCCTTGCCGTTGCGCGCCTTCCAGAAGGAGTTTTGTATGTATCAGCTACTTGTTGCCACCGCTTTTGCAGCCACCGTCTTTGTTCCCAGCTTCATCGGTATCCGTGCGCAGACCGAGGCGCAGGGAAACAGGGCGCGGCGCTCGCGGTAACGAACGTCGTTCGCAATGAATGGGCCGCGCTCTTTTGAGCGTGGCCCTTGCCGTTTGGGGGTACGGAGTCCCTTGCCTTAACCCTCACGCCAGCGCACCAGCAGCAAGCGCTCGGTCTCGGTCTCGCCCTGTGTCAACCTGATCTCCGCGTCGGCCCGCGCCACCAGCGTGGGAAAGCGTTCACCCCATTCCACCAGCACCAGCGCGTCGCCCGCGTCGGCAAGCTCCCAGACGCCAACCGTCTCCAACTGCGATTCTTCCTCTAACCGATACAGGTCCAGGTGAAAGATCTTCGTCTTGCGGCCTTTGTACTCATGCACCAGTGTGAAGGTCGGGCTGGTGACGTCTTCCGGATTGCTCGCCCCGAGCGCCGCCACGATCCCCTTCACCAACGTCGTCTTGCCCGCACCCAGGTCGCCGCGCAGCAGCACCAGCCGGGGCGGCGGCAGCAACTCGGTCAGCAGTTCGCCCAAGGCCAGCGTGCCCGCTTCGCTGCGGGTGCGCAGCCGCTTCTCTCGATTGAACTCTCGATGGAGGCCACTCATCGCAACCCTTCCACCCTGGCCGCAAAAGCGCCGTTTGTGGCCGTACCCGCGATCCAGGTGAAGCCATCCTCGTCTGCGACCCGCGCCCGAAACGCGCGTTGGAGGTGCGCGACCGTATGCGTCGCCAGCACCGTGTGCTCGTCCTGCGCGAGACACGCAAAATCTCCGGCAAGCCCGTGTAGAAAGACGGCAGCCTCCACCGCCTCCGCTACACGGTCCGGGTACTGCGCCAGCATCGCGGCCACGATGCCCGTTAGAATATCGCCGCTGCCGCCCTTTGCCATCGACGGATTGCCTGTCGTGTTCACGCCGATCCGACCGTCCGGATGCGCGATCAGCGTTCGCCAGCCCTTCAGCACCAGCGTCACCCCATGCTCCGTCGCAAAGCGCCGTGCGAGCCCGATCCGATCGGCCTCCACGTCCTTCACCGACCCACCGATCAGCCGGGCCATCTCGCCCGGATGCGGCGTCAGCACCACGGTGCGCGGCGCGCCCCGCGCGTCGTTGCCGGCTGCGGCCTCTTGCAGCAGATCTGTCTTTCCGGCGAAAGCGTTCAGCGCATCGGCATCGATCACCATCGGCAGGGTCACCCGCGCAACGAAGCGTTGAACAAATGCCGGCGTCGTTCCATCCTGCCCGAGCCCCGGCCCGATGCCCACAACCTTGATCCCCTGCAGCAGCTTGGCGAGCGGCTCCGGCTCCAGAGTCTCTAAGGAGAGCCCCGTCTTACTCTCTTCTGACTTCTGGGCCCTGAACCCTGCACCCTCTTCCAACGGCACCGTCATCAGCTCCGGCGTGATGGCTGCCACCGCGGCAAGGATCGACCGTGGGACCGCTGCCGTGACCAACCCAGCCCCGGCCCGCAGCGCCGAAAGGCTCATCATCGCAGGCGCCCCGGACTTACCGAACGCGCCGCCCACCAGCAGCACATGCCCAAATTTGCCCTTGTTGCCGTCAATCCCGCGCCGCTGCTCGGCAACCACCTTCGAAGCACCTGCCCAGTGCAGCTTTCCATCGGATTGCAACGCACCCGCCGGGGTGCCGATGCTCGCCACCACGACAGGACCAAAGGTCCGCGCGGGCGTGAGGTGTCCAAAGCTGTGCGCCAGTTTTGGCGCGGCAAAGGTCACAACCGCATCCGCGCGCATGGCCTCACTGCCTTGCTCCTTCGGCTGTGTCATCGCGTGAGTCGCAAGGGAGTCCGCATCCCATCCACTTGGCAGATCGACGGCAAACACCGGCACCCCGCTTTGCGCCAGCAGATCGCGTGCCATGGCCGCCAGCCCGCGCAAAGGCGGTTTGAACCCGGTGCCCACAATGGCATCGAGCACCAATCCCGCCCCGTCGAGCGACCGCCGCAGTCCGGCCTCATCGCTTACTTCACAGCGCTCCGTTTGAGCCTCACCCGCTCTACCCCAGGCTGCCATCACGTCCGGCGGCAAGTCCGTTGCCGAACCAAGCAGGGCAAGCCGCACGGCATGCCCGGCCCGGGCCAGATGCGTGGCCGCGACCATGCCGTCCCCGCCATTGTTCCCCTTCCCGCACAGAACCACCGTCAATCCTTGGGCGGGACCATGCCGCAGGACAAACCGTGCCACAGCCGCTCCGGCGGCCTCCATCAGCGTGACAATTGGCACACCCTGCTCAACAGAACGGCGGTCCGCGGCGGCCATCTCCGCCGCTGTCACGATCAGCATGACTCACCTCAGCTGCTTGAGATGCATGGACTAGCTGATCGAGGCGCTACCTTCAGCTACGCGGTGTCATCTCGACCGGAGCAGACAGCTTCTTCGTCTGCGCAGTGGAGAGACCTGCAGTTTCTGTTGCGGATGCAAATCCCCTCGGAGATGACAACATGGCTTATAACGCGGAACGTCCTCGCAGCCCGCACCCTCACCGTCCATTCGTACCCGCAACCGTGGCCATCGCCGGCGCATGCGGTCCAAAGTAGTTCCGCTCATACATGGCGCGATAGAACTCGCCGGTCAGCTCTGCCGCCTTGGGCCCGAAGGTAGGCCGTCCGCCTTCCAAAAAGATTACCGTTACGATGCGGCCTGTGGGCGCGTCGCCGTAGCTGACAAACCAGCCAAAACGCGTGCCGTTGTTCGAGCAGGTGCCCGTTTTGCCGAAGACCGGAAACTGCACGAAGTTCGTCTTCAGCGAACGCGCGGTGCCGAAGTTGACCGCTCCACTCATACCGGGGAGAATTTCTGGAATGACCGACTGAATGTCGAGCAGCCGCTTCACCTTGGGTTGAAACGCGCTCACCTGCTCCGGGCTCGTCGGGTGCTGCAGATAGTAAAGCGTACCGCCGTTGGCGATCGACGAAACCAGCGCGCCCAATTGCAGCGGCGTCATCGAGATACTTTCACCAAAGGAACACATCCGGCCCACGCCGCCCATGTTGTGCGGCAGCTCCACGTTGGGATACACGCCCAGCTGTTCGCCCTCGATACCGTACCCGGCAAGCTCCCCCAGGCCGAATTCATTGGCGTAGTGCTTTACGCGCTCAAAGCCCATCGCGCGGCCCAGAACCTCGAAGTACAGATTCACGCTGCGCGCCAGGGCCGTCGTCAGGTCCAGCGAGTAATGGCCGCCGAGATTCACCGGCGTATCCGCTTTGACGATGCCTTCCTTGAGCGCCGCCAGCGCCACGGATACCTTGATCGTCGAACACGGCTCCGCGCCCGCGCTGAGGGCCAGTTTCTGGTTCACCATCGCTAGAATCCGGCCCGACGAGGGATCGATGGCCAGCACCGTACCGTTCATGTTGCCGAGCGCCTGGACCGCCGCTGCGCGCACCAACGGGTCTTCACCCGCGATAACATCGCCGTTCGTAATGCTGTTTGGGTCCTCGGTGAAGCTGCTGACGGAAAAGCGCTCGCCGGGGTAGTGAAGCGCAACGCGCGAGCCGCCGCGCAGAGCGGCCCGCCGTACAAATCTGCCCCCGGCACGGCGACCACGCACCGGTCGCGCAAGCCGGCTGCTGACCCGCCCGGCGCTCACACGCGCCCTCGCCGCGCCACGATGGACCGTATGTCGGGAGTTGAGGGCCGCCGCGTGGAAGGACCACAGCATCACGACCAGCAAACAGGTGAAAACACGTTTCAAGGCTGGATCCTCCCTTCTGCTAGTGGCTGCGGCGCAAAAACGCCGGTATATCGAGCTCATCGGTCCCCGGCTCCGCCGCCTCGCCCGCATAGCCGGCAAAAGACGGTACACGGGCTTCCGGCCAAGATGCCGTAGCCGGGCGTTCCGGCGCAATGCCCCCAATGGGGGAGCTGAACGGTTTGCCGGCGAAAGTACCGGCGGAGTTGCTGAGGGCGTCAGACGGCTCGCTCCCCCAACCCCGTTGGTTGCTCGCGCGGAGCTCATCATTGCCCTTGCGGAAAAATTCATCATCGAACACAGACGCCGGCACGGGCACAAGCTCCGTGATGGGCCCGCCGGTCGCGGCCGGTCCGGGTGCCCCGGCAACCAGCCCCTCCACTCCGCCGCCGCCGCTCGCCGCGGCTCCGACCAACTCCATCTGCTGGGTCGTGCCCGGAAGGTCATAGAGGCGCGGCGCCTCGCTTCCTACCGGCGAAACGAAGTTCACGCGTGGCGCGCGGTTAGCGTCCTCCCGCACCCCTGTAAAGCCGGGAGCGGTCTCCTGCTCCTGCCCGTGCCGCACCACGCGCACCGCGGGCGCCTCGCCTTCACCAGCCGAAGGCGCGTCGGCAATCGCCGGCTTCTGCACGGCGCTACCGACGCCGGGAACAGCGGTACCGCTATGGCCGCGTACCTCGCTCGCAAAGGGCGTCTGCGCCACCCGCGGCGCAATGCGCGGCGTAAAACCCGCGACACTCTCCTGGGCATCCGCTGTGTCGACATTCCCGAGCATCCGCTCACGCCGCTGCGGCTGCGATTCACGAAAGCCCGTGGCGATCACCGTGATCTTCACGTCGTCGCCCATGCTTTCATCGAGGACAGCACCGAAGATGATGTTGGCATCCTCATGCGCCGCGTTCTGGATGATCGTAGAGGCATCATTGACCTCGTTCAGCTTCAAACTGCTCGAGCCCGTGATGTTGATCAGGATGCCGCGTGCGCCGTCAATGGCACCCGACTCCAGCAGCGGCGAAGCCATCGCGGCCATGGCCGCCTCGCGGGCACGGTCCGGACCCGAACGCAGTGCCGTTCCCATCACCGAATAGCCCATGCCCGCCATGGTCGTCTTTACATCGGCAAAATCGCGGTTGATGACCCCCGGAATCGTGATGATGTCCGAGATCCCCTGCACGCCCTGCCGCAGCACATCATCCGCAATACGGAAGCTCTCGAAGAAGCCCGCATCCTTCGCCACAGCCAACAGTTTCTCATTCGGAATGACGATCAAGGTGTCGACCGATTCCAGCAGCTCCTGCATGCCGCGCTCGGCCTGCATCATGCGGCGCTTGCCCTCGAAGGCAAAAGGCCGCGTGACCACTGCCACGGTGAGCGCGCCCATCTCGCTCGCCAGCGACGCGATCACCGGCGCCGCGCCCGTGCCCGTGCCGCCGCCCAGGCCCGCGGTCACAAACACCATGTCGGCGCCCTCGAGCGCCTCAATGATCTTGTCCGAATCTTCCAGCGCCGCCCGCCGCCCCACATCCGGGTTGGCGCCGGCACCCAGCCCGGCGGTCAGCTTCACGCCCAACTGCAGCTTCACCGGCGCGTTCGAGGTCTCGAGCGCCTGCGCGTCCGTATTCGCCGCGATGAACTCGACCCCTTCCACCTTGGCCGCGATCATTCGGTTGACGGCATTGTTGCCGCCGCCGCCGACCCCGATGACCTTGATACGCGCCGACCGCTGCGTCTCATCGTGGTAGTGGATGCGTAGCGCTTCGTCGGTCGGGGTTGCAGTGGGAACGGCAGTGGGAATGGCGGTCGGGAAACCGGCCTGGGGCTGTTGCGACATCGTAAGCTCTCCTTCTGAAACACGAAACCACGAAACGGTGCGAGCTTGCTTTGATTCTGCATGAAAGAGCCGGGGGCTGTGCAACGGCTATGGGGCAGGGCGCCGTGCCGATGTATCTACTTCGATTCCACCGAACCGCGTGATTCGCTACAAAACAGCGCGTACTTCCCTGCAAATCGACAGCACCACCCTAGCGGGTCGTGTGAAACACCAGGCCGACGCCAATGGACTGCAAACTATGCGTGCCTGAGCCGAATAACGCACCCGCGCCAAACTCGATCGCCCGAATGTCCATGATGGGCAGTACCGGCACGTCGATACCGACCAGCCCCTCGGCTTCAGTGTAGGTGTTATACGCGTACACGGGACCAAACTTGGCATACCCGACCGCCACTTCCCCATAGGGGCGGATCAGGTGAAACGGCGTATTGAAACTCGCCCGCACACCACCCAGCACCGTGTACTGCCGGATGAAGTCGCGGCTTGAGGTGTTGTCCGCCGTGTTCTTGTTGGTGTTCAACACGCCGCCGCGCAGGTCGAAGCCCACCCTGGCGGGCCCGTAGTTCCGAAACTCGTAATACGCCCCGAAGTTGGCGCCGTAGGGCTTTTCCGTTGTCGTCGGAGTCGCACACGCGCCCACCGCATTCGAACTCAGATCGGTACACGTCAGGTTATGCACCTGTTCCCCGGTCACCGTGCCATAGACACCAAATTGGGCATGGGCAGCAGGGGAGCCAAACACGGCAAAAAGAGCAAACAACGAAAGCAGCTTACGAAACAACATGAGGGTTATTGTACCCACCGCATGCGCGCCTTTGCCGCAGGAGCGACCATGTATGACGTATGGGCCGTACTTTACCTTTGCTTGTCATCCCAGGGCGTAGCGAAGAGATCTGCTTTTTGCCGTGCAGCGCCGCCGGAAAGAACGTATGTACCCCGGTCTAGCCCGTGGCGGCGAAAATGATTGTTGAGCATACATGCTGAAGTGGGCCGCCGCCCTAGAAGCTACCCTTGAACAGCCCCTGGATCTTTGATTTGAGCCCCTGCTCCTCGTTCGCCTTACGAATCTGCGTGCGGTGCGTGTAGAGCAGCATGCCGATCAGCGTCGAAAATTCCGGCCGCGCCAGCTCTGGCGGCATGCCCGGCAAGGGCACCGGGTACCCGATGCGCGCCGGCACCCGCAGCAGGCTTTCCGCATGGTCCAGCAGCCCCGGCAACAGTGCTCCGCCACCGGTAAACACAATGCCCGTTCCCATGGCTTCCAGCACGCCGCCCGCGCGCAGGTTGTCGCGCAGCATGGTCAGCAGTTCGCGGGCGCGGGGCTCCAGAATCTCGGCCAGAAACCGCTGCCGCACCGTGTGCGCCGCCTGCCCACTCACACTCAGGTCGCCACCGACCTCGATCTCGTTCAGCTGCGGCACCGCCGTCACCACGCAATGGCCGTACTGCCGCTTGAGCATCTCGGCCTCGTCCACGCCCACATGCAGCCCTACCGCAAGATCATTGGTGAAGTGGTCGCCGCCGATCGGCAGCACCGCCGTGTGCGCCACGGCGCTTTCGAAATACACCACCAGTTCGGTCGAGCTCGCGCCGATATCGGCCAGGCAAACGCCCAACTCGCGTTCATCGGGATGCAGCACGGCCTCCGCCGACGCGATCCCCTCAAAGACCGTATCGACAACCTCAAGCCCTGCCTTGTTCGCGCAGGTCACCACACTTTGCGCCGCGGAACCTGAGCAGGTGGACAGGTGCAAGTTCACCTCCAGCCGGTTGCCCACCATGCCCACCGGATCGTGGATGCCCGCCTGATCGTCGAGGATGAACTGCTGCGGCAGCAGGTGCAGCACCTCGCGGTCAGGCGCCAGTCCGACCGAGCGCGCACGGTCGATCGCCGAGCGCACGTCCTCGCGCGTGATCTCCTTCATACGGCTGCCCATCGAAATGCCGCCCTGCGAGTTCATACCCTTGATGTGCGGTCCGCCAATGCCCACCACGGCCGTCTCGATCGGCGCGCGCGTCGCCTTTTCCGCAGCCAAAGCGGCTCTATCGATCACTTCCGCCGCAGGCGCCAGGTCGGCGATCATGCCGCGCCGCATGCCGCGCGAAAGCTCCACGCCATGGCCGCGGTACCGCAGCCCCTCGCCGGCTTCGGCGACCAGCACCGCACTCTTCGAGCTGCCTGCATCCAGCACGGTAATCAGATTGCTCGTCTTCGGGTTCATTCCAGCACCGCCTCTATGTTCCTACCCATCATGCACCGACGTCCATCGTGCGCTACGGCTGGAGCTTTATCCTGGGGCTCCAGCTATCGTCCCGCCCGGGCCCGGCTCTGCGCCGGCCGATGAGCGGCCGCCAGCTTCGCATACAGCCGCCGGTTCGCCACCGATTGTCCGCCAGCTTTCGGCGGCTCCGCATGCCGCGTGACGCTGTGTGCCGGTTGGTTGGCCACCGGCACCGCCTTTGGGGCTGCCGCGCCGCCCGTCGCGCTGAAGATGCCTGCAGGTGTTCCTTCCCCGCCTGCCGAGGCATTCGCGCCTCCCTGCATCTCGAGCACCACCTGCCGTTCATAGCGCATGTCCGCCGAGGCCAGCTTCGGATACTGGGTGTGCCACTCCGGCAGGTGCTGCTCAAAGGCCTGGTACCGCTCCAGAAAAGCCTCATCGCCAAAGTGCACCAGGATGTCGGCCCCACCGCCGGTGACCAGCGCCTTCACATCCTCCGGATTGGTGACATCCACCTCGCTTAGCGCCTGCGTCACCTTCGGCCCGGCGCTCGTGAGCTCGGTCATGAAGCGACGGTACACCTCCATGCGTGCCGCCCGCACCTCCGGCGTGTCGTCCGCTGCCAGGCCGGTGAGCACCGGGAACGAATAGTGCGGGTCCCCTGCGGACTGCGGCGGCATGTCGAGCAACACGCCCTCGCCATCCACGAGCCCAATCCGCGTGCCCTGCCGCGTAAAGGCCACCGGCATCCGTTCCGTAATGTCGACTCGTAGATGGTTGGGTAAAAGCCGCATCACCGTCGCATGCGCCACCCAGGGCAGGCGCTCGAGATCGGCCCGCCGTTCGGGAAGCGGCACCTTGAAGATGTTGCGTTCCAGATCGGCGCCAAAGACACTCAGCACCTGCGCACGGGAGATGTGCTCGTTGCCCGCAATCGCGATCTCCGACGAGGTTGTGAGTAAGAAGCGCGCATCCTGCAGTAGATAGCGATGGATCCCTGCAACCGCCAGCGTTACCACCGCGAGCACGGCGAACATGCTGCTTCCCAGCAACACACGGCCGGCCACGCCGCGCGGCATACCCCCGCGCAGCCGCATACCATACGATCCACGCTGCGGAATATACGCATCCGGCTCCCGCGCCACCGCCACAGCGCCCCCCGGCACATACACACGGTGCAGCGCCCCCGCAGGGGCGGGCTCCGGCGGTGCGGGCGATTGCGACACGGCGACAGGGATCTCCTCCGGCTCCTTGAGGGCCGTCACTGCCGAGCTGCGCTTGTACAACACCTTCATTCCACAGCCCGAGCAAGGCCGCGGAGAACCGCCGATGCGTCCACTATAGCGGTTCCGGCTCCGGTTCCGGCATGCCTTTTTTGTTGTACCGCCCCGTTGCACCGCTTCAGGGTCGTGCCCCGATGACGGACAACCCGAGATGCTCCGCAGCCGTTGCAAGCCGGTCATCGTAGGTCGCGAAGGTGTCTGCTCCGTGATACAGGGCGGTGGCAAGGTGTATCGCGTCTAATGAACGAAGCCGAACGTTATGCCCATGTTGTAAAACAAGCCGCCCAGCAAGTTTGTATGCCTCGACCGGGATTGCTACCTCTCGATACAAGCCAGCCTGCCGGTCACGCATATAAACCTCAAAGATTTCACGGGCTTCGGTCAAAGATAATTTCCGACAAACGGCAGAAGCGACCTCGATATCAGTGAGAGCACTATGCGTGCGACATCGATCGAGTGAACCTCGATGACATAAGACTTTACCAAGAAACTCGTATCGAGGTAACTAGTAGCCGGCATCCCGGTCTGCACGAATCAACGGCGTTGAATCCTCAAACACCCGATCCCCCCACATCTGCTTCATCCGCGCCATAAAATCGGGCATCTCCGGACGTTCCGCTTGATCCAGCGGTTTCGGCTCGCGCGCTCGAATTTCCGCAACTACTTTCTCTCCGCGAAGAATCTCAATGCGCAAAACATTCTTCAGCTCCGCTTCAAGGGTCGGTAGATGCGCCGGCAACTCCTCGACTTGCAAACGCAACACGAGAGGAGAAGGTGTGTAGGTCGGTAAAATCAGCGGGTTCGTGACGTCCATAAGAAAATCCTACACCTGCGCTCCCAGCCGCTCTAGCAACATCGGCCCTGCCTGCGACACGCTGCCGGCCCCCAAGGTCAGCACCATATCGCCTTCCCGCGCATCGGCCGCAATCCGCTCCACAGCCTCTCCCATCGAGGGCGCGTACACCACACGCCCTCCACTCGTCCGCCGGATTGCCGCCGCCAGCGACTCGCCCGTGATCCCCTCAATCGGCTGCTCGCTGGCCGCATAGATATCCAGGATCTGCACCGCATCCGCATCTCCAAAGGCAGTCGCAAACTCCCCCATCAGATCCCGCGTGCGCGTGTAGCGGTGCGGCTGAAACAGCACCAGCACCCGTCCGTAGCCGCACTCCCGCGCCGCTTGCAACGTCGCGCGAATCTCTGTCGGGTGGTGCCCATAGTCGTCAATCACCGTCACCCCGCGCGCCTGGCCTTTGGTCTGAAAGCGCCGCTCCACACCACGAAAGCTGCCCAACCCTAAAGCAATCTTTTCCGGCGGAAGCCCCAATTGCACGCCGATCGCCACCGCCGCCGTCGCATTCAAGATGTTGTGCCTTCCCGGCACATGCAGAGGAAACGGCCCCAGCACCAGACCCCGCGTGTTCACCTCGAACATCGCATGGCACCCAGGCTCCGCCCGCAGCAACCGCAGACGAAAGTCCGCATCCGGCGATTCGCCATAGGTGTACACCCGCGGCGTCACCCGCGGCAGAATCGCCTTCAGCGCGGGGTTATCCGCACAGGCCGTCACAGCGCCATAAAACGGCACCTCGTCCATAAACTCCACAAAGGCATCCTCCACATCGCGCATATCGCGGTACGCGTCCATGTGTTCGCGATCCAGATTTGTCACCACGGCCATGATCGGTGAAAGCCGCAGAAACGAGCGGTCGCTTTCATCGGCCTCGGCGACCAGATACTGCGAGCGCCCCAGCCGCGCGTTCGACCCCAGCGCATCCACACGCCCACCCACCACCACCGTCGGGTCGAGTTCCCCGCCTGCCAGCACCGCGGCGATCATACTTGTGGTCGTCGTCTTGCCGTGCATCCCCGCCACGGCAATGCCGTACTTCAGCCGCATCAACTCCGCCAGCATCTCCGCCCGCGGGATCACCGGCGTCTTGCGCGCCCGCGCCTCCAGCACCTCAGGATTGTCCACCGCCACGGCCGAACTCGTCACCACCACATCGCTCGCCGCCGCATTTTCCGCCGCGTGGCCCAGATAAATGCGCGCGCCCAGCCCCTCCAGCCGCTCCGTTGTCGCCGAGGCGCGCAGGTCGGAGCCCGAAACGGCATAGCCCATCGTGAGCAGAATCTCCGCGATCCCGCTCATGCCGATCCCCCCAATCCCGATGAAGTGGACGCGTTGCGAAGGGGCGAACATGGCATGTTGGAGCGAGGTCATTCCAGTATTGTGCCCCGTGCGGGAACAGAAAGCCCACCGCTCTCAGTCTTTAAGGGACATCGGCGCCAGGACGCTGCATACCTTTATGAAGTCTGATGTACGATGATTGATGTTTTATGCTTGATGCGGGGTTACATGCGAACAACGTTGGCTATTGATGATGATGTATTTGCGGCGGCAAGAGAGATTGCAAGCGCAGAACGGAAGAGCATCGGAGAGGTAATCTCCATCCTTGCGCGTAAGTCGTTGCGGCTTTCCGCGCCGAGCGGGAAAGTGCGCAATGGCGTTCCTCTTCTTCCCGTACGCCCGGAAACACAGCGTGTGACCTCCGAGCTGGTAAAGCAACTTGCTGAGGAACTGCCTTGATTCGGTACCTGCTCGACGTGAACGTGCTGATCGCCCTTCTTGATCCAGCCCATGTCCAGCACGACCGTGCTCACGAGTGGTTCGCCTCGACCGGAAGTCAGGCCTGGGCAACATGCCCACTGACCGAAAACGGCGTGCTCCGGATTGTGGGAAATGCCCGGTACCCAAACTCGCCCGGAACACCAGCCGCGGTAGCTGAAATGATGATCTCGCTGAAAGCCTCACCCGCTTATGAATTTGGGCCGGACAGCATTAGTCTGCTTCACGAACAGCATGTACATGCGGCGCGTCTCTCCGACGCGGCCCAGGTCACCGACACCTATCTGCTGGCGTTAGCGCGCGCACATCGCGGGCGACTCGCCACCTTCGATCGTCATCTCGTAACCAATGCCGTTCTGGGTGGACCCGATACCCTGCATCTGATTCGCTGAATAGATAGCCCTGGCTAGAAGAGCTCCCTCCGACCAACGCCTGAGCGTGTGCTATACCTTGCGGATGAACCCACCTTCTATGCCGTTCCGTGCGCTCCTTGGTGCCGCCCTGTCGCTCACAGCCGCCCTCACTGCATCGGCGCAGACCTCGGCTCAGACTACCCACACTCTGCTCGCCACACCCTCCACGGTCGCCTGGGGCTTTTATTCCGCGCACGCCAAGCCCGCCCTCACCGTGCACACGGGCGACACCGTCATCCTGCAGGCCGCCTCCACCTGCGGGCCGCCGCAGCGCCTCGTGGCCGCCGGCGTGAAACCGGCCGACATTCCCGCCTGGCTGCAGCCGCTCTATGACGGCGTGCCGCAGGACCAGCGCGGTCCCGGCGGTCACATCCTCACCGGCCCCGTCGCGATCGCCGAGGCCGAACCCGGCGATGTGCTTGAGGTACGGGTCGTCAAGGTAGCCATCGACGTGCCTTGGGCCTGCAACAGCTTCGGCGCGGGCCGCGGCTTTCTGCCGGACGACTTCCCCTATGGCCGCACCAAAATCATCCCGCTCGATCGCACCCGCATGCTCGCCGACTTCGCCCCGGGCATCGCCATTCCGTTGCATCCCTTCTTCGGCTCCATGGGCATTGCGCCGCCGGAATCGGCCGGCAAGTGGAACTCTGCGCCGCCCTGGATGCATGGCGGCAACATGGATAACAAGGAGCTGACCGCAGCCTCCGTATCTTCTACCCCGTGCACACCGCGGGCGCGCTTTTTGAGGCTGGCGATGGCCATGCCGGCCAGGGCAACGGCGAGGTCGACATCACGGCGCTTGAAACCTCGCTCACCGGCACCTTCCAGTTCATCGTCCACAAGGGCGAAGCGGCCCGGGAACATCTGCTTTGGCCGCGGGCTGAAACCCCCACCGCCTACATCAGCATGGGTTTCCATGCCGATCTGAAGACTGCCACCGAGATGGCCGTGCGGAACATGATTCAGTTCCTCTCTGAAGCCAACCCAGACTACCCGCACCTCTCCCGTGAGGATGCCTACGCGCTCGTCTCGACTGCCTGCGACGTCGACATCACGCAGCTCGTCGACACCAACGACGGCGTCCACGTGATGTGCCCCAAGGCGCTCTTTACCGGGGCAAAACAGGCGCACTGAGCGTGTCGGGCGCTCGCTTCATCGCCCTGCTCGAACGCAACCGCGTAACCGGCACAAGCTGCGAATGACACTCGGAGCGGAGCAGCTGGTTCGAACTTCGAGCCTGTGCCGAAACCTTCCCCGTCACCGCCGGTGCAAATGGCAAACTCACCATCGCCCTCACCAGTAGCGCTGTAAACCCACCCCTCCTCAGCGGTATCGAAATCCAGCAATGGGGTAACGATCAAATGGCCTCGGTTCCCTCTAGTTACACGAACCGAGGCCATTTTCTGTGTGTAATGCGCGATCCGCTCAGAGCTCTTTTTGCTTGAGGGATAGTCCCGTCCTCTCGACCGAAGCAGACAGCTTTATCGTCTGCGCAGTGGAGAGACCTGCAGTCCTGCTGGCTGTGGAACTACATCTCAGAGATAACTGCCTTACGCCACCAGCACCGCCCGGAACCGCGCCTTGCCCTGCCGTGTGTGGTCAAGCGCCGCATTGGCTTCGTGCATCGGAAAGGTCTCAATCATCGGCTTGATGCCGTGCAGAGCGGTAAAATCCAGCATCGCCTTTGTCTCATCGAGCGACCCGGGCTGCCCGCCGACAAGCGATTTTTCGCCGCCGATCAGGCTCCAGCTGATCATCGAAATCGGTTTCTCCGGAATGCCCACAACGCACAGCTTGCCCTTGGGCCGCAGCGCCGCCATGTACCCATCCCACGGCAGATCCGCCGAAACGGTCGACAGGATTAAGTCAAACGACCGCGCCGCGCGGGCGAGCTCATCCGTGCCGTGGGTAGCCATGAAGTGCTTCGCGCCAAAGCCATGCGCCTGCTCATCTTTCTCGTGCGTCGAACTGATCGCCGTCACCTCGCAACCCCACTTCGCCAGATACTGCACGGCCAAATGCCCCAAGCCGCCGATACCCACCACCGCCACACGATCTGTCGGGCGCACGTGGCGCAGCAACGGCGTAAAGACGGTCGTGCCGGCGCACAGCAACGGCCCCGCGTGCTCGGAAGCGATTGCGTCCGGAATGGGATGCGCGAAGCGCCAATTGCTCACGCGCACGACCGTGCCGAAACCGCCTTTGTGCACGCCCATCACGGTCCCTTCCACCTGGGCGCACACGTGTTGCGCACCGCCCTCGCACCACTCACACTGCATGCACGATCCGCACAGCGCGCCCACGCCGACGCGCGTCCCCACCGCGAGCCGGCCCACCGCCGACCCCACCGCCACCACCTTGCCCACCACCTCATGGCCCGGCACCACCGGGTATTGCGAGAACCCCCACTCGTTATCGACCATCGCCACGTCCGTGTGGCAGATGCCGCAATGGGTCACCGCCACGTCCACCTGTTCCGGCCCAAGCTCTCCCAAATCGAACTGAAACGGCTCCAGATTCGCCTTCATCCCTTGTGCGGCATACGCTTGCACTTGCATGGTGTCCCCTTTCGGGCGAGTGCCCATTCCTCTAGACCGTCTTCAGGTCGTCAACTCGCCCCCATCCAGAAGACCCCGCCTGGGCTTCCGGCGCAATGCACAGACCTCCAAAGCTCTTGCCCAAAACTCCTGTCCCGCATCCGGCTTGCACGGGTGACGCACGGCGGCGCGCTATGCTTGCGTCATGCACGCGACGGCAGCAAACGGAGGACGGCTACGCCAGCTGCTCACCGATCTCAACGCACCCGAGGGCATCCACCCCTCGTTGGTGGAAGGCGTGCGCCTGCTGAAAACCTCTCGTTCCTCGCAACCGACGCCCGTGCTGTATGAGCCCTGCATCGTGATCGTGGCAGGGGGTCAGAAGCGCTTCCATCTGCCTGACCGCATCCTCACCTACGACGAGCGACAGTACCTGCTGCTCACCGTGCCGGTACCGGCTGACTGCGAAACCGTGGTCGGCGACGATGGCCCGTTTCTGGCCCTCGCCGTGCGCATCGACCTCGGTGTGCTGAGCGATGTATTCCTGACGCTTGGTACGGCATCCAAGCCGTCTTGCCCGGAAGACCCCCCGCGCCGGGCCGCCACGCCCACGATGACGCCCGCGCTGAGCGATGTCGCCATCCGCCTGGCGGCCTGCCTGCATGCGCCGGATGACGCCAAGGTGCTTGGGCCGCAGCTTGTCCGCGAACTGCTGTACCGCGTGCTGGCGGGCGGCGGCCGCGAAGCGCTGCAGGGACTGCTTCTCGGCGACGCCAATCGCGCCCAGGTGCATCGCATTCTCGAGAGGATGCACATCCGCTTCGATGCCGCGCTCGATGTCGCCCGGCTCGCGCGCGATGTGGGCATGAGCGCTTCCGCACTGCATTTGCATTTTAAGTCCATCACCGGCACCTCACCCGTGCAGTACCTCAAGCTCCTTCGCCTGCACAAAGCCCGGCAGCTGATGGTGCAATCGTCGCTCAGCGCCGCGGTGGCGGCCGAGCGCGTCGGCTACGGCAGCCCATCGCAGTTCAGCCGCGAATTCAAACGCCTCTTCGGTTGCCCGCCCGTCGAAGAAGCACAGCGGGTCAAAGCCGCTTTCGGCTTCTAAGAGCGTTTCCCGCCTCTCCCTCAAAGCTCAAAAACGCCTCGCAACAAATGCCTCCCTCTCTGTGTCTAATGGGTTGAACGCCGGCAGGGGACGCAACTCGACGCAATCTGCGTCGTCCGGTGCGACCGTACGTCAGGCAAAGGGCAGAGGGAACGACGATGAACTTTCAACGCACAGTGCGCACCTTGGTCTTCGGAGCCACAATCTTCACCGGCATCGGCGCGGCGCTGCCGGCCGCCCAGGCCCAGGTTGATGGGTACGTCACCGCAGGCTACGCGCCTCCGGCAATCCCGGACTATGCGCAGCCGGCCTGCCCCGGCGATGGCTACCTTTGGACCCCCGGCTACTGGGCGTGGAACGGCGACGGCTATTACTGGGTCGACGGCGCCTGGGTCGAGCCGCCCTATGTCGGCGGTTTGTGGACGCCGGGCTGGTGGGGCTGGGGCTCGGGCGGCTACTTCTGGCATCCCGGCATCTGGGGCCGCAGTGTCGGCTATTACGGCGGCATCAACTACGGCTTTGGCTACTTCGGCACGGGCTTTTATGGCGGCTACTGGAACGGCGATCGCTTCTTCTATAACCGCGCCTACGGCCACTTCGGTAACGGTTTCCGCGGCAACTTCTACGACCACGCCTATGCTGGCTTCGGCGGCCGTCCGGGCGGTCCGGGCTTCAACGCGCATCCAGCGGGCTTCGCCGGCGCCAATCGCGGCTCTGAGTTCAATCACGCCTCAGGCATCAACGGCGGCGGGTACGCTAATCGCGGCGGCTTGAACAACGGTCTCGCCAATCGCGGAGGCTACACCGGGAACCCCGGCGTACAACGCGGCTTCGCCAACCCCGGCGGAGGTGTGGGGCAGGGTGGCAACTTCAACGGCGGGGCGCAAGGCAACGTCAATCGCGGCGGCTACGGTGGCGGTGCTCCTGCCGGCAGAGTATCCACGGCACCGGCCAATGCACCACGCGGAGGCGGCAACTACGGCGGCGGGGGCGGCGGTCGCCCCGCAGGCGGCGGAGGCGGCTTCCATGGCGGGGGCGGCGGAGGCTCCCGTGGTGGCGGTGGGCATCGCTAAGCGCGAGTCAAAATTCTGCTGACATTCAGCTAAACCAATGACCGTCATCCTGACCCTGAGCTTGTCGAAAGAAGGACCTCAGTATTCTGCTTGCATCGAGCAGGCGCCAATGGATACTAAGGTCCTTCGCGGTGCTCAGGATGAAGACGAGATGCATCGGCAATCGCTTAATCGTTGGCCCTAAGGGATACCCCACCTAAACGCCACACCATCGCCGCAATGCGCTCCAGCGCCCCCGGCAGTCCTAGCGCCCGCGCACAAGCCGCCATCGTCGCCCGGCGCGGTGCATCCTTCAACAATGCCTGTAGCGCCTCTTCGAGCGATGATGCTGTGACATCCTTTTGCAGCAGCATCGCCGCCGCCCCGGCCTCGACGAGCACCTCGGCATTTTTCCGCTGATGATCGTCCGCGGCCTGCGGAAACGGCACCAGCAACGACGGTTTGCCGGCCGCGCACAACTCCGCCACCGTGCTACCCGAGCGCGCTAACACTACATCCGCGGCTGCATACTGCGCCGGCATATCGGTGAAAAACGCTTCGGCCTGCCAGCGAGCGGGATCGGCACCGCTGGCTGCATACGCGGCCCGCGTCGTCTCCAGGTGCCGCGGCCCCGCCTGGTGGACGATGCGCAAATCCGGCATGGCGCGCAGCAGCCGGGGTGCGATGCGCGGCAGCAGATCGTTGAACACCGCCGCCCCCTGGCTGCCCGCCGTCACGAGCAGCTGTCGTGGCGCGCCCACTGGCTTTGGCGGCAGCGCAAAGATCTCCGGCCGTACCGGCACCCCGGTTACTTCGGCGTTGCGGAAAAAGGAGACCGTCTGCGCGAAGTTCACCGCCGCGGCGTTCACAAACCTGCCCGCCAAACGATTGGTAAGCCCTGGCACCGCATTCGGTTCATAGGCCATTGTGGGAATGCGCAGCATGGCGGCTGCAAGGATCGCCGGTCCGCTCGCATAGCCACCCACGCCGACTACCACCTGCGGCCGAAATCGCCGCAACAACCGCACGCACTGGGCGACCCCCAACGGCAGATGCGCAAAGGTCTTCAGCTGCGTCCGCAAGCTCACATTGTTCAGCTGCCCCGAGCGCACCAGCTCCAGACGAAAGCCGGCCTCCGGCACCAACCGCGTCTCCAGCCCGCGCGCCGTGCCGATGAACAGCAGCTCGGCCCCGTACCGGTCGCGCATCTCGCGTCCGATCGCCAGCGCGGGAATGACGTGCCCGCCCGTGCCCCCACCGGCAATCGCCACGCGCAACCCTGGCTCCTGCTCCCTGCGCGCTGGTCCCTGCTCCATCAATCGATCTCGCGCGTCACATTCAGCAGCACGCCCATGCAGGCCAGCGTCACAAACACGCTGGTGCCGCCGGACGAGATAAACGGCAGCGGAATCCCCTTGGTCGGCAGCAACGCCAGCACCACGCTGATGTTGAAGAAGGCCTGCACCAGAATCGCCGTCGTAAGCCCAAAGGCGAGAAAGCGCGCGAACGGATCGGTCGAGAGAAAGGCCGCGCGCAGCCCGCGGTAGCCAACGATTGCAAACGCCGCCACCACGCACAGCGCACCAATCAGTCCCAGCTCTTCACAGATGTTGGCGAAGATAAAATCCGTATGCGGTTCCGGCAGGAAGAAGAGCTTCTGCACGCCTTCCATCAGTCCCTTGCCGCGCACACCGCCCGTCCCCACGGCAATCAACGATTGCAGGATATGAAAGCCCGCGCCCTTCGGATCGGCCTCAGGATCGAGAAACACCTTCATGCGCGCCGCGCGAAACTTCACATGAAAGAGCATGTAATACAGCACCGGCGCCGCACAGCCCAGAGCAATGCCGATCCACTTCATCTGCATGCCTGCGAGATACAACATCAGCAGCAGCACCGCCGCACACACCAGTGCCGTACCCAGGTCGGGCTCCTTCAAGATCAACGCGATGTACACCAGCGGCGGCAGCGCGGCCGGCAGGATCGTCTCCTTGATGTTATCGATCGCGTGCATGCGCGTCTGCAAAAACCACGCGAGAAAGAGAATAATCACCGGCTTGGCCAGCTCCGATGGTTGCAGCGAGGTGCCCGCAAAGCGCACCCAGCGATGCGCTCCGTTCATGCCGCTCATCGCAAACACAGCCAGCAGCAGCACCGCCGTGATCGCCATCACCGGAAAGATGAGCTTGGGATTGTTGTATTTGCGGTAGGGCACGCGCATGAGCACAAACAGCGCCACAATACCGAGCAGCACCCAGACCGCCTGATTGCGCACATACGCATACGGCGAGCCGACCGTCGCCTTGGCCATCACGGCCGAAGCCGAAAACACCATCACCAGCCCAAACAGCACCAGCAGCAACACCGTGCCAAACAGCCACTTATCTACACCGACACGCTTTGCCATCACCCATCCTTGTAGATCAGCTTCTAGCTCTTAGCTTCTAGCCTCTAGCTAAGAGCTAGGAGCTAACAGCTAAAAGCTTTCTTCCAGATCCTTCACCAACGCCTTGAACCGTTGCCCGCGCTGCTCATAGTTTTCGAACTGATCGAAGCTGGCACACGCCGGCGCGAGCAGCACCACTTCGCCCCGCCGCGCCTGCGCATGAGCATAGGCGACCGCACGTTCCAGCGTGCCCGCACGTTCTATCTTCGCGATCCCGGGCAGCTGCGTCTCAATCTTTTCCGCGGCGGAACCAATGGTGATAACCGTTTTTGCGCGCTCGCGCAGCAACGGCGCCAACGCGCGGTAATCCGAATCCTTATCCTTGCCCCCGAGGATTACATGCACGCCGCCCGTAAAGGCCTCCAGCGCCTTCAGCGTGGCATCCACATTGGTGGCCTTCGAATCGTTGAAATAACGCACACCGTCCAACGCCCGCACAAACTCCAGCCGGTGCTCCACAGCCTTGAAGCTGCCCACCGACGTTCGAATCGTCTCAGCGGCGATACCCGCCAATCGCGCGGCGCACACCACGGCCAGCACATTTTCGACATTGTGCGCACCGACCAGCATAATCTCCGCGACGGGCATCACCGGTTCCGGTGCCGCGCCTTCAGCCGCGCGGAAAAAGATCGTCTCGCCATGCACAAACGCGCCCTGTTTCACCCCCCGCCGCAGACTGAACCAGAAGATCTGCGCTTCGGTCTTCGCCGCCAGCATCTGCGTCGCTTTGTTCTCTGCGTTCAGCACCAAAGAATCTTCCCGCGTCTGATTCTCCGTGATGCGTGCCTTTGCCGCGACGTAGTTTTCGAAGCTGCCATGCCGATCGAGATGATCGGGTGTAATGTTCAACACCAACGCCACGCGCGGCCGAAACCGCTCAATGGTTTCCAGCTGAAAGCTCGAAACCTCCAGCACATTCCAGGTCTCGGGCGTTGAGGGCGCCACCATGGACACCACCGGCATGCCGATGTTGCCGCCCACCAGCGTCGGCCGTCCACTCGCGGCAAAGACCTCGCCCAGCAACGCCGTCGTGGTCGTCTTTCCGTTCGATCCCGTGACGGCAACGATCTCGCCTTGCAGGAAGCGCGTGCCCAACTCGAGCTCGCCGATGATGCGCAGCCCCAGCGAACGCACCTGCTTCAACTCCGGCACATGCAGCGGAATGCCGGGCGAAACCACAATCAAATCCTGGCGACGAAAGGTCAGCAGGCCATGGCTGCCGGCCTCCACCATGATGCCTTCATCGAGCAGCTCCGGCAGCTCCGCCACGGTGGCCGCGGGCCGTGAGTCACTCACCGTCACCCGTGCACCCCGCGCCTTCAGAAAACGCGCTGCCGCCAGGCCACTTTTGCCCAGGCCCACCACCAACACGCGTTTATTCCCCAAATCCATCACATTCGTTCTCGCACCCGTTACCGGCAGTCTGTCACTATCGCAGCTTCAAGGTGGTCAGGGCAAACAGCGCAAACACCAAAGCCATAATCCAAAACCGCACGATGACTTTGGATTCCGACCAACCGCCCAGCTCAAAGTGGTGGTGCAGCGGCGCCATCCGGAAGATGCGTTTGCCGCCGCGCATTTTGTAGCTGCCCACCTGCAGAATCACGCTGAACATCTCCAGAATAAACACCCCGCCGATGAACGGCAGCAAGAGCTCCTGCTTGATGATCACCGCCACCGTCGCGATTGCGCCGCCCAGGGCAAGCGATCCCACGTCCCCCATAAAAATCTCTGCGGGATGCGCGTTGTACCAAAGAAAGCCGATACTTGAGCCCACCAGCGCACCGCAAAACACGGTCAACTCGCTCACCGCAGGCATGCGCTGCAGCTCCAGGTAATCCGCAAACACCACATGCCCACTCACGTAGGTGAGCACCGTCAACGCGCCGGCTGCGATGATCGTGCAACCGATTGCCAGCCCATCCAGTCCGTCGGTCAGGTTCACCGCATTGCTCGACCCGGAGATCACAAGCATCACAAAGATCACGAAAGGCAAAAACGCCAGCGGCCATACGTGCGTATGCATCAGGCTATACACGATGAGGTCGGGCCGCAGCTTCTTCAGAAACGGCACCACCAGCCGCGTGGAATACAGCCCTTCGCTGCGCAACACCAGCAGCGTAACGGCAATCGCGCAACTGGCCGTCAGCTGAAAGAAAAGCTTCTGCCGTGAGGTCAGCCCAAGGTTGCGCCGATGCACGACCTTGATGTAATCGTCCGCAAAGCCGATCGATCCAAAGGCTACCGTTGCAAAGATCACCAGCCACACAAAGGCGTTCGACAGGTCGCTCCACAACAGCGTTGGAACAAGGATCGAAATGCAGATCAGCACACCGCCCATCGTCGGCGTGCCCATCTTCTTCTGGTGGCTCTGCGGCCCCTCTTCGCGGATGTACTGTCCGATCTGAAATTGCCGCAAACGGTCGATCACAAACGGGCCGATCAACAGGCCGATCAGCAGCGCGGTCAGGCTCGCAAACACGCAGCGAAACGTGACGTAGCGAAAGATGCGGAAGAACCGGAAGTACGGAAACAACTTTTGGTAGAGCAGCCAGAAAAGCAAGGGGTAGCCTCAGGCGCAGGGTATGGTGCGTTGGGAGTTGCGCGCGGCGCCTAGAAGGTCCACGGCTGAGTTGGTGATCTCATTGGCTATCTTATCGCTTGCCCTGTCCGGATGGCAGCCCCACTCACCGCTAGGCCCCAACGCCCGCATCTGCCTGTAGGCCTTCGGTGGCTTCAGCGATTTCGAACCCGTCCAACGCACGTTCCAGCCGCACGCCCCGCGAACCCTTCAGCAACGCAAGATCGCCGTCACGAAGGTTCTCACGCAACCACGCACCTGTCTCCTCGGGCGTATCGAAAAACAAGGCACGAGCACCAGCTTTCACCGCCGCATCCACCAGGTGCCGTGCCAAGCCACGCACACCCACAATGACGTCGATACCCATCCCCGCGGCCGCCCGGCCGCACTCCGCATGCAATATCGGCGCATCCGAGCCCAGCTCCAGCATCTCGCCCGCGACCAGAATGCGTCGGCCTGCCTCGCTATTGGCCAAGGTCGCGACCATTGCCTGCAACGCGTGCGGGTTGGAGTTGTAGCAGTCGTCTATTAATCGCGCCCCATGCCAATGCCGCACCGTGCCGCGCTTCTCTGTCGGTGCAAGGGCCTCCAGTGCATCGCAGCACGCGGAGAGCGGCACATCCGCGGCCAGCCCCACACTGATCGCGGCCAAGGCATTCAGCACATTGTGCCGCCCCAGCAGCCGCAGGTGCACCGCGTGCTGGGAAGCCCCGGCCAGCACTGCAAACTGCGTGCCTGCCAACCCAAGCTCCTCGAGTGCCACCGCGCGCACCGCGCATCCGGGCTGCGTGCCGTAAAGCACCGCGCGCTCTCCCCGGCCCTCACCGAACTTGGCAACGCGCTCATCGTCTCCGTTCAGAAATGCCAAGCCCTCTGCCGGCAGTGCCTCCACCAACTCACGTTTGGCGCGTGCAATACCGTCCAGTCCATCCGGAAAATACTCCAGATGCACCGCAGCCACGTTCGATACAACGCCCCAGTCCGGTTCGGCAATCCTGCACAGAGTGGCAATCTCCCCGGGATGGTTCATGCCCATCTCCAACACAGCAACATCGTGTTCTGGTTCCAGCCGCAACAGCTGCAAAGGCAAACCGAAGTGGTTGTTCAAGTTGCCTTCCGTTTTCAACACCTGGAATCGCGTGCCAAGCACCGCCGCCACGCATTCCTTCGTGGTCGTCTTTCCAGCGGAGCCTGTGATGCCGATCACGCGTTTGGCCCACGCCCGCCGCACCGCCTGGGCAAGCTTCTGCATGGCCGCCAGCACACAATCCTTGTCCTCATCCGGCACACGCAGGAGCTTGCATGTATCGATCGTGTTCATTGTGGGCGGCGCGAGCCAACGCATGCTCACCACAGCCGCGACGGCTCCATTGGCCAGCGCGGCTTCCACGTAATCGTGGCCTTCCACGCGCTCGCCGCGCACGGCAAAAAAGAGCTCCCCCGCGGCAATCGTGCGCGAATCGATCGAGTACCCGAAGGCCACAGCCTCGGAGTCGAACTCGCCCTCGGCATGCAGCCAATCCGCAATTTGCCCCAGCGTCAGCTTCACGCGTTCACCTCAGACTGCGTTGTCGCAAGCATGGCTTTGAGCAGGCGCGCCGCCTCCGCAACATCATCAAACGGCACTGGCCCATCTGCAAAAATCTGTTGCTTCTCATGCCCCTTGCCGGCGAGCAGCACGATGTCCCCACGCCGCGCTGCACCCAACGCCAACGCAATCGCGGCACGCCGGTCCGGCTCCACCATCAGCGTCGCCGCAGTGCCGCGCACACCCGCCAACACTTGCTCGATAATGTCCAGCGGCGGCTCTGTACGTGGGTTGTCGCTCGTCACGATCACCACATTACTGCCCTCCCCGGCGACCCGGCCCATCTTCGGCCGCTTGGTTTTATCGCGATCTCCGCCGCAACCAAACAGCGTTAGCACACGCCCCCTTTCTGCAGCAACGCTTTCCCGTGCCAGCGTTAGCAAGTTCCGCAGGGCATCCTCGGTGTGCGCGTAATCGACCACAACCGTGAAGCCTGCTTCACGCGATCCCGGCACCACCTCGAAGCGCCCCGGCACCTGCTGCAGGCGCTCTGTCCCCGCGGCAACCTGTTCTAACGTGAGCCCGCGCGCCAGCGCCGCACACATGGCCGCGAGCAGGTTATACACGTTCACACGGCCACTCAACGGCGAGTGAATCGGCACCATGCCGTTCGGCGTAACGAAGTCGAAGCGCGTGTCACCCGACGCGAGCGAAACCTGCTGGGCGCGGTGCGTTCCGTAGGAAGCAATGCCATAGCGCATCAGCTGCTCGCCATGGAAGACATGCACCATCTCCGCAGTCCACACATCATCATCGTTCACCACCGCGATGCGCGGCGATGGCGCACCAACACCTGCGAAGAGCCGTGCCTTCGCGCGAGCGTACTCCTCCATGCTGCCGTGAAAGTCTAGGTGATCTTGTGTCAGATTGGTAAAAACAGCCACATCCACCGGCAAACCCCACACGCGTTCCTGCGCCAGCGCATGCGAGCTCATCTCCATGATGGCTTCCGTGCAGCCCGTCTGTACGCCATCACGAAACAGCGCGAGCACATCGCGGCTTTCGGGCGTGGTGTGTTCACTCGGACGCACCTGGTCCGCGACGCGTGTCTCCACGGTTCCTACCAACACGCTTTTGCGCCCCACACTTTTTAACAGCTGCTCAAGCAGAAAGGTCGTCGTCGTTTTGCCATTCGTACCAGTCACGCCAGTCAGTGCCAGCGCACGTTCGGGATGACCAAAGATCTCCGCACTCACCTCGGCCAGGGCCCGCCGCCCCGTCGCTACCAGGGCCAAGGCGAGTTCCGGCTGCTTGCGGCGCAGTTGGTCAAAAACTGCTGCAGAATCCGTGATCAACGCCGCTGCCCCTTGGCGCAACGCTGCCTGGGCAAAGTCATTGCCATCGACACTGCCGCCGCGCATGGCGACGAACACATCGCCGGCGTGCACGCGTCGCGAGTCATACTGCACATCGCGCACAGCGATGTCTTCACGCCCGCTCATGCGTAGCGTCGAAACCGCCGCAAGCGCCTGTTTCCACTGCATCTCTTGATCCTACGTTGCGCTCAGCCTGTGCACGAAGCGGCGTACAGCCCTATCGCGCAAAACGCACCACAACCTCAGTCCCACTTGGCACCATTGTTCCCGCCACAGGCGCCTGCTCCTTGGCTAAGCCACTGCCCACCGTTTCCACGCGCAGCCCGACCGAACCGGCGCGCTCCACCACATTGCGCAGCGCGGCCCCATTGAAGTCCGGCACCGGCACACGCTTGCCTGCGTCGATCACGACCGCGCCGTTACTCTTTGCCTCCACCGCAGGTGCGATATGCGGGCCCACAATCGGCTTGTCCGCGGCCATCCCTGCATCCGGCATCACGGAGTTGGTGTTGCCGTTTTTATGAAAGTTGGCCAACACGCGATCCGGCAGATCCAGCCAGCTCTTGCGCGGAGGCAACTGCGCCGCCGCGGTCTCCTGCGCACGGTCGGCCTGCAGATTCGCCGCCATCGCCGCCGCCGCCGCGGGCTGCCGCAACGGATCATCCGCAGGCAAACTGTTGATCTCCGCAAACATCGAGTTCAGGTCGGCGACATCGCTGCGGTCCGGCATATCGCCGGGCTCAGGCGTGTTTTTGGCTTCCTCCATCTGCTGCTTGCTCTTCAGCGCTTGATCGTGCGGAACGCCAAGGTACTCCAGGACCTCCTGGGCAATTTGCGCGAACACCGGCGCGCTCGCCGCGCCGCCGTAGTGGGCGTTTTCTCCACCCGCGGTCGGCGTATCGATGACCACCGCGATTGCGATCGCCGGATCGCTCACCGGCGCAAAGCCCGCGAAACTTGCCACGAGTTTGGTGTGCGAATACGTATGCGTCGCCGGATCGATCTTCTCCGCCGTACCCGTCTTTCCGGCCGAGCTATACCCATTCAACGCCGCCTTTTTGCCCGTACCTTCCGTCACAATGCCTTGCATCATCGCGCGCATCGTGGCGGCGGTCAGCTCACGGATCACGCGATGCGAGCCGTCCGGCAGCGTTGTGGGCATCTGCAACTCCGGATGAAAGGGATCGGCCTTCAAGCGCGGATCACCTTTCATCTGATCGGTCGATTGCAGCAGAATGTGCGGGGGCAGATAGGTGCCGCCGTTCGCGATCGTGGACACCATGGACACCAACTGCACCGGCGTTACCCCGATCTCCTGACCGATGGCCAGCGACAGGATGCTCGTCGATCCCCATTTGCGCACGGGACGCAACAACCCGCGCGTTTCGCTTGGCAATTCAATGCCCGTGCGGTCGCCAAAACCGAATCCGCGCATGTAGTCGTAAAACTTGTTCGGCCCCACCTTGAGCGCCATCTTTGCCGCGCCCACATCGCTTGAGTGCTCGAGGGCCTGCTGCACCGTGACCACGCCCATGTGGTCGGACTTGTCATCATGCAGCGTGCGGCCAAACATCGTCATCGCCCCGCCCTGGCAATCGACCTTATCGGTGGGCTTCACCCCCGCACCATCAAGCGCCGCAGAGTAGGTCACAAGCTTAAAGGTGGACCCCGGCTCGTAGATGTCGCTCACCGCCAGATTCGTGAGCAGGTCCGCATCCATGTGCTTTGAATCATTCGGATTGAAGCGCGGCGACACCGCCAGCGCAAGAATTTGCCCGGTGTGCGGGTCCTGTACGACCGCTGTTCCATGCAGAGCCTTGGTGGCCGCCACCTGCGCATCGAGCGCCCGCTCCGCCATGTACTGAATGTTCGAATCGATTGACAGCACAAGATTTTCGCCCGGCAGCGGCTCGTTTTCTTCTGACCCCATCACATGCCGCTTTGCATCCACCGCCGTCAGCATGTGGCCGGGCTCGCCATGCAACTCCTCGTCGAAGTTGCGCTCCAGCCCGCCCAGGCCTTCGTCGTCCGTGCCCACATACCCAAGCACATGGGCGGCTAAATCGTTGTTCGGGTAAAACCGCTTGAACTCCTTCTGCAGGTACACCCCATGCAGATTTAGCTCAAGGATGCGCTGGGCCGTTTCGGGGCTGACCTTGCGCGCCACCCAGGCGAAGTTCCGCGAAGCATCGAAGCGCGCCAGGATGCGGTTTTTCGTCGTGAACTGGTCCTGTGGATCGACATGCACGATCTTGGCCAGCAGCGCGGCTTCGGACTCTTTGTTGTCCCCAAGCTCCGTCGGCACGGCATACACGCTATCCACCAGCACCGTCATCGCCAGCTCGCGCAAGGTGCGGTCATAGAGCACGCCGCGCCGCGGGGCCACTTCGAAGCCGCGCTGTTGTTGCTTGGCAGCGGTTTTCACGTAGTGATCATGCTTGACGACCTGCAGCCAGGTCAGCCGGAAGGCGATCGCCGCCACCCACAGGCAGAAAAAGAGCGCGACCCACACAAAGCGTACCCGCCGGATGGGCGCGGTAAGGGGGCCGCCTGAACGGGCGGTGGGACGAAAGGCAGGCCGCGAGCTTTGTTTCGACTTCATTGGTTTTCTAGTCTGCTGTTTCTATAAAGTCGTCATCCTGAGCGCAGCGAAGGACCTCTGTATTTCGGGGGAGCCGCATGGGCTGTTACGAATCCCTACAGCGACGAGCGATACCGAGGTCCTTCGCTCCGCTGGGGAACAGGTTTGAAAAAGCGCGGTGCTAATACACCAAACCGCCACGCGGCACCTGCACCTGCGCCAACACCGGTTGTCCCGCACCGCTATCCCCATCCGGTCGCACTACCTGCCCCGGCATCGGCTCTTCCAGGCCAAGCTGGTGCGCGATGCGGTCGATCCGCCCCGGATCGCTCAGTTGCGCCTCGTTCAAGCGCAGCTGCCGGTTCTGCTCGCGCATCTGCTCCACCTGCGTCTTCTGCGCTTCCACGCGATACCCCACCTCGATCGCGGAAAAATGCTGCCACACGTACACCATCGTCAGCGCGAAAAACAGGCTCATCACCAGCGTAAACGTGCGGACCTCGCGACGGCGGTCGGGGTCATCCGCCTTCACGATGCGGCTGTTGTCGATGTGCTTGGCGAAAAACATCTCGGGCGTGGGACCGCGCCGGCGTGCCCGCTGTGCCTCGAACCGGTCCCGGTTCAACACCGCGATGGTTGCCGGCCGTCCACTGCTTGCCCGTCTTGTGTGAATGCGCTCCATGCCCGCCTCGCCGCCTTTTTCTTCACTTCTCGTATCTTTACCTGCCGACCTGTCCATCACCCTTTCGGGGCACTCGACGGTTCCCTACACTTCTTTGCGCCTTACGGCTGCACTCACCTTGAGGAAAACTCTAGTATCTCCTGTGGTTCCCTTGCTGGAAAGCTGTGGAGATCTCAGCAACTTCGGTTTTCCACATAACATCTGTCTACGCAAGGTAACGTTACGCAATCGCAACTCCCTGGCTCGGACAATGCGCCCTCACCCCCCAATTCGTTTCGCCGCCCGCAGCTTCGCGCTGCGCGACCGGGGGTTGCGCAGCGCCTCTTGCTCCCCGGCAATCAGCGGCTTCTTGGTGAGCACCTCCATCGTGCCGGCACGCGCCCCCTCACGAAAAGCGTCCTTCACCAACCGATCCTCGAGCGAGTGGAAGCTGATCAGCACGGCACGCCCGCCCGGCTTGAGCAACGAACCCAACTTCGGCAATGATCCCGCGCTTCCTGTAATGGACCGCAGCAGCGATTGGATCTCCGCCAGTTCTTCATTCACGCGAATTCGAAGTGCTTGAAAGGTCCGTGTCGCCGGATGAATTTTGTCGCCTTTCATTGTTGGGGCCGCGGCCGATACCACTCTGGCTAGTTCCGCCGTTGTAGCGATCGGCCGGGCCCTCACAATGGCTCTGGCGATTCTCCGCGACCTCCTTTCCTCTCCGA
>CAXSZS010000006.1:0-146188 GCA_964242495.1 uncultured Acidobacteriaceae bacterium
GGAGTCATAGCCGCGGTACTCGAGGCGGGCGAGGCCTTCCATGATGACGGGGACGCAAGGTTGGGGGCCGATGTAGCCGACGATTCCGCACATATCTGGGTAGTGTAGATGGTCGCGGGCTGCGGGCGGCTCCCTCGATGGTGGGACGGCGCGTTCCTGCGACGCGTTCCTGCGGCGATTCGGTGCGCAGGGTTACCCTCTGACGCCGGCGAGCAGGACGGCGCTGCCGGGAGCGACGGTGGAGGCTTCGCGGAAGCTTTGCGGCTCGTCGAGTTGGGCGGTGTAGCCGCCGAGGCTGGGGCCGGTGAGTTGTTGGGCGACGCTGAAGCCGGGGAGGTTAAGGGTGAGAGATTGGTGGTCGTCTTTGTTGAGGACGGCGATGAGGGTTTGGCCGTTGGGCGTGGTGGCCGCGTAGGCAGTTGCATTTACGGCGCCGGGGTCGAAGGTGACGGGGTGCATGGTGGCGCCGGCGAAGTGTTGCGCGAAGAGCAGACCGTAGTAAACCGGTTCGGCGAGACTTGTGCCGTTGATGGTGGCGATGGGTGTGTAGAACGGGCGCGGTTGGGGCGGGTCGTTGGGCTTCAGCAGATCTTCGCCGGGTAGGTGGCCGCCGAGCGAGTTGCCCACGGCCCTGCCTCCACCGCCGCCGTGCAGGTTAACGCCGGCGTAGCCAAGGGAGGCGAGGGTGAGCGCGTAGCTGGCGGCCCAGAGGGCGGCGGCGAGGGTGTCGGAGACGCCGGGTTTGCCGCCGCGGAAGCAGGTGTTGCCTTCGGTCATGCGGTAGGGCAGGCCGCCGAGCCTGGCGGCGGCTTCGCGGACGACCGCGCCGTCTTTGGGAACGCGCGGGTCGTTGGCGAGGATGCGGGCGATGGTCATATTCGGGCTGGAGGGTGGCCCGCCGAGATAATAGTGGTGCGAAAGGGCGGCGACTTTGGGTGGGTTCGGCAGGGCTTGCAGCCGGGCGGTGACGGTGTTGAACCATTGCACATCGCCGGCGGCATCGGGTAGACCGAAGCGGGCGTTGGGCACGCGGGCAAGTACGGCGTTGGCGACGACGATCCATTCGTCGAAATAGCGGCCGGCGTTCCAGGTGGCTTTGTCGCGGAGATGGGGCGCGAGCAGGTCGGGTTCGTTGCCGATCTGGAAATATTCGAGTCTGGGTCCGAGGGTGGCGGCGACGAAGGCGGCCTGCTCGGCGGAGCGGGCGGGGGTTTCGGTGCCGAGATTGAGGCCATAGATGCAGCTCCAGCCGGTGGCGTCGAGGAAACCGCGGAGGGTGCGGACGGCTTCGGGCGTGATGGGGTAGCTGAGGTCGGTGCTGGGCTCGCCGAGCTCATGCGGCAGCTTGGGCATGGGGGGTTGGGGCGAGGAGGGTGTGGGCTGCCACCAGCCTACGTCGGAGGTATTGCCGCCGATGCGCAACACGCCGGTGGGCGAAAGCTTGCGGAAGAGGGAAATCAGGGCGGTATTTTCGACTGAGAAAAACGCTGGGCGGGTGAGTTCCTGGGTTTCGTAGCTGAGACCGGTGAAGTTGCTTGGAACGGTGGGTCCCGTGCGGTCAGGATGCAGCGTGAGCGTCGCCGGGCCGCTTTGGGGGGACTGCGCCAGCGCTTGGAAACAGGGTGCGGTGACAATGGCGGCGGCGGTGGTTTTGAGAAAGCGGCGACGGTCAAGCAGGCTCATGGCCCTCTAGCGTATGACGCGAGGTGGTGGGTTGTCACGGTTCAGAGGTGGAGTGATCTGTTTTTGCCAGGGACAAACGCATCGCACGGTGAATCTGTGCGATGGTGGGACACCCAATCCTTAGAGCAGGTCTTTCTCCAGTGTAGTTTCGAGGGCAGAAGCATTGTGAGTCTTTCCACGGTGCAGACGATGAAGTTTCTGCTCCAGTCGAGATGACAAGACTTTCTAAGGCACAAAAGCTGAGAGTAGAGATGCACTGGGATAGTTATCCATCCATGGGAAGGAACCTTGTTTCACCTTTGACGGAGATGATTGGGATTATTGGAAGATAGACGCGCTTGCGGAACCACCGAGCGGTGAGCCGTTCGCCAGACTAGAGTAATCGGCTGGAAAGGTACTATGCCCGGCATTCACGGAGCTCAGCGAGACAAACTGAATTTGGCGAGCAACCAAGAAATTATATCGTGAGTTGCCGTTGTAATTGAACTGAACGGAAGCGGACGGAAAATAGAAGCCTCCTTCAAGAACAGTGTTCCATTGAGGGGCGCCTTGGATCGTTGCCATATTGTTATTCCGAGAGTTCTGATAGATGAGAATACCGGCATACGTCCCGCTCGTTGGAGCGATGAGATTGACGCCCCCTGACGAGTTGCTGTTGTTGAAAGTGATGTTCCCTGAACTACCGTAGTTATAAAAGGTTACGCCGGAGCCAGTCACGGTAGCCTGGTCCTGAATCATAAGCCCCCCTGACTGGCTTCCGGATCCTAGAACATAGGTGCCGGGCATGAACGTGACGTTAGCGCCGTTGTTGATGTTAATCCCCCCGCAGTAGGCAAAGTTCGGGTAAAGAGTTACAGACTGGCCTGAGTTTACATTTACAGTGCCATTGGAGCCATAGTAAATAGGTCCTGTTGATGAGCCACAAGATGGCGTGGACGGCAGCGGTAAGGAGGCGAGTGGATCGGCGGGACTGGGGACGCTCGCGCCGGTTTTGGGTTGAACACTGAAGAAGCAATTATTCTGCTGAACCCCGCCGACGACAGAGATGTGGTTTGCTGTGAGCTGGGCGGAGTTGCACTGGAGCGCGTTGGACGAGCTCGACTCGACGACTATGCCGCACATGGCGTTGACCAAGGTATTTGTATTCAGTTGCAGGGTATTGCTGTTCGATGGTTCCAGGGCGTAAATACAGGGTGCTCCAGGATTCAGCGCAGCCTCCGCGTGTGCCGACACGAGCACGTGTTGCAAGCCGAAAATCCGGGCGAAGGCCGTCGATACAGGCGCTGAGACGATCACTTCGACGAAAGAGCCATTGCCGCTATTAGGATCGCCCGAAAGGGCGCAGGGCGAATTGTTCACCGTAAGCAGAAGAGTCGGCGCATTGGATTTTGCGCAGTTGGTGAGCAGCGTACTTCCGGTGAGTCCGTTTTCTTTGAGAGCCGCCTGTGCAGCGGCTTGCAAGGCGGCGCAGTTCTGGGTGGAACCGCAGGCGGTAAGCTCCAGCGCCCCAGCAAGGGCGGCGGCATCGGCGGCGTTCTGGAGTTGGCGTTTTTGATAACGAAGCATCCCAACATCAACGGACAGGCCCAACATGCCGACGAGGACGACCATGCAAAGCGCGGTGAGGATGAGAACCTGGCCGCTTTCGTCAGCGAGGCAATGGCGTTGCCCTCTGTTCTTACCCGGTCTATGCATGGAAGAAACCTTTCACTCCGATCAAAGGTCTTCGCACACGTGGCAAGGGCGACTCGGCTATATCGCGAGATTGCGAGTCTTTGCGTCGACTACAAGCTTTATCGGCTGAGTCAGGCAAAACTTTAGGAAAGGTCTGATTTCGTCGATTTAGTTGCGAGTCAGGGTTACAGTCCTACTGCTTTTCGATCTTGGATGTGCGGGATAAAGCCCGCACATTCACCCGAGCGAACAGATTCGAGCACCTTAGAAAGTTTTCAGGTGGCTGCTGGAAGATTGGGCATGCGCGTGCAGCTTGGAGGTAGCAGGTTCCCTGCGGGAATGACAGAAAGAAAACAAGGCCGGAGGCAAAAACGCAGATTCCCTGCGGGAATGACAAACAAGAGCAATGCAGATAAAGATCTACACCGTGATGCGGGGGGTTTTGCCAGGCATGACCTGGTTGGCAAAGCGCGCCATTTCTTCGTGCTGTGGGGAGCTTTGGAGCAGCACAAGAGAGCAGCCGGCGGCTTCGAAATCGGCGAGGCGCTGGCGGACCGTGTCCGGGGTGCCGATAAGACCCGAGTGCAGGCCGCGGTTGGAAACGGAGTAGTCGCGCAGGCTGAGCTGCTTTTCGAGCTTGGAACCGGTGGTCCATTGCTGGAAATTCGCAAAGCCGGCGGGAGATCGGGTGGGATCGGGTTGAGCGGTGATGCGGTCCACTTCCCTGTTGGCTTCGGCCTCGGAGTCGCGGACGACGCAGTAGCCGGTGACGCCGAAGATGAGGGGTGGCAGATGCGGGTGTCGGGCGCGGCGGGTTTGCATGTCGGCGACTTTCGCGGCGATGGTGCGGGGATCGTCGCCGTGCATGAGGTAGGCATCGCATTTTTGGGCGATCAGATTTTTGGCGGTTTCGGATTCGCCGCCGGCGTAGAGGGTGGGGCGGCCGGCGGGATAGGGGCCTGCGCTGGATTCGAAAGACGAACCCAGCCAAACCGACGGTGGAGCTGCAAAGGAGGGGGCACCCGTGGTTGTGGTGGGCCGAAAAGCAGATCCCTCCGCGTTGCTACGGGATGACAAATTGTGGAAGGGAATGGGTTTGATCGCGGTGTGGTCCGTAGCGCCGGAGTAGGTGCGTTCGGGATGGGGTTTGGGACTGAGGAGGTTGTCTTCGACTTTGTAGAAACGGCCGTTGTAGGTGGTGTGCTGGGTACGCCAGCAGTTGTCGAGCACGTCGAGCCACTCGGCGGTGCGGGCGTAGCGATCGTCATGCTCGTCGAAGGCGATGCCGTACTTCAGGGCCTCATCGCGCCACCAGGAACTGACGACATTGAGCGTGAGGCGGCCACCGCTCATGCGGTCGATGTTGGCGGCCTGTTTAGCGAGCAGCGCCGGCGAGTGGAAGGTGGGGCGGACGGCCACCATCAGTTCGAGGCGGTGCGTGACTGCGGCGAGCGCGGCGGCGGTGGTCCAAGCGTCGAGCGAGGGCGCTTCGGGCCCCTTGATGTCGTTGAGGTTGAGCTCGGCGATGAGGGTGAGGTCGTAACCGAGGCTCTCGGCTTGCATGCAGAGGTCGCGGACGTATTCCCAGGTCGCGGGCATCCGCTCGTCATCGATATTGCGAAGCCAACCGCCAAAGACGGGCAGCCAGAAACCGTAGCGCATGCCCTTAGGGTACAGGCTAGTTACCGGGAGGCGGCGACCAATTGAAAGCCGTTGGGAGTGACGCGGCAGGGGGCTTGAGACGAGGCGTGCCAGCGGGTGCCGTCGGCGTAGGTGAGGCTGTTGAGCTCGACGAGGAGCACGCCGGTGAGCTTGTGCGGGTAAACGACGGAGTTAAAGCGGTGCCGGGTGTCCCGAGAGAGCGTGACGGATAGGGCTTCTGTGACATCGGTGACGTCATTTTGACCCGCAGGAATGACGTGGTGACCGGCGATGCCATGTAAGGTGATCTCGGCTTGCACGATCGGATGAGACGCGGTCGGCGAGAACGTCATGTAAAGCGCTTGCCGGCGCGTTGGAGCCGCGGGGCCGGCTTCCAGCATGCCGCCGTTCGGAAGACGGCTAGCGCTGAAGAACACCGGGCAACCGGCACCATCCGGCGGAACGATCGTGACGGAGGCGCTCTGGGGAGCCGAGACAGCGGGGGCGGTTGGTAGCTGTGCAAAGACGGGAGTGGTAAGGGCGAACAACGCGAACACGGACACGAGGCGCATAGGTGAACTCCTGGGAAGCCGGTTGGCATGGGTGTCGAGGCTGCCAATGGCATAAGCCCTGAACACGGCACCCGCTTCTGTCCAGAAGGATATACCTCTGCATTGAAGCGAACGCTTTTACGCTGCGGCGCTGGGACGCTGCAAGGCTTCCATCCAGCGATCGTTGCCGTAGCGGCCCTTTAACAATGCCTGGAGGTCGTGATTGAGGTCGAGCTGTGGCCAGCAGATGTCGTTGCCGAAGAAGACCTGGATGTCGCTGATCTGTTCCGGCGTGGCGTCGCGGAGGCCTTGCAGGTCCTCCCGGGGGATCACAAGACGTCTGCCGTTATCTAAATGAAGAACGATGACGTCCAGCGCGCGGTTCCACTCACCGGAGAGTGCGTGGGTTTCGGGTGGCAGATGACGCGCTTCTTCGAGCGCAGCATCGATTCCTTCGTCAGCGATGTCTACCACCCAGTCACTCATTGCTGGTCCTACCTCTAGAGCTCAGTGATTGCATCGACATACGAATTCGCTGCTCGTAAGATGTGGGTTACGTCCGACTGCTTAGCGTTTCTTGGCTTGACGCGATTTCGACGCCTCGCGAGCCGGACTTTCCGTTCGGCAAAAACAGCTCCAAAATCACCTCTGTTTCAGCATAAAAATCATGCACATGCGGAGGCAGATGGTCCTCTGTGTAGGCAAAGGAACGGACGCCGTCGAACGCTTGAAACGAATCAAAGTTTTGCGACCATGGCCTCCTGCTCCTCGGGCGTTTTGCCGGTGAAGACGCTTTGTTCCAGACCGGCGGCGGCTTCGAGCCAGTCGACGAGTTTGACGAAGGGGTCGAAGCCTAGGACGCTGGGGCCGTCGGCGACGAAGTTACTGAGGGCGTTGGTGTCGTAGTAATAGCGCTGGGCGTCGCGCGAGTCCGTGATGTACTCGATACCGCCGATGTCGATGCCCGAGTGCTTCATGATCTCCTCCACATCGGCGACCGCATCGGCGGGTGGGGTGAAGGCTTCGACGGTGATGCCGGATTTGGGAGCGTCGAGGGCGCAGGCGGCGCGGTTGAGGTCGGTGCCGGCGGTCGTGCGGCAGATGTCGGCGGGGCACAGGTCGAAGGTCTCGCCGGTGATGTGCACCTTGATGGCGTAGAGGAACTTGCCATTGAGGATTTCGACGCGGACGATGTGGTCGTCCTGTGCCGGAATGAACTCCTGGACGAGTGCAGTGGCGTCCAAACCGAACTGGAGGGCGTCGGCGGTTCCATTTTGGGACTCTGCGGCGTGACGAAGTTGCGAAATTCCGTCAAAACGCCTCACGCCCGCGCCCGATCCGCCGATATTAGGTTTGACGACGATCGGCCAGCGGAGACCTTCGGCGGCGGCCAAGGCTTGAGAAGCCCGGTGAATAACGCGTGCCTTCGGGTAGGGCTTGCCGATGGCGTCCATTAATACGAGCTGGCCGGCTTTGGAAAGCTCGGATTGGAAGGCCTTCATGCCGTTAATGACGGGCACGCCGCGGGATTGGAGGTGTTCGAGAAAGCCGAGGGTGTAGAAGATTTGGTCGCCGTGATCGCGGTTCCAGGCCGAGGGACTCATGCGGTTGAAGACGAGAGAGTATTTTTCTTCGGGGCGATCGGCTGGATCGTAGAAGTGGTCAGGCGCGAAGAGCTTTACGTAGGGTGTGCCGCGCCGGTCCAACTCGGTGAACAAGGGCTTGAACCAATGAGGTTGTTCGTAGTAGATCGCGATAGGAAGGGTAATAGGCATTGGTGGCGCGTCCTCGACGTTTCCCTTCAGGATACGACGATAGGAACATTATGGTTTCTCGGCACTGGCCGCTTTGGGGGTAACCGACCGGACTGGTTTTATCCATACGTTGTTCTGTGGGAGGTCATACGTGATGATGAATTGATTCAGAGTAGGGGCCCCAAGGACACCACCAACGGTTTTGGAAGCGACGAGCCCTGCCTCATGGAGTGGTTCCAACACGTTGACATGATCGAGCGTTGCATGACCGAGGCGGATCGCATCCAGGATGAAGCGTTCGCCCTCCGGCCCGATCACGTCGCTTGTCGCGAGCTGGGGACGTGAGGCCCAGAAGTTGTGGCTGAGCATGAGGGCGGGCCTCGACCTTGTATCCATAGAAAAAGGAGCGGCGGCGGCGTGGCCGTCCTTTGTTTTCACTAAGAGGATCGTGAACGGAATGCGCTGCATGGACGAAGGAAGTTTCTCCATTCCGTCCGGGGGAGGTGTACCTGGGACGGCTAACCGGACCTCTTTGCGCAAAGGATTAATGGTCACCTGAAAGTGTTCCAGGAGGCTGGTGCCGAGAACTACGTCCGTGTGAAAGCCTCCGCCGGTTTCCCTGTCGAGCTGTGCCAGTTCTTTTGGGGCGATGCTGACCCGCTGCGCGGTCCAACTTGCATCGCCGGCATAAATCAGCTGTTCGTCGGGCATCTGCCCGGCGAGATCGGGTCGGGGGATGGAGGCATCCACGTGGGTCTTCAACTTAAGGCGAGCCGCGAGGGATGCAGAGATGGCGGTCATGGCCGAGCCTGTGTCGAGCAGGCAGTGGAGCGGGCCGGAGTCGGCGATGCTGCAAGTGACGTAGGGGAGATCTCTTGCCTGTTGCAGAGGGAGAACTGTCACCTGCTGCGCGGAAGCTGACAGGCTCCCCAGGAGAAAGCAATGAGAGACAAGTAGTCTGTGCATCGTGCGCCTGGACATAAAGCTCGTGACGCGTCCACAGGTCGGGCCTTCAGCCCTCGTTCTTGAAGGGCGTCTACCTGGGCCTTCGGCCCAGGCTGGTATAGAACGCGCCGTTGGCGCTTATGCAGATGAGACCTGTGCTGTGGCTGTGACGTGCTGTGGTGTGCTGTGGCATTGAGGTGACTCGCGATCGATGCGCGGTTCGGGTTATTGCCGGAGGTGCTTGATGAGTTGGGTTGGGTGGATCGGTTTGGGGAGGAGTTCGAAGTTATGGCCGCGTTCGCGGGCGCGGGCGAGGATTTCAACGGTGGCGGCCTGGCCGGAGAAGAGGACGATGCGGGTGTCGGGGCACTGTTCGCGGATGGCGATGGCGGCTTCGACGCCGTCGACGTGGGGCATCATGACGTCGGAAAGCACGAGTTCCGGGCAATGCCGGGCAGCCAAGTCGATGGCCTGGGAGCCGGAATAGGCGGCCTCGGCGATGAATCCATTGCGGTTCAGTATCTGTACGATGGTGTCCGCAATCAGGATTTCGTCATCGACGACGAGGATGCGAGGCAGAGGTGCCACGGAATGGGCGCTGCGGTCGGGACCACTGTGCGGGTGAAAAGCGGGATTTCCGGTTTGGCTGAACAGCAGCATGGGATTCATTTTGTGTGTGCATCACCTGAGGGAACTCGACGGATCGGGGTTGTAGGATGTAGGGAAGGCCCGATAAGTCAAATCAACAGAGTGGTTTGCGGCTATGCACGAAGGTCGCGCACCTTTCAACGCAAGTTTACTGGAGAATGCCAGAAACGTGGGTAGCAAAAAGTCGCGGATGGGCCGATTGGGGGAGGTACACGCGGAAGACGGTGCCGGAAGGAGTCTCTGTGCGGCTGCGGAAGCGGACCGAGCCACCGTGTTTTTCGACCATGCCGCGGGTAACCCACAGACCGAGGCCCGTGCCGGTGGACTGCTTGGTCGTCACAAACGGGGTGAACAGGCGGTGCTGGACATAGCGGGGCACGCCGCTACCCTGGTCGGCAATGACGACGGACACACCGCCACACCCATCGCGCCGCCGGTGCCGGCCGCGGATGTGGATATCGCCTCCGCTGTGGGGCGAAGCGTCGATGGCATTGACGAGCAGATTGGAGACGACCTGCCGGATCTCGCCTTGAAGACCGACGACCGAAAGCCCCGGTTCGAGATCGAGGGTGCAATGCAGCCGTTTGCCGAGGAGCTTGCGATCGAAGAGCTCGACGACCGCCTGCAGCAAATGATTAAGATCGATCGATACCGGATGGGTGGTGTCGCGGTAGAAACCAAGGGTTTGTTGGGCGATTTGGGAGACGCGCGCGAGTTCGCCATCCGCGGTTTCAAGCAGGCGCGCGATGCCGGACGGGGTTGCGGGGTCGGTTTTAGCCAGATAAATGAGGTTGGTGACGGCCTCCAGGGGATTGTTGATCTCGTGGGCGATGCTGGCGGCGAGACGGCCGGTGGCGGCGAGCTTTTCGCTGGTGCGGAGAGAGGCCTCCTGATTTTTACGCTCTGTAATGTCCTGAACGGTGCCGGTAAGGCCGGCCACTTCGCCGTTGGCGTCGGAAAGTACGGCGCGGCCGTTGGCATAGATCCAGCGCTGAACGCCATCAACGGCATCGATGCGGTACTCGGCGCTGTATTGCCCTTTGGTGCGAAGAAAATCGTGCAGATCGACCGGGGAGTGATGGAGGTCGTCCGCGTAGACGACCCGTTCGCGGAGAGCGTCGCGCGACAACGGGAGGTGGGGTTCGACGCCGAAAAGGGCGGCCCCGCGCTCATCGAAGTCGATGAGGCCGGTGGCGGCGTCCCAGTTCCAGGTGCCCAACTGCGCGGCTTCGAGCGCCTGCGCAAGCCGCCGGTCGGTAAGGCGTTGGGCGGCAAGGGCGCTAGCGACCAAGCCGGTCTCGCGGGTTAGGGTGTCCGCGAGTTGTGCATTGTCCAAAGCGACGGAGAGTTGCGCGGCGACCGTGGAAACCAGGGATTCCGCCTCTGGGGTGAAGACATTCGGATCGAGGTGTCCATAAACGAGGTAGCTGAGCGGATCTCCGGGGTAGCCCTGCAGCGGGACCGTCATGGAACTGCGAACCGTGAACGAGCTCGGCAGCAGGCCGGCAAGGAACCCGGCTGGATTGGCGCTGAGCTTTCGCGATGGGGTTCCCGCTGTCTCTCGGGGTGGAGAGATACGGTCTGTGACCGGCGCAAGGCCAATCACCCGGTGGCGCTGGGAACGGGCACCGTCCGCTCCGGCGATCGTATAGAGGCAGGCTCCGAAGGCGGCACCGGAGAGTTGGAGGCCGGCCTCGAGGGCGATGTCGACAAGCGCGACGAGCGCGTCGTTGCCGGGCTTGGCGGGCCTGGCGCTCCGGGCGCTTTTAGCGGCGAGCCGCTGCGCGGTTACGGACAGCAAACGCAATCGCGATTCAACCTGCGCGGCTGCGGTCATTCCGCCATTCGGATGGACGTTCTGAGTTTCCATCACAACACGTGAGATGCGCCCAAGCAGCATGATGGAAGAACCTCTTTGGCCTGCGGAACGAAATACCGATGTAAATGCCGGTCGTTCAGGCACAGAGGTTGGGATATAGAGAGGATGAGGATTGTGACTCGGGCGCTGGAAGAGCTTGCAAGGTCAGATCCGCATCCGGCTATCGATTCAGGGTATCGCATGCGGAAGACCTCGATCCGTGCAGGTAACGCTTTCGGCAACTGTCTTGCAAGGTGGTCAAACACGGCCGACAACAGCGTTCTGGCTGCAATGCGAGCATGCGCAAATGAGCTTTCGTGCGGCGAAGACCAGGTGCTACCATGTGCCGCATGGCGCTGGGATCACACGAGGGATCACAAGAGGGCTGGCTGCGGCCGGAGGGAGTACCGGAAGGCTTGCAGGGTGGCGGATCCGCGCGGGGAACGGCGCCGGCGTTTGAGTTCAGGCCGTTTGAGTTGAGGCCGCTTTCCCTGGGCGAACTGCTGGACCGGACCTTTGCCCTTTACCGCTCGCAATTCTGGTTGTTTGCAGGGATTGCGGCGGTTTCCGCCTGTGTGCAGGTGGTGGTGCAAGCGATCTCGTTGACGGCGCAACATGCGCTGATGCGCAGCATCGCCTTGGCTGACCCGAAGACCCCGGGCGCACAGCCGCCCTTTGCCCTCCGCGGCATGCTTTCGGCGCAAGTCGGTACGTGGGTGGCGGGGCTGCTGTTTTTTCTGGTTTCGGCGATCACGCAGGCGGCGACCTCGCTGGCCATGAGCGAGGTGTACCTGGGCCGGCCGGCAAGCGCGAAACAGTCGCTGCTGGCGGTGGGCAAGCGCTGGTATCGCTGGATCGGGATTGCGTTCTGGCAGGTGGGCAGCCTGATGTGGATCTTTCTGGCGGCGATGGTGCCGGCAGTGGTGCTGGCGGGGTACGGGACGCGGTCGGGCAAGACAGCGCTTACGGCAATCGGCGGCGTGCTACTGTTTGCGGCGGTATTTGGGGGCTTCCCTGCCGGCTTTGTACTATACCTGCGCAATGCCTTGGCGGTGCCGGCGGCGGTGGTGGAACGGCTGGGAGTGCGGGCGGCGATGCGGCGCAGTAAGGGGCTGGCAGGCGGGACCAAGGGCCGGATCTTTGTGCTGCTGCTGATCTCTGGCTGCCTGTACCTGGTGGTAGGGGTGCTGCAATCGCCGGCAACCTTTCTGATCATGTTTGCCCCGAAGCAGGAACATCACCTGGCGCAGGCCCTCGCGTTGCTGGTCTCGTTTGTGGGGCATACCGTGGTGGCTCCCGTGGCGCTGATCGGGCTGACGTTGCTGTATTTCGACCAGCGGGTGCGGAAAGAGGCATTGGATCTTCAGTTGCTGCTGGAAGGCAGCCGTGGGATAAGCGCGAGAGATCCTGCCGTGGGCGACATGCCGCAGGCGGGAGGGTTGGCGCCGCTTGGCTGATGCCGGAGGGTTCTGGCGGCATGCCCGCCGATTTTGGGCGGCGGCTGGACTGCTTCTGCTTTGGATAGGGTCTCCGGGGCCGCCGGCAGCGGCTGAACCGGCCGCGACGGTCAGCCTCTCGGCGTTCCGCAGTCAAGTGCAGGGTTTGCAGGGGACGGTGGCGGCTTGCGGTGCAGCGGCGGCGGCCTGTGCGACAAAAGGCCTGCCGGACGACGAAGAGGTGAGCGCGGCAGGCCGTCAGGTGGGGTTTCACGCCCGTTGGCAATGGCTGCGCGAGACGCTCCGAGCCGCGGAAACGATGTCGGCACAGGACCGTATGGCGCAGATGCGGGTAGCCGCTGATCGCCTGCAGGAGCTGGAAGCGGAGACCGGGACGGGCGGGGAGGCACCCGCAGCGCTTGCCGATGCCGCGGTGGCCCGGGCGCGGGGCGCGGCGCGCCAGGTGCTGGCGGGGGATGAGTTCCGCACGGCGAGCGGGCCAACCTGGATCGACAAGCAGGTGGCAAAGGTGCAGGACTGGTTTTTACGCCTATTTCTAGGGATGGACCGTATTGGGGCGCACAATCCCTGGCTGGCGCCGCTGATTGAGTGGGGCTGCTTTGCGCTTGCAGCGGGCGGGCTCCTGTTTTTTGTGCGACGCAGTTTGACGCGGCAGGCCTTGCGGATCTCGCTCGGACAGGCGTCACCGGCGCGGCGCGAGGATCGCGAGGTGACGGACTGGCAGCGGCAGGCAGAGGAGCACGGGGGGCGGGCGGAGTGGCGGGCGGCGGTGCACTGCTTGTATTGGGCGGCGATTGTGTCGCTCGAGACGCGGCGGGCGTGGCGGGCGAACCCGACGCGCACACCGCGAGAATACCTTCGATTGCTGCGGCCGGGCTCCGAGGCCCAAAGTGCCCTGCGCGAGCTGACAAAGCGATTTGAGCGGGTGTGGTATGGGCAGATGTTGGGCACGGAGGACGACTTTCGGGCCGCACAGGCCAGCTTCGCGGTGATTGTCGCGGGGGATCTGAAGCAGGCGACGTCTGTTGCGCGAACGACCGGTGTAGGTGCGGTCGCCGCGGGGACGGCCTGATGGTGGCGCGGGCAGGCACGGGCGGGCAGGCGGACCGGCGGTTGCTGCTTTCGCTCGGTGGGTTGGTGTTGTTGCTGATTGCCGTGGTTGGCGTGCTGGCGCCGGCGACCGCGGATAATGACCCCCGGCCTTCCACCTACAACAGTGCCCCACGCGGGACGAAAGCCGCGTATCTAATGCTCGAATCGTTGGGCCGCCCGGTGGCTCGATGGGAGCAGCCGCTGGCGGAGCTCGGGCAGGTGGACGCCGCGCACACGACGTTGGTGCTGCCGGCGCCGCTGTACTCCGCGCTTGAAAAAGATCGATTGGCGGGTGCCGTGAAGTCATTCCTCGAGCAGGGCGGCCGGCTGGTGACGACCGGGGCGGAGGGCGCGCTGCTGATTCCGGGCGGCGGCGTGCAAAGCGGGCGGCGCCTCGGAGCCCTGTGTTACACGCGGCCGGAAGGGCCGGGACCGCTAGCGCTGGCGGGCGAGGTGGAGATCGAAGACGCCGCTCGCTGGGCCGATGAGGGTGCGGCGGTACGCGTGGAACAGCGTTGCGGTCCGGATGCGGTGGCCGTGCGGGTGCCGGTGGGCCGGGGCGAAGCGATCTGGTGGAGCGCCCCCGGACCGATGACCAACGCCGAGTTGAGGAATGATGGCGATCTGAAGCTGCTGCTTGCGAGCCTGGCCACGGGACGTCGGGTGCTGTTTGACGAATCGTTGCTGCAGCCGGTGCGTTCGAAGTGGAGCGCGGCGGCAGGGCTGCCGCTGCGTTCCCTGCTGCTGCAGGCCGCGCTGGTGTTTGGCCTGCTGGTGTTTTCGTTCAGCCGGCGCCATGGGCCGGTGCGGCTGCCGGTAACGGTGCCACGGTCTTCGCCGGTGGAGTTTGCTGTGAGTATGGGCGACCTGTATGAACGCGCCGGGGCCACGGGTGCGGCGACCGAGGCCGCGCGACGGCGGTTGAGCCGCACCCTGGTGCGCGACGGCGGGCTCGCCCAACGCACGGTGGAAGAAGGGCCGGAGGCGATTGCCACGGCGCTTGCGGGACGGTTTGGCGGCGATTGGACGGCCCTGGGAGAACACCTCCGGGAGGCAGCGGCGGCGGCGGATGTTCACCCCAAGGCAAGCGGGGCGTTGGCGCTCGTCCGAGCGCTGGGGGCGGATGCGGAACGGGTACGGCGAGCTGCCCGCCCGGAGGCGCAAAGGCCTCCAGCGGACAGCGGGGAGGCGAACGCTCCGGCGGCATCGGAGGTTTTATCCCCTCGTCGCTAGCGTGTATCGATAGGTGTGGCAATGGCGTATGCCGGGGTTAGTGGAAAGATTGCGAAATCTGATTCAAGTATTTTGGAATTGTGCCGATAGGAGCTGTGAGAGGGTTCACGGCGTGTCGCGAAGATTTGGGGCGTGAGATGGCGATGGAATTGGAAACGGGCATGGGCGTTGGGGCGGCCGAGGAGTTATTCCGGCGTGGGGCAACGGCCATCGGTGGTGTGATTGCGGGGCAGGATGAGGCGATCGCCCAATCGCTGGCGACGATGCTGTGCGGCGGCCATGCGTTGATCGAAGGCGTGCCGGGCGTGGCCAAGACGTTGACGGTGAAGACGCTGGCGCGTTTTCTCGGGCTCGGGTTTCGGCGTGTGCAAGGTACCCCGGACATGATGCCCGCGGACATTCTAGGGACGACCGTCTTCCAGCCGCCGTTTGGTGAGAGGGCGGGAGAGTTCCGCTTTCATCCAGGGCCGGTGTTTACGCAATTTCTGCTCGCCGACGAGGTCAACCGTATGCCTCCGCGCACCCAGGCGGCGCTGTTGGAGGCGATGGAGGAGCGGCAGGTGACCGCCGATGGCGAGGGGCATGCCTTGGATCGCTATTTCACTGTCTTTGCGACGCAAAATCCGGTGGAGTTTGAGGGCACCTATCCCCTGCCGGAGGCGCAGTTGGATCGATTTTTGCTGAAGATTCGGATCGGCTATCCGAGCGCGGAGGATGAACGCACCGTGCTCGAGCGCCACCATGCGGCACCCGACGGCGCGGGCTTGTCCGAGACGCCGGTGGAGCCAGTGCCAACGGCGCTGCTGGCGCAGGCGCGGCGTGAGATTCGGTCCGTGCGCGTGGAGCCGGCGATTTTTGCGTACCTGCTGGCGATTGTGAGGCGCACACGGGAATGGCCGGCGATCTCCCTGGGGGCGAGCCCTCGGGCTTCGACGTCACTGCTGCTGATGGCGAAGGCCTCCGCGGCGCGCGAAGGACGGGATTTTGTGGTGCCGGACGATGTGAAGGAGGCTGCGGTACCGGTGTTGCGGCACCGGCTGGTGCTGCGGCCTGAGGCGGAGCTGGAAGGGCTGGATCCGGATCGTGTCGTGCGGGAGGTGCTGCAGGCGACGCCGGTGCCGAAATGACGAGGGTTTAGGGATCAGGGGTTAGGGCTTAGGGGCTGGGTGGGACATGTTGGGGTGCTGTGCGTTTGGCGTTTGTGGAAGTGCGCGTTGGAGTACGCGACGGATCATGACAAAGCCGACCAGAGTCAGGATGAGTCCCGAAGCGAGAAAGACCATGTCCCATAGGAGGTGATTGCCGTTTTGATAGACGTGATGGACTTGCAGGATTTCATGGTCGATGGTGCCTTCGATCAGGTTAAAGAGACCCCAGCCGAGAAGGATTGCTCCCCAAAGCGCCTTACCCGAAAGCAGAACCAGCGGTCGGGTGACGGCGCGCCAAAGCAATATGATGCCCAGCGCCACGGTCATCCAGGTGAAAGCGTGAAAGAGGCCGTCCCAGAACATGTTGATCTGCTCATGGACGAGCGAATCGCGCGGCACCCAGTTGGAGAGCATGTTGTGCAGCTGCAAAATCTGATGAAAAAGGATGCCGTCAACGAAGCCGCCCATCCCGATGCCGAGCAGCGTACCGGCGGTGACGAGTGGACGTATGGATCTCTGCTCGATCATGCGGTCAGCTTGGTTTCTAGCGCGGGGAACGCTGGGCAGGAGGGCGGGACGGAGCCGGCGACGGTCTGTTGCGCGGCTTGCCCTTCCCTTGCTTCGATACGCGACAGAGCCCAATGCAGGAGGCCGACACTGGCGGCGAGCAGTGGAAAGGGTGCCAGAACCAGCAGGCAGGTTTGGAGGAAGTGGCCGTTGAAGAGCCCCGCCCGCACCTGGTGGCCGGTGCGGGAGTTGCACACGGTGCAGGCATGGGCGGCGACGGTACCGAAGGCGAGCGTAACGGTCGGCAGGTGTCGTAAGGAGCGGATCGAGATCATGGAAGAAGGCTCCTCAGAGGAGCTTTGCGTGTGCAGGTTCAGGATACGCGGGGCGTTGGGTTTCCCAGCTGAAGTGGGCTCGTGGGGTGGAAGCGAGAGCACCCCGCCTTCCATGGCTTCGGGTTGCAGAACTCGGCTGATGTTTGGCGGAGCTTCGATTTTTTGCGTTTTGGATCGTCAGGCGGTGTTCGCTGAGGCGTGTGAGGGTGGTGTTTGGAGGGCGGCTTGCGAACGCTGATTCCCTCCTCCGCAAGCGGGCGGGCGCAGCCGTTGGGGCGCACGGGAGCCTTGCTCGGCTTTGGACTAACCCCGCGGGCGTTGTTTTTGTTGGTCGCGGGACTATTGTTGGCGTTGCCGGCGTTCTGGCACCCCCGTGCGGTCTGGTTTATGGCCGGGTGGGATGCCTTGGTGGTGTTGACCGTCGCGTGGGAGGCATGGCGGCTGCCGCGGCCTCGGCAGATTGCGGTGACGCGGACGTTTTTGGATTCGCCGCAGTTGGGCGTCGGTACGCGTGTGGAGTTAGCCGTGACGGTTGAGGCGGACGCAGTGCTTGCGATGCGCGTGACCGATGACCTGCATCCGGCGCTGGTCGGAGTGCCGCAGACGCGGGCGCTGGAGGTGTTTCCGCGAGAGCCGGCGATGCTGGTATCGACGGTGTGGCCACGGGAGCGAGGGGAGTTTGCGCTGCGTCGGGTGTATTTGCGGTACCGCGGCGCGTTAGGGCTGGCGGAACGGTGGGCTGCGGCGGAGTTGACGGTTGAGGGCGGAGGCGAGAAAGCAGATCCCTCCGCTGCGCTGCGGGATGACAAGGCAAGCAGCAGAGACCGAGGCGAGTTCCCACAGCGAGTGCGGGTGTTTCCGGCTCATGAGGAAGCACGCGGGTCGAATGCATTCTTCCTGATGCGGGCGCGGCAAATGGAGCGGCAACGGCGGCAGTTGCGCTTGCGTGGGGCAGGACGGGAGTTCGAATCCTTACGCGAATACCAGCCTGGCGACGAATTGCGCGCGGTGAGTTGGACGGCGACGGCCCGGCGCGGCAAGGTCGTGACGCGGCAGTTCATGGCCGAACGATCGCAGCAAGTTTGGGTGGTGCTGGACGCTGGGCGGCTTTCACGGACCGCCTTTGCGCTGCGCCGTGGCGAAGGACCGCAATTTGCCGGCGAAACCGAGGCCGAGCGCGACGAGGCGCACCGGTTGACGGTGACGCAACTGGATCAGGCAACAACGGCTGCGGTGATGCTGGCGCAGGTGGTGGGGCAGTCCGGCGACAAGTTCGGCATGCTGGCGTACGGTACGGCGGTGCAGCAGGCCCTGCCGCCAGGGTCAGGGCCAGCGCATCTGCGGCTGCTGATCGACCTGCTGAGTGCGACGCGGAGCGAAGCCGCTGAAGGCGATGCGCTGCTGGCGGTGGCGCGGCTGAAGCAGATGCAGCGCCGCCGGGGGCTCATGGTGTGGATCACGGAGCTGCCGGACACAGCCGGATGGCCCGAGTTGGTCATGGCCGCCGCCGCGCTGGCAAGGCTGCATCTCGTGGTGCTGGTGCTGTTGAAACATCCCGAGTTGGCCACACTGGCTGCCGCTGCGCCCGCGACGCGGGAGGCGATGTTTCACGCAGCAGCAGCTACGGAGATGGAGGAACGCCGCCGGGAGACGATCGTCCAGCTGGAACGGCAAGGCATTTTGATTGTCGAAGCCTCAGCAGAGGAACTTGGGGTGCGCGCGGTGAGTGAGTATCTGGAGGTGAAAGCGCGGGGGTTGCTGTAGGTGTGTCGGGGGAGCGTGGTGGGATAGACGCGAAACGCCGAGCTTCTACAGGGATGACTATAAGGTCATCTTCGCAAGCGATGGCGATCGACTCTAATCGACTCTGCAGCGGCCGATCGCCCTGCTCATGATTTAGCGGAGACGCAGGTGAGCCAGCGAGGATCCACGTGCACCATGCCAATGCCTTCGACGAAGGCTAGTGCCGACTTGGGACGGATGCGCGAGGCATAGGCCTGCTCGGTCCAGACGACTTGACCCAAGCCAAGTACGCCTCCAAACGGGAAAGCCTCGGTGCTGGTGTTTTCCGCGTAGGCATAAGGCAGATTCTGAAGAGCGACGTGGGATTGCTGAAAGGTCTGCGGTGGCGGCATGGGGGTCCTCGGTAAGATCGGAATGAGTTACCTCCGCACGAGCGTTGGAGGCATGGAAGCGGTTCAAGTCGGACAAGCGAGGGTTGTGGGAAGCTGTTCACCAGCGATCTTCACGGCGAGGATCCAGTGCCTGTGTCGAGTGCAAAGCCATCGCGCAAAGGTAACTATCGCGAAGGTAACTACTCGGATGCACCCTTGGGGAAAAAGGTAATCAGGATGATGGACACCGTTTCCGAGCTAAGGGCGCACTCCGAGACTGAAAAGGGTGATTGTCGCTGTGGACCCGCAGTCGACGCCGTTACGATGCGACGCTTCGGTGCTTGCGGCCGCCTTCGCTCCACCAGAGGCAAAGCCCCGTGAAGAGCGCTGCGCCAACGGCGCACTTCAGCGCGACGGGGGCGTGGGTGGGCGAAAGAAAGGCCTCAAAGGAACCGGCGATGATGAGCAGGGGAATCGTGGCGGAGACGAGTTGGACGGCTTCGGCGCCGGCTTTCGCGAGGGCGTCGCGACGGCGCAGCTGGCCGGGAAACAGAACGCCCGCACCGATGCGCAGACCGGCGGCTCCGGCAAGCATGATGGATGGAATCTCGAGCGCACCGTGCGAGACCATGAAGGCGAGCAGACTGCCGGCCATCCTGTGTTGCGCGCAGGCGGCCAGCACGGTGCCGATCTGCAGGCCATTGTTGAAGAGCAGATACAGGGTAAAGAGACCGGCGGTGATGCCGGCGGCGAAGGTCATGAAGCAGACGCTCATGTTGTTGGTCATGATCTGCGACGAGGCTTGCGGTTTCATGGACAGCACCGCGTCGGTCCACATCTGATGGTGATTAATTTTGTCCATCATGAGCGGACCGAGCCAAAGCGCGGCGAAATCGGGCCGCAGCGTCGTGATGAGCATGCCGAGCGCAAAAGAGCCGAAGAAAACGGCGGTAGCGACCCAGATATAGGGTAGAAGGCGACGCAGCAGGCGCGGGTAGCCATGCGCGAGGAATTTCCAGAGGCTCCAGAAGGTGACACGGCGGCCGGAGTAGACGAAGTTGTGCGCGCGGCCGACCAGCCGATTGAGATAGTTTTCGAGGGTGCGGGAGGAGCGATCGGCGCGTACGGAGGAAAGGTCCGCCGCGGCCTGACGGTAGAGCAGTCCCAGATCCCGCAGATCGGCGTGGGAGAGCGCTTTGACGCCGGCCGTCTCGGCCTGCGCCAGCAGCGATTCCAGGCGGGTCCAGTTATGCTTACGGAGATCGATCCAAAAGGAAGTAACCATGAGTTTGGGAGCGCCACCGTACCGACAGCCGGAGTTGGACCCCGAGACGTTGTCTTCCGGACCCCGGGAGAGAGCCGGTTTTGTGCGGCAGGGCTACGCCGACCAGCTTAGCATTGAGACGCCGGAACAGGTGGCGCTGCAGTTTCCGGTGGCCGGGATCGGGAGCCGGTTTGTGGCCCTGCTGCTGGATCATCTGCTTCAGCTGGCGGTGGTGGTTGCGGTGCTTCTCGTCATTGCTGTTATTGAGGCAGCCACCGGCAGACGGCCCGGCGCTTCGAACTCGCTGGCGAGCAAATGGTTTGCCGCAGGCGTTATTTTTGCCTTCTTTCTACTGTTTTGGGGATACTTCTCCCTGTTTGAGGCCTTCTGGCGCGGGCAAACGCCGGGAAAACGGCTGATGAAACTGCGCGTGATCAAGGACGCCGGACGCCAGATTACCCTTTTTGAAAGCCTGGCGCGCAACCTGCTGCGGGTAGCCGACTACCTGCCGAGCCTGTATCTGGCGGGGGTGGTGACGATGCTTTGCAACAAGCAGAATAAGCGGTTGGGTGACCTTGCGGCAGGCACGCTGGTGATCCATGAACGAATGGAGGAGCAGCCATTGCTGCTTACCGGCGACCGTTTGCGACCGGCGAGTGTGCCTGGCGTACAGGGGGGCGCGGTGAGTCTGTTCCCCCCTGATGCGGTGGCACGTTTATCCGTGGGCGACCTTATGGTTCTCGAGGCGTTTTTTGCGCGGGCGCTGGATCTGCCGCTAGACACGCGAGCCGCAATGGCGCAGCGCATTGCGGGCGAGATGACCGTGAAGATGGGAGTTTCGCTACCGGAGGGCAATCCGGAGCGTGCGTTAGAAGCGATGGCTGTGGAGTTGCGCAGGCATGGACGGCGGGTGTAGCTCGGGTTTGGTGTGGGTTTGAAGCGATAGGGTGGGACGCGGTTTTGTCCAGGGTGAGGTTAAAGAGGGCGAGGTTTGCGTTGCTCTTAACGTTTCGCGGTAAGTTGTTCTGTGTCGACCGGAGGCGCTCGGCGGGCCGGAGCGGGGAGAATCAGGCTTTCGCCTTCGGCAAGGGGATGCACACGATTGCGCAGACCGGCTCTTTCTGCGGCGGCGAGCAGGCGCGGTAGGGGCTCGGACATGGGTTCACGGCCAAGCCGGAAGGTGTTGTAGTGCATGGGAATCATGGTGGTAGCGCCGACATCGGTGCAGATTTGCAAGGCCTCTTCGGGGGAGGTGTGGACGGCGCGATAGCTGTCCGGGAAGTACGCACCGATGGGTAGAAGGGCGATCTCAGGGTGGAGGCGGTTGCCGATCTCATGGAAACCGTTGAAGTAGGCGGTATCGCCAGAGTGGTAGACGGTTGGGGAACTGGGCGCCTCGAGTACGTAACCGCCGAAGCCGCGGTGGGTGTCGGAGAACATGCGTGCGCCCCAGTGCTTTGCGGGCGTGGCGGTTACCGTGAGACCGTCGAAGTCTGCGGTTTCCCACCAGCGTAAAGCGATCGTGCGGCGGAAACCGAGGCCGCGCACGAGGTCTTCGACGCCGTTGGGCACCACGGCAAGCGGCGCGGGCAGGCGGCGACGGCGCATTTCGCGGGTGATCGCGCGCAGCGATGGGCGGTTGAGGTGGTCCATGTGCGCGTGGGTTAGCAGCACGGCATCGATGGGCGGCAGATCGCGGATGCGGAGGCCGGGGCGGCGTTGCCGGCGCAGCAGGATGAGGCGCATGGCAAAGACGGGGTCGATCAGAATATTTTTGCCGGAAAGCTCAAGTAAGAACGAAGAATGGCCGATAAAGGTGATGGCGGAGTCTCCGGGCGCAAGCGTGGGTGGCTTTTGCGGCTCGCCCTGCAAGGGATGCGCATGCGATTCCTGCACGAGCCGCCAAAGCTGTTGCAGTTTGGTGAGCCGCCAGGGACGAGGCTTGGAACGGGATGGCGGCATGCGACCGGGTCTCCTATGGGCTGCGGCGGAGCGCTGTAGACCCCTACAAGGGATGCTCCACGGGCGAAAAGGATGTGGGCGCACCGTCTGGACGGGTCTGCAAACGGGTCAGGGTCATTGGAGTCATGAAAGAACTCCCAACCGGAGGGGAGGAGGGCTGCATCTGACAGGCACAGCCCATGTGGACCGGCGAAGGACATCCGGTGCCGTTGTGGAGAAAACGGAAATGAACGATATGGCTCCATTGCCGAACTCGAACCCCAGCATGAGGGGCAACCTTGAACCAATGGGTATCCACACTGAGGCGCAGGTTGGAGCGCAGGTGAGCACGTCTGGGGAAACGCGTCCAAATGGGCACGTCGATACGGAAGCGCAGCGGGTGTGGCACCACGTTTCGCAGTCACCGATACACAACCTTTGGAACTTCGAAGGCGCTCCGGTGAAGGTGGTGCTGAAGCGCTCTGCAAAGGCGTTCATCGACGACAATCTTGTGTCTCGTGCCGCGGAGTTGGGATATTACTTTCTGTTCGCCCTTTTTCCGACGCTGCTGAGCGCCTCAAGCATTCTGGGGCTGCTTGCGAAGCGGGCCAGCAGCGTGTATGTGGGGATGCTGAATTATCTTTCCATTGTCATTCCGCATTCGGCGTTTCAGTTAGTGATTGAAACCTTTAACTCGACCGCGGCGGCATCTACCGGGGGCAAGATTGTCTTCGGTCTGGCGGCGGCTTTGTGGTCCGCAAGTGTGGGTTTTGCTGCAATTCAAGATACGGCGAATATCGTATACAAGGTGAAAGAGACCCGTCCGTATTGGAAATCCAAGCTGCAGGCGATTCTTGTTACCTTGCTGCTGAGTTTAGTTATTACATCGACGCTTTCCGTGCTGCTGATCGCCGATTTTCTGGACCGGTGGATCGCCAAGATGGCCCAGGCAACCTACATCACCCGGGGCGAGATTGCATTAGTACAGGTATCCGCCTGGATTCTCGTGCTGGCGCTGCTGATGCTGTTATTTGCCATCATTTACTACTTCGCGCCGGATTTGAAGAGTAAGCATTGGCACTGGTTCACGCCGGGGGCAGCGATTGGCATCTTCGGATGGCTAACGGCCTCGCTTGGACTGAGGGTGTACCTGCACTATTTTCCGAGTTACTCGGCGGCTTACGGTTCTTTGGGCGCGGTCATCATTTTGCTAACTTGGTTCTATCTGACGGGGCTGATGTTATTGGCTGGAGCCGAGATTAATTCGGAGATCCAGGCTACCGTGACCGAGCAACGGTTAAAGGAGAAGGGCGTGCTCCCGGCAGCGGCAGCGAAGGATTTACAGGGTCCGGCGGCGGTCACGAGTTAACGCTGTGTTGTGGTATCGGACGTCTACAGGCCGGGCCTTCAGCCCTCAAATGTACGACCGATGCTCACCTGGGCCTTGCGGCCCAGGCTGGCATATGACGCGCTTTCAGCGCTGGTTGAAGCTTCGAGGAACGAAGAGCAACCCGCCCTTTCGCGGTGATGCTGCGGGGCACCCGCCGTTCTTTGCTGTCGTAACGAAGCGCTTTCAGTGCTGGATGGAAGCTTGCGAAAACGAGGAGCACCCCGGTCATGCGCGGTGAACTGCGAAAGAACGGGGCACCCTTTGTGTTTGCCTGGCATTGGATCTTGCTATTTTGCGGGTGGGGGTGGGGCGATCATGGGTTTCAGGATGTCGTCAAGACGGTCCGGGGTGTTGGCGACGCGTTCCAGATCGGGATAGCGTTCGCCACCGTGGTAATCGAGCCGTACCACCTTGTAATAGCCAGTATTGGCGACGATGAGCTCGATGGCGGGGCCGGTGCCTTTGGCCTCCTGGATGGCGGCGCGCAGTAAAGCCGGGGTGAAGCCACGGCCGTTGACGGCGACGATGGTGAAACCGGGGGCGAGACCGGCTTTGTAAGCGAACCCGTCGATGAGGGCGTCGGTGATCTGGCCATTGTTGTCGACGGTGAGACCGAGCGAAAAGCGGGCATTGAGGCCGCCGAGCTCGGAATCGTTCAGCGCCGTCCAGTAGTCCGGCTTATCCGTGTAGACGAGTTTGTAGCCGCTGAGCTGCTCCAGACCGGCGGCCTCGGGCGCGTGGAGTTCGTTGGCGTCGAGTCGGGTGCGCAGGAAGGCTGCCCAGTCGTTCGGGACAAGGCTATTCAAGGTGCGCACGACGTCCTCGAAGGTGTAGGGGATGACCTTTGGACCGGTGTTGCCGCCCAGGCCGTGGAAGGCCGCGGTGAAGTCGTTCATGCTCTTGGTGCCGTTGCTTTTGGCGCGGAGGGTGCAATCGACCTCCATCCAAAGCATCTCGCCTTCGTCGTAGTAATCGGTGTTGCGACGCCAGTTATCGTAGGTGCCGCCGGCAAAGTTGAGCAGCTGCGCGGCGGTGGCGGTGTCCTGGAGGTCGCGCCATTGGCGCCCTGGGCGGGCGTCGCTATATTGAGCCCAGATGGTGGCGAAACGGTCGCGGAAGATGGGGTTGTTCCAGATGCCGGAGCGGGTGGCGAGCACGTCGCCGAGGTATTCGGTGAGGCCTTCGTAGACCCAGAGCAGATCACCTTTCATGGGGTCCTGGTAGTTGGCCGTGGCGAGGCCGGCGGGGCGGCGGTATTTGCCGTTCCAGGAGTGCGTGAACTCGTGCGGAAGTAGATCGCCATCGAGGATGAAGAGGTTGTCGTCGGTGAAGGTCTTTTCACCGACACGATCGTCGGAGCTTTGGTGGTGTTCAAGACCGAAGTGGGCGACCTGGTCGGAGAGGGTGACGAGGAAGTGATAGGCGCCGTAGTGCCGTGACTTGTAGAGAGCGCCGGTTTCGCGGACGAGCTTTTGGAACTCGTCGATGTGCTCCTGCGAGAGGGCGATGTCTTCGGGGCCGTCGCCGGCAAGATCGAGGAAGTGTTTGGGCGTGATCTCGGGGGCGAGGGGGATTTCTTTGAACCAGCGGCCGGCGAGTACGGGGGAGTCGACGAGTTGTTCGAGGGAGACGGTGCGGAAGGTAGTTTCGGCTTGCGTGCCGCCGTTGGGGCTGTCGGATGTGAGGGCTGTTCCAAAGCGCCAGCCCGCGGGAATGGTGACCGAGGGCGTGACCATGACGTCGGCGGCCTGGGTGCCGCCGGGGTACACCACCAACTCATTCCAGCTGAGCAGAGCCAGGTTGGCGCTGGTGGAAGCGCCGGCGGAGAAGCCCGACGCTGCAGCTGTGGCGAGGAAGTCCATCTTTGCGGTGAGTGCGGTGGCGCCCGCGGGGACCGTGAGGTGGTAGGTGTACATGTCCACCGGGTCGCGCTCCCACTTGACGCGTTCCCCGGCTTGGGTGGTGACGATGAAGCCGGCCTGGTTTTCGACGGGGCCGGTGGGGCCATGTTCGCCGGGAATCCATTTCGGGTAGACGAGTGTCATGGGACCGGGCTGCACGGGAATGGTCTCGGTGGCGTGCAGGATGCGGCGCGGGGCGTCGGTGAGGTCGACGCGCAGGGTGATGGGCGGTGTGGACGCTTGCGCAAATACAAGAGCGGGTGCCACGAACAGCGTAGCGGCGCGGAGGAGGCATGGGAAAGAGGGCAAGCAGAAGCTCCTTCGAGGGTATGCGTCCAGTGTACGAGCCCGAGCTCGACTCAGATGCCGAGGAGCGGGACGTGTTCGGCGAAGGCGGCAGTGCGAAGATCGCGGTCCAGCGTGGCGGGGGGAAGTCGGCGGCGGAGTGCCAGCTCGAGATAGGCCGCGTCATAAACGGTGGGGTCGTGCCGGTCGGAGAGAGCCCTCGAAGCCGTCCAGGATCGTTCGATGGACATCGTATCTGTTTCGACGTAAAGATACGTGAGCGCGAGCAGGTAACGGTTGCGTTGTTCTTCGCTATAGCGCTTGCGCTTGAGACCCATACGCAAGGCATTTGGAACTTCAAGCCACCACAAAGAAGCAACCCAAGCCGATTGTGCGCCGATGGTGCTAAAAACCTGCCTGATTGCCGGCGTGCTCTCCTCGATGTTGAGCCACGCCAAAGTGACAGAGGCATCCAGAACGAAACTCACAGTCTGCCTTCGTCCCGGTCGCGTTTGAACTGCTCAAAATCGAATGGACCGAGCTTTAGCTCGCGGGACAATTCACGGATCATGGCGATGCCCCTCTTTGCGCGTGCTTGCTGTTCGAGGGTCAGTTCGGACGGCTCGCTCTCCTTACTCGCTTCGAGCACGATGCGCGCGATGGGTTTGCCCTCACGGGTGAGGACGATCTCGTCGCCGGCTTCGACTTGATCCAGTAACGCGGGCAAAACCCTTCCGGCGTCCATGATTTCGATCTGCTGCATGGGTGTGCGCCCCTCCAATGCAGTTCAGTGTACGGCGGAATGGATCGCCTGCACGCGCTAGAATGGCCGCACACACATGGCACTGTACGCGATTGTTCTTGGGATCATTGTGATCACGCTCTTGGGCGTTTCGGTGGCGCGGCTGGGCCAGGTGAAGACCAAGGCCGACTACCTGGTGGCAGGGCGCAGTTTGTCGGCGTTTGTGCTGGTGTTTACGCTGCTCTCGAGCTGGATCGGCTCGGGGTCGCTGCTGGGTGGGGCGGAAAATGCGTACCGACATGGCTTCCCTGCCCTGTGGCAGGCGGGCGGCGGCTGGGCGGGGTTGGGGTTGATCTACTTCATTGCGCCGCGGGCTCGGAAGTTCGCGCAGTTCACCATCCCCGACCTGCTGGAGGCGCGCTATAACCAGACCGCCCGCGTGCTCGGGGTGCTGGCGGTGCTGTTCACCTATACCGCCATCACGAGCTATCAGTTTATCGGCGGCGGCGACATCGTGCACCTCATCTTCCCGGCTGTGTCGAGCGTGCAGGGGCAGTACATTCTGGCCGGGTTCGTGATTGTGTTCACTGCCATTGCGGGTATGGGCTCAGTGGCGTACATGGATGTAGTGATTGGGATGCTTGCGACCGTGACGATGATTGCGGCGCTGCCGGTGCTGGTTCATATGGCCGGCGGGTGGTCTACGATCCGCGCCGGTCTGCCACGCACACACTTCCAGGCCCTGGGAGATTTTTCGCCGGTGATGGCGGCCGAATTGTTTTTGCCGACATGCCTGCTGATGCTGGGCAATCAATCGATGTACCAGAAGTTTTTCTCCGCGAAAAGCGAGCAGGCTGCGACACGCGCGGTGAGTGGATGGGTGGTAGGCACGGTGCTGCTGGAAACGATCATCGTGGCAATCGCAGTGGTGGGGTCGGCGCTCTACCGGACGGGGGAGGTGGCGCAGCGGCCGCGCGAGGTGCTGGCCTATACGGCGGTGCATGCGTTTGGCGGCCTTGTACGCGATGAAAGCGGGGCGGCCAAGGCGCTGAGCGTGCTGGGCGCGCTGCTGGTGGGGGCGATCTTTGCAAAGGTTGTGTCGACAGCAAATAACTATCTTTTTTCCCCGGCGACGAATTTGATCAATGACGTCTTTGTGCGCTACCTGAAGCCGGATGCCTCGAGCAAGGAGGTGCTGCTGGTTTCGCGGCTGGTGGTGGTGGGGCTGGGGCTGTGGGCGTTATGGCAGTCGTTGGGGACGACGAGTGTGCTGAAGAAAAGCCTCTATGCGTACACGATCTACTCGGCGGCGCTGACCCCGGTGATCCTGGCCGCGTTCTTTTGGCGGCGCGCGACGGCGGCCGGCGCGGTGGCCTCGATTGCCGCGGGCACGGCGCTGACGGTCTTCTGGAGCACGGTGGCGCCGCACCTGCCAGCGGTGCTGGCGCAGCGCGATCCGATCTTGCCGGCACTGGTGGTTTCGGTTACGGCACTGGTGGGTGTGAGTCTCGCAACGACGAAGCCGGATGCGGCGCATCTGCGCTCGCTGAGTGAGGCCTCGGCGGATGCGGCGTAGACGCGAGGACATGGGTTGTGTGGAAACCAGAGCTGTGACGGAAACGAAAGGCAGCGCCGTGAAGCGGCAACGTGCATCCAAGCCGTGAGGTGGGATCGACCCGCCCGAGGAGAGATGGTGATGGCAATCAATCAAGAACTTCCCCCGACCGATAGCGCAGCCGCCCTGCACGAACTCATCGGAGAGGATTCCACAGCTACATTTGAGAATGATCCGACTTTTGTCGAAAGCAACCCAGCCGTGGATGGCTCCAGCGAAAACCTGCAAACCCGTACAGACCGGCAGGAAGTTCGTAACAGCCCTTCGGTTCTGGCACGGGATACCGATGATGTCGATGAAGAGGACGAAGATGAGGATGATGAAGACGACGACGACGAGTACGAGGACGTAGAAACCGAAGATGAGGATGAGGACGAAGAAGACGAGGACGATGCAGATGAAGACGACCTCGACGAAGATGACGATGAAGACGAGGACGACGAAGAAGAGGAAGATGAGGAATAACACCGGGGCGAACGGGGCGAAGGTCTCGTTCGCTCTCCGTTGCACGGCCATGTCGGGAGCGTCAACGGGCTCAGGTCCGGATCGTGGGTCGGCGAACGATGCACCGGAGCCTGAGGCGGATCAGGATACGGGCGATTTGCTTCCCGGCATCGATGAAGATGCGTTGGATGAGGACGATCTGGATACGGATCGTTTGACGAGTCTCCAGGGTGGACTGCCTGTGGGTGCGCAGGCACCTTTGTCTTCTTTCTAGATGAACCTGCGTTCTTCGGCCGCCTTGCTGCAGGTCTCTCTACTACGCGAGACGATGGAGCTGTCCCGCTCCGGTCGAGAGGACAGCGTAAGCGATGGATCGTTGGGCATCCGCAGTCTGTTTTGCACTGCCATAAACGCAGGAACAAAAAGGCGCATCTGAACCCTTGCATGCAGGATGTGAGGGGAAACGTGAGCTTGGAACAGAAGAAAGATCAACTGGATTTGTTAAAGGGATTTGCAGCGGGCGTCATCGGAGGCCTACTCGCAACAGCGGCCAAGTCGATGGCGGAGAAGGTATACCCACCGCGCGTTGAAGGCCAGCCTGAACCACCAGCGGTAGCGGCGGAGAAGCTGACCGGCCGGCCGCTGGATGGAGACAGCAAACAGTTTGCGACGGAGACGATCCATTGGGTCTTCGGGGCCGCAGCTGGAGGTTTTTATGGCGTGCTCGCGGAACTCTACCCGATAGTGACGGCGAAAAGCGGCGCAACCTTTGGGTTGACGTTGATGGCACTTACGCATGAGGGTGCCTTGCCTGCGCTCGGCTTGTCTGACTCGCCTGAGGATCAATCGATGCGCGAGCATAGCAGCGAAGCCAGCACACACATCGTCTACGGCGTGGTTACGGAGAAGGTACGCGGGTACGTGCGCGGGCTACTCAATTAACACCACCCTTCCACTTATCGGTCTACACGGCCGATAATCGTCGAAAAGCATGTTGAAAACGCGGCCGATTTCTGTGTCGCGCATTGCCGTCGCCGAAACGTTTGTTCGCGGCACAGTACGCCCATATCCGGGTCCTCTTGTACTGAGGACCCGCGCTACACTCGAGCCGTACGCCACTGGAAACTGACAAGAATGCCCTACGCTTTCCCTCGGAATCGCTCTAAGAAACGTGTCGTGATTGTGGGTGCCGGCCCAGGTGGGTTGGCATCGGCTATGCTGCTGGCTCGCTCCGGCGTGGACGTCACGGTTGTTGAAAAACACAATCGGGTCGGCGGACGCACCGCCACGCTGGAACAGGACGGCTATAAGTTCGATATCGGACCCACCTTCTTTCTGTACCCACGGGTGCTGAAGGAGATCTTTTCGGACGCAGGCTTCGACCTCGACCGGGAAGTGCCGATGAAGCGGCTGGATCCGCAGTACCGGCTGATGTTCGGTTCGGGGGGGCAGATCGATGCAACCTCCGACATCAAACGGATGGAGAGCCAGATTGCGTCGATTTCGCCGCTCGATGCGGAGAAGTTTCGTGGCTTCCTGGACCGGAACCGGCAGAAGCTGGCGAGCTTTTTGCCGTTTCTCGAATCGCCGTTTGAAAGCTGGACGGACCTGATGAAGCCGGAGATGCTGAAGCTGCTGCCGCTATTGAAGCCGTGGCTTTCGCTCGATGGTGATCTTCGTACGCATTTCTCCGATGAACGCATTCGGCTGGGCTTCAGTTTTCAGTCGAAGTATCTCGGCATGAGCCCGTTTCGCTGCCCTTCCCTGTTTTCGATTCTTTCGTTTCTCGAGTACGAGCATGGGGTGTTTCATCCCATCGGCGGCTGCGGCGCGGTGACTTCGGCGATGGCGCGGCTGGCGGAGAAGATGGGCGTTGAGGTGTTACTCGACGAACCGGTGGAAGAGTTGCTGGCGGAGAACGGCGAAGCCCGCGGGGTACGTACGAGCAAGCGCACCTTGCCGGCCGATTCGGTTATCGTGAACGCTGACTTCGCCGATGCAATGCGAAAGCTGCTGCCTGGGCAACATCGCGCGCGTTGGACCGACAAGCGCATTGTAAGCAAGAAGTTTTCGTGCTCCACCTTCATGATGTATCTCGGCATTGAAGGCCGGTACGACGATGTGGCCCACCATACGATCTATCTCGCCAAAGACTACAAGCAGAACCTGAAGGACATCGAAGGTCTGCACCGGCTCTCGGCTGAGCCCAGCTTTTACGTACAGAACGCGAGCGTAACGGATCCGACGCTGGCGCCCAAGGGTCACTCGACCCTATACGTGCTGCTGCCGGTGACGCATGAGACCGAAGGCGTGGATTGGGCCAAGGAGACGCAACGCTTCCGGGCGGTGGCGTTGAAGCAGCTCGAAAAGATTGGGATTACGGACCTGGAGCCGCGCATCCGGACCGAGCGCGTGCTGACGCCGAGTGGGTGGCGTGAGGAGTTCGGACTGCACAAGGGCGCGACCTTCTCGATGGCGCATTCGCTGGGGCAGATGCTGCACCTGCGGCCACATAACCGCTTTGAAGATGTAAAGGGCATGTATCTCGTCGGTGGCGGAACGCACCCCGGATCGGGTCTGCCGGTGATCTTCCAGTCGGCGCGCATTTCGTCGAAGCTGTTGCTGGAGGATCTTGGGATCGAGCCACAGTGGCAGCACTCGGCTGAAGACGCGTTTGACGATCTGGTGCAGGTTGCGTCATGAGCGTGACTGCGGAGGCGCTGATGAGCCCTTCGCCGGCGTCAGGCGAGACACCCAGTCCGCTTGGAGGGCTGCAAGCCACCGGCTGCGCCGGTGCGGCCTGTAAAGCAGGTCGTCGTGAGACCGCTGAGCTGCTGCCTGCTACCGCGGGGAGCCGGTGGGCGGCTGTACCGATCGCCGAACGGCTGCGGGTAATCCGCGTGGCGCGGCACTGGATGGCCGCACACGCCGACAAAGTGGCGGAAGCAATCTCCCCTGCCCTGCATCGGTCGCAGGCGGATACGTTGGTCGCGGAGCTGCTGCCGCTGCTGGATGCGATGCGGTTCCTGGAACGCAGTGCAGGCAAGCTGCTGGCGACACGCAGGCTTGGCCGCCAGGGGCGCCCGGTTTGGCTCGCCGGCGTGCAGGCGGAGGTCGAGCGTGTGCCGCTGGGCCGGGTGCTGGTGATTGGGCCGGCGAACTTTCCACTGTTTTTGCCGGGTGTGCAGGTTTTGCAGGCGCTCGTAGCGGGCAATGCCGTGACATGGAAGCCGGGTACGGGCGGGGCGCGCGTGGCGGTTCTGGTGGCGGGTGTTCTGCGTGAGGCGGGCCTACCGCGGGGTGTGCTGCACGTGACGGACGAGGGTGTCGACGCAGCTCAGGAGGCGTTGGCGGGGCCGCCGGCGAAGGTAATTTTCACCGGGTCTTACGAAAGCGGGCGCAAAATTCTGGGCAAGTTAGCGGAGACGGCTACACCGGCGGTGATGGAACTTTCGGGTGCCGATGCGGCCGTGGTGCTGCCGTCTGCCGACCTGCCGCTGGCGGCCAAGGCGATCGCCTTTGGGCTGCGGTTGAACGGCGGCGAGGTGTGCATGTCGCCGCGACGGTTGGTAGGAACGGCAGAGACACTGCGGGCGCTACGGCCGCTGCTAGCGGCGGAGCTGGCATCTGTCGCGCCGGTGGGATTGAAACCGGGTATGGCGGTGCTGCTGCGCGGCCTTGTGGATGAGGCTGTGGCCGGCGGTGCCGAGACCAATGGCATCGTGAACGCGGAGGCGCAGCGGCCGTTGCTGTTGGACAAGGTTCACCCCGGGATGCGCGTGGCGCAGAGCGATGTGTTTGCGCCGGTGCTGTCGTTGATGGAGGCTCCCAGTGTCCTGCACATACCGGAGCTGGTGAACGCCTGTCCGTATGGTTTAACGGCGGCGGTGTTTGGCGCTGAGCGCGAGGCGCGGGCGATGGGCGCGCAGTTGCACGTGGGGACGGTGTCTGTGAACGATCTGATTGCGCCCACAGCCGATCCGCGGGTGCCCTTTGGGGGCCGCGGACGAAGCGGCTTTGGCGCCACGCGCGGTGCGGAAGGTCTACTGGAGATGACGGCGGCGAAGACGGTGTTGGTGCGTCGCAAGGGCCAGACGAGGCAGTATGAGCCCACGGGCGCACGGGAGCTGCCGTTGTTTCTGGGGATGATCGGGGTTTTGCATGGCGGCTCCTGGCCGGAACGATGGCGGGCAATGCGGGCTGTAGCGGCGGCCGGGCGGGGTCGGTAGGTTTAGTTCTACGTTGTAAGTTCTACGTTGTTGGTTCTAGGTTTGGGCGTTGCGTGAAGATGCTGAGGGGTGTGGGATGCGGGTTGGTGTGATTGGGTCGGGGTTGGCGGGCTTGGCGGCGGCATGTACGTTGGCGGCGCGCGGCCACAAGGTTTCCGTGTTTGAAAAGAATGCATGGTTGGGCGGCAAAGCAGCGCAGCTGAAAGAGGAAGGCTTCCGCTTCGACATGGGGCCGACGATCCTGATTCAGCCGTCGATGCTGCGGAAGATTTTTGCCGAGGCAGGGCGCAATCTGGACGACTATCTTTCGATGGTTCGTTTGGATCCCCAGTGGCGTTGCTTTTTCGAGAACGGCGCGGTGATCGACCTGCTGGACGATGAGAGCAAGATGGCGGCGAACCTGGAAGCGCGCTGGCCGGGCATGGGCAAGGGCTACCAGCGGCTGATGGAGCTCTCAGAAGATCTGCACGAGATCTCGGACAAGTTTTTCTTCTGGAAGAGTGTCGGCAGTATGAAAGACACCTTCGAGGTGAAGGGCGCATTCGATGTGAAGGTGTTGAAGGACGTGATGCGCATGCGGCTGGGCAAGTCGGTGGCGGGCACGATCCGCGAGTTCATTCCCGAGCCCGAAACGGCGCAGATGCTGGACCATATGGTGCAGTACGTAGGCTCGTCGCCGGATGCGTCGCCGGCGATTCTGACCGCGATTGGCCATATGCAGATGCAGGAAGGCATTTGGTACCCCAAGGGCGGTACGCGCGCGGTGCCGGAGGCGATGGTGAAGCTGGCCACCGAGCTGGGCGTCGAGTTCCACACGAGCTGCGACGTGGCCCGCATCACGACCGCCGGAACGAACGGCCACACACGCGCCAGCGGCATCGAGACGACCACTGGCGAGGTGTTCCCGTTCGACGCCGTGCTGAGCAACGAGGATTCCGTACGGACGCATCGTGAGCTGCTGAAGGGCACCAAAGCCGCCAGCAAGTTCGATCATGCGCGGAAGTATGAGCCGGCGTGCTCGGGGGTCGTGCTGTATCTCGGCTTGAGCAAGCGCTACGAGCATCTGGCGCACCATGATTTTGTGTTTTCGCGCGATCCGCATGAGGAGTTTCACGCCATTTACGATCTCGGGATCCCGGCGCCGGACCCTACCTGCTATCTGGCCTGCACGGCGGCGAGCGATCCAGACAGCGCGCCCGCGGGTGGCGAGGCAATGTACATCCTGGTACACACGCCGTATCTGCGCCCTGGCCAGGACTGGACGAAGATGTTCCCGCACTACCGGCAGGTGATCCTTGACAAGCTCAAGCGCACCGGGGGCTGCCCGGATATTGAGGAGCGCATTGTGTTTGAGCGCGCGTTGACGCCGCAGGACATCCACGACCGCTACCGCGTGCTGGATGGCGCCATCTATGGCATCAGCTCGCACGGACGTTTTCAGGGAGCGTTTAAGCCGGCCAATCGCTCGCGTGAGTTGGATGGGTTGTATCTTGCCGGTGGGGCGGCGCATCCAGGGCCGGGCATGCCCATGGTGATGATGTCGGGATGGATTGCGGCGGATTCTCTGGATGCGGATGCGAAAAAGGCGGAGACAACGAAAGCCGACGCACGGGAACCGGCGTACGCCTAGCGCGATCCGCACGAGCGCCGCAATAAAGCGTCTTCCTCCTGATATAAGCTCTTCGGCGTCCTGGGAATCCGGCGCCGGAGAGCTTTCCTAAACCTTAACCTCTTACCGAAAGAACGCCGGTCATGCCCATCTTTTGCCATGGGCCCTTTCGAGTGTTTGCGGAAGCGGCGTAGCATAGCGTCCATGCCGGCTGTTGCGTTTTCTCCACCCATCTCCGATCTGACCCTGCGCTTTTTCCGGCGTGTGGTGCGGCGCTACTTCCGCAGGCACTTTCGTGCGGTGATGGCCCAGCATGCGGAGCGGTTACGCGATCTGCGGGGACCGCTGGTGGTCTATGGGAACCACTCCTCGTGGTGGGACCCCATGCTGATTGTGCTGCTGGGGCAGTTGCTGCTGCCGGAGCGCAAGCACTACGCACCGATCGATGCGAGTGCGCTCGAGAAATACCCCATCCTGGGCAAGCTCGGCATTTTTCCCGTGGAGATGGCTTCGCCGCGCGGGGCTGCCCAGTTCCTGCGAACCGCCGAGGCCATTTTGCAGGAGGGCGGCGTGCTTTGGCTGACGCCGCAGGGCCGGTTTGCCGATCCCCGCCAGTTTCCGCTCGCCTTCAAGCCCGGGCTTGCAGCCCTGGCCTCCAGGATGCCGGGGGTGCCCCTTGTGCCGTTGGCGGTGGAGTACACCTTTTGGGATGAACGGCTGCCCGAGGCGCTGCTGCACTTCGGCGAGCCGCTCCACACGAGCCCGGGCGCACCCACGGCCAAAGCGACCCGCGAGCTGGAAGACGCGCTGGGAGCTGCCATGTACGCCCTGCAGCAGGCCGCGGTGGGGCGCGATGTCACGGCGTTTGAGACGCTGTTTACCGGGATGCGCGGCACGGGAGGCGCGTATGGAGTGATACGGCGTGTGCGCGCGCTGCTGGGCGGCCGACGGCCGGTATTGGACCACACCCAGCGCGCTACGCCGGGGAGCGATGTATGACGGTGTGCACGACAGTTCACCGCTGCATGGGAGACGAAGGCAGATGTTGACGGGCGTTGTCCTGGGGATCGCTGCCGTGTGTGCGGTTTGGCCGGCTTTGTTGTTCTTTTTAAATCTTTGGCGCTATCGGGCGCCCGCGCCGGGTATGGCAGACGGGGGCTACGCGATTTCCGTGCTCATCCCGGCGCGCGATGAGGAGGCCAACATCGGCGAGGCGCTCCGGTGCGTGCTCGGCAGCCGTGGGGTCACGCTCGAAGTGCTTGTGCTGGATGACGATTCGGTGGATCGGACCGGGGAGATTGTGAGTGCGATAGCGGCCGGGGATTCGCGCGTACGTCTGGTGCGTGGACGTGGTCTGCCGCCGGGGTGGAACGGCAAGCAACATGCCTGTGACGTGCTCGCCGGGGAGGCCTCGTCTCCGCTGCTGGCCTTTCTGGATGCCGATGTACGCATTGAGCCGGAGTTGCTGGCGCGCATGGCGGCTTTTCGCGAACGAACCGGCGCGGCGCTGGTTTCCGGCTTTCCGCGGCTGATTACCGTGACCTGGATGGAGCAACTCCTGTTGCCGCTGATCCATTTTGTGCTGTTGGGCTTTCTGCCGATGGGCGGGATGCGCAAAGGCACGAAGCCCTCATTTGCTGCCGGTTGTGGGCAATTCATGCTCGTCGAGCGCGCGGCATACCGGGCCAGCGGCGGACATGGGGCCATCCGCGAGACAATGCACGATGGCCTGCTGCTGCCGCGGGTGCTGCGACGCGCGGGTTACCGGACCGATATTGCCGACATCACCGGGCTGGCGCAGGTGCGGATGTATGATTCGGCGGCGAAGGTGTGGTCGGGGCTGGCAAAGAATGCGACAGAAGGGATCGCGACGGCGGGCAAGATTGTGCCGTTGTCGGCCGTGTTGTTTCTGGGACAGGTGCTCCCACCGCTCCTGGCTGCATTCCTTCTTTTCGTAGTTGGTCTGCTCACCCTGCTACGAAGTGAAGCCGTAAGCGGGTTTCTTTTACGACATTTTTCCGGCCAGACACTTCTTTTTACCTTCGTTGTGGCGCGTGGCGACCTCATCCCCGGCGTCTCCGAGCCCTGGCGCCTGGGGTTGGTCGGCACATTATGCTTTTTGGTGATCCTTTGTGTCTACCTGCCGCGCCTGCTGGCGGTACGACGCTTTCAACAGCCTCTGCGCTCGGCTTTGCTGCACCCGGTCGGTGTGCTGCTACTGCTGGGGGTGCAATGGTATGCGCTGGGGCGTAAGGTGTTTGGAAAGCCGGTAGGCTGGCGGCAGCGGACGTATTCGAGCGAGACGGGTACGCAGGTGGGTTGAGCGGCGATGCCCTGGTAGCGGCTGCTTCGTACGATCGCCTGCTCTTGAACGAAGCAGAAGCGGCGGGATGACGACCGAAGTAGACGATGGTCCCGGACGCTAGACGCCTTTTTTGCGCGGTTCCCAGATGAACTTGTGGATTTGCAGGCTCAGCCGGGCAGGTAGACCGTCGGCGAGCATCCAGTCGACGAGCAGGCGGGGATCGAGGGCCATGTTGTCGGCCGTGCGCTGGTCGCCGGCGGCCTTGTGGAAGGCCGGGGAAAGCAGGATCTGCCCACAGCGACGGGCGAGGTCGTGCGTGTGAATGAAGTCGCGGGCGAACTCGTAGTCGGCGCGGTCGAGCAGAACGAATTTCACCTCATCGTTGGGCGTCAGTGCGTCCAGGTTTTCGAACCGGAAGGTGTGCGCCATCCCCGAGCCGGGGCACTTGACGTCGACGATCTTGTGGACGGCGGAGGGCACGTCCGCCAGGGGACGCTCGCCGCTGGTTTCGATCATGAGCTGATAGCCGAGGTCGAGCAGACGCCCCATAAGCGGCAGCAGTTCGCGGGCCTGCAGCATGGGCTCGCCGCCAGTGAACTCGATGAGCTTGCAGGGCTGCAGGGCATCGATCTCGGCGAGGATCTGCTCCTCCGTAAAGGGCTGGCCGCCGGTAAAGGTGTACTCGCTATCGCACCAGGAGCAGCGGAGATTGCAGCCGGCCAGGCGCACAAAGATGCACGGCACACCGGCAAAGGAACTTTCGCCCTGGACGGAGCGGTAGAGCTCGATGAGGCGCAGCGCGCGCGTGGGGGCAGCGGCCTGCGGCTCAGGTGCGATGTGGAGGTCGTCGGCGGGTTGGGGGAGGAGGGTGAACATCGTGGGTTTGCTGGGAGACGCGGGTTCCTGTAGGAATGAGAAAACGAGAGACAAACAAAAACGTTATTCGTAGTATTTTGCGAAGCTGGTGTCGGTTTCGTAGATGGTGCAATCTTTCACGCGAACGCGGCCTGCGGTCATCTCGTGTAATTGCTGGGCGGTTTCATTGAAGAAGTATTTCGCAAGGTTTTCGGCCGATGGATTGACGGCGGTGAAAGGGTCGCGTTCGTTGATCATGTGGTGATCGAGGTACTCGACCGTGGGTTTGAGGACGCCTTTCAGGAGTTTGAAGTCGAGGAGCAGGCCGTTGGGTTCGAGTTCCGCGCCGATCAATGTGACCAGCACGCGATAGTTATGGCCGTGCGGATTTTCGCACTTGCCATTGTAGTCGCGAAGAAAGTGACCGGAAGAAAAGCCGGCCTGCACGGTGATCTCAAACATAGCGCGCGAGGCTCCCTGGGGTGCTCAAACGAGCGCCAGGTTCCATGATAACGAACCCACGGGCTGGAAGGACATTTTGTCCTCGACGGGGCAGCCAGCCTGCGCACATTAAGACTGCGGACGGCCCTTGCGGCGCTCACTTTGGCGCTGCTGTGCGGCGCGGCGTTCGGCCTGCTCAAAGAGCGAGGAAAGCACGCCGGCCAGGGTCACGATCAAGGCAATGACCAGCAGCGCAACGCCGGTGGTGCGCCACAGGGAGGCGTCATTCGGCGAGCCGTTACCGCCAGTGGCGATGGCCGTGAAGCTGAGCAGGATGGAAAGCAGGGCCAAGCCACCGAGCGTGCCGCCGAGAATGTACAGATTGCGTCCCATAGGGAAAGTTCCTGCTCCGAAGCGCCGTTGCGTATCTGATTTCAGGATACTGGCTTCAGGATACTGTTTCAGAATACGCGCTTCAGCGTATGCGTTCCGCCTTGCGGCCCCGTCGAGGCTATGGAGCGCCAGGGACGGCATCATGAAGTCTGGTGGTGCGCCAGCAGGAAATCAAGGTTGCGCGTAGCCGAAGCCTCGTGCGGCAAAACCGCAGCCCGCTCCGCCGAGCACTTATCCAGACATAACGAGATATGTGTGTCCGAGTAGCGGAGCAGGTCACGAAAGCCGACTTCCGCCATATCTTAAAGAACAAGAATCTTTCTTTATGAATGGAATCGGGTTAGGTGCGGGCTGCTACAAGTTATCTGAAACGAGTCACGCAACAACACCGTCATATGCTTCATCAAGTCACTATCATGCAGACGGAGGCTAGCGCGAGCAGACACCAGCCTAGCGTCTGACGATGACTTACGCGAGGGTCCGGCTGCTTGAGCTCCACTTCCGGGAGAAGCGATGAGCAGCAGCCACTGTTAAGCAACCTGCGAGCAGAAGAGTCCAGGTGGCGGGTTCGGGGACAGGGGAAGCCGCACCCGCCGCGATATTCAGGGTGCCTTCTCCGTCAGTGAAACCATCGGCAATGGAAAAGCTCCCGATGTTGAAAGTAATCCCGCTGCCTGACCCGGAATAGAAGGGCTCCGAACCCGTATCGATCAGGAAGAAGCGTGGGCTACCAAGGTCTGTGGTGAAGGAGGCTGCGATGCTGTTTCCCGATGAATTCGTGCCATTCTCATCAATCGAGATATCGGTAAACACGGTACCGCTTACGGTGCTGACAGCGGTAGCGGTGTCAAGCGAAAACGTAAAACTTACAGGCGAGGAACTGAGGGCAGACGTTTCAATGTCGTGAAAGGAATACACCGTTGCCGACGCCACCTTGGGCAGTAGCGCCATGAAAGCGGCCGCAATGATTAATCTAGAACGCCACATCTCTTTTCTCCTTTTATGTAGCAACGGGAGCTCTGTGAGCTCTCAAGTCTGAAGTATAGGCTTACACTGCCGGAGTAGTTGTCGCTTTAGTGAAAATGACATGAACTTGTCTTGTCTCGGCATTGAGGGTCCAAGGAGCGCGGCTTAAATGAAGAAAAGAAAAGAAATGGAGCCGTCCTGGCCTGGTTCACTGTTCCTATCGTTCGAAGAAGCGCTCCACGTCAGCGATCTCGGTGGTGCGGCGATAGGCAGGAAGCGAGTCAAGAAACACCCGGCCATAGCGCGTAGTGCGGATGCGGGGGTCCAGGAGCATAAGAACGCCGCGGTCGGTGAGGGAGCGGATGAGGCGGCCGAAGCCCTGTTTAAGGGTGAGGACGGCCTGCGGGATTTGCAGGTCGTTAAAGGCGTTGCCGCCCGCGGCGGCGATAGCGTCGGTACGGGCTTTGGTGATGGGGTCGGTAGGGACGGCGAAGGGGAGGCGGTCGATGATGACACAGCTGAGCTGCTCGCCCTGCACGTCGATGCCCTGCCAGAAGCTGCCCGTGCCGAAGAGCACAGCGTTGGGCGTGGCGCGAAACCGCTCTAACAGCACGTGACGTGGTGCGGTGCCCTGCAGGAAGAGCGGGTAAGGCAGTTCGCAGAGCAGGCGGTCGTGCATTTCGCGCATGGCGGCGTAGCTGGTGAAGAGGCAGAAGGCGCGGCCCTGGGTGATCTCGAGCACGCGGCGAATTTTCTCGGTGGCCTGGAGGGCGAACTCGGGCTGGCGCGGGTCGGGCATACCGTTTGGCAGGTACAGCAGCGCCTGCTTGCCGTAGTCGAAGTGGCTTGGGACGATGAGTTCCTTGGGAAATGGGATGCCTAAGCGCTTCCGCAGGTGCTCGAAGGCGGGGACGCCGTCCTTGCCCGCAACGGTTAGGGTGGCCGAGGTGAGGATGACGGAGCCGAATCGGGTGAAGAGCGTGTCGGTGAGGAGCTCGGAGACGTCGATCGGGGTGGCTTGCAGATGGGTGGAGAAGGTTTGGTGGGGTGACGGGCTTTGTGGTGCTTCGGGACCCACCCTTACCGGCGATGGTGCTGCCGGTGGGGATGGGGCACCCGGTTCTGTGGCAGCCCGAACTGCGGGTCTCTCCGCTGCGCTTCGCTCCGGTCGAGATGACAGGTCGGAGGCGAGCGTGGTGGAGCGGGGTTGGGTGCGGGCAGCGTTACGGAGGTTTTGGGTGGCGCGGCGTTCGATCCAGAAGACCTGGCTTTTGTCGTCGGCTTCCATCAGGAATTTGAGGTGGTGCCGGATGTCGGCGGCGCGCTTGCGCAGGCCTGTGGCTTCGTCGACCTCGCGCAGGTTACTGAGTTCGCCTTCGAGACGGGTGAGGATGTTGGCGACGGCCAGATAGGCATCGCCGCGGGCTTCCAAAAAGTCGGCGCGATCGGTGAATTCGAGCCTGCCGAGATGCGACGGGCCAACAGGGAGTGAGCCGAAGAACATCCGTGAGCGCTCGCGCAGCTGCGCTGTAGCGGACTCGATGGCGGAGGAGCTGGCGCTTTTGGCGCGGAGCATGTTTTCGGTATCGCGGGCGAGCTCGTCGAAGCGGAAGTTGGAGAGCGCGATGCCGAAGTACTGGCTGGCGATGTCTTCGAGCTCGTGAGCCTCGTCGAAGATGACGGCAGCGGCTTCGGGCAGGATGCCCGCGTCGACGCCTTCACCGGCTTGCTGCTTGATGGCGAGATCGGCGAAGAAGAGGTGGTGATTGACGATGATGAGGTCGGACTCGAGCGCTTTGCGACGCATGCCGGTGATGTAGCAGGGCTCAACGTTGGGGCAGGTTTGGCCGAGACAGACCTCGGCGCGGGCGTCAAGTTTGGGCCAGAGCGCGGAGTTTTCGGGCAGGGCGTTGATCTCGGCGCGATCACCGATTTCTGTGGTCCGCTCCCACTGCAGAATGGCGTGGAACTGCTGGATGTCGTCGAGGCCGGAGAGGATGGGGTTGTCGCGCAGGGCGTAGAGCTTTTGCTTGCAAAGGTAGTTTGCGCGGCCCTTCATGACGCAGACCTTCAGCGGCCCGAGTATGGATTCAAGGAAGGGGATGTCCTTGAGGGCGAGCTGTTCCTGCAGATTTTTTGTGCCGGTGGAGACGATCACACGCTGCTTGTGCTCGCGGGCGAAGCGGAGCGCGGGCAGCAGATAGGCAAGGGTTTTGCCGGTGCCGGTGCCGGCTTCGACGATGAGGTGGCGGCGGTCTTTGAAAGACTGCTCGATCTCCCTGGACATCGCATACTGGCCGGGGCGCTGTTCGTAGTGGAGAGTCGATTTGGCGAGCAGGCCGTTGGCGGTGAAGAAATCGTGCAGGCTGGGGAGTTTGGCATTGGCACGTGCGTCGGCGAGGGAGGTTTTGCGGGCTACTTCGGCTTGGGGAAGCGTGGCCACGGCGCTGATCTGATGATAGTCGCCGTTTGTTCGCCCGATGATGGCGATCCAGGAAATGCCAGGCATCGTCGTCCCGTATCGGGAAGGTTCCGGCAAGGGCACACCAGCAAAACGGATCTGCTCCTGTCCGACGAGTACAAAGGATGGGTAACCGGCGCGGCCCTGTGCCCCTGCATGCGACCATAAAGGTGAGGTCTTCCACATGGCACCGAGGCGCGAGCAGAAGAAACGGATGGGCAAGAAGCACCGGCAGGCGAGCACACGGCCGAAGCTGGGCAAAGGGCCTGCGAAGGGCGCGCGCAAAGGGTCTGCGGTGACAGGGGCGGTGTCGCCGAAGGGACGCAAGCAGCTTTCGAGCAAGCGCGCCGCGGAAGAGAAGGCCCGGCGTACGCCGACCCGATCGCCGGAGTTTGAACGGCGGGTGATTGTAGGCAATGAGGAGGGCGGCGCTCGGGGCAAAACGCAGATCCCCTACCCACCCCAGCCGGCAAAAGCGCTCTATGGGGACCCCGGCTCCGGGAATGACCACAAGAAAGGCCAAGGCAAAAGCAAAGATGAAGAGCGGGTTCAATCGCTTCGGCGGGCTCAGGGGCAGAACGATAAAGTCAGCAAGAGCGAGAGCAAGCGCAAGGGGCGGCGCTCAGCGGCGGAGGCCGATGCGACGGGTGTTGATGATCGTGAGCTGGCTGCGCTCAGCTCCGATCTGTGGCATGCGATCCGGTCGGCGGACCATGGCCTTGGGGCGCTGCCGCTGGTAGCTATTTGCGGGCGGCCGAACGTGGGGAAATCGACGCTGTTCAATCGGCTGACGGGGACGCGGCGGTCGATCGTGGGTGATGAGCCGGGGATTACGCGGGACCGGATCTATGGCGAGGTGGAGTGGGGCGGGCGCACGGTGCGGGTAGTCGACACGGGCGGCGTGGTGCCGGACGATGAGGCACTGATTCCGAGCGAGATCTTTCGACAGGCGCGTGTGGCGCTCGAAGAGGCCGATGCTGTGGTGATGGTGGTCGACGGGCGGACGGAGCTGGCGGCTCCGGATAAAGAGCTGGCGCTGCTGCTGTTGAAAGGCGGCAAGCCGGTGTTTCTGGCGGTAAACAAGATGGACTCGGCGGCGCTCGAAGCGAGCGCGGAGAACTTCCGCACACTGGGATTTCGCAATGTGTTTCCGGTGTCGGCGGAGCATGGCTCGGGGATCGGCGACCTGCTGGACGAGGTGTGGGCGGTGCTGCCGGCGGGCGCGGAAGCAGACGACGCGCCAGAGGTCATTGAGGAACCGCACGAGGTGATGAATTCGATCGGTGACGAGATGGCCGAGGACGAGGGCGACGCCTTTGCCGATCGTGCGGCGTTGGAAACCCGGGCCATGCGGCAGGCACTGCTGGCGGGCGAGGGTGCGACGGCGGATGAACCTGCAGGGGTGGATGCGCCGCCGGTGGGCGTGCCGGATGCCGAAGAGCCGACGGGCGGAACGGGCATGGAACCTGCCATGGAGCCCGCCGTGGGCCCTGATGACGAGGTGAACGGAATACAGAGGTCCTTCGCTGCGCTCAGGATGACGGACGAGAAAGTTAGCGATAGGGACGAAGCGGCGGCGCCGGTGCGGGAGCGCAAGCTGCGGACGCATGGCGAGCATGTGTCGCGGGAGACGAAGATCGCCATCATCGGGCGGCCCAACGTGGGGAAATCGACGCTGCTGAATGCGCTGACCGGGACCGAGCGGGCCATTGTTTCGCCCATTGCGGGCACGACGCGCGATGCGGTGGACGAGGTGGTGACGCGCGATGGGCACGACTTCCGGTTCATCGACACGGCCGGCATTCGGCGCAAGGGCAAGACCAAGCTGATGGCTGAAAAGCTGAGCGTCATCATGAGCCGCAAGCACCTGGAGGCGGCCGACGTGGCGCTGCTGATGATCGACGCGACCGAGGGTGTGACGGGGTCGGACGCAACGATTGGCGGCTACGCGCATGAAAGCGGGCGTAGCGTAATTGTGATCGTGAACAAGTGGGACCTGATGACGCGAACGGGGCCCGACGGGATGCGGCTGCTGGACGGGAAACCACCGGCAGAAAAGAAAGTTTTTGAAGAACAGGTGCGCGACCACCTAAAGTATTTGGATTATGCGCCGATAGTGTTTGTGTCGGCGGTGGAGGCGAAGGGCATCGATCAGGTGTTTAAGAAGGTGGAGCTGGTGGCGCGCGAGCGGCGCAAGCGCATCACCACGGGCAACATGAATCGTTTTCTGGATAAGGTGGACTTCGGCCGCGCGAGCGTGCCAATGAATAAGAGGGTGCGGATCTATTACATGACGCAGGCCGCGGTGGCACCGCCCACGTTTGTGCTGTTTACGGATCGGGATGTGAAGCTGCACTTCAGTTATGAGCGGTTTTTGAGTAATGAGATTCGGGGGGCGTTTAAGTTCATTGGGAGCCCGATCTGGTTCAAGGTGAAGGCTCGGAATAAGAAGAAGGAGGAGTAGTGGGTTGGAATTGCCTAGCCAGTCTGTTGCAAGGTCAAGAGTGATCACGGAAGCGGAGTTCCACGCGCTCACCAACTCTCTCGTCGGACTTCCTATCAGCCACATGTGGCGGGGCTACGGCTCCGCTATCTTTCTCGAATTCGGGAAACTCCAGCCAAGCTCGAGAATCAGGCGCGATGGTTCTCTGGGAAACCCACTGGGAGAATGGACACTAGGCATCACGTGGAGCTGGCGGATTGAAGGCAAGAGACGCATCTGGTGCGGTAGCTGCAGCGATGCCGAACGGTGGCCGCGATTCTTTGCCAAGTTAGAGTTTTCAAAGGTGGCTTCCTTAACACTAAATGGCAGGCTACCTGAACTTGACGTATGTCTAGAGAACGGTCTTCACGTTGTTTCTTGCGCAACAGTCGAGAGCGACCCTGAATGGGGACTTACCAGACGTCTAGATGGGGACGTTAGTTGCATCGATGTTCTAGGGGGCCGCCTCATTGTCCGGAATGGATCATCCCTGCAGGATTGAATCAGCGGAGGTACTAGCCCGTATTCATCGCCCTTGCTTTAGGTCGGGCCTTCACCCCTCTCTTCGTTTTGGGTCGGGAACCTAGGCCTTCGGCCTAGGCTGGTATAGCTCGGGCCTTCAGCCCGAAGGACAAGAGTCACAGCTGCGAGAAGATGGCCTAGTAGGTTCACGGAAAAACTGCATGCGCACTTACGTCTACAAACTGACCTCTGACCGTGGTGGAGCGCCTTGTGCGCCGCCGTCGGTGGCGGGTGAGGCAGCGTTGCTAACGTTATCGATCTGCAAACCGGCGATTCGGCGGAGGGCGAAGGTGGGCGATCGGCTGCTAGGGTTGACAAGCCGGGCCCTGGTGTTGCGGGAGGGGTATCCGGCTTGTTCGGTGATCTATGCGGCGCGGGTGTCGCGGGTTCTGGATTTTGGAACGTATTACGCTGCCGACAGCCCGTTCCAGCAGAGGCCGGATTGCGTGTATCGGCTCGACGAGGAAGGGACGTTGCCGCATACGGGACGGACGCGCTTGCATGCGGAGCCGGCCTATGCGGCGCGGGATGTGGGACGGGCGCCGCTGTACCGCAATGCGCGAACGCTGCTTTGTGAAGATTTCCGCTATTTCGGTGCGGAAGCTGTGCCGATTTCTGCGCGATGGCCTGGGCTGCGGCGAGTGGCAGAGAGCCTTGGGCAGGGGCACCGGGTGTTTACAGAAGAAGATCCAGAGAGCGAAGAACTGGATCGGCTGTTTGCGTCACTGTGGCGGCGGATGACACGGTTTACGCCGGCGCGGGTGGAGGAAGAGGCGCGGGGGCATGCGCCGCAGTGAGGTTTATCGGACGGTGTCGCTTGGTTGAGCTCATCCATCGCGATGAGGCCACGATGAATGGCACCCGCTTTATGCTGAAGTAGCGACCAACATTGGCTGCTGGGCATGATGACGCTGTCTTGCTGAGCGCAGCGAAAGACTTCTGTGTTGCCGAAGGCGCCCAGGCTGTTCAAGCAGAATACCGAGGTCCTTCGCTGCGCTCAGGATTACGGAATCGCATGTACTTTCGCAGGTAAGTTGCAGCCAGATGCGGTAGTGTCGCGTTCGAGTTCAGTAAGCCTTTAGATGTCTCCTGCACTTCTCAGCAGTGACGCTCAGGAGAGGTCGTCGCCAGATTTGTTGCCGCTGGCGGCGGCGGCCGTGCCGAAGTAGAAGCCGATCACCGTGCCGATGATGCCGGTGAGGGCGGGCAGGATGATCTGCAGCATTTCTTTGGTCTGGGCCCAGTGAGCCGGGTAGCTGGCGCTTTCGATGGTGGCAAAAACCACAAGATAGCCCAGGATGAGTAGAAAGCCGCAAGTCACGATGAGGCGAACCCAGTCGCGCTGACGCTCCGGCGAGTAGGGCTTGCCGGGGAGGGACTTCGGGGCCGTTTGTAACGGCATGACCGCGGGATGAGCGCGGCCGGGAACGATGTCCAACGGCACAATGAGGCCGCTTGGGGGCGCTTCTTCCGGGGTGCCGTGGTCGATTGCTGGCATACGACGTGCCTTCAACAGAAGTTTGTTAGCGGGGCCACATCAGTTCTGTGTAGTTGCGGCCTTTTTTCAACAACAGCTTGGTGTCCGGGCTGGCGATGGATTGCATAACGAAGCGGCTGATGTCTATAGCCTGGGTGAGCGCTTCGGAGAGGCTGATGTTCTGTGTCGCGGCGAGCTGACGCAGTTCTTCAAACTTGTCTTCGGTCATCGTGAGGCGATCGGGAAAGCCGGCGGTAGCAGTGGCCATAGGGGAACTCCTTGCAGCCGTTGGGGCCTGCAGTGGATTGGATGACTGAACGCAGTCATCCGACACGAACACAGTAGCACGGCAGGGGCATTTGTCCATCACCCCACGGTAAGTGCCCTTTGCTCACTGTTTATGGGTTACTTAAGCTGTAGAGCGGCCAGCGAAGCGTACGGAAGAACAAAGGCGAACAGCAGATCCCGCCCTCGGCCTCGCTCAGGGTGCGGAATGACAAGCATAGGAGACATCATGCTGGAACGAGGGCAGCAGCGAGCCAGGTGTTCCAGGCGGTGAGGCCGCGTTCGCATTGGAGCCGATGGCGCTCTTTTTTGTCGCGTATGCGACGGCGGAGTTCTTCTTCGAGTGGAGGGAGAAGGTCAAAGGTGATATTGGCGGGTTGGAAGCGCTTTGCCTCACAGTGGGTGATGTAGTGGATCAGCGAGCCGTGGGCGGACGCGCGAGGGGCGGGTGTGGGGATCTCGCCCTGCGCGAGGGCGGCGGCAAAACGGCCCGCCAGCAGCCCGCCGGCGATGGATTCCGTGTAGCCCTCAATGCCGGAAAGCTGGCCGGCGATGAGGATGTTTGAGTGGGCACGGAGCTGCAGGGTTTCGGTGAGCAGCGTGGGCGCGTGGAGGTAGGTGTTGCGGTGGATCTGGCCGTAGCGCAGGAACTTTGCGTTTTCCAAGCCGGGGATGAGCCGGAGGACCTCGGCCTGCGCACTGTACTTCAGGTGGTTTTGGAAGCCGACGAGGTTGTAGCTGTCCGCGCGGAGGTTTTCCTGGCGGAGCTGGACGCAGGCGTAGGGCCAGCGGCCGGTTTTCGGGTTGGTAAGGCCGGCGGGCTTCATGGGGCCGAAGCGGAGGGTGTCGCGGCCGCGACGGGCGAGTTCTTCGATGGGCAGACAGCCTTCGAAGTATTGCAGTTTTGTGGGGGATGGGGTTTGTGGCGCTTCGGGGGAATACAGTGGTCCTTCCCCTTCGGCAGGCTCAGGGTCAAGATGACGATCATGAAAGGTTTGTGGCGCTCCGGAGGAAAGCAGATCCCTTCGCTCCGCTACGGGATGACAAGCAAAGGAGGTGTCCGCGGAGTTCTGTGGCGCTTCGGAGGAATACAGGGGTCCTTCGCTGCGCTCAGGATGACGATCTTGGGAAGTCCCTGCACTGCAGTTCGCAAAGGGGAGGTGTTCCCAGGCCTTGGGTGCGACGCATTCGGCGGCGAGGAGGGCGTTGAGGAAGCGGTCGTATTCTTCGCGGGTGAAGGGGCAGTTGATGTAGTCGGCGGTGCCCTTGTCCCAGCGCGCGGCGAGGTAGACCTTGTCCATGTCGATGGTGGAGGCGTCGACAATGGGGGAGATGGAGTCGTAGAAGGCGAGGTGGTCGGCGCCGGTGAGTCGTTGGAGTTCGGCGGCGAGCGGGGCGCTGGTGAGGGGGCCGGAGGCGAGGACCGTCAGGGTGTCGGGGTCGTCCTCGTCGAGGCGGGTGACCTCCTCGCGACGGACGGTGATACGTGGGTCGGCGTCGATCATGGCGGCGACCCGCAGCGAAAAATCGGCGCGGTCGACGGCGAGGGCGTTGCCGGCGGGCACGGCGGCGGCATCGGCGGCCTGGAGCAGGAAGGAGCCGGCGCGGCGCATCTCGGCTTTCAGCAGCCAGGGGGCGGAGTCTGGCGTTTCGCTTTTGAGGGAGTTGGAGCAGACCAGTTCGGCGAAGTCGGCGGTCTGGTGGGCCTCGGTGGAGCGCAGGGGGCGCATCTCGGAAAGGGTGACGGTGCAGCCGAGACTGGCGGCCTGGAGGGCGGCTTCGGGGCCGGCGAGACCGCCGCCGATGATGTGGATGCGCTTCATCTCTCAAGAATACGGTGATTCCTTCCGGAAGGACGGCAGTCGCGCATCGGGTGTTGGGGAGATAATGGAGTACAGGAAGTCGTTCTATGAGGGATGAGACACCAATGGTGGAAATGAGCGACCGCCTGCCTGAGCTACCGCCCGACGCCTTCCGCAAGCAGGACGGCGGCGATGACGCCGACTTCTACGCGCCTGCCCGGCTGGTCACCCATATCGACGAAGCGGCAACGCGGGCGCTCACCACGTATTACCGAGCCACCGTGCCGGCCGGGGGCGTGGTGCTGGACATCATGTCGAGCTGGGTGAGCCATCTGCCGCCGGAGGTGGCCTTCACCGAGGTAATTGGCGGGGGCATGAACGCCGAGGAGCTGGAGGCCAACCCCCGGCTGACCCGGACTTTCGTGCAGAACCTGAACCGCAACCCCATCCTGCCGCTGGAGGCCGACAGCTGTGATGCCGCCCTGTGCTGTGTCGGCGTCCAGTACCTGCAGCGTCCGTTGCAGGTATTCGCTGAGATCCTGCGGGTTCTGCGCCCGGGCGCGCCCTTTATTATCAGCTTTTCCAACCGCTGTTTTCCGACCAAGGCGGTGGCGATCTGGCGGTCGCTCGACGACAGCGGACATGCCGCCCTGGTGCGCCTCTACCTCGAACGCGCCGGCTTTCGCGACATCAGCGTAGAGGTACTGCGGGATGGCTCGGAGAGTGATCCGTTGATCGCGATCACGGGACGGCGTTGAAGGGGCTGCTACAGCCGAGCTTCTGTTTGCGGCGAACGTGCCTACCTCGGCCTGACCTGTCATCGAAGCAGCTAAATCCTGATGGAGTCGGTGCCGATAGTGCATCGGAGCTGCCCCGGTGCGAGTGGGCCGTCTGCGAATTCCGAAACCGCGTTTACCAGGACTAATAAGCTATCCCCATCAATATTGGCTTTCCTGGACGGTCAACTGGGCAGGCCCAACCCTAAAGGAGCTTTGGCGAAACGGAGCACAACGCGGTATCGCATAATCAACTATGTCCAACCCAACTCAGACTGGGCGCAAGGATCACTATGTTCCACGGGGGTACCTCAAGGGGTTCACAGATCCTGCTCGGGCACATTTGGCTAAGCCACTATGGAAGCTCGATCTCGACACCCGCAAATGGTCGCGGGAGAGCCCTGGATCAGTCGGTTACGAGCGCGGCTTTTACGATTATGTGGAGACTGCTCCTGACCAGCATCCTGATGACAGCTTTAAGGATTTTGAGGATGAATTTCCATCCGTACTTGAACACATGCTTAAGCGAAGGTTCAAAGGATGGGTGAAACAGCACAAAACATTTTTGCTTGGATACATGCAGATGATGCGCGCTCGTTCACCCCTTTTTATGCAGCAACAGACATTCCAAAACCGAAACTCGCGCGGGGCAACCGTGACCGCTGCTGAAGGCAAAGACATCACCAGTGATTCGCTAGAACTTCGTCCGCTGCCTGAGCACTTTGTGCGCAATCGGACGATCATGCAAATTATTGAGGAGATCAAGAAGGGTCCCGATTGGATGTGGGACTTCAATTGGTGCTTGCGCTACACACATTCGATTTCTGATGCGTTCGTCACTGGCTCTCATCCGCTTGTACTGGAGAGCCCAGCACAGACATTCGATGAAGCAATGAGAGATAGCGGTACTTTTCTTTGGTTCCCGTTATGCTGGCAGGCCTGTCTCATTGGCAGTCATCGACGATTTAATAAGGGAACAGATACAGCCCCTCCGATAATCATCAATCATGTTCGGGAGGTGTACTTACGCCCTCTAAACAGATACATGATCTCGCCGACACAAATTGATATCGAATAAGGCGGCCACACCAAGGAAGTGGTTGATGGTCATCACTCTTGAAAAGTCGCATAGTGTACTCACCCTGGGCACGCCGGATCGTGAGTACAAGGTGGCGGGCGAGGACGCCAATCTCAACAGCTTGCAGCCAGCTTTTGGAGCGCTTCCCCGCTCAGGCGCATGATGCGCCAGTCTTCCTGGGTGGTGGCGCCGAGGCGGTGGTAGAAGCCGATGGCGGGTTCGTTCCAGGTGAGGACGTCCCACTCGAGGCGGGTGCAGCCTTCGTCTAGCGCAATCTGCGCGATGCGGGCCACGAGGGCTTTGCCGAGGCCGGTGCCGCGGTGGGCAGGGGTGACGTAGATGTCTTCCAGGCGGATGCCGTGGTGGCCGACCCAGGTGCTGTAGCTAGTGAAGAAAAGGGCGAAGCCGGCGGGCTCGGGGGATGCCGCGTCGGGTTTACGCAATGCCGCGTCCGGGTCAAGCCGTGGGGCGGCGGGTTCGTGCGCGTCGGCGACGAGGGCGCGGAAGCGGATCGGTGACGCGGGGGTGAGCGGGGTGCGGCCGTCGGGGGCCAACGCGAAGCCGTCGCGCAGGAGGTCAGCTGCGGTAGCGACGGCCTTGTCGGCCTCGCGTTCGTAGGCGGCGAGTTCGCGGACAAAGCGGAGGATCGTGGGGACGTCGGCGGGGGTGGCGGGACGGATAGCGTGCATGGGTTGGGTTGAGGGTATCGTGGCTGTGCAAACAGCGGGTACCTGCCCCTTCGGCTTCGCTCAGGGTGCGGGATGACAAGGCGATGCGCTGCGGGATGACAAACCAAGTGTTCATGCTTTCGACCATCGTGCGTAGGCAAGCAGAATACAGAGGTCCTTCGCTGCGCTCAGGATGACGGACTGGGGGGGTTTACAGTTGCCAAAGTGCGGCTCGTTATCGCCTCTTTTACGCTGCTGCTTTCTTTCTCTTGTTCTGCTGTTTCGTTCTTTGCTCGCTGTTTCGTTAATGCCCGGATTGTGTCGACGATGTAGCTTTGCCTGTGCCTTTTAGAGCGATGTCGAAGGTCTGGATTTCCTTGTTGGTGGGGGCCCAGCGGAGTTTGCGCAACTCCAGGGTGGCGTGGTCGAGGATCGGTTCGTCGAGGTCGCGGGTGTCGTAGAAGAGATAGCCGGCGACGGTGGCGTGCGGGGCGACGGTGGTGGTGGGAAAGCCGAAATCGGCGTCGTCGGCGAGGATCGTTTTGTCCACAGGCGGGTGGTGGATGGTGATGGATGGGATGGGCGCGGGCAGCGGGATACGGGTGCCCGCGGCGCTTTTGCGGGAAAACATGCGACGTTCGAGTTCGTCGTCCGTGGCAGCATTGCGGGTGTAGTTGTCGGCGGCGACGAACAGGATGCGGACATCGTCGAGCGAGATTGGCTCGGCGGCGTTGTTGGTGACGATGACGCGGATGGGCATGAAGCCGTGGTGGAAGTAATCGAGCCGGGTGTCCGGGCGGGTTTCGGGGGTATCGCCGGGCTCGGCGGCAATCGTGATGCCGTCGTGGGTGTCATGCAGGGGGTAGTTGCCGGCGGGCGCGGGGACGGGCGGCTTGCGGGGCTTGTCTTTCGCCGCGGCGGGTAAGGCGATGGTCAGCGCGAGCAGAAGCAAGACACGAGGAATGGAGCGGGGATGGACGTGGCGTGGCATCGCTCGACCGATTATGCTCTGGGGTGTGCACGCGGAGCAAAGGCAGGCCGAGGAGCAAGGGCGTGGGCAGAGCCTGCGGGTGCGGGCTTTGGGTGCTTCCACCCGGCGAAGCCTCCTCGGTTTCGGCTACAGCGCGCTGCTGGGGGCGGGTTTGGCGCTAAGTGCGCCCTGGTGGCTGCTGCGGATGGCGACGACGGCACGCTATCGCGAGGGTCTCGCGGAGCGATTGGGACGGGTACCCGCGCGTTTGCGGGCCGCGGTTGCCGGGCGGCGGGTGGTGTGGGTGCATGCGGTAAGCGTGGGCGAGGTGCTGGCGGTGGCGCGGTTGGTGGCGGAGCTGAAAACGGCGCTGTCTTCGAAACCGATGCAGGTTTCTGAGACAAGGGTGGATGGTTTCTCGTCTCTCGCCACAAAGGCCGCTTGGCAGGTGGTGATTTCGACGACGACGCGTACGGGGCAGGCGCTCGCGCGGGAGCGCTTCGGCGCGGAACGGGTGTTTTATCTGCCGCTCGATTTTGGCTGGGCGGTGCGGGCGTATCTGCGGGTGTTGCGGCCGGCGCTGGTGGTGCTGGCGGAAAGCGAGATTTGGCCGCGGCTGCTGCATGAATGCGGGTGCGCAGGCGTGCCGGTTGCAGTGGTGAATGCGCGGGTGAGCGATCGGTCGCTGCGCCGAGGGCTGCGGGTGCGTCGCGTGTGGGGACGGATGTTGCGCGGCGTATCGCTGTGGCTGGCGCAGAGTGAAGAGGATGCGGCGCGGCTCGTGCGGCTGGGCGCGCGGGCGGAGACGGTGCGGGTGAGTGGGAATTTAAAGTACGACGTGCGTGCGCCGGGGGAGAGCCGAATCGCAGAGCTGGTTCGCAACTTAGCCGCTGGAAGACAAATCGTCATAGCCGGCAGTACGTTAGAAGACAAGGGGGGGTCCGAAGATTCGGCGATGATCCGGGCATGGGAGGGCCGATTGCGGGATCGAGGGGTGCTGCTTGTGCTCGCACCGCGCCACCCGGAGAGGTTTTCGTCTGTGTATTCGATAGCGACTCAACATGCAGCCTTGCGCGCTACGGAAATGCTGAAAGATAGCGATTTGAAAGCAGGTTATGCCGTTCACCGCCGTGAACGCGACGCTCCACCTGTTCAAATCGTCGTGCTCGACACGATCGGCGATCTCGCAGCGGTGTACCGTGTGGCCGATGTGGCTTTTGTTGGGGGCAGTCTCGTTCCGGAGGGCGGCCACAATCCGCTGGAGCCCGCGCGGTTTGGAGTGCCGGTGGTGATGGGCGAGTCCTATGAGAATTTTCGTGATGTGGTCGAGGCTATGAAGGCTGCACGTGGCATCCTCATCGTGAACGATGAAAGAAATTTGGCCGCTGCGCTTGACGAACTGCTCGGAGATCGCGAGGCCGCTACCGCCATGGGCGAACGGGGACGGCAGGCGTTCGTGCGCGAAGGTGGGGCGACGGCGCGCAGCATCCAAGCGCTTATGCCCCTGATCCGCAAAGCTGCCTCACCGCTGCCGACACCGGGACCCGCGACGTTGACCCCCGAGGCGGCCTCCGCATGAATGCGCACAGACCGTGGGCGCGGCCGCTGGTGCCGGTGTATGGGGCGGCACTGGCTGCCAAGGAGCTGCTGCGGGCAGCGGGATTGGTGCGCGAGCGGCGGTTACGTTGGCCGGTGATCAGCGTCGGCAGCGTGTCGGCCGGGGGTGCGGGCAAGACGCCGCTGACGATCGCGCTGGCCAATCTGCTTTCGGGCCGGGGCTGGCGTGTGGATGTGCTGTCACGGGGGTACCGACGCGCGGGCCGCGGGGTGGAGCGGGTGGACCTCGGCATCCCCGATCCAGCACAACGGTTCGGCGATGAGCCGACGTTGATCGCGCAGCGCACGGCGGTGCCGGTGTGGGTGGGCGCGGATCGTTTTCGGGCCGGGAGCGCGGCGGAACAGGCTGAAACATCACCGGCATCGACCGGGCGTGAGGAAGGCAGTCAGAAGGCGGAGTCTCGCGGAAAGACCGTCGCGGACCGGCGGTTGTCACGAGAAAGACGGGAGGTTTCCGGAGCAGAGTTCTCTGCGGACTCCGCTGCCGATAACGGCGAAGTGCCGCTGACGCAGGAAACACCCCGCGCGCACCTGCTCGACGACGGGTTGCAGCACCGTGCGCTGGCGCGTGACTTCGAATTGGTGGTGGTGACGGCGGAGGATTTGGTGGATGGCCTGCTGCCGGCCGGCAACCTGCGCGAGCCGTTGACGGCCCTGCGGCGGGCGCAGGCGGTAGCCGTGCGGGAAGACGAGCTGCCGGTGGTGGAACGGCGATTGCGTGGGCTGTTGCAGAAGGATGTGCCGCTGTGGACGGTGCGCCGCACACTGCGCTTCCCCGCCCCGCTGGGGGTGTTTGGAGCCGGATTGCGGCCGCTGGCCTTTTGCGCGCTGGCACGGCCGGAGAGCTTTGCCGTGATGCTGGCCAAGGCCGGTTGCGGCGTGGTCGATACGGTCATGTTTCCGGATCACCACCGGTATGACGGACGCGATACGGCCGAGCTGATCCGGCTGGCAAAAGAGATGCACGCCACCGGCTTTGTGACCACCGAAAAGGATGCCGTAAAGCTGAGCCCGGCGCTGTGTCAGGCGCTGGAGGAGGCCGTGGGACCGCTGATGGTGGTGGCGCTCGATGCGGCGTTTGTGTATGAGTCGCCGGTGATGCGTTTGCTGGAAAGCCGCTTGCGCGCGGTGGCCGCGGATTTGGCGGTGAAGGATGAGGTGCGCTCGCCGTGACTGGGACCCCGGGTGCGCCGAGTGCGCCGGGTTCCATCCGTGCGGCGGGAGTTGTCCTTCAGCCCGGCCTATCTCATCCAGATCGCTCGGTTCTGATCGTGCGCACCGGGGCGATGGGCGATGTGCTGCATGCCCTGCCGGCGGTGGCTGCCCTGCGGACGCTGGAGCCGAGGGCGCACATCGGCTGGGTGGTGGACCCGCGCTGGGCGCCGTTGCTGGTAAACGAGGCCGGAGACGGGCCGGTGGTGTCGCGGGTGCACCTGGCGGAGACGCGGCTTTGGTCGCAGGCGCCCGTGTCCATGCGGACCTTGCGGTCGGTGGGTGCACTGCGGCGCGGGCTGCGAGCGGAGCAATATGGATTCGCCGTGGATATGCAGGGAACGCTGCGATCGGCGGTGCTGGGGCGTATGGCGGGGACGGCGAGGCTCGCGGGCTATGCGGACCCACGGGAGGCGTTGGCGACGCTCTTGTACGGGGAACGGCTGGGGCGACCGGGGACGCATGTCGTGGAACAGGGCGCGGCCTTGCTGGGCGAGGCGCTCCAGGTGCCCATTACGCCCGCTGCGGTAGCTCTGCCGCACGAACCGGCAGCGGAACGTTGGGCGGAGGGCTCCCTGGCGCGGGTGGCAGGCCGGCCCGTCGCGTTGCTGGCCCCGGCAGCGGGCTGGGGCGCCAAGCAGTGGCCGGCGGTGCGATTTGGGGAGCTCGCGAGGGCGTTGCGGGCACAGGGAGTAAGCGTTCTGGTGAATGCGGCACATCCAGGAGAGCCTGCCGCGTGCGCGGTGGTGGAGGCGAGTGCCGGTGCTGCGGAGATAGCCGTGTGCAGTGTGGCGGCTTTGATTGCCCTGACGCGCCGGGCGGCGGTGGTGGTTGGCGGCGACTCCGGCCCGGTGCATCTGGCTGCGGCTCTCGGGCGGCCTCTGGTGGCGCTTTTTGGGCTCACGGACCCGGCGCGCAACGGGCCCTGGGGCTCGGGCAGCATGCGCGTACTGCGGGATCCGGCGTCGGCGACGAGCTATAAGCGACGGGCCGAGACCGATCCTGGACTTGCGCAGATCGGGGTGGAGCAGGTGCTGCGGGCGGCGCTGCAGGTCGCAGCTTTGTAGCACCCCCCCCCCCCCGGCTCTGCGACAATGAGAGGAATGCTTTTGGGAACGGCGGCGCGCAATGGACAGGGGCAGCGGTGGCAGCGAGCCGCACGGCGCGTGCGCGTGCCTTTGGGCTTCGTCACAGCGGGTGTCTTTCTGGTGTTCGCTCGGCCCCGCGTGCGGACGGTATGGCTGAGCCTGCCCATGGTGGCGGGCGGCCTGGCTTTGCGCGGCTACGCGGCGGGGTATGTGAAGAAAAACACCGAGCTTACCCAGACCGGACCGTATGCCTACACACGGAATCCGTTGTATCTGGGGTCTATGGGCCTGGCCTTTGGCTTTGCCGTGGCAGCCGGGCGCCTCCGGCTGGGAGTGCTGCTCCTTGGGCTGTTTCTCACGATTTACTGGCCGACGATCCTTTCCGAAGAGCAGTATCTGCGCGGGGCCTTTCCGGAGTTCGACGCCTACGCCGGCGCGGTGCCACGATTGCTGCCGAGGCTGACACCGGCACGGTTTGGGGCGACACTTAACGGAGCCCTGGGCGAAGCCGGGAAGTTTTCGCCGGGGCGCTACCGCCATCATCGCGAGTACAATGCCTTTATGGGGACGGGGGCGCTCTACGCGCTGCTGCTTCTGCGGGTTTGGTGGACACGCCGGGCTGCGTAAGCGGCATGGCGCGAGGTGAGCTGGCGCACAGGAGCCCTGTAATGTTTCCGGGCTGATGTCGGGCTATTGCCGGGCCTTTGCGTGATTTGGCGCGTCACGGGGCGTGGTGTTGGGAATTTCAGATTCTTCGCTGGGGGATGATCGACGTTGAGGTACAGCACTCCCCCCGCCCGCCGGTTGTGGCTCCCTGCCCTGCTCCTTGTCTCCGGTTTTGGCACGCCTTGGGCACGGGGCCAGATTTTCACGCCCAAACCGCCGGCACCAGCGAAGCCCATTCCCGTGCTGCAGGCTCCGCAGGGCGGCTTTCTGTACCCGCAGCACGAGACGCTCACCTTCAGCGTGGATTGGCGCGTATTCACGGCCGGCATGGCGGTGTTTCACCTCGACGTGAGCGGGCCCAACAGCACGACTGAGAAGATTACCGCGACGGCGGATTCGATTGGCGCGGTGAACATGCTGTTTCCCGTGGTCGATGGCTTCCAGGCGGGGTTGGACACGAAGACGGGCTGCTCGACAGGGTTCAACAAGCAGGTCCAGGAGGGCCGTCGCAAGGTGGCCAGTGAGCTCTCCTTCGACTACCCGCACGGCCGGCAGGAGGAGTACGCCCGCAACCTGGTGAAGGGTACGGCCACGCGCAAGCAGGCGAGCATTCCGGCCTGTGTGACGGATTCCCTCGGTGCCCTTTTCTACACGCAGTCGCAACCTTTAACGGTCGGCAAGACCGTCGAGTTCCCGCTGGCCGATGCCATGCGTACCGTGACGGTCGGCATGAAGGTGGAAAGCCGCGAAGAGGTGAAAACCCCCGCGGGCACCTTTCAAACGGTCAAGGTACAGGCGACTGCGGATGAAGGTATCGTAAAAAACCGCGGCCACATCTGGATTTGGTACACGGACGATCCGCGGCACATTCCGGTGCAGATTCAGGCCCGGCTGTTCTGGGGCACGATTACGTTTCATCTGCAGTCAATTGAGTTGAAGTGAGTTTGGCGTTGTTCGTTGGGAGTTCTCAGTTCCCAGTTGTGAATGATTCAGTTTGGGAGCTGCGGGCTGTCCCGACATGAAGAGGGCGTACAACTGACAACGGACAACTAAGAACTGACAATTGACAACTGACAACTAAGAACACCAGAGGCTTTATGACCAGAACATTGGACAACAACGATGAAGTCGACGCCACGCAGCCGGTGTTGTACTCCGACCGGGAGCCCGTGACGGTGGCGGATTATCCCGATCCGGCGGCGGCGCACATGGCGCGCATGGCGCTCGAAGACGCGAACATCCCTGTGTTTTTGCAAGGCGAGAACGCAAACAACATGCTGCCGGTCGCCTTTGCGGCCCGGTTGATGGTCCATCCCGAGGATGAGGCAGCCGCGCGTAAGGTGCTGACGGACTTCGACGCACAGCCGGTGAGCTTTGCGGAGGTAACGGCGGCGGAAACGGCTGCCGAGGACGCGTCCGGCAGTTACCGCGACACCACCGAGGCGTCGAAGCGGTCGTGAAGCGCGAGCGCGCGGTAGTTTGCCTTTCTGGCGGCATGGATTCAACTGTGTGCGCGGCGTTGGCGGCGCGTGACTTTGACGCGTTTGGCCTGCACTTCAGCTATGGGCAGCGTACCGAAAGCCGCGAATTGCAGTCGGCGCGGGCGGTGACGGAGCTCGTGGGGCTGCAGGAACTGATGGAGCTGCGGACGGACCTGTTTCGACGGATCGGTGGATCGGCGCTGACAGACAGCACGATCGCGGTGCCGGCAGCGCAACCCGAGGCCGAAGCGGGGGCGGACACGCGGGCGATGGCGGACCGCAGGGGCATCGAGGTGCCGGTGACCTATGTGCCGTTCCGCAATGCGCACTTTCTGGCTGCGGCGGTGAGCTGGGCCGAGGTGCTGGGCGCGTCGACCGTGATCATCGGCGCGGTGGAGCAGGACAGTTCGGGTTACCCGGATTGCCGTCCGGCGTATTACGACGCCTTCAATGCGCTGGTCGCCACGGGTACGCGGGACGGCACGATTCGCGTGCAAACACCCTTGATCCGTCTTCGTAAAGCGGAGATTGTGCGGCTCGGGGTTGAATTGGGCGCGCCGTTGCATGTAAGTTGGTCCTGCTATGCAGGGGAGCAGGTGGCCTGCGGTGTGTGCGAAAGCTGCACCTTGCGGCTGAAGGCTTTTGCCGAGGCGGGGGCGACGGACCCCATTCCTTACGCACGCCGGTGAGCGTGACACAAGCGAAGTCCGTGGCGGGTCCGCAGGCAACAATGGAATCGGGAGAGGGAACGAGAATGACAAAGCTGAGGATGATCAGCAGATGGAAGAACGTAGTCATGACGGCAGCCGCGGTGCTCGGCTTCGCGGTGTTGCCGACGGCGCACAGCCAGGGAACCGCCGGCGCCCAGGGAACCGCCAGCATCCAGGGAACCGCCAGCATCCAGGGCCACGCGAACGATGAGATCGGCGTGGCGATCAAGGATGGCGAGGTCCGCTTGACGCAGGATCTGGGAACCCCGCCGGAAAAGCGGAAATATCTATACACCTTTCCAACCGACGCCAACGGAGACTTCAAGGGCACAGGCATCGCGCCGGGAACGTATCTGGTGAACCTGTTCCGGACCAACACCAGCGTGGACTACCTGGCAGAACAGCCATTCAAAGCCGGGGAGACAAAGACAGAGAACTTCGATCTGTCACGTGCAGACTATATGGCCAAGCTGACGCCGGAGCGTCGCAAGCAGATTGAAGAGTTCAAGGCAAAGAACGCCTCAGCCGCCAGTGGCAACAAGCAGATCGCCAATCTGAATGCAACCATGGCGGCGGTACGCGCCGATCTGAAGACGCCCACGCCGAACTACGACAAGGATATTGCCGACAGCAAGGCGGCCACCGAGGCCAAACCGGACGAGGGCCTGCTGTGGGTGCTGTATGCCGATTCACTCGAAGCCAAGGCCGAACACGGGGCCGCAGATGATCGCAAAAACAAGGTCAATCCCAGCACAGACGACGCGGTGAAAGCAGGTTACGCCGGCGCCATCGATGCCTATAAGAAAGCGAATGACGTGCTGGGCGCGTCTGGAAAAAAGACGGCGCCTGAGACCCAAGCGACGGTGTACAACCAGCTCGGCAACTCCCTTTCGCGTAGCGGCAATCCGACCGAAGCCGTTGCGGCGTTCGACAAAGCCGTAAGTCTGCAGCCGCAGAGCGCGGGCATGTACTACGGCAACGAAGCCGCGGTGCTGTTCAACGCGCAGCAAAATGACCAGGCGTTGGCGGCAGCGGAAAAAGCGATTGCGGCCGATCCGACGAAGCCGAATCCGTACTTCATCAAGGGTCAGGAACTGCTGCAGAAGGCGTCCGTGGATCCGAAGTCCGGAAAGATCGTTGCGCCTCCCGGCTGTGTGGATGCGTATCAGAAATACCTGGAGCTGGCGCCCGATGGACCCCAGGCACCGGGCATCCGCGATACTCTGACCGCGATGGGCGAGAAGATCAACACCCGCTACTCGGCCGGCAAGAAGAAGTAAGCGATCGGTAGGAAGTACGAAATACACATGGACCCCGGCATACTTTCAGCCGGGGTCTCTGCTTTGCGGGCGATGGAGGAGCTTGGGTGACGGAACGCGTGCTGCTGTATGAAGAGGCGCTGACGGAGGTACTGGCAGCGGCAGCTTCCCCCCACCGTCCGGCGGTGGAGCGGGTGCCGCTCCTGGGGGCGCGCGGACGGGTGTTGGCGGCGGCGGTGGTGGCCGATCGTGACCAGCCCCCGTTTCGGCGCTCCACCCGGGACGGTTTTGCCGTACGCGCCGCCGATGTGGATGGCGCGCGCGCGCTGCGGCTTGCCGGGAGCCTGCGCGCCGGCGAGACATGGGCGGGCGCGGCGTTGGCTCCGGGCGAAGCGATCGAGATCATGACCGGCGCGCCGTTGCCGGAGGGCGCGGATGCGGTGCTGATGGTCGAGCACGCGGTGCTGGGAGGGGCGGGGTTGCAGCCTGAGCCGGAACGACGGCTGCAGGCGGGTGAAAACGTGGTGCCGCGAGGGTCCGAGGCCGTCGCGGGCGGGTCCCTGGTGCCACCGGGACGCGTGCTGGGCGCCCCGGAGTTGGCGGTGGCCGCCAGCTGTGGCTATGCGGAGCTCGCCGTGTACATGCGGCCGCGGGTCGCCATCCTGGCCACCGGGGATGAGTTGGTCGAGCTCGACCAGCAACCGGCGGACTGGCAGATACGCAACTCCAACAGTTATGCCTTGGCCGCGCTGGTGGAAGCTGATGGAGGCTCGCCCTGGCGTTTGCCAATCGCGTGTGACACGATGGACGATCTGCGCGCACGCCTGGCGGCGGTTCAGACCGGCTTCGGCAGCGGAAAGACCGGGCAAAGCCGTGAGGCCGACCTGCTCATTCTGTCCGGTGGGGTCTCCAAGGGCAAGTACGATCTGGTGGAGCAAGCGTTGTCCGAAGCTGGAGCGGAGTTCGTGTTTACGGGAGCGCGGATCCAGCCGGGGCGGCCGGTCGTATTCGGACGATTGCCTCGAGGGATTGCGGGCGACCGTGGGCGGCAGGACGACGCGTGGATTCCCTTCTTTGGGCTGCCCGGCAATCCGATCTCCACCGAGGTGTGTTTCCGGTTGTTGGTGGCCCCGCTGCTACGGGCCCTGTGCGGCGGGGGCGCTGTGCCGCCTCGCTTTGCCGAAGCACGTCTGGCCGAAGATGTGCGCGGCGGGGCGAAGGTGACGCGCTTTTTGCCTGCGGAGATCGCCGGTGACTGGCAGGGTGTTACCGCGCGACCTGTACCATGGCAGGGTTCGGGCGATCTGGCGGCCAACGCACGGGCGAACGGGTTTGTGGTCTTGCCGATGGATAGAGCGGTGTTTGCTGCAGGAGAAACTGTGCGGGTTCTGCTGCGATAGCGTGCCCGTCGCGATCACGTCCTGTCCTGTCCTGAAGGCGTTTGCTCTAGCATGCAGGAATGCAGGACGAAACCACTCTCCCCTCCGAACAAACCCCCGAAAGACTTTCCCACTACGACGCTGCCGGCCAGGCACGCATGGTCGATGTCGCTGCCAAGGCTCCTACGCGGCGTGAGGCGACCGCCTCCGCTTTTGTGGAGTTGAATGAGGCCGTGCTTCGGGCCTTGCCGCAGAATCCGAAGGGCAATCCGTTGGAGGTGGCGCGCTTTGCAGGAATCATGGCGGCCAAGCGCACGGCAGAGCTGATTCCGATGTGCCACACGCTGCCTTTAAGCTTTGTCGATGTGCAGGCGACGGTGGTCGCGGGCGGTGTGGCCATCCGCGCCACGGCGGCAACGGTCGCCGGAACGGGCGTGGAAATGGAAGCGATGACGGCGGCGTCGATCGCGGCCCTCACGGTCTACGACATGACCAAAGCACTCGACAAGGGCATTCGCATCCGGGAAGTGGTGCTTTTGGCGAAGTCGGGCGGGAAAAGCGGGGAGTGGCAGAGGAGCTGAGGGTTGTACGTTCTATGTTGTACGTTCTATGTTGTACGTTCTATGTTGTACGTTCTATGTTGTACGTTGTTGGTTCTTCGTTGTTGGTTGTTGGTTCTTCGTTGTCATCCTGAGCGCAGCGAAGGACCTCAGTATTCCCGCGGGGCGCCGATGAGATCCGGGCAGAATACCGAGGTCCTTCGCTGTGCTCAGGATGACAGCCACACCCATACGGCTAACAACGGACAACCAAAACCAACAACGTAGAACCAACAACCTGGAACTAACAACGTACAACCAACAACGTACAACCAACCTCACCCCGGATGCGCCATGGCTACCGTGAACCGATGGTCGGCATCGTGAAACAGGTGGGGTGAGCCGAAACCGGCGCCGGCGAGCAATGGGCGCAGGCTGCGTTCCGTGAACTTGTAGCTGTTCTCGGTGTGGATGGTTTCACCGGCTCCGAAATGCACGCGATGGCCTTCAAGGAGCACAGTTTGCGCCGACAGGCTTTCGAGATGCATCTCGATGCGGCTTTCGGCGGCGTTCCAACGGACGCGGTGGGCAAAGCCGCCCAAGTCGAACTCGGTATCGAGGTCGCGATTCAGGCGCGCGAGCATGTTGAGATTGAAGGCAGCCGTCACACCGGCGGGGTCATCGTAAGCCGCCAGCAGATCGTCGACGCTCTTGCGGCAGCAGGGCGCAAGATCGACGCCAAGCAGCAGCGCATCCGAGCCGCTTTTCAGCTGTTTACGCAGCTTGCGCAGGATGCCCATGGCCTCGGTCGGCGCAAAGTTTCCGATGCTGGAGCCGATATACAACGCCAGAATGCTTGTGCCGGCCGGCCGATCGATGCGGTAGTTTTCTGTGACGTAATTCGCGATCTGGGGACTGACCGCGAGTCCGGGGATGGCCGCGGTGAGTGAAACGGCGGCCTCGTTCAGCGCGGCTTCACTCACGTCGATGGGCTGATACAGCAGGTTCGGCTGTCGACCGAGGGCGGCGGCGAGCAGGGTCCCGGTCTTCGAGGCGGTGCCGGCGCCAAGCTCGGCGACCGTGATGGGCGTATGCGGAAAGTCAAGTATCTCTGCGGAAAACGTCTCGAAGATGGAGCGCTCCGCCCGGGTCAGATAGTACTCGGGAAGCCCGGTGATCTGTTCGAAGAGCGCGGTGCCCCGTTCGTCATAAAAGAGCCAGGGGGAGAGCGTCTTTTGAACGCCGGATGCTACGTGCAGGCCGCGAACGGCTTCGCGCAGCACAGCTTCGTGCAACGCTTCGGGAGCTTCAACCATGAATGATTCAGCCTTTACGAATGACGCTACTTCGAATGCCGGAGATAGCTGGCTTGCATGCAAGGCAACGGCCCGAAGAGAGGATAGTGGCCTGCACGTCTGAAATGCGTCTCAGCCGATCAGCGACGAAACACGCCATAAGAAGAGTGTACGCGCACTTCTGTCCAGCGAGAAATGCGGGTGGGGCGAGGGACGGTTAGCCGCCCTGCACGTCCGAGGCTAGCCGCACGCCGCTGAACTGCCACCGCGTCCCGGGCGGAAAGAAGTTACGGTAGGTCGCGCGAATATGGCTTCCCGGCGTGGCACAGGAACCGCCGCGGAGGATGACCTGGGAGCTCATGAACTTGCCGTTGTACTCCCCCAGAGCACCCGGCAACGCGCGATACCCCGGATAGCCCGTGTAGGGTGAGGCGGTCCACTCCCACACATCACCAAAGACCTGCTGCGGAGCCGGTGCGCCGGTGCGGGCGGGGCGCGGATGCAGGCATTGGCTTTCGAGCAGATTGCCTTGTGCGAGGACGCCCTGCGGCTGCTGCGCGGCAAGGAACTCCCACTCGAATTCGGTCGGCAGGCGATAGCCGCTCCAGCGTGCAAAGGCATCGGCCTCAAAGAAGCTGAGATGGCAGATGGGGGTTTCGGAGATCTCGTCGAGGCTTTGCCAGCCACGCAGGGTGAAGACGCTCCAGCCGGCCTGGGTGGCCGGGTCGCGCCGCCAATAGAGCGGCGCTTGCCAGCCCTCGCGGGTCACGGCATCCCAGCCCTCCGAAAGCCACAGCTCGGGGCGGGTGTAGCCGCCTTCGTCGAGGAAGGCGAGGTACTCGGCGCAGGTAGCCAGGCGCGAGGCGATACGAAACGGCGCGAGGTATATGGGATGGCGGGGCGTTTCGTTATCGAAGGCAAAGTTGTCCAGCGCCGCCGGGTCGGGCGTAACGCCGATCTCGACAACGCCGGGGCGATCCGGGGTGCCGGGCGTGTAGTCGATCCACTCGAGCGGCGGTGCGATGGTGATGGAGGCTGGGTCACTCGAGACGGCCGGCGCATAGGCCGGCTGCAAGGGGTTGGTGAAAAAGGCGTGCTTGATGTCCGTGAGGGCGAGTTCCAGGTGCTGCTGTTCGTGCTCGAGGCCGAGCACGATGCGGCGCAGGGCTTCATCTTCCGGCGTTTGATCGAGCAGACGGATGACCGCGGTGTCGACGTGCTCCCGGTAGGCGAGGATGTCGCCGAGCGGCGGCCGCGAAAAGCTGGCGCGGAGCTTCTTCTCAGGCATTTCACCCAGCGCCTTATAGTAGCTGTTGAAGAGCCAGCGAAAATCCGGGTGGAAGGGTTGATACGCCGGAATGAACTCGCCGAGCACAAAAGTCTCAAAGAACCAGGAGGTGTGCGCAATGTGCCATTTGACGGGCGAAGCCTCGGGGCAGGACTGCACCATCATGTCCTCGGGCGTGAGCGCGGCGGCAAAGTGCATTGTGGCCGCCCGGGTGCGCCGAAAACGCTGGAGCAGCGCAGTGGCGACGGGGAGCGAAGACTGAAGGATCATAAGAACGGCTCCGGGCAACGGCTCAGGTGCGTGCAAGAATCTTCCGGCCCTGCGCGGCAGCCAGGCAAGCACCGCGGATAGCCGTATTTCCGTTATACCGCCAAAACGGTGCCGCTCGGGAATTTTCCCTGTCCGTCGCGTCTTCCCTGCCCCCCACCCGTCTTATCTGTAGCTTTTCGGCAGAGATGTAGGGATGATTTCTGCACGGCTGCTCTGCACGAAGGCTATGAGGCGTATGGGCATCTTTAGGTATCGAACGCAAGGGATGTGGCTGCCCGTTGCCGCTCTGCTGCTGTCCGGAGCAGGCATCGGTGCACAGCTAACGGAAGCCAGCGCCTGGGGACAAGGCACAGCCCAGGACGGCGGACGAGGCGAGCGGGATGGCCGCCGCACGCAGGTGGCGGGCATGGGCCGGGTCGCCGGTGAAGTGACGGCCGTTACAGGCAATACCTTCACCATCCGTACGGAAGACGGCACCAGCGCCCAGGTAGTCGCCACCGACAATACCCGCGTGATGAAGGATCGTGGGCCGGTGCGGGCCAGCGATCTGCACCCTGGAGACGGCTTGATGGCCTTTGGCAATCTCGACGCCCCCAACCACACGCTGCACGCGGCCGTGGTGATGGCCACCGACGCTTCGCAGGTGAAAGCAATGCGCGAAAACCTTGGGAAAACCTATATCACCGGACGGGTGACGGCGATCAACCTGGACGATGCCAAGATGACTGTGGAGCGGGGAGATCGGGTCGCGCAGACGATCGGCTTTGATGAAACAACCAGCTTCCGACGCGCCGTGCGTGGGCCACGGGCCGGTGGTGGGCCGGGGGAAGCGGCCCCGGACGATGCGGGCATGGGCGAAGGCGGCCGTGGCGGGGCTGATGCGAACCGCAGCGGCGGGCCCAATGGCAATCGCGGGGGAGGCTTGCTGGCGGCTGGGGGCGCGGGGCTCGAACGGGCCTATGAACACGGCGAAAGCATTACGTTGGCCGATATCAAGGTGGGCGACATGGTCGCGGGCACCGGGTCGGTCAAAGGCGGTGTGTTTGTGCCGGTGCACCTGGTAGACAGCCCGCCGGGACAGCGGCGTGGACATGCCGGCGGGGGCGCCAACGGCGGTAGCCCGGCGGGCGCAGGACAGCCGGGAACCCCTTCTGCGGCAAACGGGCCTGGCGCTCGCTAAAGTTTTTGTGCGGATAGCCGATAAGGTGCAAGTGGACAGCCAGTCTCCATCCCGACGAGCGTTGCGCTACCTCTTCGCAAGGCGAGTACGCTGGTTCGTGCTGCTGTTGTTTCCCCTGGCGTTCCAAGTGGCCCAGGCACAGACGTCGGGCTCCCCCATGCCGCCCGCGGCATCTGGTGTTCCCGCGGCGTCAACGGCCGCTGCTTCCCCCGCAACACCGGGCGCCCTCGTCACCGGTGGCGGCACCCTGCATGGGATGGTGGTTGCCGGTGTTTCCGGCAAGCCGGGCGGGGTGCCGTTACCGGGTGTGGCCATCACGGCGACCAACACGCTTACCGGGCGCAAATACGCCGCGGCTACCGATGTCGATGGCGCCTATACGCTGCAGATCCCGCGCAAAGGCCGCTATGTTTTGCGGGCGGAGTTAGCCGGCTTTGCCTCGGTGACCACCGAGGTGCTGCTGAACGATGCAGCACCCCCACCCGGGAAAAACACGGATTTCGGCTTGCAATTGGCCAGCCGCGTGGAAGCCGCTGAAGCAGCCGCGACCGCTGCAAGCACCAACGGCGCGGGCGCGACGGCTAGCCTGGCGCGCGGTCTGCAGAACCTGAGCCTGAGTGCCGGCGGTCTTGATGCCGAAGCCGCCAGCGGCGGCGGCGGGAACGCAGGCGCGGCCCTGCCCTCGCTGGGCGGTGCGGGTGACACGACCCAGGCCGGCAACGATACCGTGGCGGTGAACGGCCAAACCGGGCAGACCAACGGACTTGCGGGCATCAGCGAAGATCAGCTCCGGGAACGCATTCAGGAGGGTGTGGCGGCAGCCCGCGCGAGTGGGCAGCTGCCGGCCGGGGTCGACCCGACGAATGCGATTGTGGGCCTGCTCGGCAGCATGATGGGCGGCCCCGGTGGGGGCGGCGGTCGCGGAGGACGGGGCGGGGGCAGCGGCTTCGGCGGCGGGGCTGGAGGCGGTTCGGGGGCGTTCCGCAACCTGAACCCGACGCAGCTGCACGGTGGCTTTAACTACCAAGGGGAGTATGCGGCGCTCGATTCAGCCCCGTGGTCTCCCACACTGACGCCGCAGAGCAAACCGCCCTATGCAAAGAACACTTTTGGCGTTACGCTGGCCGGCTCGCCGTACATTCCTGGGTTGATCAAGCCAAGCACAAAGCAGTTTGGCTTTTTGAACTTCAACTTCGCCCGCAACACCACGCCGGAGGTCTTGACCGGCACCGTGCCGACGGACGCGCAGCGGGCCGGCGACTTCAGCGGGCTCGCGCAGACCGTGAACGGCCAAACGGCGATCACGCCGATCTACGATCCCATGCGCGGCACCCAGTTTGCCTACAACGGCCAAGCCAATGTGATCGATCCTGCACGCATCACACCCCAGGCTTTATCCATCCTGAACCGCTTTTACCCGCATGCCAATGTGCCCGGTGCGACAACACAGAATTACAACTACCAGACCGTAACGACGGTCGGGCAGAACTCGGCCAACCTTTCTACACGCTTCATTCGCAACCTTGGGGCAAACAACACGGGCCCGTTCGGGGGCTTCGGCGGCGGTCGTGGCGGAGGTGGGGGCAACCGGAATGCCCCGGCGACGCTGCGGCAAAGCCTGAACACCAGCTTCAGCTACGCCCACAGTGCGCAGGACCTGCGCAACATCATCCTGCCGCTCTCCGGCAGCACGCAAAGCGACGGCTACAACCTCAGCCAGGGCTATGTGATCGGCTACGGCCGCTTCAACAACACAAGCACGGTGACCTGGAACCGCAGCCACGCACTCACCCGCAATTACTTCACCAATACGACGGATGATCCGACCACCGATGCCGGCATCACGCTACCGAGCACCGGAGCCATCGGCACGGCACCCGGCTTTTACAACGGGCTGCCATCGCTCACCCTGGGCAATTTCCTGTCCGTCAGCAACACGGATCCACAGGACAACATCGGGCAAACGATCTCGTTTTCCGACCAGGTAAGCTACCGGCACAAAAAGCACAACCTGCGGCTCGGGACCGATATACGCCGCGTGCATCAGGATTACTTAGGCGGCGGCAATCCGCTTGGCTCTTTCACCTTCTCGGGGTTCAACACGGAAAGCCCCTGCGACCAAGGCCTTGCCACCGGCGTTCCCTGCCCTGGAAACACAAGCAATGCAGGGACCACCACGGGCCAGGCGACGAGTGGCTCGGCCTTTGCGGATTTTCTTCTCGGGCTGCCGCAGAAGACGACCCTGCAAGCCGGCCTGGCGAAGATCTATCTGCGCGAAAACGTCGTCGATTGGTACGCCAATGACGATTTCCGTGCGGGCAACGGGCTTACGCTGAATGGCGGTCTGCGCTATGAGTATTTCGCCCCGTTCACGGAGAAGAACAACCGCTTGGTGAACCTCACCGGCGTCGCGGAACAAACAGCGAGCGTGGGCTGCGTGACGCCGACCGGCATCTCCGTGCAAACCGCGGCCGGTTTGCTGACCTGCGCCGCCGGCGGCACTCGCTCGTTGATTCAACCGGATCGGGCGATGTATTCGCCGCGCTTTGGCTTTGCGTATCGGCCACATTTTCTGAAAGAAACCGTGTTGCGCGGCGGTTATGGCATCAACTTCAACACCGGGCAGTTTGCGACCTTCGCCCAGTCATTGTCCTATCAGGCACCCTTTGCGGCCACGCAGAACAACGTGCTTTCTACGCTCAATAACAGCACCGGCTGCGTGCAAGCGACGGCGAACAACGCCTCCAACCTCACACTCGCCAACGGCTTCGGCTGCTCAACAAAGCTCTTTCAGAACACCTATGCCGTAAACCCGGATTACCGGTTGGGCATGGTGCAGGTGTACAACGCCAACCTGCAGCGCACCTTGCCGCTGGGGGTCGTGCTCAATGTCGGCTACAACGGATCGCACGGCTCCGGGCTGAACGTGGTACGTGCGCCGAACCATACGTCCAACAGCGTGACGACGCCCGATGCGGTTGCGTTTACGTATCAGTCGTCCGACGCTGAGTCGACCTTCAATGCACTCACGATCGACGCGCAAAAGCGCCTTCAAAAGGGCATCCAATTGGCGGCGCACTACCAGTATGCGCACTCGATCGACGATGCATCGAGCTTCGGCGGAGCGGCCACGGTTTCTTCGATCCAGAACGATGCGGACCTGCATGCCGAGCGCGCCAACTCTAGCTTCGATGTGCGGCATCAGCTGACGGGCAACTGGATTTATGAGCTGCCTGTGGGACCAAATCGCGCGTTTCTCAACCGCGGCGGCATGGCCTCGAAGCTGCTCGACGGCTTCTCGCTTTCTGGAAACTTTACGTTTGCGTCCGGCACGTATTTCACCCCGAGCTATCAGGACACGGCGGCGCAGCTCGCCGCGGGCGGCACCTACACCTTGCGCCCGGATCGCGTCTTCGGGACACCGGTTCATGGCGCGGGCGCGTTACGGTCATACTTTAACCGAGCGGCCTTTGTCGATCCGACGAGCGCGACCGGCTACGGCACTGCCTCACGCTATTCGATCGAGGGGCCGGGACAGCTGCTCGTGTCCGCAGCGCTTTCGCGCACCGTGCAGCTCGGGGAGACGCGATCGTTTGAGGCGCGCGTCACGGCCAGCAATGTGTTCAACACCGTGCAATACAACGGCATTTATACAACCTTGGATCTCGCTACCTTCGGCCAGGTATCCGGCGCGGCGGCGATGCGGCAGATCAATTTTGTTGGGCGGTTCCGGTTTTAAGTAGAACCCGGGATCGGAATTAGGGTGCAGGGTGCAGAAGTGAAGGCTAGAGATGGAGCAAAGGGACCGGGCGTAGCGAAGACGATGAAGCATCAAGTTCTCAAAGCGATGGCTTGTGTTGTGCTCGGCGTGTTGGCCACATCCACCGCTCCGCTGGAGGCGCAAGGCGTCGCGTCTGCGGCACAAGAACCCTCAGCGGCACAGGCCCCTACGCCGAACGCTCAGAGCGGGTACACGCTGACGGTGAATGCCAACATCGTGCTCACCAATGTGGTGGTGCGTGACCGCAAAACCGGCGCGGTGGTGAAAGGCTTGAAGGCGAGCGATTTTACCGTGCTTGAGAACGGCAAGCCGCAGCGGATCGCCAGCTTTGATTACCAGAACGTCGACGAAGCGGGGGCGCTTGCCGAGAAAAACACCGTTGCCGGCAAGGCCAGCATCGCCGATCTGCTGGATCGCAACCTAGCCGCCGACCCACGACAGCTGCGGGACCATCGCCTGATCGTCATCTTCTTCGATCTGAGTACCTTGCAGGATGACGATACGGATCGTGCTGTGGAGGCCGCGCAGAAATACATCAACACGCAAATGCAACCAGCGGATCTGGTCGCGCTTGTCAGCTTTTCCACTGCGCTCACCATGGACCAGGACTTTACGGCAGACAAACAGGCGCTGCTGCATGGGCTGGGCAAGTACAACGGCACCGACCAGACTTCTTTCTCGAACGGCAGCGCGGGCGGCGCCACCAACGGCACGAGTGACAACGCGCAAAGCTTCACAGCGGATGATACCGAATACAACAACCTGAACACGGATCGTGAGCTGTATGCGATTCGGCAGATTGCGCGTTCGCTCGAGCGGGTCGCGCAACGAAAAAGTTTGCTGTATTTTTCCGGTGGTTTGTCACGGAACGGCATCGAGAACCAGGCCAGTCTGCGGGCGGCGACCAATGAGGCCGCTAAGGCCAACATGGCCGTGTATGCGGTCGATGCACGTGGCCTGCAGGCGCTGCCGCCCGTCGGCGACGCGAGCCAGGGCAGCCTGCGCGGCACGGCGGCCTACACCGGAACCGCGGTGGCCAATCAATTCAGTGCGAATGCGAGTTCGCAGGAGTTGCTGAGCACGCTGGCGACCGATACGGGCGGAAAAGCGTTCTTCGATTCGAACGACTTTGGCCCGGTGTTTCAGCAGGTGCAGCACGATACCGAGGCCTACTACATCCTCGGTTTTCACTCGAGCGATCCACGGCGGGATGGCGTGTTCCGTCGCTTAACCATTAAGGTCAATCGCGGCGACGCCAAGCTGGAGTACCGGCCTGGGTATTACGCGCCCGCAGACTTCCAGCACCAGAAGACGGAAGACCGCGAACAGGCGCTCACCGACCAGATGCGCAGCGACCTGCCGGCGCTGGATGTGGCCGTTTATCTGCAGGCGTTGTATCTGCGCGAAAACGCCAACAGCTTTTATGTGCCGGTCAGCCTGCTTGTGCCGGGATCGCAGATTCCCTTCACGCGCAATAAAGATCAGGACAAAGCGACGCTGGACATCCTTGGCCAGGTGAAGAACGCCCAGGGGATCGCGGTGGGCAATGTGCGCGACACGGTGAAGCTCGCCTTGGACCAGACGCAGCAGGTGCAGCGGCGCAACATCCAGTATTCGACGGGATTTACGCTTGCGCCTGGACGATATCACCTGAAATTCATTGTGCGCGAAAACGAAACCGGCAACATGGGTTCTTTTGAAACGGACCTTGCTGTTCCCGATCAGAAGAAGCTGCCGATGAAGCTGAGTTCTCTCGTGCTGAGCAGCCAACGCACGGCCAACAGCGAGAAAAACACACCCAATCTGCTGATCCGCGATGGGGAGCAGTATGTGCCCAATGTGGCGCACGTCTTCCGTCAGGACCAGCATCTGTTTCTGCTGTACGAAATCTACGACCCAGCGAAGAGCAAGGGTGCCTCGCCAGCGGCTGCGGCACCGGGCCTGGTGCGACGCGAGGGCGGGCCCGTGCACGTGCTTACCTCGATTGAATTTCTAGCGGGCGGCGTAAAGGTGTATGAGACGCCGTTGGTGACGGCGGAAGTGTTGAATGTGCCGGGGCGTGACGCGGTGGCGTTTCAATTCGATGTGCCGCTCGGTACCTTGAAGCCGGGCAGCTATATCTGCCAGGTGAATGTCATCGATGATGCCGGCGGAGCGTTCGCCTTTCCCCGGGTAGCGCTGCGTGTGCAAGCTCCGGCGTTGCCGGCAACGCCCGGAACCGCGATCGGGGTTCCAGGCGCCGCACCGTCGCCCTAGAGCCGGATGTCGCCGGTCTGTGCATCGCGTAGTGAAGCGCGTAGTGAAGCGCACCAGGAAATCGCACCGTGACCGCAATCGATCGTAAGCGGATGCAGCAGAAAGTCGTGCGGCAACCTTTAGGTTCATCGCTGCATTCTGCATGTAGCGGTCTTGCATTACGGTTCTGGCACAGTCGCGAAGGAGCTCGCTGTGATGAAACGATTCTTTGTCCTGCCGACGCTATTTGGAGCCTTGTTACTCGGGGTCTCGGGGCAGATGAGTTTTGCGCAAACGACAGAACCCGGCTCGGTCCCGGAGAGTACCGCCGTTGCACGACATGCAGGCCCGCTGCGCCTGCATGTCGTGGTCACACCCAATAAGGGTGATCCGGTCGGCAACCTAAGCCGGGATGCTTTCACCGTCCTCGACAACAACAGGCCACAGCCGATCTCCGCCTTTCGGGCTGTAACAGATCAGACTGAGCCGACAAAGGTGATGTTGGTTCTGGATGCGGTAAACATTGACTACGTGCGGCTGTCGTATGCGCGCGACCAGATCGAAGCTTTTCTGAAAGTCAACGATGGACGGCTCGCACAACCAACCTCGCTAGTGCTGTTGACGGATACGACAACCGAGACTACACCCGACTTCACGACGGACGGCAACGCGCTGAATCAGACGTTGAAGGAGAAGGAGATTGGCTTGCGAGAACTGCGCCGCAGCTCCGGCTTTTACGGAGCGGGGGAGCGGCTCGATATTTCACTGCGTGGCTTGCAGGGCTTAGTCGCCCGCGCGGCGGCCGTGCCGGGGCGCAAGCTGATCATCTGGATTTCACCGGGCTGGCCACTGCTCTCCGGACCCGCGGTCGAACTTTCGCGTAAGGAACAAGGGGACATTTACCGCGAAGCTGTCGACTTTTCGACGAAGATGCGGCAAAGCGAGATCACGCTGTATAACGTTGATCCGCTAGGAGCCAGTGAGGGTGTCGGTCGGGCGCTTTACTACCAGGACTTCCTGAAAGGGATACGCAAGCCTTCGGACGTCGTGCTGGGCGACCTTGGGCTGCAGGTATTGGCCGTACAAAGCGGCGGCCTGGCACTGACGGGCAGCAACGATGTGCGCGGAGCGCTGCAGCGCTGCGTGAACGATGCCAAGACGTCGTATGAACTCACCTACGAGCCTCCTCCGCCGGATGCCGGCGAGGCCTACCACCGCATCGAGGTCCGTGTGGCTGAACCGCACCTGCAGGCGCGCACGACGACTGGATACTACACGCAACCCTGAAGAGATCAGAGAAGGATTCGGAGTGCGGCGGCGCGGCCACACTAGGCGAGGCGGGGCTATACCACGAAGGTTTCTTGACGATGGCGCAACGGAGGCGCAGTATGATGGCCTGCTGTCGACAGGAGGTTTACGGTGCGCTCTGCCCCAGGCGTGTTCTCTGCACTTTTGCTGGTCTGTCTGCTCGCCGGCCCAGGCAGGGCGCAGGATCTTTCCGCCGTCATGGGCGCGGGCAACGACCACACCACGGCGGAGTGGCGGGAGGTTGCCGCGCATCTGCCCGATACCCTAGCCGAACCGCCTGAGAAGCTGGAAGAAGCCGCCGATATCCTGAGGGCACGGCGTTACCCAGGTGATGCCTTACGCTTTTATGACGCCGCGCTGACCCGCGGCGGAGAACCACATGCGTTGCTGAAGAAGATGGGCATCACGTGCCTGGAGCTACAGCAGCCCGCGTTGGCTCGGCTGTTCTTTCAACGGGCGGTGCGTCTGAACAGGAAGGATGCCGTGGCATGGAACGACCTGGGCGCGGCCGAGTTTACGCTGGGGAGCTTTCATGCAGCCATCGGAGATTACCGGCACGCCGTTAAGTTGACTGAAACTTCAGCCGTGTACCACTCGAATCTCGCGCTGGCATACTTCGAGACAAGGCATGGTGAGCAGGCGCGCCGCGAACTGGGCCGTGCGCTTTCGCTGGACCCGGATGTGCTGCACAAGAAAACCGGCAGCGGCTATAACGCGCAGGTACTGGCGTCTGTGCGTTATGGCGAGATTTGCTTTGAGATGGCGCGGATTTATGGAGTGCAAGGCAATGTCGAAGTCATGCTGGATTGGCTGACCAAGGCGAGCGAACGCGGCTTCGGCGTGCGTGAGGCGATGGACCATGATGCCGTGTTGCGACCACTGCTGACCGATGCGCGCGTACAGGTCTTGCTCAAGAACACGCAAATGTTGCGTGCGGGAAATAAGGCGCCGGGGAATGTGCCTTCGTTGGGCAGTGCGGCGCCGTAGTCGGTTGATAGGTTGTTGGTTCTACGTTCTACGTTTTACGTATGTGTGCTGAGGGTTACTGTAGGGCATCAGCCCTCGCGGTAGGGGCAGTGACGGCAGGCGGAGTTGCAGCAGTACCCGCGACGCAGGTGGTACTGGGCGGTAAAGACGACGTAAGGGCCCTCCTCATAGGCGTCGCCCGGCTCCAAGCCGTTTCCGACAACCCAGGCCGGCTCTGAGAGGCTGGAGTTGGGATCGGGTGATCTTGGGGCGGTGTCAGCCTCGGAGTCGCTCATGAGAAGAGCTCCAGGTTGCCACTGGTTGGGGGTGCGGCGAGCGGCCTTGCAGTGGCTCGGGCCGCGGGCAGGCCGGCGCGCAGCAGGGCTGCCACGGAGCGGCGTGGTGTGAGCGGTTTGGGAGGGAGCAGATCCGCAGGTTGGGCGCAGAGCGGGTCGGGCTCCGGCAGGATGCCTTGCTGAAATAGGACGGTCCGTCCGGGGATGGCCGGGGTGCGCTCACCGGGAACAAGGATGCCGACCAGGTTGAGCGGATCGGCGGCGGCCACGGTGATGGCGGGCTCGGCGGCCCGGGCGGCGTGACGGCGGCGCGCTTCGCGGAGGCCCTCGACGGCTTCAGGCACGGCGAACTGCTCGCCGAAAGGGCCGGAGACGAAGCGACCGCCGCGCACCTCGCCGCGAGCCTCGAGACGACGCAGGATCGGCAACAGATCGCGCCATTTTGGTGCGTTGGCTTCGCGGGTGAGCAGCTCGCGGAAGAGCACGCCGTAGCGGCATAGCAGCACGCGGGCGTGGGCTTCGAGGGCGGTTTGTTGTTGTTTGGCTTGCGCAATGGCCTGGGCCGGGGTGGTCTTAGAGGATGGACCCTTTGACGAGCTCAGGGCAGGCTCCAGGGCATCCATGCCCGTAGCAAGCTCTTCGCAGAGGAGCGACCAGCGGCCGGCCGTGGTGCGGGCCTGGGCGCGCTTGCGCAGGCTGACGGCGGGCGTTTGTTCGAGATGGACGGATTTACGCCGGGGATCCATCAGGGCGCGCAATTGGTCGAAGCCGTCCGCCGAAGCTAGGCCCGCAGTGGCAAGCTCCCATAAACCCGTGGTGACCTGTTGTTTGGTGAGTCCGCTAAAGCGTTGGAGGTCGGCGGTGAAGGCGGCGCCGCGTTCGGCGAGCAGACGGCGGAGACACTGGGCCTCGGCGGACAGCGCCTGCGCGAGCACGGCGGCGTCGACGCATTTGGCGGCGAGCGCGTCGGGGAGCCAATCGGCGGACTCACGCAGAAAAAAGGTGATCGGTGCGGCGCCGGTGGGAATGACACGGCGGGGAGCGCCGCCATCGGCTTCGCTCCAGGCTGGGTGCGGCGAGATGCGGCCCCAGCCGACGATGCCCGCAAGGCAAAGGTTATCGAGGAAGCGTGGATCGTAGTCTTTGACGCGGGCGGGCAGCAGCGTACGCTCCCACTCGGACGCGGGGGCTTCAAAGCCTTCCATCTGCTCGAGCGCGGCGAGAACGCCCTCTTCGCCGGTCAACTGGGTCTCAGGGGCAACGTGCTGCCAGTCCTGCAGCCAGCGATTGAACACGGCGGGCGCGACCGGCTCGACGGACTTTCGCAGGCCGGCAAGGGTGAGGCGATGGATGCGCTGCAGGATGCGACGCTCACACCACTCGATGGCCTGGGGGGCGTCGTCGGCGGGTTTGGGGCGTTCGAAGACGCCGCGCATGGCGAGGCCCTGCATTTCCATGACGAGCAGCGCCTGGTGCAGCGGGGCTGGATCGAGCTGCAGCAGCAAGCCGAGGCGCTGCGCCGTGAGCGGGCCGAGAAGTTGCAGCCAGCCCTGCACGAGGCTGGCCGTTGCACCATCGCGCGGCAAAACGGGCTGGGCGGGGCGGTACTCGGTTCCGGGAAAGGTGGTCGGTTCGCGCGGTGGGACGACCGCGGCCGCGAGCGAGGGGAGGTCAAGCGACGGCCAGAGCAGATGGGCGTCGCCGAGGCGCTCGGTGGCGATCCAGATGGCCTCGTCGCCGAGTTGCAGGCGGGTGGCACGGTTTTGCGCCTCGAGCTGCTGCAACAGCTCGGGCCAATGGGCGTTCCCCCGCCCTTGTGGAGCGACGCAGCCATGGAGAAAGGCCTCGGGCAGGGCGACGAGTTGCAGCAGCAGATCGTGCAGTTCGTGGGCATCGCGGATGTCGGGCCACAGTGTTTCGCGCACGCTGTCGATCGCCGCCTGGTCGAGCCGGCCAGCTCCATCGGTAACCGCGTCGGGCAGGGTGCGGCGCAGCTGGACGGCGCGAGCGCGGCGGTTTTCGAGGTCGGCCTCGTCGAGATAGGCATACGGCATGGCGTTGATAAGCTCATGCGCGAACTGCGACGGCACCGGTGTGTCGACCGCGAGGCAGGTCACGGCGCCGCTTTGGATGCCGCGCAGCAGGGCTTCGAGACCGTCGATGTCCATGGCTTCGGTGAGGGTGTCGCGCATGACCTCGCGGACGAGCGGATGATCGGGAATCTCGATGTCGCCGGTCATGGTCTCCGGGCAGGCGGAGGCGTGCGGAAAGACGCTGGCGAGCAGATCGTCCGACCGGGTGCGCTGCACCTGTGGGGCGACGCGCTTACCCTTCTGCATGCGTAACAGCTGCAGGCTGCGGCCGGCGGCCCAGCGCCAGCGATTTTTGAAGAGCGGCGAGGGGATGCAGGCCTGTTCGAGCAGCTCGCGCGCGGTGAGGTCGGTGAGGTAGTGGAAGACGTCCGCGAGTGGGAAGCTGTGCTGCTCGGCGAGGGAGATGTTGATGCCGTTATCGGTGGCGGCCGCTTGCAGTTCGAAGTTGAAGCCGCGGCAAAAGCGCTTGCGCAGCGCCAGCCCCCAGGCCTTGTTCAGGCGGCCGCCGAAGGGCGCGTGCAGGATGAGTTGCTGGCCGCCGCCCTCGTCGAAGAAGCGTTCGGCGATGATGGTGGTCTTGGTGGGCACCGCGCCGAGCACGCTGCGACCGGCGACGATGTAGGTGACCAGCTGCAGGGCGCCGGCGTCGCACACAAAGCAATGCTGCTTGAGCCAGGCGACGCAGGCGCGGACCTCTGGATGCAGTGTACCGTAGCAAGCCTCACCGCGATCCGCATTTATTTCTGTCATTCCCGTAGGGAATCTGCTGTTTACTTCGGAGTCCAACACCTGATTGGAAACCCAGGTCTCAGCATCGAGATCTGCGGCACCGGAGGCATCGGCACCCGGCAAGGTGGGGGCCGGAACGCGGGGGGTGAGGTGGTCGACGTAGGGGTGCGGCACGGGGTCGGCGCCCTCATCCCGGCGCGTGTAGCCGGTGACGGCGGAGGGCTTCACGTTACGGGTGCGGCGGTCGATCTCGCCGCGAAGGTCGCTAACGCCGTCGCACAGGGCCTCGGTGCGCTGCGGGGCTTCGCCCTCCCAGAAAGGGATGCTGGGCGGTGCGCCATGGGCGTCCTCGACCAGCACCTTGCCCCCCGGGTCGATGCGCTGGATGCGCCAGCTGGTGTTGCCGAGCAGAACGACGTCCCCGGGATGGGAATCTACGGCGAAATGCTCATCCAGCGTGGCAATTTGTACGTTTTCCGGTTGGAGCATGACGGCAAAGAGCGAGGTGTCGGGGATGGCGCCGCCGTTGGCGATGGCCGTCAGGCGCGCGCCGCGGCGGCCGTGGAGTTGCCCCTGCACGCGATCGCGCAGCAGATAGGCGCCATAACGGCCGCGGGTGCTTTCGATGCCGTTGTGCAGCAGCGCGAGCAGTTCCTCAAATGCCGTGCGCGTGAGATCTCGATACGGCCAGGCACGCCGCACGACGTCGAAGAGCGCGGCTTCGTCCCAGCTTTCGGCGCCGCACATGGCCACCATCTGCTGCATCAGCACATCGACGGGCGCTTCGGGGATCTCGAGCCGGTCGAGTTCGCCGGCGAGCATCTTGCGTAGCAGCGCGGCCTGTTCGAGCAGATCGTCGCGGGTCATGGCGAAGAAACGGCCCTTGGGAATGGCCCCGCGCCAATGCCCTGCCCTGCCGACACGCTGCATCGCCACCGCAACGGCGCGGGTGGACTGGATCTGGCAGACGAGGTCGACGGCGCCGATGTCGATGCCGAGCTCGAGCGAGGCGGTGGCGATGAGAATCTTGATTTCGCCGTCTTTCAACCGCTGTTCGGCGTCAAGGCGCAGTGTGCGGGCAAGCGAGCCGTGGTGCGCGGCCACCGCATCGGGGCCGAGACGCTCGGAAAGCTCAAAGCTGATTTTTTCGACCAGCCGGCGGGTGTTGACGAAGACCAGCGTGGAGCGGTGCGCCTGCGCGAAGGTGGCGAGTTTATCGTAGAGCTCCTGCCACATGGCGGTAGTGGCCACGGAGCTGAGTTCGTCTGACGGCACCTCGATACCGAGGTCGAGCGTGCGGCGTTGGCCGACCTGGACGATCGTCGCGCGAGGGCGGGTGGGGTGCGCGCCGGTGAGGAAGTCGGCGACGAGTTCGATGGGGTTCTGGGTGGCGGAAAGACCGATGCGCTGCGGGGGAGTTCTAGGTTGTACGTTGTACGTTGTACGTGGGGTAGGGGTGGCTGCAAGCCTGTTGTCACCGCAGGCGATGGCTTCCAGACGCTCCAGGGACAAGGCGAGGTGCGCGCCGCGCTTGTCGTCGGCAACGGCGTGGATTTCATCGACGATGACCGTATGCACGGCAGCGAGGTTGTGGCGGGCTTTGGCCGACGTGAGCAGCAGATACAGCGATTCCGGCGTGGTGACGAGGATGTGCGGCGGCTGCTTGAGCATGGCCGCGCGGTCCTTCATCGGGGTGTCGCCGGTGCGCACGCCGGTGCGGATTTCAGGACACAAGAATCCACGCTGCAAGGCTAATTGCTGGATTTCGGCGAGTGGGCCGTCGAGATTCTTCTGCACATCGTTCGAGAGCGCCTTGAGGGGCGACACATAGACGACCTCCGTAACCGGAGCGAGCCGCCCTTCGAGCGCCTGGCGCAACAGGCGATCGATGCAGACGAGAAAAGCAGCCAGGGTTTTGCCCGAGCCAGTGGGTGCGGAGATGAGGGTCGCTTCGCTGCGCAGGATGGCGGGCCAGCCGGCGATTTGCGGCTCTGTGGGGGTGCCGAATTTGGCGGCGAACCATTCCTGAAGGAGCGGATGCGCCCAGGCGAGGGCGTTCGTTCCCGCAGTTTCTGTCGCGTCGGCGGTTGGGACTGGTGTTGACATCGCAAGGACGGGGGGCCCGGAAAGCATGTGGGAATTCTACCCTTTGTCTTCGCGGTCTCTTCGCTTGCCAAAGCGCACCATCGGCGGGGCGGGGGAAAGCTCTAGAATGGCGGTATGGCCTTTCCCATCAAGACCTGTGTTGTATGCCAAGAAGAGTTTGAGCTACGCCCGGACAAACCCGGGTTCGCCAATCGCTGCCCCGAATGCAGCACGGAAGAAGCGCGGGCGGCGGCCAACAGCAATTTCCGCGGCGACGATGCCTCCAGCGAGATGAACGCCGAGCGCCGCAAAGTGATGAAGAACATGCTCTACAGCAAAGACAGTTAGAAGTAATGACGTTTTGTATCCAATGCCTTAGTTCTCCTGAAGGGAATCTGTGCTCCGGCTTAGCGTGGTCCACTCGGCCATGTAGGAAGGCGACGAGAACGGGATCAACGTGGACTGGATGGAGCACGTAAGCGAGGCGAGTGTGGCGGTAGCTAACGAGAACGGCGTTCATCGGTACTAATGCCCCCTCAAATGAGGGATTCTCAGAGTAGATCGCGAAGGCGAACGTCATAGTTTCGGGAGTCTGCCTGGCGCTGTACCTGCAGGTGAACCATTGTTCCCACAGGCTGCCGGAACAATGGTTCGTTCGGGTCGTCGGAGGGCTTTAGGCCATTGATGGTCAGGATGCGATCTCCTTGCATCAACCCTGCTATTGCAGCGGGGCTGCCCGGAAGCACCGTCTTGACCTCGTCGGAGTCATGGTTGAAATCGACTAGAAGGCCAACGCGGTTAAACGTCGCAGCTTTGTTCCATCCGGGAGCTTTCTCGAGATGCATTACGGAACGTTTGCAATCGACCGTAACGACAAAGCGCTGAAGAATGTCTTGCCCGATATTACCCGCCAGCTTGTTGTTTAAGTTGTCATCTGCAGTTTGCAACCGCACGACCGGCCCCTTAATTTCCAAGCCATCAATGTCGAAAGTGGGCAGTCGCACATACCAAGCGGCTGGTGAGTCCCCTCCAAAACCGCGACCGTTATACCCACGATAGCGCGCCTTTAGCCTCCGTACCAGGTCATTTCCGTTTACAAACTTAGCATTCAGAAATGTCCCGATCTGGTTCCCGGAATCAACCAGAAAGCGCCCAGTAACGTCGCCGACGTTTGCATCTACATCGATTCCGTTGCCGTCTGTATGTAGAAAGATTGGAACTGCTTTGCCCTCGCCCTTGTAGTGGAACTGTGTCCCTTCAAAGAACGTGATCTCGTTGCGCTGGGCATCCATCTTGACGGCGAACATCTGCATGAACTCCCAGCCGACTAGTATCTGTGGGGTTCCTGCCTCGTTTGGGATGTCGAGTACATAGAACGTCTGATTGGCGATGTTGAGTTCCCCGATATTAAGGGTGTCCACATGCACCGTTCTTGCTTTCACACTGCCACCGATTGCACCAAAGTCTAGAGGCTTCTCACTCATTGGCAACCCGAGTTGCTGCGCAAAGCTGGCGCTGATCACGTTTACTGCGCCGGTATCAAACACGGTTTCGTACGGGCCCTTGCCGTTCACCTTCATCTCAAAGGTCAGCCCACCCTTCGCTGGAACGGTGACATGCCGCTCAGTAGGAGCGTTAGAGATTTGTGCGACCGCGGGGAGAAAAGTCATGCCCGCAACCGCGATGAAGCGCAAACTCGTGAGTAAGTAACGCATTGCCATATTTTACGCGTCATGCCGAAGATCCCTACAAGTCGCGTTAGTGGAAGTAACCAGAGGCGAGTAATGCGGAGGCCATCCTTGGGGCGGCTGCACTACATATTGCCAACCCCAATATCGGAGCTCTTCGCTTCAGCATCTTTAGGATCAAGATACTTTTCGATTGTGGCTTCAAGTACCCCGCGGGCGCGCAGCAGAAAGTCAATTGCATCGCGGCCGGCACCGAAGCCGCCGGGGTGTTCGGTGGTGTAGTGGGCCATGGCTTTGACCTCGGGGCGTGCGTTCGCGACGGCGATGGCAAGGCCGACCTTGCGCATGACGGGCAGGTCGATAATGTCGTCGCCGACATAGGCAATCTCGTCCAGGGTGCAGTGTTCGTCCTTAACGATGGCATCCAGCGCTTCGGCTTTGTAGTGTTGGCCCTGGTAGAGGTGGTCGATGCGGAGGTCTTTCGCGCGGATGCGGACGGCTTGCGAATCTCGCTTGGTGATCCACCCGACTTTCAGCCCCGCGGTGTGCGCAAGCGCGATGCCCATGCCATCGTGCGCGGAGAAGGTCTTGACCTCGACAGCTTTGCCGTCCGGGCCGGGCATCACGGTAATGCCGCCGTCGGTGAGAACGCCGTCAACGTCGAACAGCAGCACCTTGATGCGGCGGGCACGGTCCTCCGCTGTGAGGGAGGTGTCGGTAGCAGGTGGGTCGGGAAAGAGAGTTTCGGCCTGCGGTTCGGGCATGTGGCCGATGATACAAGGGCGGATGGTGGTGTTCTTAGAATTCTTGATGTGTAATCGCGGATGGCGCCGCGGTCAATGAAAGGAACTGCCAACGCGAGTATGGCAGGGGAATTTGTCGCAGGCACAGGAACAAATGGGGCAAGGGCTCACCCCAAAGTTCCACGATTTGCTTGACCAGCTCCAACCGAAAACATAGCCAGCACCACATTTTGCAATCGGGCAGACCGCGGCTTCTGCATCCAAGAGCGCTGGGGTAGAACGTGAAATGCCTGAAGTCCTGATTGCCGAACCCGAAACCAAAACGCAACCGTCACAACAAAAACGCACACCTGCCAAGAAGCCGATCAGCTTAAAAGAAGCACTGGTGGCAGCACGAAAACACTTCGGGATCAAAGGATTTCGTCCAGGCCAGAAGGAGATTCTGGAAGCTGTGTTCGCGGGCAAAGACGTGGTCGGCATCATGCCGACAGGCGGGGGCAAATCGCTCACATATCAGCTACCGGCGTTGTTTCTAGAGCGCCCCGTCGTGGTCATCAGCCCCCTTATCGCGCTGATGCAGGACCAGCAGGAGCATGCGGCCGAAGCGAACATCGTGGTCGATAAGATCGATTCGACCGTGGGCCTGAAGGACGCACGCGAGACATCCGAGCACATCCGGGAAGGCAGTTCGCAGCTCGTGTATGTCACGCCGGAGCAGCTGGAGAATCATGAGTTTCTGGAGAAGCTCAAAGCAGCCGGCGGCGTTGGGCTGTTTGTGGTGGATGAGGCGCATTGCATTTCACAATGGGGCCACGATTTCCGGCCGGCCTATCTGGGATTGGGCTATGCGCGCGAACAGCTGGGAAACCCGCCGCTGCTGGCCCTCACCGCGACCGCTACGGAAGAGGTCGTCACGGAAATGCAGGAGGTTCTGCGCACAAAGAAAGCCGTACTGGTGAACACCGGTACGGAACGGACGAATTTGCACCTTTCGGTACTGCCCACGGTGAATAACGATGCGAAGCTATCGCGGATCGGGGCGCTGCTGGAGAAGGAAGAGGGGACAGGCATCATCTATACCGCCAGTGTGCGTTCCGCCGACGAGTTGCACGATTGGTTGAAGGAGCATGGTATCGCCGTGGGTCATTATCACGGCAAGATGAAGACCAAAGAGCGCGAGCAGGTTCAGGAAGAGTTCATGGGCGGCGAACACAAGGTGATGATCGCCACTAAGGCCTTTGGCCTCGGCATCGACAAGCCGGACATCCGCTTCGTTTACCACTACGAGTTTCCGGATTCGCTGGAGACCTATGCACAGGAGGCGGGGCGCGCGGGACGCGACGGCCTGCCCTCTCGCGCGGTGCTGCTGTATCGCCTGGAAGACAAGCGTATTCAGACATACTTCATGGCTGGGCGTTATCCGAAGCCGCAGGAGGTGAGTGCGGTGCTGGAAGTGCTGGCGCTTGGGCGAAAGTTGCCGCGGGTGGAGAGTAAGGAGGCGGCAGCCAATGAGGAGCAGGTTGATGTTTCGGAGCGTTCTGGAAGTTCTGAACATTCTGAAGAGGATGCGGTCGTCGCAGAGTCGTCCGTTCCTCAAGAAGCCACAATGGACGCGGCACCCAACCCTGACGATCGTGCGGAGGCGAGCGCGGGCATCGTAGCTGAGGCAATCCGAAAGACAAAGGCGCTCCCGCTGACCGTGAAGACGATTGCCGACTATGCCGATGTCGGCCTGCGGCGGACGCAGGTGATTCTGTATCTGCTGGCGGATGCGGGGCTCGTGCGGCACAATCGCCGGGGCTATGCCTTGAGCGTGGCGGAGCCGCCGATGGAGGACGAGATCGTAGCCCTTCTGACCACCTATGCCGAGCGGGGCGAGCACGATAAACAGCGGCTTTCAGACATGATGCACTACGCGGAAACGCCGACCTGCCGCACGCAGATCTTACGGCAGTATTTCGGCGAAGAACTCGGCGACGCCTGTGGACGTTGCGACAACTGCGATCGCGGGCTGCGCGACACGGACGCCGAGCTACGTGTCGCGCATGAGGCCCGTCGCGGAACACGGCGCAAGCTGCGGCAAACTCCGCAGCCGGAGGTTGCTCCCGATCCCGAGACGGGCTCCAGGGACGCACATGGAACCACGGTAATTTCCACCCTGCATGGGGAGATCCACACCACAGCACCGGAAACGATTGTGCACTCTGAAGCAGAAAAGTTCAGAAAAGGCGATCAGGTTTCGCATAAGCGCTTTGGCGTAGGAGAAGTAAAGGACATCCACGGGAAAAATGCCCTGGTTCGCTTTCTGAAGCAAGGCGAGAAGAAATTGTTGGTGGATTTTTTAGAGACGGCTAATTAGGTACGGAATGAGAGTGGTAGCTCGACGCACAACGCTATACTAAGCCGGCGAATGTAAAGGTCGGCTACCGTGCACGGGAGGGCTGTACCTCGAAGTCAGGAAGTCCGATGAACGAGGGAAAACGAGACATACCGTCGCTGGACGGCTTACGCGCGGTCTCCGTTGTTGCCGTCATTCTGAGCCATGCGCACTCACCCCTGTTATCGTTTCCATTCAATTCTTTCATTCAGAACGGCCGGCAGGGCGTCGCGGTCTTCTTCGTGCTAAGCGGCTTTCTGATCACGCACCTGCTGATCAAAGAACGAGACCGGCACGGGTTCATCGACCTCAAACTTTTCTATATTCGTCGCAGTTTTCGGATCTTTCCGCCTTTTTACGTCTTTCTTGCGGTGATTGCACTGCTCGCAAAGTTCCACCAGGTGGCTGTCACCAAGATGCAGCTGCTGACTGCCTCGACCTACACCTGGAACTACGCATCCGGTTCAGGTGCATGGTCCCTGGGTCATCTCTGGTCGCTCGCCATCGAAGAACAGTTCTACCTTCTGTGGCCGGCCTGCATGGCCTTTTTCACCAAAAAAGTGGCTACACAAATTGCTGTGGCCATTCTTGTGCTCTCGCCCGCGGTGCGCGCCATCACATTTTTCGCCGCCCCCTCGCAGCGGCTTCACATCCTTGTTCATCTCCATACACAAGCCGACCCGCTTATGGCTGGATGTCTGCTGGCCCTGGCGTTGGATGGGGAACGCTTCAAAACATTTTTCGCGTTCGCAAAGCGTTCTTGGGTGTGGCTTCTTGCCATGTTTGCGCTTGCCGCCGACACACATTTCGGTAACCGAAACATTCTCTATGTTTTTATCTTCAGCGGGTGCGTGCGTTCAATCGCGATTTCCATCATTGTGGTCTACAGCATCTTTCGGTACTCCACGCCTTGGGGACGGATGTTGAACTGGTACCCGATTCGCCACCTGGGCACGATCTCGTACAGCCTCTATCTTTGGCAGCAACTCTTTACCGGGGCTGCAACGGGGCCGCTTTGGCTGTGCTTTTTTAAGATTTTGGCCGTTGCTGAACTTTCGTACTGGTGCATCGAGCGACCAAGCTTCACGGCCCGTTCGTGGTTTCTCCAGCGTTTCCGGAAAGGAAAGAACATTTCCCGTGCCATCCGGCACAACGACATTGCCGTCAGCCAGGCTGGGCGAGAGTAAGCGCGATGCGGGCCATGAAAGCGGGCTCGCTCACTGCAACGGCAGCTCATCTTGTACTCTAGAAAGACTTATGTACAAACGTGTACTGTTAAAACTCTCAGGCGAAGCTCTGGCTGCCGGCCGCGGCTTCGGCGTCGATGCCGTCTTCATCCAGGCGGTCGCGCAGGAGATTGCCTCGGTCGCCAATGCCGGATGCCAGATCGGCATCGTGGTGGGCGGGGGCAACTTTTTCCGCGGTGTCGCCGAGCAGGCCATCGGCATGGACCGTGTGGCGGCCGATCACATGGGTATGCTTTCCACGGTCATCAACGCGATTGCGTTGCAGGATGCGATCGAGAAGACCGGGCTGTTTTGCCGCGTCATGAGCGCGATCGAGATGCATGAGGTGGCCGAGCCGTACATTCGCCGGCGTGCCATTCGACATCTTGAAAAGGGCCGAGTGGTGATCTTCGCCGCGGGCACGGGCAATCCATACTTTTCGACCGACACCGCGGCCAGCCTGCGCGCCATGGAGATCAGCGCCGAAGTGCTGCTGAAGGCGACCTCGGTGGACGGCATCTATACCGCCGATCCCAAAAAGGTGGCCGACGCGACGAAATTCGAGACCATCACCTATATGGACATCCTGCGTTTAGGGCTGCGGGTGATGGACACGACTGCGGTCTCGCTGTGCAAGGACAACAGCCTGCCGATGATCGTGTTTTCCATGCGGGAGCGCGGCAACATCATGCGCGTGGTGCAGGGTGAAAAGCTGGGGTCGCTGGTCACGGCGTAGGTGGGGCGAAATACCCTGCGTCACGATCCAGCATCACGGTTCCGCCTCGAGCGGCACTTCGGCTGTGCGCTCGAGGCGCAGCACCAGCAGCCCCAAGCCGGTAAAAAGGACGGCATACGGGAGCGCCACGATCCACGAGCCGCTCAGTTCAAGCAGGAATCTGGAAAAGGAAGCCCCGCCGCGCACGGTGCGGATGTTGGCGTTCACAAAATAGGCGATCGCCAGCGCGACCAACGCGAGAAGAAACGCGAACAGCTGGGCGTGCTGCTTGAGACTGCGGGAGGGGCTCCTGCCCGCAAGGGCACGCAAGGCGATGGGCGGCAGGGCAAAGGCCAGCGCGGCCGAAAGCAGGACGCCTGCCGCACTTTCAAACCAATGGTTGGCCAGGACGGCTTTATGGCCGTGTTGCGAAAGGGCATTTGCGGCTAAGCCGAAGAGCGCGGCCGCGGCAGCATACAAGGCCAGCGCCCGGAGGCTAAGCGAGACGATGCTGCCACGGTATCGGCGCAGGGCAGCAAGGATGTTCCCGAGCGGACGCTCACCCCGTGCTGCGAAGCTGCGCACCAGCGCCGCCGTAGTGATGAACGCCGCCGTGTACAGCAGCATGCGGAGCAGATACGAGGTCCAGGTGACCGCGAAGGCAAGAAGATTGGTCTGCTGCATGGCGACCGCGCTGAGTTGCGTGCGTACCGGTGCACCGCCCAGAACAGACCGGTATTGCAGCTGATGCAAAACGACAGCGCGCAGCAGGGCACCGCGGCCCAGGCTGAGGAGAAATCCGAAAAGATCGGCAAACAGCACCGGCAGCCACAGAATGGGCCGCTTCACCATCAACCCTGAAACATCGCGCCAAAGCTCTTCCATGCGTCCTCCGCGCTCCATCATACGTAGACGAAGGGATTTTCGCGCTCCCCTGCTTTGGCGTGCGGGTTGGATTTCGTTCTGAATAGGTAGGTTAAGCTGTTCCCTGCCGGCGCTTCCACCAGCCCTGGATCAGCTGCTGACAGGGATGCTCAACCCAACGGCGCACCGCCATGGCGAAGGCGATCACGGCAACGTAGCTGATCCAGGGATCGAGCCGTGCAAGATGCAGGCGTTCCATTACACGGTGCCATTGCAGCAGTTGGAAGAGATTAAAGTGGAGCAGATAGAGCGCATAGGTGGAGGTGCCGACCGCGACCAGTGGCCGCCACGAAAAAAGGCGGGCCAACGGACTTGCGCCGGCCAGCCCGAGGATGACGAGCGACCACACCGGTGTGAGCAGCCCGCCGTGCACAAGGATGTATGGCATGCGCGGCGCAAGGTGGTATACCGCCAGCCAAGCCAGGAAAAAGCCTCCGAAACCGAGCAGCATCCGTTTGCGAACGGAAAGGTTTGCGGCATCGTGGAAGCGGCCGAGCGTGAGGCCGGCGAGGAAGGTGCAGAGGTAAGCGACGGGCGTGTACTTGAGCGTGTCAAGCCAGGTGCCGCCGTTATAGCGCGTGATCGGCAGGGCGAGATGGTCGGGATTGGTGAGCCAATACACGGTGTGCGGCACCAGGCCAAGCAGCCAGAATCCCACGACCATCAGCGCCAGTTTGCCCGTCGACTGCGGCCAGCGCAGCTTCAGCAGAAACGGAAAGGCGAGATACAGTACGACCTCGCAGGAGAGCGTCCAGCTGACGGTGTTCCAAAAGGTGGCGAGGTGGGGGAAGAAGCCTTGCAGCAACAAGGGCGTGGCAATCGCGCCCGCCCAGAAGTCGCCATGACTGCGGGAGCGCCACTCCACCAGCAGCATGGGGAGGGAGATCAGCATGGTTAAGAGATAGACGGGGTAGAGGCGGGAGAAGCGGGCCATCCAGAAGTCCGCTTTGCGCACGCCCCCCGGCCGGTGTGCGTAGTTGTAGGAAAGGATAAAGCCTGAAATCAAGAAGAAAAAGCTGACAAAGACGTAACCGATATCGATGATGGGGTACAGCGTAAACGCCGGATGCGCAGCCCAGGTGAGCCCGGCCGGCGTGAAGTGAAACATGAGAATGGTGAGCGCGAGCAGCGTGCGCAGACCGGTAAGCGCTGGTAGCGGGGGCCGGCGCTCGACTGCCTGCACGGCGGGCGGCTGTAACTTCAGCGCGCGCTCGCCGGTAGAGGTGGGCGCGGGATGCTCGGCGACGTGCATGGAGGCCACGGGTGTTGGACGCAGGGGTTGCGCCCCGCGACGCGCCCGGAGCACAAATTGCCTCCGGGGGGGTGACGCGTGCGCTACTGCAGTTCGACTTCCCTGAAGCCGAGGCCTTCCAGCAGCGTGCGCACGGTTTCGCGGCCGTTCTTCGTGGCGGCGTCGAGGATGCCATCCTGCAGGGCAGCCCCTTGCAGTTCCCCCTGCGCGCGAAGACGTGTCGCGGATTCGAGGTTCGGGTCTGCGGCAACGAAGATCCCGGTACTCCGGGCGTAGACGCGGGTTTTTGCGTTGTCGATGGTCGTGAGAAAGACCTGGCTGGGCGGCAGAGTCAGCCTGATGGCCCGGCCCTCACGGCTTTCGGAGATGTGCACGCCCTCCGGCTTGAGCCGGCTGAAATCAAGACCGGCAACGGTTTGCCCGTGCACGATCATCAACAGCCGGTCGCCGGCAAGGAGATCGGGAAGAACGGCGTGCGATTCCCTGCTCTCGACGACGGTGTCGAGCGAATACACCACAGTTTCGAGTCGGTTGAGGCGTTGTATCGTCCCGACGACATCCTGCCCGGAAAGGGTGGTCGTCGTGCGGCCCAGGATACGATTCGCGAGACGGCCCGCAAGTCCACTCTGCGCGTTGTGAAGAAAGACACCGGACGCCACCGCGCCCAACACCACCGCCAGCACCACACCAACAGCGCACCGGCCCCGCTGCGACGCCGGCCCTCATAGGAATACTGCATTGTCATCGCTGCCCCATGTGACGCGCGTGCGCGGCTCTGCGGTAGCATCGGGGCATGCAGGTGATTCTCGATATCCCGGAGCCGCTATATCGCGCGCTGGAAGTACAGGCGTTGGCTGACCATACCTCCCTTGAGACTCTGCTGGTTGAGGGTGCTCAGCACGTCCTTGCACGAGAAGGCAGCCTCACGACCTCGCGAGAGCAACGTGTAAAGCTCCCTCTCTTTAAAGAGGGCGAGGTCGGGCCACTGATGCTCAGTGGAGTAAATCTGAACGAATACGCCTTCGCGACCGAGGACGAATGGGAACAACTTGAACGCGACCTTGCCTGACATCAATGTTTGGCTTGCTCTACTAATCCACCCGCAGCACACCATGATCTCGCCATTGCGTGGTTTTCTGCATTGGCCCCGGATGCGCCGATCTACTTCTGTCGTATCACGCAACTTAGCTTGTTGCGCATGCTCACACAACGTGCGGTTATGGGCGACAGTGTTGTCTCGCAGCGGAAAGCGTGGAACCTCTATGACGAGCTTCTACAGAACAAACAGATTGGTTTCTTAGAAGAGCCGACCGACCTCGAAGACTTCTTCCGAGATCGATCTACCCGCGATGAGATCTCACCAAATCGATGGGCCGACGATTAGATCATCGCCTTCGCCGAAGCCGCCCACCTCACCCTAATAACCCTCGACAAAGCATTGGCCTCGCGTGCGCCCCACACTCTGCTGCTCGATAGTCAGTGGTAAGCCCCTAGGCCCGCACCTCAGCCTCAACCACCCGTTGTGCTGCGTGCAGTTCACGGTTCGCGTAGCTTGCGCGGATGAAAGCATGGAAGAGCGGATGCGGCTCGAGCGGTTTGGACTTGAACTCCGGATGGAACTGGCAGCCAAGAAAGAACGGGTGCTCTGGAAGTTCGATGATTTCCACATAAGTTCCGCTTTCGCTCGCACCGGTGAGCCGCAGGCCGCCGTCGGTCAACGCCGCTTCAAATTCGCGATTGAACTCATAACGATGGCGATGGCGTTCGCTGATCTGTGTGGCCCCATACGCCCTGGCGGCTAGTGAGTCCGGTTGCAGCACGCATTCCCATGCACCCAGGCGCATGGTGCCGCCCATCTCTTCTACGCCGATCAGCTCGCGCAGCTTGTAGATAACGCGGAACGGGGTGTGCGGATCGAACTCGCCGCTGTTGGCCCGCGCTAAACCGCACACGTTGCGAGCGTATTCAATGCAGGCCGTTTGCATGCCCAGGCAGATGCCGAAGAAGGGCGTTTTCGTTTCGCGAGCAAAGCGGATCGCGTTCAGCATCCCCTCGATCCCGCGCTTGCCAAAGCCGCCCGGCACCAAAATCCCGTCGTACCCGGCAAGCATCGCAGAAGAGTCGGGCACCTCGAGTGACTGCGCCTCAATCCACTCGATCCGCAGCTTCAACCCCTCGGCCAGCGCGCCGTGCACCAGGGCCTCCTTCAGGCTTTTATAGCTGTCCTCATACTCGACATACTTGCCGACGATGCCGATACAGACCTCGTCCGTCGGATGGTAGGCGCGATGGACCAGATCCTCCCATTGGCTCAGGTCCGGTGCGGGCGCATCCAGCCGCAGATAGCGGAGTGCCAACGCATCCACGCCCTCGGCATGCAGATTCAGCGGCACCTCATAGATGCTCGGCACATCGCGGGCGATGACGACACCCACGTTTTCCACGTTGCAGAAGTCGGCGATCTTATCGCGCATCTCCCGCGGCACATCGCGGTCGGCGCGGCACAGCAGGATGTCGGGCTGGATGCCGATCGAGAGCATCTCCTTAACCGAATGTTGCGTCGGCTTGGTCTTCAACTCCTGCGCCGCGGCAATCCACGGAATCAGCGTGACGTGGACAAAGCAGGTGTGGTCGCGGCCGAGCTCCTGCCGCATCTGCCGGATAGCCTCCAGAAACGGCAGCGACTCGATATCGCCCACCGTGCCGCCGATCTCCACGATGGCCACATCGCAATCGGCGCCGATCTTCCTCGCCGCCGCTTTGATCTCGTTCGTAACATGCGGAATCACCTGCACCGTCTTGCCGAGGTAGTCGCCGCGGCGCTCCTTGGCGATGATGCCTTCGTAAATGCGGCCGGTGGTCAGGTTGTTGTCGCGCGAAAGTTTCGCATGCGTGAACCGTTCGTAGTGCCCGAGGTCGAGATCGGTCTCCGCGCCATCGTCGGTGACGAAAACCTCACCATGCTGAAAAGGGCTCATCGTCCCCGGATCGACGTTCAGGTAGGGATCAAACTTCATGAGGTTCACACGCAGCCCACGTGCCTCCAGCAGGCAGCCGATGGAAGCCGCGGCCAGCCCTTTTCCGAGTGACGACACAACGCCGCCCGTCACAAAGATGTACTTTGCCGACACGCTTGCAACCTCTTTGAATGGAAAAATGAATTGTGCCCGCTGCGCACGATTCAGTGTATCGCGGGGCGGCGCGCCCGCCAGGGTGCCTGAGGAGAACGCGTTTCCACAGGCGTCCGTAGGTGTTTAGCTCAGCGTCTGAGTGCAGCGCGCGGAGCGCCCGTCCTCGTTGGGGTTACCCGTGCCTCTTTATGGGGAGTGCACGGGAGGATCTCTCTCCGTAAAGTGTGGGCGGAGATCGTTTATGCCTTTCGCCTTTTTGCTGGGATGGGAACGACAGGCCTATGCGTCGCTGCGCATCGTGGCGAACCGACGCACCGCGGCCCGCGCCATAAAACGAGGCCGGAACGCCAAGCCTGAGCACCTTGTAACCGGCGAGCGGGGCGAGGACCTGGCTTATTTCCACCTGTGCGCGCAGGGATACACGGTGGTCGCACGACGGTGGCATGCGGCGCGGCTGCGCGGGGACCTCGATCTGGTCGCCTGGGATGGCGAGACCCTGGTCATCATCGAGGTAAAGACGCGGACAGCCCGGGACCTGGCTCCCGCCGCAGCCGCGGTCGATGAGGCCAAGAAGAAGATGTTGCGCGGCATGGCACTTGCGTACCGCAGGCGGTTGCCGGAGCCATGGCGCGACCTGGTACCGCTTCGCTTCGACGTGCTGAGCGTCTATGACCTGCCGGGCGGGCCGCAATGCGAGCACGTACGGCATGCGTTTTCCCTGCTTCCGGATCGGCGTCGTCGGTCCATGGCGCATTTTGCGTGACGCGGCTCCGTTCGGCCCAAGGTGGGTGCCGAATCACCGTTCTCCGGTGTCTAATACTGCAAGACACCTGACCCACCTGCGAGGACCCCGCACCCGATGAGCCTGATGCACGCACCCGTTTACGATGAGCGCCGCGCGCGCCGCAACCAAGCCTTGCTGATCGGCGCAGCTTCGCTGGCCGGATTGCTGCTGGTGCTCACCATCCTGGGCTACATCCTGGGGCACGGCTGGCTGTTTTCGAACCTGCCCGCCGAACATCGCGTGAGCGCCTTCTACGACGCGATCGAGGCCAAGGACTACGCGAAGGCATACGGCATTTACGAAAACGATCCCCAGTGGCAGGGGCATGCCGAAAAGTACACCGGCTATCCGCTCCCCCGTTTCACCGAGGATTGGACGACGTACAGCCCCATCAACGGACCGATCACCTCGCATCACATCGATGTGTCGAAGACCGATGGCACGGGGCGTTTTGGTTCCGGCATCATCGTCGGCGCGACCGTGAACGGGGATCACCGGGTGTTTCTGTACTTTAACCGTGCGGACGGCAGCCTGACCTATCCCTCGCCGCACATCATCGAGTATTAAGGGTATAACCATCCGGGTTTAACGCTCCGGATGGTTGTGTGTCGTGCTGTGCGTCTGCCCATAGCGGTTGGTGTGCGAACGGGTGTCGGTGACCTGTCCCTGGCCGACTGTTCGTGTATTGGAGGAGGTGCCGCCCGCACGGTTGGTGGCCGTCGCCGTATCGGAGCGCTGGCCATGCCCTGCGGTGTAGGTGTTCGAGGCCGAGCTGCCGTTGGCGCGGGAGAGGGAGCGCGTGTCGGAGTACTGCCCGTGCCCGGCGGTCCGGTCATTGGAGTAGGTGCTGCCGTTGGCGCGCGTTACGGTTCGGTTGTCGCTGCGCTGGCCGCCGCCCCGGGTCGCATCGTTCGTCACCGAACGGCCGTTGGCGTACTGGGTGGTGCGGTCGTCGGTCACCTGTCCGTTTTGCCGCGTGCGGTCATTGGTGACGGTCGTGCCGTTGGGACGGGTGATCGTCCGTTGATCGCTATATTAACCGTTGCCGGCGGTGCGCGTGTTGCTGTAGGTGCTGCCGTTTGCGGTCGTTCCGCTGTTCTGTGTGGTGGTCTGGGCCAGCAGGGGCGCTGTGCATAGAAGGCATCCTACCGTCGCCGTCGCTGTTGCCAACGCCGCCCGTAGCGTGAGTTTGGCGGATTGCTGATACATCGAAGCCATTGTCGTTCCCTTTCGTGCCCGCAGGCGTGCCAGTTACGTTTTCCGGGCGGTTCCGCTTGGGAATCGCCGGAGGAAGTCCATCGTCCGTCGTTCTATCTGAACCCGAAGGTATGGCTGCAGTTGCGGTGTCGCCCGGGTATGCCCATTTGATCCTCATGGGATGCGTGTTGTTACGGGGCTGCGTCTTAGAGCCTTCTACTCAAGACAAAGGGACCCTAATCTGGTCCAGGGCGAGCCTCTGGTCCGGTGCGAACGTGGCAGCACGGCATCGAATAGAAATGAGTTCTGTAGAGCGTTCCGCTTTGGCGCCGTCCCCCGCAGGAACCGAGGGCCAGCCCCTCTCCTTCAGCTTTGACAATACCTACGCCCGCTTGCCGGATCGCTTCCACGGGCGCGTGCACCCGGGGCCGGTGACGGCGCCTCAGTTGGTGAAACTGAATGTGGAACTGGCGCGCATGCTTCGACTCGATCCGGAGGCGCTGGCGAGTGCGGCTGGGATTGAGATCCTGGCCGGCAATCAAATTGCTCCAGGGTCTGAGCCGCTGGCGATGGCCTATGCCGGCCACCAGTTCGGGCATTTTGTGCCGCAGCTCGGCGACGGTCGCGCCAACCTGCTGGGCGAGGTAATCGGGCTTGACGGCAAGCGCTACGACATCCAGCTAAAGGGCTCTGGGCCGACGCCTTTCTCGCGGCGGGGCGATGGCCGTGCGGCGCTCGGTCCGGTGCTGCGGGAGTACGTGGTAAGCGAGGCCATGGCGGCGTTGGGCGTTCCGACCACCCGCGCGCTGGCCGCTGTCACCACAGGCCAGCCGGTGCTGCGCGAGACCGCCCTGCCCGGTGCCGTGCTGACGCGCGTTGCGGGGAGCCATCTGCGCGTGGGTACGTTCCAGTACTTCGCCGCCCGCCAGGACACGGAAGGGCTGCGCACGCTGGCCGATTACGCGATCGCCCGGCACTACCCGGAGGCTGCGGACACCGCGCGCCCGTACCGCACCTTCCTAGACGGCGTGATCGGCCGGCAGGCGCGGCTGGTCGCGCAATGGATGCTGCTTGGCTTCGTCCATGGCGTCATGAATACCGACAACACATCGATCTCGGGTGAAACCATCGATTACGGTCCTTGTGCCTTCATGGAGGCCCACGATCCGGAGACCGTCTTCAGTTCCATCGACCGGCAGGGACGCTACGCCTACGGCAACCAGCCCGGCATCACCCTGTGGAACCTGACTCGGCTTGCGGAAGCCCTGTTGCCCGTGCTCGCTCAGGAGGCAGGGAGCGAGGGAGCCGCGCTCCAGTCGGCGCAGGAGGCGCTGTCAGCCTTCCCCGCGACCTATGAAGCCGCACACCTCGCCGGCCTTCGCCGGAAGCTTGGTTTCATGACAGAACACGACGGCGATTTTGCCTTGGCGCAGGATCTGCTGGAGCGCATGGCCGCTCACAGTGTTGATTTCACCCTGTTCTTCCGCCGGCTCTGCGATGCAGCCGCTGCACCTGCGAACGGTGCGGGTGTTCGCTCGCTGTTTACCGATCCGGCGGCGTTCGATACGTGGGCTACCGGTTGGCGGTTGCGCCTGGCGCAGGAGCCCGTACCCGCCCGGGAGCGCGCCGACGCCATGCGGAGGGTGAACCCAGCCTTTATCCCACGGAACCACCAGGTGCAGGCGATGATCGACGCCGCTGTCGAAAGGCAGAATTTTCAGCTATTCGAACAGCTACTAGACGTGATCGCCCGCCCGTTTGAAGAAAGACCTGGGCTGGAACAATATGCGGCCCCGGCACGTCCGGAGGAAAGCGTCCGCTGGACCTTCTGCGGAACGTAACGCAGCTTTGCGGAAGAACTTTTCATCTTGTCATTCCAGTAGAGGATCTGCGGTTCCGAGCTGAACTGCAGGCTCTCCACCACGCGATTGATACGTCTGTCCGTTACGGTCGAGATGAAACCCTACACAGGCGGCCCAGCACAGAGGGACGTGCCCGACCGACGGCTATGGATGTGGTGGGCCCACCAGGACTTGAACCTGGAACCAACGGATTATGAGTCCGCTGCTCTAACCAATTGAGCTATAGGCCCGTTTCGCACATTCTACCGTCACTTGTTCACCGTCACTTGCCCGAGCGCGACGGAGAGGCTTTCGCCGGTTCGGCATGCGCACACAGGGGGGGACGTTACTTCGCGTTGGAGCCGGGGGTAGTGCCTGTTTCTGCGGGAGCGGAGCCGTTGAGTTGGCCGAGGGCGTTCTCCGGCGTTTCGGAGACGACATGCGTTTCGCCCGAGCCGGCGGTGCCGGGATTGTTGCCGCGATAGCCCGAGGCATCGGCCTTGGCGTCGCCCCGGTCGCCGGTCAGCTCGCCTTTGGCATCGTTGGTTTCGGCGGTCTGGTGCTTGTTGGCTTCGTTGGTCTGGTTCTGCGTTTGGATATCTGCCATGGTGTCCTCGATGTTGTGTTTGTCGTTCGCGGGCTTCTTTCTCCCGATGTCCCACAGTTAGATGCGATCCTTGTGTCGGCTTTCCCAGGGATTGAGGGGCAGAACACAAAGGGCAGTTCCGTATTGCGGAACCGCCCCTGTATCCCTTTATCCATGCGTGCGGGACTTTACTGGATCTTCCAGGTCTGGTTCGATCCGCCGTTCGCGGTCCACAGGATGACACTGGGACCGGGGTTGGGATTGAAGCCGCTGTCGTCCACAACCAGACCCGTGGCGGCGTTGCGAATGATGTAGTTCGTCCCGCTGCGGGTGAGCGACCAGAGTTGCGTGGTGTCGTTGGCCGGCGTGCCCTGTTGCAGCGAGATGCCGGGGGTTGTGGTGCCGTTGCTGTCGGTCAGGAACAGGCCGCTGGAGACGTTCTGGATCGTGTAATAGCCTTGGCCGTTGAAGGAAAAGAACCACTCCTGATTCGCGCCGCCATTGGGCGTCCACTGGTACATGACCGTGCCCGGGGCCGTGGACCGTGCCGGATCGTCGAGCACCAGGTTGCTGGCACCGTTGGTGAGTGTGTAGTCGCCATCGGCCAGGATCGGCGTCCCCTGGCGCACGAAGCCGAAGATGCCGACGCTGTTCTGCGTACCCACATAGACCTTACCGTTAGCAATGGTCGGGGCGATGAACTTGTTGCCCGCACCGAACTGGTCGCGGCCGTTCGCGGCCTGGGTGCTGTTGTAAAACTCCGTACTCAGGTTGTTGGCATCGTACGCATGCAGCACGGCGGGGGTGGTGTTTTCCGTCGCCCATACGATGCCATTCGTGTTGTGATAGGCCGAAACGCTCGGCGTGGTGCCGGGATATCCAAAGCTGGTGGCCGTCGTTTGCACCGGCGCCGCTGCCAGCTGCGCCGCGTTCACATTGAAGGAACGCAGGTTTTGCCCGACGGAGCCGAAGTACACATGCGCGTTGAAGTAGGCTGGGCTCGACCATTCGCCTCCGGGCAGGGCGCCCGCGAGCTCCTCGTAGAGTGTGGAGTTGTTGTTGGGGTTGAAGTGACCCATGTTGTTGCGGTCGGCCACGTAGATGTTGTGATCCTTGCCGGCAGCCACGACCAGCTGCCGCGTTTTGCCGTTCGCATCGGTGCCGTCGGGCAGGAGCATCAGACCGCCGGAGCCGAGGTCGGTGTCCACATTCGATTCCGAGTTGGAGTTGTACATGGTCCAGTAGTCGACTGGCGCGAGGCTGTTGCCGGAAAGCGCGACCTTGACCAGGGCATTACCATAGTCCCCCTGGTTCGGAAAGCCTGCCAGCGTCAGCGTGGTGTCAAAGGTTCCGTTCCCGAGCGAAAGATACACATTGCCCGCGGGATCGGCGGCTGGGCCGGCACCGGCGTTCCAGGGCGCGGCGTCACTGCCGTTGGGGACAAAATCCAGCACGGCCGTTTGCGCGAGGGTTGCGGGGTTGTAGGCCATCAGCCAGCCACCATAGGGGCGGAGGTCGCAGTGCGATCCCCAGCTGGTATAGAGAACGCCGTTCGACAGCAACAGGCCTGGACGCTCCTTGTACTGCTTCGGGTCAAAGGTGACGGTCCCGTTGGCGCTGCCGTCACCGGTACCGGGGTAAGTTGCCTTCACGACCGTTGGGCTGTTGGCTTGCTCCGCGCCAGTGGACAGATCAAGCGCGTGGACACGTTGGTAGTAATTGCCCGAGGCGTCCTCGCTCATCGCGACCAGGTACACCGTGCCGTGCGCGCCGGCAAGGCGGTCGATGGCCGGCGTTGCGGTGATGCCGATCTCAGGCGTCACCTGGTTGCAGTTGCGCGCGTCCGAGGTGGTTTCCCCCGCCCCGAGCAGACTCTTCTGCCAAAGCGCGGTGCCGTTGTCGGCGTCTACGGCATATACGCTGTCATGTTCGGTGGCGATGACCAGCACATTGTGCGTTCCTTTGCCGCTCACGGCCAAGGCCGATACATACAGCGGCTGCGCATCAACCTTGCCGTCGACGACGACGTTGGCCAGCAGGCCGAAGCGGGCGCTGTTGACGTTGGCGGGCGTCAGGATCGCTTCGGATATGTTCTGGCCTGTGCGCAGGTTGTCGTTATGCCAGGTGAGCACGTCGCTTTGTGCCTGAGCCGGATGTGCAACCAAGGGAGCGGTGCAGACGATGCCGGAAAGCGCGGAAAGAAGAAAGCGGCTTTGGCAGCGTGGTGTGGATGAAAACATGGGGCCTCTTTTCAGGAACTCAGAAATGCTGGAAAGGTGCGGTTCAGGAGTGTTGACGGTTGTCCCCCAACACGACGCGCTCATGGGCGCCCCGATGCCGGCACGGCGGAATGGAACTATAGGTGAACCTGGGAAGTACAAACAGGGACATTGAGATCCGCTGCCGAGGTTTGGCGTTCCGTGCGGCGGGCGCGCGAAACGCGAGAGGATCATACGCCTGCTGCGGAACGACAAGCATTCCGGAGCAGCCCGGGCGGCGCGATGACAGGGCGAAAACAACGGTGAGCCTCAAGCCAACCTGAAAAGCTGGGCGGCAGAGGGAACCAGCGCGCGGCTTCCCGCGTAGGATGATCGAGAGCACGCACGTCTAGACGTGCCGGGAGAAGGGAAGATTACCCATGCAAAGCCGAATCGTCGGATCCACCATGCCGGTGCTGGAACTGCTGCTCGAGCCAGGCGAAAGCGTGATCTCGCAGGCCGGGGAACTGAGCTGGATGTCGCAAACGATCGCGATGACCACCCATACACAGTTCGGCGGGGGCGGTGGATTTTTCGGCGCCATCAAGCGCATGGCGGGCGGCGGTTCCCTGTTCATGACTGAATATGGCGCCCAGGGCTACGCGGGCGAGGTCGCCTTTGCGACCAAGATCCCCGGGCACATCGTGCCGGTCGAGGTCTCGCCCGGCCATGAGTTCATGATCCACCGGCACGGTTTCCTGTGCGGCACGCCGGCCATTGAGCTGGGTGTGGGTTTTCAGCAGTCGCTCGGGGCGGGCATCTTCGGCGGCGATGGATTTCTGCTGCAGAAGGTCAACGGCACGGGCACGGCCTGGCTGGAGTTGGGCGGCGAGGTGGTGGTGCGTGACCTGCGCCCCGGCGAAACGCTGCGCGTGCATCCGGGCCACGTCGGGGCCTTTCAGGCCAATGTCAGCTTCGGCATCACGCGCATCCAGGGTATCCGCAACATGTTCTTCGGCGGCGACGGCATCTTTCTCGCGGCGCTCACCGGTCCCGGCCGTGTGTGGCTGCAAACCCTGCCGCTCGCCAATTTGGCCCATGCCTTGCAGCCATACCTGGCGTCCGAGGGGGGCGAAAACCGCATCGGGGGTGGTGTGGGTACGGCCGCAGTGTTGGGTGGGATCGTCGGCGGGTTGCTCGATCGGGACCGGTAGGCAGTGGTGGCTGCGGAAGGAACGCAATCGAATGGCGGTCCTACGCCCATGAGCCGGTCCGCAGCCGATACGGCTTCTTACACGCGTCTGCAAACTTCGTTGCTCGTCGGTTTAGCCGTGGTCACCTATCTGCTGCTGTGCAATCTCCTGTTTCGGGAGATCCGCTGGTGGAACGCCGGCACCTTCACCTATGCGCTCGATGATCCCTACATCCACCTCGCCTTGAGCGAGGGCATCGCGCAGGGGCACTACGGGATCAACCCCGGCGAGTTCTCTTCCCCGTCGTCCAGCGTGCTTTGGCCTCTGCTGCTGGCCCCTTTCGCGCGGTTTTCCTGGCAGGTGTACGTTCCCCTGGCGCTCAACCTGCTTGCAGGCACAGGCGCGGCTGCGCTGATCGGGTGCACGGTGGCCCGCTGGCCGTACCCGTCCTCCGCCGAGGACGCCGGTCGAGATCCACAGGGCCGGGTAGAAGCCGTTCGCCGCGTTCTGTCGGTGTTGGCGCTGGTATTCATCGGAAATCTTTGCGGCCTGACGTTTGTGGGGATGGAGCACACCCTGCAAGTCCTGCTCGCCGGCACCGGCGCGTGGGGGATCGTAGCCTGCCTGCGCGGCAAGCCGATCTCGTGGTGGGTCGTTGCCGCGGTGGCGGTCGGGCCGCTGGTGCGGTATGAAGCGCTTAGCATCTCGCTGGCCCTGGCCATCGCGCTGGTTGGGCAGCGGCGGAGACGGGCGGCCGCCGCGCTGCTTGCGGTAAGCGCCCTGCCGTTGCTGCTGTTTTCGTTGTTTCTGCACCATCTGGGGCTGCCCTGGCTACCGACCTCCGTGCTCGTCAAGAGCCGTATGGCCGGAGCTCATGGGCTTTCCCAACGCGGCGCGCTGCTGCTTTACACCAGCTTGTCCGACACGTTATCCGACCCGCACCGCACCCTGCTCGCCGTGCTCTTCGCTACCTTGGCATGCCTGGCCTGGAACGAACGGGAACGCGCCCGCCGGTTTGCCCTCGCGGGCGCGGCTGTGGCAGGGGGTCTGCACCTGCTGATTGGGCGATTCAACTGGTTCTATCGTTATGAGGTGTACGTCGCCTTCTTCAGCGCGCTTGTGGTGCTGCAGGTGGTCCATGAACGTCCTCGCGGGCTGCTGGGATGGTACATTCTGGGCCTGCTTGCCTGCGCGGCGCTGTACCTGGTGGCCTTCCGTGAGGTGCCGCTCAGCGCCAATCAGGTCTTCCGTCAGCAGTACCAGATGCATCACTTTGTCACGGATTTCTATGAGGGCAATGTCGCCGTCAACGATCTTGGACTGGTGAGCTATCGCCATGACCCGCGGATGTATGTGCTGGATCTATGGGGACTTGCCTCGGTCGAGGCAGCACAGCAACAGGACCGCTCGACGGCCTGGATGGGCGCCACGGTCCACGCCCATCACGTCGGCGTAGTGATGATCTATCCGCACTGGTTTCGGCAACCGCCGTCGACCTGGACGCCTTTGGGTGAGCTTTGCCTGGATGAACCGGTCATCGCCCTCGGCGGCGATTGCGTCGACTACTACGCCACCCCGGAGGCGTCTCTCGAAACCGTTCAAGACAACTTCGATGATTTTGCCGGAACCCTGCCCCTGGGCATGACGGTTCGGCGGCCGGCGGGTCCAGGCCTGTGGCTCACCCCGGCACATCCGGATGTATCTCGTCCGAAGTAAGTGCTTGTGCACAATAGCGGCCGCAGGATGTCCTTGCGCGAGACAGCCCACGGCGCTAGACTCGGGGCGATATGCAACTAGCAAACCCTAGGCAACAGACACGAAAGAGAAGAAAGATCCGTTTGCGCGCACTTGGGCTCGCGGCGTTTTGCACGGCCGTCGTCACGCACGGCGCGTGTGGCCAGGATTGGGCAAAAGACGCCCTCGCGAAGAGCCCACGGCACGGCGAGTACGTGACCCTTCATGAGCCCAGCGGACGCACGCTGCAGGCATGGGTGGTGTACCCCGAAACCAAGGGCAAGGCGCCCGTTGTGGTCATGATCCATGAGATCTTCGGCCTGAGCGACTGGGCACGCGAGATGGCCGATGAGGTTGCCGGCGCAGGCTATATCGTCGTGGAACCGGATCTGCTGAGCGGCCTCGGTCCGGTCAGCCCGTCGGCAGGATCGAATGGCAACCCAGCCGTAGGTGTCAACGGAAATGCGGCCGCGGGTTCTACCAGTAGCGCACCCGCCACCAACAGCATGGACCATAGCCAGATGAACATGGCGTCAGGCCAGGGCGGTGCCGCCTACATGTCCGCCACACCAGGTGGCACGGCAGCCTTTCCGGATCAAAGCGCTGTCGTGCACGCGATCTCTTCCCTGCCCGATGCCCAGGTCCAGGCGGATCTCGATGCGGCTTCAGACTACGGTAAGCACCTGCCTGCGGCTTCGGGCAAACTTTTCGTCGGCGGCTTTTGCTGGGGTGGCGGCAAGAGCTTCCTTTTCGCCACGCACCGCCACGACCTCAGCGCGGCGTTCGTCTTCTATGGCCCACCACCTTCCACCGACATGATGAAGAACATCTCCGCGCCTGTGTACGGCTTCTACGCGGAAAACGATGCTCGCATCACCTCCACCGTGGACCAAACCAAGGCCGACATGAAGGCCGCCGGCAAGACGTACGAGCCGGTGACCTACGATGGCGCCGGTCATGGCTTCATGCGAGCCGGCGAGGCGCCCGATGCAAACGCCGCGAACTCCGCCGCTCGACAGGCAGGTTTCCGGCGCTTCGTACAACTGTTGGGTGGTGTGCGCTAGGGCCTTGCGGATATGTGTTGACACAGAATCGATCTCCGCATCAAATATAGGAAGGCCGAGGTGGGTGATCTCCACCCCAGCCGGTTGGTGAATCACCAGTGACCCAGCAGCCGGAGCACAATGTGCGCCAGCTTACCAAGTACCAATACAAGTGTTCCGATGAGTAGGGGGAAATACTCCCCCGGGGCCTCAAACGAAACACGACCGATGCGTACCCTTACAGGTCGCATACGCAATCACCACCTTTCGGACCAAAGAAACGCCCCGGGGCTCCTACCCCGGGGTTTTCGCTTCGTCAGAGCGAAACTTTAGCCGCCGGCGCTGCCCTGGACGTGATCACGTCCGATTGGTAGGTTCAGTATCGCAGCGCGCTGTCCCGACGCTGAGACCGAAGGTGGCGTCGCGTCTACCACCTTCGGTTCAGGATGGTGATCCAAAGGCGCATTGATCAAACGTGGCTGCGCATACAGGCGTGGCGAGCTACACTACGGTCACCCATGCCATTCCTTCTTCGGTGCGCCATCATTCAGCTGTGCTTTGCGTGCATTTTCAACGCGATGGCACAGCAACCGGCAACATCGCTGGCTTCCGTCAAGCACGACTTCGTTCTGCGTCATTTCAAGACGGAAAGCGGGTCCGTTGTTCCGGAACTGCACGTTGTGTACGGCACCTATGGCACGCTCGATGCAGCGAAGGACAATGTGGTTCTGCTGCCTTCCCACTACATGGCCAAATACCGCGGCTATGAGTGGTTGATCGGAGCGGGTGGGGCCTCAGCAGACGGCCCACATACCCGCGCGCTCGATCCCAACAAACTCTTTTTGGTGTCCACGGAACTCTTTGGCAACGGCAGTTCCTCCTCGCCTTCGAACACGCCCGAGCCCTTTCACGGCCCGCGCTTTCCGGTGATGACCGTTCGTGACAACGTCGAAGCCGTGCATCGTCTGCTCACCGAAGAACTCGGTATCCGGCATATCCGGGCCGTGGTGGGCTTCTCCATGGGCGCGCAGCAGGCGTTCCAATGGGCGGTCAGCTACCCGGACTTCATGGACCGCATCGTCGCGACCAGCGGCACGGCCCGCACCTGGCCGCACGGCATCGCACGCAACGAGGGCCAGATCGCCGCCATCACCGCTGACGCTACCTTCAACAACGGCGATTACACCGCCGAACCAGCCAAAGGCATCTCCGCCTTCGGTATGGTCTGGGCCGGGTGGCTCTATTCGCAGGAGTGGTGGCGCGACGAGCTTTGGAAAGTCGACGAACCGAACGCCACGCTCGATCAGGTGCTCGACCACTTCCGCAACGGCTTCATCCCCGGTGCCGATGCCAACAACCTCATCCTGCAGATGCGGACATGGGAAAAGCATGACGTGGGCACGACGCAGGGCTTTGGCGGCAATACAAAGAAGGCGCTCGCTTCCATCAAAGTGCCGGTGCTTTACATGCCTTCGATGACCGACCTGTACTTTCCGGTTGGCGATGCGCGCTATGAGTCCCAGTTCATCCCGCACGTGACGTTGAAGCCGATTCCGTCCCTGTATGGCCACCCCGCCGGCGCCGGCGCAAGCCCTGCCGACCTCAAATTTCTCAATGAAAATATTGGAAACTTCTTGAGCGGCGAACTTGTGCAGGGCAAAGCGATCATAAGGCCCTGAACGTCTCGCGCTGGGCTCAGGTCAAGAGCCGGCATTTCTCTGACTCTGAAGCTATTGCGGACTGGGCGAGGGCACTGTCGCCGGGGTCGCCGCAGTCTGTGGCGGCGGTTTTGTCAGGTCCGCGTCGGCTGTGCCCATACGGCCGGTCGCGTCCACGCGCACCACAAAACGCGCCCGCACCGCCTTGGGGTCGGGTGGCACCTGATACTCCATGCTGATGGCGCGGTCCAGACGACCCGTCGGGGGCACCTCGCCCGTCGCTTTGACAACGATTGCCCGGGTATCCGTCTTCTGGATTTTGCCCTTCTTGTCGAAGGTCGTCACCATGAGAATCAGCTTGGTTTTCCGTGGCTCTGTATCCGTCGCTTCCGTCCACACCAGCCCGCGTCCAGGCAGATGGAGGTTGTACTTCCCAGGTGTGCTCGTGATGGCAAGCGTCACCGGAATACCGTCGTAGACCATCGTGCTGGTCTCCGCGCCGACCAGTTCGGACGCGAGCTTCCGATTCAGTTGATTGTCTGCGGAAAGCCGTGCCGGGCGGCGATCGTCGAAGTATCCTTTCCGCGTCACCACGGTCAGTTCAGGCCGGTTGACCACCGAAATCTTAATCTTGCGGAATTTATTTACGTCCCGCACCTCATTCGTCGGCCGGTAGGTGAGCGTGTAAAAACTGGCTCCATCGCGGATGGCGGTGCCGATCTCGGCGTCCACATCATTGCGTCCATACAGGTTGCGACCCCCGGTGGCCGTGGCGAGCTTCTGGAAGTTCGGCTCACCCCCAAATGGATCGAAAAGCGCGGCATCTTCGCCGTAGGTGCCGGGATCTACCTGCACGCCCGCCGGATCGATCGTGTACAGCGTCACGCGGGCGTCGCGCAGTTCATTTACAGTCTGCTGCACGGCGGTGCCGACGCGCGTTTGGTCATCCACCGCGAAGCGCTGCAGGTTGATATTGGGGAAACCGCGCCCAATCCAGATCATGTTCTTGTGGCCGAGGTGCCCGGTGCTGGCCTCCGCCACCCGGCGTAGCGTAAAAAACGCGGTCGAATAGCGCTCCGCTACCCAGGCAAACTGGTGCGCTTGCCAGGGATAGGCGGCAAAATGGTGATCCAACGCAGATAGCACTTCACCTTTGTTCTGGGTGTAATCATGCAGCACCTCGAATTTTTCGAGGCTGACGGCGACCAGCATCGTCGGCGTGTCGAGCGTATCGGGCTGCTTTTCCAGCCACTTCTTCAACGAATAGCGGGCAAACGCCATATCCTCGAAGCGTGTATTGAACTCATCCAAAAGCACAATATTGACCGGCGCCCTGGGCGCTTCTTGATCCAGGTCGGCGGTTGAATCGATCGTCCCGCCGGCGGGCGGCGTGTACTTACCGGGAGGATCAAAATTTCGCACCGTTTGATCGACACCGTCCTCCTGCACATGGAAGTCGTTGCGGGTCAGGTTGGTCACGGCATTTCCCTGCTTATCCGTTACAACAAGATCCAGAACCACTAGCCGTACGTTCGTGCGAATGGTGTTGGCCGGCGTAGGTCCGGAGGTGGGTGCAGCGGTTCCGGGAATCTGAGCCGCCGTCGGCGCTCCTGGGGTCGGCCCCTGACCGGTCCCCGGCGCTGACGTACCGGCGCCCGGGGTGACCTGCCCCGGAGCCGGTTGAGCACTCGGCTGCTGCGCTGGAAGCATGCCATCCATTGCGAGCATGCCGACTGTAAGTGCGGCCACTACGATCAGCAATCCTATCCATACCCTCAGTACCCGATACGGAAAGCGAAACCAGCGCGGGCGCATGCAACGATGACCCTCCCACCAGCACGCTAAAGCAACTGCACGGTTCCTGCCAGCAAAGATAGACAAAAACGGATGAATTTTTCCCATTTCGGGAAGAATAGCGGAAATTTTGCAACTGACCTTTCTTTCCTTGAAAATTCGTATCTTTGCCCGTGCGTGTTGTCTCTCTCTCATGCCATGATCATCCACAAGCATCAATGCAACTTTTGGGGCAACTCCAATGCGCTCCCGTTTGACTCTCGTTGTGTTCTTCCTTCTCGCGGTGGGCGCGGCTGCACAGGCAGCTGCGCAGGCGTGCACCGGGCTTTGCCTACAGCAGGTAAGCTGTGCCGGCGGTGCGACCTCCACCATCAGCGGCGTCGTCTATGCCCCAAACGGGACAGATCCCCTGCCGGGCATCCTCGTCTACATCCCCAACGCGCCGGTGGCTGCCTTCACCCCGGGCGTGAGCTGTGCCGTTGCGGGCCAACCTCCTTCGGGGTCACCTCTGGTGGGCACCACAACGGCCGTTGATGGGACCTTTACGCTCACCAATGTCCCGGTAGGCAACAACATCCCGTTGGTGGTTCAATCCGGCCGCTGGCGGCGGCAGGTGGTCGTTCCCTCCACCGCGTCCTGCAGCAATACGGCGTTTTCGACCCGTTTTCCGCAAACGCAGAGTGAAGGCGACATCCCGAAGATCGCCGTGGTGACGGGGTCGGCCGATTCCGTGGAATGCGTTCTGCGTAAGGTCGGCGTCGCCGATACGGAATTCACGGATGGGAGCGGTTCGGGGCGCATCAACCTGTTCACGGCAACCAACAGCCCCGGCGCCGTTCTTGATCCCCAAACCACTGCTGCCGACGCCCTGCTCGACAACCAGGGCCCCCTCAACGCCTACGACGTACTGATGCTGCCCTGCGAGGGCGCGCCCTACCAGAAAAATGCCGGTGCCCTGACCAATCTCGTGCAGTTTGCCAATAATGGTGGGCGACTGTATGCGAGCCACTTTAGCTACGATTGGCTTTACGAAAACCCGCCATTCAACACGGTGGTGAATTGGACGCCCGCCGCCCGAACGCCACCGGACGGTCTCGCCACCGTCGACACCAGCTTTGCGCAGGGCCAAACACTCTCGCAATGGCTTGGCATCGTGGGCGCCACCACCACGCCCGGCCAAGTGCTGCTGACCACCGTCCGGCACGACCTGAGCGGGGTTGTCGCACCCACGCAAAGCTGGCTTACGCTCAACAATGCCGCTTTCGGCAATCCCATCATGCAGTTCACCTTTAATACGCCTGTCGCCTCGCCGGCCAAGGCCTGCGGACGCGTGCTTTTCAACGAATACCATGTTGAAAACCCCGTTGGCGGCTCCCGGGCGCTCAAGTTTCCCGCGGAATGCGCCCCGGGCGCGATGACCGCCCAGGAAAAGCTGCTCGAGTTCAGCCTCTTCGACCTCACCGGCGACGGCACCGCCCCAACTCTCGCACCCACGCCCTTCGATTTCGGCACAGAGCCGGTCGGTTCGACGACGGGGATTCAGCGCTTCTTCTGGACCAACAACACCTTCTTTCCCGCAACCGTCAGCTCCGCCACGACCACCGGCGATTTCAAACTGACCGCCAATCACTGCACGACGGTCGCGGTGGGCGCCAACTGCGAGCTTGACGTCGACTTCGCCCCCACGGCGCTGGGCGTACGCACCGGGACGCTGAACGTGACGGCGAATTCAGGCAATGCCACATCCGCGCTTTCGGGCACAGGTGTTTCGCCTCTGGCGGTGTCCACCAGCAGCCTGGCTTTCGGCAAGGTGGATGTAGGCGCCTCGGCCTCGCAGACACTTACCGTCAGCAACGTGACTGCGGCGGCGCTGCCGCTCGCCACCCCTGCGGCCACCGGCGACTTCAGCACCACCTCCACCTGTGCTGCCACGATCCCCGCGCAAAGCAGCTGCACGGTGACGGTGATTTTCACGCCAAGTGCCACCGGCACCCGCACCGGCACTTTGAATCTTGGGCTGGTCGCGAACGCCAGCATCTCAGGGGCGCTGGTCTCTTCCGGACTTACCGGCACGGGCGTTGATTTTTCTGAAGCCGTAGGGCCTGTCTCGGCACAAACTGTCGCCGGGCTACCCACCACCACCACCTCTACCACTGCACCCATCGCCGGCTTTGAAAACGCCGTGACGGTCGCCTGTACCACCACTGCCCCGGCTTCCACCTGCACCCCAGTCAGCGGCGGCTTCACCCCCGTGAACGCCGTCACCGACGCGGTCACCATCACGACCACCTCGCAGTACACCGTCGTGGGCGCCGGATTTCTCCGCGATTGGTGGTTGACCTGGCTGGCCGCAGGCACCAGCCTGCTCCTGCTGCGGAAGCGCCGTAGTGCCGGGATGCTGGCGCGTCTGGGAGCCTTCGCCTTCTGCGCCCTGGCGTTTAGCTCCGCCCTCACCGGCTGTTCCGGCAAAGACCCTGCCCAAAACAATCCCTACACTCCTGCCGGCACCTACACCTATACGGTCACAGCAACGGATGGTTTTCTCAGACACGCAGCGACCTACACCTTGGTGGTCAAAGCGAAATAGGTCGCTGGCTGCCATAAAGAATTGGTTGTACATAGCAAGGATTGCCCTGAATTAAGGGACGGCGGCACCCCGACCTAACGCCCGTCGGTACTGACGATGGTATCCAGGAGGTCCACACTCTGCGTGACAATCGATGTAAGCGTGGGGATCCAATATGGGTGTTGTCTCGGCTTCACCGGAGAGGAGCCCAGGCTCTTACCCAGGCTCTTACCTCCCCGTTCAGCGTCATTCGTTGTGGCAACCCGAAGGACCTAGAAGGGCGCCCAATCCCACTCATTGGAAATACCTGCCTGGTCTACAACGCCAGAGAGATTGTTGAATTTCTCTCTAATCTAGTTGCTCAGGATCAGCTGCATCGGTGCCGAACTCACAGGCCGGGTGACCCTTGTGACGATGCGTCAAAACACGAGTAGCGCGTCACTATAGCCGGGGTAGACGCTAGCACTAGGTGTGCTACCCAGCCCAAAGCAAGCTGCCATGGCAGCTACGCAGAGGGAACCTTCAGCTTCGTAGCTCACTATCACGTTTGGGCAATGACCCCAACAATAGAAGAGCCCAGGCGATCGCCTGGGCTCGGTGTCACAGGAAGTGCGCCGCCTACGCCGACGAGTCCTCGCCCCCAGCAACCTTCACCGAGGCGACCGTGAGATTTGGATCGCCCACTTTAAAGCGAGCGAAGCGACGAACAGAGATGTTTTCTCCAAGTTTGGCGACTTTTTGCGCGATGAGCTGCGCAATCGTCAGCGACTGTTCCTTGATAAAGGGTTGTTCCAGCAAGCAGACCTCTTCATAGAACTTGCTCATCTTACCTTCTACAATCTTTTCAACCACCGGTGCCGGCTTGCCGGTTGCGGCCGCTTGCGAGCGGTAGATCTCCTTTTCGCGGTCCATGTCCGCCGAGGTGACCTCATCTTTGCCGACATACCGAGGATCCACGGCAGCGATGTGCATCGCTACGTCGCGCAGCAGTTCCTGGAAATCTTCCGTGCGGGCGACGAAGTCAGATTCACAATTCAGCTCCAGCAGAACGCCAATCTTGCCGCCGGCGTGTATGTAGGTGCCAACCGCACCCTCATTCGTAGTGCGGCTGGCTTTCTTTGCCGCCGAAGCCATGCCACGTTTCCGCAGCACGACAAAGGCATTCTCCATATTGCCATTGGCCTCCTGCAAAGCCTTCAGGCAGTCGCCCATGGGTGCACCGGACTTTTCCCGGAGCTCCTTGACGAGCTTGGCATCAATCTTCGGTGTTTCAGCCACAATCATCTTTCCTTCCTCACTGAATGGTTTCTGCCGCACGCGAGCCCAAAGGCTCAGGCTGTGCGGGTGTATTGACGAAGCTTGTCGCCGACCCAATCCAAGGCGAACATGTGGCCGATGACGGCAGCGGTGGCGGCCGCAGTCGCGACCCCTGCAAGCAATATATTTCCTGTACTTAATTTCACGATCGTTCCTTCTGCGCAATAGGTTTGGTGAATCCAGACCCTGGAAGTGCGCCTCTCACTGTGGCGATCATCCGCCCTATATTAGAGGACTTCCATCCCGCAAAAGAAGCAGCCCTGGCCTCGCAGCGTGAGAAATCGGACACATACGCTGCGAGGCTGGCCCGGAAGTGGCAGTTACGCCGATACGACCTGTTCAAGATCGGCAGGGGTAGGCTCAGGCTCGGTCTCCGCGGCCGGTGCCTTGCGGATGCCGCCGCCCAAGGCCGCATTGAGGTCGATGGTCTCTTCCTCTTCCGGGACATCGGGCGTTTCGGCCATCGCCGGATCACGCGGGTTGCCCAGCGAGTCAGGATCGTCATCCTCGTCGAGCAAATGAGTTGGGGTCGCAATCGGCTGCACATCGGCGTACTCATTCGAGAACGCCTTGTCGGAGATCATCTGAGTCCCTTCATAGGCTGCATCAGCGATCTTGGTCGTGAACAGGCGGATGGCGCGCAGAGCGTCGTCATTGCCGGGGATCACGTAATCCACCACCGTCGGATCGCAGTTGGTATCCACCACCGCGACGACGGGGATGCCGAGCTTCCGCGCCTCAGCAACGGCAATCGCTTCATTGTTCGAATCAATGACAAAGATTGCATCAGGTAGACGGCGCATGCTCTTGATGCCGGAAAGCGAGGTAGAAAGCGACTTCCGCTCACGCTCGAGCTTGATGACTTCCTTCTTCGTCAGGAGCTCGTAACGGCCGTCCGTCGACATATCGTCGAGTTCCTGAAGACGCTTTACCGACTTCTGCACCGTCACCCAATTGGTAAGCAAGCCGCCCAGCCAACGCGAGTTGATATACGGCATACCGGCACGGTTCGCTTCCTCAGCAACCGCGTCCTGCGCTTGACGCTTCGTGCCGACAAAGAGCACAAGCTTTCCGGTCGAAGTGAGATCGGAAACAAACTTCGACGCTTCCTTGAACATCTTCAACGTCTTCTGTAGATCAATAATGTAAATGCCATTGCGCTCGCCAAAGATGTATTCCTTCATCTTGGGGTTCCAGCGCTTGGTCTGGTGCCCGAAGTGGACGCCCGCTTCCAGCAGCTCTTTCATTGTGATACTTGCCATGTTTTTTCGCTTTCTGGGGGCATCGCTGTCTGTACATCCGGTTGCGGGCTACAAACGTACCAGCAGCCTTGGCGACAGACGATTGATCCCGGTGGGTTGGGAGATTGAGTTCCTTGGCCACCGGCGCGTTGCCGGTGGGTACTGCTGAATCGAGTTGTTGGCTGTTAGTTCATGGTTGTTAGCGGAGCACGGCAACTAGGAACCGACAACCAACAACTCCAAAGACACTACCGCTTGCTGAACTGGAAGCGTGCGCGGGCACCCTTCTGTCCATACTTCTTACGCTCTTTACCGCGCGAATCGCGGGTAACAAAACCGGCTGCTTTCAACGCCTTGCGCAGCTCGACGTTGAACTCCATCAACGCGCGGGCGATCCCAAGCTTGACAGCATCGGCCTGGCCGTTCACCCCGCCGCCCTTCACCGTCGAAAGCACATCAAATGTCTCGTTAATGTCGGCGATGCCGAAGGGCTGTTTCGCCGCGGCACGCTGCGCCGGCGTCACAAAATACTCTTCAAACTTCTTGCCGTTTACCGAGAACTCACCCGAACCCGGTCGCAGAAAGACGCGAGCGATCGCACTCTTACGTCGTCCAGTGCCATAGTACTGAATTAAATCTGCCATGATCGTTATCCCTTTTGGAGGTTTCGCCTCCGGGGCAAATGCCCCCTCACAATCTGTGCCGCGCGTCAGGATTCAAGTCCTGACACACCAAAATCTAGCCGCGCAGCTCCAACACCTGGGGTTGCTGCGCCTTGTGCGGGTGGTCGGCGCCCTTATAAACCTTGAGCTTGGTGGCCATCTGACGGCCGAGTTTCGACTTCGGCAACATGCCCTTGATCGCTTCTTCAAGAATCTTCTCGGGGCGACGTGCCAGCAGCTTCAAAAAGCCCTCTTCCCGCAAACCACCAGGAAACCCGGTATAGCGGCGATAGACCTTTTGCTCAGCGCGCATGCCGGTCACATGGATCTTCTCGGCGTTGACCACGATGACATGGTCGCCCATATCGATATAGGGGACATACAGCGGATTCCGCTTGCCGGTCAATACGGCAGCGGCCTCTGATGCGAGGCGGCCGAGGGTTTTACCCTCCGCATCCAGCACAAACCATTTGCGCGGGATGTCTTTGCCGCTGGGGATAACGGTAGACATGATCAGGACTCCTTACCTCTGCCGTCTTCGTGGCCGGCGTGTAGCGCGAAGATATTGTGCCTGTCCCCGACCGAAAGCAGGCCGGGGAGTGAAAGCGGTGAGCGCCACGCAAGGCCCAATGCCGCGCGAAGCAGACCGACAAAGAAGTGAAGCGCATAAAGCTCACTGCCGCGAGCTGCGGAGCAGAACACTCGGCCTCCCTGCTGCGGATGCCAGGGCTTGACGACCGCTTGGGAGCGTCTCGCCTCAAATGCTTCGTGTCTGCCAGTTTTACCTTCCTCCGAGTTCCCAGCCCAACAGCAAGGGCGAAGGGCACAGAGGTGCAGCCGCAAAACTGCGCGAGTTTTTAGAATAACGAAGGGAATGCGGGTCGTCAACTGCCCCGAAGTAAACTTTAGCCTACGCCAGTCCGCCAAGCCGGAAGCGTCCGCACCGTGGTGTACCCTACCGTACCGTGGCAGGGAACGCCTGTGCCGTTGCACGATGAAGGGAGCATCGGCTGCACGCAAAGCTGCCCCGGCACAATCATGCGCTAAATACTCAACCAAAATCCGCTGAGATACTGCGCTAGGATACGAGGAGTTCGCCGCCACAGTGCCTATGTCCGACACCCCCATCGAGCAACCGCCCGTTTTCTCCTCCCACAAACAGGGTCCGCAAGACCGAAAAACCATCGCGTTTTTCCTGAGCGCAGACTCCTTCGAGCACTTCTTCGGCGGCATGTTCCACCTCAGCCGCGAACAGTACCTTTCCTCGTATCGCAACGATTTCGTGTGGGACTACGCCCGCGGGTTGCGCGATCACGGTCATGAAGTCTTCCTCTATATCCTCTCGTATGGCGCGCCGCTCCTGCAGACCGTCGAGCCGGGGATCCACGTCCGCTTCCTTCCCCTTCCCCGATGGCTTCGCTTGACCGATCCCTTCCTGTACCGGCTGCAACGCTTTCGCTTCACGTACGCCTGGCGCGAACAGGTGCGCTTTCTTGCCTACGGCCAGGCGCTGCGTCGTGCACTGGCCGAAGACGGGGCAGCGGTGCTCTACCATCAGGAGGTTTGGACGCCACGCTTCGACGTACTCGTCGAAAGACTCCAGTTTCCCCTCGTTGCCGCCGATCACGGCGCGCCCTATTTGGAAACGGCGCTGCGTCGCAAAGCGGAAACCGTACCCCGTGCCGTTGCGGTCACCTGCCAATCGCAACTGAACTTCGATCGGGTACAGGCCTTTGGCGGCAGGGCCGTCCTTCTACCAAACGGTGTCGATACAGACTTCTTCAAGCCAGCCGAAGGAGACATCACGCGCGCGAAAACAATGCTGGCGGTCGGAAGGCTGGTCGATGCCCAGAAACTTTTCTCGGATCTGCTCGCGGTGCTTGCCGCCTTGCCGGACTTCAAACTCATCCTGGTGGGCAGCGGCCCCGATGAAGCGATGCTGAAAGCGCTTTCGCAACAACTCGGCGTTGGAGCGCGCGTCAACTTCACCGGCTTTCTTTCCGACAAACACGCCCTGCGACGGCTGTATCGCGAGTGCGGGCTGTTTATCTCCACATCGGCCTGGGAGGCTTTTGCGCTCGTGGTGCTTGAGGCGATGAGCTGCGGAGCTCCTATCGTCGCCACACGCATTCCGGCTTTTGAAGACATGCTGACCGATGGCCGCGACGGCCTGCTCTTTCCGGTGGGCGATCGCGAAAGGGCTGCCGAAGCCGTACAGCAGGCCTTCGCAAACCGGGAAGTGCTTGGTCGCAACGCCCGTGCCAGGGTCATCGCGCGCTTTTCAAGCCGGAATCTGTATGAGAATCTTTCCATTCTGCTGCAGGTCGACTCTGAATAGTCGTTCTCCTGGACAACGCACCCGGTCAGACCTCTCGCGTAAGCCGGCGGTGCGTATGCAGAGTCTAAGGTGCTGGAAACTGCTCAGATTCAAGTGGCGGATCCTCGCTGACCCGGACCGGTGCGGGCCGGCGTCCCAGGATGAACAGCGCAATCCAATGCATCGCGCCCAGGGAGCCGTCCGTCAATAAGGAGGCCCACGCGGCTCCATGCCATGAGTACCGTGGGATGAGATACAAATTCAGCCCAAGGTTGCCGACAGCTGCAATCGTCTGGCAAAGCAGGCGGTATTTCTGATCGCCCGCTCCCGAAAGTGCGTCGCCGGCGCTCAGGTTAAAACACCGGAAGAGCGGAATCAAACAAAGCCAACGTAAGGCGCTCACGGCTTCCGTGTAGGATTTGCCGGCAAGGTGCGGCAGAATCGGCGCAAAAAGAAACATCCCAATCACAATCAACACAGCCAAAGCGGCTGTTCTCTTCAACAAGGTGCGCGCCATGGGCGTCACAGCGGCGATGCCATGTACGCCGGCCTGAAAGAAGCGGGGAAACGCTGCGCCCACCAGCGCCAGAATGGGCATCGTGCCGATATTGACCACGCGATAGGCCATCGAGTAGATGCCGTTCGCGGCATTCATGCCGTAGTGCGATAGCACCACTTTGTCGATGTCGTTATAGACCGACGTCGTCGAGCCGGATATCGAAAAGACAAAGCCCTCACCCGCATTTTTCGAGAACAGCGATGGGGAAAAGGCAGGTAAACCGTAGGCGCGCGTGACCGTCCATGCGGCGTACCCTGCGACCAGGACCGATATGATCAAGGAGCCTGCCGCATATTGCCACGCCGTGGCCGTGTGCAGCCAAACCAGCATACCCACGGCAAGAACGCAGCGCAGCAGGCTGGTGAGCAGTGACAGCGTAGCGCTAAGCCTCATCTTCTCAAATGTTTGAAAGACATAGCTCGCCGAGGAGGTGAGCTGCACAAAGACGCACTCCCCGATACCGACCAGGATCAAAACGGGGAGACTTTCTCTGCGAATCAGCCATGGACCGAAGATCCAAAGCCCGCCGACCAGTACGCTGCCCACCACAAAGACCGAAAACAGCGCATTACCCCAGTACTGACGGAAACGGCTATGGTCCGGGCTCACATACCGCATGAAGAGCGGGCCGCCCCCCAGGGAACCATACTGACTGACGATGGTCACCAATGCCACAGCACCGGCCAGCAAACCGTATTGCGAGGTCTTCAGGAGTCGTGCGAGTACGATGAACGAGACCGCTTGCAACACAAACGACAAGCCTTGGCCTGCAAATAACCAGGCAGCGTTCTGGAGCAGAACACTGTTCCGTACCCGATTCCGGTATCGTTCGAGCACGTTTTACGAACTCCTAAGCCTGTGGTGATGTGTCGCAAGTCGCAACGCCCACCGGTGACCTTTGTCTTCGACCTGGTCAGGCCGCGCGATGTGGTTCGGCCTTCGCCTCAGGCTTGGGCAGGTTTTTGGGGCCGGTATGGCCTCGGGTTCAGGCGTTTACACCTTGGGAAGTACCTGCCCGGGCCAAAGTTTGCTCTGAGAAGAGTACCAGTTCCTCGCGCAACAAAGATCGTTGAAAGCAGAACCTTCGCTTTCCGCAGGCACAGCGCATGTAGCCTGCAACTCCACCTCTCGCTCTTCGCTCCGCCATTACCGGATCGAAGCGGAATTGTTCCGATCCTGAACACTTCCCAAGCAAGCGCCACCGTTCGTACCCTCTTCAAGTTACTGGCGTGACGGAGCTTTTTCCAGGAATCTCTGTACGATAGTTCAAGTGACGCGGACAGCACCTGTCTTTGATCCCGCGATCACCGAAGCAGATATCGCGATCGGCATACGACATTTCTCGTGGCCGCTTCGAGGCGCTTCTATAATCAAAGGAACCCTGCGCTGCAGGGAGTTTCGGAGGAGGGCGCATGAAGCACGTCACTTGGATCGTTCTGGCGTACTTGAGTTTCGGTTTGTCGACTTGCTGGGCGCAGGCAGATCCGATCCTTCACCCGCGTGACCGGTATCTTTTACATATCGGGGACAGCCTCTCCCTGGACTACCGCCTCAGTCCGGAGCTCAACCAGACCGTTACGGTCGGCCCTGACGGCTATGTCGATCTGAACGTGGCAGGCGCTGTGAGACTGGCTGGGCTCACGCTAGCGGAAGCGCGCGACCTGATCCTGAAAAGAGATTCCGTGCGCCTAAATGAGCCTGAGCTGAATCTCGAACTGAAGGACTTCCAGAGGCCGTATGTTGTCGTTGCCGGGCAGGTCGTGATGCCAAACAGAATCGAGATGCGGCAAGACATGACTGCCCTGCAGGCAGTGATGCTCGCTGGCGGGTTCAAAGACAGTGCCAAAGAAAGCAAGGTAGTTGTTTTTCGTCGTATCAATTCGAAATCCGATATGGCAGAGGTGAGGGTTCTCAATCTGCACCGCATCAACAAGACGAAACAACTCGAGCAGGACCTTTCTCTCGATCCGGGTGACATCGTCTACGTTCCTGAAAACAACGTCACACAGTTCGCCAAGATCATGCGTATTCCGAACTTCTCGATGTCTTCAGGCGTTCCGCTGTACTAACACTCAGGACTCGCGACCAGAGCTGACTTTTCTACCGGGACTCATGCGTTTCTGAGCCGACTTGCTGACCAAACTACAAGGTCATTACGTCGCCTCAGTAGAGAGGGCAAGTGCCTGTTCCGGACTCTTGACGCCATCTCGTGGCCGCTTTATGTCCCACACGCGCCGTTGCACGACTTCTCTAGCCAATCATGGGTGCGCGTTCGGCACCATCCGGTACGGGAGATGCACCTTTGCCCAGTATTCTATCTTGAATGTTTGATTACGCTCGCGTTTGCTTCCGCACGCATGTACGATCTGCCGGTTCGAGCGTGGCGTCGCACCCATTTTGAACCCGAAAACGATCACGCGCCCAAAAGGGGGGCTGGATCATCTCCTCGCATTACAGCACTCATCATCACGTATGAGCGACACTTCCCGAAGCAGCGGCGTAGCCTAATCATTTCAATGAAACTGCATCATTCTTGGCATCTGACCGGACAAACACGAGATCGTACACAGCTTGCAACTTCGCCTGCGCAGCATAACGAAAGCGTTGCCAAGAGACGCGGCCGAGACTCGGCGTAAACCGGACCGCTTGTACTAGACCAGGGCATACGCGCGTTCCAATCAGCAAGGACCACGCGACAAAGGCCGGTTTGCCAACCAGCGAAAGGGAATGCCAGACTCCAACGACTTCGTTATAGGCAAAGTCCTGAAAACCAGTTGGGTCTACGATCTTGGCCATGCCACTGTAATGGCGCACCTCATCCCGTGGACCCTGATTGTGGTGCACCAACGCGGCTGGATCATACGCGATCTTCCAGCCGTCCCGTTTCACAGCCAGCGCCAGGCTGATGTCCTCACTTGCCTGCGCCCCTTTCCCACGCAAACGGGTGTCACAACGAGCGTTCGCCAGGGCCTCACAGCGAAAGCTCATATTGGCACCCTTCAGCACATCGACCTCCCGGATCGAACCGTGTCCGAGATGATGATTGCCAATCGCACGGCCGAACCACTGTAGCTTGCCCACCGGGCTGGCCTGCCGGTCATCGAAGTTGGTGCCGTCGAAACAGCGGTCCCGTCCACCTAAACCACCAAGAGTCGGGTCTTCTTGGAAGTCACGGAGAATGACTTGAAGCCATGGGGGCTGGGGTTCCGTATCGTCATCAATCATCGCCAGCACATCGGTTGCGCAGGAGGCAATGCCGAGATTGTGCGCGTGCACTGTGCCCGGAACGCTTGTCACAAGGGTGCGTATCGGCAGAGTGCCGCCATCAAAACTCGCCAAAGCTTCCCGGGTCTGCTGATCATCGCTACGCAGAATAATCATCACCTCATCGGGCAGGCGCTCTTGCCGTTGCAGAGCCAGCAAACAATGCAGCAGATCCTGGGCGCGCCGGTACGTGGGAATCAACACACCGATCGTTTGGGCCGGCTTGTCGGCCTGCCGAGCGTGGATCTTCACCGTTCTACTCACAACAACTCCCGGTAGACGGCTGCGGTGCGCTCGGCCATCAGGGCGGAGTTGAAGTGCGTTCGCGCGTAGGTCGCGCAAGCCTCCGCTTCCGGCAAACGAGAACGCCCCAAGAGTGCCGAAATCAGACCTTCGGCGAGTACGGCCGGGTCGGAAGATTCAAAGATAAGATCCCGTGACAGACCGGCGACCACATCGGGTAATCCGCCCACACGCGTCACCATGGACGGCGTCCCGGCCGCTAAACTCTCCGCAGCCACCAAACCAAAACCCTCCAAGGCATTGGTCGGCACAACATTGATATCCGCGGCCCGGTACAGATACGGCAGATCGTCATCGTCGACGTACCCCAGAAAGCGGACATGCTGGGACAGACCCAGCGCGCTAACCTTCTCCTCCAAAGCCTCGCGCAACAGGCCGCGGCCCCCAATCAGCAATAGAGCCTCCGGCACCTGCCGGACGATCTCCGGCATTGCCTGCACAAGTTCCAGCAGCCCCATTCGCTTCACTAGCCGGCGAATCGATAGCAGCAAGGGGCGATCCGTTGGCAGACCGAGACGCTGGCGTGCTTCAGTTCTGGTTCCCGGCACATCGAAACGATCCGCGTCGACACAGCCGGGGACGATACGGATCAGCTCCGGATTGATTCCGTAGCGCGCCGCTGCGAGCTCGGCAAAGGATTGCGAAAGCACAATCACCCGATTGGCACGACCATACACGGTACGTTCGGCCAGTATGCGTAGGCGAACGCGAACGTCACTGGCGAGCGTGCCCGTTCCATCCTGCGCCGATTCCGCACCCCAGGGACCGTGAAAGTGGGACACCATCGGACGCGCACGCAGCCGGTCCAGCGCCGGCAACGCATACAGCGCGAAATGCGACGCGATCACGTCAGGCCGCTCCCGCTCGAGCAGATCAATCAGCTTGGTGCGCGCGCTGCGAAATCGAGCGACCTTCGGTCCATTCTCCGGAGCAAAGCTGAGAAAACGACCTTCCGTCAGCGCGGCGACATCATCGGGACCAGCCACCGCACCCAAAACGCGAAACCCCGCCCCAGGCAGAAACTTGTATAGCTCCGCGATGATGCGGCCTTCCCCACCACCACCAAACTGTATCCCGATCTCCAACGCAAGAGGAGACGAAGGACGCGCAGCGGCACCCCTCACTCGTGCATCCTTCTGCCCTGCGACCCGCGCCGTTTCTGTCATTTTCCGAGAGCCATCAATCTCTCATAGAGATCCATTGTTTTAGCCGCCGTGAACTCGATGCGAAAGCTTTCCTGCACGCGCCGACGGCCACCGGCTCCCAACCGCTCGCGAAGCAGCGGATCGCGAAGCAGCGTCCGCATGGCATCGGCCAAGGCAGTGACGTCCTTCTTTGGAACAAGCATGCCGGAAACACCGTCCTCCACAATCTCCGAAACGCCGCCGCCCCGCGTGGCAATCACGGGCTTGCCGGCAGCCATGCCCTCGATGACAACCTGTCCGAAGGGTTCGTCGATGACCGAAGCATGAACGACAACGCTGAGTAGCGCCATTTGCTGTGGAATGTTCTGCACGAAACCGAGGAACTCGACACAGCCGTCCAGCCCGAGTTTCGTGCACAGGGCGCGCAGCTCGGCCTCATATGTCTCTTCCCCAAACAGCGCGGAACCGATCAGTTGAAAGCAAACCGTCGGGAAATCCGAGTGAATCTGTTGGATAGCGCGCAAGAAAATGTCCTGCCCCTTCCACGGGGAGATCCGCCCAACGAGACCGACAACGAGCGCTTCGGAAGCGCCGCCTGTAGGCGTAGGTCTTGTAGGCGTCGGTATTGCGGACAGGTCCAACCCATCGTGCACGACCTCCGCAAATCGTGGTCTCCGCCGGCTTACCTTACCGGATCGAGCAGGCAGCATAAGACTTTCCAGCGTTGCATGGGAATTGGTGATGACAGCGTGCGGAATGATGCGGGTGAGTCGGCGAAAGATCTGAACCGCGCGCCGCGGCAGGTAATCCGCCGCAATACGATCGCGAACGTGCCAAAGTACGCGTTTCCCCGCAAGTACACCCGCAATGCCACCGAGAATATCGGCTTTGAGCGAATTCGTATGGACGATATCGACCCTGAGACTGCGAATCAGGGAGCGCAGCCGCCAAAGGTAGGGTGCCAAGCCAGCTATTTGGCGTAGCTGGCCGAGGTTAAAACCGCCTAATGTGTCCTTGCGCGCCTCACGCACGGCACCGGTTAGCGGCAACAGGTGCACCTGCGTTTCGGACTGCAGGAGCTTTGCCAGGGGCCCGTCCTCGAACAGGAGCACCTCGTGAGTCACTCTGCTCGGATCGAGATGTCGCAGCATCGACCGTAAAGCCAATTCGCCCCCGCCCAGCTTGGCAGTGTGGTTGACGAAAAGAACACGGATCGGGCGTTTCAACAAAGGTCCTCACAGCACGGCACATTGCATCAAGAGATCGGAGTCGAAACGCGACCCTGCCAAGGGACGCCTTCGCCTCTGATGTGGCACTCCGGGGTCGGGCAGGTTATGAGCCGCCCGACGGTAGCGTCGCCGCACTTGATCTACCTCTATTTATACAGAGGGCCAGGAGCGATGTCCCGTGCTGTTCGTACATCGTCCAGCACGTTGGTAAGTGTCTTTTGGGTCACAAGAATGAGGATTGGCACGTAATCGGAAGGCGGGCGAACTCCGTCTTTTTAGTTTAGGCGCCACCGGTTCTTCTCTGGATTGCTACTCGTACGAGGGTGCGGTGTCGGCACCGGCGGCAAATCTCTACGCCGCCGATTTGCTCTTTCCCGTCAACACTTAAGTGAGGCCGTGTCGCTTTGAACCACTCACCCATCAGTAATGATTCGGGTTACCAATGTTAGAGGCTTTGCACAAGTTTACCTTGGCCGGGCTTGAACCCGGATGATACGCTCTAAATAGCTAACTTCTGGAACTATTCGGGCTTTGCACAAACTTACGAAAGAACGATTCGCTGCGATGATTCCGAGCTCAACAAGCGGAAGTCTGCCCCGCCGCTCTCCAAACTGGAGGAGATGACCTTGACGAACAAAAAAAACCACGTCAGCCTTGCCGCTCTGGATGGCACTCTGAGCCTGGCCATGGCCGTTTGTCTTCTGAATCGCGGTTGGCCGGCCCACTCCTTCGGCCGGTTCGCGGGCGGCAACGTACGCGCTGTGGATGCCCTGTTCGGCATCACCTTCATCTTTGCATGGCAGTATTGCTTCACCGTGCTCCATCTGTACGATCGTTTCGCCGCGATCCCCAGCAGGATCAAGGCGATCGGTAAAGGGGTGGGTCTCATGTTTTTGCCCCTGGTGCTGCACCTTTACTTCTTCCATCGTCCGCTCCTGGTGTTTTCGCGTCTGGTCCTGGTCTTCACCGTGCTGTTCCTGTACCAACTGAGCCGGTACGCGATCTTTGCATATGTGGCTGACCGGATTGCCTTTCGCAATCCCCGTCGCGCTCTCATTCTGGGCAGCGGTCCACGCGCCAGCAAGGCCTGGAAAGAGATCCGCACGCGCTACAACACATCGATCAATCTGCTGGGGTTCGTGGATGATCGGCATGTGGAAGACATGCCGCCCGATGTTGCCAAACGTTATCTGGGCACAATCGACGACCTAAGTGATTTGCTGGTGAAGCAGGTTGTGGACGTTCTGCTGGTCGCGATGCCGATGCAGTCGTGTTACTCCCTGATGCAGCAGGCCGTGCACGAGGCGGAAGCCGCGGGGGTTGCGGTCGTTTACCTAAACGACGTTTTTTCAACGCGGTCCCGGGCTGCGGGATTCAATGACAGTATCTTGCGCGATCTGCTGCCGCAGCACGAGCGCCATTTCGTTTTTGTGTTGATGAAGCGCTTGTTCGATTTCTCAGTCGCGTTCTTTGGACTCATTGTGCTTTCTCCCCTTCTGCTCTTGATCGCCCTCTGTGTCAAGCTGAGCAGCCCCGGGCCGGTCATTTTCGTACAGCACCGCTATGGGCACCGGCGACGGCTATTTCCCATGCTGAAGTTCAGAAGCATGGTCGCCAATGCGGAGGCCCTGATGCCTGCACTCGAAAGCGTCAACGAGGCAGACGGTCCCATCTTCAAGTTGAAGAACGATCCAAGAGTCACGAAATTGGGACGGTTTCTACGGAGCACCTCGCTCGATGAACTGCCGCAACTCTGGAACGTGCTCGTGGGGCACATGTCGCTGGTTGGGCCACGGCCCATGAGCATTCGTGATGTTTCGCTCATGAGTGAGGCTACCTTGATGCGGCGTTTCAGCGTAAAACCGGGCATTACCGGGCTTTGGCAGATCAATGGGCGGAGCTCTGTGGGCTTTGATCATTGGGTGACGATGGATAACAGCTACATCGACCGCTGGTCCCTGCTGCTAGACTTCGAAATCCTGGCGCGCACTTTTGTGGTAATTTTTCGCCGATCCGGCGCTGTCTAGGTTGTAACTCTTGAGAACGGGGACGGCATGAAGATTGCAGTGGTGCACGACTACTTCACGCAGATGGGAGGCGCGGAGAAGGTGGCAGAGGAGCTGTACCACATGCTCCCCGGCGCGGACCTGTTTGCGACCGTCGCTCTGCCTGAAAAGATGCCCCCCTCCTTGCGTGGCGTGCCGGTCCACACCTCCTGGATGCAGGGGCTGCCCAAGATGTCCTCACTGTATCGCATCTACTTCCCGCTCTACCCGATGGCTGTTCGCTCTCTAAATCTGGAAGCATACGATCTCATCATTTCTAGCTCGTCAGGGTATGTGAAGGGTGTGCGGGCGCACCCCGATGCCATCCACGTTTGCTACTGCCACACGCCGATGCGCTGGGTTTGGAGCTTTGGCAGCTACTCCTCCCGGGAATCCTTTGGCAAGGGGATCCGTACCGTGCTCCCGACCCTCATTCGCGGGCTGCGGGTTTGGGATGAAAGTGCCTCGCGGCAACCGGATCACTTCATTGCCAATTCGCGCATCGTCGCCGACCGCATCTGGCGCGCCTATAAGCGTGCCGCCGAGGTCATCTTTCCGCCGATCGACATCCATCGGTTCCAGCCAGTGGACGAGCAGGAGGATTATTACGTCATCCTCGCGCGCCTGGTGGCCTACAAACGGGTCGACCTCGCCGTCAGCGCCTTTACTGAAATGGGCAAGCGCCTTGTTGTTTTGGGTGGCGGCCCCGCGCTCGATGGCCTCAAAGCCCTCGCTGGACCGACAATCACCTTTTTGGGCCGAGCTCCGGACGATGTCGTGGAGCACCACGTCGCCCGTTGCCGCGCCCTCATCTTCCCTGGCGAAGAGGACTTTGGTATGGCCCCGCTCGAGGTAGCCGCGGCAGGGCGACCAACCATTGCCTACCGTGCTGGCGGGGCCATCGAAACCATCATCGAAGGCGAGACGGGCCTGTTCTTCAATGAGCAAACCACCGCCAGCGTCGTGGACGCGGTGCAACGGTTTGAACAGCAGGCGGTGTGGGATTCAGCCCTGATCCGCAGGCATGCGGAGGGCTTCAGCGAAGAGGTCTTCCAGCAGCGCATCTCCTCCTTTCTGGCAAAAATCGGCGCTCCGATACAACAGCCGGTGTGGAATGGCTGAGGCGGGGTCATCCGGCGTCCAGCAAAAAGCATCATCCAAGCCGGACGGGATGCCGCTTCCTCGTCGTGCCAGCTCGCAGATGAAGGTCTTCGTCCATTTAGCGCACGGTTTTGGCCGTGAGTCCTGGAAATCCCGCTTCGATAAGGGAGAGATCATCGGGATCAATCACGATGACCCTTACGGCTACCAGCAGGCGAGCGCCATGGGATGTACTCTCCAGCAGTCGGAGGATTATCCGGAAGGGCGATTTGGGCGGCTCGTTCGCTTGGGCGTCCGCGCTGTTTTCGGGTTTGACCTTGTGCACGCCTGGCGCAATCGGCGCGGCATCTTCAACGCCGAGGTTATCTGGACGCACACAGAATCGCAGTCGCTCGCGATTTCGTTGCTGATGAAGCTGCGCAGGTCCGCTAAACCCAAGTTGATCGCGCAAACGGTTTGGCTGATGGATGCCTGGGACACCTATGCCGGGTTACGCCAGCGTCTTTACCTTTCGCTGCTGCGCAGCGCGGATTTGCTGACCTTTCTTTCGCCCCCGGCCATGCGCAAGGCGCAACACCTGCTTCCCTCGAAACCCACTGCATTTCTGCTGTATGGCATTCGCACCGATCAGCCGCTCGAGGTGCTCGACCGTCCAGGACACACGCCGGCTCGCCTCCTCATGCTGGGCAACGATCGTCACCGCGATTGGCTGACTTTCATTGCAGCCCTCAAAAATGATGCCCGGTACACCGCAAAAGCGATCACGCGTGCTCCACTCGCGGAGCAACTACAGGCCGTGAGCAACATCACGCAAGAGGTGCCCACAAACAACGACGAACTCTTCGCCCTGTTCCGATGGGCCGACATCGTGGTGATCTGCCTTACCGAAAACCTTCACGCCTCCGGCATCACGGTTGTGGAGGAGGCAGTTCTTTGCGGCCTGCCCGTCATCTGCACGCACGTGGGCGGCATCGAGAGCTACTTCACCGAGGACGAGATCACCTACGTGCCCGTGGGCGATCCCGAAGCCGTCCGCCAAGCCATTCAGCGGCTCACGGCCGACCCGGTTTTGCGTGAGGGCAAGGTCCGCCGTGCGCTCGCACGCATGAAGACCGGGGACATCAACTCACGCAGTTTCGTCGCGCGGCATGTGGAACTATCCCATACACTTTTGGGAAGATGATGCCGTGTTTCGACTCGTCGCCATCTGAGTAAAACTATGTCCGATCTTAAACAAAGCCTGCAAGAGATTAGTGATCTTGTGTCAGATGAACGTAGCTTCGTGCTGCGGGTCGTGCAACCCGGCCTGGCGGGCCTTATGGACGGCTCTGTTTCGACGCTCGCCCCGATCTTCGCCACCGCCTTTGCGACGCACAACTCCCACACCGTTTTCCTCATTGGCGCGGCCTCCGCGGTCGGTGCCGGGATCTCCATGGCGTTTTCGGAGGGCCTTTCGGATGACGGTGAGCTGACTGGTCGTGGCAAGCCGGTGTTTCGCGGTGTGGTCACTGGCTTTATGACCTTTGTCGGCGGCTTTCTCCACACGCTGCCCTTCCTGATCGGCAGTGTGCATAAAGCCCTCGTTCTGGCGTATATCGTCGTGGGCATCGAACTGATGGTGATCGCCTGGATCCGCTATCGCTACATGAAGACTGGTTTTGGGCTTTCCTGCCTGCAGGTCATCGTCGGCGGCGGTTTGGTCTTCGCCGCGGGCGTCCTTATCGGGCAGTCCTGATCTCGCTACCAGCATGAGCCGCAAAGCCGGCTTTGGTCATCGCGACTGCCACCTCAGGATTCTTCGCAAAGGTAGACCACACAAAGCCCGAGCGCAGATTTTCCGCCATCACCAGGCTGATACCGAGATCGATGCCGAGCACGTCCGGATCATACCAAGCCGCCTTGGGATGGAGTGCGTCACAAAAGCCATAGCGGCCCCAGGCGCGTGCGCCATACCCCTGCTTCAACGAGCGCTGCACAGCAAGGCAGGCTTCCGGCAGAAACGGAAGTGAGCCCGCCGTGGCATAGGGCACAACGCTGCCGTCGATACGGCCCTGCTGCGGCGGTCCTCCCCAAGCCTGGTACCCAGCCGCCGAGTCCGATGCCGAGATGCCCCAATAGTCTTCTGCATAGGGCGGCCCCAGACCGAGACAGAAGGCCTTGTGGGCCCGTGTAGCCAGTATGGAATTGTCGAAGTAGTTCGCATAGGCATCACGACGGCCGCGAAAATCGAACCATGCCTGGCTGTACTGATGCGTAAAAAGCGGATCGTTGCCGCCGATGAAGCGGATGCCGTCATAGGTGATCTTCGGCCGCGCCCATGCGGTCCACACCTCAGGCCCAACAGGGTGCGTGGGCGAGCCCATGGCCAGCAGCGGAATCATCATCAGTTCGCAGTAGTGGTTCCAGCGTGCAGAGAGAAAGCCCGTTTCGGGCTTCCATCCCATGGAAAAGGTGGTGCCCCCGTTCAACATCCACGGCCAATCCACACGCTCGTAGATGGTGGTTGCCAAACGCACGATTTCAGGATCGGCCGCAAAATGAGCGCGGGCGGTGAGCACGCCGCACAGCAGCAGAGCGGTGTCGATCGAAGAAAATTCGACCTTGGGCCAGGGCGCCCCGGTGTCGACATCATCGAAATGACAAAAGAAACCATGCTCGTGCGCTAATTCGTTGGCATGAAAGCGCAGCGTGCGCAGCACCTGCGCATGGGCCGCGTCGTGGGTCAGGTAGCCGCGCCAGTCCGCGATCGCCAGGGCGGTCAGACCGAATCCGGTCGCGGCGATGGAGGCCATGCGACGCGGGTCGCGCCTGCCGTCCGTGTTGTTGGCGGCCGCGCGATCCAGCACCTGGCCGGTCGTGGCCCCTGCCTGCTCCACGAAGTACCGGCAGGCGCGCCGTTCGAGGTCGTCGAGAAGGGCCTCGTCCGCCGCGCTCAACGTAAAGCCCCGCACCGTTGTGGGCTTCCCTGCCGCTTGGAGCGTTCGTGGCGCGCAGGCCGCCGTCGCCGCGCCGGCCAGCAGCTTCAGCGCCGTGCGACGAGGGACGCCGCCCACGTTCACCGGCGCACCACAACGACCGCCAGCCCATGCGCCGGCACAGAAACACGGAGCCTGCCGCCCTTAAGGTGCATCTGTTCGGCAGGCGCCAACGCACCCGCAGCCTGCAACTGTTTCACCTGCGCCAAGGACAAATCGCCCGGCGGCCGGCCCATGGCATCGAAGGCCTTCAGCACGTTGCCATGATCGTCATCCACCCGCCACACCTCCACGGCGGCATTGGGTGCCACATGCTCTAGTTGCAGATCGAAGGTGCGTTCAGCGCCGGACGCCCCAGTCGGCATCGTGTACTCAGCGCCGGTGCCGGTGGGCGGAGCGTAATTCCAGAGTGCCAGACTCACGGCCGCCTTTGACTCCGTCGCCAATGCCGAGTCCGAGGCGAGCGGTATCCGCTGGTCGCCGAGCTTGTGCAGCAGGCGAAAGACGTTCAGCGCGGGCTTGTCGATGTGATCCGCCGCGACCACACCAAAGCCGCCATAAAACGGCGTACGCACGACGCCCTGTTCTTCGAAGACATCGGAAAACGCCCAATACGCCATGTCCGACACAAGGCCGTCGCACAGCCGAATCGTATTTGCGAGCCACGGCCCCATGTAGGTCGAATCCGTGACGTTCGGCTCATTCGCGTAGCTGGCGTTGTACTCGGAAAAAATGAGCGGCAGCTGCGGGTACGGCGAGTGCAGAATCTGTTCGTGCACCGTCTTCACCGAGCGATACACCATCTGGTCGCGGGGGATCTGCTCGGTGGTGCCGAAGACATTGTCGGCGGTGTCGTTGGCATATACGTGCGTCGAGACGAAATCGATCGGCACCTGCTGCGCCTTGATGTGAGCGAGAAACGGCGTCACCCAGGCGGCCTGCGCGGTCGAAGGTCCCCCCACCTGCAGGCGCGGCGAAACTGCCTTCAGCGCGCGGGCCGTGTGGTCATAGAGTTCGAAGTAGGTCGCCTGCTTGGGCTCGCCTCCCCAGAAGTCAAGGTTGGGCTCGTTCCATACTTCAAATTTCCAGGCCGCGACCTCGTCAAGCCCATAGCGCGCGACCAGATGCTGCGCAAACGCCCGCATCATCGCATCCCACAGGGCATAATCCTTTGGCGGCGACACGATCGGGTGATACCAGAACGGGTGCACCGCATCAGGATTGGCGGCCATCTTGCGCGGGGTAAAGCTCAGCTCCACAAACGGCCGCACCCCCTGCGCGAGCAGGCCATCGTAGATCTGGTCGATATAAGAGAAGTTGTACGCGGAGGCATCGTTGGCCGCCTGCGCGCCCAGCCCCGGATTCTTGGTCATGCGATCGGGATCGTACAGCCCGACTTCATCCATCAGGATGCCGTGAAAGCGCACCGCCTTGAAATCCGTAGCCGTCTTCACGGTGCGCAGGTCCTGCCGATAGCTTTCACGCAGCGAGAGGATCGCCCGCCCCGAACCAAAGGTCTGCTCCCAGAAATGCGGAAACGGCGTGGTGGACGCGTGAGCGTCAATGGTGAGAAGCTCCGGCGTTTGCCCACGCCCGGCGGTGCTCCACAAGGTGAAACAAGTCAGAAGGAAACACAGTGTCCTTCTTCCAAATACCTTCATCATCACTCAATTCCTTCACACGTCAGGCTGGGTCCGGAATGCTTCGATTCTCCACATCACACCGAGACAGGGATGGAAGAGGGTGCCCGCGGTGGCGCAACCCCTTCCATTGTGACTGACCTTGACGTTAGAAGCTGAACTTCGCTTGCAGTTGAACGGTCCGGGAACCCAGCGCCGCATTGTTTCCCTGCACGATTCCGAAGTTCCCGGCAGTAATATCGTTCGAGATTTGGCTCACGTTCAGGTTTGTTTGATTGAACAGGTTGAAGGCATCGGCACGAATTTCCACCGCACCGCGTTCGCCCAGGATGCGGTTTGCCGGCACGCCGAAGCTCTTGGTCACCGTGGCGTCGACGTCCTGGTAGCCCGGTCCATTCAGGCTGTTTCGCGCAACACCCGGCACCGGATAGAACGGGATCGGCGCGGGAAACGCGCTGGAGTTGGCCGCCGTAATAGCTGGCGGCGGCGTGTAGTAGTCCAGCCCTGGATGGCCGGCATTTGTCGCCGTAAGCGCATTGAAGTTGGAGGTACCTGTGCCCGGAATGAACGCGTTGTTGCTGTAGTTGCGACCGGCGCGTCCGTTGTAGGCGGCTGGGCGCAACGTGCCGTAGCCGCTGCCGGTGTAATACGCCGTAATGCCGCCCGTATTGCTGACCGGGGTCCAGGGAAAGCCGGTGTGGAGGTTGTAGATGCCGCTGATCGTGAAGCCGTTCAATAGCGTGCGTGCCACCTCATTGTGGCCATAGAAGAGCGTCGGCTCGTAGACGCCATAGATCTTCAACGCCTTGCCGAAATTGAAGTCGGAGCGCCCGCGCGCATAGGTGGGATTGTATGGGTACGGATCTTCCTCATACGGACCGGAGTTATCGTCCATGCTCTTGGAGTAGGTGAAGCTCGCATCGACGGTGAAGTGGCGCGACATGTTGTGCTTCAAATCCAGCAGCAGCGCGTTGTAGTTCGATCCACCGGAATCGCCGAAGTACTCCAGAAACGGCGAGGCCGGATTGAAGGCATACCCGTGATACTGCCCATACACATAGAGATTTTGGTGAAAGATGAGGTGGTGCGCCGTGCTGCCCTGGTAGCCGACAGTCGCGACCAGCTGATGCCCAAGGTCGCCCTGCACATCGAGCGAATAGTGGTGCACCTGCTGCGTGTGCAGGCGGTTGGGATACGCGGTCAGGTTAAAGCCGCCGGTGGTGGGCAGACCGTTCGCGCCGTAGGCCGTGACGGTGTTGGGGTTGGACGCGTAGCCGAACAGGGAGGTGGGGTCGCTCGGGACGTTGTACAGGATGCGCGGATCTGCGGCTGTCGGTGTGCTGTTGTTGAACGCCGGCGAAACCGCATCGCTTGGGTTGAACGACCCATTCGCAGAGATGGCGATCTCTTCCTGGTTGTAATTGATGCCATAGCCGCCGCGCAGCACCACACGCTTGTTCAACAACGCGGGGTTATACGCAAAGCCGAACTGCGGCCCAAGGTTGTTCTTTTCGGGCGTCCACACTTTGCCGCCCCGCGCAAGGTCGATCCCCGTAAACAGCGCCGTGCCTGCGCCGAATTGCACATGGGGCAGGTTGTCCTGCTTGGAGTAAAGCGAATCGAAGTAGTTGTAGCGCAGACCCAGATTCAAGGTCAGGCTCGACGTGATCTTCCAGTCGTCCTGAACAAAGCCGCCGTAAATCCACTCGCGCATGTCGAAGCGATTGGAGAAGGGGATGCCGGTGAAGCGGTCGAAGGTTCCCGATTCGGCGTAGGGCGCATCGTTCAGGAAGTTCCACACGTTATAGAAGTTAAAGCTGGGCCGAGCGGCATACACCGCATCCTGAAGGTAATGCAGCTGCGTCGCATCCCCGCCGAACTTGATGGTGTGCGTGCGGATGATCTTCGTTGCAACGTCCTTGTAGCCATAGGTCCACTGGTTCAGGTGGCTGGGCCCCGACGCACCGAAGTAATTCAAGGTGATGCTGCCGATCGTATGGCCGTTATTATCCGCAGCGAAAGAATCTGTCGGCAACCCGAAAGGCGCCTGCGGATTATCGGTTACCTCGTTCCAGCGCCAACCGGCAGCGTTGGCGCGCGCCTCATTCAGAAAGCTTGAAGAGAACGTATGGTTGTAGATCACGGAAAACGCGTCGTTGATCTGGTTGTGGTTCCACTGGTTATACCCGCGCGCCGGCCCGTTGATGTAGTGATTGGTGACCGGTTGCCAGTAGATTGCAAACGCGAGGTGGTCGCGTTTCGTGACATCTGCGTCGGCGCGGCCGTTGTACTGCGTCTGTGTGGTCGTCGTCGGCGTCGAGGTCTGGTAATCGGCGATATCGGCAATGCTATCGAGACCGGCGCCGACACCGGGGTTTGTAATGCCTTTGTAGGTCGGGTCCTGGGTGCCCTTCGCGGTCTTGAGCGGCGAGCCGATGTCGAGTCCTTGGTTGGCGATCGTATTGCAGTTCTGACCTTCCAACAGACCGATGTTGACGCAGGTCTGGTTGATCAGCGTCGCTCCCACAGGGGCGTGTCCTGCAAAGTTCGTAAAGGTATTCGAAATGTTTCCCGTAGGCGCGGCGGCGTCGAAGGCCGCAGTGTCGTACCATCCGTTGGCGGTCGTTTGCGAGTTGTTGCGAATGGTCTCATACGCGAAGAACGCAAAGACGCGGTTCTTCAATACCGGTCCGCCGACACTGCCGCCGATATCGTTCAGCCGGGCGGTGTCGCGCAGCAACCCGCGCTGCACCGCGTTTCCGGCAGAAAGCGAGCCCGGTCCGTTGTAGCGCTGGTAGGCGTTCAAGCCGGGACGGTCGGCGCGGAAGAACAAGCTGCCGTGCACCTGGTTGGTGCCTGCCTTGGTCGTCACCTGCAGGTTGGCTCCGCTGAAACGGCCGAACTCCGCGTCGTAGTTGTTGGTCGTGATCTTGACGTTATCGACGGAATCCTCATTCGGTGTGATCACGGTCGTGCCGCCCCATACCGCTGAGGTCGTGCTGATGCCGTCGATGGAAATGCTGTTGGTCTCATACTGGCCGCCGCCCGAAAGCGTCTGCGGACCGTTTTCCGTCGCGAAAACCCCCTGCGAAGCACCGGAGCCACCGGGGCCCTGCGTGCCCGGCAGACTGTTGGTTCCACCGCCGCCGCTCTGTTGTCCGTCGCCGAACGCCCCGGGCGCCAGCTGCGCCAGTTGGAAGACATCGCGGCCGGCCGAGGGCAGGTGCTGAATCTGGTCGCTCGTCACCACACCGCTTAACGACGCCGTCGAGGTTTCCAGTGGCGGAATCGTATCGGCATTCACATCCACAATCGCGTTCGTGCTGCCCAGCACCAGCTTCACGTCGATGTTGTTGGCCTGCTCCGGCGTGATGGTGATGCCGTTGACCGTGCTGGTCTGGAAGCCGCTCATGGTCGTTTTCAGCGTAAAGTGATCGGGCGGCAACGCGCCGAAGTTGTACACCCCGGCTTCGTTCGAGGTTGCATTCAGCGTGCGGCCCGTGTCCGTGTCGGTAAGGGTGACCGTGGCGCCGGGCACGGAAGCGCCCTGGGGATCACTTACCGTGCCGGTCAGCGAAGCGCGAAACTGCGCATGCGCTACAGAGCAACCCGCCAGTACGGCAACGGCGCCTGCGCGAGCCAAATGGATTTTAAGATGGTGTTTCCGCGAAAGACGACGCTGGAATGCGCCGCGAAAGGTAGTGTGCTGCATAAAACCTCCTGGACACATCCGCCCGCTCGGCGACAGGCCCGCGTAAGTTCCTGCCGTCACACAAACGATTGTGTAAGTCGAACGGCACTATGCGCCTTTGCGCCGCCGGTTGTCAATGTGGCAACGCGCGCGGTCGTCCCGTTGTGAAACACTGGCCTTCGTGACGACCCGCAAGACACAACCACCGCCGGCCTCCACCGGTGCGGGCAGCGGCAACAACTATGGCAATCGCCTGGGCAACGGTGTGGTGTCGCTGGCTACACTTTCCCGGCATCTCGGCCTATCGCAGGCGGTCATCTCACGCGTCCTCAACGCTTCGCCCGCGGCCCGCTGCATCCCTCAGGTCACCCAGGAGCGCATCTTCGCTGCGGCCCGGGAGTTCCACTACCGCCCGAACATCCTTGCCCGCTCCCTGCGCCGCGGCCGCTCCATGATGATCGGCGTGCTTGTGCCCGAGGTCTCGGAGGGCTACGCCACCCTTGTGCTCGCGGGCCTGGAGCAGGCGCTGCTGCAGGCGGGATACCTCTTCATCCTTATCAGCCACCACCACCGCGCCGAGGTCGTCGAGCGCTCCTTGAGCCTTCTGCGCGAACGCGCCGTCGACGGCCTTGTCGCCATCGACACGCCCTTTCCCTACAACGGCCCGCTGCCCATGGTGACCGTCTCCTGCGCCAACCCGCACAGGGCCGCCACCAACATCGTGCTTGACCACCGGCGTGCCGCCGAGCTCGCGCTGTCGCACCTGCTGGCGTTGGGGCATCGCCGGGTCGCTATCATCAAGGGCCAGGCTTTCAGTTCGGATACGGAGATTCGCTGGGGGGCCATCTGCAACGCCGCGGCCAGGCTGGGTCTGCCCATTGACCCGGGTCTCGTGGTGCAGCTCGAAGGCGAAGCACCGGCGCATGAGCCCGGCTACCGCGCCACACAGCAGCTGCTCGCGCGGAGCCTCAACCGGAACCTTCCCCGGCCTGCGGCCTTTACCGCCCTGTTCGCCTTCAACGATGTGTCCGCCATCGGCGCCATGCGCGCTCTGCGCGAAGCACACTACCGCATCCCCGAAGACATCTCCGTGGTCGGCTTTGACGACATCCAGTCCGCCGGCTTTCAGATGCCCAGCCTCACCACCGTGCGTCAGCCGCTCGAAGCGATGGGCATCCTGGCGGGCGAGACCGTACTGAAGCGGGTGGCGGCCAACCAGCCCGACGGCGATCCAGGCGCCTTTCCACACGACATCAGCGTCGAGCCTGAGCTCATCCTCCGTGAAAGCACGGGCATGCCGCTGAGAGGATAAAAGCAGCGCGGACGTATGGCGCCTCGGCATCGGGCATCGGCTAGGGTGAAGCCATCAACATCCAGTTCGCCGCCAGCTGACGTTCTGAAAGTGGTTATACCTGGCAATCTTTGTCTTTCGGTAGCAACGCGAAGGGATCTGCTTTCGCGACGTTCTGACAAACCCTCACGCAAGCAGATCCCTCCCGCTTCGCTACCGAATCACAAAGTGAAGGTTTGCATGGCGATACAAGCGTTCTAATGCATAACGGTTTGCCGCGCTCGCCACACCGCACCCTCCAGCGGATCGATCACCCCGTCCAGAAATTGCACCGAGGGAAACTCCGACCGCACCGCAGCGATCAGTGCCGCCCGCACCGGCAAAACCTTCTCCAGAATCGAGCCCGCAAAGGCAATCGCGGGCCACATATCTTGCCCCGCAACAGCCGAGGCCGCGCGCAAACGCCGCACCATCAATCGCGCAAGATACCCAAGGTCTTCACCCTCTTTGCGCAACACGGCCGCAGCAACCGCATCGCCGCCTTCCGCATGCGCGAGCACAAGCTCCGTCAGGCGTGAAAAATCAGGCGCGGGCGTGCCGTTCGCATACTCAACCAGGTGATCCTCGGACGGCAGTTGCCAGAACGCGATCACCGCTTCGAGCAACATGCCGGACCGGCCCTCATCGCGTGCTAAAAAGGCCGCTCGCAGCGCCTCGCTGCCGATGCGATGCCCTGAACCCTGGTCGGCCAGCACCGGGCCATAGCCACCCGCGCCCAACAGCGTCCCATCGATGGTGCGGCCCGCGCAGTTGGACCCCGTTCCCGCCAGCACCAGCACACCGGGGCCGCCACGAAAGGCTGCATCAAGCGCGATCTCCACGTCGCCCACCAGCACAAACTCACCCGCAACCCGGCTCGTGATTGCCCCGCGCAACCAATCCGTCACCAACGGCACGGTGTTGCCGGCCGTGCCCACACACGTGCGTTGAATGGCCTGCATCGAAACGCCGGTACGCGCGGTGAGCTCCCGCAGCGCCTCCTCAAGCCGGGCGGTCGCACTTGCGGCATCGGCACGCATGCGCTTAATTGTGGCTGTGCGCACCCGTGCCAGCGTACGCGTCTCATCAGCCAGCGCGTAGTCGGTCTTGGTGCCGCCTACATCCAGTGCCAAAAAATACGCCATCCATCCCCTATCGTTCCACACGCAGCGCACCCGCAAAGCTGCGCTTACCTTTACTCCTCACAACACTAATCACGAAGCGTCGGGTTCATTTAGCTTCTTCCGAAACAGAAGCTTGAACATCCCCTTGGCCTATGCTCATCTTAGCGTTCCGTGCGGCCTGCGCCCGTACCTCGACGCAAGAAGGAAGTGCCTTGAAGACAAACCTCCTCTCCTCCGCCCTCCTTGGGCTCGCATGCGCCTGTACCGCCGGCGCTTCCGCACAACCGCCGGCAGGCCACACGCCTGCACCGCACACGCCTGCGCCCCAGGTTCTCTTCTGGATGAGCAACGGCCTCACCTCCGTCAACTCCTTCCTGGCCCACAAAGATAAGATCGGCATCATTTCGCCAACCTGGTACTCGATCGATGAAAACGGCCTCGTCACCGGCGAGCCCCAGCCCGTCGTGCTCAAAGCCGCCAAAGCCGCACATGTCACCGTCGTGCCCCTGTTTGCGCTTATGAATCCAGACAAGATCCATATGCTTCTCGGCAACGAGAAAGCCCAGGATGAAATGAACCGCGCCTTCATTCGCGAGTGCAAAGAAAACGGCTATGACGGGATCAACTACGATCTCGAAGACGTCATGTGGACTGACCGCGACGCCCTTTCCGCGATGGTCAAAAAGACCGCCGATCTCCTTCATCAAGAGCATCTACAGGTGCAGATTGACGTCGTTCCGAACGCGCCCGGCCACGCGGGCGAAACAGCCTTCGGCAAATGGATCTTCGAAGAGTGGCGCGGCGCCTACGATCTCAAAGCGCTCGGCGCGGCAGTCGATCTGCTTTGCCTGATGACCTACGACCAAAGCACACACTGGACCACGCCCGGCCCCGTCGGCGGCTGGATGTGGACCAAGCAGAATCTCGATTACGCCTTAAAAGTCGTACCGCCGGAAAAACTCTCGCTCGGCATTGCCGCCTACGGCTATCGCTGGTACACCGGCGACCCCGGCGTGAACCGCAAAGATAAAACACCCAACATCACAGCCGACTACATCTCTCAGGCGACTGCGGTGAACCTGCGCGATACCTACGGCGGCAAGGAACAGTGGGACGAAGACGACCACACGCCCTGGTTCTTTTATTACCGCGACCAGATGCGGGAATGGGTCTTCTACACGAACGAGCGCGCCTTCCTGGACCGCTACCATCTAGCCGCCGACGATCACCTCGAAGGGGTGTGTTCCTGGGTGCTCGGCGAAGAAGACCCGGCCATCTGGACAGCCTTGCCCAAGGCGCGCTAAAGATCACCAGGGATCGGGAACGAAGCTTGGTCCTCATCTTTGTTTGTCATCCCGCAGAGATCTGCTTTCCTTCGCCGTTCCTGCAACCTCTAGGAAAAAACAGATCCCTGCGGGATGACAACAAAAGAGGCACGAAACCGGAAAAGCCGGGTGCCAGCGCTACACCGCCCCTACAGGCGGCACATACTCCGGCAAGGACGGAAACCGTGGCTGGCGTACACGATAGCCACTCCACGCGAAAAACATCAGATATGCGTAGCAAAGCAGCACAACGGCAAAGCTATGCTGGTACCCGAACCTATCCGCCAGCAGGCCTTGGATCTCGGGAACCACCGCGCCCCCAACCACCATCATGATCAGAATCCCTGAGCCCTGGCTCGTAAAGCGGCCCAGCCCTTTGAGCGAAAGCGGAAAGATGCACGGCCACATCACCGAATTGAACAGCCCGCACGCCACCAGCGCCCACATTGCGGCATGACCATGGCCGAACAACACCGCCGTGATGAGCAGAAACGCCGCCGCCGCCACCGCCGCCAGCGCGCGTTGCGCCCGCACCCAGATCAGCGCAAACGTCCCGATCAAGCGCCCCACCATCGCTCCGCCCCAGTACAGCGAAACATAGCCGGCCGCCGCGCCGTGCGACAGTCCGCCCATCGCCGGCTGGCCCAGAAAGTTGATCATCACGCTGCCGATCGCGACCTCCGCGCCCACATACGTAAAGATCGCGAGCGCGCCAAAGCGCAGGTGCAAAAACTGCCAGGCGCTGCCCTGCTCTTTGCCGTCGGCGGCAGATATCGCTGTCCCTGTCGGGATCAGGTTCGGCAACGGCACAAACAGGGTGACGGCCGCGAGCAAGAACGCGAACAGCGATAGCAGCAGATAAGGCGTCCGCACCGAACGTGCCAGCTCCGCCGTTGCCGCCCCGGCCGCCACAAAGATGAACGCCGCGCCCACCTTCGGCGCCAGCGTCGTCGCCAGCGAGTTCAGAAAACCACAAAGGTTCAGTCGCGACGAGGCCGTCTCCGGCGCCCCCAACGCCCCCACATACGGATTGATGGCTACCTGCAGCAGCGCCAGGCCGCTGCCCACCACAAACAGCGCGAACAGAAACAGCGGGTACGATATCGCCACGGATGCCGGCAAAAACAACAGCAGCCCTGTGCCCATGATGCAGAGCGCCGCCACAATGCCGCGCTTGTACCCGATGCGCCCCACCGTCCAACCCGCCGGCAGCGACATCACAAAATACGCTCCGAAAAAGCAGAACTGCACCAGCAGCGCCAGCACGTTGCTGAGGTGGAAGAGATCCTTGAAGTGTGGCACCAGGATGTCGTTCAGAGCCGTGATAAAGCCGATGCTGAAGTACAACGACACCATCAGCACCATGGGCAGCGCATAGCTTCCCCCCGCTTCTCCCAAGGCAGGCGCACCCTCTCTCGCCACACTTCCAACGGCCATGTCCGCTCTCCTGATGTTCTGCTTCGTTTATACGGCCTTGACTCCAAACCCGGCACATCCCACAGCAAAGAGGAGAAAACAAGGGGAAGAGAAACCATGCCCGAGATTGCGGGCGTTTGCCGTTCACTGTACATCGGCGTCGGCCCGCACAAGGACGAAAAACGCAAAACTTACGCAGATTGATAACAGGCCCTGAGCGTACTGTGCAGAATCTGATCTTTTTTCTGGACGAAACGATCATTTGGGGCCTATCGTTGCTGTAGCAATCCTTCTCCGATGTTTCTGTCTCTGCTCTCCCGCACTGGAAAGTAGCTTTTCTGCAAGCAGAACAGGCTGCCACCCGCCCGCGGGCAACGCCTGCAGTTTGACCGGGAACACGGGAGAGACATGCGCAGACTGGATGAGGACACCGATGAACACAAGACTTTCCCGTGCACTGCTGGGCTCACAGATGGCCGTCACCTTGTGCGGCGGGCTCTACGCGGGGCTGTACCCGGTTTCCGCGTACGCCCAAACCGTCACCGGCGGCGTGACCGGCACGGTCACCGACCCGAGCGGCTCCGTCATTCCGGGCGCCACCGTCACCGCGCATAACGTGGACACAGGCGTGAACTCGGTTGCCACCTCTGACGCCGCCGGCCTCTACCGCATCCAGTTCCTGCCCATCGGCCGCTACAACGTCACGGTGAAGGCAAACGGCTTCGGCGAAGCCACCGTGCCGCCCTTCCAGCTCGAAGCCCTGCAAGTGCCAACCTTCAACGTCAAGCTGAGCGTCGGCACTGAAAGCACCACCGTCGAAGTCTCCGACGCCGCCCCCATCCTCGACACCAGCGACGCCACGCTCAGCGGCACTTTTACGGCAAACACGATTGAAAACTTTCCATTGAACGGCCTGGATTTCTCAGCATTGACGCTGTATGTACCGGGCGCTGTAAGCACGGTTGGCACTTCTGGCACAACCGGCATCGAGCGGAGTCTTTCGTATACCGACAGCGTCAATCTGAACGGCAATCGCGCACAGGCCAATAACTACACGCTCGACGGCATCGACCTGAACGAAACCTTCAACAACCTCATCGCCTACAGTCCCGCGCCGCAGGCCTTACAAGAGGTGAAAGTTCTAACCGCGAACTCGCCTGCGGACTACGGCAACGTGAACGGTGCCGGTGTCGTCAGCATCTTGAAAAGCGGCACAAACGCCTTTCATGGATCTGCATACGGTTATCTGCAGGACTACAGGATTAACGCAAACTCGTGGCAGAACAAGCACGGTAGCACAATCACCCCCATCAATCCGTTCTCCCAAGCGCAGTTCGGCGGGACGTTAGGTGGCCCGATCAAGCGTGACAAGTTGTTTTTCTTCGTGGATTACCTTGGCTCACGCAATCACAGTGGTGGTTTAGGTAGAGCGAGTGTCTTCACGCAAGCGATGCGCAGCGGCGACTTTTCCGCCGTGCCTGTCCCGATCTATAACTCGCAAGCCGGTTTCTTGCCCTTTGTAGGTAACAAAGGCATTCCGATCGTAAATCCGGTCGCCCAATTCCTATTTGCCAATCCAGCCCTGTATCCCTTACCAAACACAGACCCAACGGATAAGATCGCAGCCAATGACTATGTCGGGCCCCAGCGCACATACTACGCAAACAATCAGGGCGACATCAAGCTTGAGTTCGATCCTCGCCCAGCCGATAAGATTACCGCCTTTTTCTCCATTTCCACTGGTTACAACGGCAACACCTCCGTGCTTCCGTTGGCGTTTCCCGGCCCAAGCGTGTATCCCACAAAGCTCGGCGGCGCAAACTGGGTACATATCTTCTCTCCAGCGATCGTAAACTCTGCCCGCCTTGGATTCACCCGCATTCAGTGGATTCAAGGGCTGCCCATTGATGAGACGGGACAGTTTGGCAATGCAGGTGATGCCAAAATCGGCATAAGTTACCCGAACCAGGCGTACCAAGGGTTCACCTCACAAAACATTAGCGGCTTGGATAGCGTCGGCAACTCCGCTTCGAACAACGGCAGCTTGATCGATAACACCTATAGCTACATCGACAATCTGACCGTGCAACGCGGCAAGAACACCTTTAGCCTGGGTGTGCAGGCGCTGCGTTACCAAAACAATTATCCGACCAGCAACAACAGCGGGTACCTGGGCAACTTAAATTACAGCGGCAATTTCACAAGCAATGGTGTATCAGGCGGTTACGGCGGCGCTGATTTCGTGCTCGATTATGTGACGCGGGCCACGGCAACGCTGGCCAGCGTGAATGTAGGGCAGCGTCAATGGCGTGCTGCCGGCTTTGTGAGCGACGACGTGAAACTCACGCCAAGCCTGACTCTGAATCTTGGCGTTCGTTACGAGTACGACCAGCCCTGGTATGAGCAGAACGACAAAACCGGAAATGTCGATATCGCAACGGGGCAAATCATCTACGCAGGACACATCCCGACAGGAGCCCCGAATGGGGCGGGCCTATGCAGCAATCGCGCGTGCTACGACGCGAACTACCGGCAAATCATGCCGCGGCTCGGTTTTGCCTGGCAGGCCACTAATCATTTCGTACTTCGCGGGGGGTATGCGGCGACCAGCTTTTTTGAAGGCAACTCCTCTAACCAACGTCTAACTTCAATTACACCCTTCATCCAAGCTGTAGACGCCAACACGCTTAAGCCAGTGCCTGGAGCTCCATCAACGCCCCGTACGGCCGAACAGGGGTTTGGGGGCGCAACGGCACTGTATAGCGGCAATCCAAATGGATTTACCGCCTACCCCCAGAACATCCAACCCGCCTACGTCCAAAACTTTAATCTCACTACAGAAACTTCACTGTCTCGAACCCTTTCGTTGCAGATCAGCTACCTGGGTGAGACCGGCCAACATATCGAGGACTACGGCAACGCCAATCAGTTGCGGGTCAACGGCGATAATACCTCCGCGCCGTTCTACAACAATCAGTACCTTGGCGTGAACGCGATTGATCCCTCCGTCAGCATCGGAGCCGGTCCGTTGCTGATCACCGAATCGCGAGCCAACTCAAACTATAACGCGCTGCAGGCCGTTCTCCGCCAGCGCACGGCTCATGGATTGGAGTTCACTGCCAACTATAGCTACGCAAAAGCCATGACTAACAGCGCCGGAAATTTTCCTGTGAACACCTCAGGTGCTACTGGCTATGGGCAGGGCGCCTTCCAGAACTACTATGACAGCGCTGCCGATTATGGTCCCGCAGCTTACGATGTGAAGCACGATTTTAGCGGCACGGCGGTGTACGCATTGCCGGTCGGTCGCGGTCAACAATACTTCCATGACATCAATCGCGGCCTTGATGAAGTGATTGGCGGATGGCGACTCTCGCTCGCTACCGTTGTTTATAGCGGCTTTCCGGAGACCATCACCGGCCCGGGAAACAATTCCAACAGTTATGGAAATTCCCGCCCGAATCAATACCGTGCCTTGAAAATCGTGAATCGCAGCATCGACAACTGGTACGGCACAGACCCGTCAGCGAAACCCTGCCTGACCGCTGGGCAGGATAATGGACTTTGTGCCTTTGGTATCCCAGCCACGAATACCTTCGGCACCGCCAGGAACGGCAACACACGCGGCCCTGGGTACTTCAACATGGACATGTCGGCCTTTAAAGATTTCCATACCTTCCGTGAACAAACGGTCGGCTTCCGCTTCGATGCGTTCAACGTATTCAACCTTGTAAGCTACGGTAATCCGGACACCGGAATCACGGACTCGACGTTTGGGAATATCGCTGGCCAAGGCACGGCGAATGGCGTCTCACAAGCGGTTCGCTCCACTGAGCGGCGGTTGCAATTCTCGGCCAATTACCGCTTCTAGCGTCATGCCGCTAATCTGAGACAAATCGGTCTCTTAACGCGGCCTCCGCGATGCAGGCGGTGGTCGCTATGAGGGACGCCTCGTAATCGCTTTAATTGCGCGGGAACAGCATCGTTGTATAGGACGTCATGGTAAGTCTTGAAATCTGTGTGGACTCGGTGGAGTCGGCCGTGGCCGCAGCGGCGGGTGGGGCGCAGCGGGTGGAATTGTGCAGCGCGCTGCTCGAAGGCGGGTTGACGCCCAGCCTCGGTCTTATCCGGGCGGTGCGGGCGCGTATCGGCATCGGCGTGCACGTCATGATTCGGCCGCGGGGCGGGGATTTTTTGTACTCCGCGGATGAGTGCAGCATCATGCGCGATGACATCGCCCTTGCCGCCCAAGCAGGAGCCGATGGGGTCGTGCTCGGTCTGCTCACGGTGGACGGCGACATCGATGTGGAGCGGACCCGCGAGATGGTGGAGCTGGCTCGTCCGCTGGCGGTCACCTTTCATCGGGCGCTCGATGTGGCGCGCGATCTTGAGCATGCTTTCGCAGCTGTGCTGCAAACGGGCGTGACGCGTGTACTCACCTCCGGCGGCGCGCCCACCGCGAGGGAAGGCCGCCATCGCTTGCGCGAGTTTGTGCGCCTGGCGAATGCGCACGCAGCGGATCGGGGTACGGACCCCGTTGAGGTGATGGCCGGGGGCGGTGTCCGTGCGGAGAACGTCGCGGAACTCGTGGAAGGCACAGGCATCCGCTCCTTCCACGCGGCGTTGCGTCACCCTGTCGAGAGCCCGGTCAAGCACAAAGTTCACGAGGTACACCTTGGCGCGCGCGGGCTCGACAACTATGCGCGGGCGGTGGTGCGTGCAGAAGATGTTCGCCTGTTGCGAGCGACCCTCGATAAGATGGAACGCACGCGGGCGGAACGGGAGTCGGCGCTCGCGTAGGCAGGCTGGTCAACATACGATGTCGTCCAAAACGGAGCAGCGCGCGAAAGAGATCCTCCGGCTACTGCTGAGCCATGGCAAGACGTCCGTCGAAGAGTTAACCGAACTCTTTTCCACCTCGCCGGCAAGCATCCGTCGCGACCTGGTGCGGCTGGAAGAGCAGGGGTTGGTACACCGCACGCATGGCGGCGCGATGTTGGCGGGCCAGGTCTATGAGCCGTTCCGCTTCGACGCTGCCTTTTCTGTGCGTGAAGAGCGGTTTGCGCCGGAGAAACAGCGTATTGCTCTGGCCGCAGCGGCCCTGGTGCAGGAGAACGAAACAATCGGCCTCACGGCCGGTACCACGACAACGGAGGTCGCCCGCGTTCTTCGGTTGCGTACGGGGCTGCATGTCGTCACCAATGCCGTAAACATTGCCATGGAACTGAGCGCGAACAGCGAGCTCGACACAACGCTTACCGGCGGCTGCATGCGTTGGCCGGGAGCGTTTTCCCTCGTCGGCCCAGCAGCGCTGGAATCGATCAACACCGTCGTAATGGAAAAGCTCTTTCTCGGCGTGTGCGGCGTTGATGTGCACTTCGGTGCCACAACCATTGAGACCGATGAAGCGGCAACGTTTCGCGCGATGAGCCGCCGCGGCAAACAGATCATCGTCGTCGCCGATTCCAGCAAGGTGGGCATGGTCAGCCCGGGCGTGATCTGCGCCATCGGCGATGTGCACACGCTGGTCACCGACGACGGCATCGCGGACGAAATGCGAAAAGCCTTTGAGAACGCAGGGGTCACTGTGCTCATCGCGTGATGCACATCAAAGGCCCTCTGCCTTACAACTCCAACGAAGGCGGCAGGTGCTCGGCCGCAGCGCCGAACTTGAGGTTCGGCTCCGGTCCCATCTCGAGCACGATGCGCCCGCCCGATGCGATCTCCGCATGCTGAAACCAGGCCCGTTGCTGCGGTTTGCCGTTCAAGCTGAAGCTCTGCACATAGGCATGCTTCGGATCGCGGCGCTTCACCTCAATCTCCAGCTTGTGGCCATCGCCGAGGTCGAGTGTCGCGCGTTCCACCAGCGGTGAGCCGAGCACATAGTTGCCGCTGACCGGATCGACCGGATAGAACCCCAGCGCCGACAGCAAAAACCAAGCCGACATCTGGCCCACATCCTCGTTGCCGGCCATGCCGTCCGGCGCCGCGTGGTACATCGTGTCCATCAGCGAGCGCACGCGGGCTTGCGTCTTGTGCGGCGCACCGGCATAGACATACAGATAGGCGATGTGATGCGAGGGCTCGTTGCCGTGGGCGTATTGGCCCACCATGCCGGCGATGTCGGGCGGTGCATCCGGCGGTAAGGTAGACGGCACGGTGAACAGTAAATCAAGTCGTTTCACAAACGGTTCACGGCCGCCGTAGAGCGCGATCAGCCCCGCAGGATCATGCTGGATGCCGAAGCTCGACTGCCATGCATTCGACTCGGTGTAATCGCGCCATCGGTGGCTATGGCCCATCTCGATGGGATCGAAAGGCGCAGCCCATTGACCGTTCAACAGCTTGGGCTGCATGAACTGTGTTTCCGCATTGAAGTAATGCCGGTAGTTTTTCGAGCGCGCTTGCAGCATGCCGGCATCGTCGTTCTTGCCGAGTTTCTTCGCCACATGCGCGATCGCCCAATCGTTATAGCAATACTCAAAGGTCTTCGAAACGGATTCCCCTTCGCAGTCCGCGGGCAGATACCCGATCTCGCGGTAAAAGCCGAGCCCCTGAAAATTCTGATCCTCCGCGCGCTGCATCATCACCTTGTATGCCGCTTGGGTGTCGATACCCGGCAGCCCCTTGTTGATCGCCTCCGCGATCACACTCGCCGAGTGGTAGCCGGTCATGGTACCGGTCTCGGTGCCCTGCAGCGGCCACACGGGCATGCCCTCTTCACTCTGCTCGGCCATGCGAATGAGTGTGTTCGCGAAGTCGGGAACACGGTCACGCTGGATCAGTGTGTACGCCGGATGCGCCGCGCGAAAGGTGTCCCACAGCGAAAACGTCGTGTAGTTGTGCTGCCCCGCAGGGAGTTTGTGGATGGCCGCGTCCATGCCGCGGTACTGGCCGTCGACATCGTCAAAGAGCTGCGGCCCCAGCGACATGTGGTACAGCGCGGTGTAGAAGATGCGCTTCTGTTCCGGATCAGGGATCTCGGCCTGCACGCGCGCCAGCTGGTTGCGCCACTTCTCCTGCGCCGTCATGCGCGTTTTGTCGAAGTTGAAGTCCGGCTGCTCGGCTTGGAGGTTTGCCGCTGCGCCTTCCGCACTGACGCCCGAAATGCCTGTGCGGATCAGGATCACCTCACGCGCTTCCGTGCGGAAATGCACAACAGCCTTCAGGTTCCCGCCCTTCAGCACGCCCGTTTCACGTACCGGTTTATCGTCCGAATACAACACCACGCTTGTCGGCTGCTTGGAAAATTGCATGCTGAAGTAGCAGTGCCGATCATGGCCCCACGCACGAGTGACGTGGCCGCCGGCAAGCGTGTTCGACGCAGGTTGCAGCAGCTCCGCGCTATACACCGACGAGCTGCCATTGGTCAGGTAACTGTGTGTGAGATCGACGATGATCCACGCGTTGTCGCTCTGCGGAAATGTGTAGCGATGAATGCCTGTGCGCTCGGTGGCAGTCAACTCCGCGCGCACCTTGGGACCTTCTAGCGTCACGGCGTAGTAGCCCGGTTGCACGACCTCCTCCGCATGCGAAAAGCGCGAACGGTAGCCCTCGTCCGGATCGGTGCGCGAGCCGGGCACAAGCTTCACTGGGCCGGTTCCCGGCATCACGAGAAAATCCAGCAGATCGCCGCAACCTGTGCCGCTTAGATGCGTGTGGCTGAAGCCCATGATGGAGCTGTCGGAGATGTGGTAGCCCGAGCACCAGTCCCATTGGTCGTTAAACGTGTCGGGGCTCAGCTGCACCGCCGCAAACGGCACACTGGCGCCGGGAAAACAGTGCCCGTGGCCGCCCGTACCGATGCGTGGATCGACCCAATGCAGCGCATCGCGCGCGACTTCGCCTTCAGGTAAAGCAAACGTGGGCATCGGCAACGCGGCAGAGGCACACACGGCGCCTGCGGTTTGAAGAAAGCTTCGGCGAGAGATCACGTTTCCACTCCAATACATCCACAATGCCACAACGGCAATGCACTGCGGAAAGCCGCGCAGCAGCGATGCGCATTCGCCACGTCGCTCCCCGCGCGTCTATGCTCTCCAGAGTGACGCTTTCCAGTGTGACGCTTTCCAGTGTGACCGACAGGAGGACAATGAGCAAGACCGGGCAACCAGCGCACATGTCGCGCAGAGAATGGCTCCAGGGCAGCGGTGCCGCCGTGGTGGCGGGCATGCTGCCCTCGCGCTCCTTCGCGGCAAGCGCGTCGCGGGTGCCGGCGCTGCAATCCCAGCCCGCGTCTCCCGTTGCGAGCGGACACAGGCTGCCACCGGCGGAGCGGCGTTTTCGCTCCGAGGGTGTAGAGCGCTTTCTTCAAGCAACGCAGGCACGCATCGGCGATCCCGCGCTGGCCACGCTCTTTGTCAACTGCTTTCCCAATACCCTCGACACGACGGTAGAGCCCGGCACCTTTGAGGGCAAGCCCGATACCGTTGTGCTCACCGGCGACATCGAGGCGATGTGGCTGCGCGACTCCTCTGCGCAGGTGTGGCCCTACCTGCCGCTGGCCGCCCACGACGAACCCCTGCGCGCGTTGCTCGAGGGCGTCATCCGGCGGCAAACGCGCTGCCTGCTCATTGATCCCTATGCCAACGCCTTCATGGCCGACCTGGCGGCGCCTCCGCTCGAGTGGGGCCGTCATGACCAGACCGAGATGAAGCAGGGTGTAGGCGAGCGCAAGTATGAACTCGATTCGCTGTGCTATCCCATTCGGCTGGCCCATGGCTACTGGAAGCAGACAGGCGGCACGCAGCCCTTCGATGCACGCTGGCACGCGGCAATGCAGGTCGTCGTGGACACGATGCGTGTGCAGCAGCGCAAAGATGGCCCTGGGCCCTACCGTTTTCAACGCATGGCCAACACGCCCACGGAGACGCTCGGCGAAAAAGGTTCCGGCAACCCGGTCAAGCCGGTGGGGCTGATCGCTTCAGGCTTTCGGCCCTCGGACGATGCCTGTATCTTCCCATTCCTTGTGCCGTCGAACCTCTTCGCCGTCACCTCGTTGCGGCAGCTTGCCGAGATGGCGCACGCGGTGTTGCACGACGACGTGCTCGCGGAGAGCGCCTCATCGCTGGCCGACGAAGTCGCCGCCGCGCTCGAACAGCATGCCGTCGCAAACACTGCGCTGGGCACGATTTGGGCCTTCGAGGTGGACGGCTTCGGCAGCCAGGTGCTCATGGATGATGCCAACGTGCCGAGCCTGCTGGGCCTGCCGTACCTGCACAGCTCGCCGGACGCGGCACGCTATGCCCGCACGCGTGCCTTTGTGTGGAGCGAGCGCAACCCATGGTTCTTCCGCGGATCTGCGGGCGAAGGCATCGGTGGGCCGCACGAGGGCAAAGACATGATCTGGCCGATGTCGCAGATGATCTATGCGCTGACGAGCACCGACGATGCCGAGATCCGGCGCGCCCTGGGCATGCTGAAGGTTTCCGCGGCGGGGAGCGGCTTCATGCACGAGAGCTACTTCAAAGATGACCCAAAGAACTTCACCCGCGCCTGGTTCGCCTGGGCCAACACCCTGTTCGGCGAACTGATCGCGACCTTAACCGTGGCAAAACCGGAACTGCTGCGCGGGTAAAGCTTGTAGCGAAAGGCCTGTAGTCACAAGCATAGGACCCAAAGCGCAACAGAAGTCGCAATTGCGCAGTTCAATCAGAACTCGCAGATTTCAGCGCCAACGGCGCGCCCTATACCAGCCTAGGCCGCAAGGCCTAGGGGTGCATGTCACTATCAGGTTCAAGGGCTGAAGGCCCGTTCCATAGGCGGCCCGGGCTTCATGAATCGGGCTTTCAGCCCTCCCCGCTCGGTGCGGGCATGTTCCTAGGCCTTGCGGCCTA
>CAXSZS010000007.1:0-124254 GCA_964242495.1 uncultured Acidobacteriaceae bacterium
TAGGCCGCAAGGCCTAGGAACATGCCCGCACCGAGCGGGGAGGGCTGAAAGCCCGCTCTATAAACCGTCGTCACCGAGTGTCCCCGGTGCGCTATCAATCGATCGAAATCTTCCGCAGCAACCGGAAATCGCTCAACATCTTCCCCGTTCCCAGCACCACGGACGCCAGCGGATCGTCCGCAATCGACACCGGCAAACCCGTTTCCTCCCGAATGCGCTTATCAAGATTCTTGATCAGCGCGCCGCCCCCGGTCAGTACGATGCCGCGATCGGAGATATCGGCCGACAACTCCGGCGGGGTGCGTTCGAGCGCGACGCGAATCGCGTTCATGATGGTGGCAATGGACTCACTGAGCGCTTCCCGGATCTCCGAGTCCTCGATGGTGATCGTCTTCGGCACACCTTCAATCAGGTTGCGGCCCTTGATCTCCATCGTGATCGGCTTATCGAGCGGAAACGCGGAGCCGAGCTCAATCTTGACCTGCTCTGCTGTACGCTCGCCGATAAGCAGGTTGTATTTGCGCTTCAGGTACGTCTGCACGGCATCATCCATTTGGTTGCCGGCCATGCGCACAGAACGCGAATACACAATGCCCGCCAGCGAAATCACCGCGATGTCCGTGGTGCCACCGCCGATATCGACCACCATGTTGCCGCCCGGCTCGGTGATCGGCAAACCCGCGCCGATAGCCGCCACCATCGCCTGCTCAACCAGGTGCACCTCGGAGGCCTTCGCACGGTACGCCGAATCCATGACTGCGCGCTTTTCCACCTGCGTAATCTCGCTCGGAACACCGATGACAATGCGCGGATGCACCATCATCTTGCGGTTGTGCGCCTTTTGGATGAAGTAGTTCAGCATCTTTTCGGTGTGCTTGAAGTCTGCAATCACACCGTCTTTCATCGGCTTGATGGCGATGATGTTGCCCGGCGTGCGGCCGAGCATCTCCTTCGCTTCCTTGCCGACTGCCTCCACCTCGTTGGTCACGCGGTTGACGGCAATGATCGAGGGTTCGTTAACGATGATGCCTTTACCCGCGGCATACACCAGCGTATTAGCCGTGCCAAGGTCAATGGCGAGGTCGCTTGAGAAGAGCGAAAAGATCGACCGCATGTTGCTGACGCGGCCGGTGCGCGTCTGGAAGTTCATCAAAGCCATGTAGTGCTGGGTTCCTGGGCAGCGTTTCCCTCATTGTACGGTGTCGGAGCCGGGAACCCTGGAAACCCTGTGCATCCAGAATCTGCACCAGAATCGGGATCGGCATCGCCACGCCGCCCGGCCCTCCGCGAACCCCATTGCGGAAGCAAGCTCAGCGCGCGAGCGCGGCATCCCGCGCCCTGGTCTCCGCCGCTACCCGCACGCCCATCCGCTGCTCCACCCAGCGGCGCACGGCGTCGGTGTGGAATTCCGTCACCGCCGCCACACCGTAGCAATAAAGCAGCGTTGCCAGCAGGATCCCAAAACCGGCCAGAAGGTGCCATCCGCTTGGAATCCAGCGGCGATCGCCCGCTGCCAGCGAGGTCAGCAGCAAGGCGAAGGGCAGGTGCGCCACATACAACGTGAACGATCCACGAGCCAGAAACCGTGTAGCCCGCACAAAGGCGCTTCCCTCCGCTGCACCGCCGCGTGCCGCAAGCAGAGCCACAAGAACCACTGCCGTCGCAAGCCCCAGCACGTAGTCGTTACCCAACCCGGGCAGCAGCTGCTTCTTTGAGAGGATGAAGAAGAACGGCACGTAGCAGGCAATCAGCCCGTATCGCACGCGCGCTGGCCATACAGGCAAAGTAAATCGCGCCAGGAACGCTCCCAGCAACCACACGGGAAACATCCCCAGAACACTCCAGCCGGCGATGGCACCGGATGCTAGAAGCGCAGCCGCCATCCATAAGCGTTCATTTCCCGCGCCCTTCCGCAGCCAAAGTGCAAGCCCCAGCGGAAAGAGAAGGTAGTACCAGAATTCGAAGGAGAGGCTCCACAGCGCACCGTCGGAGCCCAGCGTCGGCACATGCAGGCCACCCACAAAGCACAGGTTTCCCATGAAAATGCCGAGGGAAAGCCGGGGCCGCACAGCAGCCGTCAGGTGGTTGTAATTGGCCCCGCCATAAAGAGCAGGGGCATGGTGCAGACGCAAGCCGAGCATATCCCAAAGCACGCAAAGCAGCAGCCCCGGCCCCAGAACGATCCAAAGCCGCAGGAGTCGATGGGTCAGGTACGCGGACCAGCGCCACTGGCCGCGATCCATCGCGCGATACACCGTGCCGCCGATCAAATAACCGCTCAGTACAAAAAAAATGACAACAGCCCCGTGCCCGGCCGAAGTGAGCAGGTAAGGCAGGGCAGCCCAGCGGCGCGGCAAAGGCAGCTGCGGGTAATCGGCAAAAAGCATATTGCGCAGATGATCGCCCACAACCAGCAAGGCCGCGAGTGCGCGCAGCCCATCGAGCAGCACCGAAGCGTTTGTGTGCACGAAGGCGACCGTGGCGGCTTCGCCGCTCGAGCGCTGCAAAGTGGTCGGATCGTTCCCAGGCATCCACGGCTCCTCACCCTGCAACCATTCTTCGGCAGTTCACTTCATTTCAAGATAGCTGTTTCCTTTTGGGACAAACAAGGCTTCCCACAAGGCTGCGAACCTCCTCAAAAGCGGCAGACGGCGGGCGCCGCATCCCACGCGCAACTGGCTACAATGGAGTAGGTCTCCGGAGCAGCATCCGCGAATAGGTGCGGTTCACAGCGCGTGCCAGGAAGGCCGGATGGGAAGGCAGCATCGCATGATCATTGGCGTTCCAAAGGAAACAAAGGACCACGAAACCCGTGTAGGCATCACGCCCGCGGGTGTAAAGGCACTGACAGAGGCCGGCCACAAGGTCCTGGTGGAACAGAATGCCGGGGTGCTCTCGTCCTTTCCGGATGACGACTACCAGGCCGTCGGCGCGGAGATCGTCGGCGAAGCGTACAACGTTTGGCGGCTGGCGGAGATGGTCGTCAAGGTCAAAGAGCCCACCAAGCAGGAGTATTACCATTTCCGCGAAGGCCTCCTCCTGTTTACTTATCTGCACCTCGCCCCGCTGACCGAACTCACCGATATCCTGCTGGAGCGCAAGGTGACGGGCATCGCGTATGAAACCGTGCGCGACCGCTTTGGCGCGCTACCCCTGCTGACACCCATGTCGGAGGTCGCCGGCCGGCTTTCGGTGCAGGTCGGCGCAACCTACCTCGGCAAAGATCATGGCGGCCGGGGCGTGCTACTGGGCGGCGTGCCGGGCGTGCTGCCGGGCAATGTATGCATTATCGGCGGCGGCATCGTGGGCACCAACGCCGCCAAGATGGCGCTCGGCCTCGGTGCCAAGGTCACGCTTGTGGACTTGAACTTGAACCGTTTGCGCGAGTTGGACGACATCTTCGCCGGCCGTGTCTTTACGCTGGCCTCGAACAGCTACAACGTCGAAAAAGCGGTATGCGATGCGGATCTGGTCATTGGCGGCGTGCTGATCCCTGGCCATGCCGCGCCTAAGATTGTTACCCGTGCCATGGTCAGCAAGATGAAAAAGGGGGCGGTGATCGTCGATGTCGCCATCGATCAGGGCGGGTGCATCGAAACCGCACACCCCACCACGCACTCCGACCCCAGCTACGAGGTGGACGGCGTGGTGCACTATTGCGTGACGAACATGCCCGCCGCCGTGCCCAACACGAGCACCCTGGCACTGACAAACGCGACCTTTCCCTATGTTTTGAAGCTGGCCAACATGGGCGGCAAGGCCGCGATCGCAAGCGATCCCGGCATCGCCGAAGGGGTAAACACGCTTGATGGCAAGCTGACCTACAAGGCTGTCGCGGAAAGCCAGAACCGCGAGTTCACGCCGGTTGACAGCCTTTTTGCCTGAGCGCGTTTCAGCTGAAGGAACCCGCTCCGCTCTGAAGAGCGGGGCGGCGTAGACTGCTGTCGAGGAGCGAACCGATGGGCAACACGGGCGGCCGGCGTGGTTGGTTGATCGTGCTTCTCGTCAGCCTTGTTGTGCTTTTTCTAGCCCTCGGGGCGCTGAATGCTTTCAACCTTCGTCTGCTCGACCCGCAGTCGCCTCTCGAAACACTGGTTTTTTTAGCACTTTCCATCGTCGCGTTTCTTCTATTTGTCGCTGTTTTGGTGACGCTGGTACGCAACCTGCTGAAGCTCTACGCAGACCAGCGCAGCCGCGTGCTGGGTTCGCGGCTGCGGACCCGTATGTTGTGGGGCGCGGTGCTGGTTTCTCTCGTCCCTCTGGTCTTCATGCTTGCCTTCAGCTATCTGCTGATGAACCGCGCGGTCGACCGCTGGTTTTCGCAGCCCATCACAGAACTCCGTGACGACGCGGGCAGTCTGCTCACGGCGCTCGGACGATATGCGAATGCGAACGCCCGGGCCGAGGCCGACAGCCTGGCCGTGGAGTTGACCGACTCCCCCGCACTCGCAACGGCCCTTTCGGCACGCAGCGCCACGCAGCCGCATCCCGCCTCTGCAGCGAGCATCGCCATCCTGCACCGCTCTTTGGAAAGCCACGCCCTCACCTTGCAGGGCGGTTTCGCCGTCATATACAGGGACGGCGTGCCGCTGACCTCATTGCAACTACCGGTCGCACACAGCTCCTTCGGCGCTGTGGACGCGGTGGATGCACTGCCTGTTTCCGGTGCGGGAACGCCGCTGCTTTCCTCCTCACCGAACGACACCTCAGGCGGACTCATCGCCGTCGACCACCATGCCGCGGCCGGCAGCAGCACCCTCAAAACGGAAGCGGCTCTGCTTGGAGCCGCACAGCGCAATGAAGGCTCGCTCTTCTCCATCGATGGCTTGGAGTACAGCATTGCTGTGGCCGGTCTAAAGCACGGCGGTGTGATTGTGGTCGGGCTGCCCATGCCAAGCGATGTCGCAGCCACCAACCTCCGTTTGCGCAAAGCAGCTGCGCTGTACTGGACGGTCTTCCGGGAGCGCCGCCAGGTGCGCAGCCTGTATACCGGCCTACTGCTACTGGTCACGGTGCTGGCCCTTTTTGCCTGTTGCTGGCTGGCCCTGAACACGGCCAAGCAGGTGACGCGGCCGATCGAAAGCCTTGCTGAAGCCATGGAGGCCATCGCCGACGGAGACTACGCGCGAAGGGTCGAAGAATCCGCCACCGAAGAGCTCGGCGGCCTTGCCGGGCGTTTCAACGAGATGGCCGCCGACCTCGAATCCGCCCGCTCCGCCGCGGAAGCTTCGGCAAGCCAACTGGGCGAGCTGAACACCACGTTGGAACGGCGCGGCACGGAGCTCGAAACCATCATCGAGACCATTCCCACCGGCCTCGTCACCCTGTCGGCGGAGCGCCGCATCGTGCTCGCCAACCGTGCTTTCTCGGAGATGCTCGACCCCGGCGGCGAGCAGCTGTTCGTGGGCGCACCCCTGCGCGAGGTGCTGCCCGCAGAGGCCACCGAGGTGCTCGAACGGCTGATGCAGCGCAGCCATCGCATGGGGTCGGCCGCTGCGGAATTCGAACTGCCGTCCGCCTCCGGCGTGTCCCAGGTCTCCGCCGTCGTCGCGCTTCTGGAACGTGGACCCGCGCGCGAACACCTCGGGTATGTGCTTGTGCTGGAGGACGTTTCCGAGGTGTTGCGAGCGCAGAAGCAGAGCGCCTGGAAGGAGGTCGCGCGCCGCGTCGCGCACGAGATCAAAAACCCTCTCACGCCGATCTCCCTCAATGCTGAACTGGTGCGCCGCCATATCGACCGCCTTGAACCGGTGCTGGTGGAACACAACATATCCGTGCGCTCCGTCGGGGTCATTCAGCGCTCCACCGAAGTGATCGGCGCCTCCGTCGACACGCTGCGCTCGCTGGTCGACCAATTTGGGGCGCTGGCGGAGTTTCCCGCCGCCCATCCGCGGCCGGCGGACCTCAACGGCATCATTGAGAATGCCTTGGTGTTATTCATGGGCCGCCTGGGTTCCATTCGGCTGAAGCGCCGTCTTGCCCCGGGGCTGCCGCTCGTGCTCGCTGACCCCGAAGCATTGAAACGCGCCATCTCCAACCTCATCGACAACGCCGCCGAGGCGATGAGCGAAAGTCTGCTGCGTGAACTGGTTGTTTCCACGCGCCTGCTCGACTCCGGCCTGCTCGAACTGTGCGTTGCCGACACGGGCACCGGTCTCACCGACGAGATGCGCGAACGCCTGTTTCTGCCCTACTTTTCTACAAAACAGCGCGGCACCGGGCTGGGTCTGGCCATCGCTGCCAAGATCGTTCAAGAGCACGGCGGCACAGTCCGTGCGGAAGCGAACAGCCCCTCGGGCGCCCGCTTTCTCGTCGAACTGCGGCCGGCTCCGGCGCAGGAGGCCGAAGCGGCGGCAACACCCGCGCTGTCCGAGCGGGTGCCCGCATGAATCATGTGCTCATTGTCGATGACGAAGCGGGTATTCGCAGCTCGCTTGAAGCCATCCTTCGCGAAGAAGACTACGCCGTCACCACCGCCGGCACCGCGGGCGAGGCACTCACCCTGTTGCGTGACGCGGATTACCAGGCCGTGCTGCTCGATATCTGGCTGCCTGACGGCGACGGCCTCGATGTGCTTCGTGAAATCCGTCGCAACGACGAGGGCGACCGCCGTATCGGCGCGCCCGAGGTCATCATGATCTCCGGCCACGGCACCATCGAAACCGCCGTGCGGGCGACCAAACTGGGCGCCTTTGACTTTCTCGAAAAGCCGCTTTCGCTTGACCGCACGCTGCTGGTGTTACGCAATGCCGTGCAGGCGCACCACCTGCGCGAAGACAACGAGGAGTTCGCCCGCCAGCTCGCCACCAAAGGCTCGGTCACCGGTCAATCCGTTTCCATGAAGGCGTTGCGGCAGCAGATCGGCCTGATGGCGCCGACCAACGGACGCGTGCTGATCTATGGTGAATCCGGCACCGGCAAGGAGCGCATCGCGCGCTTGATCCATGCCGAGTCGGAGCGCCGCGAACGGCCGCTGGTGGAACTCAATTGTGCCGCCATCCCTGAGGATTACATCGAAACCGAACTCTTCGGCTATCGCAACGGCGCAGGCCCCGGCGCGCCCAACCAGCCCGCCGAAAAGCGCGGCACCTTTGAGCGTGCCGACGGCGGTACGCTGTTTCTGGACGAAGTCGGCGACATGAGCCTGAAGACGCAGGCCAAGGTCTTGCGCGCGCTTGACGAGCAACGATTTTCCCCGGTCGGCGCCTCGCGCCCCGTGCACGTGGACACCCGGGTGATCGCCGCCACCAACAAGGATCTGGAGGAGGAGATCGCTCGCGGCAACTTCCGCGAAGACCTGTTCTATCGCCTCAATGTCATCCCCTTTGCCGTGCCCCCGTTGCGCGAACGCAAAGAAGACATTCCGCTGCTGGTGCGTGAATTTCTGAGCGAATTCGGCCAGCAGTACGGCCGTCCACGCATGGAAATCTCCGACTCCGCCCTGCTGCAGTTGCGCGGCTACAACTGGCCCGGCAATGTGCGCGAGCTGCGCAATGTCATGGAGCGCGTCATCATCCTCAACCCCAAAGTTTTACGCATCGAGGTCAAGCATCTGCCCATGCTGGTGCAGCGCACCGACGGCCGTAGTAACAAAGAAGGCCGTGAAAACCGTGAAGAGTTCTCCACCCTGCAACAGGCGCGCGAGGCTTATGAGCGCGACTACATCCTCAAGGAACTTGACCGCTCGCACGGCAATATCAGCCGCGCCGCCGAGTCCCTCGGCCTGGAGCGTTCACACCTCTATCGCAAGATGAAGGCTTTGGGCATCCAGCTGAGCGACTAAGGCTATTTTCGGCCACATCTGCCCGTAGCCGTCGAGACGCATCTATGCAGAAGAGGGAAGGCGAAACAGCAAAGCGGGTGGCATGCGTAACGGGAGGACCACTCTCAAACATCGTTGCCCCGCCCCTTGACGAGCTCCCCCACCCACTCACGGAGATCCTGTAGTCATGCCCAACACCGAACAAAAACCCGAAGCCGAACAACAACTTGAACGCAGCTATCGCATTCGCCAGGTCACCCATCACCAAACCTCCTGGACCGAGAAGGAGCCCGGCCAACCCGGCGTATTCACCATTCAGCTCATTCTCGATCACGGCGTAGACGAGTACATCCTTGAGCCGCAGGCCTCCGATGCCGAAGTGCTCACACGGCTTCTGGCTCAGGGCGGTTATATCGGCTTCGATCTCAACCGCAAGGTGCTGATGTTCCCAAACGGCTCGGCCAGGTAGCCAAAGCGCACGGGCGTTGGCAGCGGACGCGCAAACCACGTGTTCCTCGGGCCTCGACTGCCGGCAGCAGGCATCCGTCGGTCGTATACTGGGCGCACATGCTCATCACTCCTCTACTCCACCGCAGGCGTGCGGTGCTTCCGGCGTTGCTTTGCCTATGCGCACTGAGGACGGCAAGCGGCCAGAGCCTGGACGCGGCTGTGAATGCCGAGCTGCCCGGCCTCGTCGAAACCTATAAGGATCTCCACGCGCATCCGGAGCTGTCGCACTTTGAGGAGCGCACCGCCGACACCCTGGCCAAAGCCCTGCGTGACGCCGGTTACACGGTCACCGAGCACGTCGGCAAATATCCTGACGGCTCGCAGGCCCACGGCGTCGTCGGCATGATGAAGAACGGCCCCGGGCCCACCTTACTGATCCGCGGGGACATGGATGCGCTGCCGATCGTCGAAGAGACCGGTGTGCCCTACGCCAGCCATGTGCAGGTGCGTGACAAAGCCGGTCAGCAGGTCGGCGTGATGCACGCCTGCGGCCACGATGTGCATACGACCGTGCTGATCGGCACCGCGCGGGCGCTTGCCGGCATGCGGACGCAGTGGCACGGCACGCTGATGTTTGTCGGCCAGCCCTCGGAAGAGACCATCGACGGCGCCAAAGCCATGCTCGCCGACGGCCTCTACCAGCGCTTCGGTCGCCCGGATCGCATTCTCGGTCTGCACGACACCAATACCCTGCCCGCCGGCAAGATCGGTGTTGTACCCGGCCCGGCGTTGGCCAGTTCCACCTCAATTGACGTGACCATTCACGGGATCGGGGGGCACGGCTCGGCACCGCAGCTGGGGCGCGATCCGGTTACCCTGGCGGCGCTCTACATCACCGAACTGCAAACCATCGTCAGCCGCGAGGAAGATCCGCAGGACCCTTCGGTCGTCACGGTCGGCGACATCCACGGCGGCACAAAACGCAACATCATCCCCGATGAAGTGAAGCTCGAACTCACCACCCGCGCCTTCTCCGACAAGAGCCGCCAGGTCGTCATCAACGGCCTGCGCTCGATGGCAGCCGGCCTTTCCGCCTCGGCGAACCTGCCGCCCGAAAAAGCCGCGGTGGTCACCGTGCTGGACAACGAGTCGACCCCGGTCATGTTCAATGACCCAGCGCAGATGGCGCGGGTGCGCCCCGTGCTGGTGAAGACGCTCGGTGCTGACAACGTCGTCGATCAGACCCGCATCATGGGCAGCGAGGATGTCGGCGTCTTCGGGCTGAGCCGGCAGATTCCGGTGACCTTTCTCTGGCTGGGCGCAATGGATCCGGGAAAGTTCGCCGCCGCGCAAGCTGCCGGGAAATCGCTACCCGGCCCGCATACCAGTCGCTTCGAACCGTTGCCGGAACCCACCTTACGCACCGGCGTCACGGCCCTGACCGCCACGGCGCTATCGCTGCTGCAGTAGCATCGAACAGGCGAGGCGAAGTCCATGCGCATTCTCCTGCCGGGCGGCTCCGGCCAGATCGGTACCCTGCTCGCTCGTCATTTGCACGCGGCCGGCCATGAAATCACCGTACTCTCCCGCGATCCTGCCGCGCATGCCGCCCATCCCTGGCGCACGCTTGCTTGGGACGGCCTCACGCCAGGGCCGTGGGCAATGGAGATCGACCGCTCCGACGCGGTGGTTCACCTTTCCGGCCGCACCGTAAACTGCCGCTATACGCCGGCGCATCGCCGCGAGATCATGGAGTCGCGGGTGCAGCCGACCCTGCTGCTGGGGCGGCTCATCGCCGCTTCGTCCACCCCGCCGCGTCTTTGGCTGAACGGGAGCACCAGTACCTTTTACCGCCACGCGCTTGATCGCCCCCAGGACGAGTTCACCGGGGAACTCGGCGATCAGCCCGGCGAGCGCGGGACCCGTGAGCCCGCGGATCTACCGGAGACCTGGAGCTTTTCGATCGACGTTGCGTCCCGCTGGGAGGCGGCCCTCGCCGCGGTGCCGACTCCCCAAACCCGCAAGATCCGGCTGCGCTCGTCCATGGTAATGAGCCCTGACGCGGGTGGCGTGTTCTCCGTGCTTTCGCAGCTGACCAATCTCGGGCTGGGCGGCAAACAGGCTTCAGGTAAGCAGTTCATCTCGTGGATGCATGACGTGGATTACTGCCGTGCGGTCGACCTCCTGCTCACCCGTCCCGAGATCACCGACGAGACCGGCGGCGTCGTGAATATGAGCGCTCCCGGTCCATTGCCGAATCGCGACTTTTTCCGCATTCTGCGGCACGCCTGGCACCAGACCATCGGCCTTCCCGCCCCAAAGCCCGCGCTAGTGATCGGCGCTCTACTGATGGGTACAGAAACCGAGCTGGTGCTGAAAAGCCGATGGGTGCTGCCGACCCTGCTGCGCCGGCACGGCTTCCTTTTTTCCTTTCCGGATTGGCCCAGCGCGGCGGAGGACCTGGTGAGCCGTATGCGCAAACAGGCGTAGCGCCAGACCACACCTTACACCGTATCCGTGCGCCAGGACCGGTACCGCACTGTGCCCGCCTGATCCCCCGCGCCCACAAACCGCATTCCGCAGCGTTGCATGACGCGCACCGACCCTCGCGGCGTTTCAAAGGCCTGCGCGCTCACGGAATGCACCTCCGGCCGGCGCAGCAACCAATGGATCAGCGCCGCGGCGGCCTCACTGCCGTAGCCCTGTCGCTGAGCCGAGTTCACCACCGAATACCCCAGTTCCACGTCGCCGGCCGCACAGGGAAAGCCGCCCAGGCAGCCCAGCAGGGCGACCGGTCGTTGCTCCCGCACGATGTAGCGATGCCACCCCAGAGTCTCCGGCTGCGCGGCAAACTGTACCCCGATGTGCGCCCACACATCGGGTGCCCAGTGCTCGGGCGGCCAGTCCGCAGGCACCTCCGCTTCCAGTGCGGTCGCGAGGGTTACGCCCCCCGCGGCTTCGGCCTCAAGCATCGCCGGGGTGATGGTTACCAGTCGCAAGCGTTCGGTTCGAATGGGCGCAACAGCCGGAGAGGAAAGATTCATCCGGCGTCGCAGAGCGGCAATCATCCACCGGCCTCGTCGCCATCCGTGAGTGAACGGCCTTCCGCCTGTGCTTCCAAACTGCGCGCGAGCTGCTGCTTTTCCGCAATGTCTTCGAGCTGTCGCCGCCAGTCGAGCTCCTCCACAAAACCCGCCGACGCGCGCCAATCCTCCCGCACCTTGACGAATAGTTCGAGAAAGACCCGCGTGCCCAGCACAGCTTCGATCTCTTTGCGGGCTGTGGTCCCAATCCGCTTCAGCATCGATCCTTGCTTGCCGATCAGAATCGCCTTCTGCCCCGTGCGCTCGCAGAAGATGGCCGCCGCGATCTTCGTTACCGGCAGTTTGCCGTCCTTGGTCTTCTTCAAACTCGCCGGCTCTTCAAAGCGCTCCACCACCACGGCCGTGGCGTAGGGCACCTCTTCGCCGGTGAGCAAAAGAATCTTTTCGCGGATGAGTTCCGCCACCAGAAAGCGCTCCGGCTGATCGGTCAGCTGATCCTTTGGAAAGTAGCGCTGCCCCTCTGGCAGATGCGCCACGATGCGATCGAGGAGCAGCTCCAGGTTTTCTCCCTTGCGCGCGGAGATCGGAAGCACCTCGGCAAAGCTGTGCAGCCCCGACCAGTGTGCGATGAGCGGGAGCAGGGTGCTCTTCGGCAGGGCGTCGATCTTGTTGAGCACCAGCAGCACGGGGCAGTCTAATCGCTTCACCAGCTGCAGGGCGAAGTCGTCCTCAGCCCGCGAAAGCGCCCGTTTGTGCTGCCCCAGCGAGCGAACCTTCGGCTCGCCTTCTTCCCGGTCCCGGCCCTGATCTGGACGCTGTGCGGCTTCACCCTGCGTCTCCGGCTCCGCCTCATGCAGACGGTGCGTCACATCCACCAAAAACACAACGGCATCGCGGCCTTCGAGTGCATTCTGCACCTCCTGCAGCATGCGCCGGTCCAGATGCGTTTCGCCTTTGTGGACGCCTGGCGTGTCGACCAGCACCACCTGGGCGGCGGGCCGGCCCGGGTCGCCCTTGGCTTTCTTGCGCACGGGCAGTTCCAGCACGCCCTGCACGCGTGTGCGCGTCGTTTGCGGTTTATGTGTCACGATGGCGAGTTTTTGCCCCAGCAGCGCGTTCAGCAGGGTCGACTTGCCCGCATTGGGGCGGCCAACAATGGAAACGAAACCGGAACGAAGCGCCATCGCTCCATCATCGCACCTTGGCGCGCGTCGTAGCGCGAGCGCAGCGTGCCGGCCTCAGACTTCAGTGGCGTTGCCGGCGCCCCTCACTCGGGTTCATTCGGCGGAAACGCGTTCTGCAGCCCCACCCGCACACGCTCCACCAGCCGATCCGTCGAGGCCAACACCTCCAAGCGCAGCGGTCCGTCCTCCACCACCTCGCCCGGCAGTGGGATGTGCCCCGCGATCTCGCTCACCAGACCGCCGACCGTCGCCGCCCCGTAGCCCGTCAGCAGCTGCGGCAGCACTTCCCCGGTACCGTCTTCCTCGCCTTCGGCGCCCTCGGCCGTGGGCTGCAGAAAGAGCTCCCGCAGCCGGCTCACCTCGAAGCTGCCAGGAATTAAAAAGGTGCCACCCTCCTCACTGATAGGCGCATTGCCTTCTTCGGCGTAGTCGTGTTCGTCTTCGATGCTGCCGACGATGGCCTCCAGCAGATCCTCAATCGTCACCAGGCCGGCCACGCCGCCGTACTCGTCAATCACCAGACTCATGTGCTGCTTGCCATGCTGCATCTCGCGCAGCAGTTCATTCACCTTTTTTGTTTCCGGGACGAAGTAGGCGGTACGCGCAAGGCTGCCCACGCTGCGCGTTGAGGCATCCGCATCCTGAATGCGCAGGAGATCACGCGCAAAGGCGATGCCGGTCACCTCATCCAGCGTCCCCGCATAGACCGGCACGCGCGACATGTTGTGTTCGTTCACCTGCTCCGTAAAGGAAGCCAGACTCATCGTGGCAGGCACGGCAAAGATGTCCGGACGGGGCGTCATCACCTCACGCACGACCTTGTCACCGAACTCCACAACCGAGCGCACAAGGGCGCGGTCGCTCTCCTCAAGAATGCCCTCCTCCTCGCCCGCCTCCAGCAGCGCATCCACCCCTTCGCTTTGGGGCCGGGCCTCGTCGGGGGCCTCCGGCTCCGCCAGGCTCGCGATCGAAAGCACGAGCGCAATCAGCAGGGTGATCGGCAGCACGAGATAGAACAGCACGCGGAACACGGGTGCAAACGGTCGCAGCCAATGTCCCGGCGAGCGTGTAAACAGGAGCTGCGGCAGCAGGGTGCCGAAGACCAGCACGGCCAGCGCGAGCTCCAGCACCACCTGCGCCACGACCCCGCCCGCATGCGGACCATGCCACGCCACGCGGCTGGCCAGCAGCAGCGCAAGCCCGCCCAAAGCCACCTGCGAAAGGACCGAAGCGGAGATGGCCGCCGATTCACGGCTCAACCGTAGCCGCGGCGCAATGCGCTTCTCCCAAAGCTCCACAGCCTCGCCCGATTCGCGCGATAAAAAACGGTCCATCTCCGCGTAAATCCGTTCGGCGTAAGCCGCCAGCAACATGACCCCGAGAAGGGCCAGGACACTCACCGGATAAATAAAAATCAACGTTCCGCCCCCTGTTCGGACGGTTGCTTCGACAGCTCCCTGGACAACTTTGTGCCAACCCTGCTTCCTGGCCGTTCGCCAGGCGTCTTGCGGCCCACTCGCCGCGTTGCGAGCGCTTTGCCGGTAACGCGGGGAGCCGCTGCCGGGGCTGTCGTGCGTGCGATCAGCCCGCGCTTCAAATGCAACACCTTGCGCAATGCGTCCTCATGCGCCGCCATCTCGCCTTCATCCGCCTCGTGGTCCATACCGGAAAGATGCAGCAAACCGTGCACAAGCAGGATGCGTACTTCATCCCGCAAAGTATGGCCGTACTCTGCGGCCTGCCGCGCCGCGGTTTCGAGGGAGATCGCGAGGTCACCCGGCGTCGCGGCCGCCATCTCCGGGGGCGCAGGAAAACTGAGCACGTCTGTTGCTTTGTTTTTGCCTCGGAATTGTCGATTCAACCGGCGCAGTATGCGGTCATCCGCGAGCAGCACTTCGGCCTCGCCGGTGAGGCCAGCCGCAGCCTGCGCGCGGCGCAGAAAGCGCGTCAAGCCGGCACGGGACAGCCCTGACGCCGCCCAGGCATCGCCTGCGGGGGCGATGCCCGCCGGCGGCTCAAGTGAGATCATGGCGCGTCCGCAAAGGCGTGCCTACTGGGGTTGCAGCCGCGTCGCACGCCCGCCGTTGCCTCCGCCGGACCGCACCGGGAGAGAAAGCCCGGCCTCCGACTCCATCTCCAAGGGTGCCTGTTCCGTGCGGGTGTGCCGATCGTAAGCCTGCACAATCCGCTGCACCAACTGGTGCCGCACCACATCCACATCTTCGAAGTGGCAGAACCGGATGCCTTCCACGCCCTCAAGCACCCGCAGCGCCTCATACAAGCCGCTCTTTTTGGGGTTGGGCAGATCGATCTGCGTCAGATCACCCGTGATGATGGCCTTCGATCCGCCGCCGAGCCGGGTTAGAAACATCTTCATCTGCTCATTCGTGGTGTTCTGCGCCTCATCCATGATGATGAAGGCCTCGCTCAGCGTGCGCCCGCGCATGAAGGCAAGAGGAGCAATCTCGATGACGCCGGTTTCGAGCATGCGGTCCACTTTGGCCGGGTCGATGAGATCGTACAGGGCGTCATACAGCGGCCGCATGTACGGATCGACCTTCTCCTGCAGCGATCCCGGCAGGAAACCGAGCCGCTCGCCGGCCTCGACCGCCGGACGAACCAGAATGATGCGCGACACCTTTTTCGCCAGCAGCGCGCTCACGGCCATCGCGACCGCGAGATACGTTTTCCCCGTACCGGCCGGCCCCAGGCCGAAGATCATGTCGTGGCGCTCGATGGCTTCAAGGTATTTCCGCTGGTTGGGTGTGCGCGGCTGCACGGTGCGCTTGGTGCCCGCAGCGCGCTGTTTGCCGCTCTCGATCAACCCCCGCAGCGTGCAGGTGGGATCGGCGACTACCACCTTCAGCAGCGCATTCAGCTCGCCGTTATGCGGATGCACGCCCGTGCGCCGCAGGTATTCGAAATCGGCGAAGATGCCTTCGACGCGCGCCACGGCGCCGGCTTCGCCCATCACCCGCACCGAGTCCGAACGCAGGTCGATCTGCACGCCCAGGCTGTCTTCCATCAGACGAAGATTCTCGTCGCGCGTGCCATACAACGGCTCAATTCCAGGCGTAAGGGGCAGCGATGTTTTTACCAAGAAGGGATCTGACCTCCGTCAGGATGCTTCATAGAATTGGATGTGGAAGGCGAAGTATCGTTGCGGGAACAGAGACCGGCAAACGCGGCGTTCCGCCGGGGCGAGAAGCCTGTTCGGGACCGTCGTGCCGCCGGGTTGGCGAAGGATGCCAAAGGAGTAACGATATTGGCGTGAGCGTAGCGCCGCGCGCTTTGCCGCGTCAAGTCCCCATCCGTGGCAGTGTGGGAAACAGGGTGAAATTGTCCTGGCTTTCATCCCCGGCTCCTTCATCCGCAGGGGGCCTACGGGGACGCTTGCATTGACGCCCCGTCCCGCTTCGGGCTACCATTGGATGTTCGAGTCGATGCGGTCGCGCTGTGTCCGCCCCAGCGTTCGGCTTGCACACACCTCCCCCGCTCGGTTCGGGTAAAGAAGAGAGTTCTGATGGCCAATCATGTTTCCTCATTGAAGCGCGCCCGCCAAACGGTCACGCGGACGGTAGTGAATCGTTCCAACCGCTCCAAGCTGCGCACCGTGCTGCGCGCCATGCGTGAAGCCCTTACCGCCGGCAACGCGCAGGCCGCCGCTACCCAATACCGCGCTACCGTGTCACTCCTGGACAAGAGCGTGCAAAAGGGCGTACTGCACAAGAACACCGCCAGCCGCTACAAGGGCCGCCTGAACGCCCGTGTGAAGGCGTTGGCGTTGAAGGCCGTTTAGGCTGGCGTCCGGACCAAGAAGCTTTGCAAAAAAGACCGGCTTTCGCCGGTCTTTTTTGCGTCTACGCGGTTTTGTCCTAACTCTTGCCTCAGCAACCAATCTGGAGTCCGATAGGTACCTTTGTCATCCCTGTACCGAAGGGATTCGAGGTCAAAGCTTCCGCCTCCGGCCTGCAACGCAATTACATCACCAGCGCGACCCGTTCCAACTCGGCCTGGATGTGTTCGGGGGTGGTGCCGGGGACCTCAATGCGGGAGGCGGCGTGGCGGGCTTCGTGCGAGGAGATGCCGTAACCGCGGCCGCTCAGGAAGCTGCACACGATCTCAGCTGCCTGAAAACTGTCGACACCGGAGCGTAACAATTCGGCTCGTAACGCGAGAAGATCGGTGTGTGTGAACTTTTCGACATACGTTCTGTCCTGACCATCACTCATCTAGACCCTCTTCGCCCCGGCATGCTCTGGACTTTCACCGTTAGAGATGCGCGGCAGTCGCTTAGTTTTCTAACGAAGCGGGAGAAATGTTGGATTTCCACGCAAAGGTGGCGCGATGAACCAATCTTCATTCCTATGAGAATTTTGTTCATCCAGCTAAGGAAATGGGTGTACGGGGCGTTCTCGCACTGGCGGGGGAGCGCGCTATGCTGAAGCCATGGTCGAAAGGTTGAGGCAACCGCGTGTGCTGGATGGCGTAGCCATCGCCGGCGAGATCAAGGCCGAGGTGGCGGACGCCGTTCGCGCGATGGGTCTGGAAGGGCATCGGCCTGGGCTGGCGGTTGTGCTTGTGGGAGAGAATCCTGCGTCGCAGATCTACGTTCGCAACAAGGTGCGTACCTGTGGTGAGCTCGGCCTACATTCCGAGATGCACACGCCTTCGGCGGGCGTAAGCACGGAGGAGTTGCTGCGCCTGGTTGCCGCATTGAATGCGCGCGAGGAGATTGACGGCATCCTGATCCAGTTGCCGCTGCCGCCCCATGTGGACACGCCGCGCTTGCTGGAGGCGGTGGACCCGCGCAAGGATGTGGACGGTTTTCATCCGTTAAATGGGGGACGTCTGCTGCACGGTACGCCGCTTGCGGAGCTGTTGGCGCCCTGCACGCCGCTCGGCATTTTGGAGATGCTGCGACGAAGCGACATCCCCCTCGCCGGGACACGGGCGGTGGTGATCGGAAAGTCGAACATCGTGGGCAAGCCCATGAGCGTGCTGCTGATGAACGAGCAAGCGACGGTGACGGTGTGCAACCGGTTTACGCGCGACCTGGGCGGCTATACGAGAGAAGCAGAGTTGCTGATTGTGGCGATCGGCAAGCCTGGATTTATCACAGCAGAAATGATCAAGCCGGGGGCGACCGTGGTCGATGTCGGGATCAATCGGCTGATGGCCGAGGCCGAGGTGGAACACTTTTTCCCGCCGGACAGCCCGATGTACGCCAGCCGCATGGAAGGCTTTCGCAAGCGTGGATCGACGGTGATCGGCGACGTGGACCCGCGCGCGTTCGCGCTTGCAGGGGCGTATACCCCAGTGCCGGGCGGTGTCGGCGCGCTGACGATCGCGATGCTGATGGCCAACACTGTGAAGGCGGCACGTTTTCGGCGAGGTTTGTGAGGGCTCATGCTGCGCGTTGGGCTAACCGGCGAGTTGGGTAGCGGTAAGTCGACCGTGGCGCGCCTGCTTGCGCAATGGGGCGCGGTGGTGCTGAGCTCGGATGACATGGCGCGGGCGATGATGCAGCCGGGCGAGCCTGTGTACCGGGCGATCGTCGAACGGTTTGGGCAAGGGGTGATGTTGCCGGATGGCAGCCTGGATCGTCCGGCGCTGGCCCGGCTGGCGTTCGACCCCGCTCATCCCCGAGTGGAGGAACTAAACGCGATTGTGCATCCGGCCGTGATTGCGGAACAGGAGCGCTTGCTTGCGGCAATTGCCCAAGACCACCCGGAAGCGACGGCCGTGGTGGAATCAGCACTGATTTTCAGCACACGCTTTGCCGGCGGTGTGGGGGCATGGCGCGCGCGTTTTGATGCCGTCGTGCTGGTGACGGCACCAGAAACGGTTAAGGTCGCCCGCTTTGTTGAGCGTATGACGGGCGGCCGACCTGTGAGTGCTTCAGAACGTGCGGCGCTCGAAACGGAGGCCGAGCGCCGCCTCGCTGTGCAACGGGTACCTGATGCTGTTGCCGAGGGATGTTTCGTGATCGAGAATGCTGGGGATCTGGCAGCTCTGCGGCATCGCACGGAAGAGGTATTCCGGATGCTGTGTGGGTTGGGGGATGATGTTCAGGTTTGAGTCATGAGGTCGTGGGGAGTGAGGTTTCTCATCCCTCCTCACCTCATCCCCCAAACCTGAACAGAAACCCTCTGGATACAGCTACCTGATGCGCGATTTTCGCCAACTTGACGTCTGGCGCAAGGCGCACGCCTTCACGCTGGCGACCTATCGGGTAACACACGGCTTCCCCAAAAGCGAGACCTTTGGCATGGTGACCACGTTGCGGCGCAGCGCCACGCAGATCACTACCCGGATCGCCGAAGGCTGCGGACAGGATGCCAACGCGGACTATCTTCGCTGTGTACAGCATGCCCGCGGCCTGGGCGTCGAAATCGGATACCAACTCCCTGCCGGCGCGCGATCTTCAGTTGCTCGCAAGGGACCTCCATGATGAGTTACAAGGTCAAGTCGTGGAGGTGCGGCGCATGCTCTCCGGCATTATCCGTAGCCGGGGTACAGCAATCGTTTGATACGCTTGAGAGTGGAATCTTAAAGGAGAAACAATGGCGGCAGCGGCGGTGATGGAACAGGCAACGGCGGTGGACTACAAGGTAGCGGACATTTCGCTCGCGGACTGGGGCCGCAAAGAGATCACCGTCGCCGAGCAGGAGATGCCGGGTTTGATGAGCATCCGGCGCAAGTATGCACCGGCGAAGCCGCTTCAGGGCGTGCGGATTACCGGATCGCTGCACATGACCATTCAAACGGCCGTGCTGATTGAGACGCTCACCGATCTGGGCGCGACGGTTCGCTGGGCTTCGTGCAACATCTTTTCGACGCAGGATCACGCGGCCGCGGCGATTGCCGCCTCGGGCGTTCCTGTCTTCGCCTGGAAGGGCGAAACGCTGGATGAGTATTGGTGGTGCACAAACCAGGCGCTGCAGCATGAAGGCGGCCTTGGGCCGCAGCTGGTGGTCGATGACGGCGGCGATGTCACCCTTTTGATCCACAAAGGGTACGAGCTGGAAAACGGTGACCGCAGCTTTGTCGACGGCGAAAAGGGTTCGCAGGAAGAAGAAATCATCAAAAACCTGCTGCGCGACGTGCTCGCCGAGGATGCGCAGCGTTGGCACCGGGTCGCCAAGGAGTGGCGCGGCGTTTCAGAAGAGACCACGACGGGCGTGCACCGGCTCTACAAGATGCTCGAGCAGGGCAAATTACTCGTGCCCGCGATTAATGTGAATGACTCGGTGACGAAGTCGAAGTTCGATAATCTGTATGGCTGCAAAGAATCACTCGCCGACGGCATCAAGCGTGCGACTGACGTCATGATGGGTGGCAAGGTAGCCGTGATCTGCGGGTACGGCGATGTCGGCAAGGGCTCGGCGCACTCGCTGCGCGGCATGGGCGCCCGCGTGATCATCACCGAAGTCGACCCCATCAATGCCCTGCAAGCCGCAATGGAAGGCTTCGAGGTAACGACGATTGAAGAGACGCTGGGCCGCGCGGACATCTACGTCACTGCCACCGGCAACCTCGACATCATCACCTTCGAGCACATGCAGCAGATGAAGGATCAGGCGATCGTCTGCAACATCGGCCACTTCGATAACGAGATTCAGATGGCGGAGTTGCAGTCGGCCCCGTCGGTCAAGCACCTCAACATCAAGCCGCAGGTGGATTACTACACCTTCCCCAGTGGGAACTCGATCTTCATTCTCGCGGAAGGCCGCTTGGTCAATCTGGGTTGCGCCACCGGCCATCCGAGCTTTGTGATGTCGAACAGCTTTTCCAACCAGACCCTGGCGCAGATGGACCTTTGGGCCAACAAGGACACCTACCAAATCGGCGTGTACGTCTTGCCCAAGAAGCTGGACGAAGAGGTCGCGCGCCTGCACCTGGAGAAGATCGGCGTCAAGCTCACAACGCTTTCGAAGAAGCAGGCCGACTACATCGGTGTGCCGGTCGAGGGACCGTACAAGACGGAGCAATATCGTTACTAATACCTGCCGACTTGGGATCACAAAGGCGCCTCGCTTCGAGGCGCCTTTGCTTTGTTTCCTGCGCCGCTGCGAACCGATCACTTCCGTTGCTATAGTGCGAGCATGACCCGCCCCGCCCGCAGCGTCTTTGCCGTGATCGACGGCCTTTTGCTTTTTCTCGCGCTGGAAGGCGTCTTCTACGCCGTGGCGTACCTGGGACTGAACCGGTCCTTTGATACACCCACGCCGTTGTATCTAAGCAGCAATCTGCTCTGGGCTCTACTGGCGGCCTTGGCCGGCGGTTATACCGCGGCGAAGGTGGCGCGGCGTGCATTTCTGGCCCACGGGGCCGGCGTTGCAGCGCCCCTACTGCTGCTGGGGCTATCCAATTTGCACAAGGGCCTGGGAAATCGGAACACCCCCTATGTGCTGGGAATCAACCTGCTTGTTCCCTTGTTCTGCGTGGCGGGGGCCGCACTGTTCGCGCAGCGCTTTCGCCCCCGGTTGTAAGCTACTGTGGGCCTTTCAGTTTATGGCGCATCAACATCGTCGAGCACAAATCCGTAGAGCCGTTCCCCCCTGCCCACGGGCGCATCGCTGATCACCAAGGTGTGCACGGCGCCGCCGCCTGGCGGGATGGCCACACCGTTCAGCAGCGTGGCATGCGCTCCCAGCGCGTTCGCGGTGACGAACACACTGTATGCAGTACCGGCGGGTACATTGACATACCCGCTACTGGCGGCATAGCCGAGATCCACAGCCAACGAAGCCGTCGAGGCTGCAGTGCCCCCGCTCGGAACCAGAGTCACGCTGAGCGGACCGGCACCGGCCGACTCCTGCAATACCCGGACGGAAATCATGCTCGCCGGCGCTGGACTCTTCTGATCCGGGTAGAGCGTCTCCTGCAGGCCTCCAAGCACGTTGCCGATGACCGCGGTGTACTGACGCGCCCCGGCAAGGGTCGCATGAGCGTTAGCCAAGGCCTGGGCCGTGCTCGCGCGGTTGGCCTTGATCTGATATTCGCCGGGGCTAAGCGCGACATAGGAGGTAAAGGTCGCATACCCGAGGTTATACGCGGCGCCGGTGCCGCTCACGTAAATGTCCAGCGGTGGGGCGTCGATCGAAGTATCGACGAAGCGCACCTCCGCGGCGGCCGTGCTGCCCGCAGTGATGTTCTGGCAGCCGGTGAGGGCCAGCAGTCCCGTCATCAGCATGCTGCCCACCAGGACGCGCCGCGGGCGGCAGCGTGGGAAGGTGGACCTTGCAACGGGATGGGCTGACTGCTGCACGAGGGGCGCGGGGAGTACCGATGGGTGGGCGAGGAGAACCGGCTCGAACCACGCCTTACTTTACGCTAGATGGGGCAGGAGGTGACCAGCGGATGCAGGTGTCTCCCACAGAAGTGGTAGCTCGGCGGAGAATAGCGGAGGGTGCAGAGCAAACTTTTGCCGGAGCGCCACGTCGCTTGCGCGAGATTGATCCCGTCCCTTCCTTGTGTCAAGCTCGGGAGACGTTCCTTTGCGTGAGGAGCAAGCTCTATGGCGAATCGTTACTACAAAGGCCCGCAATCGGATCATTTCGACGGCACGCGCTTCTTTCACCCCGGCCTGCCCCCTGCCGATAAGAGCCTTCTCGATGTTTTGCGCTGGAAGCTGTTTGGGAAGAGAACCCCGTGGCCGAAGACAGTTCTTGCCCGCGACGGTCTCCGGCCGCCGCCGCAGGTAGCGGGTTTGCAAGTCACAGCGATCGGCCACGCTTCTCTGCTATTGCAGGTGGCTGGCAGCAATCTTCTTCTTGATCCCGTGTGGGCGGCACGGGCCAGCCCGTTTCGGCGGCTTGGGCCGGTGCGCCACAACCCACCGGCCGTGGCGCTGGGCGATCTACCTTCCATCGATACCGTTTTGCTGACGCACAACCACTACGATCACATGGATCTCGCGACGGTGGGGCAGCTATGGGAGGCGCACCATCCTTTCATCCTGAGCCCGCTTGGCAACGATGCGGTGTTTCGTGCAGCGTCTCCGTCGATCCGGGTCACCACGGGCGATTGGTGGGAGGCCTTCCCATTGCCGGGTGGATTGCGCGCCACCATCGTGCCGGCATATCACTGGTCTTCGCGCGGGCTTGGCGATCGCCGCATGGCGCTCTGGGGTGGCTTTGTCCTCGAAACACCTGCCGGGACCATCTATTGCGCGGGGGATACGGCATACCGCGACGGGAAGATCTTTCGCGAGATTCGTGCGCGCTTTGGACCCATCATTCTGGCCGTACTGCCGATCGGAGCCTATGCCCCGCGATGGTTCATGGAGACCCAGCACGCGAACCCCGAAGAGGCCTTGCAGATTGGGATGGAGACCGGAGCGCGCCAGGTGCTGGGCGTGCACTGGGGGACCTTCAATCTGACCGATGAGGCCTACGACGAGCCGGAAAAAGCATTGCTGGCTGCGGCAGGTCAAGCGCCCTTCCACACGCTCCAAGTGATGGCTTTGCGTCCCGGGGATGTCTGGCAGGCTGATCTCGACCTGTAGAGTCGGAACACGGGACAAACGTGGGTTGAGGCGTGCCGGCCTCCGTCGGCCCCATCTCTAGCCCTTTGTACTCTGCCACCGCGCCGTCATCGTTGCCCCTATTTTCCATGAACTGCTCGGACGTGTCGTGTACCTGAAGGGCATGGTCGCGCCATGCCCTTCAGGGTCATCGCCGAGGGCAAGCGCTACTGCCCGGCGGGTACGAGCGTGGTGGCAAAGAGCACAACGTTGCGATTGGCGGGCAGGGTGAGGCTGCGGACCTCCTTGCCCGGGTCGAGGGCGAAGCGATAGGCGAAGAGGCCGAAGGCGTTGGCATCGGTGGTGCCGTCGCCGGCGAGGCGATAGGGCACATGCACCGCGGAGCTTTGGCCGGGTATGTGGTCCTCGCCAGCTGAAGACCAATCGCTGAGAGTTTGGGTGAAGGAGGCCGATGTGCCGTCGGCGTAGGTGACGGTGAAGATTTGCCGGCGTTGGTTGCCGTCGACCGCCGTGGCCAGCAGGCGCAGGCTGCTGAACTTGCCGGGGGGCAGAGGAACGGTCCGGCCGCTGACCGCATCGGGTGCATCGGGCGGCCCCAGCTTGAAGACGACCTCATCGCCTACCTGCTCCGCGCCGAGTGCACGCGCGGGGAAGGCATAGCCGCCGTTATCCGCGCTGGCGGTCTCCCCAAATTTGGCCCCGTCCCTGTAGATTGCGGAGACGTTGTAGACAGCGGAAAGATCGACAGGCACGGTGCCTTTCAGAATGGGCGTGACGGCGAGCGTTGTTATGGCCGTGTGCGTGAGAGCGCCCGCACTTGCGGCGATCGTGACCGTGTCGCTCGTGGGCAGGACTGCGTGGGTGGCGGAAAGCGTCATGGTGCTGGACCCTTTGGTGACCGCCGGATTGAAGGTGGCCGACACGCCCGCGGGCAAACCTGAGGCGCCCAGCTTCACCGCACCGTCAAAGCCGCCCCGGCCGACGACGTAGACTTTGGCCGTTGCCGTTCTGCCTTCGGAGACGGACGTGGCACTGGGTGCGGAGATCGTGAAGTCCGGGGGACCGGCGTTCGGCGACGGCAGCACATCATAAAGCGGTTGCGCCGGTGTGATCTCCGGATTTTCCTTTGCCACGGAAACAGCCAGGATGCGGATTTTCGGGTTATTGGGCAGCCGCAGCGTCCTTGCGCCCGCCGGCAGATCCATGCCGTAACCGAAGAGGTAGGCGTAGCTGTAAGGCACATTTTTACCGCCCGCGTCGTGGTAGTGACTGGCGTACCAGGCAACATCGGCGCGTTTGATAAAGCTCGGCCGCAAGCCCGTCATTTCGCCGTAATTGTCGTTAGCGGTATTGGTGGAACTCCAGGTCCGGTCATCCCATTGGCCGATGAACCCGCCCCAGTTTTCGATCTGAAGATCGTTTTTCCGGTCCCCAACTTCGAAGGTGGCCTTCTGATCGCCGTCGCTCGAAGCGGCGAGCAGATAGATGCGGTTGTAATCGCCGGACGGCAGCGCCAGACGCTGTCCCGTGGCGACGATTGCATTCAGCGCACCTGTTTTCGCAGGTCCCATATGGAAGGTGACGCCGCGGAAGGAGATCTGCTCGGGCAGCATTGCGGCGGGCAATGCGTCGCCCCGGCCGTCGAAGCCGATGCCGAACTTGGTGCCGTCCTCGGTAGCCGTAGCCAGCCCGTACTGCAACGGCACCGGCGCGGAATCGACCCCGGCTACGGACGTGGGCGCGGCGCCCAGCTTCACCGCAAAGGTGCGTGGCTGGTAGGCGCCAAACGAAGTGACCAGCGCGCCTTCGGTGAGCTGCGATTGCGGCTGCGCGGTTGACTGCGGCAAGGGCCGTTCCTGGGCGTCCAACTCGCGCATCGCCGTAACCGGCGCGGCAAAGGTGACGTGTACATCCGCTTGCGGTTTGCCGTCGAGTTCCACCAGGCGCACGATGACTTCATCGCCGTCCTCGGCTTTCTTCAACGCCATGATGCGAACGCGGGAGTTGCTCACCTTGACAAGTGAAAAACTGTGACCCAGCGCACCCGGGTGGCTTGCGGACTGGAAGGCGATCAGCGGCGTGTTGAGCCGTTCGGCCTGCCAGTCTGTGCCTGCCTCCCGCCAGCCGCCGGTGTGCCCGCTGAGCCCGTAGACGAAGTCATGATGGCCGAGATCCTGCGTTGCCTCATCAGGGTAGCCGCCCCGCACGCCGGGGGTGCGCAGCAGAGTCAGGCGCAGGGTGTGGTCGTTCGGTTTGTCGGAGCCGTTTTTGCAATCGGTCAGGACCGTGGTCCCGAACTCGCCGCTGCCGTCGGTCAGGTCGATCCATTGGTGGGACGGCACCTCAAACTTTTTCGGCTCCGCTGTGGGGCGTTGGATGGTGCCCACACCCCAGTTGTATGTCGCCATCTCATTGGAGGCGGTGAGCGGGAAGGTTGCCTTCAGGTTCACGCCGCGGGTATTCCAATCGACCGCGTTGCTGAACTCGACGCGCTTGCCTGCATCGCCGGCGGCCAGCCGCACGGTCTGCACAAAGCGCGAACCGCCAGTTTCGCGAGTCACTTCGATGGCCACGCGCACGGGCCCGTCCTCAACGATGCGCACCTTGGCGGGGCCGCTGACAAAGGACCGGGGCGCGGCCTGTTCCTGCTCCCAATCCATATTCCAGGCCGGCCACTGCGACGGGTTGTCCTCAGAGATCGCAAGCCGGGCAGGCGCGGCCAGCAGCTCACGGCCGGCCCGCTTGTCGAAGACGCTGGCAACATCGCCATCGGCATTCAGTGTGACACGGTAGAAGGCGTTTTCCAGCTCATGTTGCGTGACGCGCAAAGCGGTCCAGGCTGCCTCGCCGGCAGCAGGCGCGCCGAGCTCCGCGTGGCCGAGCTCCGCGTGATAGACCGCATAGCCGACCGACGGCACATGCGCGGCAAAAAGCACCTTGCCATTCACGATTTGCGCCGGCACGGGCGTTCCGTCAGCCGCTGTCACGCGCACCGACTTCGGCGTACCGCCGCGGCCAAAATCAACGCTCGCCTCGACAACGTCATCGCGCTCGATGTTGAGTGGATTGAAGATCACGAGCGGCACGCCCGGCCCCTGCGTGTCGAGCGCCGCCGTCACGCCTTCGGTGGCGCTTTCGAGCACACCGGCGAACTGGTTTAGGGCAAGGACATCGTCATTCCAGGCAAACTCGTAGGACCGCGGCGTGGCGGTTCCCGCGGCCAAATCGTGAAAGTGGGCCCCCATCGCCAGCGTCCAGGCATCGTTCAGGCGTCCTTGCGGATAGGGCCGTGCGCCCAGCCACTGCGCGGCCACGGAGGACTTTTCGGCGGCATCGGCGAGCAGTTCTTCCTTGCGAATCCAGCGCTTTTGGTAAGCCTGCGAAGTGAGCGAACCGGCGGAGTGGTTGGTCAGCTCGAGCTCGCCGGTGTAGCGCGGCAGGGCGGCAGCTTCTGCTGGCTCGATGTCGCGGAACATCTGATCGGCGGTAGCCGAAACCACATGCACCGGACCGGCGCCGACAGCGGTTTGCGGCCAGGCCGGATGCGGCAGGCCGTTGGAGGCGTACTCGGTGGGCGGCGGCATGTCCACACTGCCCTTCGTGATGATCGCCTCCAGCCGCTTCACCGACTCCTCGCGCGGCGCGCCGCCGATATCGCCTGTGCCGTAGTAGTGGTAGTCGGCAAACAGGCCCGTGGCCTTGCCGTTGTGCAGCACGCGCCCGGCCCAGTCGCCCTGGAAGCGCTGCTCGGTGCGCTGCTCCTGCGCCTGCACGAGCGCGGATTGCTCGCTGCGCAGGGCGAAGAAACTCTGCACCTTCGCCTGGTCAGGCGTTCCGCCGCCGAGTTGGCCTTGCAAGGCGGCAATCTGCTGCTCCACCCCGGCCATCGCCGGGTTTGCTGGCAGGGGCGGCAGCGGCCGGCTCAGGTCCGTGGTGATGTCGCCGTTATAGGCGCCGGGATTGAGGGCAGCCAGCACCGTACGTCCATCGGGACCAACCCACACGCCGACGTTGAAAGGAAAGCCCTCCGGTGTTTGCTCGATCGACTCAGGGCCGCCGACATTGGCCGAAGAACCCCAACTCAGCTTCTGTGTCGAAAAGCCCTTCACGCCGGCATGCGCCAGCAGCGTCGGCAGGGATGAGGGGAAGCCGAAGCAGTCCGGCAGCATGTACTCCTGGCTCGATTTGCCGAACTCCCGCTCGAACCACTTGTTGCCGTAAAGTACCTGGCGCAGAATCGCCTCGGGGCTGGGCGCATTTACGTCGCCCTCTTCCATGGAAGAGCCGGCCGGAAACCATCTTCCCTGGGCAATGTACGCCTTCATCCGGGCGAAATCGGCAGGGTAATACTCCTTCATCAGCCGGTACCGGTTGGCCCCGCTGAAGTTGAAGAGATAGTGCGGGTAGGTGTCGATCAGGCGGAAATTATCTTCCATCGTCCGGCGCAGATACTCGTCGATGACCTGCGGATACTCCCAGCGCCACTCGGTATCGAGATGCGCGTAGGCGACGGCATAGAGGGTCGGCTGCTTGGTCAAGTCCGGCATTTCCTGAACTTGTGTCGAAGCCTGTGCGGGGACTTGTGTGGGAGCCTGTGCCGCAAACGTGGCCGAAAGGGCAAAAGGGGTAAGCAGAGCCGAAACAAAACGCGTGCGCAAGGTAGGATCTCTCACTTTCGAGGCTGGGGGTTGTCAGGCTTGTAAGGCTCGGGCTTGTACGGCTTTGCTTACGGGGAAGGCTTTACAGATCATGCTGCGTGTCATGCTGCGTGCGCAAGGAAGAGACGGCGGTGTTGCTTGCCCGGGCAAAACACCGAGCAAGGTGTGGAGAAGAACGGATCGGCAATGCTCGGGATTACAAACTCGACGATGCGGTGCAACCCCCTTGGGAAGGCGCGCGGCCTGGCTCGGCATGGAGCCCCCCGTGTCGATCGCCCGCTGGATGCGCGCCATCGACTTCGGGTCGATGCGACCGCCGCCGTTGATCGCGCGCGAGACCGTCGTGGCCTCCACACCGGCTTTTCGTGCCACCTCAATCAGCGTGGAATGTCTTCCCTGTTTTTGCATATTCTTAAAACATAGGTAGCTTGTTGCGCGGAGGTTTGGTTCTTTATGTCGAATCCTATCAGTATCCGCCCGATGCAGAGGCTGAACGGAACGATGCGGTGCTGGGCGCGCGTCCTCCTTTCGATGGTTCTGGTACTTTGTGTTCGCTGCACTTCGGCGGAGGGACAAACGGGCGCGGCAGCCCGGGTGCAGATCACCGCGGATACCCTGCAGGCGGCCTACGACCCCGCGAGCGGGCTCTTTACCGGAACGGGCTGGTGGAACTCCGCAAACGGCATCACAGCGCTGGCCGACGCGAGCCGCGTGCTGCACACGCATGCGTATGACGCCACCTTTGCGAACACCTTGACGGCCGCACAGCATCGGTCTCCGGGCTTTCTCAACGAGTTTTATGACGACGAGGGCTGGTGGGCGCTCGCGTGGCTGGATGTCTACAGCCTCAGGCACGAGCCCCGCTACCTGCACATGGCCGAAACCATCTTTGCCGACATGATCGGCGGATGGAGCGATACCTGCGGCGGCGGCATCTGGTGGAAAAAGAATGAGCACTACAAAAATGCGATTGCCAACGAGCTGTTTCTCGCTGTGGCTGCCGGCCTTGCGCGGGAGCATGGAGGCAAACAGCGGGCAAGCGACCTCCAATGGGCGGAACGGGAAGAGCGGTGGTTTCTTGGCTCGGGCATGCTGAATGACAAAGGGCTGGTGAATGACGGCCTGGATGCTGCCTGCCATAACAACGGCAGAACGACGTGGAGCTATAACCAGGGCGTGATCCTGCTTGGCTTGTCAGGCTTCAGCGAGCTTACGCAGCAACCGGAGGCGCGTGCGTTGGCGATCCGCATTGCCCTGGCGACGAACGCGCAACTCACCGACAGCCACCGCGTGCTGCATGATCCGTGTGAGCCGCAATGCGGCGCAGATGGCGTCCAGTTTAAAGGCATCTTCTTTCGCGACCTCGTTCCCTTGCTGGCGAGCGCCCCGTCGCCGGTGCTTGCGGACCTCATCGGGGCGAATGCGGACAGTGCGTGGGACCATGCACGCACCGCCGGTGGCCAGTTCTCGACCAACTGGGCCGGGCCGCCTGCCAACGACGGCACGGGGAGCCTGATCTCTGCGCTGGATGTATTGAACGCGGCTGCGGTCAGTGCGCCGAGCCGTTTCTCCCACCCGGCAATGGCAGCAGCATCGCCCACAGATCAATGACTACAAACGACGCACGGTGGTATGTGCGCTGCCGAGCCGATTGAAGGTGCAGTAGCTTTACAGAAGACCAAAGGAATCCATGGCGACGAGATTCATGAGAGGTTGGAGATGGCTGCCGTCCCCTTCGGCCAGCATGCGCACTCCAACCAGCCTTCGCACCATCTGCTGTATCAGTTTGCGCATGCCGGGCGGCCGGATCGCTCGCAACTCTGGGCGCGGCGCGTGATAGACGAGCTGTATTCGCCGGACAGTTCCGCCGGGGATGAAGACACGGGCTCCAGGGCGGCCTGGTACATCCTCAGCGCCCTTGGGACCTATCAGGTGTGTCGGCAGTGCCGGAGTACACCTTCGGCAGCCCCCTTATTTCCACGCGCTACGGTCCATCTGCCGGGAGGCAAAACGCTGATCGTGGAAGCATCGGCCAACACGCGCGAGGCAGGGTATGTGCGTCGCATTGACTTTAACGGCAAGCAATGATCTGGGCCTACCATCACGCACGCGGGATTTGATCGCGGGTGGCACGCTCCGGTTTGCCATGAGCTCCCAGGCTGACGTGTAAACCGGCTGTCCTATGTGCGAATCTTGTGGGCCGTAGAACCTTTGACCTTCCAAGTTAGATCCGCTTTGTAGTCGGTCTTACCTCTTCGATATGGCTTGCCTCCACCTCCGTGGACAAGCTATAAAAACAGCTTCAGTCAAGGCTAAAGTCTTCCGCTGTTCAAGTCCGTTTACAACCACTATCTTGTCGAATCACGATACCGATCTCGGGTTGCTCCATCAGACGGATGAGCACCGGCGCAAGGCCATTCTTGATGGAGTGCGCGCCAAACGCCAGCATCACTGGTCGTGCAGGGGCGCGTGCGGCACGAATTCGTTCCGCGCACTCCAAAAGGGTCTCTGCCGCGGCCGGAGACAGGGGTCGTGGCACCGTCGCCGCGTTAAGAGCGTCTCGCTCGATGATTACCTTGTTGTGGCGATCGTGAAGAGGAAGGATCCGCAAACGCGAGCGGTCAAACTGGGGGTGCGGCATCGGCTTCTGCTCAGAGCGCAGCCGAGCAACTGTGGCGCACATTGGAAGCTTGCCAATGCATTGGATGAGTCAGGCGAGTCACCCACCGTTGCACTGCAGGAGGTCAGCACCGCGCTGACGCAGTGTCCCTCGCTTGCCCAAGCTTACGCAGAACGCGCACGACTGCTGCTGCGGCTCCATAAGCCCGCTGAGGCCTTGATCGATCTGCAAGCGGCGGAGAGAGCGGCTCCCCGCGAGCCCTCGGTGCAAAGCCTGCTTGCACAAACGTACCGGGTGCTGGGCGATCGTGTGCACGCCGACGCGGCCAACCAGCGCTTTGTTCAACTGGAGAAAGAACAGCACGACGCCCAGGAGCGCCATGCTGCGCGACTCGACGCCAAGTAGCCGTTTCGCCCAAGAAGCATACTCGTGGTCGTGTGCTGGTAGCCCAAGAGGGCAACATCACAAGTTCTAATGAGCGTCATGGGCCAGATTGGTAACGTATAAATTGCCGCTACCCACCCGAGGCTCGATCATGGGCAGACCTGCCGGTGTGACGCCACTCAGCAAATAGTCGTCTGCCGACGGCAAACCGAGCTTCGATACATTGCCTACAGCTTGAACGCTGCCGTTGAGTGCCACACGCATGATGCCCGAGTGTGGCTCGGCAAAGGCATGGAAGAACAGGCTTTTGCTGTCGGCACTCCACACCGGATCGGCCGCACCCCCTGCGTAAAGAGTGCGCCAGGAGAGATGCACCGTATCAAATAGCATTAAGCGGGTCTGATCTAAGGAGAGCGCCACAATCCATCGGCCGTCCGGTGACCAACGAGGGCTAAAAAGATCCTCGGACCCCGGCAGCGTCCGGAGCACGTGGGAGTTCATGTCAAAGGTTTGCAGCGTATGTGGTCCACTTTCTTTGCCCATCAGATCACCTTCCCGCCCGAAGACGATCATTCGGCCGTCCGGTGACCACGCCGGGTCGGCCAAATTGCGTTCATCTGTAAACAGGCGGTGAAGCGCTCCGCCGCTGGCCGCCACGGTAAAGAGCTGCCAGGTCTCCCCAGGCTTGTGCGCCATCATGACAAGCTGGCGTCCGTCGGGCGACCACTGCGCCAAGTACACATCCAGATCGTCCTCCGTGAGCCGCAGCAGACCTGAGCCATCCTTGCTGCGGGCGCGCCAAAGCCGTTCGTGGGTATCAGTCCAGGCCACCCAGTCGCCATCCCGGGAGTAGGCGACCCGGCGGGCGTCGCTGAGAAAGGCCGGGGAAGGCACAAACTGCTGCGTCGCCTGGTCCAGGGTGCGGTTTCCTGCCGGCTGTTCTAATCCAACAAAATAGAGCATGGTATCCGTATGCCCCGGCAGTGGGGAAACATACTCCATAGGTCCATTCGTCAACTCGGTCAGCTGCAGCCTTTTGCCTGTGCCCAGCGACCATATATTGCTTTCACCACCGCCATCCGCCTGAAAAATATAAGCGGTGCCGTCCGCGGTCCAAGATCCGCAGCAAAAGGAAAGGCCGGCAAGCTCAGGAAATTGCAGAGGATGTGGATGGCGTGTACGGGCGTCCAACTCCCAAAGCGACGAGGCATGGCTTATCGGGTCGAGCAGGGTAAAGCGCAGCAATGTCCCATCCGGCGACCAACGCGGCCAGAAGGCGCGGCCGGGCAGCGCGGCATAGCTTTCTTCGGCGCCAGTGGCTAATTGCAATGTACGAAGCTCATTGCCGGTCGCGGTGAGAATGCTGTCGCCCTTGGGCATCCATGTGGCATCATGCGCCAGCACCTCCCCTGCTCGTAAAGCGCTCGAGCCCGTCGTGGGCACGATCCAAAGCGGCTGCTCCGACCCGCGGGAGTTTTGTCCCCGAACAATCAAGCGCGACCCATCCCGTGAGATATCCGTCAGAGTCACCGCTCCTAAATCGTCCGGGAGGCTCACCGGCTGAACCTCCGCCCCATTCAGATCCATCGAGGCCAGCCGGGAACGGCCATCAATCAGGAAATTCGTGTAGATGCGCGGGCCGTCGGTGACAAGGCGTAGCAGCGTCTCGGGATTGGGTGGGCCGGCATAGATGGCGTAGGCTTGACGAACCTGCTCAATGTGGAGCGGACGCGCGATCGACGGACGCTGCCACAATCGCATCGTGAGCAGGGACGCAAGGCTCATCAGCAACAGCCCACATGTTCCCCATACAAGCAGCGAGATCCAGGATTGCGAGATCCAGGATTGCGAGATCCAGGATTGCGAGATCGAGGATTGCGAAGTCGAGGATTGCGAAGTCGAGGATTGCGAAGTCGAGGATTGCGAAGTCGAGGATACTTGCGAATGTACGACCGGGCGCCTGCCAAGGGCTTTGCCGGTCCCCACAGGCAAGGGCACTACAACAGACGGTTGGACGTCGGGCGATGGTGTCTCAGGAATCAGTACAACGGACGCAGGTGCGGGGATGATGGCGGGTTGATTCGTCGGCAGGGGTTCCGGGACACGCCCGCTTATTGGAAGGGCGAGAGACGAGCCCGGCTGTTCGTGCACAACCGGCGCGATAAAGCGATAGCCGCGCTTAGTGAGAGTCTCTATGAAGCGTGGATTATCGGCAGAATCACCAAGTGCTTCTCTAATCTTCTTGATCGAGCCCGAGATTGCCTGCTCAAAGTCGACATTGGTGTTCAATCCCCAAACGCGCGCCAGTAGCTCTTCCCGAGTGACTACTTCGCCGGAACGCTCCAGCAGGGCCACGAGCACCTTAAAGGGCTGTCCAGACAGCCGTACCCGAAAGCCGGCCTTCCACAACTCACCCGCCTGTAGGTCCACCTCAAAGACCCCGAAGCTGATGCGCTGTAGCCCTTCCACCGTTGCCACGGCAACCCCCTGCGGTTCTGCAACAGCATACATCGTTGTTGGCATCCGCGCTGCCTACCTACCCAGACTCATCTTTAACTTATTCATTTTATTGAGTTTACTCATCAAGATGAATTCAAGACGAACTCTAGGGAAAATCCATTGCCTCCACTCTCCACAGAAGCCGATGGTCACGAACGATCAGGAACATAAAGGCCAGGGCACCCTCAAACAGATGCCTCACCTGACCACAACGATTAGGAGACCAACACATGATTCACCTATCCACCAAAACGCGAGCCAGGAGAGCGCGGCTGCAACCGGCAGCCAGAATAGCCCTCCTAGCTTGCCTATCCTGCGGCACGGCCACCCACGCCTTAGCCCAGTCCGATTCAGGCCGCGTCGTCGGCACCGTAACTGACCCAACAGGAGCGGCGATCCCATCCGCCAACATCGTTCTTACGAACAAGGCGACTGGGGCGAAGTTGACCGGCACCTCTAATGCGAGCGGCGAATTGAATGTCTCCGCCGTTCCCGCAGGCGATTACACCGCGACCGTGACCGCGCCCGGCTTCCAAACCCAAACTCAGTCGCTCACCGTCAGGGTGACAACCAGCCTGACGCTGATCTTCGCCCTGAAGCCTGGTGCGGAATCCACCACGGTCGAAGTCACAGGCGCCGTCTCCTTGGTGAACACAACCGATCCAACCCTGGGCGAGACAATCGAAGAGAAGCAGATCACTGAGCTGCCTCTCAACGGTCGTAACGCCCTCAGTCTTGCCTTGCTGACCCCCGGCGTGACGACGGGGACATACTCCGAGAATGGCCAAGACCCTTCAGGTCGTCATGGCGATACTGGTGGCGGAGTACTGGCGGTGAACGGGCTGCGTCCACAGGCCAACAACTTCATCCTGGATGGCGTAGACAACAACGATGGCCTTCAAAACGTTATCCTTTTCTTTCCGCCCGTCGATGCGACGCAGGAATTCAAGGTAACTACAAGCGTCGCGCCGGCGCAGTATGGTCGCGCCGGCGGAGCCTTGGTGATCAGCTCTATCAAATCCGGTACGAACCAGCTCCACGGATCGGCATTTGAGTTCTACCGCAGCAACAAGTTTGCGGCGAACCCAAACTATGCATTTCCGGTTACCGGTCCCGCCGGGCCAAAGCCTCCCTACAATAGGACCCAGTTCGGCGGCTCCGCCGGACTGCCGATTTTAAAAGACAAGTTATTTCTTTTCGGCGACTATGAAGGAACACGCTTCCAGACACCGGCCGGAAGCGGCTACCTGACCGTTCCCTCAGCTTTAATGCGTACAGGTAACTTCACCGAGTTGCTTGATCCAGTGCTCTCCAGTAACGGAGTCACGAACCCTCCCTCGTACACCACAGAGTTCCCCCGCTGCGTACCGAACTATAACGTCCTCGACAATAATCTTACGACGACCAGCAAAGGGCAAATCTACGATCCGCTGACCTGCGCCCCGTTCCCTGGCAACATCATCCCCATGGGACGGCTAAATCCCGCCGCGGTGAACTACTTGAACGCGTATCCTCTGCCGACGCGCACGGATCGCCTTCAAAACAACTACTTTTACCAACAGAATCAAGAAAACAAGACAAACACCTTCGATGCGCGTCTAGACTGGAACGCCTCTCGCAGCGATCTATTCTTCTTTAGGTTTTCTTACGACAACACTGCCCAAAACACAAACTCCCAACTTGCTCAGAACGGCACGAATCCCCTGCTGAACGACCAAGGTGCGCATAACTATCTTCACGCCCGCGGTTACGACTTGGGATACACACACACCTTCTCTCCCCGCGCCGTAAATGAGGCTCGCATCGCGTATAACCGGGATAATTATGGCTACCAGCCCCCTAATTTTGGCGCATCGGTGGGCGCGGAGCTAGGTTTCGCTGATACCGCCTTGGGATCGGCGGCCGGGACGGGAGGACCTCTGACCGGTGGAGGCAATAGCGAAATGGCCTACACGGGCGATTTCGGCGCCTTTGAGGTACCGCAGAACATCTACGAGGTCACGGACACACTTAGCCTCACTCTCGGGAAACATCAAGTTAACGCCGGTGGAACGCTGCTTCGGCGCATCACGAATTACTACCGGCCAATTGAAGGTAAAGGCGGCTTTTTCTTTAATAATCAAAATTTCACCGGGTATGACGAAAGCGAATACCTGGTAGGTGGCGTCAACCAGTACCAGATAGGCGCCCAGATCGGCTTCTTCTCGAATGTGAACCAAGAAGACGCGCTCTTTGCCCAAGATGACTGGCGTGTCAGCAAAAGGCTCACCCTCAATCTAGGGGTTCGCTATGACCTGATCACCTGGCCGTATGAAGCACACAATCAGCAGAGCTCGTTCGACGTGAACAATGGTCAGGTGCTTCTGGCGGGTGTTAATGGGGTACCGAAAACGATCGTCAATCAGGATTACCTGAATTTTGCTCCCCGCGTTGGGTTCGCCTACGACCTGACCGGAGATGGTAAAACGGCTCTCCACGGCGGTTACGGAATCTTTTACTATCCGGATTACGGCGGCATCAGTAATCAGTTGGGGCAGAACGGTCCTTTCAGCGGTAACAATTTCTTCAATGCAAGTGATGGATATTGCATCACCTTGACTGGCCAGACGCCGACAAAACCGGGCCCCTATTCATGCGCAGGTTATACCGGTCCCGCCGCAGTTACATCGCAGCTTCCATTACCGCCTTCCATTAAGACTTTTGATCCCACTAACCCGCCCGCGGGTTTTGGGGGCACAGCCGTTAACGTCAACAATAAGCACAGCCGTATTCAGCAGTATAACGTTCAGCTGCAACAGCAGTTGTCCCCCAGGGATGTTTTCAGTATGGCGTATGTCGGCACGCACGGGGACCGGCTCTCCACGTACTATGACCTGAACGCTTACCATTTCGGTTCGACAACCCTACCTTACGAAAATCAGCAAGGCGATAACAGCATCCGCTACAACGAATACAACGGCAGCTCAAATTATAACGGACTCCAACTGCATTTTGAGCATCGCACCTCTAACTTGCTGGCCACTTTCTCTTACTCTTGGTCTCACGCGCTCGACAATACGGATAGTCCCTTCAGCGGTACTCCCGTAGTCGTTCTCTTGTACTACGACCAGGCTGCGAACTATGGCAATTCCAGCCAGGACGAACGGCATATTTATAGCTCGTCGTTCGTTTATAGCCTGCCGTTTGGGCGCGGGCAGAAGTTCGGCTCAGGTGTGAACCGTGCTATGGACTTGTTGATCGGGGGTTGGCAGGTGAATGATATCGTTCAGCTATCAACCGGGCAGCCTGTAGATATTCAGGCAAACGGAAGCGCAGCTCCTGCAAACCGGCCTGACTTGATCGCGCCCATCAAGTATCCGAAAACGCTCAGTCACTGGTTTGATCCTTCCTCGTTCAGCTACACAAATCTTCCGTCTCAACCCGCGACAGACATACCGGGCAACTTTGTCTACACACGCATCGGTACTTTGGGTCGCAACCAGGTCTATGGACCGGGATTCCGAGACATGGACCTTGGCCTCCAGAAGAATCTTCATATCGCAGAGGGTAAACAGCTGGAACTCCATGGCGACGCATTCAACGTAACTAACACACCTAACTTCTCCCAACCTGGCAACTTCGACTTCGCCAATGTTTACTTTGGAGCCATCACGGGTACTCGAGGTAATGCGCGAAAAATTCAGCTAGCCGCACGCCTTGTCTTCTAACTTTGCCTCAAAGGCTGGCAGGTTTGTTCTTCCTGCCAGCCTTCCTTTTTACACCACCTAACCAAGCACGCAACGCCGCACAGCTTCACATCGTAACTCCAACACGCGAAACCCTCACATGCTAAAAACCCTTTCCACATTCGCGGCCTGCGTATCTCGACGCTCTCCGCTCATGCGAGCTGCCCGTTTGTGCGCGCTCGGGCTTTTGGGCGGCGCGCTGTCGCCAGCGCCAGCGCAAGACACTTTGCCGGCCCCCAAAGCGCCGCAGGGGGCGAAGCACACCGTCCCTGCCTGGATGGACCAGGCTATCTTTTATGAGATTTTTCCGCGGGCCTTTTCCCCGGCCGGCACGTTGAATGGCGTTACCGCCAAGCTGGACCAGCTGCAGGCCCTCGGAGTAAATGTGCTTTGGCTGATGCCGATTCATCCCATCGGCAAGGTGAAGAAGGTGGGCTCGTACGGCAGCGTATATGCCGTCAGTGATTACCTCGCCGTCAACCCCGACCTGGGCACCAAAGATGACCTGAAACACCTGGTCGAAGCCGCGCATGCCCGGCAAATGCGCGTCATCCTGGATGAGGTGCCGGACCATACGGCCTGGGACAGCGTCATGATGACGCATCCTGAGTATTATCAGCATGATGCCGCGGGGAAGATCGTCTCGCCGCACGGCTGGAACGACGTCGCGGGACTCAACTATAGCGACCCCGGGCTGCGCCAATACATGACCGGCGTGTTCACGTATTGGCTGAAGACCTTCGACATCGACGGCTTCCGTTGCGACGACGCGGCCGACGTGCCGACCAGCTTTTGGGACGAGACGCGCGCGGCGCTCGACGCAATCCGGCCCGATACCCTCATGCTCGCTGAAGCCAGCAAGCCCGACATGATGGTGCGCGCCTTCGACATCGACTACGCTTGGCCCCTGCTGGACACCCTCGACGATGTCATCGTTCGCGGCAGACCGGCTTCGCTCGTCCGGGAGCAGGTAGAAACGCAGGCCCGGCGCTTCCCAGCCGGGACGTGGCACATGCTCATCAGTGATGACCATGACCTGCAACGGGCCACGGTGCGGTATGGCGCGGAGGCTGCCCTGGCTGCTTCCGCCATGGTGTTCACCTTACCCGGCGCGCCCCTGCTTTATAACGGCATGGAGGTTGGCGACGCCACGCCCTCCACCGGGCCGGCTCTATTTGAGAAGGTTCCGATCTTCTGGCCTCCTCTGCGGCGCGATTTCCCGGAGTTTTACCACACCATGATTCCGCTGCGCGAAACCTCACCCGCGCTGCGCCATGGAGACCTTGTATGGCTGCATAACTCTGCCGAGGAGCATGTGTTGACTTACCTGCGGCGCTCGCCCGAGGAGACCTACCTAATCGCCGTCAATCTAGGCGGCAGCCCCTTTACCGGCACGGTGGAGGCGCAAGCCGGCCCTTGGAAGGAAATCGCTTTGCCGGTGCCCTTGCAGATCACGGCACAAGGTGAACGGACAGCAGCCGCGCCACCCGAACCGCCCGCGCTTCCAGTGCTTTCACTGCGCCCCTTTGGCGTTCGTATCTTTCGAGTTTCCGGTAACTCTCGATAAACCTCTACGCCATAACTAGCTTTGTAGTCCACACGCTCGGCTCTACCTCCTGTGCTTCCGCGGTCCACCTTTACCTTCACTCCACCGTTCCGGAGACTCTTCATGTTTTCCCTTTCCACGTCTTCTCCTTTACAGTCTTTCTTCTCACAGATACGTCTCTCTTGGCTCCTCCTTCTCTGTTCCCTGGCGCTGTCCGCGGGTACCACGCCCGCAGCCCACGCACAAGCCGATCCCCCGATCCCAGCCGGGGATATTCGGGTGCACTATTTTCGCCCGGACGGCAACTACGCCGGCTGGACCATCTACGCATTCTTCGATACCACCGAGCCAAATAATTTTCAAGGCGGTCCTGTTCCCGTAACCGGCACGGATAACTTTGGCGCGTACTTCGACGTCGGCGTTACAGCAAACGCGCAGAATGTAGGCCTGATTCTGCATAACGGCAACATAAAGGATCCCGGCCCCAACCAGTATGTCGATCCCGCGACCCAGGGAAATGAGTTCTGGGAGATATCCGGCAGTGATATCCTGCTCACCTCACAACCGACGCTGCCGACGCATGGGCAAGACCCACCGATCCCACCCAATCACGCCCGCATCCACTACTTCCGGCCCGATGGTAACTACGATAACTGGCTGCTTTATGTGTACGGCGCCACGACTGACCCGGACAGCAGCTTCTGCTCCACCAACGACACCTACGTCGGCTATGACAGTTATGGGCCGTACTTCGATGTAGGCGTGACTTCCGGCCATCTAGGTTTCATCATCCATAACTGCATCACGGGCGTAAAGGATCCAGGCCCGGACCAGTCTCTACAAATTCCACAACAGCTGGAAGGTTGGGTCGTCTCCGGCGATCCGACCGTCTACTTGCAGCCGCCCACGCCGGCTCAACTCGTCAACGGCCCCTTCCATCAGCTGCAGGCGTACTGGATCGATGCATCCACCATCGCGCTGCAACCGCAATACGCGCAAGCGGGCTGGAGCTACGCGCTGAACGCCAGTCTGACCGCAGGCCTGCAGATTACATCGACGGGACTGACGGGTGGCACCACCATCCCGCTCACGCCCTACTCAGGAACGCTCACCGCAACGGAACTTACACGCTTCCCGCAACTTGCAGGCTATGCCCTGTTCAAGCTTCCGGCTGATGTACAACCAGCGGTGTTGACGCAGGCGCTCAAGAGTCAGCTCGAGGTTTCCGCCGCAAGCGCCGACGGCATCCTGCGCTATGCCACTGGCGTGCAGGACTTCGGCGCCCTGGATGCCCTGAAGGCCTACACCGGCGCGCTCGGCGTGGTAATCCAGCAACCGGGCAGCGCCTCGTATGATCCCGCGGCCCCGCCGGTCGCGATCAAGGTATGGGCGCCCAACGCACAGAGCCTCTCACTGCTCCTGTTCGACCACGAAACGGACACAACCCCGGCCAAAACGCTTCCCATGGTAGAGACCAACGGCGTTTGGACGGCCAACGGAGAGACGGCGTGGCTGGGCAAGTACTACCAGCTGCAAGCCAACGTCTTTGTCTCCACCGATGAAGCGATCGACACGAACATCACCACCGATCCCTACTCCGTAGATCTCTCCTTGAACGGCATCATGTCCCGCATCACGAACTTGAATGCGGAAGGCACGAAGCCAGCCGCGTGGGATATCACCGGTTCCCCTGCCCTCGCCAGCTTGAACGACATCAGCATCTATGAGCTGCATGTCCGCGACTTCAGCGTCGGCGACGCTACCGTGCTCGCCTCAAGGCAGGGCACGTACGAGGCCTTCACCGACCGCCGGAGTGATGGCATGCGTCACCTGGAGACGCTGGCAGCTTCCGGGCTGAAGGCCGTGCATCTGCTGCCCACCTTCCACTTCGGGAGCGTGAACGAAGATAAATCCACCTGGTCCAACCCCGGCCCGCTCTCCCCCACACCGCCCGATGGCACGCAACAGCAGGCCGCGGTCATGGCGGTGCAGAACACCGACGCGTACAACTGGGGCTATGATCCGGTCCACTACATGGCCCCTGCCGGCCAATACGCGGTCGATCCCACGCAGCGCGTCCATGAGTATCGCGACATGGTGCTGGGCCTGCACACTGCCGGTCTGCGGGTCATTCAGGATGTGGTCTTCAACCACACCTACAACAGCGGCAACGTGCCCGCAGCCAACTTGGATGAGCTGGTTCCGAACTACTACCATCGCCTCGATGCCAACGGCGTCCTGCTGACAGGCTCCTGCTGTGCCGACACGGCCAGCGAGCACGTCATGATGGAAAAGCTCATGATCGATACCGTGGTGCTTGAGGCGAAGCAGTACAAGATCGACGGCTTCCGCTTCGACGCCATGGGCCTGCACTTCGTCTACAACATGACGGACATCCGCAACGCCCTGAATGCCTTGACGCTCGAAAACGACGGCGTGGATGGAAGCAAGATCTACATCTACGGCGAGGGCTTCCAGATCGCCGAAGCGGCGAACAACGCCATCGGCCCCAACGCCAGCCAGATCAACCTGTACGGGACGGGCATCGGTAGCTTCAATGACCGTATCCGCGACTCCATCCGTGGTGGGAACATCTTTGCCACGGACCTGCCGAACCTCCAAACCCAGGGCTTTGCAACGGGTCTGTTTACCGATCCAAGCACGTTCACCAGCCAACAGACCGGCAGCGCCGACCAGCGCACCGCCCTGTTGGCTGACGCCGACCTCATCCGTCTGAGCCTGGCCGGTGCGCTGCGTGACTACACCTTCACCGATGCGGGAGGCCAACCCACCACCGGCGCGCAGCTCACCTATGGCGGCCAGCCGGCCGGGTACGCGGCGACACCGCTGGAGGACGTGAACTACTGCTCTGTCCATGACAATCAGTCCCTCTTCGACGCAATCCAGATCAAGACCTCCGCGGCAGATGACATCACAACCCGCGCGCGGCGGCAGGTGAGCGCCATGAGCCTGCTGACGCTGGCGCAGGGCGTGCCTTTTTACTTCGCCGCGGACGATCTGCTGCGCTCCAAGGACATGGACAACGGTGCCTACAACTCCGGCGACTGGTTCAACAAGATCGACTGGAGCGGCCAGGGCGATAACTGGGGCATTGGACTTCCGCTAGCCAACGTCAATCAGGCGCAATGGCCGATCGAACAGCCGTTGCTGGCCAACACGGCCTTGAAGCCGACACCGGCCAACATCGCCGCAACCACGGAGGCCTTTCAGGAATTCCTGAAGATTCGTTACAGCAGCGGCCTGTTCCGTTTGGCCAGCTTTGCGGAGGTTCAAGCCAATCTGAGCTTTCTGAACACAGGGCAAAGCCAAACTCCCGGCCTGATTGTCATGAAGCTGGACGATCATGGCCACAACTACGGCAAATACCACCATGTGGTGGTCTTCTTCAACGCAACGAACGCAACCGTGACGGATGCCGAAAAGCTCCTTGCGGGGCTGCCGTTGCATCTTCATCCCGTGCAGGAGGAGTCCGCGGATCCAACGGTGCGCAAGAGCACCTTCAATCCAAAGCTCGGTGTGGCCACCATTCCCGCCCTGACAACTGCTGTATTTGTGAGCGATCGCGAGTAGCCCTTCCCCCGTGTGACAACAGCAAGGCCTGCCGTTATAGCAGGCCTTGTCTGCTTTGCGGTCTCCGCCTCTACAGTCGAAGCACGTCGGGCCTATGTGGCTTGCGGCTCTGTGCCCTTGCGGTCGACATCGCCGTTTGGGCACCGAAACACTGCCTCCTGTTCGAGTGCAACGAGTGGAGACCCTGCATCTTGTTGGTTGAGCCGGGACCGCTGCTTGGGAACCGGGCTCCGGGAATGACAAGCAACGAGCGACTACGCTGCACACCCTTCAGCGATGCATTGCAGGGCGCGCCGCACCCTGCTACGCTTGGGGCAACGATGCGTTCCCGCTGCCACACTCGCTGTTGTTGTCCAGTCCTGGCATAGCAGGTAGAGCGCACTCGTCCTCCCTTTCAAGTAATCCAACCTCACGCTTATCTCAGGGCCACCTGACGCATAGGCCTGAGAACCCGTACCGGAGCCCTATGTCCACTCTGGCCCCCACGCCTTTTGCGACCAGTACCGCCCATCTCTCGCACCTCCGCCTGTTGGAGGCCGAGTCGATCCACATTCTGCGCGAGGTCGCTGCCGAGTTCGAGCGCCCGGTGATGCTCTACTCCATCGGGAAAGATTCCTCCGTCATGCTGCGGCTCGCGCAGAAGGCCTTTTTCCCCGGCCCGATTCCGTTTCCGCTGCTGCATATCGACACCGGGTATAAGTTTCGCGAAATGCTTGAGTTCCGCGATGCCACCGCCCGCTCCCTCGGCGCGGAACTGCTCGTCTGGCGCAACGAGCCAGCGCTTGCGAACGGCACCAATCCCATCATGCTCGATACCAAGCGCTGCTGCGGCCTGCTCAAGACCCAGGCCCTGCTCGACGCCCTGAACCACTACGGCTTCACCGCTGCCTTTGGCGGAGCACGGCGCGATGAAGAAAAGTCTCGCGCGAAGGAGCGTATCTACTCCTTTCGCGATCGTGCCGGCCAGTGGGATCCCAAGAACCAGCGGCCCGAGCTTTGGAACCTCTACAACGCCCGCATCCACCCCGGTGAATCCATCCGCGTCTTCCCGCTTTCCAACTGGACCGAGATGGATGTGTGGCAGTACATTCATGAGGAAAACATCCCGGTTGTCGATCTTTATTTCGCCCGTGAACGCCCCATGTACCTTCGCGGGGACGCCCTTCTGCCCACGGAGCAGGACTTCGTCGCCCGCCCCGGCGAGACACCCGTACTGGTTAAGTGCCGGCTTCGCTCCCTGGGCTGCTCGCCCTGCACCGGCGCCCTTCGCTCCGACGCGGACACCATCCCCAAGATCATCGAAGAGATCCTCGGCTTCCGCTCCTCGGAACGCGCTAATCGCGCCATCGACCACGATCAGGAAGGCTCCATGGAGCTCAAAAAGCGCGAGGGCTATTTCTAAACCATGAGCTCCCCATCCAACAACGGTCTGATTGAACGCCAGCCTGACGCACTAGCCTCCAGGCTCGATCGGGAGCGCGAGGACACCGCCGCCAACCATGCCCCGGCCCGCGAGCCCGAGGTGTGGGACGAGCGCATCCCCGACTTCAATCCGCTTTTTGCCCACACCCCGGAACCCGAGCCCGTACAGCTCTCCCCCGCCTTCCTCGCCGGGCACTTTTCCGTCGAAAGCTACCTGGCCGAGGAGCGTGCCAAGGACCTCCTCCGCTTCTCCACTGCCGGTTCGGTCGATGACGGCAAATCCACCCTGATCGGACGCCTGCTGTACGACACTGCAAGTGTCTACGACGACCAACTCCGCTCCATCGAAGGCAAGGGCACCACGGCGCCCGGCGTTCTCGATCTCGCCCTGCTCACCGACGGTCTTCGCGCCGAACGCGAACAGGGCATCACCATCGATGTCGCGTACCGCTACTTCGCCACGAGCCGCCGCAAGTTCATCATCGCGGACACACCCGGCCACGAACAGTACACGCGCAACATGGCGACGGGCGCCTCCACGGCAGACTTCGCCATCGTCCTCATAGACGCGCGCAAAGGCCTTCTTCCGCAATCCCGGCGCCACGCTGCCATCACAACGCTCCTCGGCGTTCGCCACCTCGTCGTCGCCGTAAACAAGATGGACCTTGTCGGCTATGACCGCGGTACCTTCGACGCCATCGAATACGACTTCCGCAGCTTCCTTGCACAGCTGACCAGCAACCACATCGCCGCCGCCGAACCCGTAAGCGTTCACGTCATCCCGCTCAGCGCGCTCACCGGCGAAAACGTCGTCCACGGCGCCCATTCGATGCCCTGGTATGCCGGTCCCACGCTTCTCCAGCTTCTCGAGTCGCTCCCCGCCCCTGCGTCCGCCCCGGACGCTCCCTTCCGCTTCGCCGTCCAGCGTGTCGTTCGTCCGGATCTCGATTTTCGCGGCTTTGCCGGCCAGATCGCCTCGGGCACGGTTCGCCCCGGTGACTCTATTCTCGTCCAGCCCTCCGGCCGTCGTTCGCATGTCACCCGCATCGTCACCTTCGACGGCGACCTCCCCGAGGCCTCCGCGCCCCTTTCGGTCACGCTCACCCTGGCCGACGAGATCGACATTTCCCGTGGCGACCTGCTCGCCTCCCCGGCGGCCCCGGCCACCGTCAGCACCCGCATCGCCGCCTCCCTCGTCTGGATGTCCGAGACGCCACTCGCCCTGAACACCCGCTTTCTGCTGAAACACACCAGTCGCAGCGTGGGGGCCGAAGTTCGTTCCGTCGAGGGCATCGTCGACCTCACCTCTGCCGCGATGCTGCCCTCCGCCACCCTGGCCCTCAACGGCATCGGCGTGGTCACCCTGGAAACGCGCCTTCCCCTTACTCTTGATCCCTACCTCCTCAATCGCCGCACCGGCTCCTTCGTCCTCATCGATCCGGGGACCAACAGCACGGTGGCCGCAGGCATGATTCGCCATGCCATCGCCCTCAACGACAAACCACGCGAAGTCTTCGACGCAACAGCGTCCACCTACGACCGCAACCGAGCTCTCCTGATCCCAGATTTCGAATCGTTTTATCGCTGGGCGGTCGATCTCGTTCCGCCCACTGCGCGCCGCATCCTCGATCTCGGCGCTGGCACGGGTCTCCTTTCCGCGTTCATTCGTAGCCGTCTGCCGGAGGCTACCCTGCACCTCGTTGACCTCTCCGAGGCCATGCTCACCAAGGCAAGGGAGCGCTTTGCCGGCCAGTCCGGCATCTCCTTTCAGTGCGCCGATTACGCCCGTGCTCCCCTCGGCGGCCCCTACGATGCCATTGTTTCCGCACTTTCCATCCACCACCTCGCCGATCCCGACAAAGAGTCCCTCTTCGCCGCCATCTACCAGGCCCTTAGCCCCGGCGGTGTGTTCGTGGATGCGGAACAGATCCTTGGCGCCACGCCCGCCCTGGAAGAGCAGTACAAAAGCCGCTGGCTCGGGCAGGTCCGCGCCGCCGGAGCCACCGAGCAACAAATCGCCGACTCCCTCTTCCGCCAGGAGGCCGACCGCTGCGCCACCGTCGACCGGCAGCTCGCATGGTTGCGCGAAGCCGGTTTCGATCATGTGGATTGCTGGTTCAAGAGCGGTCGGTTCGCCGTTCTCGCCGGCACCAAATCTGATATTCACCCGGAGGCTCACTCCCGATGATCGTCCAAATTCACCCTGTCCCGGGCATCGAGCCGCCCGATACTGCCCTCACTCTCCGCCCCGAACTCCTCGCTCAACTCAGCCACGTCCGCAGCCTGCTCGAGCGCGAGTTTGCCGCCGCCCCGTCTCTCTTCCCGGGCACCGACCGGCAGGAGGCCTGCCTCACCTGCTCCTTTCAGGCGGAGGACGTCCTTCTACTGAAGCTCGTTCTCGAGCTTCGCCCCGAAATCCCGGTCCTGTTCCTCGAAACGGGCTACCACTTCGCGCACACGCTGGCCTACCGCGATCAGATCGCTCGCGAGTGGCAGCTTCACCTCACCAATCTCGAGGCCACCCGCACCGTCGCCGAACAAGAGGCAGAGCACGGCCTTCTCCACCAGAGCGCGCCGGACCGCTGTTGCGGCTTGCGTAAGGTCGAGCCCCTGTTCCGTGCCGTTGCCGGCTATCGTCTCTGGCTTACCGGTCTTCGCCGCGAACAGGCCCGCTCCCGCGCAGCCCTCGAAGAGGTCGCCAACTTCGCCCTCCCCGGCGGCACGGTCGTGCGCAAACTCAGTCCCTTTGCCGACTGGTCCACGCGCGACGTTTGGCAGCTCGCAGCCCATTTCGGCATCCCTCTTCTGCCGCTCTACGAGCAGGGCTACACGTCCATCGGCTGCGAGCCCTGCACCTCCATCCCCGTCGACCCGAATGACCCGCGCTCCGGCCGCTGGGCGGGGAAGAAGGTCGAGTGCGGCATCCATATCGAAGCCGCACCTTCGTCCCCACCGGGGCATTAACGCACCGCGTCCCATCCCGCTCCTCCCTTCGCCTTAAACGAAAGGCCTTGCGTTGCAGTACCTCATCGGCTTCATCATCGCCGTCTTTATCGCGCTCACCGGCGTCGGCGCAGGTACGATCACGACTCCGCTTCTCATCCTCTTTCTTGGCGTGCCCACGGCGGTCGCCGTCTCCACCGGTTTAATATTCTCCGCCGCCGTGAAGCTGGTTCTCGTTCCATCCCAGATTGCCCGCAAACAGGTCAACTGGCGCGTTCTCAGCCGTATGCTCCTCGGCGGCGTTCCGGGCGTTCTACTCGGCTCCCTCGTCCTCAATCACCTCGCCGGTGCCGGCTCCAAACACGTCATGAACGGTCTGCTTGGCGCCGTTCTCATCCTCACCGCCCTTTACCAGATCGCCTTCTCCTTTCGCCGGGAGCCACCGAATCCGGGGCTACAAACGGATCGGTCCGCCCTCATGCCGCTGCTGATGCTTCCCGTTGGCGCGGAGGTCGGGTTCTCCTCCGCCGGTGCCGGAGCCCTCGGCACCGCCGCCCTCCTCTCGCTTACCGCGCTCACACCTGCGCAGGTCGTCGGCACCGATATCGTCTTTGGGTTTGTCTTATCCCTTATCGGCAGCGGCGCCCATTGGTTCTCTCACGCGGGCAACGCGGCCCTGCTCACCCATCTCATCGTTGGCGGTGTTCCAGGCGTACTCGTCGGCACGCTCGCGTCGCCCTACATACCCAAGCGACCCCTCCGCTTTGCCCTCTGGGTATGGCTTCTCATCATTGGCGCGCAATTTCTATACAACAATGGCTGGCTAAGCGTTTCGCATTGATTCATACGTGCTTGGTTCTACTGCAAATCAAGTACAGGAATGCGCGGTGCCAAGTCGGCCAGGCAGGTCTAGAAGTCATAACGATCTAGAGATCCCGTGCTCACCTCGCTTAAGTCGGTCATGAAAATCATGGCCCGCACAGCCTTCAATCGAATGGTGTCGTTCTTTCGACGACGACGCCCTGACGCATGTCCTAGAAGAGGAGCTTCAAGCCGAGCTGGATTTGGCGCGAGGTGGCGGCAGCGGTGACGACACCCGCCGTTGGGCTTTGGACTGGAGCGGTGGCGCGGGTCGTGGCTGTTCCCTGGCTGGGGCCTGAGGTGAAGACGACGGGGTTGGGAGTCAAAAGGTTCGTGTGGTTGAGTACGTTGAAGACCTCGGCACGAAACTGCAGGCGAGTGCGCTCGGTGAACTGGGTGGCCTTGAGGAGGGAAAGGTCCCAATCGGTGTAGCCCGGGCCTGTGAGGGTGTCGCGGCCCAGAGTGCCCACGGTGCCGGCTACGGGTGCGGTAAACGCGGCAGAGTTGAAGTACTGTGCGACGCGTTGGGCGGTCGTCCCGCCGGTGTACAGGGAGCCATGAAAGTTCGGGTTGCGGTTCGGGCGGACGGGGTTGCGGGTGTCGCCGGAGCCCGTGGGGTTATAGCCGAGCTGCGGGGAGACCGGAAGGCCGGTTTGCAGGGTAGCGATGGACGAGAGAGTCCACCCTTCTACAACGCGGTCCAGAACGGGGCCGCCTGAAGAGACAAAGGCGTGACCGTTGCCGAACGGAAGATCGTAGGTGCCGTTGATGGCGGCCAGGTGGCGGACGTCGCTGGCGGAAGGGCCGTAATCCAATCGCGAGAGCGAAGGGACGGAGACGAAGGCGGGCGTGTTCGCGGAGACGCTGGTGTTCCAGGCGGAGCCGTTATCAAGGCTCTTGGAGAAGGTGTAGTTCCCGCGCAGCTGGAAGCCGTGGCTGAGGGCGTGGCGGAGATCGACGACAAGGCCGTTGTAGTTGCCGTAGCCGCCGGAGGTCCATGAGGTGGTGTTGGCAACGGCCGCGTTGAGCTTGGTGGCAGAGGGATAGTAAACGGTGCCGTTAGGCACGCCCGTCGGGCAGTCGTTGCTGCAGACGAGAAAGGCAGGCTCATTGAGGTCGGAGGAAAGAATCTGGTGCGTCGCGTGCGAGCCGATGTAGGCGAGGGTAAGCGAGGTCGCCGGAGCGAGTTGGCGCTCGATCTTCAAGTCCCAGGCGAGCACGGTCGGTGTGGAAAGATCGGTCTGTACGCTCGACGGAGAGATCAGGCCGGGGGCTCCCGAGGTTGGGTTCAGAACCGGAACCGCACTGTAGGTCAGCGTGGTGTTGTAGGGCGCCGCCTGGTCGAGCCGATAGTCGAGGTTGTCAAGTAAAGAGTGGTGCAGGCCTAGCGCGCCGCGGAGTGATGTCTTGCCCTTGCCCTCGACATCCCAGGCAAAGCCTGCGCGGGGCTCCGGGAGCAACCGGGCACGGTTGGTGGGGAGAGCCGCGGAGCCGACGGTTGGGTTCGTGTTGATCACGCCGCCGGTGAAGCCATAAATGCCCGCGCGGCCATGGGCTTCGTTGAAGCCGTTCGTGGATTCTGTACGTAGGCCGCCGGTGAGTTCAAGGCGGGCGTTTGGCCTCCAGGTGTCTTCGACGTAGGCAGCGCCGAACCAGGAGCGCCAGTTCAGCGGGGTGGCGACAGGCACGACGGTGAAGGTCTTGATGGTTCCGGCGAGCAGCGTTGCGAGTGAGGCGAAGGACGCCTGGCCGAACTGGTTCTGGGCGAGGTTGTCGTTCGACTGCAGGCGTTGGATCCAGCCGCCGACCTCGATCTGGTGGCGGCCGGCAGTGAGAAAGATGTGGTCGTCGGCGGTGAGGAGATTCCGCGTGATGGCGTTATCGGAACCGACATTCGCGCCCGCGCCGGTGAGCTGTGAGGAGCCGTTGGAGGCGGTAGACCCGGCGACAACCACGGCGCCGATGGGTTTGCCGGGGACAAAGGTACCTGCAGCCGCGGCGACCTCGGCGGGGACGCTGCCAAGAAAGAAGAAGGTCGCGCGGGAAAAGCCGAACCGTGCGGTGTTGAGCAGACGTGGGGAGAAGACATGCTGCTCCTGCACGCTCCAAACCTGTTCGCGCAGAGCTTCGTCGATCAGCGACAGTGGGTTCTGCGTGGGGGTGTGCGCGGTGGAATCGTCGAGAGTGACAACGGCAAACAGGAGGTCGTTCGCCGTAAGGTTCGCATCGAAGCGGGCCGTGCCGAAGTCTTCGCGGATGTGCTGCGCGGGATTGGAGTAGGCCAGGCCGATACCCGTGCGATTACCCTTTGCGTCAAGCAGTTCCGGGCCGTTCTGGACAGGCCAAATATTGAGGAGACCTGCCACACCGGCACCGAGGGTGACGGGCGTTTCGACACCGGCGGCGTTGGGCAGGCGACCGGCGCGAGCATCATTGTCGGGGACGAAGGTGACATCGGTGATACCGAGATTCTGCCGGTAGCCCTCATAGTTGCCGAAGAGGAAGAGCTTGTTCTGCCGCAGCGGGCCGCCCAGGGCACCGCCAAAATCGTTGCGCTGAAAGTTGGGGATGCGGCCCTGGTCAAAATAATTACGGGCGTCAAAGAACGAATTGCGAAGGAACTCGTACGCGGAGCCGTGCAGGGTATTGGTGCCAGAAGCAGTGACGATCGAGATCTGTGCCCCTTGGCGCTTTCCGTAGTTGGCGCCATAGGTGTCGGAGAGGACGTTGAACTCGCGCACGGCATCGACACCCAGCAACTGGCCGGAGGTCCCGCCGGGGGTCACGTTAATGAGCGAGGCGCCGGTGTATTCCACGCCGTTCAGCAGGTAAAGATTGTCCTGCGGACGGCGGCCCGAAACGGAGAACATGTTGCCGACTGAAGAGTTGGAGGTGCCGACGGAGCCGGAGCGCTGGGCGGTGTAGTTGACCGTGGCGGGATTGAGGGTGATGAGCTGGTCGTAGGAGCGGCCATTGAGGGGAAGATCTTTTACCTGGCGCTCGTTGACAAGGCCGGAGGTCTCCTCAGTGGACGTGTTGATGGAGGGCGGGGTATCGGAGACGGTGATCTGCTCGTTCGCAGAGGCGACGCCGAGCTGGAGGTTCACAGTGGAAGATTGACCAACCGCAAGCGAAATGCCGACGCGGCGGGCAGTGGTGAAGCCTTCCGCAACGACTTCGACGGTGTATGAGCCCACAGGGATCGACGGCGCGACGTAGCCGCCGGTGCTGTCGGTTGCGAGGCGACGGTCAAGACCGGTGTCGGTATTCCGGATGCGCACTTTTGCCCGCGGAACGGCCGCGCCGGTAGGATCGGTGACCGTACCCGAGAGCGTGCCTCCGACGACCTGCGCGTGCAAGATGGGAGCTATGGCGAACAAAAGGCAGGCAAGGGGCGCATGGCGAGGCAGGGTAACGCGAAACATCGTAGTTCTCCTGGGATCGATACCTGATGTATCCCTTTGCCTTATGCAGAACGCCATGGAAGACAGGAAGCTCTGGTCGCTCTTTCCGGATCGCGTACGTCCAGGGAAAGCGTGGCAGCGTGGATATGGCAGGGTGGATGGTGGGGAGTACGCACAGGTAACGATCGAGCGAGTGATCGAAATGCGCTAGTCTCGGCCTAACTACAGACCTACCTGTCAGGGGCGTGCGAGACGGGGCAAAAGCTCAACTAACCGCAGCAACAACAACAACGCATGCGGAAGGAACGAGGTGCCATAACGAGAGAGTACGTCAGCCGGTCGCAGGGCGCAAGCTCGGCTAGGACCCTCATGATGGCGATGACAGGGCGAGCTTGAAAGTGGGCAGCCCAGGTGCAGGCTCAGACGGGTCTACGCCGGGATGCGACGTAGACCCGTAGCCCCTTGCGCGAAATTTCCCCGTATTCGCCGTCCAGGGAGCAGGTGGGCTGTCCGTTACGCTTCGCGTGGCAAGTACGCTCCATGCGGCATGAGGGGGGCATCTTTTCGCACGATGAACCCCACCACTTCCCTTTTTCCTCAGTTCGGGCTATCACCCTCGATGATGCCCCGACCCGGTGTTCCCAGGTAGAAGCGTCCAAAGACTCGCGGGTCGCCGACGATGATGTTGGGATTTCCGTACTGGTGGTTGTAGTCGTTCACGCGGATGAAAGTATTGCCCCCATCCGTAGACCGGTAGAGGCACTCGGTCGCTGTCGTAAAGCCCAATGTTGTGGTGTTTTGACTCGCACAGCCCGTGTCATTGGCGAGGGTGCCAATGAGGTAGAGCGCGGGATAAATCTGCCCCGTCGCAGCTGCGCCGAAGCCGAGACCATATGCCGCGTTCGTTGCGTTGAGCACCGTTGTGAAGGTGGCACCACCGTCGACTGAATGGAACAAACCGTTGTACGCCGTCAGCCAAAGATCGCCTTGAGCCGCAGGAGAGACGAACAGGTTGCTCGCATTGACCCCGCCGCTGATCGCAGGTTGCTGTGTGAAGTGCTGCCCACCGTCTGTCGAAATGTAGAGAGCTGCTGTAGAGATGTTGAACAGATAGAACGTCTTCGGAGCAACGCGATCCGCCACGGCGATAATGCGGTTGGACGCGTTGATCTGTGCCGGGGCGCCAAGGGCTGCTTGCCAGGTTTTGCCTTGATCGGTCGAGAAATTTGCCGGAACGCCCACATCGAGCGGCGCCCAGAGCAGCGTGGTGCCGTCCGCGGAAACGGCGATCGTGCCCTGTCCCTGGGTAATCGCCGTCGTTGTTCCGGGCATCACCGGAACGGAGGTGTTCGGCGTCCAGGTAAGGCCGCCATCCGCCGAGTATGCCTCCATCTGCGAGAGCGGCGTTTTGTTATAGGGCGCGTTGTAGCCGACCCTCGCCACGTTCAAGGGCGCCTGTCCGGCAAAATCCACACTCGTGCCATTCGTGAAGGACGGGTTCTGCTGCGTCACCTGGGCGTTCGACTGCGTAAGCGAGGTGTGCGTGATGCCGCCAAGATCGTACATCTCGCTGAGCAGGTGCGCCGGTCCTGAAGGCGGACTTGCCAACGCCAGGATGACCGTCTCTTCCACACCTACGGCCCCAACCGACCAGTTCGTTGCATTTCCAGCGGCCACAGCCGTTGCGCCGGGCGTGACGCCATCCACAGCCGTTCCATCCATGGTCTGCCAGATGGTAGTGCCATCCCCGAACATAAGGTGATCGGAGTTGAACGGATCGACCACGAGGTGATTCTCCCAGTTGTTATCCGGCAACGTGGCTGCACCAAAATGCAACCAGGGGGAAAGCGACGCGTTCTCGCTGATCTTGGCGCCGTAATCGACCCAGGTTTGGCCGTCATCCAGCGATCGGAAAATATCATCCAACGGCGGCGGGTAGTACTTGTTGAGCGTCGTGACCATCACGGTATCGGGATGGCTTGGATCAATGGCAACGCCACTGAAGCCGTACGGATTGTTGGCGAAGCCGGCGTTCGTTTCGCCCGCGAAGAGCGGCGGGGTGATGTTCGTCCAGATGCCGGAGGGATTCGTGCTTGTGGGCAGGGTGTATCGCCAGATCTGGCCGTCGTTGACGCCATTCGGCCCGACGCTGCTGCAAGAGGCGCTGCAGGCGGTGGTTTGCCCATAAGCCTTCACGCTGCCCGCCTGGCGCGCATAGCTGAGGTACAGGAAGCGATTCGACGGATCGAAGGTGCTCGCGTTGACATAATAGCCCGAGGGCTGCCCTGCAACAGCGGCAAACGTCACACCACCGTCGTTCGACACATACAAACCGGTCGTTGGATCGGACACGCCGACATAGACCGTCTTGGTGTTGCCGTTCGCGGTGCCGCTGGTCGCTAGAAACTGCTCGAAGACAACGCCTGCACCGGGGTCATACGATGTTCCTGTGAGCACGGTGGCCGTCCCACTGGCCACCGGAAACGAGGTCACCGGCGCGAAGCTCGCGCCCCCATTTGTCGATTGCCATAGCCCGTTCTGAGCCGTGCCGAAAAGAATATGCTGCCCGTTGGCGGGATCTACCGAAAGCCGCTCGCCGGCAAAGCGGCCGTTGTCGTTGGAGCCATTCTTGAAGGGCAGCGCGTACGCGGTGAAGCTGCTGCCCATGTTGGCCGAGCTGAGGATATAGCCGTTGGTGCCGAAGCTCTCGGTATACTCGCCAACGGCAAGATAGAGCCTGGTGGCATCGTTGGGATCGAGCGCCAGGCTTTCCACGCCGAGGTTGAAGCCGCTGTTGAAGCGCCCCACGAAGTCCGTCAGCGGCACCCACTGCTTGTCGCCGCCGGTAACATTGTTCCAGCGGTACGCCCCACCCACGTCCGTGCGCGCATACATCAGACCCTGCGACTTCGGATGGAAGAATAAGCCATCAACGAAGCCCCCACCGACGATCTGCACGTTGCTGTACGTATAGCTTGGCGCCGGAGGTGCGAGGTTCAGCACATAGGCAGCGGTCGCCACACTGCTGATGCTGTAGTTCGGCGCGACAGCAACGGCCTTGATCGCCGTCGTACCCGCGGTCGCTATTAAGATTGCGCCGGTGTACTGCGTAGACGATGCGGTCGGTGTCGAACCGTCTGTGGTGTAGTAGATCACTGCGCCCGCCGTGGCGTCCGCAAGCCTCACATTCTGCGCCGCGATGAATGTTCCCGCGGCTGGAGAGAATGTTGGCGTGGCCGTTTGCAGAGGGGTGAGATTCAGCGTGTAAGCTGCGGTGACCACCGTGCTCGCTGTATCGCCTGGGGCGATTGCGATGGCACTGAGGGTCGTCGTGCCCGCCGCCGTGATCGCAATGGGACTCGTGTACTTTAAGGACGAAGTCGTCGGCGTTGACCCATCGGTGGTGTAGTAGATCACCGCGCCGTTGGTGCTGTCAGACAGCGTGACGTTCTGAGCGGAGCTGAACATGCCCGCCCCTGGAGAGATCGTCACCGCCGCCGTTTGCGTAATGGGGGGCGGGGTGCTGGGTGCGCTGGAGTGATTGCAGCCGATGAGCAGACCCATAGATACCGCGAAGCCGATGTGCGCTCCGAGAGCCAATCCCCACATAGGCCGCTGACTTCTCAACTTGTACTCTCCCATCCGGGCAACCTGCGAATCCTGTGTCAGTAAGAGCTTCAACGGCCGAAGTCCACAAGGCGCTCATCCGCTGCCCTTCCAGCTTGATAGCGGAAGGGCAGCGGCCTCTATGGGTTGGGCTTCAAAAGTAGTACTTCACTGCAGCCTCCAGAACCCGGCGGCCCGTCTCCCGGGCGACAACACCGAATCCGGGAGCAGGTGTCAGGTTGCTCGGAATCAGCGCCGGATTCGCCTGGGTGCTGTTGAACGTGAGCGTCTGGTCTCCACTGGCGCCGGTAAAGGTGTTCAGCGGATGGTTCACGAAGTTGAACGCCTCAAAGCGCAACTGCAACGTTTGTGACTCACGGAGGTGAATGTCTTTGGTTGCAGTCAAATCCGTGTCCAGGTAAGCGGGGCCATGAAGATAGGGAAACTGAGACACGCCGTTCTGGCCGAGAGGCGCCAGCCCAAAGCAGTTCTCATTGATGAAGGTCGCTCCGTTCGGTTTCACGCCCGGATTGCAGGTGAGGGTCGGCTGGAGCACGACATCGGGCGTGCCCAATCCGACCACATTGTTGTAGGTGGTGCCATTGGCCCCATGCACGGTAAGGCCGAAATCTGCCGAACTGTTAATGGATTGCAAGTCGGGACCGCTTTGAATAATCGTGATCCCGGAGAGCTGCCAACCGTTACCGAAGGCCGCGGCCAGGTGCTGATGAAAGACGTTGCCGAACGCGTAGGAATACGAAGAATTGAAGACGTTGGTGCGATCGTAGGAGGCGATGCCATAGTTGGAACGGTAATTCGTTGGGTCAATGGCGGGACCGTTGTAATAACCGCCATGGTAGGCAAGCGATTTGGACCAGGTGTAATTAATGCCGAAGATCGCCTTTCCCGTCCGCTTTTCCAAGGTGGTCTGCAAGCCGTTGTAATTGGCCGCCAGCACATGGCGCGGTATGTTGATGGCGGTATAGAGCGGATAGGGCCGGTATTGATTTTCCGCTGCCACACTGATTCCGGCGAGCGCCGAAACTGGCGTCACCACGCCGGTGATGGGGTTGGGCTTGTACAGAGACCCTATCGGCAGTGCGTTGATGTTTTCGACGTTCGAGCCGCTTGAAGCATCGTTGATGAGAAAGTCGCTGTTGTTACCCACATAGGAGATCTGCAGGAGTGCGTTTTTCGGCAGCTGCTGCGAGACCGTGAAGGAGTAGGTTTCGGTCAGCGGTTCTTGATTGTCGGTGGAACTCAAGGCGCTGATTGAACTGAGGGTCGAGCCCGCGGAGGCGTTCGCGGGAAGGTTGTAACTGTTGCTCACGGCCTTGAGCGTGATATCCGGACCCCCACCGACCTCGCTGCTCTGCACGCCCTGAGCACTCGCGAAGGCGTTCGAAACGTCATTCCAGTTGTCATGCGCGCGGTACATGCCGAAGCCGCCGCGGATGATCGTTTTACCGTCGCCGGAGGCGTTGAAGGAAAAGCCGCCGCGGGGCTCGAAGAAGACCGCCCGGCCGGGTGCGCCGGAGTTGGGGATGTTGGAGTTGATCGCGTGCCACTGTAGACCGGGCTCCGCGAGCGACATGTTCGTGTACTGCGAGGAATCGAAAATCGCAGCCCCGATCCCGTGAGCGTCCTGCCACTCCCCAAGGTGCTCGAAGCGTACGCCTAACTCCAGTTGCAGGCGCTTGGTGATTTTCCATGTGTCCGTGGCATAGCCGTCGATATTCCAGAAGTAAAGGTCTTGCGCCGGGGTAAAATTCACCCCCTGGAACGTCTGCACCGCACCTTCCTCGAAGTTCGCGAGCCAGTTGCCGGAGGTCGTGAAAGTCGACATATCGGGGTTGGTGAAGGTGGTACCCGCAGCGGGAAAGTAATACAGGGAAAAGAAACCGTTGGTGCACGCAGTGCAGGAGCCGGAAGGTAACGGAAGGTTCGGCTGTACCTGATTGTTTTCAACGCGTTGGACAAACGTGCCGATCTTGATCGTGTGGTTGCGAATCACTTCTGTGTAGTTATCACCCACGGAGGGCGTGAACTTATGTGCATAAATACCGCGTCCGATGGTGAAGTCGGGCGTAAGCTCAAGCGGCAAACCGTCGTAGCCATAATCGCCTACCTGCGGTAGCGCCTTGGTTCCGTTGGCATAAATGCCGTGGTACGGGTAGTTGGCCTCCTGAGCGGCCACGTTGCTGCTGCCGAAGGTGTCATTGAGATATGTGAGGTCCGCGAAGACTTCGTTCGTACGCGAAGCGCCAAAGGTTGAGGTCAGATCGAAGCTTGCGGTCTCCGAGTTGATCTGTTCCAGAATGCCGCCTGGCGTGTTCACGCCGCCCATGTCGACCCCGGAACCGCCGCCCGGAGCGTAGTAGAGGCTCTGCGGGCGAGCATCACGGCCGTGCTCAACGTTGTAGACACCGAAGATGTGATTGTTCGGGGTGAGTGCAATATCGGTACGGCCGCGCACCTGCCACAGGTCGTTGTCGACGAGGTCTTCGCCATGGAAGTTGTAGCCGGTTGTATTAGGCTCATTCGGCAGCGGCAGGGAGTTCAAGATGGCCTGAGAGCCGGGATCGAGAAAGGCTGAAATATTGCCATTGCTCAACGGCGTCCCATTGGCGCCGATCGTTGGCTGGGGAGCGATATTGGTGTAGTTCCCGGTGCAGGCCGTCGCGGTCTGACAGTTGTACGAGGTCCCGAGGTACTGCTGTAGAGACCCGGCGCTGAAGTCACCCGCGCGCATCGCCGCCGTGGGCACCAGCGCGTTGTAAACAGCCTGGCTTGCACTGCCATAGGCAAAGACGTTGCGCTGTGCATAATCCTCCCCACCGATGAAAAAGGTCACGCGATTGGACCGGTTGATCTTGGTGCCGGGGATGCGAAATGGACCGCTTATCGTGCCGCCTGGGTAGATCTCGCGATCGGCAGGCTTGCCGAGACCCGGACCTGACGTAAGCGGATCCTGCGAGTTGAGCTGGTTGGTACGGCCATACACATAGAGCGATCCATGAAAATGATCGCCCCCGGACTTGCCGACCGCGTTGATGACCACGGGACCGTTCGCGATGTCTGCGCCAAAGTTCGACGTCTGAACCTTGACCTCCTCGGTCATGTCATAGTTCACGTTCTGCACGGCGGAGCCATAGTTTCCCGGGTCCGTGAGGTTGGCGCCATCTGAAAGCAGCGCGACGCCGTTGGTAGGGCTTCCATTGGCGGAATACTGGCCAAGCGCGCCAGTGATCGACACCTCCGACGGATCGTAGGCCGTATTGGCGACACTGCCGCTGCTTTGCGCAATGGCAAAACCCGGCAGGATCTTCTCGAGCTCCGTCACGTCGCGGCCTTCCACGGAAAGGCGGGCAATATCCTGCGCGGTGATCAAACTGCTGACCTCGGCCTGCATCGGGGGAATCGAGGTGTTATCCGCCTCGACGGTCACAGTGGAGGTCTCGCCGATGGTGAGCTTGATCACGCCAAGCGAGCGCTTATCCTCGGGATCGAGATGGACGTTCGTTTGCTGCAGCGTTTGAAAGCCGTTTGCTGTGATGGTGACGTTGTAGGTACCGGTCGGTACGGAGGCGAAGGTGAAGATGCCTGAACCGTTGCTCGTGGACTTGCGGGTATCGCCGCTCGCCACATTGCTCAGGGCGACCTTGGCGCCCGGGATCACCGCACCGGTATTGTCCGCCACGGTGCCGTCAACGGAGGCGGTTGTAACTTGCGCGTAAGCAACGGAACCCAAAAGAAGGAACAAGGGCAAGAGGCTGCCAAGCGCCTTGTGCCAGAAGGTACGGAAGGAGAGATGATTCATGCGATCGTTGCCTCTGCTACTGCAATTGCGTTACGACTCTGGGGTGGACCGCGCCCTCGATGGCTTGACGGGGCGCGGCACGAAGGACGTTGCTGACTGCCCTATTGCACGGTCAGAGCAAAGGAAGCGCTCTGCACCGTATTGGCTCCACTCGACACAAAATTATTGCCACTGACGGCACCGGGCGTTCCGGTGAACTGAATGGTTGGGTTGTATTTGCCTGCAGGCGTCCCCTCCACCAAGCCCGTGCCGCAGCCAGATAGCGCCGAGGCAGAAAGCAGACCGAGTAGACCAAGCAGCGCCAAAGGAAGTATGCGCATGTCGGGCCGACGGCGCCGGAAGCCAATCAGCGCAGCCAGGGATAGCAGCCCCGAAAGTCCGAAAATGCCGGCTACGTTTGTCGTCGGAGGGGCTACACCCGTTTTGATCGTGAGTTGAACGGTCTCCGGCGCCGGGCTGGCGAGGAGGTCGATCGACGGCGGGCTCAGCGTGCAAACAGTATTCGCGGGCAGGTTGCCGCAGACCATGGCCACCGCTCCGCTGAAGCCGGCGAGAGACGATACGGTGAAGTTTGCCGTAACCGTACCCACGGTCGGAACACTGAGCGCGGTGGGAAAGCCGGTCACCACGAAGCTGGGAGCCGTCACAAACACCGGGTACGGTGCCGAGGTCGAAGCTGAAAAGACCGTGTCCCCGCTGTACACCGCCGTGACGTTGTACTGTCCGTTGGGCAGAGCGGCGGTAGTGAAGGTGGCTTGCCCGTTTGCGGCGAGAGCGACCGTTCCGAGGGTGACCCCATTGGCGATGAATGCGACCGTTCCGCTGGGATTGGCGAGCGTGGTGCTCGGGGTGACCATCGCCGTGAAGGTAGCCGACGTTCCGGTAGCCACCGCTAACGATCCGGAGATCGTCCCGGTCAGGGTCGTGGTAGTTGTGGCAACGCCGATCATTTCCGTCAGGGCAGTTGTCGCGCTGGCACTGGCGAAGTTCGTGTCACCGCTGTAGCTCGCATTGATCACATGCGTTCCAGGCGCGATCTTGTTAAAGGTTTCATTCGCCACGCCATTCACGAGCGCGACCGGGGCCCCGTAGGCCGTGCCATCGACCGAGAACTGCACGGTACCGGTCGGCTTGTTCGTCGAAGAGGCCGAGCTGGGAGCGACGGTCGCCGTGACAACGAGGGGAGTGCCGAAGGCGATGGAACCGGTTGGGGAAACGAGGGTAAGGCCGAGGGTGCTTGCGGCAAGGTTGGCGCCCGTTCCTGTAAGCGTTGCAGCAGCCGCTGGTCCGCCTGACGTGTTGGATTGGAAGGTAAGCTGCTCCGATCGCGTCCCGAGCGCGGCGGGGGTGAAGGTCGCTGAAAGGACGCATGAGGCACCTGCCGCGAGAGCCGTGCCGCAGCCGTTGCTCGCGGGAGCCGTCACGGCGAAGTCACCCGTATTGCCCGTGCCGGTAAACGAAGGCGCGTTGAGCGTAAGGGCCTGGTTGCCGGAGCTCGAAAGCGACAGGTCCTGGACGGCGCTTGTTGCGCCAAGGTTCACATTTCCAAAGCTGAGCGCACCCAGAGTTCGCGTGACTTTATAAGCTGCCGGCGCAGTGGAATCCGCGACATACAGGTTGCCGTGGGTATCAAGAGCGATGCCCTCCGGTGTCTTGAAACCGACGCCCAGTGCACTCGTGGCGTTGGTGCTGTAGGAACCCCCGATGAACGGAACCCGCGTTACCGTGGCAACCCCGGCCTGCGAGAAGAACAGGTCGCCCGCGGCATCGACCGCAAGCCCCTGTGGATTCGGGAACCCGGTGACCACCGTGGTTTGGCCGGCAGACGAGATCTCCACCACATCGGCGTTGCCGGCGTCCGCGACAAAGATGTCGTTGCTCGCGTCTACCGCGATCGCGCTTGGTTTCGAAAAGCCCGTCCCTACGGTGAAGGGAGCGAGCGACCCAAGAACCCCGCCCTCATTCGGTACTTCGACCACGGTACCGGCACCGCTATCGGCGATGAGGAGGTTCCCATTGCTATCGAGCGCCAACCCTTCCGGTGCGTTCAGACCCGAGGAGACAACCCGCTGTGCCGCTGTATTCAATACGGTTCCGGCAATGGGCACTTCAACGACGCGGTTGTTGCCGCTATCGGAGATGAAGAGATTGCCGGCAGGGTCGACGACCAGACCCATGGGGGACTTGAGCCCGTTGCCCACGGCGGTGGAGGTGCCTGCAACCGTAATTTCCGTCACCGTGTTCTGCGCGCTGTCGGCGACGAAGACATCGCCCGCGTCGTCAACGGCGACCGCGGCCGGGGCGGTAAAGGAGCCAAGGGTCGTTTGCGTTCCAGGATCGACTGTCACCGCAGCACCCAGACCGGTGCCCGAGAGGTAGGTCGTCGCCAGCGCACCGGCTGCCGTGTTCAGGATCAGGGCACCCGTGCGCTCCCCGACCCCAGCCGGTGTCAGTGCCGGACTCAAGGTGCAGAAACTAGGAGCGGCCGAGGTGCTGGCAGCATACGCTGTACCCACTGTGCAGATAGTCGTCGCGCCGGCAGCCGGGGGCGCTGTGGCGAACTCCGCAGAAGCCGCGGGGCCCGCCACGTAGGTGTAAGCCGTAGGTGTCACGGCGGCATTGAACATGTAGTTGATGGTTCCGGCCGTGCCCTGCGCTCCGACTGCCGACGAGGTCAGGGCAAGGCTGCCAATGGACGTCTTCAGGATCGTTTGGGCTGAACCATTGGCAGAGTACAGGTTTCCCGCCGCATCAATGGCAATCGCCGCCACGGAACTGAACGACGTGAGGTAGGTCAGCCCGGAGGGAGCAAGCGCCCCATTCACGAAAGGGATCTCATCGATCGAGCTCTTGTCCGTGATGAAAAGGTCACCACTCGCGTCGACACGCAGGCCGGCGATCCCCGTAAAAGTTCCCGGAATGGCGCTCGGCGATGTGCTCTTGGCGGGGAGAACATATAACGCGTTGCCGACGTTGTAATACACGTCCCCTGCACTATCCGCGGCGATGTTGCCGATGCGAACGGAGGGGCCTCCCAGCGTTGCCGGGGTCAGCAGCTCGGTGCAGCCCTTCCCCGTCGGATCGAACTCAAACAGGTAGGCCACATTGTTGCTTGCCGCATAGATGTTGCCCGCGCCATCGCTCGACACGTCGTCGAAGCCGATGTAGTACCCGAGAGCGGCGAAGTCGGGGCAGCCTGAGCCGTTGGTGAACTGTGCTCCGCTATTGGCGCCGCCGCCCGCGGGCGCCTTCCAGAGATAACCGCTGAAATCGGTGGTGAAGATGTTTCCGGACGGGTCGACCGTGAGACCTTCCGGATAGGATCCTATGGTGGCCAGCGTCACGGGGGCTCCCCCCGTGTGTGGAATCTCGACCAGGGTCGCCGTGCCGGAGTTTGCTACAAAAAGGTCGCCCGCGCTGTTACGTCCCACGGCGTGCGGCTGACTCAATCCGATAACAACGGTGCTCGTAGAACTGGTCACCACCGGCACCGGTTGGGTAGAGGCCTGTCCTGCGGCGGTCGCCAGGGTAAGGGAGCCCGCAGCCAGGAGGGCGATGAAGGAACGGCAAAGAGCGGAAAAACCAACCATGCATTGCTCCGAAGGCAGACTGAGTCCTGAATCGCTTCAGGTCGGCGTTAAAACGCTTCAGTAAGTCTGCGAGGCCAAATGTTCCCAGATCGCATGAACAAATGTCAATGCCACCAGCGGAGGAGTGAAAAATATAGAGGATGGGGAGCTAATCGCCCAAAGGGGTGGATGCCGCTCCTTCCGTCGTTCTTTGCTGAAGGGCAAGCAAGCCTTATATGATTGCCGGAAGATCGTCGGCTGGAGACCCTGGCTCAATGAATTGCTGATTAAACATCGAAAAAGATTGGGTTCATGACGGATCACGATCACTTGCCGGACAAACCAGCAATGCCGTCAGGCAAACGTTCCAAGCCGCCCGGCCTGCGAGAGATCGCCGATTACCTCCAGCTCTCCCCAGCCACCGTGTCCATGGTCATCAACGATGTTCCCCTGGCCCGGTCGCTCTCTGAAGCCACCCGGGCGCGTGTGCTCGCGGCGGTAAAGCTTTTCGATTACCGCCCCAATCTGGTCGCACGTGCTCTGAGCAAACGGGAAAGCCACACTGTCGGCGTGATCGCACCGGAGTCCAGCGACGGGTACTTCACACGCGTGATGCGCGGCCTGGAAACGGCGCTTCTCGAAAAAGGGTATCTCTACTTCACAGCCAGCCATCTCGGCCGGGAAAACCTCATCCGTGAGTATCCACTCGCGCTCATCCAGCGCGGCGTAGATGGTCTCATCTTCGTCAACACCCCCGTACACGCCCACCCTGGAGTTCCCTCGATTTCCATCACCACGGACTGCCACATTGAGGGTTTCACCAGCATCCTGAGCGACCAGTACGAAGGCATGGCGACCGCCCTCCGACACCTCTATGATCTGGGCCACCGGCGTATCCTCATGGTGCGCGGCAATGCTTGGTCGCAGGATGCAGAGGAGCGCTTTCATGCCATGCTCGCCGCCGCGCAGCGGCTTCATCTGCACACGCCCCCCGAGTTACAGATGAACATCGGCGACAACCAACTCACCCCCGAGATCACCTTCCGCGGCTTTCGCGAACGCCTCGCCCGGGGTGTCGATTTCACCGCGATTTTTGCTTTCAACGACTTCGCAGCACTGGCCGCGATCCGTGCCCTGGCTGACGCCGGCATCTCCTGCCCGGACGAGGTCTCCGTTCTCGGCGTGGACGACATCAGTACCAGCGCCTACCTCGTCCCTCGGCTCACCACCACCGCGCAACCGCTGGAGGCGATGGGTACCGCTGCCGTCGAGCAGCTGATTGCGCGCATTCAGCGCCCGGACGACACTCACCAGCCTCGGGTCGTATTTCCCATGACCCTGCAGATACGCGAATCGACAGGCGTAGCGCCTCTGGGACGCAAACTGCGCGTGTCGGCTGCCAAACTAAGTTGACCCTGCCGCGCATCCTAACGCCGGATCAGGACTGATAACTCTCGTCCGCTGCAGTTAACCTTTGGGAGGTGAACCTGGAAACAAACACACAGGGCAGAGCTGTGCAGACTGCCGGGGACTCGTAATGAAACTCAACTCGAACAGTGAGACTAAAGCAGAAAAGATGCCGCTTTCACGGCACCTTCCTTAGTTTCGAAACTTATGGCGGAGAGTGGGGGATTCGAACCCCCGATAGAACTTTTGGTCCTATAACGGTTTAGCAAACCGCCGCCTTCAGCCGCTCGGCCAACTCTCCTGCGCGGTAACACGTCGATTATAGCCTGACTCGCCCGTCGCGCAACCTCCGCGATCCCGGTCTTGCGCAAGTCGTGCGCGTCTGGCAAAAAGTCAGGAGATCCTAGGAGATCCTAGGAGATCACGGAGTGCGTGGCGCTCACCTGCGCACGAATCACCAGCTCCGCCGCGAGCAGGCATTGCGTCTGGTCCTGGGCCACGTGGGTCCTGTTGGCCACATCGGCTACAAACTGCGGTCCGAAGGGCAATGCCACCCCTTTGCAGTCCAGATAACGCGCCGCGGTCTTGTCCACAAGAAAGAGATGGTCACCGCCCTTCCGCCCAGCGATGTCGGCGTATTTGCGCAGTTCAATGTAGCCGTCCGTACCCAGGATGAACAGGCGTCCATCGCCCCATGTGCCCAGTCCGAACGGCGTAAACCAGTCCAGCCGCACATAGCCGAAGCCGTGATTGCCCCGCAGGATCATGTCGCCGAAGTCCTGGAACTCCGGATGATCCGGGTGACGCACGTTGGACACCTGCGACGCGACAATCTCTGCCTCCGTGCAGCCCGTGTAGAAGAGGAACTGATCCACCTGGTGCGATCCGATATCGGTAAGGATGCCGCCATACTGCGCCGGGTGCCAGAACCACTCGGGCCGGCCGGTTCCGCCGCCGGCGTCGCCTTGCCGCTGGGTGATCTGGTGCGGCGCGATGTTAATGGTCTGAATCACCTTGCCGATGGCGCCCGCCTGGACCAGATAACCCGCCTCGACCGCCGCCTTCACCTCCAGCCGCTCGGAGTACATGATTGCGAAAATCTTCCCCGTCTCCGCGATCGTACGGCGCACCTCGGCGAGCTGCGCCAGCGTCGTCAGCCCGGGCTTGTCGGAGAGGAAGTCCTTGCCCGCGCGCATGGCCCGGACCCCGATGCCGGCCCGCTCCACGGGCACTGCCGAGCTCAGCACCAGCAACAGCGTCGGATCGTGGAGCACGGCATCCTCCGTGGCCACCAGCTTGGCTTGCGGAAAACGCTTGCTGAACGCGGCGCCACGTTCCGGCTCAGCCGCAAACACGCTCACCAGCTCGCCGCCGCCGCGCAGCATGGCCTCCACCATGCCGTAGATGTGGTCGTGGCTCATACCGCACACCCCAAAGCGCACCGGCCGGCTCGGCTTGGCGATGACCGGCGGTGCCGACGTCGCAATCTCCCCCGTCGTCGAGAGACCTGCCGCGGCGCTCTGGCCGAAGAGCCCGGAGGGCATGGCGGCCAGCAGGCCGAGGGCCCCTGCCTCTCCCAAAAACGATCGCCGGTCCTTCTTTTCCATGACTGCTCCTCCGCGCCGTGAGACTTCCACGCTCGCGCTTATGGTAACGCTCTCCTGTATGAGGTTTCAGACGAGTCTTACAAACTCCCCGTGCTCCCTTCCTTGCCACCTGCAATCTCCGGCCGGCTCGGCCGTCACCGTTATCACCGAGGCACAACCGGCAAAGCGGCGGAACGCTGGTCGTAGAATGATTCTGTTCCCTTCCACCAACCGCTTGCCTTGGAGAATGTAGCCCTGCTTAGCCACACCAACGCGCTCGCCTTGCTCGTGTCGCACGGCCTGGGCCATTACTGGAAGACCCACTACGCGGACCACACCTTTCGCGGCGCGTATCGCTGGAACAGCTTCGACATCGCCCTTCTGGTGCCTTACTTCGTCGTCATGCTGATCCTTGCGTTCTACGGCCTTCATCGGTACCAACTGGTGTGGCTGTACTACCGCAACCGTCGCCACGCCGCCGATTCGAATGCACCCCCGGCGCGTTTTGCCGAGGGCGAGCTGCCGTTTGTCACCATCCAGCTACCCATCTTTAATGAACAGTTTGTGGTCGATCGCCTGATCGACGCCTGCTGCCGGATCGATTATCCACGCGATCGCTTCGAGATCCAGGTACTCGACGACTCCACCGATGAAACGCAGGAGGTCGCCGCCGGCGTCGTCGCGCGCTATGCCGCCGGCATCCGTACCCTGGGCCCGCAGCCCATCCGCTACCTGCACCGCACCAATCGCCATGGCTACAAGGCGGGGGCGCTCGAAGATGGGCTGAAGTCTGCCAAAGGCGATCTGGTGGCCATCTTCGACGCAGATTTCGTTCCTGCGCCCGATTGGTTGCTACGCGTGGTGCAGCACTTCGCCGAGCCCGGCATCGGCATGGTGCAAACGCGTTGGACGCACCTGAACCGCAACTACAGCTTCCTTACCCAGGTCGAAGCCATTCTGCTGGACGGCCACTTTGTTCTCGAGCATGGCGGCCGCTCGCGTGCCGGCGTCTTCTTCAACTTCAACGGCACCGCAGGCATGTGGCGTCGGGAAGCCATCGAAGAGGCCGGCGGCTGGCAGCATGACACGCTCACCGAAGATACCGACCTCAGCTATCGGGCGCAATTAAAGGGCTGGAAGTTTAAATACCTGCAAGATGTGGAATGCCCCGCCGAACTGCCCATCGAGATGACCGCCTTCAAAACGCAGCAGGCGCGCTGGGCCAAGGGTCTCATCCAAACTGCAAAGAAGATCCTGCCGCGGGTCCTGCGCTCCAATGCGCCCTTTCACGTCAAGCTGGAGGCCTGGTACCACCTCACCGCCAACATCAGTTACCCGCTGATGATCGTTCTTTCCACCCTGCTCATGCCGGCGATGATCATCCGTTCCTGGCAGGGCCCGCTGCAGATGCTGCTGATTGACTTGCCCCTCTTTCTCGCATCCACGGCATCGGTTTCCAGCTTCTATCTCGTAAGCCAGAAGGAGTTATACCCGCGCAGCTGGTATAAGACCGTGATCTATCTACCCTTCCTGATGGCCATGGGAACCGGATTGGCCGTGACCAACACCAAAGCCGTCTTCGAAGCCTTGTTCGGCATCCGAAGCGCCTTTGCGCGCACCCCCAAATACAGTGTGCAGAAAAAAGGCGAACGGTCGAACGCCAAGAAATATCGCAAGCGCCTCGGGATCATTCCCTGGATCGAGTTAGCCATCGGAGGCTACTTTGCCTGGACGGTCTGGTATGCCGTCAGTACCGAAAATTTCTTTACCGTACCGTTTCTGCTGCTTTTCGTCCTTGGGTACTGGTACACCGGCCTGCTGAGTCTCTTCCAGGGCTTGTTTGAACGTGGTGGCAGCGCTGCCGAGGGCCTGCACGAAAAGCCCTACCCTGTGGGTGTTTAGACCCTCAGGGTAGTCAGAGGCTGCTACGACCTTTAAGTCTCCGTGACGGACTGGTGTAGTGCCTCTTTGCCTTGTGACTGTCATCCCGCAGCGCAGCGAAGCAATCTGCTTCCCCATCGGGTGCGAAAATTACAGGCAAATAGCAGATTCCTTCGCTACGCTACGAAAGGACAGTGTTTCGCGGGTGGTCGCCTCCGATGCCACTGCACTGCTGAGAACGAGAAACTCTCCTAAGCCCCACCATGGCGTACATCATCGCCGCGCACCCAAAAGATCACATCTTCCGCGATGTTGGTCGCATGGTCGCCCACGCGCTCCAGGTTGCGCGAGATCACCAACGCATTCAATGCTTGCGACGCGCACTCCGGGTGCTCCTGGATGTAGCGGCCCAGCGAGTGGTACGCATTGCGGTTCATCTCATCCACCTGATCGTCCAACGTGAGCACCGAATGCGCCAGCTCCGCATCGGCCTCGATAAAGGCCTGCAGCGCTTTGCGCACCATCGCGGACGAAAGCTGCGCCAGCCGCGGAATGTCGACCGGCATATCCGTCGACTGCAGCGTGCCTAAATCTTTCACCCGGTTGGCGATGTTGACGGCCTGATCGCCTACGCGTTCCAGGTCCGCATTGATCCGGATCACCGAAAGGATAAAGCGCAGATCGACCGCCATCGGCTGTTCCATTGCGAGCAAATCCAGCGCCAGTTGATCGATCTCGCGCTCCATGCGATTAATTGCCGGCTCCGAAAGCAATACGAGATCGCACAGCTCCGTATCGCGATCGGCATACGCTCCCGTCGCGCGCGTGATGGCCTGTTCCACAAGCCCGGCCATGACCAGCAGGCGCTCCTTCAGCCCGTCGAGGGCCTGATGAAATCTCGTGCGCATCAGCCAAATCTCCCCGTGATGTAATCCTCCGTCCGCTTGTCTGACGGGCTCGTAAAAATCTTGTGGGTGGAGTCAAACTCAACCAGCTTGCCCGTCAGGAAGAATCCCGTCTGCTCCGCCACCCGCGCAGCCTGTTGCATGTTGTGTGTCACGATCACGATCGTGTATTGCGTCTTCAAGTGGAAGATCAGGTCCTCGATCTTCGAGGTCGACACCGGATCAAGCGCGCTCGCCGGTTCATCCATCAGCAGCACCTCCGGATCGACCGCAATCGCGCGCGCAATGCACAGCCGCTGCTGCTGGCCCCCCGAGAGGCTCGCGCCTGACTTCTTTTTCAGGTCGTCCTTCACCTCATCCCATAACGCGGCCTGCTTCAGCGAGCGTTCCACCACCTCATCCATCACTCGGCGCTTGCTGAAGCCGTTCAGCTTTAACCCGCTGGCGACGTTGTCATAAATCGACATGGTCGGAAAAGGGTTGGGCCGCTGAAACACCATCCCCACCCGCCGCCGAATTTCCACCGGTGCTGAATCCTTGTAAATGTTCAGCGGCCCCATCATCACCGTGCCCTCCGCGCGAGCTCCGGGGGTGGTCTCGTGCATCCGGTTCAGACAGCGCACAAAGGTGGATTTGCCGCAGCCCGAAGGTCCAATCAGCGCCGTTGCGTTGTTCGCCGGTATATGCAAACTCACATCATGCAACGTGTGCACGGGTCCGTACCAGGCATTCAAGTTCTCGACCCGTATATCGACTCCCACTTACCGCCCTCCCTTGAGCGTGCCGCGACTGGCGAAGACGCGCACCAGGGTTACCGCCAACATGATCAACGCGATCAGCACCAAAGCACCCGCCCACGCCAATCGGTGCCACTCGTCATATGGCGAGATGGCATAGGTGTAGATTTGCAGCGGCAGCGCGGCGATCGGCTGGTTGGTCTTGAAGCTCCAAAACTGGTTGCCGAAGGCGGTAAACAGCAGGGGGGCCGTCTCCCCTGCCACACGCGCAAACGCCAGCATACAGCCTGTGATAATGCCGGGCGAGGCGGTGCGCAGGCTGATTGAAAGCACCGTTCGCCAGCGCGGCACGCCCAACCCGAAAGCGGCCTCGCGCAACGAGGCGGGCACGGTCGCCAACATCTCCTCGGTCGTGCGCGTGATCGTCGGCACCATCATGATCGCCAGCGCCACACCGCCCGCAAACGCCGAAAAATGCTGCTGTTTCGCCACAATCAGCGCATACGCAGCCATGCCCATCACAATCGACGGCACACCGTTCAATACATCGGCCGTAAAACGCACGATGTTGGCGAAAATACCGCCCCGGCCATACTCGGCCAGGTACACCCCGGCCCCGATCCCAAGGGGAACGCCAAACAGGCTGGCGATGCCCAACACCACGCCGGAGCCGACGATGGCATTCGCCATGCCCCCACCGCCCATGCCCACCGGCGCCGGCGTTTTGGTAAAGAACGCGAGATTCAGCGAACTCGCTCCCTTGTAGATCAGGTAGCCAAGAATAGCGACCAGCGGCACCAGGACGATGAACGTACTCAGTACAGAGATCACCGTTACACCCATGTCCGTCGCATGCCGCCGGCGATCGCGCCAGCCTGTATCGCGCGGCTGCCGCGAAGGCAGCGGTTCTCTCGGCGGCACGGCGGGCGGCTGCTGCGCCCTGGGCAGGACGGGGATCGGCCGCGCCACGACCGTGCCGGTTCTTCCTGAACTTGCTGCATTGGGCGAACCCGGTGCAGGCGTAATTTGTGGATTCGGTGTACTTGTTGGCAGCGCACTCATGCAGTCGCCCTCCCGGAGTTGCCGCGCGTCACCGCCCACATCAGCAGACGCGCAATGGCGTTCACCACAATTGTCACCAGAAAGAGCGCCAGGCCGATCTCAATCAACGCACTCAGGTACAGGTCGCCCGTGGCCTCGGAAAACTCATTCGCGATCACGCTCGCCAGCGTGTAGGCGGGATTGAATAGGTTCTTGCTGATGTCCGGATGATTGCCGATCACCATCGTGACCGCCATCGTCTCGCCCAGGGCCCGTCCCAGGCCCAGAATCACCGCGCCCACAATGCCGATCCGCGCATTGCGCAACACCGCCATGCGGATCATCTCCCACCGCGTCGCGCCCAGGGCCAATGCGGCTTCCCGTTGCGAATCCGGCACCGCTCGCATCACATCGCGGCTGATCGAGCAGATCACCGGAAAGATCATGACCGCCAGAATCAGGCTCGCGCTCAGAATGCCGACACCGAAGTTCGGCTCCGTGAACAATCCCGTCCACCCCAGGCTCTTTTCCAGCACCGGGCCCACCTGGTCGCGCACAATCGGCACCAGCACAAACACCGCCCACAACCCGTACACCACCGACGGGATCGCCGCCAGCAGCTCCGTGAGAAACGCGATGGGTCCGCGCAGCGGGATAGGGCAGATGTCCAGCACAAAGATTGCCACCGCAATCGAAAGCGGCACCGCAATGGCCGTCGCCAGCAACGACGTCACGAGCGTTCCATAGATGAACGGCAGCGCGCCGAAGCTGCCATTGACCGGATCCCAGGTGCTCGTGCCAAAGAACTTCCAGCCAAAGGCATGGATCGACAACTTGGCGTTGTCGGTCAGCACGAACACGATGAGCAGCACAATAACAATCACGCTCAACGCGCACACAACCATCAGCGCGCCAAAGGACGTATCGGCCACACTGCCGCTGCCGCGGCTTTGCAGAAACTTACGAATCTCAGAGGGTGCCCGTGCGGCTTCGACGGCAGACACGGCTGCCGTGGGCGCGGCTGGTGGCGCCTGGGGTGTAGGAACGGAGGTGAGATTTGCGTCAGCCATCGAGCGATTGCACCGTCAGATGCAGGGAACAACAATGAAGCCGTGTTTCAGTCAAGTGATGGCTGTCTTTTCGGAGGTTGTCATCCCGTAGCGCAGGGAAGGGATCTGCTTTTTTCTATGCGGCGTTCGAACGTCCGGCAAGAAGCAGATTCCTCCGCTGCGCTCCGAGATGAAAATGTGGGTAGGTCTACTTGATCTGACCGATCTCCTGCTCCACCCTTTGCGCAACCGCCGCCGGCAGCGGTGCGTAGGTCATGCTCGCCGCCTCTCCCTCACCGGTCTTCAGCATCCAGTGCAGAAAATCCACCATGACCTTGCCTTTGGTCGCGTCGGCCCACTGCGCTGGCACCAGCAGCCAGGTGAAGGACGAGATCGGATACGAGTTCGCTCCCGGTGCGTTCGTGATGGAGACACGGAAATCCGCCGGCATGCTCCTCACCGAGGCCGCGGCCGCCGTCACGCCGTCCGTCGACGCCTTTACATATTTCCCGGCCGCGTTGCGCACCAGACCAAACGGCATCTTGTTCTGCTCGGCGTAGATCAACTCAACATAGCCGAAGGAGAACTGGCTGTTGCGCACCATGCCCGCAACACCCTCGTTCCCCTTCTGCCCAATGCCGACCGGGAAACGCACGCTGGTCCCCTTGCCGATGCGCTCCTGGAACTGCGGTACGACTTTAGACAGGTAATCCGTGAAGATGTACGTCGTGCCCGAGCCGTCCGAACGGTACACCGGCAGAATGTTGTGGTCCGGCAGGGTCACGCCCGGGTTGTCGTGCTGGATGTTGGGATCGTTCCACTTGGTGATCACACCAAGATAGATACCGGCAATGACCTCGGGCGCGAACTTCAGGTCGCCCGAAATGCCGGGGACGTTGTACACCGGCACCACCGCGCCCAGCACCGTCGGCACATGCAGCAACTTGACCTTCGACTCGGCAAGCTGCTGGTCTGTCATGGGGCCGTCGGAGGCGCCAAAGTCGACGATCTTGCTCGAGACCTGCCGAATCCCCGCGCCCGAGCCAACCGACTGGTAGTTGATCTGCACGCCCGGGTGCTGCTGCGCATACTCGGAAAACCACTTCGAGTAGATCGGGTTGGGAAAGGTGGCGCCGGCACCGGTCAGGTTCTGCGCGGCAAGGGGGAGAGCGGCGGGTACCGCGGCGAGAACGGCCAGCAGCCCGGCCGAGATAAATTTGGCTTGCACAGGAATCTCCTCAAAGCGTGAACATGGAAGTTCAATGCCGAACGGGGCCCCGTGCCGGACGCCCCACAAGGGGCACCCGGCACGTAGGATGGGGAGGCCGACCTTACGGGATGTAATACCGCATGCTGATGTGGATCATGTTGTCCTGCGCGCGCGGGCCGGTTGGCGCCGGAATTGGTTCAAACGCAGCGGCGGTCGCCGTCGCCGTGGTCCCCGACCACAGATTGCGCTGCAACAGGCTATAGGTCGTCTGATACTGCAAACGGCCATACTTTGGGCTGTTCACAATGCGGTAGGTGAAGCCAATCATGCCTTCCTGCATATAGCGAGTCGGCGACGCGCAAGGGAGTTGCGTTCCCGGAACGCCGCCCGTGCTCGGTACGCCCGTGGCCGTCAACGTGGGCAGACCATAGCAGCCAGCATCGTTTAGATTGCGCGGGCCGTAACCGATTGTGGCTCCAGTCGCGGTCGTGTATACCGTGCGTTGGTCATATTCGCCACCGTAATAGGTGTAAATGTCCAACTTCTTGCCTTCATGCGTCACCAAGGAAAAAAGCCCGTGGTAGTTCCGAATCGGCTCCAACTCGCCATCTGGCTTGATCGTCGCATCGGCGAGCTGTGTCGAGCCATAGCGGCCCACACCTGGACCCGCCATCGCCTGCACACCTACTTCAAGCGGCTTGACTGGCATCACACGAATCGCACCGAAGACGCCGCCGCCGACGGCCGTGCTCTTGATCTGGTTGGGCGAGTAGGTATACGTTACCGCGCCGGTTGTCGCCGCGGCCGTTGCCGATGTAATGGGATACAGGGTGTCGCGAAGAAAACGAGCCATCCCACCGAATTCCATGTGGGTCTTCGGGAAGTCAAATGCTCCCTTGACGATCACATCCGGCGCTACGTTGTTGGCATAGGTAGCCAGAGCAGCGGTTGCGCCTGAGAATGTGTTGACCGATGCACCAGCGTTGTACAGCCCTCCGCTCGTCCCGCCACCGCCGAAAAAGAAGTTCGCCGGTACAGCACCCGTGGTGGCTGAAGCTGCCGTGAAGTTCGTGATCTGCGCCTGCTCCAGCGCCATCGCCAGGGTAAAGGTCCCCGTCTTCGGATCGCCAAAGCGCTGCTGGAAGCGAATGCCCGGCTGCCGTGTCCAGTTGAAGCCGACCATGTACTGCGAATCGACGGTGTTCGGCAAGATCTCGGTCCGGTTGTCCGTGCCGCGTCCGTCTTCCGTCACCAGCGACCACATCTGCCCGCCGGTCACACGGAAGCCGCCTTTCGTCTCGCCCTGACCCCAGAACTGCCGCTGACGAAACACATAGCTGTTGCTCTGGTTATTGTTCGAGGCCGTACCCACACCCAAAAAGTCAGCCTCAAAGTACCCGGCAAGGCGATAGGTACCCGCATCGCCCGTGAACAGCGCACCCAAACGGCTTTGCCGACCCGTGAAGTTCAGCTCGCTCGTGTGACCCTCAAGGGAGTTCGGAAAGGGGATCGTATTAAACGGCGTATTGATGTCCGAATTGACCGACCGCTGCCGCCACACGCCTTCAAACGCGAAAAAGCCAATCGGCTGAATCGTCACACCCTTGTAGTGGATCGTCGTCGGCGAGTTGATCTCCTGCTGCACCTGCGCCTGGTTGGCGACCACGGTATCCGTCAGGGTCTGGTCCTTGGTCGTCAGATCTCCAACGGAAACCTTTAGTTGCTGCACATCCTGGGCGTTCTGGGTGCTCTGCTGCGCGGCCTGCGCCGTCGCTGCGGCTGCCGAGGCGATCTGCGACTGCGAGTCCGCAACAGCCTGCTGCGCCTGGGCCACCTGCTGGTCACGCCCCGAAAGCTGGGCCTTCAGGTTGTCGATCTGCACCTGCTGGCCGGAAACCTCGTCCCGCAATTCCGCCATCTGCCGCGTTGCGGTGCTTTCCACCGGCTTGCGCTCCACGCGCTTGGTCGTCCGGCGCACCGGCCTGTGCTTTGCATGCACCGGCTTTTTCGCCGCTGTCGTTGTTTGGGCTCCGCCTGTGGCGGAAACGAGCAGCGCCGTTACCAGCGCCGTCATCAACCTGCTTTGCTGTTTCATCGTCCCTCGAAAAAGAGTTGCCGCACACACCTTCGGGCCTCGCGCCCGGTCTCTGGTTGTACTGGCTCTTTGATCTCTATCTTTTCAAGGAATATTGAATGTCCCGATACGTGAATGTTAAACGAGTGTGAAACGTACCACCTTTGTCCTAGAACGCTACACCCCCATTGTGGGAATCTCCGCATCTTCCGCTTTCGCCGCACCCTTCAGGTCCACCGGCGCACACGGCAGGGTGAAGACGAAGCTGCTGCCGCGGCCCAGCTCGCTTTCCACCCAAATGCGCCCCCGGTGGGCCTCCACAATGTGTTGGGCAATCGCCAAGCCCAGCCCCGTTCCCCCGGACTCACGGCTGCGCGCCTTGTCCACGCGATAGAAGCGCTCAAAGAGCCGCGATTGGTGTTCGGACGCGATGCCCGCGCCGAAATCGCGCACCCGGAACTCCATCTCCGGCTCGGCTTCCTCCTCCGACGCCACGAGCCGCGCCGAAAGCTCTACCACCGCCCAGTTCTCCTCCCCACGTCCGTAGTTGAGAGCGTTTTCCACCAGATTGCTAAGGATCTGCAGAATCGCATCCTCATCCGCCATCACCGCCACCGCCGGCACCTCCCCGGCCACGGCCAGGGTGCCGCCTTTGTCGCGAAAAAGTCCGGAAACCGCCTCCACACACTCCTCCATGAGCAGCGGCACGGGTACCGGCACAGGGAAGAGTTTCCGGTCCCCGCTCTCCACCCGGGCCAATGCCAGCAGATCGTCGGTGAGCCGGCCCATGCGTCGGGCGCTCTTCAAAATGGCCTCCAGGAACTCACGGCTTCGCTCGGCCGCTGTCGCCGGAACCTGCACCGGCGCATCGTCCAGCTCCTCCAGCAACATCTCCACGTAGCCCTGGATCGAGGTCAGCGGCGTGCGCAATTCATGCGAAACATTGGCCACAAACTCGCGCTGCGTGCGCTCCACCTGTTCGATCCGGGTAATGTCGTGCAGCACCACAACGCCGCCCCCGCCTGGCGTCGGGGCCGCAGTCACCTCCACAATGTGCCCGGGAAGCACCGTCACCGGGCGCCGCTCTACCAGTTCGCGCGTTTCGAGCGCGATCTGCACACATTCCAAAACCTCCGGCGCGCGCACCGTTTGCACCAGCGAATACCCCGTGCGCACGGATCCATGGGCCGCCCTCACCAGCTGCTGCATCGGCTGATTCGCCCACACAATCCGTCCCGCGGCGTCGATGGCGGTCACGGCATCCTGCATGGCGTTCAACAGCGACTCCAGCTTGCGCCCACTCTCCTGCGCGCGATCCAGCTGCAGCGCCAACCGCGGGCTCGCGGCCGCAAGCGCCTCGGCCACCTCCGCCAACTCGCGCATCTTTTCTGAAGCCGGCACCGGCGGCACAGGTCTTGGCAACGCATCGAGACCCCGCTGCAGATAATCCGCCTGGTCCACCACCGCGCGCGACACTACACCCGCCAGGGCCAGCGCCGCCGCCCCTCCCAGCACCACGGCCACCCACACATGCGGCCGCCAGAGCAGTACGCCCCCAAACAGCGCAAAGCCCGCCCCTGCCCAAAGCAGGGTTAAAAGAAAGAGGCTCGAAGGACGTGTCCGCATGCTTTAAGTCTACGCAGCGACGCGACGTTTGCGCCTCACGCGAGCTTGCCCTCGGTCTCCGCGCCCGGTCGCAGGGGCGGAATATCAAAGCGGTACCCGGCTCCCCGTAGCGTCTTCAAATAGCGCGGCGTATCCGGTTCGGCCTCGATTTTTTCCCGCAATCGCCGCACATACACATCCACGCTGCGCGGTGTAACAAAGCGGGCATCGCCCCACACCGCATCAAGCAGCTGGTCGCGGCTGAAGACCCGCCCAGGATGTCGTGCCAGGTATTCCAGCAGCCGGAACTCGGTGGTTGTCGTCGTAATCAGCTCACCGCGTACGTGCACCTGCATGGATCCGGAGTCGATCTGCAGGTCTTCAATCACCAGCAGCGCCGCCGCATTTTCACCCGGGGCCTCGGACCGCCGCAGCACCGCCCGCACCCGCGCCAACAGCTCCCGCATCGCAAACGGCTTCACGATATAGTCGTCCGCGCCCAGCTCCAGGCCGAGCACCCGGTCGTCCTCCGTCGCCCGCGCCGTTAAGAAAATCACCGGCACATGGCTCAGCGTCTGGCTGCGCCGCAGCTGGCGGCACACGTCCAGTCCGCTGCCGCCGGGCACCATGATGTCCAGCAGAAACAGCGCGGGGCGTTGCCGCTCGGCATCGGCCACAATCGCGCCCGGCGTGGGGTACAACCGTACCGCATAGCCCGCGCTTTCCAGCCGGTATTGGATCAACCTGCGGATCTCCGCATCATCTTCAAGCACAACGATCGTCTGGTTCAACGGCACTCCAGTTCCTCAAACCACTGCAAAGGGTCCTGGGGGACCGCTTCCCCCACGTTACGGGCAGTAGGCAGCGCAATTGCTAATGGGAGGTAAAAATGGGGTGCGGCTTCCCCGTCTCGATTCTCTGCGCCCACGGGACGGTTCGCAGGATCAACCTGCGGCAACCAAAAGTAATCTCCAGGTGGTGACCACTGGCTTCCTGCTTTACCACATCTTTCGCTTCGCTGTTCGGAAACGATGTATGATCCTGCCTAGATATCACCCTTTCGTTGTACCTACCTGCTGTGCGGAGGCACTCATGCGCTACACATTTCCGACCCTTCTGGCCCTTGTGCCCATGGCCGGACTTCTCTCTGGCTGCGCGATGGCCCCGCTCGGCAACACGAACAGCATCGCCTCGGCTACCCCGGCCCGCACGGTGAAGGGCAAAGCCTACGGCGGGCAACTCGCCGTTTCTGGCGCGCTGATCGCGGTCTACACCTACGGCACACTCGGGTACGGCTCTCCCGGCACGCTGCTGGCCACGAGCACGACGGACTCCGCCGGCGACTTTAACTTCACCTTCACTTGCCCCTCTGCCAATGTGCCCGTTTATGCCCTGTCCATCGGCGGAGACGCCGGCTTTGGCACCAACACCGCGCTTGTGGAAGGCGCGGCACTCGGCACCTGCAGCGCCGCCGACGCGGCCCCCTTTCTCACCATCAATGAGGTCAGCACCACGGTCTTGGCGTTCTCGCTCTCCCACTTTTTCTCCGCTGCTCTGCCCGACGGTACCAGCAACGACCACTTCGGCAGCCCGGCGAGCTTGAACCCGGCCATTGCGCTCGTCAACGAATCACTCATTCCAACCCTCATCAATGTCCCGAACGGGTCTCCGAACCCCTCAACGGCTACGTTCACCAACGAAGCGTCCAAGATCGTCACCGTCGCCAACATCCTCGCCAACTGCGTGAACACCGCCGGGTCTACCTCCACTGCGTGTCAAAGCCTGTTTGCGGAAAGCACACCGCCCGGCGGCTCCGCGCCGGCAAACACGCTCGAAGCAGCGATCAATATGGCGCTGTACCCGCAGCAGAACGTGCCGCAGCTCTTCAATCTGTCCGGCTCCGGCGCCTTTGACGGCGGCCTGACGGTCACGCCCAGTGACTGGACGCTCGCCGTCAGCTACACCGCGCCCACCTTCGGTCTCGGCCTCAACACCCGTACCGTGTCGACCCTCGACATCGACAATACGGGCCGCGTCTGGTTTCCGACCAACGTCGCCGGCGCGGTCGGCATAGCCGACTTCGATCCGGGCACCTCATCCTTCAGTTCGGTCTACACCGCACCTGGCATGGTGCGCCCCGAGCAGGTAGCCATCGATCTCCTCGGCAATGCCTGGGTCACGGACGTCGGCTCGCCCGTGGTGGCCGGCTTCCCCGTCAACAATCCCGGGGCACCCACGGTTCTGTCCCTGCCAAACACCACATCCACCGCGCTGACGATTCTGAATGACGACACCGTGCGCGTTGCCATCGTCTCCGATGACACGCAGTATCCCAGCCTGGCCCAGGTCACCCACGGCAACACACCCCCCGCGTATGCTCCGCTGGCCAACACCACGGTCAGCGCCGCTGGCTTCTTTGGCGCCAGCCTTGCCGCAGATACCATCGGCGGCTCGGCTGTATCGGCGAATCAGGGCACCAACCCCGGCTCCTTTTATCTTTACCTGGATCCGGCAGATAACCCCACCTTCATCACCTCGCAAACCAACGACTCCGGCCAGCTGGTCTTCACCGGCACCGATTACGTCAGCGCACGCGCCGGCTACTCCGTGCAAGGCGACGGCCTCTGCATCTATACCCAGCTAAACTGCTACAGCATGCAGAACGAGCAGGCGCTCCGCCACCCCAGCGGCATGGCCATCGACGGCGCCGCCAGCCTGTGGTTAGCCGATGAACTCACCCCGGACGTGCAGCAGATCCAGTTCACCAACGGCTCCTATCTCGATGCCAACACCGTTCCCAACAATCTCGTCTACCCCCACGGCAGTAACGACGGCGGCACCCTGCAGCACCCCACCGGCATCGGCGTCGATAACACAGGCAACATCTGGGTAAGCAACATCGGCTGTTACGGCAACGGCTGCACCCCGGGGGCCTTCGTTCTTTCCGAGATCATCGGTGCCGCGGCACCCACCGTCACGCCCGTTTCCTCGCAGCTGGTCATCTCCCCGGGCATCCCGCCGGCGATGAAGACCGTCAACCGCCTTCCGAAATAACCCTCACCGGAGCGATTCACTCCGGTCTAAATTCCTTAAGGAAAGGGCCTGCATCCTGCAGGCCCTTTCCTTTCTGTGCGGCCAAATGCACAATTCCCCTCGCAACCCAGGCATTCGTACCGCATGATCCCAAAGGCACGGCGTACACTGTCATCCTCCGCCTCCGCCGCGGAAGGAAGGGTGTGCATGACCAAAGCCGACCTTACCGACCGCGTCGCCGCCCTCGGCGGCCTCACCCGGCGCGATAGCGAAGTCATCGTCGAAACCATATTCGACGCCATTGTGGGCGCTCTTAAAACCGGCGACAAGGTCGAAGTGCGCGGCTTCGGCAGCTTCCGCACCCGGCAACGCAACAAACGTACCGGCCGCAACCCTAAAAGTGGAGTCTCGGTAGAAGTCCCCGCCAAGAAGGTTCCCTTCTTCAAGCCCAGCAAAGAAATGCGCGCCCTGCTTGGCGCCGGCGACGCCAGCAAAATCACCCCTGAACCCGACAGCGACATCTCTGCCAACCAATAAACCAAGCCGCCACCCACTAAAAGCTGGGCAGTCAAGCAGATTCACAAAGACCTCAACCTCCCGGATCCGCCCAAAGCTTCGCCATCCAACCCGAAACCAAAACGTACAACCTAGAACCTAGAACCTAGAACCTAGAACCGACAACCTAGCCCCACACCGCCGGATGTATAACTGTGAGCAATGTCCACCCCGGCCATCGAAACCACCGATCTTTCCCGGACCTTCCAGGGCGTTCAAGCGGTCGATCGCCTGAACCTGACAGTCGATGCCGGACAGTTCTTCGGCTTCCTCGGCCCCAACGGCGCCGGTAAATCCACCACAATCAAGATGCTCACCGGCCTGCTGGCGCCCAGTGCCGGCAGCATCCGCATCTTTGGAGACGATCTGCTGGCGCACTCCGTCGAGGTCAAGCGCCATATCGGCGTCGTGCCTGAGGGCATGGCCCTCTTCGGCCGCCTTACCGCGCCCGAATACCTTCTGTTTGTCGGTCGCATGTACGGCCTCGACCGCGCCACCGCGGGCACGCGCTCCGCCGAACTGCTCGAGTTTATGGGCCTTGCGAACGAGCGCAAAAAGCTGATCGCCGATTTTTCCCACGGCATGGGGAAGAAGCTCGCCCTCGCCGCCGCGGTCATCCACGGGCCCAAGCTGCTCTTTCTGGACGAGCCGTTTGAGGGCGTCGACGCTATCGCCGCCGGCCTGCTCAAATCGATGCTGCAAGGCATGATCGCCCGCGGGGCGACGGTCTTTCTCACCTCCCACGTGCTCGAGATTGTCGAGCGCCTCTGCAGCCACATTGCCATCATCAACCGCGGCCACCTCGTCGCGCATGGCTCGCTTGAGGAACTCCGCGCCGGGGTCCAGGCGCGCCTGGCCACACCCGAGGGCGACCTCACCGCACCGGCCCACAAGTTGAATTTGGAACAGATCTTCCTCTCCGTTGTCGGCGAAGAAGCCGCCCCGCCCGCGCATCCTGAAGGAGAGCTCGCGTGGCTGAGCTGACTGGGGCAAACCACAACCGCGACATGCCAGCAGCCGCGGCGCAGCTGCGCGCCATCGCCTGGCTCCGCTGGCGCGTCCTGGCAAACGGCTTCCGGCGGCGCGGCGGCGCCGGCGAACTCATCGGCCGCATCCTGATTCTGCCCGTCTTCGCCGCCATTGCTCTTGCGCCCACCGCCCTGGCTGGTTTTCTGGCCTGGTATTTCGTGCGTGGGGGCGAACTTACCCATCTTGCCTGGGTGCTTTGGGCGGCGGTCGCCCTCACCCAGTTGCTCAATGTCAACCTCGGCCAGCCCGGCACCAACTTCGATCCGGTCGAGCTGATCCGGTTCCCCATGCCGTTGCGCCGCTACGTGCTGGTTCGGCTCTTCTTCGGCCTGCTCAGTCCGGGCAATATCCTCGTCAGCCTCATGTCGCTGGCCGTGGTCGTGGGCATTACCCTCGCCGCGCCGCGCCTGTTCTTCCCAGCGCTGCTCGCGATGGCGGTCTTTGCGCTGACCAACATACTTTTCACGCGCATGATCTTCGCCTGGATCGACCGCTGGCTTTCCACCCGCCGCGCCCGCGAGGTTTTCACCGCCTGCATCTTTGTGGGTTCGATCGGCCTTCAATACGCGAATGTTCGCTTCAATCCCGGCTTCAACGGCAACCGTCATCACCGTTTCCGGGGCACGGAAGCGCAGCCTTGGCAGCGCTTCGCCGAACGGGCGCACCCGTACATCGCTTGGCTGCCACCCGAACTGACCTCCACGGCAATTGCCGCCGCAGACCGCGGGCAACTCCCGTCCTTCTTCGCAGCGGTGGCCGGCTGTACCGGCTTCGCGGGTTGTTTCCTGGCCGTCTACGCCCTCCGCATGCGCACGGAGTTCCGCGGAGAAAACCTCAGCGATATCGCCGGCGTCCCCGCCACTGTTCGAAAAACAACCCGCACGCCCACTCCCGGCGCCGCTCCCCCGGCACCCGACCCTACCGCTCCGGTGCATGTCCATGCCCCCACGACGTCCGTTCCACTGCTTCCAACCTTCTTCGGCCCCCTGCTAGGTTCACAGCTAGGCCCGCTACTCGGAAAGGAGCTCCTGGTTTTGCGCCGCAACATCGGTCTGTTCTACGGTCTGGTCGCGCCGGTCGTCATGGTCTTCCTCTTCGCCGGCCGGCTCTTTACCCGCAACGGCTCGCATTGGGCGTTGCTGACCGGTGTCGCCTATGCGCTGATCGGCATCGCGCCCATGAGCTACAACTCCTTCGGCACCGAAGGCACCGGAGCCCAGTTCTACTTCTTCGCCCCCGTGCCGTTGCGTGAGGTCTTCTTCGCAAAAAACCTCTTCACCCTTTTGCTCGCCCTTGTAGAGGTCGTCACGGTCGTCGCGATCACAAGCTACGTCGCCGGCCATCCCAGCCTCATCGACGCCGGATTCGCCATACTATGGGCCGTCGGCACGCTGCTCCTCAACACGACGGTGGGCAACCTGCGCTCGGTAGCCGCCCCAAAAAGAGTCAATCCGGGCCGCTCCATGAACAAAGCCCAATCCCCGGTAAGCGCCTATCTCGCCATGGGCATCCTCGTCGCCTGCGCCGGTCTGGGCTTCGGCGTCGAACTGCTGGCCACCTATCTGCACCAACCCTGGCTCGGTCTCGCGCTCATGCTCACCTTTGCGATCGCCGCCACAATCGTCTACGCACGAGGCCTCAGCCGCATCACCGTCTACGCCCTCGATCGCCGCGACACCCTCTTCGAGGAGCTCGGCAAGAAAATCTAGGGCAGCGTTTCACATAAACTTCTCGCATCGATGTAGCACTGTCATCTCGACCGGAGCAAACAGCTTTATCGTCTGCGCAGCGGAGAGACCTGCAGTTCCGCTCACCTCCGAGATGAGATCCGGAGCATAACCGACGCAACCGCTCCACTCTCGTCATTCCGTAGGGCAGCGGAGAGATCCGCTGTTTGGTCATCGCAGCTTACGGTCACCGCACACCGCAACATCTACTTCACCGCCCCGATCACACTCAACATCCGCCCCGCAAAGCCATGCTCCCCACGATGGCTGTAATACTTGCGCGTCCCATTCGGCAGCCGCGAACACGCCGTGCACTCCCCCACGGCACTGATCCGCTCCGCCGCCACGCCCGCATCGAGCAGCTGCTGCCGATTCGCCGCAGCCAGATCCAGATGAATCTGCGGCCCAATGTTGGAATGTCCCGGCGCCCGCGCTGTCAAAAACAGCAGCGGGTATTTGTCCCGTACCGGGTCAGAGTCGTACACATCGGCAAACAACGTCCCCGCATACGCAAACTGGCTTTGGAAGTCGTATCGCACCTCTTCGCCCACCGCGAAGCAGCATGCCCCGATCGAGGGCCCGATGGCCGCAACCAGGTCCTGTGTTCGCGAGCCGTACCGCAGCTGCAAGCTGCCGATGCCGCACTCCACGATGCGCGCCAGTGTCCCGCGCCATCCGGCATGAAAGGCCGCCACGGCCCGCGTGCGTGTATCCGCCACCAGCACCGGCACACAATCCGCCGTCACCACGCCCAGCAGACCGCCCGGAGTCTTGCGCAGCAGGCCGTCGCCACGCCGTCGCGCCTTACCCTCTGCCGTCATCCATGGGGCGCTGGCCTGTTCAGGATGCTGCTGTTCCAAGCCCGATTTCTTCGATTTCTGGCTGATATCCCAGATGAGCCCGCTATGAATCTGGTGCAGCGTCACCAGCGGCAAAGGAACGTCCCCCGTCACCGCCGCGAGAAATTTGCTTCGATTTTGAGCAATAATTGTCAGATCGTCCTCGGGCGTCCAGCCCAGATTCTGCTCGCCCTCCCCATACACGGACGATTGGCCGCCTTGCCGCGTACTGAAGCCGGCCCGCAACCAGGGGTACTGCTCCCATCCCGGCACCCGCTCCACTCCCGGTACAGGAAGCGGTACGGCAACAGGCGCGGCGAGAGATCCGGTATCTGCCGGTGGCGCCGCCGCGTGCACCGGCGTCTGCCGCGGCTCCTTACGCCGTTCCCCAGCCTGCCACGTGTTGACGCGCGTCGCCCGTCGGCCATGCTCCAGCCCAACCGACGCCAGCAAGGCATCCACGGCCCCTATCGCTTCTACTCCCTCCGGGCTCGCCTCCGGACTTCCTCGTCGATCGCTCATACCCTGTATCGTACCGACTCCGCGATCCCGTGCCGGGGTCGCACAATTCCATACACGAGCAGAGCTTAGTTCGAAGAAAGCCCAAACGAGAAAAAGGCCCGCTTTCCAGCGGGCCCGAGAGAGGCGTTTAGGGGGGAGGTACTGAGGAGGGATGAAGGGTGCCCAAATGGGCAAAAGAAGAAGAAATCAAGGAAGGACAGAGTAAGGAACGCCTCTCAATACAGGGTTAGACGCCCGAACACTCCATAGGTTGCTTAAGTAGGCAATATGACGTCGGTTTACTCCAATGGATCACTTCCAGGCCTTTTCTATAGGAAAGAAGCTAGCCGGAGCCAAGCCCGGTATCATCTCGGGCTCGTACCCTTATATGTGTCATCGCGACCGAAGGCTCAACCGTAGCGGAGATACCTGCAATTGGCGGACCGGATCAAGGGAACCTGCGTATCATTCGTCCGCTTTGGGCAAGCGGAAACCCCTCCCACAGCACCACAAGTTGCGTACGCCCGCCGTGCACGGTAGCATCCGCAACGAACCATGTCGCTCGCCACCCCCACTCGTCCGTTGCCCATGCCCGCCTTCCCCAAGCTCTGTGTTCCCCTAACCGGCGCGAACATCGACACTTTGCTGGCGCATGCCGCAGCACTCCTGCCCGCCTACCCTTTCCAGGAACTACGGCTCGATTCCCTCCCCGATCCCGGCGAGGCCGCAAGCGCGCTGGGCCGCTACACGAACGCCCATCCAGCCGCCATCCTGCTGGCCACCTGTCGCCGCCAAGCCAGCGGGGGTCACTTTGCCGGCTCGCCCGAAGAGGAACTGAGGATCCTTCTCGCCGCTGCGCATAGCGGTTGCGCGATGGTGGACCTCGCCCTCGAAAGCGCGGAACTCCTCGGATCGGCAGCCGTCCGGCAACTGCAGGCAACCGGCGCTCGCGTTTTGCTGAGTTGGCACGATTTTCAGCAAACACCCGATCTCCATGCCGTTCTGGAGCGCATGCGGCCCTTTGCGCCCGACCTCTACAAGGTCGTGCCCACCGCCACCTCGCTCGGAGACAATCTCCCCCTCCTTACCCTGCTCGCCGAGGCCCACCGCCACGGGGGCACACCCATCGTCGGCATCGCCATGGGTGAGGCTGGCCTGCCTTCGCGCGTACTCGGCGTGCGGGCGGGCTCAGCCTTCACCTTTGCCCCCGCTTCCATAGCGGCAGCCACCGCTCCCGGTCAGATCTCCGCCGGCACCCTCCAGCGGCAGTACCGCTTCGACCAGCTCAACGCCGGCACCCGCCTCTATGGCGTCGCCGGTGAGCCGATCCGTTCGTCCCTGTCTCCGGCGATGCTCAATACCGCCTTCCAGCAAGCAAATCTGAACGCGGTATACCTTCCCCTGCTCACCCATGATGCCGCGGATCTCTTCGCCATCGCCCGCGCGTTGCCCCTAGCCGGCTTCAGCGTTACCATGCCGCTCAAGCAAGCGGTACTGCCCTTTCTCGATCACATTGACCCGCTTGCGGTCCGCATCGGTGCCGTCAACACCGTCCGCCGCGAGCCGGACGGCAGTTTTTCCGGCTACAACACCGATGCCACCGGCGTGATCACCCCCTTGGCAGAGCGCTTGACTCAGGTAAACCAGCACCTTGGGCTCGCAGGAACACGTATCCTCGTCGTCGGTGCTGGCGGTGCGGCCCGCGCGGCGGTCTTTGCATGCAGTGACCGCGGTGCGGAGGTCTTTCTTGTGAACCGCACCCATGAAGCGACAGCAGCACTCGCGCACCAGGCCGGAGCCACGGCTCTCCGTTGGAACGAACTGGCCCACCAGCCCGCCTTTGACGCCCTCATTCAAGCCACCCCTGCCGGCATGCGCGGCAACCCGGTCGACCTTCCCCTCGACCTTGAACAGGTGAAAACAAACCTGGTCTTCGACATGGTCTACAACCCCCTCGAGACACCCCTTTTGCGCGCCGCCCGCGACCGCGGCCTGGCCACCATCTCCGGCGTGGAGATGTTTCTCCACCAAGGCGCCGCCCAATTTGCCCTTTGGACGGGCCAGCGCCCCGAGCTCGAAGCTATGCGGCAGACCATACTGCAGCACCTCCTCTGAAAGAAGCAGAAACTCCGTGGAGCGATTTAGAACTCCGTGGAGCTGAGCGCCAAAGGCGCGCCCCATACCAGCCTGGGCCGCAAGACCCAGGTACAGCAACCGTCATGCAGGTGAGGGCTGAAGGCCCGACCTATCAACGCCTGGCAAGGCTTTCAGCCCTCAAAAGTCCATTGACATAACTACCTGGGCCTCGCGGGCTCACGCTGATATCGAACGCGTTGTTGGCGCTACACAATCACGAGGTGCCTTCCTACAAACTAGATGACGAACGAGCGCTACTCACTTTCTACCGCGAGCTCTTATAGACGAACTTCCCCGTGTTTAACAAATCGCAAGGAGCTTCGATTCCGGATCACTCCACGATTCGCGCTTTCCGCCCTACACCTCCACGTACTCCTGCGAAATCCACCCACGCAGCGCGTCCATGCTGACCTCTTCCCGTCCAAGAAACGCCTTGACCAGCGCGCGCGCCGGCTGCGACCCACCCGGCTCCAGCACCGCCCGTCGATAGCGCCTGCCGATTGCACCACCAAGCATCTCCGGCCCGTTCCCCTCACCCTGCGCAAACTGCCGGAAGAACTCCAGCGCGATCACCTTGTCATACAGGTAGGTGTAGTAGTTCGAGGTATAGCCGACCAGGTGCGTGAAAGCGGCATACATCCGATTGCCGTCTACAAACTGATACCGAGAGAATCGGTCGTAGCCATCGCGGAGCAGGGTGTCGAGATCGAGGTCCGCCGTCCGCCGGTCATGCGTCTCCATCGAGTAGGTCGCGTACATCACCTGCGTCATGGTCGAAAGCGCCCGGCCATGCGCGCTCGCCTTGGTCATGCGCGCGACGGTTTCATAGGGGATCGGCTCCCCCGTCTCCACATGCCGCGCAAAGGTGCGTAGCAGGTCGGGGTCCTCGAAGAACTCCTCCAGCATCTGCGACGGCACCTCGACAAAGTCGCCTTCGGTCGCAATCCCGCTCTGCCCGGCCCAGCGCTGCCGGCCGCCCAGCACCTCGTGCATCAGGTGGCCGAACTCGTGAAAATATGTCACCACATCGGCGTATTGCATCAGCCCGGCATCGTCTGCCGTCGGTTCCGGAAAGTTACAAACCAGCGACGCTTCGGGCACCTGCCGCCCCAGCACGCCACCGACCAGCGAGCACTCTGAAAACCATTTGCTCTTGCCTTCACGCGGGTGCATGTCGAGGTAGATTCGGCCGACCACCGCATCAGCAACGACCGCCTCTTCAGCAAACCCCTCAACTGCTGCATCGAGCACGTCGAAAGCCTTCACCGAAGCATCCCACACCGGGGTTTCCGAAGCTCGCCGAAAGCGCACGCCGAAGAGCTTGCCGGCGGTTGCCAGCACACCGGCTTCCACCTGCTCGTACGGAAAGTACGGGCGCACACTTTGCGAATCGAAAGCATAGCGCGCCCGCCGGAACTGCTCCTCCCAAAAACGCGCATCGGAGAGCGTGAGCGGCAACGCCTCAGGATCGCGTTCGCGCACAAAGGCCTCCAGCTCCGCCCATTCCCGCGCCGCGATGGCACGCGCCGCCTCTTCCACCTCGTTGAGAAAACGCCGCATGTTCGCCGCCGAGCCCATCATCTGGTCAACCGTCGCCAGGTCAGCCCAGCTGCGAAACTCGAGTAGCGTCGCCATCTCTTCGCGCGCGCTCAGCAACTCCATCAACACCTGCTGGTTTACCGGATAACCGCGGCCGTTGTACGCCAAATACAGCGCGCGCCGCAGAGTGGCACTCGCCGCATAGTTCATCACCGGCGTCATGTCGGGCGGATCGGTGGTAATCACGACCGGTCCCTCAGCCACAAGCTGCTTCCCCTCGGCCCCCTCACCGTGAGCCGCTTCCCGCACGCCATGGCGCACGAGGTAGTCCTCCGGCAGTCCGCGGAGCTCGTTCGGATCCTTCACCTCGACCCGCCGCACATCGTCCTGCACCGTGCGGCTGAACTGCATGCTCAGCTCGGTCATGCGGTCCGCCAGCGCACGAATCCGCTCGCGCGTCGCCTCGTCCCGGTCTACACCCGAAAGCCGGTACCCCAGCAACGTCCGTTCCAGGTAATAGCGTGTCGCTGCATCCTCAGCGCTCACGTCCACCGCCTCCAGAGCCCGATACACCTCCTGATTCAGACTCAGCGCCACCGATTCCGCGCTCACCTCTTGCGAAAGCGCCTGCACCGCATCGCGCACCCCGGCCAGCGGATGCACCATAAACATCACATGGGCCTGGCTGCCCGCCATGCGCAGGTGCCACACAGCGCGATCATAGGGCGCGAGCGTATTTTCGACCGTCCGGGCCGCCGGAACCGCCAACAGATCGGCGACGGCCGCCCGTGCCGCTTGCAAGTGCGCCGCCACCCACCGCGCCGCGTCCTCCGGCGAACGCAACTCACCCCAGAGATGGAGGGGGTCCTGCGCGCCTTCCGTGGACGCTGATAACTCCAATAACTCCAAGGAACCTGCGGACCCGTCTTCGCGTTCGCGCGGCTTCATGACACCCGCCGCTGTTTCCATCACCGTTTCTTCCGTAACATCCGCCATGTGTCTCGCTTCACTTTCCATTTCACTTCAGGACGGCGCATCGCGCCATATCACTTCTGTCTGACGCACATTGCGGCCAGCGGTCGCTTTTGTGTCATAACAGAACACTCGCCCTGCGCGATAGACTAAAGGTGTTATGCGCTTCCTGATCATTCTGCTCGCGCTCGCCGGTATGATCGACTCCGCACTGGCCCTTCGCATCCATCTGCAGGATCCCGCGGCGGCCCCACCCTGCGCCGTTACCGCACAGTGGGATTGTGGTGCTGTCAACCACGGACGCTTCTCCGTCTTTCCACCGACCTCGTTCGACGAGGCGCCGGAGTCGAAGAAGGTCCACATCCCGGTCGCGATCCTGGGCGTCCTCGGCTACGGAGTGATCGCGGTACTGGCGCTTGCCAACCAGCTCTGGGCGACGCTGCAGGCAGCCGAGATCGGCTTCGCGTTTGCATGCTTTTTGAGCTACACAGAGGCCTACATCATCGAGAAATGGTGTATCTATTGTGTCTGGTCCCAGGCCATTGTCACCGCAATCCTGCTGTGCACGGTCGCGGCCCTCGTCCTGGAGCACCGCCGCAAACGCAAGCCCGCACCCGTCGCGGTCCTGGTGGCGTAACCAGCCGGTGCCGCGTGCACGCCTCCCATCCAGCCTCTCCCCTACAATCAGAACCATGTGGCCCAAAGCCTTCGCGCAGCTGATTGAGCTCGCCCCGCACATCTCTCGCCTGCTGCCCATGGCGGACCGCTTCCTGCAAACCAAGACCGTCTCCGACGATGGCAGCCGCAAAGCCCTGGAGGCTGTAGCCGAAGGGTGGCGCGGCGATCTCCGCCAGGTTGCCGTTGCCCACGCCGGCCTGCACGCGCAGACCACCGAATTGAACGACAAAGTCAGCCTCTTGAACGACAAAGTCAGCATCGTCGCCACCGCCGTCACTGGCATCGCGGCCGATATGACCGGTGCAGCCGCGAACGCACAGGCCGCTCGCCTCGCTGCTGAGTCCTCCGTCGACATCGTGGAACGCCGCCTGGCGCAGGTAGAAGCCCGCCAGGCCCGCCTGTCCACCCTGCTCGGCATCGCTCTTCTTTTGCTCGTTGTTCTGTGCATTGTCTCCGCAATCAGCCTCACCCGCGCCCATTGAAGCCCACCGATCCAGTGGCCGCCCCAACACCCAACCCGCACACCCAGCTCCGCCGTCGTGGCGGCCTCCGCGAGCTCGCGCGCACCCTGCGCCGCCAGCGGGAGTCCCGCCGCCGCGAACCGCGCGCCCCGCGCACCGCCCCTCCCTCCCGCTTCCGGCGGCAGCGGTTGTCCATCGCGCTTCCGCTCATCCTCCTGCCTGTTTTGGCGATCGTGCTCTGGCCGGAGGTCCGGTCCGACCTCGAAGCGGTCGCCGTGCTGAAGCTGGTCGCCAACGAGCCCGTGCCCGAGGCCCTGCGGTGGGCCGTACGTCACCGTGTCGCCGTCGACGACCTTTCCTTTCCCGCCAGCGCCGGCCCCGTCCGTGCCCGGCTGTACACCCCCACCGATCTACCCCACGCCCCCGCACTGATCGTGCTGCACGGCGTGCACCATCTGGGCATCGACGAGCCCCGGCTGATCGCTTTCGCCACCGCCATGAGCGCCTGCGGCCTGCGCGTGCTCACGCCGGAGCTGCCGGACATCAAGGACTACCACGTCGGCACAAACTCCATCACCACCATCGGCGAGTCGGCCGAGTGGCTCGCCCGCCACACCGGTGGGCAGCCGGTCGGCGTTATGGGCCTCAGCTTCTCAGGCGGGCTTTCGCTGCTGGCCGCCGGTGATCCGCAGTTTCGGCAAAGCATCAAGTTCGTCTTTGCGGTCGGCTCGCAGGACGAGATGCAGCGCGTCGCCGCCTACTACCGCACCGGCTTGGACGAGCGCCCCAACGGCACAGAAGAGTTGCTGCCACCCCATGAATACGGCCCGCTGGTCCTCGAATACGAGAATCTGGCCGACTTCGTCCCCCACGCCGACATCGGTCCCCTGCGTGCCGTGCTGCGCGCCCACCTGTACGAAGACCTGCCGGGCGAAAAAGCCGCCTTGGCGCAGCTGAACCCGCGACAGACCGGCGAAGCCCGGGCGCTGATGGCCACCGACTCGCCCACCACCCGCGCGCTGCTCGCCAAAGCCGAAGTGAAGCACGTCGCCGAAATGGCCGGGGTCAGCCCGCACGGCCATCTCGGGCACCTGACCACGCCCGTCTACCTCTTGCATGGGCAGGGGGACAACATCATTCCCGCCGCCGAAACGCTGTGGATGGAAAGCGAATTACCCACTACCACCCTCAAAGCCGCGCTCATCTCCCCCATCCTCTCGCATCTCGACCTCGACGGCGCCGGTCCCGGCGTGGTGGACAACGTGCGCCTGATCCACTTCTTCGCCCTGGTCCTCCGCCAAGCAGCAGCTCCAGCCCCACCCACAACTAACAACTAACAACTAACAACGTACAACTCCTCATGCCCGTCCTCATCACCCTCGCCGACATCCTCGCCGCCCGCGAACGCATCGCGCCTGCCGCGGTGCGCACACCCCTCGTAGCTCTGGATCCAGGACGGCTGCACGCTGCCGCACAGGTCCTGGGGCTGCACCTGCCGCAGACGGCGCCACCCATCTACCTTAAGAACGAGGCCGCCCAGCCCATCGGTTCGTTCAAGCTCCGCGGCGCCTACAACAAAGTCGCGGAGCTGGCTGCACGCGACCCTGCCGCGCTCCGCCGCGGCGTGATCACCTTTTCCTCCGGCAACCACGCGCAGGGTGTCGCCTACGCGGCCCGCGCGCTCGGCACAAAGGCGGTCATCGTCATGCCGGCCAACGCACCGGCCATCAAACGAGCCGCCACCGAAGCTCTTGGCGCCGAGATCGTCACCGTCGGCCCGGCCTCCACCGAGCGCAAACTGCGCGCTGAAGCGCTGGTCGCCGCGCACGGCTATGCGATGATCCCGCCCTACGACGATCCGCTGATCATCGCCGGCCAAGCCACCTGCGGCCTCGAAATCGCCGAACAGCTGGCGGCGTTGGATGTCTCGCCCCTCACAACCTCATCCCTCCACCCTCAACATCAATCCGCCACCCCCACCCAAAAAACAACGCTGATCCTCTCGCCCGTCTCCGGCGGCGGCCTGCTCTCAGGCGTCTCAGCCGGCGTCAAGCTTGCAGACCGCGCAGCCGGTCGCACCCCACCGCAGGTCTGGGGCTGCGAGCCGGAGCTCGCCGCCGACGCGCGCGAATCCTTCTACGCCCGCCAACTCGTCGAATGGCCCGCCGCGCACACCTCCCGTACCCTAGCCGACGGTCTCCGCACGCAATCCCTCGGTGAGCGCAACTTCGCCCACATCCTGCACTTCGTCGACGGCATCGTGACCGTTACGGAAGACGAGATCCGCACCGCGACCCGCCTCATCCTCGCCGCCACCGAGATCGTCGCAGAACCCTCCGGCGCCGTCCCACTCGCGGCAGCGCTCTTCCATGCGCACGAGCTTCCGAAAGCCGATCGGATCGTCGTCGTCATCTCCGGCGGCAATCTCGATCCCGCGCTGCAAGCCGAACTGATGACGGCCACACAAGATCACGGGAAGCACAACCCACTCCATTGAAGTGTCATCTCGACCGAAGCAGACGGCTTCATCGTCTGCGCAGTGGAGAGACCTGCAGTGCCGGCGCGGAAGCTTCCGCGAAAAAGCAGTAAATCACCCTGCTCCCCAAACAACGTCTAACGCTCGTATGCGTCCGAACATCCTTCTAGCAGCTCCTCTGCTTTTCGCTCTCGCCGTCGGCGCGGTCGCACAGAAGCGCAAAAATCCCGAACCCGGCTATGCCGCCTCCGCCGCGCGCGCCACCGTGCTGCACACCGCCAACGTGTACGCCGTAGCCGATCCTGCCGACCCGCCGCTGGCCACTGTCACGCCCGGCCACGAGATCGTCATCAACCAGAAGAACGGTCCCTGGGTCAACGTCTTCGCCAACACCGACAGCAAGGAAGAGGATCCGGAAAACAAACCCGAGTTCGAAGATCCCAACACGCACCCTGACCCCAGCTCCGGGTGGATTCGCGACAAGGGCATCGTCGGCCCAAGAACCCCGCAAGGAGACGTGCTCCTCTTCGGCGCCGCCGCCGACCTCGAAGCCAAGGCCGCCGAACCACACGCGCCCAAGGATGCCGCCGACGCCGCCGGCCTGCTATACCGCCGCGTGTGGGAGTACTTCCCCGAGTCGCCGCTCGCCCCCGAAGCCGCCTTTCGCTCCGCCGACATCCGCTGGCAGATCGAAAAAACTGACAACAGCACCCTGCCCAGCGCCCGCGAGCAGGATCCCGTCCTTCGTCCCCAGATCTATGAAGGTCAGCTCAAGCGGGTGATGAAGAACTACCCAAACTCACCCGATGCCGCCAAAGCCGCCTTCGATCTCGTCGACAACAAGGTTTGCGGCGATTGGGGGGGCCTACCCAAATGCCCCGAACTCGAAACCAACCTCTACCTGAGGTACGCCGATCATTACCCGGGCGGCCCCAAGTCAGCCGAAGCGCTCTATGATGCGGCCTTCCGTCAAGGCGCGCTCGTCACGATGTACCTCGTCGACGACAACAAGAAGCGCTCCGAAGCCGCCGCCAAAAACTGCCAGACCATCGCCGACCGCCTGTCAAAAGATTTCCCGCAATCGGACTACACCACCCGCGCCCAAAGCATCGCCTTCCGTGTGAACCAGGGCATCTCCGTCTACGGCAACGACCGCGATTGAGAAGGCCCGCTTACTGGACCTTCTTCAGCAAGCGCTCAAACAGCTTCACAACCGCCTTCGGGTTCTCAAACGGCGGAAAATGCCCTGAACCGTTGATCGGAACGCGCTCATAAAACTCCGTAAACAAGGACTTCTGTTGCACCGACGCCTCCGGCAAAACGCAGTGGTCATCCGTCCCGTAGCCGAAAAGGGTAGGAACGGCGATCTTTGCTTTCGGCTTCGCATCCAGCCTGGCTTGCTGGGCAGCATAGGCCATCTTTCCCAAGGAATTTCCCCAACGGTGCCGGTACGAATCGAGCACAATCGTGGCAAATTGCGGGTTCTTCCAAAAAGCCGCGGTGCTCTCAAATTGCCGTTGCGTGAACTTCCAGTTTGGCGACCAGGCCCGCCATATCTGCTCGCATAGCGCATGGGCGTTCTCCCGCAGAGCCTTTTCGCCCTGCGCGGTCTGGAAGTACCACTGGTACCAGTAACTCTGCGCCTGGTCCGGCGGCAGATCGCCCCCGCCATACATCGCGTACGGGCTTGAAAGCGCAAGGTGCGCGATCACCTTTTCCGGCGCCAGCACGCAGGCATCAAAGCCGGCCCGCGCACCCCAGTCATGCCCGATGATGGCAAACCGTTCCAGCCCGAGCGCGTTCGCAAACACCAGGGCATCCTCGGCCAGCGCCGCCTCCTGGCCTGAAACGAGGTTTTCCTGCGTCACGGTCGTCAGTCCATACCCCCGCATCGAGGGCACAAACAACCGCAACTTGCGCTTTGCCGGCTGCAAGAGATTCACCACCTGATCCCACGCATTGGCCCCATAGGGAAAGCCGTGCAACAGCAAGACCGGCAGCCCCTCCACGGGGCCGTACTCGCGATAGCTGAACGCCACACCGGAAGTCTGCAAACGCCGAAGCTCACTCATGAGCCCTTGGATGCATAGGCAACGGAGTACCGGATGCGTAGGCAACGGAGTACCGGATGCGTACGCAACGGAGTACCGGATGCGTAGGCACCTGCGGACCGGCCGCATAGGCACCGACACCTGCATCGCAAGCGCCAAAGGCGCGTTCTATACCAGCCTAGGCCGCAAGGCCTAGGTCTACAAAGGGCCGCGCAGGTGAGGGCTGAAAGCCCGACCTAAAGAATCCGGACTCTCAACCCTGATGCACTCACACCCCCAACAACGCCGCCGCATGCCCACCGCGCAACGCCGCTTCTTCTTCACCACTCAGCGCTAACTGCTTCAAAAACTCCACCCCACGCGTGTTCGGACTGAATGGGTAATCCACCGAATACATCATGTGTTCGAACCCAAACACCTCACGCGCGCAGACAAACGGCGACTTCGTGAAATACCCGCTGGTCGTGAGGTAGAACTGGTCCTTGAAGGTATCGGCAACGCTGCGTCGCAGCTTGGCCGCGGGGGAAAGCATGCCGCTCGACCGTGCCAACGCATAGGGCACGCCCTCGCCCATATGGCCGATGATGACCCTCAGCGCCGGCAAGCGATCCAACACACCCGAGACGATGAGCCGCAGCGCATGCAGCCCCATCTCCGCATGCCATCCCCAACCCGCAATCGAAAGCATCTGCCCCACTTCTGCCGGCAAGCCGCTGTAATACACCTTCGCCACCGCTTCAGGCGGCGGTGCCGGATGCACATACACCGGCACGCCGAGCGTCGCCGCCGCCTCGAGCAGCGGAAAATACTCCGGCGCATCCAGGAACTTGCCATCGGTCGTGCCGTCGAACATCGCGCCCTTGAAGCCCAACTCCGTCACGCAGCGTCCCAACTCCTTCACCGCGTTCGCCGGCTCCTTCAATCCCGGCGTCGCAAAAGCCGCAAAACGCCCTGGATGCGCTCTCACCGCAGCCGCCACTTCGTCATGCACGCCGCGCAACACCGCCGTCTGCTCGGCTGGTGCCAGCTTGTCCACCCCAATGGCCGCCAGCGACAACACCTGCAAGTCGATGCCCGCCTCGTCCATCGTTTGAAGCCGGCCCTTGCCCAGGTCGAGGAGCGCACCTTGCACCGGCTGCAACGCCGCCGGCGCATCCGCTCCATAAGCGCCGGTTGCCTTCAAGAAGTCTTTTGTCACAAAATGTTCTTCGAGCGTAATGGTGCGCATCGGTTGTTCTCCTCAAGCGTGTGATGACGTCGACACCGCGGAGGTCAACCGCAGCCGCCGCAACAACGGCGAGATCGTCAATCCCTGCACGAGAATCGAAAAGACCACCACCACATAGGTCGCCACCAGCAGCTCGTTGCGCTCCAACCCCTGCCCGCTCGGCAGCGAAAGCGCCAGTGCCACCGCCAGCCCGCCCCGCAGCCCACCCCACGTCAGCACGGCAATCGTCCCCGGCACATGCCGCCAAAACAGGCTCAGCACCCCTACCGGCAACGCCACGCTCACCCACCGTGCCAGCAGTACCACCGGAATCGCCAACAGCCCCGCCGCCAGATACCGCCTCTGCAACGGCAGCACCAGCAGTTGCAGCCCCAGCAGCAGAAACAGCACCACATTCATGAGGTCGTCGATCAACTCCCAGAAGCGCTCCACATGCTCGCGCGTGTTCGCCGACATGGCAAACCGCTTCGCGCGCCCGCTTACCAGCAGCCCCGCCGTTACCACCTCCAGCGGCGCCGAAAGCCGCAACGCATCCGCCAGCGCATAGCCGCCCATCGCCAGCGCCAGTGTCAGAAAGATTTCCACGCGAAAGTTGTCCACCAGCCGCAATACGCGGTAGGTCAGATACCCCAAGCCCCCACCCAGCAGCACCGCCCCACCGGCCTTCAGCAGCAACAGCAGCAGAAACCCACGCCAGGAAGGCGGCGCTCCGCCCGCCGACGCACTCAGCAACGCCAGAAAGATCACCGCGCCCACGCCGTCGTTAAACAGCGACTCCCCCGCGAGCTGCGTCTCGAGCGAGGCCGACGCTCCTACCCGCCGCAGCATCTCCAGCACCGCGATCGGATCGGTCGGTGAAATCAGCGCCCCAAACAGCAAAGCCGCCATCACGCTCAGCGGCAAACCCAGCGCCCCCAACGCCAGCTTGAACAGCACCGCGACCACTACGGTCGAAATCGCCGTTGCCCCAATCGACAACACCGTTACCGGCAGCTTCTCCCGGCCCAGCTCCGGGAGATCCAGCTCCAGCGCGCCGGCAAACAGCAGCAGCGACAACATCCCATGCAGCACCACTGCATTGAAGTCGATGCCGCCCACAATCCCCTGCGCCGCCGCATGCAGCCCCGGCGCCACCCCGCCCACAAACAGCAGCACCGCCGCCGCTCCCAGCGACAGAATCATTGTGCCGATGGAGGTCGGCAAACGCAGCACCCGGTAACTCAAAAAGCTGAACAGCGCGCCAAGGGTCACGAGCAGGCTGAGCAGCGCAAACGTCGACATCCGCACCCACTCTCTGGAAGCTTGGATGTACACGAAGCATCAGCCTATACGGCCCAGAGCTGGATTTACGCCGACCCTTCGCTGGTCCTCCCGGCAAGGGATCTGCATAGGTCCCTTGTTTGTCACGCCCGCAGGGATCAACTTCTGCTTTATCGGTTTCTTATTGCCGCAGGGGATCTGCTTCTGCTCTTTTGGCTCATCCTCCGCAGGAGATTGGCGTTTGCTCCAAGCGCCAAGGGCGCGTTCTATACCAGCCTAGGCCGCGAGACCTAGGGTCTAGGATCTAGGGTATGCGTCCCGGCACGCGGCAAGGGCTGAAAGCCCGCTCCATCTCCGCCCAGACCGCTCGGATGTGCCTAACACGTTACGACGCCGACCACCGCACACTCCAGGCCCCCAACCCGCCCTGCGCATCCGCCGTGCCCTCCACCCAAAGCACCTCACCCTCGGCCGCGCCGAACCCATCGCGCGCCTCATGCCAAAGGTTCGCCTCGAGCCGCAACCGCGCCCCACCCGCCAGCGTCCATGTCACCTGCAGCCCACCCGGCCCCAGCACCGCGAACTTCCCGCACCGGCCCGAAAGCCCCCGCAGCAACGGCACCACCCGCGCCCGCCGCACCGCCAACAGCTCCGTATAGTGCCCCAACCACGCCGCATGCTCCCCCTCGCCGAGCTCCTCCCAGCGCAGTTGTGCCGACCGGAACGTGCTCTCCGCCTGGCAGTTCGGTGCATTTTTCAGGTCCTCCGGCGAAACCCCCGGCAGCTTGCCGATCTGCTCGCACCGGCCCCGCTGCACCGCCTCACTCAAGTCCCCATGAAAGTCGCAAAAGTACGGAAACGGCGTTGACGCCCCCCACTCCTCGCCCATGAACAGCATCGGCGTCTGCGGCAGCAGCAAAGCGACCGCCACCAGAGCGCGCACGGTCTCACGGGGCAGCAGGCTCGAAACCCGCTCCCCAAAAATGCGATTGCCCACCAGATCGTGGCTCTGTAAAAACGACACAAAAGCATTCGGCGGCACATGGCAGCCGGCCTCGAACGCCGCATGATTTTCCTGCGCGGCAATCACAAAACCTTCCGCGATCGCCTTCCCCAGCCGCTCGGTCTCTCCCGCATCGTCGGCCAGGCGCGCCGCCTGCGTCCCGGTAAACCCCGCACCCAGCAGATGGTCGATATCGTGGTTCCACTGCGCGGTGTAGTGCACCACGCACCCTCCGGCATCCCGTGTCAGCTCGCCGGCGATATTGTTCTCATCCTCACGAATCAGGTGGATGTGCCGCTCGCCGGCAAAGGCCCGCACGCGCTCGGCAAGCTCATCCAGAATGTGTGTGGGGCTGTTATCGATCATGGCATGCGCCGCATCCAGCCGCAGCCCATCCACGTTGTACTCCTCAAGCCAGAACAGCGCATTTTCCAGTACAAAGGCCCGGGTCTGCTCGCAGCCTTCCCCATCGAAGTTCAGCGCCGGCCCCCATGCCGTCGTATGCTCCTTCGAAAGAATCTGCGGGAAATATTGAGGCAGGTAATTCCCCTCCGGGCCGAAGTGGTTGTACACGGCATCGAGGATGACCATCAATCCGCGCGCATGCGCCGCCTCCACCAGGGCTTTCAAATCCTCCGGCCGCCCATACGACGAGTCCGGGGCATACGGCAGCACCGCATCGTAGCCCCAGTTGCGCCTCCCCGCAAAATCGGAGATCGTCATCAGCTCGATCGCGGTCACGCCCAACGCAAGGAGGTGATCCAGTTTGCCGAGGGCGGCACGAAAGGTGCCCTCGGGCGTAAAGGTGCCGACATGCAGCTCGTACAGCACAGCCTCCGCCCACGGCCGCCCCTGCCAGCCGTCCGCCTGCCACGCGTAGCCGGCCGCGTCGATGACCTCACTCGGCCCGGCCACGTCCTCAGGCTGAAAGCGCGAAGCCGGATCGGGCACCGCCGTCCCATCCGGCAGCAGGTACCGATAGCGCGTGCCGGAACCCGCATCGCCGACACGCAACGTATGCCAACCACTCCCGTCGGACTCCATCGTTGTCGGCTCACGGCCTTCGATCGCCAGCCGCACCCGTTCCACCGCAGGCGCAAACAGGCGGAACCGGATGCCACCCTCGGCCGCGGGTTCCGCCCCAAACGGCAAGGCATGGTGGCGCGTCGTGTCGAGGGTGGCCGTGCTCACGTACCTTCTTCCTTCAGCCTGTTTCCGCGTGGATTATCAGTCATTTCGACCGACGCAGACAGCATCATCGTCTGCGTGGTGAGGGACCGGCAGTTCCGCTGGCCTCGCAACTAAAGTTGCATAACAATCAGTTGCAGGATAACCGTTCTACTGCGAAAGATCGGTCAAAGTCCAACGTACCGCCCAGGGCGGGAACATGCCCCCCTGCGGCGCCGAACTCCCCGGCCCCTCAAACCACAAAACCCGCCCTTGCGGCTCAGGAAAACCATCCCGCTCACGGTCGCACAGGTTGACGCACAGCTGCAAGGTGCGACCGTCGTCGATGTGCCATGAAACTGTCACCGCGCTCGGTCCCAGCATCTCGAAAGAGCCCGCATTACCGCTGATCACGTTGAGCAGCGGGACAATGCACTCACGCCGCACGCGTAGCAGATCCGTGTAGCGCCGCAGCACCTCGTTGTGCTCGGGCCGGCCCGGCGCCTCCCAGTCCAGCTTGGCAGAAAGAAAGGTCGCCTCCGCCAACGGATCCGGAATGCGGTCGCGCTGCGCCGGATCTTGGAACTCCGGAAAACTCGCGAACTCATTCTTGCGGCCTGCGCGTACCTTGTCGGCCAGCTCGCCATGAAAATCGCAGAAGTAAGGAAACGGCTCCAGGGCCCCCCATTCTTCGCCCATGAACAGCATCGGCACCTGCGGCAGCAGCAGATACGTCACAGTCAGTGCCCGCAACGCCTCCGGGGTGGTGATGTGATTGATCCGCTCCCCGAACGCCCGGTTGCCGATCTGATCGTGGTTCTGGATGAACGAAATAAACGCGCCTGGCGGCAGGTGCGCGCACAGCTCACCCCGCTCTTCGCCGCTGCACACCGAAGCCTGCCCCTGGAAGGCAAAGCCCTCCGCCAGCGCCCGGCCCAGCAACTCCGTGTGCCCGGCGAAATCCTTGTAATAACCCGCGTCCTCGTGTGTGCCCGCTGTGTGCAGCACATGGTGCATATCGTCGTTCCACTGCGCCGTGTAGTGCTCCGGACGATCGTCGAGCCCACGCGTCAACCGGAACGCCTCGTTCTTCTCGTTCTCCAACACCAGATGCACCGGGTACGCCGTTTCCAGCCCATGCACCCGCTCAGCCAACTCATCCAGGATGTGCTTCGAGCCGTCATCCAGAATGGCATGCACGGCATCCAGCCGCAGGCCGTCGAGGTGGAACTCCTCGATCCAGTACAGCGCGTTGTGGATGACCAGCTCGCGCACCACCCCGCTCTGCTCCCCATCGAAGTTCACTGCACCGCCCCAATTGGTCTTGTGGCGATCCGTCAGCAGATTCGGAAAGTATGACGGCAGGTAATTCCCTTCCGGTCCGAAGTGGTTGTACACGACATCCAGCAGCACCATCAGCCCGCGCAGGTGCGCGGCCTCCACCAGTGCCTTCAAATCTTCCGGCCGGCCGTACACGGATTCGGGCGCATACAGCAGCACACCGTCATAGCCCCAGCCGCGCGTGCCTGAAAAATCAGCCACCGGCATGATTTCGATCGCCGTCACTCCAAGGTCGCGCAGGTGATCCAGCTTGTCGATTGCCCCCCGAAATGTGCCTTCCGCGGTAAAAGTCCCAATGTGCAGCTCATAGATCACGGCCTCCGTCCACGGCCGGCCCTGCCACGCGCTGTCTTTCCACAAAAAGCTTCCAGGTGCGATGACCTCGCTCGGTCCACTCACATCCTTCGGCTGAAAACGTGACGCCGGATCGGCCACCCGCTGCCCATTCGGCAGCACAAACTGGTACAGCGAGCCTACCCCGGCCGCATCCGTCAGCAGCTCATGCCAGCCGTCGCCCTTGGCGTCCATCGGCAGCGGCTCATCTCGCCCGTCGACGGCCACCTGCACGCGCTCCGCTGCCGGCGCAAACAGCCGGAACCGCACACAGCCATCCGCGCCCACCTCGGCCCCAAACGGCATCCGGTGCGAGCGAGCCAGCGCTCCGCCTTGCCCCTCGCCATTCCGCCATGGTGCGATGGTCTCCTCAGAAAATTTATGCAGTTCTGCGACAGCGGTTGCCATGGTGCAGCCTCCGAACCGCCTGAAGGGCGATTCAATCTTTCTAGTGACGTGAGTATTGCTTTGGTTTGCAGCCGCCCAGGACAGATACTCCGTGCAATGGGTCGGCTGCCCGAGACCTGCACGCGTATCTGCTTGGCTATCCTGTCTTCTGTATGATGCGTAACGGAGGCTTCCGGTCGTAGCCGGTTCTTTTCGGTCTGTGCGAACTTCACCTTGTCGAAGCGGGCGCGCTTCCGCTTCATACCATGCGAGCCGACTTCTTGCAGTCCCTAGCGGCTCTGCAATGGCTTCGAGATCGCCTCCAGCGATTTACCCGCCGCCTCCACACCGATCTTCCACTCACATAGAGCCCCGCCCAGCATCAGGGCGCCGCCCAGCGCATATCCTCCCGACACCGCCCAGCGCTGATGCGTGCCGATCAGCACGCCAAACAGCAGCGGCGCCCCCGCACCCCCGACCAGCGTACCCAGCGCATAAAAGATCGCGATCGCAAACGCCCGGATCTCGAGCGGAAAGATCTCGCTCACCGTCAGGTAGGCCGCGCTCGCCGCGGATGACGCCACAAAGAAGATCATCGAAAACAGCACGCCCAGCCCCAATGGACCCAGCTTCCCCATGCCGAACGGTACCAGGGTGATCAGCAGCAGCACGCCGGCAATGCCGTACGTGGCCACGATCATCGGCTTGCGGCCGACCTTGTCAAACAACGGCCCCAGGGTAACCGGCCCGAAAAAGCTCGCAATCGCAAACGGCAATAGGTGCTGCGGCAGGTTCTGGTCGGATACACCGTAAAACGTCTTCACGATCAGCCCATACGAGAAGAAAATCGCGTTGAAGAAGAAGGCCTGCGCCACCATCAGCACAAAGCCCAGGATCGACCGCTGCCGGTTGTCGCCCAGCATATTGCGGGCGATGTCGCGCCACGGTGTGTGATCGCGCACGGTGATCTCCAGCTTTTCGCCCTCCGGCGCCGGCAGGCGCTCCGGGTGCCCATGCGCCACACGCCGTTCAATGTCCGAAACGACGCGGTTGGCCTCCTCCTCCTTGCCGCGCAGCATCAGCCAGCGCGGGCTTTCCGGCACAAACAGCCGCAGCACCAGCACCGCCAATCCCAGTGTCCCGCCGATCCCAAACGCATACCGCCATCCCGTATTCGGGGCAAACCCATGCCCGTGCAGCAGATACATCGCCACCAGCGAACCCGCCGTCGCCCCCACCCAGAACGTCCCATTCACCATCAGATCGACCGATCCGCGCACCCGGCCCGGGATCAGCTCATCCACCGCCGAGTTGATGGCCGCGTATTCGCCTCCGATCCCCACCCCCGTAAACGCCCGGAAAACGGCAAACGACAGAAAGCTCCAAGAAAACGCGCTCGCCACGGTAGCCAGCGAGTACGTCGCCAGCGTCACTAAAAACAGCTTGCGGCGGCCCAGCCGATCCGTCAGATAGCCGAAAAACAGCGCCCCGCACACCGCCCCCACAAGGTATGTCGTCGCCGCGCCCGTCACCTGCGCATCCGTCAGCCGCAGCCCCGCCTGGCTTTGCAGAATGCCCGAAAGCGACCCCACCAGCGTCACCTCCAGCCCATCCAGCAGCCACGAGGTTCCCAGCGCCGTGATGATGCGCACGTGCCATCCGGACCACGGCAGCCGGTCCAGCCGCTGCGGAATGTCGGTCTGAATTACCGGTCCATCCTTGCCTTGCGCTTGCACATCGTCACTCATCAATGAGCTTCCTTTTGCGCGCTTCCCTTGTCGCTTGAGCGCCGTTCCAGACCTCCCGGAAGCTCCTCGCCCATGAGCCTTGAAGCATCGCACGCGCCCAATGCCTCTGACAACCGGGCCAAGCACCTACGCTCCGCATGGCGGAATCGGTCAACGAACGGCGCATCGTCGCTTCAGCGCGAAAAGGGCCATGACCGCTTGCGCGTCGACAGAACACCGTCGCTTGGCGCCAACCGGGCATCATTCCTTGCGCGTCAACAGGACGCCGACGCTTGAGCGCCAACCGGAACCCCGTCGCTTGCGCGTCAACAGGATGCCGTCGCTTGAGCGCCAACAACGCGTCCTATACCAACCTAGGCCGCAAGGCCTAGGTTTCCGCACGGCCGTGCGGGCGAGGGCTGAAGGCCCGACCTATCCCAGCCCAGGTCGCCGAGGTGAGACCGCCCCGCCGCCAAACACCCATCGAACCCCGATGAATCCATCCAATCCCGCCACATCCGACGTATCTTCCCCTAAACGCCGGAGGCGTGCGTCAACTCCGGCATAACTTCTACCCGCAACCGAACGACCTCATCTAGCACGCGTACCGCCATCGCCCGCTTTGCCATTTCCGCGAGCACCACAGTCCGGTCTTGCGTCAAAAACAACCCCGCATTGCGTTCCGATTCAAACCCCAGCCCGGCCAGGGAGACATCGTTGGCCACGATCGCATCCGCGCCCTTGCGTTGCAGCTTTGCGCGCGCCTGCAGTTCCAAGACATGGCGATCCCCTCGGGCAGTTTCAGCCGCAAACGCAACCACCAGCGTCTCCGCCCGACGCCGCCGTACTACCTCCGCCAGGATGTCTTCCGTCGGCTCCAACGCCAACGTCATTTCGCCGCTGCGTCGCAGCTTCGACGCCGCCACCGTGCGCACCCGGAAGTCCGCCACCGCCGCCGCCCCGATCACCACCGTAGCCTCCGGCAGGTGCGCAAAAACAGCCACCGCCATCTCCGCCGCGGTCGTCACCCGCACCACGGTGCACCCGGCCGGGTCGGGCAATGCAGCTGCCGTCACCAGAATTACCCGAGCCCCACGCGCCATGGCCGCCTCGGCCAGCGCATAGCCCATGCGCCCGCTGGACCGGTTGCCCAAAAACCGCACCGGATCGATCGGCTCCCGTGTGCCCCCGGCGGTGACCAGCACCGTTTCGCCAGCCAGATCCTTGGAACCAGAAGAGCCGAAAGACGCCAAAACCCGCAGCACCGCCGCGCAGATGTCCTCTACGGGCGCCAGCCGCCCCGCGCCCGTCATCCCACAGGCCAGATAGCCCGCATCCGGCTCCACAAACTGCACGCCTCGCTCGCGCAGCACGCGCACATTCGCCGCCGTGGCGGGGTGCTCCCACATGTTCACATTCATCGCGGGCGCGACCACCACCGGCACCGTGGCCGCCAGATACAGCGTCGACAGGAAATCATCCGCGAGTCCATGCGCGAACTTCGCCAGCAGATCGGCCGTTGCCGGCGCGACCACCACTGCATCCACCGCCTGCGCAACCGCGATGTGCTCAATGGCAAACTCCCCTGCGGCACTGTCCTCTACCGCGCCATCCTCCACAGCACCGGAGGGCTGCCAAAGCGAGGTGTACACCGGCTTGCCGGTCAGCGCGGCAAAGGTCAGCGGCGTCACAAAGCGTTCCGCGGCCCGCGTCATCGCAACCTGAACCTCTACGCCGGCCTTTCCCAGCGCGCGGGCAAGTTCCGCAGCCTTGTACGCCGCCACCCCGCCACCCACGCCCAGCAATACCTTCATCGCGCCGCCCCGCTATCGGTCCCCGGCAGCAAAAGGTTGTCGATCAGCCGCGTCGTACCCACCCACGCCGCCACCGCGACCAGCGCCCCGCCGCTTAGGTCCCCAACCGGCAGTAAGGTGTCCGGATCGACGATCTCCGCATAATCCACACGCACACCCGGCGTGGTGGCCATGGCCTCGCATAACGTCCGTCGCAACCCCGCAACCTCCACCCCGGCTGCCGCCTCCTGCTCAACGAACCGAAGCGCCCGTGACAGCGCCAGCGCTTCCACCCGCTCGCCGGCGGTCAGATAGCGGTTACGCGAACTCAGCGCCAGCCCATCCACTTCACGCACCGTCGGGCAAACCTCCATCTGCACCGGCAGGTTTAAATCGCGCACCATCGCCCGCAGCACGGCCACCTGCGCGGCATCTTTTTGCCCGAAAAATGCCAGATCCGGCTGCACGATCCCAAACAGCTTCGCCACCACCGTCGCAACGCCCCGAAAGTGCCCCGGCCGCGAAGCGCCATCCAGCCGCGCCCCGATCGCCGGCACATCCACAAACGTCTCCGCCACAGCGGGATGAGCGGGGTACATCGCCGCCACGCTCGGCGCGAAGAGCAGATCGACGCCCGCCTCAGCCAGCAAAGCACAATCCGCCGCAAAGGTCCGCGGGTAGCGTGCCAAATCCTCGCCCGGCGCAAACTGCGTTGGGTTCACAAAGATCGACACCGCTACCGCCTCGCACGCCCGCTGCGCGGCCCGCACCAGCGCCAGATGCCCCGCATGCAGCGCCCCCATGGTCGGCACCAACCCCAGCTTCGCGTCGCCCCCAACCCGCTGCCGCACCTCGCGGCAAGCCGTCCGCATGTCGTTCACAGCCGTTAGAACCTGTAAGGGCGCTCGCTCGTCCATTGCGTCGGAATGCCCCTCACTTCTCGAATTGTCATCCCGTAGCGTAACGGGGGGATCTGCTGTCCTACCGGGCGCCGATACACCCAGCACGCTCACCGCACACCGTCCAAAGCCGCCGCCTCCACCGCCATCGCCGCAGCCACCTCACGCGGCAGATGGTAACTCTCCGCATCCGCCGGAAAGCTGCGCTCCACCACCGCCGCCCGGAACCCCGCAATTCCGCCGCGCATGACCTCTGCCGCCTCCGCAAACCGGCGCACAAACTTCGCCGCCGGCCCAAACGTCAGCCCGCACAGGTCATGAAATACAAGAATCTGCCCATCGCAATCCGGCCCCGCGCCGATGCCGATCACCGGAATCGGCAGCGACGCCGTGATCTGCGCCGCCACTTCGCGCGGCACGCCTTCCACCACCAGCGCGATCGCGCCCGCTCCCGCCAGCGCCGCCGCATCCGCCAGCAGCGACTCGATCGCCGGCACCGTCCGCCCCTGCACCTTGTAGCCGCCCATGCGGTGCAAACTCTGCGGCGTCAGCCCGATGTGCCCCACCACCGGCACCTCCGCCAGCGTCAGCCGCTCCACCAGCGCCGCCCGCTGCCGTCCGCCTTCGAGCTTCACCGCCTCTGCGCCCGCTTCTTTTATAAAACGCAGCGCATGGCGCACCGCATCCTCGTCGCCGGCATGGTAACTGCCATACGGCATGTCCACAACCAGCAGCGCCTGCCGCACGCCCCGCCGCACCGCGCGCGCATGGTGCAGCATCTCCTCCACCGTCAGCGGCAGCGTGCTGTCATAGCCCAGCACCGTCATGGCCAGCGAATCACCCACCAGCACAAGGTCGATCCCGGCCTCATCCACCAGCCGCGCCGAGGGATAGTCGACCGCCGTCAGCGCCGTAATGGGCCGCCCCATCCGCTTCATCTCAAGCAGGGTACCCGCGGTCACCTTACGCGCAGGAAAAGCGGGCTCCGCGCTACGAAGCTGGTGTACGCTCATCGTTTCTCTCCAGTGCCACTCCGCCGCACCGGCGAACATCGCCGGCAACAGATGTCGCCCGAACGCGCTCAGTATACGCCCGCAGCTGCTGTAAAGATCGAATGCGCCACTCTCCATCTTCGATCCATCTTCCCGAGCCTGTCATCTCGACCGAAGCACGAAGTGCGCAGTGGAGAGACCTGCAGTTTGCTTCTCGCCACTAACCCCTTCACCTCACTGGACAGCCGCAAACACCCCGCTCTAGCATGCTCCCCATGCCCACGCGCCGCGACCTCCTCCGCCGTACCGCCATGCTTATGGCCACCCTCGCCTCCCGCCGCCTGCTCGCCCAAAGCGCCACGCCCCACAGCACACCGCAGCCCATCCGGCTCGGCGTGGCCAGCTACAGCCTGCGCAACCTCGATCCAGCCGCTGTCATCTCGGCCATGAAACAGCTGCGCACACCCTTCTTGAACCTGAAAGACATGCATCTGCCCACAACGCCCGTCGCAGGAATCGCGCCCAAAGCCGCCCTCTACCGCGCAGCCGGCCTCGATCTCACCGCCGCCGGCGCCATCTACTTCAGCAAAGACGACGACGAAGACATCCGGACCAAATTCGAATATGTTAAAGCCGCCAGCATCCCGCTCATCGTCGGCGCTCCCACCCACGCCACCCTGCCGCGCGTCGAAACCTTCGTCAAGCGCTACAACATCCCGGTCGCCATCCACAATCACGGCCCCGAGGACAAAGAATGGCCTTCGCCGCTCGATGTGCTCGCCGCCGTCAAGGGCATGGACCCGCGCCTCGGCTGCTGCATCGACGTCGGCCACACCCTGCGCGCCGGCACCGATGTCGTCGAGGCCATCCACAAAGCCGGTCCCCGCCTCTTCGACATGCATATGAAGGATCTCGACCGGGGCGCTGCCGATGCCAACCAGGTCGCCGTCGGCGAAGGCATCATGCCCGTGCGCGCCATCTTCGAAGCGCTGCTCGCCGTGGGCTACAAAGGCTTCGTCGACCTTGAATACGAGATCAACCCCACCGACCCGCTGCCGGGCATGCTCGGAAGCTTCGCCTACATGCGCGGCGTCCTCGCCGGCATGGGCCACCCCACTACGTCTTAGAAACTTCCCGGATATAGCTGTTGTCGCTTAGTTGTAGCTGTGTCCTCTCGACCGAAGCAGACAGTTCCATCGTCTGCGCAGTGGAGAGACCTGCAGCGTAACGGCGTCGGAACGACACCTGAAGGAAGGTTGTGCTAGCAACCCGCAAGCCGGGTGCCCATTCATCGCAGCTTCATCGCGATGGGTGGGGTGCTCTCCTCTCGGCGGCAATCACCCCAGAACCCAGCATCCAACCAGCATGCCAACACCCGACCCGCTCCTCACCCAACTCCTCGCCCTGCTTACCGGCGGCAACGCCCACACCACCCTCGCCAACGCCCTCGACGACTTCCCCGCCGCCCTCCGCGCCACCGTACCCGACCGCCTCCCCTACTCCGCCTGGCAGCTCGTCGAACACCTCCGCATCACCCAGCGCGACATCCTCGACTTCTCCGCCCCACCGGCCGGCGGCTACCAATCCCTCGATTGGCCAAAAGACTATTGGCCCGCCAGCGCCGCCCCACCCTCGCCCGAAAGCTGGGACATGAGCCTCGCCGCTCTTACCGCCGAGCGGGAACGCTTTGCCGCGCTCCTCGAGCGACCCGGTGTCGATCTCTACACGCCTTTCGCCTGGGGCGACGGACAAAACCTGCTCCGCGAAGCCCTGCTCCTCGCCGACCACAACAGCTACCACACCGGCGAACTCATCATCCTGCGCCGCCTGCTCGGCATCTGGCCCAGGTAACGTGATCGGCTTTATCAAACTACCTTGCCGTCATCCTGACCCTAAGCTTGTCGAAGGGAAGGACCGCTGTATTCAGCCCAAGCGAGTTCACGTTCAGGTGTCACACCGCTTTCACACGGCTTCGTGAGACCACGGGTGCTGTTCTTTTTCTTTCTGCCATTCCTACAGCGACCCTGCTTTTCGGTTCACGCATCCCGGTAAGCCTGATGCGCGCGCCAAGCTCAAGTTTTCCTGCAAATTTGATCAGCTTGCCGACGCTGAACTTTGAAACCTTGCCGCTCAGCAGATTGCTGACATCCGGTTGATGAATCCCAAGCACGGCACCCAATTCCTGTTGCGATAGTCCCTTTTGCCCGATGTAGCGCAGCAGATCTCGATAGAGATCGGCTTTCACCTTAATCTCCAAAGCTTCATGCGGAAGAAAGCCTAGATCATCGAGGACGCTTCCCTTAGTCAGTTGGGGCTTTGTCATGTCAGGCTTGCCCAGCTCGCTGCCTTTGCTTTTCATCCCGTTGCTCCTCGCGTAATCGCGCCTGCACCTGTTTCCAGCGTCGCTCTGCTGTGTTGAGGTCGTTTTTTCAGTCTTGGCCGTGTCCTTCTCAAAGCAGTGCAGGATGTATAGGGTGTCCTTGATACGGGCTAGATATACAAGGCGATACCACGCTCTCTCGTCTGCATCTTTCAGTTCGAAAATTCCTGGCGCGATCGAGGTCATGGGGCGCACCACCAATGTTGCTGGGCGCCCTTCCTGCATCTCGCTTAAGGCGACACCAAAATCTTCCCGTATGCCTTTAGGCCAACTGCGGAGCACCTCAAGCGAGTCGCCCTCCCAAGAGAGAATCGCCCGCCTCGCCTTGAGCTGATCGGACACAGGTCTAGTATAGCATTTTTTCTATACAGCATCATCCGGCACTTCGCCTACGCCCACCTACACCTTCGGCTCCCACCCTTTCGCATAACTCCGCCGCGTCATCGCCTCCGCCTTCGCATCACCCTGAATGGCAAACGTCTCCGGATCGGTCCGCAGCGCACGCCCCGTGAAGTACGCAATATTCGAAAGCTGCAGCATCGTCACCGCCACATTGCCCTGCGCCACCGGCTGCCGCAGCGGCGCCCCCGTGCGGATCGCCGCAATCATATTGCCAAAGTGCGCATCCGTCATCGTGTCCGCGCCCACCAGGTCCGCCGACGAGGTCGCGCCCCCCTTCGGCACATGGTACGAGCTCACCAGCTTGTCCTTCAGGTCGTACACCTCATACCCATCGCGGTCCACAATCATGTTGCCCTCCGTGCCATGCACACACACGCCGCGGTCGCGCCCATAGGTCGTCTTGCCGCTGCAGCAATCGCCCTTCCACGTAATCAGCGCGTCCGGATACGTGAAGGTCGTCTCCAGTGTGTCGTAGAACTGCCAGTCATCGTGCGCGGCGTAGCGTCCACCGGCGGCGGTCACCTGCGTGGGAAATCCCGCGTTCAGCGCCCAGCGCGCCACATCCACCTCATGCGAGCCGTTGTTCAGCGCCTCACCCGTGCCCCAGTTCGTAAACCAATGCCAGTTGTACGGATGCACGTCGCTCGTATACCCACGGCGCGGCGCCGGCCCCTGCCACAGCTCCCAATCGAGCGTCGCGGGCACCGGCACCGCCTTGCCCACCCCGATCGGTTTGCGGCGATTTGTATACCAGGTCTCTGCCCAATACGCCTTGCCGATCGACCCGCCATGAATCTTCTCTATGATCTCGATCGTGTGCGGCGAAGACCGCTGCTGCGAGCCCATCTGGCACAGCTTGCCATACTTCCGCTGCGCCGCCACCAGCATCTTGCCCTCCGCCGGGTTGTGCGAGCACGGCTTTTCCACATACACATGCTTGCCCGCTTCGAGCGCCAGAATCGCCATTGGCGCATGCCAATGGTCGGGCGTCGCGATGGTCACGGCATCCACATCCTTGCTCGCCAACACCTTGCGAAAGTCCCCCTCCGCCCGCGGGCTTTCGCCCATGCTCTTCGTCGTCGCTGCCGCAAATTTCTGCAAAACCACCTGGTCCACATCGGAGACCGCGGTTATCCGCGCCTGCTTCCCATTGGCTTGCAACGAACCCAAATGCGCATACGCCCGGCTGTTCAGCCCGATCACCGCAAACTGCACGCGCTCATTCGCACCCGCGATCTGCCCATAGCTTTTGGCCTGCATGCCCCGCGCCGTCAGCCCCAAAGACACCCCGGCAGCCCCGGCGGTACGCAAAAATTTCCGTCGATTCATCACATCTCCCATCGCGCACATGCTATCCCAGCGCCCGCATGATCGTCCCCACTGTAGCTGGCAGTTACGGTGAGCGCTCGTGATCCTAAGCAAATCTTCTCGCTTGCCAGGATGTTTGGCCTTTACCCACAGTGTCATCTCGACCGGAGCCGATAGCATCATCATCCGCGCAGTGGAGAGACCTGCAGTCGTATGCCGACGCGGCAGGTTCACCCGATCAAAGCCCAACGGTTGAACAGATACCGGCCCTTGTTGCCATTTCTTGCGCTTGTCGTAATCGATGATGGGAAGATTCCGTTCAATCGGGCGGTGCTGCTCTTCCTCAGCTTCTGCAGCGGAAATCACCCGAAGTGCTGGTTTAACAGCACCGAACTCGGTGCAGAAGCGAAGATGCTGTGCGATTAGCATGAAAATCGAAAGAACACGCAGGATTTGGATCTTCGCCGCTGCACACAGCCCCGTCCGATCTCCATAAAATCAGGATCAGCAATCAACGTCGGATGACGATGCTTCGCCCTTGTTTCACATGGGGCGGCCTGTCCCGATATCTACTTCCTCACGAACTCCTTCCCTTTCGCCGCGCGCGACATTGTAAGAACGTATACATTTGATCGCCTTCCGCTGCCCACAATCGCTTTTGCTCTCCACAAAGCTCGCTCGTTGCGCCTGGAAGCGGCGCTATAGCCGACCGTCGCTCCGCGACCGCAGCGCATCGGCTGACACGGGAAGTACTGACGGTGATTCACCGTCGTTTCTCACTTGTGTAACTTCTAGGCAATATTTCGCTCTGCGAAGTATCTCGGCCTTGTATCTGTGACGTTGTGCTTCAGGCATGCCGCTTCTAACACCAAGGTCGGCGACATGGCCCAACAGTCCAATATCTGACATGTCCGGGCAAGTTCTTTCGAGCATCGGTGGGAGCGACAGGAAGCCCTAGTTGTAACGACGTTCCGGTTAAGGGGCATTCTCACAAGCAACCCGTGGAGGAATCATGCAAGACATAGCCGCGGTAGACCCGCACCGTTCGCTCGCGAACGAAAAATCTTAGATCGAGAACTCTGCATGAAGCGCTTTACGTACTCATTCCTGCTCGCCATCGTGGCATTGCTATTCTGCAAAACCTCGTTCGCGGCGTCCACCTGGTATGTCCGTGCCGATGGCGGCACCCGTTATTCCTCCAATGCCCCACTCGGCCAATGCGACGGCCTCGCCGACACTGCCTACCCCGGCTTCGGCGTCAACCAGCATTGCGCCTTCAACGACGTCCGCTTCCTCTGGGACGACCAGCACAGCTACAACCAGCTGCAGTGGGTCATCGCCGGCGGCGACACCGTGCTGCTCGACAACACCAAGCAGTGGCGTATCGGCTGGGACACCGCCGACGGCAATGCCGAGCCCTGGTGCTGGGGCTGGAGTGGCGGCGCCTTCGGTTGCTTCAACCCCCCCTTGCCCGCCGGCACCGCCGCGCAACCCACCCGCATCCTCGGCCGCAACTTCGCGAGCTGCAACGCCGGTAACCAGCCCGACAAAACCAAAATGACGCAGATCTTCGGCGGCCACGGTGTGGGCGTCAACCTTAATCTCGCCGGCGCCCAGTTCGTCGATGTGCAGTGCATTGAGTTCACACGGCACTCCGACTGCGTCCGGCACGGCAACCCAGCCTACCCCAGCGAATGCAACAGCAATTACCCCCTGGATGATTACGACAGCGACGGTCTCGGCACCGATGTCGGCACACACGATCTTCTGCTGCAGGATCTCTGGATCCACGGCCACACCGACCGCGGCATCATCGGTCCCATCGGCGGCCTCGTCACCGCCAACCGCGTCGACATCGACACCAACGGCATGGCCGGCTGGGACTTCGATGACGGCCGCGCCACCCCGCTCGTCAACGCCGTCCTTAAGATGAACTACTCCACCATCGAGTGGTCGGGCTGCAACCAGGAATACCCCTTCGTCCACCCCATCCCGGTCGCCTCCTGCTATAGCCAGTCCACCGGCGGCTACGGCGACGGCATCGGCACCCCGGCCGGCACCGGCATGAGCGCCTACATCGATCACTCCGTCTTCCGCTACAACACCCAGGACGGTGAAGACTTCGGCCACGTCGATACCGGCTCCTACACCCTGTCCATCACCAACTCGGCGAGCTACGCCAACAACGGCGGCCAGTTCAAATGGGGCGGCAACTTCTACAACGTCACCTTCCAGAACAACATCGCCGTGGCTAACTGCCTGCGCATGTCGGAGCCGCTTCCCGGCGCCCCCAGCACCTACAACGCCAACCTCGCCGACTTCTGCCGCGCCGAAGATGCCGTCTCCTTCGACCTGCGCAACGGCACACAAACGCTCTTCAACAACAACACCATCCTCACCTATGCCCCCACCACCTTCGACATCCAGTGCTGGGATAGCAACAGCTGCGCCAACTCCACCCTCACGATGACGAACAACATCGTCCGCGGCTACGACAACCCTTCCACCTACAACCTGGGCGGTCAGGGCGGCGGTCCCGGCGGCTTCTGCGGCGCAGGCTGCAACGGGTCCACCGTTCCCCTCGGCACCATCATCCGCAGCAACAACCTCTACTTCGGCCTGCGCGGCTGCCCCGCCAACCAGCTATCGGACGCGGTCAAAGGTTCGGCTACCAACGAATCCTGCACCGACCCCGCACTCACGAACGAACCCTACTCCTTCGCCAATGAAGCGACACTGGATCCGCTCAACTTCGCCCTCACGCAAGGCAGCCCCGCGGTCTACACCGGCATAGCTGTCCCCGGCCTGACCACCGACTTCGACAGCCAGCCCCGGCACACCCCCACCAGCATCGGTGCACTGGAGTACGGTTCGCAAGCAACCCTGGTCACCATCCAAACCGCGCCCATCAGCATCACGGGCCCAGCCCCGGTCGTCCCAGTGTTGCCGATTACGCCCATACAGCCCATGCCCTTGCCCTTGCCCACCCCCACACCGACGCCGAGTCCCACCCCCCAACAGGTGCTGACTGCCACAACCCTGGCTGCCTCCACCAACAAAACAACGCACATCATCACCCTAACGGCTACGGTGCAAGCGAAATCCGGTGCGGCTGCTCCCTCGGGTGTCATCGGGCTCTACACCAACGGCATTGCCATCGCCCAAAGCACCCTCGCAAACGGCACCGCCACCTGGGCCATCGCCGAAACCGGCAAAACCCTCAGCCTGACCGCGAAGTTCAGTGGCACGACCAGCTTCGGTGCTTCTTCCTCCAAAGCCGTCCTCGTGAAATAACCGCTGAAGCAAACTGCCCCGTGAGTCAACCAACTCACGGGGCGTTCGCTGTTTTTGCGCTGAAATACTTCCTCTACTCCCGCATCATCTCGAACGGAGCAGGCGTTTGCTGTTCCCCTTGACAGGGTTCCATAGGTTCTGACATGCTGAGTCACCTCGACCAGAGCGGGACGATTGCTGTTTCTGCATGACAGGGTTCCATGTCTTCTGACAAGCTTGTCATCTCGACCGGAGCGCGACGGCTTCATCGTCCCGCGGAGTGGAGAGACCTGCATTTTACGGACTTCGAGCAAAACCTCGAAGATGATGGAATAGCCGTCATCCTGAGCGCAGCGAAGGACCTCGGTATTCCTCCGAAGTGCCTATAAAATCCGGGCCCTGCTTCTCGCTTCCGTTCTTCCTGTCATTCCCGCAGCCGGGTACCCAGCGAGCGTTCTTGCCAGAAGGGGTGGGAAGGGAACCTGTCCCTCGCTCATACCATCACAGCTCCGCCAGCACCCGCCTCGCACTACGCACATAAAACCCATGGTCATACCGATGCGGCCCGATAAAATGAAGAAACGCCGACTCCAGATACGGCACCTCGGGATGGGCCCAATAAGACACATACCGCGGCGGCTCCAACGCCAGCGGATGCTCTGCATTGGCGATCAACAGATTTGACGTCACCTGCTCACTCCCCCACAAATCCCATTTGTCGCCCGCCAACCGCCGCATCCGTTCGGAAAACCAGGCAATCCGCTCGCGATCGATCGAACCTCGCGCATATCCCACAAAACCAGCATTCCCCCGCAGATACTTGAGTTCAGCAGCCTCCGGCAGCTGATCGAACGAGCGTTCACACACAGCCTGCACCTGCGGATCGAGATTGCCTTTCAGCCGCGCACACGCCTCCAGCATAGGCTCCACCCGCGGGTACGAGCGGTCCCCCAGCAACGTGAAGCTCCGATTCCCCTCAATACACGCAATCACCTCTGGAATCGGCTTGACCGTCAGCGTGTCGGAATCCAGCTGCACGACATACCCGTCCCGCACCAGATCGCTGATCAGCATCAGCCGCTCCCAGCAACTGCCCTTGGGGCAACTCCCCGTGGTGACAGAAGCAATCGGCACAATCGTGAGCGAAAGGATGTGCGCGTGCAACAAGCGCTCATCCGCCGCCGTCAGGGACCCATCGTTCAGCAGCACCACCCGCGGCGACAGGCGGAGCTGGCGCACAAATGACTTCACTGCCAGCAGGTACATCAGCACCTCGCCATGGCAAAGCATCGTCACCACCGTCAGTGAGGTATCGCTCGGACGCAGGGGCGCGGTAGCAAGCAGTCCTCGGCACTGAAAGTCGAACCAGCCACGGTGCAGCGCCCGTCGTGCACGGAAGAACATACCGGCACCATACCACGCAGCCTCGTCCCAATTGGGGACATCCACCGCCCGCCGGCTCATACCTTTGGGCCACGGGCATCTGCACGAATCATGGCAAAATAGCGAAAGCCCGCGCGGAGGCCGGCTGCCATGCCCACGGTCGACGTCATCATCCCGGCCTATAACGCAGCCCGCTTCCTCCCCATGGCGCTCGACAGCGTCCTCGCCCAGACCTTCACCGACTGGCGCATCCTGCTCGTCGATGACGGCAGCCAGGACAACACCCCGGAGCTTATCGAACCCTATCAGAGGCGCCTCGGGAACAAACTGAAATACATCCGGCAAGCGAACGCCGGCCTGCCCGCCGCCAGAAACACCGCCATCCGCCACGCCGAGGCCGAGTTTCTGGCGCTGCTCGACGCCGACGACGTCTGGCTCCCGCAGCGGCTCGAGCGCACCGTACAACGCTTTCATGCCGACGAAGGGATCGGCTTGGTTTACAGCTTCGTCGCCCGCATCGACCCGGAAGGCCATCTTCTCGACTCCTTCACCCGCCGCAACCCGCATGCAGAAGGCCGCGTCGCCCCCTACCTATACATGCGCATGTTGGATCTTCCCTGCCCCACGGTCACCTTCCGCCGACGCTGTGTGGAAGCAGTCGGCAACTTCGATGAAACGCTGCGCGCCACCGAAGACCGTGACCTTTGGATCCGCATCGCGCAACGGTACGAGGTCGCGCTCATCCCCGAAATCACGGCATACTACCGCGTCTCCCCCCAGGCCATGACCACCGATCCCAACCGCATGCTGCAAGCCCAACTGCAGTTCCTCGAAAAACACTACGGAACGCCCGGCTGCGGCTGGTGGGCACGACGCATCGCCCTCGGTTGGGTTTACCGGCAACGCGCGGAAGCCTTCGCCATGAAAGGCCACCTGCGCGCCGCACTCCTCAGCGCCTTCCGCGCCCTTGCCTTCTACCCTTTGCAGCCCCGCAACCTGCGCATCGCCTTTTCCGTGCTCTTGCGGTCTATCGCTGCCACCAAACCTCGCATCCGGGTGGCGGTTTGACCACTCAAGCTTCATTATTCCGCTCTCTAAAGTCGGCCTCCACTTAGAACCACTGAGAGCAGATGAGCCAGAGACGTGCAGTTTCCTTGCCGTCATCCTGAGCGCAGCGAAGGACCTCGGTATTCCTCAGAGGCGCCCCACACGTTTCGGATAAGGTACAGAGGCCCTTCGCTTCTAAAAACTCAGAATCGGGATGAGGTCGCAAACCCTGTCTAGCGATAAGTAAATGGGTTAATGTCTGGTTATGTTTATCTTGGAACACCACAGGTTTGAATTACATTTATTCGATAGCCCCAACGGTGTAGGCTCCCGCAGCAGGCCGCACTTTGCCGTTGATATCAGTATGTAGATCCGAAAGGTGCATCCCTGCGCCCCGCGCCGGGCTGTTAGGAGCGGGGGTCGCGTTGAAGTTATCCAGGTCCGCTTCACGCGAAAAGTGGCCTTCTGAAACCAACTTCGGGTCAACGCACCGCTCATTCGCTCCGCAGCGCACATTGCGTAATCCATAAAACACATTGTTTGCCCGTTCTACATGCCCAATCGGCTTCTGAAAATAAAACCCGCCCGGCCCGCCGGGTTTCCCGCCCAGCGTGTACGTACGCGGATTCTCATACCCAACGACGATGTTGTTCCGGAAAACGATCGTACTATTTGAGCAGCTATCATCCCAGCAACCGATGTCGAAGGTCGTCGGGGCGTACGTAATGATGGTGTTGTTGTCAAGCACCGCCGTTTTACCCTGATGCACATCCAACGCCACCGCATCCTCGGCACGACAGAAATCTTCCAGGTGCGCATCATAGCCGGACGGCGCTCCAGGAATAGGCTGCGACATACGCATACAATTACCGATCGCAATGTTATTCACAAAGAGCGCCTGCGTGAAGTTAGCGCCCCACTTGAATTGAGCGCCGCCATTTCCATAAGAAATGGAATTCGTAATACTCAATTTGTGCAAGCCGGTATCTACATGCCCGAAATCCTCACCGTCCTGCACGTTATAGCGGAACACGGAATGATCTATGTATACATCCATTCCCATGTTTGCCGGCGTCCCTATGCCATCCCCGTAACCTCCACTGCTTTGGCCATAGCAGGAAGCCGCAGGATTGGCGTCAACAATCGGGTATTGCTGATTACATCCGCTCCACTCGATCGTTGTATGCGACATCTTCAGCACCGCATTGACGCTGGCCGTCCCACGCCCGTCATCAAAATCCCAGCCGGCCATCCCGTTATAAGCAATATCAACACGGTTCGCTGTAACCAGACCTCCGATCGGTCCGATAATGCCGCGGTCTGTATGTCCATGGTCCCAGATATCCTGTAACAACACATCATGGGTTTGCACGTCGGTCGTGATGCCGTCGGCGTCATAATCATCGATCGGCAGGCTCGAACTGCAGTTCGCGGGCAAACGGGGTTCCCCGTGCAGCGCACATTGCGAGTGCCGCGTAATTTCAAGGCACTCCACATCGACAAACTGCGCCCCTCCCAGGTTCAGCGCGGCCGGCACCCCAAACCCTCCAAAAATCTGGGTCATTTTGCGCTTATCCGGCTGATCGCCAACACTGCAGTGCTCGTAATTCCGCCCTAAAATACGAGTATGCTGGGCTGCCGTCCCGGCCGGAATGGTAGGATTTGCGCAGCCGAAAGGCCCAATCCCCCAACACCACTGCTGATCTTTCACCGGGGCAGCTCTGCCATTATCAGCAGCCCCAATACGCCACGGCTTCGTATTGTCCAGGATCACCGTATCCCCGCCGGCAATCACCCACTTATGAAAGTTATAGGTGTGCTGATCTTCCCAAAGGTAGCGGACATCGTTAAACGCACAGTGCCGATCGGTTCCATGGCCGGGGTAAGCCGCGTCAGCCTTACCGTCGCACTGCCCCGTCGCAGCATTGGCAGAAAAGCGCGTTCCCCCATCCGCCCGCACATACCAGGTCTCCGCCTGCAGCGAGGGCACCGCGCCCAACGCGAAATACAAAGAACACAACAATCCAACAAGGCGCAGAAAGGAATGAGTCATCATGACAGTGTCTCCGAAGATCGCACACCCCACCTGCCCAGCATCGTAGAAAGCATGCTGGCACTCTTCGAGCCCACCGCGTCCGCGATCACGTGGCCGCCCGCCCGCAACGGCCCGGCGAACCCCTCGCGCTTTCTTTCAAGCCACACCACGGCCATCAGGGCAGACAGGCAGAGCACGCCCGCAAAGAACTGGCCGCGTACAACCGCGACATCGCTAATATCCATGCGAATCACATCCGTTGCCAGCGGCCGGTAATTCAGCGCGGCCACCGCGAAACAAACCGCCCCGATCCACCAGTTTCGCAGTGCCTGGCTTTCCGCGACCAAAACCATTAGCGGCACAACCAGCAGGATCGAATAGTGAGTCCAGGCAATCGGCGCAAAAATCGTCATCGCGACCAACACCCCCACAGCCCCAAGCGGCGCACCATTTACAAACGGCTCACCTTTCGCGTCCGAATCTGTTTGCCGAGCAGCGGACCGTCGCGCATCCAATAGCCCGCCGCCCACCGTCCACCCGAGCAGCAGCAAAGTCGACCCCCACCGTACCGCCGTCGGCAACGGCAGAATCGTAATATCGAACACCTCATCCGGGCCGTAAAAGCGCGCCATTACCCAGGCAGCAAAGGACTGATTGTTCTGCGCGACCAGCAGCACGCGCGATACCCGCTGCAAATCCGAAACATAGGCCGCCATTACCTGCGATCCAAGCGCAACGTACGTTGCACCCATCAGCACGGCAGACCAAAACGCCATGCTGCCCGCAGCCTTCCACCGCCGCGTCAGCAACCAGTACAGCAGAAAAACGCCTGGCGTTACCTTTACGGCTGCCGCGCAGGCGATGCAAAAACCCGCCCATCCCCAGCGCCCGCGCTCTGCCAAAACCAGACCGGCAACGGTGAGAAATACGAATAACGCATGCGTCTGCAGTAAAAACATGGCGTACTGAAAGGGCTGCGAAAACCACAAACCGACCAGCACCGTCGCAATCGCCAGCGGGTGCAGCAGCCCCGGCGCCCAATACCGGCCCACGAGAAACACCGTACCAGCAAGCGCAAGCATCGTCAGCACAAGAAAGATCCGCTGAAATACCGGAAAGCTCGTTCGGTTGCAAAGCGGTTGCAGGGCATACGCCCACAACGGCGTTTGCACATAGGGATGCAGGTAGCCATGGAAATTACCCTGCGCCCCCAACCGCTGCCACGTCCCTGTCATGTCCCCTACATCGGCAAAATTGTCGGAATCATGAGTGTAAAGTGCCCCAATATTTCCTGTGGCTACCAAACGGCAGCCAACATACGACGACGCCAAATCCTGGCCATCCGTATTCCAGAAAACCGCCGTGCCCGCCACGATGAACGCGACCAGAAGCGCCAGAACACCCCACTGCTTCTTTCCACCGCCACGGACCCGTGCCCACATGGACGCTCCAACGATAAACCGCCTCCCCTGAAGGCTGTCGCCTTCCGTCCCGCCAACCGCAACGCACTGACCTCACACACCCCCCTCCAACAGCGAGCAAGGCGGCGAGACCATCAGCCTTCGCATCCTACCAAAATTGCATCCTCCCATCCCGCGGATGTCGACACCTCCCCACGCGCTATGCTGAAATCACCGCAACCGGCGACCTCACGCGCTCCCTTGCGACTTATCCCATGCGCATCGGCTACTTCGGCGGCAGCTTCGATCCCCCCCACAACGGCCATCTCACCGTCGCCTGCGCAGCCCGCGACCGCTTCGCCCTCGACCGCGTCCTGCTCGCCCCCACCGGCCGCCAGCCCCTCAAACCGAACGGCGCCGTGGCTTCCTTCGCTGACCGCCTCCGCATGACCGAGCTCCTCTGCGCGGGCGTTCCCCGCCTCGAAGCCTCCCCCATCGACGCCCCCCGCCCCGACGGCCAGCCCAACTACACCGTAGACACCCTCCGCCGCCTCCACGCCCAACTGGCCCCCGCCGTCCTCCCGACCTCGAACCTCGTTCCTTCCTCGAACCCGATCTCTCCCCCCCACCTCGCCGCCGAACCCAACCTTCACCTCTTTGCTATCCTCGGCGCCGACGCCTTCCAAACCTTCCCCCACTGGCGCGAACCCGAAGAGCTCCTCCAACTAGCCGAATGGATCATCGTCAGCCGTCCGGGTGTTCCGCTCCCCACCTCTAATTCTGCCTCGTCTAAAACCGGCATGGAGCTCGATGCGCACGAGTTGGCCTCCCGACCGGAACAGCCGAAAGGCATTCATCTTCTGAACGACATAGTCGAACCCGTCAGCGCTACGCAGCTCCGATTTCTGTTGAGAGACCGACAAGACTGCCAGGGCATGATGCCCAAGCCCGTTCTTTCGTACATAGCCGCACATAGAATTTATGTAACTGGCAGGTGCTGATGCCGCTTCCGGAGCAGTAGCTGCATCGACGAATTTCTCGTGCCAACAAATCGCTTCGAATGACGCTCCAAGGAAGAGGCAGACATTTTCGAGAAACTTCTTCCAAATCTCATAGAAATTTACCGCCTAAGTGATCGCGAGCTCAGGTAACCCTTGCAACCGCTCACTATAGATTTGGCATTCAACGTGCATACACCCCGGGGAGAAGCACAGACTGTTCTTTTTGGAGCGATTCATGCACTTTGCACCTTCGCGGCGCTCTGCCGCCGGTTTACTCTTTGCTATTTCGGTCGGCGTGACCAGCCCTGTCATAGCCCAAACCAGCAAAGGCATCATCGCTGGCGTGGCTCGCGACGCCACTGGCGCGGCCGTCGCGCACGCAACAGTCATGGTGACCAATCAGGGAACTTCCGAGAAGCGCACCATCCAAACCGGTGCCGACGGTGCATACCGTATCGATGCGATCTCGCCCGGCCAATATACGATTGTTGTCTCGAATACAGGCTTCACCACCTCCGAGGTCAAAGATGTCGCAGTCAGTGCTTCGTCCGTTACTTCTTACGACGTCACTCTGCAGGTAGGCGCTGCCAACACGGAAGTCACGGTGGAAGCGAACCAGGGAGCGGTCAATACCGACAACGGTGTTCTCTCTGGGACCATTGATGCCGTACAACTCGACAAGCTCCCGATCTTCAGCCTCAATCCCGTCGAACTCGCGCTTACCGTACCGGGCGTTCAGCCGGTGCAGAACGGCGGTGGCAGTGGCGCATTCTCAAACGGTGTCAACATTCAAGTGAATGGCGCCCGTCCGCGCGATAACAATTTCTTGGTGGACGGCCAGGAGATCAACGACGTCACCATCGCTGGGCAGGCATTTCAACCCACCATCCCGGACATCTTTGACTCGGTTGCCGTTTTCACTAACTCGGCCTCTGCCGAGTATGGGCGCGGGAGTGGCGGCATCGTCAATCTCGTGACGAAATCCGGCACGAACTCCTTCCATGGCACCGCTTTTGAGCGCTACACAGGCTCGGGTTTGAATTCGCTCCAAGGGTTTCAACGTGGTTCTGGTGAATTGGTCACCCGCTTTGATCAGCACACCTTCGGTTTCACCGCCGGTGGCCCGATCATTAAGAACAAGCTTTTCGCCTTTGGTGCCTGGCAGCTGCAGCGCTACTACGGCCAGGAAACAGCAGGTGTAAATCTGCTGCCCGATGCGACGGGATATCAAACCCTGCAAACAATCACGGGCGCACCGGCTGCACAGGTCGCCTTGTTGAATCAGTACCTCAGCAATGGCTCCTATCTTGGCGTGGACCAGAAGTTTGCTTCAGTTTCCGGGAACCCCATCACCCAAAATGTTGGTGCCCTCCCCGGCTGCCCAGCGACAGGTTGCGTGATCTCCTTCGCGGGGTTTCAACGACCCAACTCTCCCGTATCAAGCCCAGATACACAGTGGATGTATAGAATCGATTTCCGTCCAGAGGAAAAGGACGTTTTCTCGTTTCGCTACGTTCACGACCGCAGTTCGCTTTCCCCGGATTTCGGAAACAACGGAAATGCGCTTGCCGGCTTCGATACACAGCAGGGTGGACCGGTCGAACTCGCCGAAGCGCAGTACACCCATATCTTCAGTCCACGAATTCTGAATGAGTTTCGTGTTTCAGAAGCCCGTCTGTCCTTTCTTTTCTCTCCGGAGGCCGCGACCCTTGCCAATCCGCTGAATTCCTTACCGACCTTCAGCTTTCTTAAGCTGAATGGCACCACCACAGCAGGGTCAGTCGCATTTCCCAGCTTCGGTCCGAACCAAAACTTTCCGCAAGGCCGCGACGAAGAGCTCTACCAGTTCCAGGACACGATTCGCTATACAAAGGGTCGCCAGTCCTTCAGCTTCGGAGCCGATATTGGTCGCCTGATCGAGATCGACATCGTCTCGCAAAACGCTCTCGGCACCCTTACTTTCGCCTCCGGCGGAAGTGGCATCAGTTCGTTTGGCAACTTTCTACAAAATCAACTCGGTCCTTCGGGCACCGCGACCAAGACCTTTGGGCCTACCCGTGACGACTCTCACGGCTATCGCAGTGGCGTCTTTGCGCAGGACGATGTCAAGCTGAGCAGCGACCTTACAGTCAATCTCGGCGTTCGGTATGACTATCTAACGAATCCCGAAAACACCCTGAAATATCCCGGCCTCGACCCAAGCAATCCGTACGCCCCGATTAACACAGTCGTTCCGGTGAAAAACGATTACAACAATATCGCTCCACGCCTCGGTTTTGCCTATTCCCCCCATGGCGTTTTGGGCAAGCTCGGCGACGGGAAAACGTCCATCCGCGGCGGCTTCGGCATCTTCTATGACAGCACCTTCTCCAATATACTCATTAATTCCACCCAGAGTTCGCCCAACTCGGTAGCCGGGCTGCTAATCCAGACCACTGGAAACGGCTTAACGAATGCCACGTCATTGATTCCCACGATCAGCCCTGTCTTGAACCCGTTCTCATCCGTGTTGAGCGAGAACAGCAATCTGGTTAACCCTCTAACCTACCAGTACAATCTCGGCGTGGAGCGCGAACTCCCCGGCACCATTGTGCTTGGCGTACGCTATGTCGGCGACCGTGGCGAAAAGGAATTCGCGAACCAGCAGTTCAACTTCTTCAGCGGCGTGACGGGGCAGCGCTTGAATCCGAATCGCGGGGCCATCAGCACTCGCGGAAATTACGCGGATTCCAATTACAACAGTCTGCAAGTTACCGGTACACACAACTTCAAGCATGGGTTGCTGGTCAACGCCAACTACGTGTTCAGCAAGGACCTGGATGACGGCTCCGAAATCTTCACGATCGGCGGATCGTCGCCCACCTCCTACTCGGCCAATCTTGCCCCGGGTGGCCGTGGCCAGGACTATGGTCCTTCGGCATTCGACCATCGTCAGTTCTTTTCCGTCTCTTACGTCTATGCCGTTCCCGGCGTACACTCATCGAACCACCTTCTAGACTTAGCCGAAAATCTTGTAACCCGCCACTGGACGGTTTCGGGTATCACCCAGCTCCAGAGCGGAGCGTACTCTACCTTCAACACCAACGGTCTTGATCTCAATGGCGATGGCAGCACAGCCAATGACCGTCCCATACTCGGCAACCCAAGCGCCTCATTTCAAACTGTAGGCATCGACGGTTTTTTCGTGGGCGGTACACCCGGAACTTACTATGACTTGGGCGCAAATAATCTGACAAACGCCCTGAACCCGGTCAATCCGAGTCAAGTGCATTTCCTCGTTCCGCATTTTCCCAACAATCAGTATTTACGCGCTGAAATTGGTCGTAACAGCTTTCAGCAGCCAGGCTTTACGACGAACAACATTGCTCTCGAAAAAGGCTTCGATTTCAGAGAACGCGGTAATCTGATTCTTCGCGCCGAGGCTCAGAACATCGCAAACCACAACGACACAACCTTTGGGGATACCGACGTGCTAGATGTCAACGGCGGCTATCTCACCCCAAGTCGCCCGAACGGAAATCGTAGCGTGGTCCTTTGGGCCAAATTCGAATTTTAACCCTTCTACTTCAAAAGGAGGCGCCTTCGGGCGCCTCCTTTTGTCTGAGCAGGTCATCCCGGGCGCCCCAACGAAGCCAACAACCTATAATTAGTAGTGCCCATGCCAGACGACCAAAACCAACTTCCGCTCGGCCCCGACGACAACATCCCGCCCTCACCCCAAGACGCCAACTCCAACAACCCGCCCCCAGGCGGTTCCGACGGCAGCGGAGGCGGCCCTTTCAATCCTGACGGCCCCAGCGCCCCCACCGGCCCGGGCGCTCTTGTCATGTTGCCCATCAACATCGACGACGAGATGCGCCGGTCGTACCTTGACTACTCGATGTCGGTCATCATCGGCCGTGCCCTGCCCGACGCCCGCGACGGCCTCAAGCCCGTCCACCGCCGCGTCCTCTACGGCATGCAGGAGATGGGCCTCCAGTTCAACAAAAAGTACACCAAATCGGCCAAGGTCGTCGGCCACGTCATGGGCAACTACCACCCCCACGGCGACGCCGCCATCTACGACACCATGGTCCGCCTCGCGCAGCCTTTCTCACTGCGCTACCCGCTGGTCGACGGCCAGGGTAACTTCGGCTCCGTCGATGGCGACCCACCCGCCGCGATGCGCTACACCGAATCCCGCATGACCCGGCTCTCTTCTGAAATGCTCGCCGACATCGACAACGACACCGTCGACTTCGTCCCCAACTACGACGAATCCACCTCCGAGCCCTCCGTGCTGCCCGCCCGCATCCCGAACCTCATCGTCAACGGCTCCACAGGCATTGCGGTCGGCATGGCGACCAACATCCCGCCCCACAACCTCACCGAGGTCCTGGACGCCACCATCGCCCTGCTCACGCAGGAAAAACGCGCAGAGGGCGACCATCGCACCCAGGCTGACATCGACCTCGCCCTCGTCCTCCAGCACGTGAAAGGCCCCGACTTCCCCACCGGCGGCTATCTCTACGGTCGCGGCAACCTCGCCCAAACCTACCGCACCGGCCGCGGCCGCTTCATGATGCGCGCCAAGTGCGGTCTGGAGCCCATCCTTCCGCTCAGCGGCGGCCGCCAGGCCATCATCGTCACCGAGATCCCCTACCAGGTCAACAAATCCAACCTCATTAAGCGCATCGCCGAGATCGTTAACGAGAAGATCGTCGACGACATCTCCGACGTCCGCGACGAATCCGACCGCGACGGCATGCGCATCGTCATCGAGCTCAAACGCGGCGCCCAGCACGAAATCGTCCTCAACCAGCTCTACAAAAACACCCAGATGC
>CAXSZS010000008.1:0-115577 GCA_964242495.1 uncultured Acidobacteriaceae bacterium
GCCGATGGTACTGCACGCGTAAGTGTGTGGGAGATTAGGTGATCGCCGGCATAATATCGAAAGCCCACCAGAGATGGTGGGCTTTTCCATTTGGGGTTATAACGATCGAAAGGGTGCTGTTGCGGAAGGGCGTAGCGGCGCGGGCAATCCGAACGGCGGGTGAGCTGCTTGTCACCCCGATATAGAGCGCAAAGGTATGCGAAATCAGTTCCAAGCCAATGCTCGCTGGTTCGTCACGGTGACATGGATGATCGGACTCACCAATGACGGTTGGTCCGGCCGCCCTTCTCCCCTCATACACCAGTTGCTGCTCTTGCCATTTACCTTGGTGTTTTCCTATGGTTTGGCGCGACTTCTGAGACCGGCGCTTAACGGCCAAGCGGCCACTTCGATCAAGCTTCGATCGTTCTTGTTTGCTTTGGTGATGCTGTGCGCTGTGTCTGAGGCATGTTCGATCGCCGGCTTTGTATATGAAGGGCGCCACTTCGCACAGTTTGGATACTTTCTTCCCCACAGCGCCCCTGTGTTGCTGGCTGGGCTTTTTCTCGTGGGCGCCCTGTGTATTGCCGTGCGCTCCAGCGCGGCAGTTGCTTTAGCGGGGGTGCTACTCAGCTATGTCGGGGGAGTGGCGCTCGCGATGGCGTGTTTTCCCTTGAACTATTTGCGTTCGGACATGTTGCCTGTGATCATGTGGGCTGACGGGCGATTGGCAGCACATCTAAATCCATATACGACAATGCATGTCGGCTCCCGGCTGTATGACTTTCCTTATCTACCGGGGATGCTCTTAGCCTACCTGCCGGCGATTCTCGTACATGCGGATGTACGGTCCGTCAACGTATTGTGCGATGTCGGGCTTGGCGTCATTACGTATGTTGCAGCGCGTTCAGTCGAGCGAAGAGCAGCGGCGTTGTTGACGGGAGTGTTTCTTCTCTCGCCCTTCGTACAATACCGCCATGACCTGTATTTGGCGCCACACTGGTTGACCCTGGTGATAGCGATCGCGTTGATGCGGTGGAGGCACTATGGTTGGGCAGCGCTGATCTTCGGCGTGAGTATGGCGATTTATCAGCTCAGCTGGGTAATCTTCCCCTTTCTCGTTTTGAACGCCCATCGGCGGCGCGGCTGGGGTGAGGCGGTCAAAATTGCCAGTGCGAGCGTTGTCGGAATGTCCGTTGTGGTCGGGCCGTTTCTTGCCTTGGCTTCCCGCCGGATTGCGAGCAATACAGTAGGTCAGTGGAGTAAGCTGCCCCACGCGCTTGCTGATCCCATAAACCTTTCCTACTGGGTGACCTTTGTCGTGCGGCCCGACCATCTGCAATGGGTCCAGCTTGTCGTCCTCACCGTTTTGTTCGCGTTCTGCGTAGCGCGAAAGCGTTGCTGTTCGTTGGCCGATACGCTGCGCTGGATGTCGGCTGCCCTCGCCATCTTTATCGCTTTGAACGTATTAGTGGATGGGTATTTCTATTTGACTCTCCTGCTTCTCCTGTTGCTGTATACCCTTGTGGAGACAGGGGTCTGGCCCGATCCTGTCGAGATGGAGATGCCTTCTCTGTTCGTCCAGGGCGACCAGCAACCGATCTAGTCCTCTGACGGTGGGTCCGCCGGAGTTGTCTTGGTAGGCTTAGTGGTCTGCGGGGAGCGCGTGAGGCGTGCTGGAGCATCTCCCCAATCGGGAGCGTCTTCCAGCTTGCTCCGATGAAGGGTGATGTCGCCGTCGCTTGTTTGCAGATCTACCTTCGGGCCACCGCCCTGAACTGAACCGGAAGTCTCGGTCGTGTTATCGGAGGATGTGGAGCGGAGACCAAAATCGTTATGGATCTCGCCATTACTCGTCGCCGCGCGTAGGGTGAAATGGGCGTTGTCCGCAGCTGCCAGCTCGATGGAACCGTTGGCATTGCCGATATGAATGGTTTGCAGGGGGCCAGCGAGCGTCAGATTAACGGAACCATTGCGATCGTCAATGGTGGTGGCTCCGCGCACACCGTCCAGCATCAGGTTTCGATTCGTGGTGGCGATCAGGAGGGGGCCGGTAAGACGATGCGCTTCGAGATCACTGCGCCCTTCGATATTAAGATCGCCCGGAACCGCAGCACAGCTAAAGTGCGTGAAACTGCTTTGAAACTGTACCGGCCCACTGACGCGCTCTAATTGTGTGTCGCCGAAGAAGTCGCCATGCAGGGTCACAGGCCCTTCGATGTCGCTGAGATGGATGTCGCCCGAACGGCCGTTCAGAGTGAAACTGCCGAAGAGGCTGTGCGCGTTGACCGTGGTGTCGTCGTTTTGTGTTTCGAGCATGACGGGTCCACGGAGGGCGGTGAGTTCCACGTCACCCTCGTGGGCGGAGATCGTTACAGCGCCGCGCAGCTCCTCGATGTGAATGTCCCCGTGTCCACTATGGATGGTGAGCGAGGCATCGTGGGGTAACTCCACGTTCAGGTCCGCGGCGTCAGGGCCGGCCAGGGAAAGGGTCAAATGCTGCGGCCCGCCGCTGAAGCGGGCCTGCTCGGTTTGTTTACGCTGTTCGAGATCCTCGCGCTGCCAGGCGAAGAGGCGCTGGTGCACGGTGGCGTGTACCTGATTGTCCTGGCTTGAGCCCGAAACGACGATGTCCCCGCGCTCGAGGTTCAGGGTGAGGTCCCCGGCAGGTGCGAGGGGAGCCTGTAGGTTTTGGGTGAACTCCTGATGGGCGCCCAGCAGCTGCCGCCAGTTCCCGAAGCCGCCTTGCGAAAAGGTCTGGTCAAGATCATTTTGGAAATTTTCCCCAAGGTTGTCCTGGAGCCAGCCCGAGCTTCGCTGCGCGGCCCTGGAACAAAGCCCTACTACAGCGATAAGAAAGAGAAGGAAAGCGGCACCACCGCCCAGGACGCGGCGTGGAGCGATCGTAAGGGTTCCTGATCGTGTATTCCGCTCAGCCTGTAAATCGACGTCATTGTGGCGATCAAGCGCCCACTCGCCGACGAGCACAAGTCCTGCCGCGATCAGGGCCGCAGGCCACCAGCGGCCCAGCCACCAAAAGGTGCTTATCCATTGCAAACGACCGGTCTGCAGAAGCAGCAGGGTGAAGCCGCCCACCAGTAGTAACAGAGGACCTACGATCGAAGTCCGGCGGGCGGCACGGAGGCGTAAGCGAAGCTGGTCCCGTTGCCATCGGGCTTGCGCGGCCGCCGCCTTCCGTTGTGCACGCAGAGTGCGGCGGTCGCTCATCATAGGGGCAGCTGGCGTAGGAGTTCTAGGCGCGTAGCCGAAGGAGGGTGGTGGGGGCGGTGTACTCATGCGGCTACTCCTTGGCGGGGCTGGTACACGAAGACAGGGACGCATCGGCTGGATGCGCACTATGCCGGATCAAGGTGCGGGGTAAAGGTGAACTTTCCGCGTCATCGCGGGGACATCCCCTCTGCTGAGGGGGCTGCGGCGTTCGGTTCGGACGATGTGCCCACGGGGGCACCGTATGTTTCGGGGCTAAGCTGGCGCGCACGGCTGAGAAGCAGGAGCGCACCCCAGAAGATGAGCAAAGCGGGCCAGCTGTGTCGTAGGGGAATCACGTGGGCATCCTGCAAGGCGAGCAGGACGGCGACGGTCAGCAGAAGAACGGGTCCAACCAGCACCGCTGCAAAGTCAGGGCGCGCACCGGAAAGAGGAAAAAGGGGCTGGGTGTCACGGAGAGCCACTACACGGCGACTACCAACCCAAAGGGCGATGCCGGCCAGGAGGATAGGCACGAGCCAGCGTCCATCCACTCGCCAGGAGGGCAGGATGTTGCCCAGGAGGAACAGGGCACCCAGACCGATGAGCCAAACAGCACCGCCCGGAAAGCGGGCCGCATGCGAGAGGGGATTGATCGGAGCGGGTTGCGCAGGTGGCACTCCTGTGAACGTGGGTGTATATGGGGCGGCTCCGGCGGCAGAGGCCTGTTGGGCAGAAGCGGCGGTCCCAGGAACTCCGGATGGGTTGGACGCCCCGGCAAAGCCAGGAGCGACGAAAGGGCTTGAGGCGCTTCCCGGCCCACCAGCCGCAGCCGTGAAGGAGCCAGACGGGGATGGCGTCGTGGGCGACGTGGGCGACGCATACTGGGAAGCGGCCTGGGCCCGGAAAGGGCCGGTATGGGAGGCGTACCCCGTCGGCGAGGGTGGGGGCATCGGTCGGACCTGTTCGCGTCCAAAGACCCCACTAGGGAAGAAACCGAGACGGTCTGCCAAGTCATTCAAGCCAAACGGATTTGGCAAGGGCAGGCCATTCCGGCGAGCAAGTGCGGTGTGGTAAGCCTCGAAGCCCTGGTAAAAGATCCAACCCCAAACAAACCAGTAGAAAACCCAGTTCAGGTTGTCCCCCAGGCTGAGCAGCACCACAAAGATGACGAGGTGCACGACGCTTTTGGCATATTGGCCGTTGTACATGGCGCCCACACCGGGGATGAGCCCCAGCCATCCGGCTAGCACCGGATTTGGTGCCGTTGCGGGTGGAGTGTCGGAGGGAACGGAGTCAGCGATCGGCACGGGTGCCCAGCCGGTGTCTTGCGCCTGTCGTCCTGTCGCGCAAGGCTTGCAAAAGATGCCGGAACCAACCTGGCGCATTGAGGTCGCGGTCAACCCCATGCCGCACTGCTGACAATAGGCGACGGGTGGGCCTTCATGCGGCAGGTCAGCCCCCACTGTGTAAGGTGGGTGCGAGGGAGGGATGTTGTTGGGCCTGGCCGCATTTTGCGTTTCGCCCGTTCCCATCTCATCCACTCCCGGCTGGCCTGCTACCTCGCGGCTTTCCGTTGCAAAGATCACCACACGTTCCCTTCCAGACTGATCCATTCCAGACTGATTCATTCCAGACTTATCCATTCCAGACTCTTCTATCCCAGGTTCTTGCATCACAGCTGAGCTCCTTTCTGCAGTTTCACAAGCGGGTGAACTGCGGTTCTGTTCTTTTTGGTTCGCGTGGTCAGCGTTGCGCTGTCCAGGGGGCGTCGTTGGGAGCTGCGCTGGCGGTGAGCCACTCGTTCATGCGGGACTCCACACGGTACACGACGCGAATGCCTTCGAAGGTGCGTACCAGGGTTGCTCGTTTGTCTGCGACCGTGCGTTGGAGGCCCATGGGACGCAGTGTCTGGGTATGGAACGTCGGGGTATGGAACGTCTGGGCGTGCAGCGTGCGATCCGGCAGCCCCAGCAGGTTCAACGTGAGGCAGATCGAAAGAAACGCCATGGCGGCCGTCATTGTCAAGCGGGGTTGCAGCGCCGGGGCAAACCCATTTCCAAGGCCAAACCAGCGGCCGAGGCGTTCCGCAAGCGAGGGCTGTCCGGAAGGCTCTTCGGGCGTAGCTGGCTGCCCGAGTGTAGCGATCAGTGGAAGCATGATCACGGGAACAAGGGCAGGCTCTCCCTCTAGATCGATCCAGGGAGAAAGGCCCGCCTCCGCCCCGCGGAGCCCACTGGTTTTCGCCAGAATCGAGCTGAGCAGGGCTGGGGACGGCTCCGGCGCATGCCCTTTCAACAGCCCCAGCCAAGCGGCGCCTCGCTTCGCATCGGCCAGTTCTTCCGTACATTGCGGGCACAGGGCGAGATGACGGTCCAGTGCCGTTTGCTCTGCCTCGCTGAGCCGATCTTCTGCGGCGTCCGGCAGCAGGGACACCCATGCGGTGCAGGCGGCAGGAGTTGCCTCGCCCCCGGCGTCTCCCGTGCACGCGGCCCCGGCAAACCCATCTTGATTCGAATTCCGGCCGTTAAAATCCCAATCTTGAGCCACGTTACATCACCTGCCCTTCCATGTCTTTCAATAACCGCGCCAATTCGGATCGGCCGCGACTGATGCGGCTTTTCACCGTTCCTTGGGGGATCGCGAGCACTTCCGCGATCTCGCGGTAATCCAGATCCTCCAGATCCCGCAGAATCACAGCTTCGCGCAACTCGGGAGATACCTTCGCCAAGGCTGCTTGTACTTTGGTGCGCAATTCAAGTCCGGCAACATGATGTTCCTGGCCGGCGCGGGTGTCCTGCAAACGGTCGGCGCGGGTGCGGCCGTCCTCCTCACCGCCCATCGGCTCGTCCAGCGATTCGCTGGCACGCTCGAGCCGAGACCGCCGATAGTGGTCGACGAGCAGATTACGCGTCAGGGCGGTCAACCAGACGCCGAAGCTTGCTTTGGCGGGATCGAAGCTGCGTAGATTGCGGTAAGTTTTGAGGAAAACCTCCTGCGTGAGGTCTTCCGCCTCCGTCACGGAGCCGGTAAACCGGTAACAGAGCCCATGCACGCGCCGTTGCTCCCGGCGAATCAACAACTCCCACGCATGAACGTCACCCAGCACACACCGGGCCGCTAAAGCTGCCAGATAGGCCCCGTCAGCAGCCGCTGACACGCGTGCCGGGCTTGCCGCTGGTGCCTGACCCCCCTGGTCGGCTCGTTGCGCCTGCGCCTGAACCGGAGCTATGGCCTGCACCGGCACCGGCTTCGGGGTCCGAACCGTATCGGCAGCCAACTCCGCGCGGGGGACCATGGTTGCCCGTCGCGCGGGCACCATGGCCGCCTCTGCCGCCGTGCCTGGTTGTGGAAATGGCCCCATCGCGGCTTCCCGTGCAACGGCAGGTTGCGGCTTCGTGGCACCCGGCATCATGGGAAACCGCTTCATCGCCGGACTCACCACCATTGTTGCCATGCACACCCATACGCAGCCATCCCCGGATTGGTTCCATGACCCGGCGGCGAACGCTTGCTTCAGCCGATGGAGGACCCAACCCCGTTGCGCCGTGCAGGACGCTACTGCTTGATTACGCCGCAGGCGATCCGATTGCCGGAGTTGCCGCTGGGGTCCGTCTTCATATCGTCCGCATGCTCATGCACGATGATCGATGTCCCACCGTTGGACAGGAGCGAATTCGGCGCACCCGGTTGTAGCGTGACCGCGGTCAACATGTACTTGGCCGTGCCTTTATGGTCCTCGCCCACGCTCAGATTGCTTGGGGTGTCGCCCGCATGATGCCCCATCGCATTCTCGAAGCCGTGCTGCTTTCCGTCCGGATTAAGGTGTCCGCCGGCAGACTTGAAATCTGGCCCCTCACAAACCGGATTCTGATGGATGTGCACGCCATGATCGCCAAAGGGGGTATTTTCGAGCGACACCTTGATCTCGACGCCATTTTTCTTTTGTAGAAAAACGGCTTTGCCGGCGGGCTGACCTTGGCTATTTACCAGATCGACCTTGATTTCCTTTACAGGCTTGGCGTCCTGCGCCACCGCCGCTGCGCCCGTGACCAAACCTGCCGTGGAGCCTAGCGCTACCACCATCATCCATCGATACCATCTGCCTGCCATTGTCTTTGCTCCTTGGGGAAGTACCGTCAGAATACGCCCCTTCCGGGGAGCCGCCTTTCAGCAGATGAGAAAAGGGAACCACAGGCTGGTGGGCATTTCCACCGGCCCCAAACGGCTACCATCGGGTTCACCATGCCTTTGCCCAACGAACATCCTGCTTCCGGGAGCCTCCCTCTCAGCGTCTTGGCTCCCGGCGTTTTGGAAGTGATCACCGGCCCCATGTTCTCGGGCAAGTCGGAAGAACTCATCCGCCGTCTTACGCGCGCACGCATTGCCCGGCAGCGGGTGCTTTGCTTTAAGCCGGACGTTGATCTGCGCTATCACCAGACACACATCGCGTCGCATTCCGCACAAACGCACGAGGCCTATCCGGTCACGTCCGTTGACGATCTACGCTCCGCGCTGCTGCCGCGCCTGGAAGCGGTGGAGGTCATCGGCATCGACGAGGTGCAGTTTCTATCCGAGGAGATCGTCCCCTTTGTTACGGAACTGGTCGCGCGGGGCAAGCGGGTGCTCGCCGCCGGTCTCGACATGACGTTTACCGCAGAGCCCTTCGGCCCCGTCCCCGCGCTGATGGCACTGGCTGATAAGGTAACAAAGCTTTCGGCGGTGTGCATGGTGTGCGGGCAGAGCGCAATCCACACCCAGCGCCTTGGGCCGTCGCAGCAGTTGGTTGTCATCGGCGCAGCGGACCTCTACGAAGCTCGCTGCCGCACTCACTTCACCCCGCACGGTGACACCTGCCGGAGTGAGCAGCTCGAGTTCTCCGCGACCTTGCTTCCGGCATAACAAAGAGTCAGCCGCGGAGCCGCTCGAGAAGACCGAGCACCGCACCCCCATCGATCGTCTGCGCGGCCAGCCGGACGCCCGCGGCGAGGTCCGGCGCGCGTTCCGCCACCACCAGCACCGCCGCCGCGTTCAGAAGCACGACGTCGCGTGGAGGGCCAGGCCGTCCGGCAAAGATGGATTGCAGGATCGCCGCATTCGTCTGTGCGTCGCCACCGGCCAGGGCAGGGAGGGGCGCACGCGAAAGCCCGGCGAGCTCCGGCGAGATTTCCTCTTCGACAATCGATGGTCTACCCTGTCTGCGCACCGTGACCATCTGGCTCGGCCCGCTCAGGGTGAGCTCATCCAGACCGCCGGCCCCATGCACCACACAGGCATGGCGCACTTCGAGCAGCGTCATCGCCTGCGCAACGGGACGAGCGAGGCGGGTGGCATATACGCCCATCACCTGCCGCCGCGCTCCGGCGGGGTTCAGCAAAGGACCCAGGATATTGAAGATCGTGCGCACCCCCATGGCCCGCCGTACCGGCAACACGGCGCGCATGCCGGGATGGTGGGCCGGGGCGAGTAGAAAGCAGAAGCCATGGGTTCGCAGCGCCGCCACGGCCGCCTCCGGTGCCAGCGAGATAGGCACGCCCAGGGTCTCGAGCACATCCGCTGATCCGCACTGGCTGGTGACGGCGCGATTGCCATGCTTGGCCACCTTGGCGCCCGCGGCGGCAGCCACCAACGCCGCTGCCGTGGAGATGTTGAAGGTGCCGCTGCCGTCGCCGCCCGTGCCGCAGGTGTCGACCAGTTCCTCACGTTCCGCCTCGCTGAGCGGCAACGGAACGGCGGCCTCGCGGAGAGCCAGCGCAAAGCCGGCAATCTCCTCGGCGGTCTCCCCCCGGGCCCCCATGGCGCCAAGCAGCGCCGCAAGTTCGATATCGGAAGCCTCGCTTGTCAGGATGCGGCGGGCAAGCGAGCGCGCCTCTTCCAGAGACAACGTCTCGCACCCTTCCACCACTTGCTTCAGATCCTTGGAAATCGACACAGGATCAGGCTACAAGAAGATGCCCGGCAGGAACTGATCATGCGCTTACTGCCTCAAGCCTCCCAACCTCACAGCTGAACAAAAAATCAAGTTGGGGAACCCCAAATGAACGCGACACAAGCTCCCGTGTTCCGGCCATCCTGACTGATCCTCGCTTTTCCTCGCTTGCCGCTCCTCATCCCTGTCGCCACCATCGCCTGCGGTACACTGCACCTTTGCCGCACCCCTGAAAGGAGCTTCATGAAAATTCATGAGTATCAAGCCAAAGAGATTCTGCGCCGCTACGGTGTGCCCGTGCCGGACGGGCAGATGGCGGCCACCTTTGAGGAGGCAGATGCGGCAGCGCAAGGGCTCTTCGGCGCCGGGCATGGGGTCGTGGTGGTCAAGGCACAGATCCATGCCGGGGGTCGCGGCAAGGGCGGCGGCGTGAAGCTGGCCAAGTCGCGGGGCGAAGCGGAAGAGCATTCGAAAAAGATTCTCGGCATGCAACTGGTGACGCACCAAACCGGTGCTCAGGGTCAGAAAGTGCAGCGGCTGCTCATTGAATCCGGCTCTGCCATCGCCCGTGAGCTGTACCTTGGTATCGTGCTCGACCGCGCGAGTTCCAAGGTGGTTTTCATGGCCTCGCAGGCCGGCGGTATGGAGATCGAGGAGGTCGCACACGAGAACCCGGACGCCATCTTCAAGGAGGTCATCGACCCCGCACTCGGCCTGGCACCCTACCAGGCGCGCCGGCTCGCCTTCAAGCTTGGCCTCGAACCGGCGCAGGTTCCCGAAGCCGTGCGCTTCATGACCGGCCTCTATAAGGCTTTCGTCGAGACCGATTCCACACTGATGGAGATCAATCCTTTCATCACGACCAAGGATGGCAAACTCGCCGCGCTCGATTGCAAGATCAACTTCGACGACAACGCCCTCTTCCGCCACAAGGACCTTAAAGATCTCCGTGATTTAGCCGAAGAAGATCCACTCGAGGTCGAGGCCTCAAAGTTCGCGCTCAACTACATTAAGCTCGACGGGGACATCGCCTGTATGGTCAACGGCGCAGGCCTCGCAATGGCGACGATGGACATCATCCAGTACGCCGGCGGTTCAGCGGCCAACTTCCTCGATGTTGGCGGGGGCGCCAATCAGGAGCAGATCGAAAATGCCTTTGGCATTTTGCTTTCCGACAAGAATGTGAAAGCAATCTTCATCAACATCTTTGGCGGCATCCTGCGCGTCGATGTGCTCGCGACCGCTGTTGTCGCTGCTGCGAAAAAGCTCAACGTGCAGATTCCGATCATCCTTCGGCTCGAAGGCACGAATGTGGAAGAAGGCCGCAAGATTCTTGCCGAATCCGGGCTGAAGTTCCAGGTCGGCGAGACGATGAAGGAAGCGGCGGATCTGGCGGTCGCCGCGGCTAAGGCACGGTAGTGAACTACGTTCTTGACCTGTTTACACCTGAAACTTGGGAGGCCTTTCGGGCTCACGGCTCTGATGTGACTGGCTTTACTGCTGGTCACTTGTCACGAGCTAGAAACCTTGTCAGGCCTGGTGACACATTCGTCTGTTACATGGTGCGGCTGTCCAGGTGGTGCGGTTTGTTGGAAGCTACCTCGGACCTTTACCAAGATGACACTCCGATCTTCAGAGCTGGCGACGACCCATGGACAACGCGCTTCAGGGTTCGACCGCTAGTGGTCCTCGATGCAGACAAGGCAATCCCCATCAAGTTACCCGAGGTGTGGCGCGGGTTTAGCAGAACTCGGAACCTCGAACAGGATTCTAACTCATGGCCTGTAAAGGCTGTTCTGCAATCTTCTCTGGTTAAGCTACTTACCGAGGATGGTGACTTCCTCGCGGCTGCTCTGAAACGTCAGGCTCACGAACAGGTGACATACCCGCTGTCTGAAAGAGACCGGAAGTTAATGGGGCGGTCAAGTGAGACTGTAAAGTCGCCGGGAAGAGTAGTTACAGTGGTTGTTCCCGAAGCGCAAGATTCAAGCTCTGAGCCGGAAGCGGCTCCCCACGTGTTAGATGAAGCACGGGAATCGATCAAAAAGCAGGCTCTGCTCGCCGAGATTGGAATCAAGATGGGGTTTGACATTTGGGTTCCTCGGTCTGATCTTGGCAGAATAGAACGAGAATTGCCGTCGGACGCCCGCGAGTCGTTGTTGCGAGAACTACCACTTAACTTTGACCGGGTCACTTTCAAAACTATTGAGAATATCGATGTGTTGTGGCTGAAGAAGAGAACGCTCGTCCGCGCGTTCGAAGTTGAGCACACAACAGCCATCTACTCCGGTCTACTCAGAATGGCCGATCTGCTTGCTCTCCAACCTAACATCGATATCAAACTACACATAGTTGCACCCGAGCACCGCAGGGACAAGGTTCTAGATGAGATACAGCGTCCTGTCTTTGCGCTGCTGGATAAAGGGCCGCTCGCCAACAGTTGCACATTTCTCTCATACGACGCGATTGATGAGCTACGCAAGCAGGAACACTTAGCTCATATGAGTGACTCCGTTCTGGAAGAGTACGAAGAAGCAGCACCTGATCTTGAGAAAACCTAAAGGAGTCGTAATGGCCGTATTGGTCGATAAAAACACGCGCCTCATCGTGCAGGGCATCACCGGCCGTGAGGGCACCTTTCACGCCAAGGGTTGCGCCGAATACGGCACGCAGGTGGTCGGCGGCGTCACACCGGGCAAGGGCGGCACCACGCACGAGGGTTGGCCGGTCTTCAACACCGTCGAAGAGGCGGTAAAGGCTACGAGTGCGAATGCGACGGTGATCTTTGTGCCACCGCCCGCGGCCGCCGACGGCATCCTTGAAGCGGCAGATGCAGGCATCCCGCTCATCGTCTGCATCACCGAAGGCATTCCCGTGCTCGACATGGTGAAGACCTGGGATGTGGTGAAGCACACCAAGTCCACGCTGATTGGACCCAACTGCCCAGGCGTCATTTCGCCCGGCAAGGCCAAGATCGGCATCATGCCCGGCCGCATCCACAAAGAAGGTTCCGTCGGCATCGTGTCGCGTTCGGGCACGCTCACATACGAGGCCGTCTATCAGCTCACCACGCGGGGCATCGGCCAATCGACCGCCATCGGCATTGGGGGCGATCCCATCGTCGGCACCACGCACATTGACGCGCTCCGCCTGCTGAACGACGACCCCGAGACCGAGGCCATCATCATGATCGGTGAGATCGGCGGGACGAATGAAGAAGCCGCAGCCGCCTACATCAAAGCGAACGTCAAGAAGCCCGTGGTGGGCTTCATCGCCGGGCAGACTGCGCCGCCAGGCCGTCGTATGGGCCATGCCGGCGCGATCATCTCCGGCGGCGAAGGCACAGCCGAAAGCAAGATGCAGGCCATGGCCGAGGCCGGTATCCATGTTGTAAAATCGCCCGCGGAGATCGGTGCAATGATGGCCCAGGTTCTCGGAAAATAACGTCACACCGCCGCGTTGTCATTCCCCAAAGCGTACGTACGAAAGGACGTGTATGCGCACTTTTCTCAAGTCCGGTATTGCCAAAGCCGCAGTGCTGCCTGTATGCCTGTTCACCGGTTCCTTCTGCGCGGCCCTCACAGCGCACGCACAGCGCGTTGCTTACACGATCGACTCCGCACATTCCGAGGTGGATTTCGGCATCAAGCACATGGCAATCGCCACGGTGCATGGCCGGTTCAAGATCACGGGCGGGGCAGTCGACTTCAACGACAAAAACATCGCCGACTCGGCTGTCGTGGCGACCCTCGATGTGGCTTCGGTCGATACGGGCGAAGCAGGGCGGGATACGCATCTGAAGAGCGCCGATTTCTTCGACACCGCCAAGTACCCGACCGCGACCTTTAAAAGCACCAAGATCGTCCCGGCGGGCGAGAACTATGACGTCTTCGGCGACCTGACCCTGCATGGGGTGACCAAGCCGGTGACGCTCCGGATGGAACCGCCCAGCAAGGAGCAGATCGGCATGGACAAGAAACCCCATCGCGGTTTTACCGCGACGACGTTGATCCATCGCCAGGACTTCGGTCTTAACTGGAACGGCACACTGAAATCCGGTGATTCCATGCTCGGGGACGATGTGAAAATGACCTTTGAAATTGAAGCGGCGGTGAAGTAAAACCACTAAGAACTTTGACGGATCTCCATGCCTCCGCAGACGTCCATGCCTGCGGAGGGCATTACCGCGTCTGACTGCGATAAAACCCATACGCGATACCGAACAGCACGGCCATGATGAGCGCCAATTGGGCGTGCTGTGTGTGGTGAGCGGTGAGGTTCACCACGGCGTCGACGGTCCAGGCGATGCAGCCGGCCAACCAGATCACGGCGGTTCTGCGCATAGCCGTTAGACGCAGCGGAGAGCATAGACGGAGCGAAAACCATAGACGCAGCGGAGAGCACAGTCGTCTTCAGAGGACCTGAGAACCTTCCCGAGCGGACAGTCGCGCGTGGACGGTTCCGGCTATGGACGACATAGGAAGAATTGTTGCTGTGTACGGAAACTAGCTGCGTATATTGGTCTCGTTCCACCTTTGCATCGGGCTCTCCGCTTCTTGCCGTGGAACTGTGCCGAGATCGTCTCCACTGTTTCATGGCAACCTACCCATGATGTTGGAGGTTTACCTTATGAAGTTTCGGACTTCTTTGCTCCTTGCCGCTGTTTTATCAAGCCCGGCGGTTTGTTTTGCGGATAGCGTAATTACTTTTGAAGGCTATGCCGGCGGCACCGTCTTCACGAACCAGTTTCCCGGTGTGAATTTCAACGGGGCCACGGTCCTTTCGTTGTCGGACGGTACCCTGAACCCACAGTTTCCACCCCACTCGGGAAACAATGTCGTATACAACCCCAGCGGCCCGATGACTCTTGACTTCGGCTCGCCGGTGCAATACTTCGAAGGCTATTTCACCTACAACATGCCTCTTGTGATCGACGCCTACAACGCCGCCGATACCCTGGTGGATGTGTATAACTCGGTCTGCACCATGAACTACACCGGTGCTGGCACCGGCTGCGCGCCCAATGAGTTCGGGATGGTGACCGGTACGGACATCAGCAGTGTCGTCATCTCTGGCGGCGGCGGCAATAACTTCGTGCTCGACGATGCGGAGTTCACAGGCTCGGTCGGCAGCGCTGTAACCCCGGAGCCCTCCAGCCTGCTCCTATTGGGGACAGGCATCGTCGGGGGCGCTGGTCTGCTACGGCGGCGGCTTTTCGCCTGATTCGCCCTAAAAGCCGAGTTGGCATCAGGGGATCGCGCCCTTTGCGATCCCTCGTTTTTCTGCATGATCCGAAGGTCGCGTCCGACCAACGAAGAAGCCGCTCCAGTTGTGTTCTGAAAAGACAGCCGCGCTCTGAAAAGACGATGCTGCGCTCTGGAAAAGACGCTATAGTCGGCTATGCCGCGTCCAAACCTCCTGCTTTCCTGGCTCCTCGCCTTTCTGGCGAGCACCGCCTCCGCGCAGATCGTTTCCGTACACTTTCCTGCCGCGCGCTCGGCGCAGCCGCTTGATGGCCGCTTGCTGCTGCTGCTCTCCAACGACCCGGCAGTCGAGCCACGGGTGGCGATCGATGACACACCGAAGTCGCAGCAGGTCTTTGGCATCACCGTCGATGGTTGGAAGCCGGGTTCGCCCCTGCGTGTCACCGATGCGGCAACCGGCTATCCCGTGACGAAACTGAGCGCGATGCCGCCCGGCGACTACACTTTGCAGGCCGTGCTGAATGTGTACCAAACCTTCCACCGGGCCGATGGCGCGGTCGTGAAACTGGCTCCGGATCGGGGCGAAGGCCAGCACTGGAATTTGAAGCCGGGCAATCTGCTGAGCACGCCGCAACGGGTGCATATCGGACCGGGAGCCGCCGCGGTCCAGGTCTCGCTCGATCGTGTGATCCCGCCCATTGCAGCGGAGCCGGATACGCCTTACATACGGCATCTGCGTATCCAGAGCTCCCTGCTCACAAAATTCTGGGGCACGCCCATGTTTTTGAGCGCGATTGTGATGGTGCCTTCGGGCTTCGACACGCATCCCGCTGCGCACTACCCGCTGATCATCTTTCACGACCACTTTGCGCCTGCGTTCAATGACTTTCGCGAAACGCCGCCGGACCCGAAGCTGCAGCCGGACTACTCCGAGCGCTTCCACCTTGCGGGGTACAACCGCATCCAGCAGGAGGAGGCGTACAAGAATTACCAGGCCTGGATCGCCCCGAATCAAGCGCGCGTGTTGATCGTGAAACTGGGGCACGCGAACCCGTTTTACGACGACAGTTACGCGGTGAACTCGGCCAATGTGGGGCCCTATGGCGATGCAATCGAAACCGAGCTGCTTCCGGCGATCGAGAAGCAGTTTCGTGGGATTGGGCAGGGGTGGGCGAGGTTCGTGTATGGGGGTTCGACCGGTGGCTGGGAGTCGCTGGCTGTGCAGATGTTCTATCCCGAGCATTACAACGGCGCGTTTGTTGCCTGCCCCGATCCTGTCGATTTCCATGCCTATTCCACAGTCGATCTGTATACGCAGGACAACATGTTTTATCGGCAGGGCGCGATGAAGCAGGTGGAACAGCCCGCGATGCGGAACTATCTCGGCCAAACCCTGATCTCCGAGCGCGACAACATCCAGTACGAGGCCGCGCTCGGGGACCATGGCCGCTCGGGCGATCAGTTCGACATTTGGCAGGCAGTGTATTCGCCGGTCGGCGCGGACGGTTACCCGCGACCGATCTTCGATAAAGCCACTGGTGCTATCGACCACACCACGGCGGCGTACTGGCACGATCATTACGATCTCGACGCCATGTTGCAACGCGACTGGGCGACGCTGGGGCCGAAGCTGCAAGGCAAACTGCACCTCTATGTCGGGTACGAGGACACGTATTTCCTGAACAACGCCGTATATCTGATGGAAGATTTTCTCAAAGAAACCGGCACGCCCGGCCACGGTGTTCCGTATGACGGCGAGGTGAAATATGGCCCACGGGCGGAGCACTGCTGGAACGGCGATCCGGACAAGCCCAACTGGTACACGCGCCTGCACTACAACCAGATGTACCTTCCGCAGATCCTGGACCGCATCGCGAAGACCGCGCCTGCGGGAGCGGATACGGCGAGTTGGAAGTATTGATGACAAACGGCTGCGCTACAGGATGACAAACCATGCGCCATTTACACTCGTGAAGGAATCAACAAAGGAGAGTTTGTGTCACAACGTACTTTCAGCATCCTCAAACCCGACGCGGTCCGCAAAGGACTTAGCGGTGCCATCCTCGCGCACATCGAAAAGGCCGGCTTCAAGCTGGTTGCCATCAAGAAGATGTCGCTTTCCGAGGAGCAGGCCAAAGGGTTTTACCACGTGCACGCCGCACGGCCGTTCTTCGGTTCGCTGGTGCAGTTTATGTCTTCGGGGCCGATCTTTGCCATGGTGCTTGAGAAAGAACATGCCATCGCCGAGCTGCGGCAGTTGATGGGTGCCACCAACCCGGCCAATGCGGAAGACGGCACCATTCGCAAGCTGTTTGCGGACTCGATCGAAGAGAACGCCATCCATGGCTCCGATGCCGAAGATACGGCAGCCTTTGAGATCGGCTTTTTCTTTGCAGGGTATGAGTTGAAGTAATGCTGCGGTTCAGCTTTGGCGAAGCTGGCTCGCGTCGGAAACCCACAAAACTGGCGCTCACGGACGGTGATGTAGCGTATCGGTCAGAGTACGGAGGATCTCCGCGACAATCATGTCCGGAGATCCCTCGCCAACCTCGACCGTTTGATGGGCGATGCTGTCATAAAGGCTTTGCCGATCACGCCAGCGCTGTTCTGCTTCGTGGCGCGGGCCCAGCAAAGGCCGTGGGGTTGCCGTAGGATCGAGCGCCTGCGTGGCGCATCGGCGGTATAGCTCCGTAAAGGGCGCATGCAGATGAACTACACGTGTCGCCGGCGAACGCTGCAGCAGAGAGCGCACGCCGGTGCTACCTGGAGCTCCGCCGCCCAACGCGATCACCACGGTGGTCTCCGCCAGCAAAGCCGTGAGGGCCTGCACCTCCAACACGCGGAAAGCGGCCTCGCCTTCGGTGGCAAAGAGCTGCGGCACCGTCCGGCCGGTGCTTGCTTCCACAACGGCATCCAGATCGGCAAACGGCCATCCCAGCCGCTCCGCCAGAAGGCGCCCGACGGTCGTCTTTCCGGAGCCCATGAAGCCGGTGAGCACGAGGCGCTGCAGGGGCTCGTTATGGACGCTGATGGGATTCACGGGCACGTCGGAATGGACCGGCGGCGTCCCTAGCCCGCAAGGTCCGTTACGCCGCCATCGGTTGATTCTTCCTTGAGTTTGCTGGCGATGTTGGACCACACGGCATCGCTCGGCTCGTGGATGGGCTCGAAGAGGCTCCTCGCCGTTTCGGCAATGGTTTCGAGATCGCGCACGAGGGCGGCACAATCCGGGTTGCCTGCAAGAAACCGCGCCAGTCTTGGATCTTCACTGACCTTGCCCCCGGCAAGAAACAGGTCGGGCAGATGCTGTTCAAACTCAGCCGGCGTCATCGCATCGAAGTTGATATTGGAGAGATCACTCATTGCACGAGCTCCCGAGTGGCGGCAAGGACTGCAGGCAGCTGTTCCGGGTGGCGCAACAACTCGCGCAACCGCAAGCGCGCCTTGTGCAGCTGGCTTTTGCTGTTGCCGGTTGAGCATTCCAGCATGGTCGCAATCTCATTGTGCTCAAACCCCTCGACATCGTGCAGCACAAAGACCATACGGTACCCCGGGGGCAACGACGCCACGGCGCGTTCGAGCGTGACGCGGTCCACCGAACCCGAAAGCTGCGGGTCGCGGGAGCCGAAGTCGCGCTTGGGCGCGTCCTCTTCTGACGGATTGATCGTTTCTTCGAGCGATACCAGCTGCAAGCCCTTTTTGCGAAGGTGCATCAGCACCAGATTTACCGTCAACCGGTGCAGCCAGGTGGAAAAGGCACTCTCACCGCGAAAGCTGCCCAGCTTGCGGAACAGGTGAAGAAAGGCCTCCTGGGTCATGTCTTCGGCTTCAGACACATTGCCCAGCATGCGGAGACAAAGGGTGTACACGCGGCGCTTGTGCAGCGCATACAGCTTGGAGAAAGCGTCTGGGTCACCCAGCTTGGCCCGCTCGATCGCCTCGGCCTCGCCGGCAATGGGCGGGTTGCGCTTAAACAGACCCGGTGTTGTTTTTGTTTGCATCACGTTGTTAGCCTTGACCTTCCATGGCGCGTCGATCCCTTTTCTTCGATCCCTTGCCGGCGCGTCTGCCTCCACACCAGCCTAACGCACTCAAGGAGTCTTTATCGCAGGTTGTGGAGGACCTTTGTCGTGGAACTTCAGTCACCTGGTTGATGACCGCTCGGCTGCGGACGGCGCGTCGTCAGTTCCCAATAAAACGCGCGTAAAGAGACCGGGCCACCGCCGGCTCGGTTGTTCCCTGGATCAGCGCGCGCCCATCCGGAAAGACGGTCAACGTATACGGCGGATAGAAAAACCGCAGCAGGGAGCCGTTCGTCCGCACCGTGCCCAGCGCGCGGAGCCGCTGCTCCAGGGCGAGGAGATCGAGGGGGCGGTCCCTCTCGTGAATCTGCACGGAATTGCGTCCGCACAGGGTGATGTGCGGCCGGCCCGCACCGTCGAGTGCGCGGAACTCCCGCCTGCCGCACACCCGGCAGTCCGGGCGAGGACGACCGGCATTGATCTCCGACCGTTCACCCGTCCAAAGATCATGAGAGATCAGCGTCCGTCGCATGAGCGCGGGCTGCCCGGTAAGAAACTTCAGCGCCTCGGTCACGGCCAGCGAGGCGGCCAGATTGACTGCGGTGCCCAGGATGCCGGCAGTCTCGCAGGTTTCCGTGGCGCCGGTGGGTGGGGCGGGGAAGAGACAGGCCAGGCAGGCGGTCGGCTCTGCTCGGAGCAGCCAGGCAGACTTGGTAAGTCCTGATGGCCCGTCGGCAGAGCGGGGCAGGATGTTCATGGTAGCCGCATAGGCGCCCACGGCGGCGGTGTAGATCCAGGGAATGCCTTCCCGCACGCAAAAATCGTTCAGCAGATAGCGTGTTTCGAAGTTGTCTGTGCAGTCAAGCACGAGGTAGGCATCGCCGAGGAGATCGGCGATGTTCCCCGGCACCAGATCGGCAATGTGGCTCTTGATAGCGACTTCGTGGTTCACGCGCCGGAGGTGAAGCCGGGCGGCTTCCGCCTTGGGTAAAGACTGGCGCGCATCCTCCTCATCGAAGAGAACCTGCCGCTGCAGATTGGAGGGTTCCACGAAATCGCGGTCGATCAACGTCAGCCGACCCACCCCGGCACGGACCAGCAACCCCGCGGCGGCCGCACCGGTCGCGCCGACACCCACGATCGCGGCGTGCGCCAGGCCGAGTCGTTCCTGCCCTGTCGCGCCGATGCCGGCAAAGAGCACCTGTCTGGAATAGCGTTCCTCGGCACCGATGCCGCCACCCAGTCCGGGCTCAGCGTAAGGTCCACTCTCGGCAGCCACAGGCGTGACGGGCACGGTGGAGGCCGTCTGCGGCTCCGTGTGCGGCTGGGATCGTGCCGGTTCCATTTTGGACCGTGTTTTTTCGGGCCGATCCATTTCGGAACATTGGGAACGTTCGAAACATTGGGAACGTTCGGAATATTGGGAACGCTCCCAAAACTCTTCAGCCCCGGTGAAAACCGTCCCTTCCGCCATTTCGTTAGTATAGGAGGGAAGACGAGAGGTTAGTAGCTCCGCACAGCTCGGTACGTCACGGGGTAGCGCGAAAGTGGGATGCGCGGCGACTCAAGTCGGCCAACCCCGGCGCCCGTACGGCGTCGTCCTGTACTATCCTGTGCGTCTTGGGTTTATCCACTAGCTCGCGTTTTGCGCGCCGCGGCGGACGGTTCGCAGGGGATGGAAGGACAGGCAGTGTCGGTTCAGCGGGTAGGGGTGGAAGAGGCAAAAGAGAAAGAGTCGCGTCACCGGACGTCGCCACCGTTGGGCCGTGCGCACAGGCTACGGCGAAACCTGCCGCTCGTCGCTCCGTTCCTTCTGTTGTCCGCTCTCGCTTTGCGGGGGATGGCGGCCCAAAGTCCCGGAACGCTGAATAACCAGTCGGTCGGGCAATCGGCCAGCCCCACACCCTCCACGAACCCGAACGCGGCCCAGGCGGTTCCGCAGGCCAGCCAGCAAGCCAATCCGGCGACGCCCACGGTTCCGCAGCAACCCCCGGTCGTGAACAATCCACTGCCGCCCCTCGCCACCTCGGTGTGGCGCGAAACGGGCACAAACGTCGCGGCAATCCGCTTTGATGGGGTGCGTTTCACCGAGTCGGACCCGATCCTGGGACAGCTGACCCAGAAAACAGGGCAAGCGCTCGATCCGGAAAAGGTGCGTGCCGATCTGCATCGCCTGTTCAGCAGTGGGCGCTACCGTGACCTCAGCCTCAGCGCGGTGCGTTCGCCCGCCGGCCTGCAACTGATCTTTGTGGGTGTGCCGCGGTACTACGTCGGCCGGGTCGACATCTTCGGGGTCTCCTCCGAGCGGCTGACTTCGCTGCTCGAGTTTGCCACCAGAATGGATCCAGGTACCCCCTTCACCGAGACGGAAATTCCCGGGGCACTCGACGGCATCAAGCAATCGCTTGCAGAGAATGGGTACTACCAGCCCGTGGTCAATATCGCCACGCAGACGGACCGGGAAGGCGAACAGGTCAATGTCGCCATCACCGTCGAGATCGGTCCGCAGGCGCGCATCGGTACGGTTGCGGTGAGCGGCAAGGACCCCGGCATCTCCGCGCCGGACTTTCGCAAAAAAGGCGGCCTAAACTGTTCGCGACTCGTGCTTTTAGTTGAAAAAGGTTGTGAGCCCAAGGTCACGCGCGAAACGGCCAGCAACGCCCTTTCCGGGGTGCGGTCGTTCTATCTGAAGAATGATCGCCTTGAGGGCACCATCAGCCTCCAGAAGCAGACCTATCAGCCGCCACAGAAGCAGCTGAACTACGACTTCCTGGCCGAACAGGGACCGGTCGTCAAGGTCGTCATCAACGGCATCAAGGTGTCCAAAGCCCGCAAGAAGCTGCTGGTGCCGGTGTACGAGGAAGGCGCCGTCGACAATGATCTGTTGAACGAAGGCGCCTTCAATATCAGGGATTTTGCGCAACAGCAGGGCTACTTCGAAGTGCAGGACACGGTGAAGCTGCTCGGGGCGGGCACGAACGATGTCACGGTGCAGTACGACGTCAACGCCGGCGTGCGGCACAAAGTCACCGCGGTGACCATCGCAGGCAATCATTACTTCGACACCGATACGCTCGAAGAGCGGCTGCGGGTAAAAAAAGCCAGCCTGTATGTACGAAATGGTACCTACAGCCGGCAACTGGTCGATGCCGATAGCAGCTCCATTCAGGCCCTCTATCGTGCCAGCGGGTTTTTGAAGGCTAAAGTCACCTCCTCGGTGAACGACCTGCGCAAGACGGACAAGAAGGGCAAAGAAGTCGCTGAAATCGAGGTTGCTTACCACATCGATGAGGGGACACAGGAGATGTTCGGCGAGGTTGGGGTGGCCGGCGTGGACCCCGCGCGCGAAGCGACCATCCACGCGCTGGTCAGCTCCGAATCAGACCAGCCCTTCGGCCTCATCACCCTGTCCAATGACCGCGACGCCATCCTGAGCTGGTACCTGTCGCACGGTTTCGACCATGCGCAGGTTGAGGTTGAGCAGAAGGTGGAAGCGGACGACCCCACGCGCACCGACGTCACCCTGAACGTCGTGGAAGGGCAGCCGGTCAATATCTACCATGTGCTGCTCTCCGGGCTCGACCACACCAAACGCTCGGTCGTCGACCAGCGCATCGAGGTACACGCAGGCACCCCGCTCGATCAAGCGGCGCTGCTGCAAACGCAGCGCAATCTTTACAATCTGGCCCTGTTCAATGAGGTCGATACTGCCGTCCAGAACCCGCAGGGGGCCGCGCTCGAAAAGAACGTTCTTGTGCAGATCACCGAGGCCAAGCGGTGGGATGTGACCTACGGCTTCGGTTTTGAAACGCAGTTGAACCAACCCGGCGTCATCCCCGGGCAGACGCGTGGCCAGACCGCCGCCCAAAACGGCCAGGCCGGCGCCAGCCCGCGCGTGTCCCTCGACGTGTCGCGCATCAACTTCCGCGGCACGCAACAGTCGCTCACCCTGCATACCGCCTACGGGTTGCTCGAACAGATCGCGGAACTCAGCTTCAATAACCCCTATTTCCTCGGCAATCCTGCCTTGACGGCGACCATCTCCGGCGGCTATTCCAACGTGCAGAACATCACCACCTTTCAGGCCCAAACGCTGCAGGGCGATTTCCGTGTCTCGCAAAGGGTCAAGCTCACGGACACCTTTATCTACGACTTCCAGTACCGGCGCATTAGCGTGAATGCCAACAGCCTGGAAATCTCGCCCAACCTGATCCCGCAGCTCTCGCAGCCGGTGCGCGTGGGCGGTCCGGGCGTCACCTGGTTCCACGACACACGCGACCCCAGCCCGCTCAATGCCACGCGCGGCCAGTACGCCTCCGTATCCGAGTTCTTCGCGAGCTCGAAGTTCGGCTCGCAGACGGACTTCAACCGGCTCGACATGTCGCAGGCGACGTACTACACCTGGGGAAAACGCCACAAATACACCTTTGCGCGCAACCTGCGGGTTGGGTTTGAGAACATCTTCGGCAACGCCAGCAATGGCACCGCCGGCGCTGTGGGCATCACCAACTGCCTCGGCACGTTGGCCACCACGAACGCCACCTGCAATCCGATCCCTTTGCCGGAGCGCATGTATGCCGGCGGCGCCACCTCCCATCGCGGCTTCGGGATTAACGACGCCGGTCCACGCGATCTGACCACGGGCTACCCCGTGGGCGGTTCCGGCGTGGTGGTCAATACCTTTGAACTGCGTTTGCCCCCCACCGCGCTGCCCTACGTCGGCGATAACGTCTCCTTTGTCCTGTTTCACGACATGGGTAATGTTTTCCGCTACCCGGGCGATATGTTAAGCAGCATCAAGAACTTCCATCAGCCGAACCAGGCGACCTGCCGCAACGTCACCGTGCCGGCGGGCGTTCTGCCGGCGGATGCGACAGGGACCTGCAACTTTAACTATTACTCCCACGCGTTGGGCTTGGGGGTGCGCTACAACACTCCGGTGGGTCCCATCCGTGTGGATTTTGCGTACAACCTCAATCCGCCGATCTACCCAGTCTTCGACGACTACACCACCAATCCGCCCTATGTGGGCCAGGCCGGTCATTTTCAATTCTTCTTCAGCATCGGACAATCGTTCTAAACGTATGCAGTTGCGCACACACTCCGTTCTCTTTCGCCGCGCCGGACTGGCCGTGTTCCTGGCCGTCTGCATGCTGGGAGGGACAGGGGTTCTGCGCGCGCAAGCCGCCTCGCAGGCACAGTCCACTCCGGGCACGGTGCCCGTACCGAAGGCAACGCCGTCAATGATGCCCGATGAGCCCGGGACGGAGATCGATCGCGTGATTGCGATCGTAAACGGAGAGATTGTGCTCGATTCCGATGTCGATGAAGAGCACCGGTTCGAAGCCATCCAGCCGTACCCCAATGAAGCCGGCCCGCCCCCGCGCGACCTCGAAATCGAGCGTCTGGTGAATCGCACCCTGATTCTCGAGCAGGCCAAAGTGCAGGCTGACGAAACAGTCTCTGATGCGGACGTCGTGAAGGAGATAGACAAGCTGCGCGCAGCGCTGCCGGCGTGCAAGGCTCTGAACTGCACAACAGACGCCGGTTGGGATCGCTTTCTGGCCTCAAACGGCTTTTCCCCAACCGAGTTCCAGTACCGCTGGAAGCAGCGCATGGAGGTGCTGACCTTCATCCAGGAGCGTTTCGGCGCGGGCACCTCGGTCTCCGGCGCCCAGGTACGAGAGTTCTACCAGAACACCATGCTGCCGCAGTATGCCAAGGCGCATGCGAAACCCGCGCCGCTCGCTGCCGTTGAGGGGCGCATCCGGGAGATTCTTTCGCGTCAGCAGGTATCCAATCTGTTGCGCGACTGGCTGCAAAGCCTGCGCGCTCAGGGTTCTGTCACGATTTTGCACCCGGGGGAGGAGGCGCCGTGAGCGACACGCCTCTTTCCGCAGCTCCCCAACCCCCTTCCAGCTCGGGGAACCCAAGATCGGGTGCCCCGCCGCGCGGCATCCTTCCCCGATCGCCGGGACGCCATCGTTTTCTGCGCCTCCTGGCATGGAGTCTTGGGTCGCTCCTTCTGCTGCTCATCATGGTAGCGGTCGGGCTCACCTGGTACACCACAACGGCTGACTTCCAGCGCCGGGTCGGCACGCAGGTCAAAAGCGTTATCGAAGATTCCACCGGCGGCCGCGTCGATCTCGGCCGTATCCGCGTCGACCTGTGGCATCTTGCGATCGAAGTCGACGGTCTGGTGATTCACGGCACCGAAGGGCCGGGCGAAGCCCCCTATCTTTCGGCAGCCAGGATCCTTGTTCGGCTCAAGCTCAATACCGTCATCTCGCACACCGTGGGCAAGGGCGCGCAGTCACGCATTGGTCTGAACCTGCTGCGCGTGGAGCAGCCGCATGCGCACCTAATCATCGACAAAGACGGCAAAACCAACCAGCCCGTCCCCAAGCATCCGAGCACGGGCACGGAGCCGATCCAGGACTCCTTGCTTGACCTGCAGGCAAAACAGGTTGAAATCGCCGACGGACTGGTGCTGGTCAACGATCGCCCCATCCCCTTCGACGCGGCAGCGCGCGACCTGAATGCAGAGGTGAAATACCTTGCCGCCACCGATCGCTACGGCATCATCGTCGATCTCGTCGATCTCGAAACGCACATGGCCCAGCAGCCCGTGGAGCAATCCAAGCTGCATCTGCAGTTGGAGCTCGGCCGTAACGTGGCGGCCCTGCAGAACTTCGATTTTTATACCGGGGGCAATACCCATCTTGCCGCCAATGCGCTGATTCAGAACTTCGCACATCCAGAGTGGCAGGCTGCCGTGAACGGCGGCATCAACCTGAAACAGCTTGGATACCTGGCTGGTATCGAGGGCTTCACCTCAGGCACGATCGGGCTCGACATCCATGGCCGCAACTGCGGGGTCACGCCGCAAACAGCACAAGCAATACCGGGAGCGGCTGCCCAGAAAAAGCCGTCGCCTACGCCGGGAGCCGCTCATCTGCTGCCGGACCCGAACTGCAATGCCGGGTACCTGTTGGTTGGGGACGTCAAGGCGCAGGATGTGGGGTACAGCACGGCCGAGGTGCATCTCCATGATGTCAACGCGGGGGCGCAGCTGCGGGTAACGCCGACCGAATTGCTGTTCAGCACGCTGACGGGCTACCTGCCCGGGGGTGGCTCGCTTGCGGGTGAACTGAAGATCGAAAACTGGCTTGGGGAAGTGCCGCCGAGTGCGCCTGCCGCCTCGCCCACCACCGTTGCCGCGGCGAAGACAGCAAACAACGCAGCAAGCAATGTCGGAGGGGCGCCTCCGATTCAGTCCGTAACGATCACGCCCGTCCAGCGTGCGCATGCCTTCGCGAAGGTCACCTTGAAGGGCATCACGTTACGCACCATCTTAGACATCGAAGCTTCCAAAAAGGTCGGCGATCTTGGGCTCGACACACAGCTGAGCGGCCCCGTCACTGCCGAGTGGGGCGGCCCTGTGGCAAACCTCGCCGACTCGGTGCAGGTCGGTGCCGATCTTACCCTCACGCCCTCCGGCGAACGTCGCCGCAACACCAGGGACGTGCCGGTCGCTGGACGCCTGGTGGCGCACTATGACGGTCATACGCAGGTGGTGAATCTGCAGCAGGTTGACCTGCACACCCCGGGCACCACCTTGGTGGCCAGCGGCGTGCTGGGGATAAACAGCGGCGATCCGCTCACCAATCTCGCCATCAACCTACAGGCGCGGGATCTGAGCGAGTTTGACCGCACGCTGCAGGAGCTCGGTGTTTCGCCGAATGGCAAAAAGGGTGCTGCCGCGTTGCCAGTAGTGCTGCATGGATCGCTGGGCTTCAACGGCACCGCCAAGGGCGCTCTTCGCAATATCGACGTCAAGGGCCACCTGACCGCTACGGCGATTGAGGTGAAGCTGGGAACGACAACGGATGTGCAGCTCGACTCCATCGTCGCCGATGCGGAATATGCGCCTGGTAATGGCATTGCCGTCGCAGGGTCGACCATTACGCGCGGTACAGCCGTGCTGAACGTGGCCGGAAGCTTCCGGCCGCACCGGGTAGTATCGCGCCGCGGCGTGGTCTCGTACAACTGGGACAACGACACGGCCGTCAACGCGACGGTAAAGCTGGCAAACGCACAAGTTCTGGATCTACTACAAATCGCCGGCCAGCAGAACAACGTGCAGCTTACCGGCATCGCCAACATCAACGCCCATGCTGCGGGAACGCTCGGCAACCTAAGCGGAACCGGCAATGTGACCCTGACCAACGGCATTGCCTATGGCGAGGGCTATCAGACGATCTTGATCGACGCGAACGTGCAGGGGCAGCAGATCAACGCGACGCGGCTGCTCTTGCAGGCACACGGCATGCAGGTGACGGGATCGGGCGGCTACAACCTGACCAGTAAACGGATTCAGGCGCAACTTTCCGGTCAAAATTTGCGGTTGTCGAAGTTTGACCTTGTTCAAAAAGCCGATGCGGGCGCCGATGCCGTGCTGACGTTTAACGCCAGCGCCAACGGCACAACAGAACAGCCAAACCTGAAAGCGCAGCTGAATTTGGCCGATATCTCCGTGGAAGGCAAGCCGCTGGGACAGCTGAGCGCGACCGCCTACAGCACCGGATCTACGGTTTTCTACGATGTGCATTCGGCTTTGGTCGGGGCAGCGATTGCTGCGAACGGGCAAACGGTGCTCACGGGTGACTACCAGACCCAAGCCAAACTCACGCTTTCCGGCGTGGATGTTGCAAAGGCCGTTGCCCTGTTTGCGCCGGGAGCAACCAACGCGACGTCGGATATCGCCGGCACCATCACGGTGAACGGACCCGTTGCCAAGCCCCAATTGCTCACAGCGGATGCGGATCTTTCGAGCTTCACCGTCACCGCGCAGGGGGTGACGCTGAAAGAAACCGAACCCATTCGCGTAAGCCTGCGGAATGGGCTGGCCAGCGTGGATTCGCTCCACATCGCCGGCCCCGATACAGACCTGCGTGCCCACGGGGACGCAGTTGTCTTCGGCGACAACAATCCGCTTGGCGGCGCATTGCACCTTCGCGCCGACGGCGACATCAATCTCGCAATTGCCCACCTTGTCGACCCGCAGCTCATCACGTCCGGCAAGGTCTCCTTCCGGGTCGGCGTGGAGGGGCGCCTGAAGCAACCGGCCTTTCAGGGCCGGGTAAATTTCCAAGATGCAAATCTGGCCATCGACGGCATCCCCAATGGTCTGAGTAACATTACGGGCGCCATGGTCTTCAACGAAAACCGCTTGGAGGTTGAAAATATCACCGGGACCTCCGGCGGCGGCAAGGTTACGCTCAAAGGGTATGTCGGCTATCAAAAGGGGCTCTTCTCCGACCTGACCGCCTCAGTCGATACCGTGCGCATCCGCTACGCCGGGCTAAGCACAACAACGAACGCCACCATCCGGCTGCAGGGCGGGCAGCAGGCCCTGTTTTTGTCCGGAGACGTGCAAATTACCCGTTTCGGTGTCGGTGCCGACGTCGATTTCGCACAGTTCGCAGGTACCGGGGGCATCTCCGTTCCACCGGATCCGACGTCGATTTTGAACAAAATTCGCATGGACATTCATGTGACCAGCGCCCCACAGCTGGATTTTCAGAATTCCTATGCAAAGATCGCGGGCACCGTGGATCTGAATGTTCGCGGCACGCTAGCCGTCCCCAGTGTCCTGGGCACGATCCGCATCACCGACGGCAGCGCCACCTTTGCGGGCACAAACTACGAGTTGGAACGGGGCGTCATCTACTTCTCCAATCCGGTGCGGATCAATCCAACCATCGACCTGGACGTGACGACGCACATCGAAAACTACGACATCACCGTAGGCGTGCACGGCGATACAACAAACCTGAAGCCAACCTATCGATCCTCGCCGCCCCTGACCGAAGCTGACATCTTCAATTTGTTGGCATTGGGGAAAACCCAGGAAGAATCGCAGCTTTCGACGCAACAGGCCACCCAAGCGGGTACAGATCCGACCACCAGCGCTATCCTGAGCGGTGCGCTGAATGCCACGGTTTCCAGCCGAGTTGGCAAGCTTTTCGGTGCCGGTTCGGTGAAGATCGACCCTGCCTTTGTGGGCACACTCGGGAACTCGACGGCTCGGATCACGGTACAGGAACCGCTCAGCAAGCAGCTCACCTTGGTATTTGCCACCAATGTGAACGAATCCGCCCAGCAGCTCATCCAGGTGCAGTACCAGATCAGCGAAAACACGTCGCTGGTCGCCACGCGGGATGAGTCGGGTGTGTTCTCGATTGTGTACAAGTTGCGTAAACGTTACCGCTAGACATCATCCGAAGTGCCGAGCCTCTGTGTCCTCGCCGGAGGCGTTCGCGTCTAATTTGGTGGAAGGTACTTGTGTTTCGGCGTTGGAGTGAGCGGGCCTATGGAACGAGTGCTGCACAGTACGCGCACCACGCTGGAGATGATCAAGTGGGAACACTCGATCTTCGCGCTACCATTCGCCCTCACGGCGGCGGTGCTCGCTGCGCACGGCTGGCCGTCGCCGCACGCGTTACTTTGGATCATCGTGTGCATGGTGAGCGCGCGCTCGGCGGCGATGGCCTTTAATCGGCTCGTTGATGCCGACCTGGATGCGGCAAATCCGCGTACCGCGATGCGTGCTTTACCGGCCGGGCAGCTAAATTGTGGGTTTGTCGCGGTATTTACGATCATCTCGGCAGTCATCTTTCTTGTTGGCGCCGCAATGCTCAATCGCCTTACCTTATTACTCGCCCCTGTGGCGCTCGCCGTTGTGCTGCTGTATAGCTACATGAAGCGGATGACACGCTGGTCGCACCTGGTGCTCGGGTTGGCGCTTGGGATTGCCCCGGCGGCGGCCTGGATCGCCGTGCAGGGCCGGCTCGCTCCGCGCATACTCCTGTTAACGCTCATTGTCCTGCTGTGGGTTGGCGGTTTCGATGTGCTGTATGCCTGCCAGGATGTTGCACATGACAGGACTGCCGGGCTGCACAGCATTCCGCAAGCCTTTGGCCTTTCGGGAGCCTTTTGGATTGCGCGCGGAATGCACCTGGCAACCGCGGTACTTCTGCTGTTCTTCACGCACCTGTTCCGCCTCGGGCCGGTCGCGCTAAGCGGTATGGGGATCGTCATTCTGCTACTCGCCTATGAGCACTCCATCATTAAACCGGATGACTTACGGCGCATGAATGCCGCATTTTTCACCTTGAATGGGGTAATTTCCGTCGTGTTCTTCCTGTCGGTGACGCTGGATGTCGTCGTTCGGTCGTGAGTGATCAGGCCGCAGTGACGGTCTGAATGAATCAGAAAGGCCGAAGGGCCCGCATAGCGGGCCCTTCGGCCTGATTCATCAATAAATTCGGATCAAGTAATAGACCCTACTTTTTGAAGTCGTTTGCGGCTTGTTCTATACCGTTCTTCACGCTGGTGGCCGCATTCGAGACATCCTGGCGCAGACCATGCGCCAGGGTATCGGCTGCCGGCGCGTTCTGGGTATCCTTATCGTGAACGGCTTCTTTTACCGAGCCCCAGGACTGTTCCGCGTCGCCCTTCACCTCTTGAACGGCCCCTTTGTTCGCAACGGATTGGTCGCCGGTGGCATCGCCGAAGGTCTGCTTGGTTTCCGGCAAGTTCGTCGAATTTGCCTTTGATGGTGCTATCACTGATGCTCATAAGACCTTTCGTACTGTGTCCAGCAATGTGAAGGCGGTTCGACGGGGCATTTTGAATGCCGAGCGTCCAGGACGGGAGTGCTAGACGCGGCGTCCGGCAAACAGGTTGTAGACCACGGAGATGAGAACCAGGATCAACAAGATATGGATCAGGCCACCGGCGATGTGAAGAGCGAAACCGCCGCCCCAAATGATAAGAAGGACAATCGTAATAATCCAAAGCATAGACATTCCCCTAACGGGTGCGAATGGGCTCACCCAAAACAAAATAGTTACCTGTGGTAAGTTGCTTGTGAGCGAACCCAGGTTGTATTTAGAAAGTTTCAGATTTTATGCCGAGCTTTGCATGTGGGGGGACGGGAGTCGAAAGCAACTTTGATTAGCCCGCAAAACATTGCCATACAGGGCGAGCTGGGTTCAAACAGCCACATCGCCGCACGCAGGATGCTGGATCCCGCGATCCCGATCTTGCCGTGCCGACTCTCGGCGGAGGTCGTCGCCGCCGTGATCTCCGGCGCAGCAGAGGGCGCTGTGTTGCCCATAGAGAATAGCCTGCATGGATCGGTAGCGGAGCACTATGATTTGCTGCTCGAAAATCCGTTGCGCATCGACTCGGAAGGGCTGTTGCGGGTGGAGCACAATGTCATCGCCGCGCCCGGTGTTGGATTGGCGGATGTACGCGTGCTGCTCTCCCATCCGGTGGCACTTTCGCAGTGCCGGCGTTTCCTGGCTGGTTTTTCGCAGGGAAAGGCCGTACCGTTCTTCGATACCGCCGGCGCGGTGCGCCATGTTTTGGAATCAGAATCGCCGGATACCGCTGCGATTGCGCCACGCCTGGCTGCCGAGATCTACGGGGGGGTGGTGCTGCTCCCCAACGTCGAGGATCACGCGGAGAACATCACCCGCTTTCATCTGCTGCGCAGGGCGGACGCGCCCAGAGCGGTCGCGCCGGGTTGCGAAGATGAGCTAGACAAGCTGAGTCTCGCGTTCAGCGTGGAGCACCGCCCCGGCGCCCTCGTCCGGGCGCTGGAGGCTTTGGCGCAAGCCGGTGCCAATCTGACTAAAATCGAGTCGCGACCTGTACCCGGCAGGCCATGGGAGTATGTATTTTTCGTCGATCTGCGGTTCACAGGTGGCGCCATGGCTGAAGCCGTTCTACACACACTGCGGGCCCACTGCAGCATGCTCAAGGAACTTGGCCGCTACCCTGCCGCGTAACAAATCTGTGACTGCTGGGTCCCGCGCGACCGACTGCTGGTTCAGAACCTCTCTAACGGGTTGTCGCTAGGGGGTTGTCGCTAGCTTCTCGAGATGGGTGGGTTATCCACCGGAGAACCCACCCACGTCCGATTCACTCTTCAGTGTTGAGGCAGGAAATGTACATAAGGCCAGACATCCACAATGTAGTTGCCGGCGATGATCGTCGAAATGACGGCTGTGCCGAAGCCGCACAGCAGGTACACCGGCTTCAGAAAGCGTACAAGCTTTAGAAGCCTATGGTGTTCCCGATTGTTCAGGCTCGGCGACTTCTCGTCGGTGAGCCATAGCTGATCCATCTCGTGCTGCGTGATGGTGCCGCGGCAAACCATCACCAGCACCGTCATCGACAGCAGAACACCCCAAATTACGGTCAAACCCGAGTAAATGTGCATATATTCCTTTATGCTTGCGTTGGCCTTAAGCCTCCATCCCCCCAGGGGGTCACAAAAGGTGCTTGGCCTTGAAGCAAAAGGTAGCTTGCTCGGCAGGGGAGGGGAAGACACCGTCCGTGTCGAAGACATGCCACTTCCGTGTGGTTTTACCGCTCACCCAGGCTGGTTTGGGTGGGCACCCGATGCTCTATCAGCGATGCATAGCAAGATACAGGGCAGCTCCTATGGCAAAGACCACCATCAGCATGACGATCAAAAGGGCAAGGATGAACCAGGCGGCACGGCGGCGCGTTGCGTTCGTCGGCTGCGTGATGCCGAAGGTGTTGATGAAGGCTGCCGCAAACGCTTCGAGCAAATGCACAGGTCCAGTGTACGGAGGCTCTGCATCCCATGCAGGGCAAGCGCATCGTATACATACTGAGTGCCGACGCCTGGTAATGTTTGCTGCTGCGACCGGCCCGGCATAGACTAGAAGTTGCACGGTCGGCGAGCGGCCGAAGGAGCGAAACAAGATGGCTACTGCTGCAATGCCCACCGTCGAGGTTGTCACCGGCCCCGCGCCCGCCAAGACAAACCCTGTAAACCTCACCGATGCTGCAATTGTGAAGGTGAAGGAAATTATGGCAACGCAGGACCCCTTGCCGGCCGGTCTGCGTATCGGTGTCGTTGGGGGCGGCTGCTCGGGTTTCCAGTATTCGATGAGCTTTGAAAACGCTGCCGGCATGATGGACAAGGTCGTCCGCTTTGAGGATCTTAAGGTTTTCGTGGATGCAACCAGCGCCATGTACCTGAACGGCTGCACCGTGGATTATGTGGAAACGCTCGAAGCTGCAGGCTTTAAATTCGAAAACCCACAGGTGAAATCTACCTGCGGCTGCGGGTCAAGCTTCAGCGTATAGTCCTTTTGTGGCAGATTTCTCACAAAGCCCCGCCCCGGCGGGGCTTTACTCTTGTAAGCGGTTCCTTGCCGCCGAAGATACGAACCAGCCGCAAGCAAGTCTAACGCTGCAACCATGACTGAATTTCTAATCCGACTTGCCGACGAACGCGGCCGCATCCAGGAGCAGAGCCATGCGGCCGCGACGGCGGAAGAGTTGCGGGCGCGTTTTACGCAAGCCGGGTATCTGGTGTATTCGGTGAAGCCGCGGTCGACCTTTGCCGGTTCGGGCAAGAAGAAGATCAAGCTCGATATGTTTCTTGTGTTCAATCAGCAATTTCTAACGCTGATTAAAGCCGGGCTACCCATTCTCGGTTCGCTTGACTTGCTGGCGAAGCGGCAAAAGGACCTCACCTTCCGCGGGCAGCTGGAGGATGTGGGTAACCGCGTGCGCACCGGGCAATCACTTTCGGAGGCGTTTGAGGCCCAGGGCAATGTGCCGCTCGTGTACACCACGACGCTGCTGGCCGGGGAGCGCTCCGGCAATCTGGAAGAGGTATTGCAACGATTTCTGGATTTTCAGCGCGTTTCGCTGACCTTTCGCAAAAAGCTGCGTGCCTCGCTCATCTACCCTGTGTTTTTGCTGGTGATGATCCTGGCGCTCTTCTTCTTTCTGATCACCTTTGTGGTGCCGCGCTTTGCGGAGCTTTACGACCAGCTCGGCACGCAACTGCCCGGGCTGACCCTCTTCTTGCTATCGCTGGGTCAGCATGCGCAGCACGACGGCTGGTGGGTGGCAATTCTTGTGGCGGGTGCGGGCTATGGGGCTTACCGCTGGACCAAAACCGAAGCCGGGGCCGTCTTTATCGATCGTGTTCGCCTCGCGACGCCGGGCATCGGCCCGGTCTGGCTGAAGTACCAGGTGGGGCTCTTTTCGCGCACGCTTTCGACGCTGCTGACGGGCGGTTTGCCGTTGGTGCCGAGCCTGGAAACGGCTGCGCGGTCGATCGATTCGCGCCAGATTGCCCGCGCCGTGGGCACCTCAGTGGAGGGGGTGCGGGAAGGAAAGCGGCTTTCGCAGTCGCTTGAATCGACCAAAGTCTTTCCCGAACTGTCGATCGAGATGGTGGAGGTGGGCGAGTCGACCGGGGCCTTGCCGCAGATGCTGAACTCCGTGGCGGAGTTCTTTGAGGAAGACGTCCAAACCTCACTTGGAGCGATCATGAGCCTGATCGAACCGGCGATGTTGATTGTGATGGGTGTGGTGGTGGTCATCATCCTGATCGCGCTGTACCTGCCGATCTTCAGCTTGAATGGAGTCGGTGGGGCTTGATCTTCAATGTGACCATGTTAGAGTGGTCACGCGAGGTGAACGATGAGGTCAATGGGTGCAGCAAAGGCGAAGGCACAATTCCTGGGACTTCTTGACGAGGTCGCCGCGAAGCGGGAGCCGGTTGTTCTTACAAAGAATGGAAGGCCTGTGGCGCAGGTAATCCCTATGCCGCTGGAAGATAAGGACCCGATCTTCGGCTTCCTCAAAGGCAAGATCGAGATAGTTGGCGACATCATGTCACCCATCCACACCGATGAAGAGTATGAAGAGTTTTACAGGCGCTCAGCCGCGCAACTCAATGATCCTGCTTGACACCCACACTGTGCTCTGGCTCGCTGAGTCACCGGAGAAGCTTTCGTCCGCTGCGAAAACAGCGATCTCCTTCGCCCGTAAAGAGAGTGGCATTGCGATTGCGGACAAGACGTTATGGGAGATTGCGTACCTACTTTCAAGCGGGCAGGTGACGTTAAAAGCTTCCATGCGAGAGGTGTTAACGATGATTGAGCAGCGCTTTGTCGTCCTTCCAATCACGGCTGCCATTGCTGAACGGTCCATGCTTTTTACTCGCAACTACCCCAAAGATCCGGCAGACCGGCTTATCGGTGCCACGGCTCTAGCTCACGCGATCGAACTCGTCACAGCAGACAGGGCAATCCGTCGGTCCGGTGAAGTACCCTGCATCTGGTAAACCGACGCCCTTTTCAGGAGTCCAACACGCATGGCCGCCATCGCCCCGCCCGTCGCCAATCTGTACAACAACGATCAGATGTCCGAGACCGAGCGTGCGCAGATGCTGGCGCGCCGGTACCATGCTGAGTTCGTCGACCTGAAGAACTTCAAGATCCAGCATGAGTTGTTCAAAACCGTGCCGGTGGACATGATGTTCCGGTACAATTTCGTGCCGCTCGAGCAGGCCGGCAACCGTTTGGCGATTGCGGTGGCTGATCCCTCGAAGCTGATGATGCTCGATGAGATCGCGGGGCTGCTGGGAACGCGGCTCGTCACGCGCGTGGCGACGTTGACACAGATTACCGAGCTGCTTAAAAAGTCAGAACAGTCGCAGCGCGTGCTCGATGAGGCGACCGAGGGGCTGGCCTTCGATGTGCTCGGCGACGAGAACACCGATGAAAATATTTCGATCGAAAAGCTGACCGGCGATGACGATATTTCGCCGATCATCCGTCTGGTCGACACGACGGTGTATACGGCGCTGGAACGCCGGGCGTCGGATATTCACCTTGAAACCTACGACGATTCGCTGCTGGTGAAGTACCGCATCGACGGTGTGTTGCAGCAGGCGATGGCGCCAATTGCGCGCGAGCACCACCAAACCATTCTGAGCCGCATCAAGGTGATGAGCGAACTCGACATCGCCGAGCGGCGCGTGCCGCAGGATGGCCGCTTCCGCGTGCGGTACAAGGGCCGGCTGATCGACTTCCGTGTGAGCATCATGCCGACGGTGCACGGCGAAAATGCCGTGCTGCGCGTGCTCGACAAGGAGTCGATGTCGGAGAAGTTCCAGAAGCTTTCGCTCGATGTGGTCGGCTTTGCGGATGAGGACCTGCGCCGGTTTCGGCGCTACATCAAGGAGCCCTACGGCATGGTGCTGGTGACCGGACCGACGGGTTCGGGCAAAACGACCACGCTGTATGCCGCACTGAACGAGATCAAAAGCGAAGAAGACAAGATCATCACGATCGAGGATCCGGTCGAGTACCAGATTCGCGGCATCACGCAGATTCCGGTCAACGAAAAGAAAGGCCTGACCTTTGCACGCGGTCTGCGATCAATCCTGCGGCACGATCCGGACAAGATCCTGGTCGGTGAGATCCGCGATGCGGAGACCGCGCAGATTGCCATCAACTCCGCGCTGACGGGCCATCTGGTCTTCACAACCGTGCACGCGAACAATGTCGTCGACGTGCTGGGACGTTTTTTGAACATGGGCGTGGAACCGTATAACTTCGTTTCCGCGCTGAACTGCATCTTGGCGCAACGGCTGGTGCGGCAGATCTGCGATTTTTGCGCGTACGAAGTCACTTACAGCGATGCGGAGCTGGTCGAGAACGGTCTGGAGCCGGATGCCTGGCAGGGTTTCCGCTTTCGCGAGGGCAAGGGATGCATGGAGTGCGGCGGCACGGGGTTCCGCGGGCGTTCGGCCATCCATGAGTTACTGGAGCTCGACGACGAGGTGCGCGAAATGCTGCTCGAAAAACGTCCCGGGTCGGAGATCCGCAAGAAAGCGCGCGAAAAGGGCATGAATTTTCTGCGCGACTCGGCGCTCGAGCGTGTGCGCGCGGGCATTACGACGCTGCGAGAGATCAACAAGGTCACCTTTATCGAGACTGGGCGTTAGGCTCGCCCGGCCTGCCCTGTTGCGAGACCCAGACCATACGCGCGGCCCAGCAGGGCGGCGACGCGGGGGGGTGCAGCCGCTGCCTGAGGATCGGTGGGAAGACTGCGTAATACAGGTTCAACGAAAGCCGCTATGCAGACTTCGTTTCCCGTCATCAGCGTCAGGCAAAGCAGGGCAACCGGATGCACTCATGCCTCCATGGGCGACGAAGCCTAAGCCGAAGAGTACGGCTTACATAGCGAAGTAGTTCCGCAACTTAGACCTTCACTGACGCAAAGGTGTGAGTGACGAGGGGCCCGCACAATCGTCCAATCATCGAAGGCGGCATAGGCCGTCCTCCGCAGGTAAGCTAAAGAAGCCCTCATGAACGTATTGCCGAAAGCCTCTGGAAACCGCCCACGCCTGGCCTGTGAGATCAGCGCAAGCGGCGTTGTGGCGGCGCGATCGGCAGAGCCGGGTGCGCCCTTGGCGGCGGTGGCTCGCGCCGATCTTCGGGAGGGCGCCGTCGCGCCCGGGTTGAAGCCGGGCAACGTGGCGGATCGCGTGGCGGTGATCGCTGCGCTGCGCCGAGTGCTGGAGGGCGTGGGCGCTCGTCCGAATGCGCGCAATGCCGACCTCACGCTGGTAATTCCGGATGCCGCGGTGCGGGTGCTGTTGCTTGATTTTGACGCACTGCCGAACAAGCTTTCCGAAGCGCTGCCCATTGTGCGGTTTCGCCTGAAGAAGCTGCTGCCCTTTGAGGCGGACGACGCCATGATCAGCTTTCAGGTGATGAGCACGAGCAAAGCCGCAGTCCGGGTGCTGGCCGTGGCCATGCCGCGCGACGTGTTGACCGAGTATGAGTCGCTTGCCCGCGAAACTGGTTTCGAGCCCGGGGCGGTGCTGCCGAGTACGCTGGCGGCGTTAGCCGCGCTCAATGAAGGCGAGGGTGCGGCGTTGATGGTGAACGCCTCGACGAGCGGCGTTACAACGGCCATTGTGCGCGGGGGGATCGTACTGCTGCACCGGACCGTAGAGTTGATGGAGCGGGTGGCCGCGACGCCTGCGGAGTTGCCCTCAGCTTTGTTTGAGCACAGCGCCCGAGAAGGCCAGGGCGCGCTACTGCCATTGGTGGACGTCGAAGAAAGTATGGGCGAGTGGGCCGCCCAGGAGGCGTTGCCCGAGCATGGCCGCGACCCGTACGCGGATCGGACCGCAACAGAGACGGCAGTTGAAGAGGAGGACGGCATCACGGGACTTCCGGTGCCGACGCCATTCGCGCTGCGGCGTGAGGGTGTGCAGTTTGCTGCTACCGGAGCAGGCCGGACACGGGGCGGAGAGCCGGCACCGGTGAGCCGGTCGCCCTATGCTTCTTCGATGGCTTCGGCAGAGCTGACTGCGGAGCTGCACAACTCAATCCTGATCGCACCGATGTCGTTGGGATCCTATACGGAGTCGGGCGCGCATGAGGGTTTGCAACAGCTGGCGGCCTTTGCGGCTGAGGATGGTCAGGCCCCGCCCGTGCACACCCTGGCGCCCGATGTCCAGGCGGAGGAGATTGCACAGGCGGTCTCGGTCGCGGTGGCGTATTTCGAGGATTCGCTCGGCGCCGCGCCCCAGGTGGTGCTGAGTGCCGGGCCTCTTGGGGCCGACCGCCTGACCCGGGTGCTGCAAGAGCAGGGCATCGCGCTGGAGGACGGTCTGCGGGTTCGCGAAATGATTGATGCAGCCGCTGTCTCTGCCGGGGCGGTCTCGGCGGCAGTGCCGCGGGGCTGGCTGGCGGCTGTTACGGGGGCGCTGAAGAGCTGACGATGCGTGTTTCTGTAAATCTTGCCACACGGCCGTTTGTAGAACTGCGGGCGTTCTTCCTGCGGCTACGGTGGATCATGGCCGGGCTGGCGGCCGTTGCGCTCGCGCTGATGTTTGTCGCGCATGCTTTCAGTGCGAAGGCGGCCAAACAGCAAGCGGAGCTCGATCGTCTGCGCGACCAGACCATCGCGGCGCAACAGGCGAAGCTGCACACCGAACAACGGATGCGCCAGCCGGGCAATGCCGCGGTGCTCGACCGCGCTCACTTTCTGAATGCACTGTTTTTGCGCAAGAGTTTTTCCTGGACGGCGGTGATGATGGATTTGGAAGACGTGCTCCCCGCCGGGGTGCAGGTGACCTCGCTGGAGCCGGCGGTGACTGCAGACGGGCAAGTCACCATCCGGCTGCGAGTGGCCGGGGAGCGCGCCCGCGCGGTGCAGCTGGTGCGCAACCTGGAACGGTCACGCCGCTTTCTGGAGCCGCGTCTGGGGAGTGAGTCGGCCCAGAACAAAGAGGGTGCGGGCGCCAACGGACAGCGCTCGGGGGCGGCATCGGCCCCCAACGGCAGCGGCTTCGGAGCGCAGGCCGGCGGGACTGGAGCGGCCCCTGGAACTTTTGGAACGCCGCCTGGAACACCGCTGGGATCGCCGGCAGGGGTGGAGTTCGAGATCCTGGCCGAATATAACCCGCTGCCGGCGGGGCAGCCCTACGCTGCGTCGCATGGGCGTGCCCCGAGTGTCGATAGTCCGACTACAGCCATACCGAAAGCCCCGATGAGGATAGCGGCACAACGACCGGCGGCTACAGGGCTAAATGCGGGGACGAACGTGGGTCGCGGATACCCGCGCCATGGCGTGATCTTGGCACCGTATGGGTCCGGCCTCGGCAATCCCGTTCAGCCGGGTGGGGGTGCGCGATGAGTACCATTGCGCTGGTGCCGCCGCCGAACAGCACCTCTGTGCTGCGCCGCGTGCCCCGCCTGACGGCGCGGGCGCGCCAGCTGCTCACCGCGGTGAACCTGCACTTTGCCGGGGTGGCGGCCCTGAGCGTGCTCAGCCTGTACCTGCTGGCGCACCTGCTGCTGGTGTGGCAGGCGCTCACGTCGAGCGGGCCTGAGGCACTGGCACAACAGCGCACGATGCTGACAGCGGCGCAGATCAGCGGCCGGCCGCTCGAGGGCATCGGGGCCAAGCTGGCGGCTTCGACCGAGGCGGCCGATGCGTTTTCTCTGAACCGCCTGCCGTATGCCGTTTCGCAGGTAGCAACCGAGCTGGGTACGGTGACCGCCCGCGAGGGCGTGCGGCTGGGCCGGGTACAGTACGTCTATGCGCCGGTGCTCGCCGAGCCGTACGCGCTCACCGAGGTGCGCATGGATGCGAGCATCTCGGGCGACTACCGCTCGGTTGTGGGCCTGATGAACGCGCTGGAGCGCGATCGGCTGTTTTTCTGCATTCTTGGGATCACGCTCACCGGGCAGCAGACCGGGCAGGTAAACCTGCGGCTGCGCTTGGTTACGTACCTGCGGTCGCCCGGTGACGCGGAGACGACGGCGGAGCTACCGGCCCCTACGCCTCCAGCAGATGCAGATGGGACGGCAACCGGGACGGGAGGCGTGCAGTGAAGGGCGGCGCGGAAAACCGAAAGAAGACCATCCTGCTCGGGGTGCTGCTGGCGGTGGGTTCGTGCGGGATTTTGTATAACCTCTACGCCGTCTTTGGCGGTCCAAGCACACCGCCGCCGACGATTGCACCGACCACCTCTGCCCCGGCACCGGTGCTGCGCAACGGCACAACGGCTGCGCGCGGAGCCAATTCGCCAAACTCGACAGGCTCGACAAATTCGACAAATTCGACAAATTCGACAAGCACGGGCCGCACCGGGGCTGCCGCCGGCGCCGCCGTACCGGGCGTGGCGGCAGGGAAGCTGGCCAGCACCTCGGCGAGTCTCGACCCGACGCTGGACCAGGCGGCCATGTTGCGCACCGAGAGTCTGGTATACGCAGGTTCCGGCCGCAACATCTTTTCGGCAAATTATGTGCCGACCGCGATTGTGTTACCCACGCACATGCCTCCGCCGCGCCCGGGGCCAGTGTCGCGGCCCTTTCCACAGCCGCCGCCCGGGCCGCCGCCACCCCCACCGATTCCGCTCAGGTTTTTCGGCACGGCGCAGCGTACGCGTGGGGTCAAGCAGGCCTTCTTGCTTTCAGGCGAGGACGTATATGTAGCGGGGGCTGGAGATATCGTGGCAAAGCGCTACAAAGTAGATCAGATCCTGTCCTCGGGCGTGCAGGTAACCGACCTGGTGAGCAACAGCACGCAGATATTACCCATGCAGCAGCAATAAAAGCAGGACACGCAATGAAATCTCACAACGATTCCCCGGTGCATGCGCCCGACTGTACGACCGCGGACGACGGCTACATGCTGGTGGCCGTTGTGGTGATGGTCGCACTCGTGCTAATTGCCCTGTCGGTCGCGGCGCCTGTGATTGCCAAGTCGATCCGCCACGATAAAGAGCTGGAAAGCGAGCGCCGGGCGCAGGAGTACGTGCGCGCCATCCGGCTGTACTACCGCAAAACGCATGCCTACCCGCCGTCGCTCGATGCATTGAAACAGACGAGTAACGTGCGATTTCTGCGCCACGAATATGTCGATCCGCTGACGGGCAAAGCCGACTGGCGCATCATCCACCTGGGCGAACAGAAAACGACCGTGAAGGGCTTTTTCGGGCAGGAGCTTGGGGGCATTGCGTCCAGCGGATTGGGTTCCGCAGCGGGTATGGGCTCTGGTGCCGGGACGCCAATCGGCGGCACGTCGACCATCGGCGCCACCTCGCCGCTGGCCAGCGGCTTTGGCGGGGCCAGTGTGGCCAACGGAACGAGTGGCGCTGCGGGTGTTGGTGGAACGAACTCCGGGCTGGTAGCTGGTGGCTTTGGCAGCATAGGTGCGAGCGGCAGCACCGGGGCCAGTGGCAGTACGGGCAGTTCCGGAGGCATAGGCGGCAGTGGTGGGGCCATCATTGGCGTCGGCACGGCGAAGACGGGGAGCTCGATCGCCACGCCGAACCAGCAGGCTACTTATGAGAGCTGGGAGTTTTGGTACGACCCGCGCATCGAGTTGCTGTACCAGAAGGGCCACACGAACGCCGGTGTGGGCGGCGGCGCGCTGGGATCGCAGCCGGCGTCAGGCTTTGGGTCGGGGCTGAATGGCCAGCCGAACACCCCGGCAGGCACGAACGGGATAGGCGGATCGGGTCTGGGATCAGGGTTCGGCTCGGGTGCCGGGACGGGGTTTGGGACAAGCACCGGGCCGACGACGCCCAGTACACCACCGACCTCCCCGCAGTGACTTATACAGTCCAGACTTGTACATCGGACGCTCACCGCTGTCCCCATCATCCTGAGCGTCGCGAAGGACCTCCGTATCTGCTCGGACTGTAGAGGCATCCCAAAGGAATACCGGGATCGTTCGCTCCCCTCAGGATGACGGCACGTAGCTGTTCCTGGGCAGCTTACGGTTAATGCTTGACCAAGTAAAACAGCCAGCTTGCCGCAATCACGCCGCCCGTGAACAGCACGAAGCAGAACGCACCGAAGCGCAGCATCATCTTCGGCTCAGCACGTTGGGTGATGCCGAAGACGACAGAGGTGCAAAGGGCGAATAGAAGGGCTGCACTGAATTGCGAAAGCTGCATTGAACCTTGCACTTAGGAGGCCTTTCTACCGCTCGCGAGCGCGTGGGCATCGGCAGCGGCGATCAGGTTCAACAGGCCGCAGGCGACGAGGTACTTGGTGCCGTAGTCGTTCAGCGTTGTTGCCGCCGCGGCACCGCCCCAGCCCAGAAAACGCGCCAGCAGATAGAGAACGCCCATGCCGAGCTGGCCGGCAAAGCCCAGCATGTCGAGCACCTCGCCCGTGTTGGGCACGTAAATCTTGCCCCCCAGCCCGAGCCCGACCGCGTACATGCCGACGATGGCCGCAAAAAGCAGCAAGGCGCGCCGCCATTTGCCCAGCAGCAAATGACCCGCACCTGGGACCAGCCAGCCCAAAACGAGCGCAAAGGCAGGCAGGGTCGAGCGTTCGCCCGGAATGGGGCGCGCGATCTCGCGTTCGGTTTGGGTGGTCGTGGCGGCTGGCATCAGGGACATTCTACAGCCTGGGGTGGCTGCTAACAGCGACACACCTCAGCCGACACGCAGCAATTCCATCTGCCGCGGTCCGCTGACGACGGCCTTCCCGGGCCGGGTGATCATGTTGACCTCGCTGCGGATACCGAACTCACCGGGAAAGTACAGGCCGGGCTCTACGGAAAAGCATGTGTTTGGCAGCAACAGGCGCTCGTCATGGGTTTCGAGGTTGTCGAGGTGCGCGCCATTGCCGTGCAGCTCGGTGGCGATGTTGTGGCCGGTGCGGTGGGTAAACTGCGGGCCAAAGCCGGCCTCGCGGATGACCGTACGGGCAGCATCGTCAGCCTCCCAGCCGGCGATCGGGCGACCGTCGCGGTAAGCCTCCTCCACGCGTTGGATGGCCGCATCACGCGCGTCGCGCACGGTGGCGAAGACCACCTGCTCGCGCTCGCTGGGCTCCCGCCCGACCACGCCGGTCCAGGTGATGTCGTACCACACAGCGTCTTCCCGGCCGGCGAGCTTCGCCCAGCAGTCGATGAGGATGAAATCGCCTTTGCGGATGAGGCGCGAGCTGTCCGGCGTCGGCTCGTAGTGGGAGTCGGCCGAATTCGGCCCGGCGCTCACGTTGGGGCCGTGATCGGTCCAAAGGCCGTCAGTCTCCATGCCCTTCAGCAGGAACTGCACCATGGCGAACTCGTCGGTCGTTCCGCCGTCGCGTGTGGCCTCGCCGATGCGCCGCCAGGCGGCATCGAGCACCGCATCCAGCCGGCGTTGGGCTTCAAAATGCGTCTCGATCTGCGCTTCGCTCAGCACGGCCTCAAACTGGCTGACGAGGTCCGCGGAGCTCACCACCTGCTTGCCCAGCGCCCGCACCAGTTCCACCGTGCCGGCGTCCACCATCGACACATACATGATGGCGTTACGCGGCGAATACTGCATCGCGACAGTGTTGGCGCCGCCCAGCATGGCGGCCAGCCCCGCTTCAAGCTCCTGCCACGACGAATACTCCCGCTTTGCGCCGGGCACCGCGTCGAGCTTGCCCGCTTCAATGCGATGCACCAGTTTGCGCGGCTCGCCATACGCCGGCACAAGATAGAACCACCGCCGCGACACAAAACTTTGCGGATCGAGCCCAAGGATGCGATAGGCGATCGGGTCGCGATGATGGTGGTCATAAAAAAGCCAGCTGTCGAACTTGGCCTCGCGCAGGGCCGCTTGCAGGCGATCGAGATGCATATCGGCCATCTTATGCGGTTTGCGTCTGGTTGATTCACAGATTTCGGACCAAAAAGCCATTGCATCCGGATCGGCGTTACACATTCGCGGCGCTCTCAGGCAGAGTAGAAGGGAACTCTCCGAGGCCCCTCGATGCGCTTTATCCTTGCCGCTGTGCTGTTGCTCTGCTCCTCCCAGGTCTTTGCCCAGGATGCATCCGTTCCATCGGCCTCCGCGCCGGGCCGGCAGGAAGAAATCCACGATCTGCGGGTGGAGCTGGCCCGGCTCTCGGCGCGGCTCGATGCTCTCGAACGGGGCGCGGCGCCGGAGCATGGCGAGCCGGCCGCGTCCGCATCCGCCGCGGGTGCAGCGGCAACGCCATTGCCGGTAGCGCCTGCCGCCGCTCCCCCTGCAACGTCGATTGCAAGCTCTTCCAGCTCCGCGGCTCCTGCCACTCCCCCGGCCTCATCGCCAGCAGCCAACTCTTCCCAGGTCGCCGCCCCCTCTGCCCAGGCAGTCGTCCCTGGATCCCCGGCAGGCTCGGGTTCTTCGGTTCTGTCGGCCCTGCCATCGACGCTGCCTGGGGGCGCCACGCTGAATTACACCTTCGACGGCTACTACGAATACAACTTCAACCAGCCGCCCGGCCGTGTGAACGATCTGCGCGCCTATGACGTGCTCAGCAACACCTTCAGCATCAACCAGGCTGACGTGATCTTCGACCTGCTGCCGGATCTGGAGAAGGGCCGCCGCTTCGGCTTCCGCGTTGACCTGCAGTTCGGCCAGGCGACGGAGACGTTGCAGGGTAACGGCGCCAATGAGCCCCGGCCCGACATCTACCGCAACATCTTCCAGGCCTATGGCACCTATGTGGTCCCGGTGGGCAAGGGGTTGCAGGTGGACTTCGGCAAATGGGCGAGCTCGCTTGGGTACGAGGGCAATTACACCAAAGATCAGGCCAACTACACGCGATCCTTCTACTTCTATTACCTGCCGTTCTATCACCAGGGCGTGCGCGCCTCCTACCATGTCAACGACAAGCTCGCCATCAACTACTGGGTCGTGAACGGCACCAATCAATCGGAGCCCACCAACGGCTACCGCGATGAACTCTTCGGCTTTGTGCTGACCCCGAACAAAACTGTCAGTTGGACCAGCAACTACTATCTGGGGCAGGAGCACCCGGACACGGTGCCGGCAACCAACTGCACAGGTCCTGTGCAGCCGGGCCTCTGCGTGGCGCCCATCAATCCGGCGCCCAACGGCAAGCTCCACATCTTCGATAATTACGTCACCTGGCAGGCCCGTCCCAAGCTGACGTTCACCGCCGAAGGCGATTACGTGATCCAGCGCGAGTGGGCGAAGGCAGCGCCGGGCGAGTCTTCCGCTCCGTCGCATGTCATCGGGGGCGTCGGGTACGCACAATACCAGCTGAACCCGCGCAGTGAGCTGGCAGCCCGCGCCGAGTACCTGTCGGATCGCGGCGGCCTGTTCAGCGGCACCACCCAGGCCCTGAAAGAAGTTACGGGAACGTACAAACACACGATCGCCGATGGCCTTGATGCCTTCCTCGGATTCCGGCGCGATTGGAGCAATATGCCCTATTTCACAACCCACAACCTCGGCGCTCCCTCCGATCACCAGACGACCGCGACACTGGGTCTCGTCTGGTGGTACGGCGGCAAACAGGGAAGCTGGTAGGGGCGTGCTGATCTGAGACCTCGCTTTCACGCAATGTTCACCTGCGGACGCGTTTTTTCCTAAAGTTTGGCTCCGCTCTGCCGATATGGTGAGGGAATGCCTTACTGGAGATCCGGTTTTCGTAACGTGGTGCTCGCCCTTGTCGCCTTGCTGATGCGTGCGTCTTTAGCTGCGTCCCTAGTTGCGTCTTCAGCTGCGCCCATGCGTGCGCAAGCACCGGGTGGCCTTCCTGTCGGGGACAATACCGGTGCCGGCACCATCAATCTGCCGAGCAGCAAGCAGCTCGAGCCCGTGCTGCCCGGCGCCCCTTCGAAGACCAACAGCTTGCCGATGTCGCTGGTGATCTCGCCCAATGGCCGTTATGCCGCCACCCTGAACGCGGGCTATGGGACGGCAGCCTCGAATTACGATCAATCGATTTTGGTGGTGGATCTGCAAACGGGGGAGCAGCTCGACTTTCCCGACACCCGGACAATGGTGCGGGCTGCGCACCAGACCTTCTTCCAGGGGCTCGCATGGAGCCGTGATGGAAAGCATTTGTATGCTTCGCTCGCCTCGCTAACGGCGCCCGAGGGGGGAAAGGCGGATGAAACCGGCAACGCCATTGCCGTTTACGATGTCGCCGACGGCCGGATCACCTCCCAAAAGCTATTGCCTGTTCCATTGCAGAACCTCGCCGCCGGCAAGCAGCAGAGCGTGTACCACCAGGCATTGGCGGCGGGAAAGGCACTCCCGTACCCAGCCGGCCTCTGTGTGGTGCCAGGGCCTGGGCAGGCTCCAGGTCAAACCTCAGACAGGCTGCTGATCGCCGACAATCTTTCCGATGACGCGCTCTTGATGGACGCTGCGAGTGGGGTCATCGTGCAGCGCTTTGACCTGTCCACTCTGAATGTTGTTCCTGCGGCCTACCCCATGACCGTGACTGCGACCAAGGACGGTCGCCGCGGGTTTGTTGCACTTTGGAACGGGTCGGCAGTCGCTGAGTTGGATCTCGTGCATGGCGGCGTGCTGGGCCGGACGCCGCTGCTCCCTCCGCAGACACCCACAGCTGCGGGTTCGCATCCGGCAGCACTCGCGCTCAGCCCAGATGAAAAGACGCTCTATGTAGCATTGGCTAATCGCGATATGGCAGCCTCGCTGGACGTATCGGCGCCTCGCTCGATGCGGGTGACTGGCTTTTTCGACACAAAACTACCCGGGCAGACCTACTTCGGGGCGGTACCGGATGCGCTTGCCGTGTCCCCGAACGGGAACCGGCTTTTTGTCGCGAATGCCAGTGCCGATGCGGTGGCCATCTTCGATCTAGACAGAAGTTTGCAAGGGGACCGGCACGGACGCAAGCGCAAAGGTCTCGCGACGCAGGCGGCCCGCCCGGTTGGATTTTTTCCGACGGGATGGTACCCCACCGCGCTCGGCGCTACGGGTACGGAGCTATTGATCGCCACAGCCAAAGGGCAGGGTACCGGGCCCAACAACAGGCCCCAGGCTCCGGGTATGGCTGGCCCGCGGCGCGACCGGACGTATATCGGGACGCTGCTTTCGGGTTCGTTCGCCCGGGTGCCGTTCGCGGGGCTTGATGCTCAATTACCGGCGTACACGGCAACCGTGGTCGCCGACAACCGTCTTAAGGCCGCCGCCGAGGCGATCGCCTTCCACAACGGAACGAACCCGATCAAGCACATCATCTACATCATCAAAGAAAATCGTACCTACGACCAGATCCTGGGCGATGAGCCCGCGGCCAACGGCGATCCTTCGCTGACCATGTACGGTCGCGGAACGACGCCGAACGAGCACAAACTCGCTGAGCAGTTCGGCATTCTCGACAACTTCTACGATTCAGCCGAGGTGTCCGGCGACGGCCATGTGTGGTCGAACGCAGCCATCACCTCGGATTACACCGAAAAGACCTGGCAGCAGAGCTATCGTGGGCGCGAGCGGAGCTACGACTATGAAGGCGTCGTTTCCAACAACCTCCCTCTTCTGCAGGGCATACCGGACGTCAATGAACCGGCCAGCGGCTATCTTTGGAGCGATCTGACGCAGCACGGCAAGACGCTCTACCATTTTGGCGAGTACGTCTCGACGAAGTTCTGTACGGAAAGTACCTCGCCCGCGCGGCAGGCTACGCCCTTGGAGGGCACGCCGGAAGGCACCGCCACGGGCTGCCCGCGTACCAGCATTCGCAAGGGCGAAACGATCCCGGCGAACTACGGTGGCGGCATCAGCCCATATCCCTGGGCCATCCCGCTGATCGCGTCCAACACCGCGACCAAGCCAGAGTTGCAGGGGCATTTTGATCCCCAATTCCCGGATTTTGAGATCGCCTTCCCGGACCAGTTGCGCGTGGAAGAGTTCCTCACAAAATTTAGAAGCTGGACCGAGGCCCGTGCGCACGGTCAGGACACCATGCCGAACTTCATTCAGCTGCGGCTGCCGAACGACCACACCGCCGGAACTCGGCCCGGTATGCCCCGGCCGGCGGCTTCGGTCGCTGACAACGATCTAGCCGTGGGCCGTGCCGTGGAGGCGATCTCGCATAGCGAGTACTGGGACGACACGGCATTCTTCATCCTGGAAGACGATGCCCAGGACGGTGCAGACCACGTGGACGCGCACCGCAGCATCTGCCTGGCGATCAGCAAATATGCACCGCGACCAAGTGCCGGCACACCCTTCGTCGATCACCGATTTTATACAACGGTCAGCACCATCCGCACGATGGAATCACTGCTCGGGATACCGCCGATGAACAACAATGACGCCTTCGCGCCGCTGATGGCGCATTCCTTCAGCGGCGCTGGCGATCAACCGCCCTTTGTGGCCGATACGGCAAACCGCGACAACGGGCTCATCTACCAGGCGAACACCGCAGCCAGCCCAGGCGCCCGTGCGTCCGCACGCATGGACTTCACCCACGCGGACCAGGCGCCCACCGCCGAGTTGAACGCGGTCCTGTGGAGGGACAGCATGGGCGACAAACCCCTGCCGGCACAGCTGCGGCACCCCGCGAAGCACACCGCCGGCCGGAAAGATGACGACGATTAAACAAGGGAACCTTCACTGGGAAGTGTCACCCAACCGCAGCACGACTCCGGGTCCCCGGCGAGCTTGCTCGCTCGGTCTGTGGAACGCACGTGAGAAGACCTGCAGCTTGTAACTGGAGGGCAGATTCGGAGACGACAGAAGGAAAAGCGAACAAGCTGCACAGCATGGAGACAGCTCGCTCCGGGCATGCTTTCCATCAGGGCTTGATCCCGGTCCGGAACGACGGCGGCTGACGGTGCATATTTTGTTCGCGCCACAGCACATCCGTCTGTGGATCATAATCGGGCAGGGTTCCCGAAGTTGCCGCGGCGATGGCTGTGAGCGGCGCTTTGGGGGTGCGGTCGGCGTAGACGAGCCCGTTGACCTCCTGGTAGGTATCGGTGAACTGGGTGTAACAGAAACCGGCGAGGGCGGGTAGCAGGCGCACGGTCTCCAGAAGCTCACGGTAGCGCTCATAAAACTCATCCGCATTGCGGGAACGGGAGTAGCCCCAATCGGACATTTCGTCACCGCCGAAGGCGATGCCGCCGAACTCGGTCAACATCAGGGGCTGATGTGCGGCCACATCCTCGCCGGCAAGGGTGAGAATGCGTCCACCCGGACGCTCCCGCTGAAACAGCTTGGTTTCGATGTCATTCAATCCGTACCGAGCGCCCATGCGAGCCGGCCGGTCGTCGTAGTCGTGGATGCCGATGATGTCCGTCGCTACGCTCTCCCAGCCATCGTTGCCGATCACGGGGCGGCTTGGGTCAAGCGCTTTGGTCAGGTGATAGAGCGATTGCACATAGTGCCGCTGCGCCGGGCTGTCCGGAAGATCCGGCACACCCCAGCTTTCATTGAACGGCACCCAGGCGATGATGCAGGGGTGACTCCGGTCGCGCTCCACCACCTCCAGCCACTCCCGCGTGAGCCGGTGGATGGCCTTGGTGGTGTACCGATAGGCGCTGGGCATCTCCTCCCAGACCAGCAGACCCAGGTAGTCGGCCCAGTAGAGAAACTGGCGGCTTTCAATCTTCTGATGTTTCCGCACACCATTGAATCCCATTGCCTTCACGAGCTCGATGTCTTTGCGCAAAGCGGCCTCGTCCGGTGGCGTCAGTCCTGTTCCCGGCCAATAGCCCTGATCGAGCACCAGACGGAGGTTCAGCGGACGGCCGTTCAGGATGACGCGGTCGCCCTGTGTCGTCAGCGAGCGCAGGGCGGTGTAGCTCTGTACCTCATCCAGCAGCACGCCATCGGCCGTGCATAGCGTAAGACGGGCATCGATAATGGTGGGTGATTGCGGGGACCAGAGCAGATTGTTACGGAAATCATCGATACCCGGGTCGGAAAGGGCGATCCGCCGATGCACCTCGCCGGCAATGACGGCGTAGGTGTCCGTTGCCAGCACCTGATTGCCCGAGGAAAGATGTACGGCAAGCTGCAGCGGCTCGGCCAGGCCCGCTGTATGGCAAATTACCATGGCCTCGATGCCGATATCCCAATGTTTCAGACTGCTGGTCCAATGCAGCCTTTGCAGCCTCGTGGCACTCACCGGCTCCAGCCAAACGGTTTGCCAGATGCCTGTGGTGCGTGGGTACCAGATCGAGTGGGGTTCGAGCTTCCAATCCTGTTTGCCGCGCGGTTTGGCCAGATCCTTCGGATCATCCTCAGCCCGCACGACGATCTCCTGCAGCGCGCCTTCATGCAGAGCGTGGGTGATGTCTGCGCTGAATGGGGTGTACCCACCCTCGTGCGAGCAGACCTCTTCACCGTTCACCCAAACGGTTGCGCGCCAATCGACAGCCTCAAAGTGCACCAGCAATCGATGGTCCGCCGGCAGGGGCGGCTGCTCCCAGGTGCGCCGGTACCATACCGCGCTATAGAAGCCAGTGTCGTGGATGCCGCTCGCCTCGGTCTCAGGGCTGAAAGGCACGGTGATCTGGCGGTCCCAGACGACCTCTTCCGGCGCCTTCGGGTCCCCGTTGCGTCCATCACAAAAGTCCCAGGTGCCATTCAGCGTCTGCCAGGCAGCGCGTTGCATCTGCGGGCGTGGGTGCAACGGGCTCTGCTGCGGTTCAGTCATGCGTCTCCTGCTTGCGGCCGCGCTGGTGCGGGGGAATACAGTGAGACCAGCTTGCAGATAGACGCTCGCCGTCCTCCTCTGGATTCCCTTTGCAAGCAATCACTTTGCCGCCAATGAACGCCCATGTGCACAAACTCTAATCTTTCTGTCACATCTCTCCCCACGGCTCTGGACTCCGGGGCTCATGGCCTGCGAATTGCAGGGTCGCACCGAAGATGTATCTCCGGTCGAGCTGTCATACGTCGTCGGGCTGATCCGATGAAGGCCGCAGTTTGCCGCGGTACCGCAGGCTCGCCTGATTGCGTTCCGTGAGCACCGGCAAACCACCCCGCAGCACAGCCTCTGCGCAGCCGACCGCGCGCGCGAGTGGTGTTCCTGCAAGATGACGCTCCGCCGGGCGGGGCAGGTGGTTGTACCAGACATCCTTAAAAGCGTCGTCGAGGCAGATGCGCTTGAAGCAATGATCGAGTCGGATGGGCCAGCGCTGCGCACGTGCCAGCGCGGGCAAGGCAACCTCGGTGAGGTGCTTGAAGCGCACGACCCCAGCCTCTTCCTGCGGCGTACGCGGCAACGCACTTTGATTCTTCCCAACCATCCCAAGCAATTCTAGTCGTGCCGGAGCAATGCCTTGGCGCTTTACCGTTTCGTATGAATCGTGTGCGTCGTGCTTCACCAGGATGACCATCCGTACCGAATCGTCCGCACAAAAGAAAGGCCGGGAACAATCCCGGCCTTCTCCTTTTGGTTCCGTTCAAGGTGGTGGTTTAAGCCCCGACACCCACCGGTTCCTTCTCGCGTTCCTTGGCGGCCGCGAGTTCGGCCATCTGTTCGCGTTTTTTGTCGGCGGAATTGCGGCCCAGGTCGGCGGCCAGCTTCTCGGTCGTGAAGGCCTCGATCAGATCGCCCACGCGGATATCCTTGAAGCCCGCGAGGTCGATGCCGCACTCCATGCCCTGACGAACATCCGCCACGTCGTCCTTGTTGCGCTTGAGCGAGGCGATCTTGCCCTTCCACACCTCTTCGCTCCCGCGCAGCACGCGAACCTGCATGTCGCGCTTGATCTGCCCGTCGCGAATGCTGCAGCCGGCAATCTGGCCGACCTTGGTGATCTTAAACACCTGCAGCACCTCAGCCCGTCCCTCGTAGTTCTCGCGGTAGACCGCATCCAGAACGCCGAGCATGGCTTTGGTCATCTCGTCCTGCAACTCGTAAATGATCGAGTGCAGACGAACCTCGACGTTTTCCCGATCGGCGAGCTCCTGCGACTTGCGCTCCGGCCGAACATTGAACCCGATGACCACGGCATTCGACGCCGAGGCCAAAAGGATGTCCGATTCGGTGATTGCACCGACGCCCGAGTGCAGCACCCGGATGCGCACCTTTTCGGTGGACATGCGGGTAAGGGAGTCGGCCAGCACTTCGACCGAGCCTTGCACATCGCCTTTGAGGATGAGGTTGAGATCCTTGACGCCCGCCTGCTTGATCTGCTCGGCAAGACCTTCAAGGGACACCCGCGAACTCTTGGAGAGCTGTGCCTCGCGCTCCTTCAGCTTGCGGTACTGTGCGATGCCCTTGGCCTTATCGCGATCCGCCATCACCAGGAAGGTGTCGCCCGCGTCGGGAATGCCTTCAAGGCCCAGGATCTCAACTGGGGTGGACGGACCGGCTTCGGTGATGGCGCGCCCGCGATCGTCGAACATGGCGCGGATTTTGCCGAAGGTATTACCCACGATGTAGCTGTCGCCCGTCTTCAGGGTGCCGTTTTGCACCAGGATGGACGCCACCGCACCGCGACCGCGATCCAGCTTGGCTTCGATAACGGTACCCACGGCCGGACGCTCCGGGGTAGCCTTTTGCTCGTTGACGTCGGCAACAAGGCAAATCATCTCTTCCAATTGGTCGAGGTTGAGCCGCTTCTTCGCCGAAACCTCGACGAATTCAGTGTCACCACCCATCGAGGTCGCCTGGACCCCACGACCGGCGAGCTGCTGCATAACGCGGCTGGGATCGGCCTCGGGTTTATCGATTTTGTTTACCGCGACGATGATCGGCACCTTCGCGGCGCGGGCATGGTCGATGGCTTCAATGGTTTGCGGCATCACACCGTCATCGGCGGCAACAACGATGACGACGATATCGGTGATTTTGGCACCGCGAGCGCGCATGCGGGTGAACGCTTCGTGACCCGGGGTGTCAAGGAAGACGATCTCGCGGCCAAAGGCGGGGGAGTCGGGCTTGGTGACATGCACCTTGTACGCACCAATGTGCTGCGTGATACCGCCGGCCTCTCCACCGGCTACGTCCGTCGAACGAATGGCATCGAGCAGCGAGGTCTTGCCGTGATCGACGTGGCCCATGACCGTCACCACCGGCGACCGAACGACCTCGATCATGTTGGACGTGTCCTCGAGCAGGCCCTCGATCGCCTCGTTCTCCAACTGCTCTTCGACCGAAATCATCGTGACGTCGGCTCCAAAGGAGCGCGCAACCTCCTTGACGAGATCGGAGTCAAGAGACTGGTTGACCGTAACCATAACGCCGCGCAGCAACAGCGTGGCGATGAGATCCTTGCCGCGCACGTCGAGCTTTTCAGCCAGATCCTTGACCGAGATGCCCTCGGTGAGGGTGAGGTTTTTAGTAATCGGCACCTCGCCCATCGGAATCTGCGCTGCACCCATGCGCGGGTTGTAGCCCTTGATCGCGACTTCCTTGTTCTTCTCGTAGCGCGGAGCGCCGCCACCGGGGCGACGCGCATTGCGCACGGGGCGGTTTGCGGTCGGCGCGCCTTCTGCCGGGGGCAGCAGACCACCGGGACCGCCCATGCCGGGGCGTCCCCCCATGCCAGGACGGGCGCCGAAGCCGGGGCGTGCGCCAAACGGCGGGCGTGAGCCCGGTCCCCCAGGACCACCAGGACCTCCCGGACCGCCGGGAAAGACGCGGGTTGGGTGCATCGGCCGGCGGGCGCCGGGTGCCATCGGAGGACGTGAGCCGGGTGCAAACCCAGGTCCGCCCGGTCCACCCGGACCGCCGGAGTTATTGAAGCTGCCTGGTCCGCCAGGCCCGCCCGAGCCACCCGGAGCCGAAGGCCGCGGACGCTCAAAAATCGGCCGGCGTGCGGCGTTGGCTGCACCGGGAGCGGCGGTATAGGAAGGCCGGGGACCAGTTTGCGGCATCACCACGCGACGCACCGGAGCAGCGGGAGCCGTCGGCGCAGGGGGTGCTGCTGCGACCTCGGGGGCCACAACCTCTGCCGGTACCGGCGTGGCATCGACCACCGGCGCTGCTGCCATGGGGGCAGCGGGCGCGGCCACGGCCGGGGGAGGCGGAGTGGCAACAACAGGGGACGGAACCGGGCGGCCGGTTGAAGGCATCGGCTGATTGAATCGCCCAGGTTGCGGATTGCGCAGTGGGTTCGCTGCCGAAGAGGATCCCGCCGTGGGTGTTCTCGCCGTAGGGGATCCCGGTATGGATGATCCCGGTGCAGCATTTATGGGAGGGCGCGCAACCACCGGCCCCTGGACGGGACGACTCACGATCGCAGGCGGACGAATGATGACGGCCGGCGCAGGACGCGGCTGGGGCATCACGATACGGCGCGGGGGCACGGCCGGCGCTCCGGGTGCAGCGGCGGGAACAGACGACGTCGCCGCCGCTGTCGCGGGTGCACCAGTCCCCGCTGCAGGAGGGGTTTGGATCGATGGCGCGGACGCGACCACCGGTGCTGCGGCAGCAGGCGATGCAGCCGTGGGTGGGGGCGCACTGGCCGGCATGACGCCTGCCGGGCGTGCTACCGGGGCTGCGGGTTGTGACACGGCACCGCCCTGCATCGGAGGCCTGGAGACAACTGCGCCCGGTATGGCAGCGACTGGACGTACCATCGGCGTGGCCGGCGCGCCGGCCCCAGCCGCTATTGGTGCATTTGCAGGGGGACGAGCAGACGCCGGGGCCACGGTCACGGGAGTGCGTGGCGGTGGCATGCTGCGCGCTGCGGCCTCAGCCTGTTTGCGCTCCAGAATCGCCTTCAATGCATCGCCCGGCTTGGAAACATGAGACAGGTTGAAGCCCTGTCGTGCTTCCGTCGGTGCGGGCCTTGAGGCGGAAGACGAACGGCTGCCGCGGTTGATATAGCCGCGTACCTTTTCCGCCTCATCTTCTTCGATGGAGCTTGAATGCGTCTTTTTTTCGGTGACGCCCACCGCGGTCAACGCATCCAGAATGGATTTGCTTTTGACCTCTAACTCTCGTGCCAGATCGTTAATACGAACTTTGATCATCCGGTCCTTTTCCAAAAAACTTCCCTTCGCGCCTAGCTGGTCATAACAGCCCCATTCGTTCTCGGGATAGAAGTTGGTTCAAGGGCTATTATCCCCTGAAACTGTAAATTTGCCAGCCCCCTTCCGCGAGCGCGCCTACGGCGCTCAAGCGAAAGGGGCTGAGGGATTCCCTTGGTAAAGAAAGTGAGGTCGCGGAACGGCCAGGTTACCCGCGGTCGTGCCCGTCCGTGTCGATCCCCTCGTCAGAGTACTCCTGCGCATTGTCGACCAGCTTATCCATCGTGTCGTTGTCCATCTCGATCCCTTCTTCGCGGGCATCGGCGGCATCATTGGCATCGGAACTCGAAATTCGGTCCTCCGCCGCGGCGATATCATCGGTCGAGTACTCGGACACTTCCTCGATCCCTCCGGCTGTTTGCGCCTGTTCGAACAAAATCTGCTCCGGCGTCTTTGTCATGGAATGCACCTCGTCCCCATCTTCATCTGATGCAGGGGCTGCGGCGACGGCTTCTTCCCCGGCCGGCAGCACCGGCTCTGGAGCCGGCGTGTCGGTGGGCCGCACCTCGCCTTCTTCGTAATGCCCGAAGTAATGACGGACGGAGATCGCAATCCGCTCGACGGAACGCTCGCCGATACCCTGCACCTCGCCGAGCTCTTCTTCGGTCATGTCGGCCAACTGCTCGACCGTCGTGATCCCGGCAGCGATCAGTTTTTCCATCACGGCCTCGCCCAGCTCCGTGACCTGTTCAATCGGGGTCTGCGGCGCGCCCTGCATGGCCTGCATCTGCTGCTCGACCTCTTGCCGCTTTTCTTCCTCGCTCTTGATGTCGATCTTCCAGCCGAGCAGCTTGGCAGCGAGCCGTACATTCTGGCCCTTTTTGCCGATCGCCAACGAAAGCTGGGTGTCATCGACGATGACCTCAAGCTGCTTATCGGTCAGATCGGTGATCGAAACGCGGCTCACCTTGGCGGGCTGCAGGGCCTTCTCGGCGAAGGTCGTAATCTCGTCCGAATACTCGATGATATCGATCTTTTCGCCACGCAGTTCGCGGATGATGGACTGCACGCGCATGCCCTTCATGCCTACGCACGCCCCGACCGGGTCGACATCCTTATCGCGGCTCTGCACGGCAATTTTCGTCCGTTCGCCGGCTTCGCGAGCGATCGCGCGCACCTGCACCGTCGCGTCATAAATCTCCGGAACCTCGCTTTGGAAGAGCGATTGCACCAGCGCCGGCGCCGCGCGGCTGACGATCACCTGCGGACCCTTCGCTGCCCGGTCCACCCGCAGCAGCACAACGCGGATGCGCTCGCCCACGGAAAACGACTCCAGCCGTGATTGTTCCCGCTTGGGCATACGCGCTTCGGCCTTGCCCAGGTCGAAGATCACATCCATCGGCTCCAGGCGCTTGACGGTCGCATTCAGCACCTCGCCGATGCGGTCGCCGTATTCGTTGAAGATCGTGTCACGCTCGGCTTCACGCACCTTCTGAAAGATGACCTGCTTGGCCATTTGTGCGGCGATGCGGCCCAGCGGCGTGGTGTCCTTGTAGAAACGCAGCTCCGCGCCGGCCTCAACCTCCGGGGCCATCTCGCGCGCCTGATCCAACGTGAGCTGATTTTCACCGTCCTCGACCTGCTCGTCGCCCTCAACGACCGTTTTAAAGATATAGGCGCGGATCTCGCCGGACTCGCGGTCCAACTCGCCACGCATGTTCTCGGCGGTCTTGTAAAATTTACGGGTTGCCAGAGCAATTGCGTCTTCCACGGCGCCGACCACGATCTCCGGATCAATGCCCTTTTCGCGACTCAACAGTTCAATCGATTGATACAGTGCACTTGCCATCGTCTATGTAGTTCCTTTTGCGGCAGCTTTTCCTGCTGAGTGATGCCCGTGCGGGCGGATGTTGCGGTTCGGAGCTCGTCTTGCGACTCTAAATCTTGGCAACTCTAAATCTTGATCTTGGCGGCTCTAAATCTCTGCGAGCAGGTTCGCTCTTTCCACGTTTTCGAGCTTAATGTCCACGCTGATGGGCGCTGCGGCATTCTTTTTCGCCCTGCCTTTTTGTTTTACGGCGCCGAGGTCGAGGACGAGCGTTAAACCGCCAAAGCTCGTCAGCCGGCCTGTAAAGTGGCGATTGCCCTCGATCGGCGTGAAGGTTTGCAGCTTTACCAGGCTGCCTAGGAAGCGCTGGTAATCGGCAGCCTTGCTCAGCTTGCGTTCGAGACCGGGCGAGCTGACCTCCAAAGTGTATTCAGCCCCTGGTACAAGGTCTTCTACGTCCAGCACAACTCCGAAATCCCTGGCAAAGGTTTCGCAATCCTCATGCGTGGTGCCGGAAAGCTTTTCGGTCGGCACACCTTTGGGCAGGGTGGCTTTGCCTTCTTCTGTGGCGGCCAGTGCCGCCAAGGCAGCCCGCCCGGCAGCATCCTTTTCAACATAAATCCGGAGCGCGCGATGCTTGCCGGCTCCCTGGAACTCCAGGTCCACCACCTCCAGCCCCAGGCTGGAAGCGACACGCTCGGCGGTTGCACGGATTGTCTCAATGGGCAGGGCCATGGCTTGGGATGTGGCAAGGAACGGAGTAGATCAGCGCCCCAGTGCTTTGGTGTGCTGACCAACTTTCCCGCAAACAAAAAGTGGGCTGTTCGCCCACTCACCTCGTCCGCCGACTGCCGGTACATCCACGGCTTGATCGGCAGGCACGGATTTCGTCTGCCATTCCAGCTTATCCTATCCTTGCGAGGGGTTCAAGGGTTGGCAGACGCCTGTTTTAGCGCGAAGTGATGGGTATGTTACCGAGGAGAAGATCCTCGAAGCCGTGCGTCGCATTGTGTACGCTGCCGATTCTGTATCGGTACTCGTCATCGGCGCGCGCGGGGGTAACATCGTCCCGAAAGCGACCCGGATCTCGCCGTCGTGCTGGACGTGCCGGAGACCGAAGCTTTTCCATGCCGTGCCTACCAATCTCTTTCGCGGCATCGCGGATCAACCCGGTGGGGTACAACGTTAATCGAGAGGGAGTCCGGGTTGTATGAACGCGGTAAGGAGCTCGCAAGCGCAGCTGTTGTGCGTCGAATCTGCTGAGGATGAGGCCGTTCTCGACCTAACCCGTACACGACGTCATGTTCACATTTAACGCGCAGCGAGCGATCAGAAAAGCTTCTGAAAGCGATGATCGCCGCCCATAGCGAGGTGTACCCCTACACTCACGATATCCAGTTGTCGCTCGATCAGATCGAGCGCCTTGGCGCGTCTTTGCCCGAGTTCGATGTACCTCTTCACATGTTCACGAAATATGGCGTAGCCGTTCGCTACGATCCTGTTCCGCAGCTTGCGCCGGACGAACGCCTACAGTTCCGTAGGGAGGTTGGGGATCTCCGTTCCTATGCGCTTGCAGAATTCGCTTAGGTGGACACTCCCCTTTAAGCGCCATCGCTCCTCACGTCAGCCCAGGCTTGCTTCGACATCGAGGTCGAATTTTAAAACGCGAGACAAAAGACCTCGTTCGCTTGTCACAAGCGCCGGCCACCGCACCTCCGGCAACGTCTCCAGAGCGGGTTTGGCAAACAGGTAACCTTGCATTAACTCAACGCCACAGCGCATCAGGGTCGCACACTCCTCTGCTGTTTCCACGCATTCGCCCAAGACCTCTACCCCCAACTCGCGGCACATTTCTACCATCGCGGTCACGACATGGGCTGCGCGGGGGTTTCCGTCGATGTTCCGGATCAATCGCGCATCCAGCTTCACCAGCCGAACGCCGTCCAGCTCGGCCAGAAGATTCAACCCAGAGTAGCCTGCCCCAAAATCGTCCAGGGCCAGGGTGAAGCCATGGCGGGCGTATTCGTCGGCGATGCGCTGGAGGTGCCCCGTATCGGAGACGCGCTCGCTCTCGGTGATCTCGAAGATAATCGCATCCAGCGGGTAGGTGTACTCCCGCGCGGCTTCCAGGGTGCGCCGAATGCACGCGGCGGGGCTGTACACCGCGCCCGGCATAAAGTTGACCGACAGTTTCGCGCCGCGCTTGGCAATGCCGAGCCGCGCCGCCAATTCAATTGCTTTCACGCGGCAGGTCTGATCGAACAGGTAGCGGTTGTCCTCATTCACCCTGCTTAGGATTGAGGCGGCCGAGGCTCCGGTCGTGCCTCGTACCAGCGCCTCGTAGGCGACCACGGTCCGCGAAACGGCATTCACAATGGGCTGAAACGCCATCGTGAGTTCAAAACCCAGACCTTCCTCTTTGCGGCAAGCGTTACACCCAGTCACTGCATTCATCTGCTTCAACTCCAACGACATCACACAGTCTCCAAGCATGTGATCGGCGATCGCGCTGCCTTTATAGCTCCATTTCACTGGCGGAGTTCCAATGGCACAAGTTCACCATCGGGGAACGTCGCTACAACCTTTGTTCGCGGTCTACAATCGCGGGAACGGCATGATCAGCAACCCTGTACCCGAAGCCCTCACCTTTGACGATGTTCTTCTCGTTCCCGCTTTTTCCGATGTGGTGCCCACGCAGGTAAGTACGCAAACGCGGCTTACCCGACGCATCACGCTGGCGACGCCACTGATGTCGGCTGCGATGGACACGGTCACCGAAAGCCGCATGGCCATCGCGATGGCGCAACAGGGCGGCCTCGGCGTCGTGCATCGCAACCTGACGATCGACGCGCAAGCGGGTGAGATCGACAAGGTGAAGCGCTCGGAAAGCGGCATGATCGTCGACCCTGTGACCGTCGAACCGGAGCGCACGGTCAGCGATGCGCTCGATGTGATGCGCCGCTACAAAATCTCCGGTGTGCCGGTGACGCGCGGCGGCAAACTGGTCGGCATCCTTACCAATCGCGATCTGCGCTTTGTCTCAAAAACGGACATACCCATCGGCGATGTGATGACCAAAGCGAACCTGATCACGGTACCTGTGGGTACCACGCTCGAAGAGGCCGAAGAGATCCTGCATGAACATCGCGTCGAAAAATTGCTGGTGGTGAACGACGCGTACGAGTTGAAAGGCCTGATCACCGTCAAGGACATTCAGAAAAAGCTGAAATACCCCAGCGCCAGCAAGGACGAGCAGGGCCGGTTGCGGGTGGCGGGCGCCATCGGCGCAACGGGCGACTTTCTGGAGCGCGCCGCAGCTTTGATCGAGAACCGTGTCGACGCGCTGGCGATCGATTCCGCGCACGGCCATTCGTCCCGCGTGCTCGAAGCCGTGCGGGAGTGCAAAAAACGCTTTCCAGAGGTTGATCTGCTGGCTGGCAACGTGGCCACCTACGAGGGCGCCCTGGCGCTGATGGATGCCGGAGCGGATGCCGTAAAGGTCGGCATCGGTCCGGGGTCGATCTGCACGACTCGCATGGTCACCGGGGCAGGCATGCCGCAGATCACAGCGATCTCCGAGGCGGCGCGTGCGGGCCAGGAGCGCGGCATCCCCATCATTGCGGACGGTGGGATCAAGTATTCGGGCGACATCACGAAAGCTATCGCGGCCGGCGCGGACGTGTGCATGATGGGCTCGCTCTTTGCCGGGGTCGATGAATCGCCGGGCGAGACCATCCTCTACCAGGGCCGGTCCTTCAAAGCCTACCGCGGCATGGGCAGTCTGAGCGCGATGGCGCAGGGCTCCGGCGAACGCTACTTCCAAAGCAGGGACGACCTCACGGGCGACTTCACCGAGCGCACCGACCTAACCAAGCCCGAGCCCAGCGGCAACCGGCTCGCTAAATTCGTCCCCGAGGGCATCGAAGGCCGCGTGCCGCACCGCGGACCGCTGCAAAGCATGGTCTTTCAATTGGTCGGCGGTTTGCGCTCCGGGATGGGCTATCTCGGATGCAGCACCGTGGAAGAGTTGAAGAAGAACGCCCGCTTCATTCGCATCTCCGGCGCGGGCCTGCGCGAAAGCCATGTGCATGATGTGGTGATTACGCGCGAGGCCCCGAACTATCACGTGGAGTAGGACATCGCTTGGGGATCCTATGGCTACCAACAAGCTCGCGTATCTCGAACTGCCCGCTAACGATGTGACTTCTTTGAAGCGGTTTTATGGCCAGCTGTTCGGCTGGCGCTTCCAGGATTTCGGTCCTGATTACACGGCGTTCTCAGAGGCCGGGCTGGACGGAGGCTTTAACGCTTCCGTGGAAGGCCAAACCAAAGCGCCGCTCGCCATCATTGAAACCGACCGGATCGAAGAGATGGAAGCCGCCGTACGGGCCGAGGGTGGTGTGGTCACGCTGCCGATCTTCGCTTTTCCGGGTGGCCGGCGGTTCCACTTCCAAGATCCAAGCGGCAATGAACTCGCAGTGATGCAGCCTGATTGAGCGGTCATGCAGCCTGATTGAAGAGCCGAAGGGAGATGAGGGAGTCTGCTTGTCTCCTTTCATCTCCCTTGGCGCAATCGCTTAACCGACCTTAGCCACCACAGTGGGATGCGGCGCCAAGCCGTGCGGCTTTGGACCGTAGTGCAGCTTAATGCCTTGGGGCGTTGTATCTACCGAGGCGATGTAGCCCTTCAGGTGTGCAATCTTCTCCGGCGAGAACGAGATCACGTTTTCGTTGACCTCGACCCCGCTCACCCCTTTGAAGCCCACCATGGACCCGAGGTGTTGGCCGACAAGGGTGAGCAGGAGCTTGAGCGGAATGCCGTCCGCATTGATCTTCTTCGCATTCAGCAGCAAAAGTGTACCGTCCGTGGTGACGGGACCTTCAATGGTGAACTTCAGCGGAATGATTTTGACCATCTCGCCGCTCAAGCTGACTTTGCCCAGGCCGTTCTCAATCTTCAGGTTTTGTATGCTGCTCGCGGTCGCGCCCATCTTCTTTGCAAAAACCTTGGTCAAGCTTTCATTGCTGACAAAGATATCGGCATGGGCAACATCGGTCATCTTTGCGAGACATGCCGGCAGGGTTTTGCCCATGGGCACAAGCGTGGCCGAAAAATGATGCAGCGCGAACGAAACGCCGGGCTGCGAGCTGTACGACCCGCGTTCGACAACGATGTGAGAAGAGGCGTCGGGACAGGCCGGTTGTTGCGCGTGACTCACCGCGCCGCAAAAGGAACAAAGTGCCGCGAAGGAAAGGGGAAACATTCTTCTCATCAATCTTGGCTCCGGAAAGAACAGGCCCTTGCAGCAGCGCACTGCTGCAGTCAGGCCCATGCCTTCGTGGTTTAGGAGCATCTTTGACAGGAAGAAACGGAATACCTCCAACCAGGACGCAAAAACCTATTGTCTCAGAGAACCCGAAAACACCGGAAAGGTTTTGCCGGGATGTTCTTCGCTCCGCCCGGTCGGCTCACGTGGACCGAGTTCCTTGGGTGCTACGACAAGCTTTCTTCGCGAGAGGTTTGCACACAAGCCTGCGGCATACACGCTCAGCGCTCGCCCTTGTTCCAGACCCAGGCCTCAAAGCGATGCAGCGTCCGAAAGCCGTGACGCTCATACAGGCGACGCGCGCCGAGATTACTTTCCGTCACGGTCAGGGAAGCGGTTTCGATGCCGTGCTGCCCGAGCCGGGCGAGGCAGTGGCCGAGCAGCACCGATCCCAGCCCGCGTCCGCGCAGCGACGGCCGTACGCACAGCTGGGTGATGTGCGCGGCGTCTTCACGAATGCGCGAGCAGAGCAGGATCCCGAGCAGATCGCCGCCGCGGTCCCGCAACACCCAGGAGTCGGCCGGGTCGAAGATGCCGCAACCGGGGAAGTGGACGATGTTGTGCAGAAAGCGTTTGGCGCCGATCAGGGAACGGTACTGGTCATTGATCTGGCTATCGGTGTGGCCTGCATAGGCCTCCTGGATCAGTGCCGCCGCCGCCGCATAGAACTCCGGCTGCCATCGTTCGACTCGCAAGGAGTCGGGCGCCGGTAGCGAACGTACCGGCGCGGGATTTGCCGCAACGGACGGGCGTGGGTCCGCCGGATGGCCATCCCCGAACAACATGAAGCATCGTGGAAAGGGCCGAAGTCCGTGAGAAACGAGAGGGTCGCGCAGCGCGCCATCGGGAAAAAGCAGCAGCTGCGACTCGATCCGATCGATACCGGGGGTGGCTTGCAGCGTTTCAAGCAGATGCGTCAGCAGCAGGTCGCAGGTAGGATTGTCCACGCGCTCGCCCTCGCCGAAGGCGTACACATCGCCGAGCACCGCCTTGTTGGCTTCGCACACGCCGAAGGCATAGCCGGCGACCCGTCCCGCCCGCAACGCAACATAGCCGGTGAGCGAGCGGCTGTCGACGTACTCCAGCAGAAGATCGACCGAACGGCTGTAATTCCACAACAGACGGTGTTCCCAGGCTGCAGCCTCGGCCTGCAAAAGCGGACGCAACGCCGCGGACGAAAAGTGCCGCAGATCGAGAACTTCGAGTTTCCGCACGGGAGCAAACATTCGTTAAGGCCTGTCGGAGCCCCGGAGAGGCGGACGCGTTGCATGCCGGAGGTCCGTCGGGCAGGGGTCTGCGCATCTCCGTAGTCGATGGTCGGTGCCGGCTTTGGTCCAGTTTTGAATGCGGATACCCCGCCGCGAGGTGCTCAATGCGGTGGCTCGGCCATTACTTTATAGACGGAAAGACCCTGCGTCGGGTACAGGAACAGCTGCTGGTAGATGCGGCCATGCAGCCAACGGTCAAGCAGGGCGGTTTCGCGCGTCGGCACGATGAGCACGTGTTCCTCTTCCGGCACGCCCTCGTCGCGATACTGGGCAATGGGTTGATTCCGGTAAAAGGCGACCCCATAGCGCAGATCGCGGTGCACATCCAGCATGGCAACCTGGTGCACCTCGGGCGCAGTGGCGACGATCTCCCGCGCCAACGGACGCGCCGAGTAGTTCAAGTCCAGCAGATGCCCGTTGATCCCCAGCAGGAAAATAAGGCAACCCATCAACGGCACCAGGGTAATCGCCCGCAGGCGCTGCACGCCGAAGAGCCGCACCACCGCGATGATGACGACCGCAGTCAGGATGCCGAGCGCTGCCGTCCAGGCGAAGGTTTTTGCGGCAGGCACGATCTTTTCGTAGACCATGTATTGCGGGCATAACAGCAGCACAAACGCGAGAAATCCCGTGAGGGCGGCATGGGTGTTCAGCAACCATCGCGGCAGACCACGCCGCCGCATGCGAAACAGCCAATCGCCGGTCAAAATCGCCAGCGGAGGGATCGAAGGCAGGATGTAGCCGGGCAGCTTGGAGCTGGAAAAGGAAAAAAAGACAATGGGAAAGGCCACCCACAGGACAAGGAACTCGGGAAAGGCATCCCCGGCGCGGATATGGCCGATGTAGCGTTGCGGCCGCCGGCGCGCCTTCCACTCGGCAAAGGAGTTCCCGGCCGCATCCCACAGTGCTCGCATCGCCAGTGCAGCCCAGGGCATCAGGCCGAGCACAAGCACCACGGCGTAGTAGTAGAACGGCTGATGGTGCTGGTAGAGATTGGTGCCGAACCGCTTCAGATTGTGTTCCAGGAAGAACTCGCGGAAGAAGCTGGGGTTGCGCCGCTGCACGGCGATATACCAGGGCAGCACCATCGCAAAGTACAGCAAAACGCCTGGAATCCAGATCGTACGCCGCAGCGCGGACCACTCCTTGCGCAGCCCCAGGAAGGCCATGATGATGGCGAGCGCCATGAACGGCGCGATCGGACCTTTCGCCAGCGTCGCAAAGGCCCCGAAGAAGTACAGGTCAAAGAGCCAGAACTTCTTGCCGGTCTCATACCAGGCATACCAGCCGAGCATGCCGACACAGAACGGCGCGGCCAGCTGCATATCGGTGGAGGCGCCGCGGGCAAACCCGACGATGCCCACCGTGGAGGCCATGATGAGCGCGGCATCGAGATGACCGCCGGGCCGGAAGCGCCGCAGGTGCAGAAAGGCCAAAATAATGAGAAAACCGGCACCGGTCGCCGAGGGCAGCCGCGCCGACCAGTCCGAAACGCCGAACTCCTTGAAGAAGCCCATCGCGCGCCAATAATAGAGGGCCGGCTTTTCAAGCCACGGCTTGCCATAAAGGATCGGCGTCACCGTGCCGCCCACCAGGCACTCATAGGAGGCATGCAGATCGTGCGGCCGCAGGCTGTGCGGCGTTACCCGGGCATGGACCTCATGGCAGTCTTCCGAATGTGCCTCCAGCATTTCGCGGGCGATCTGCGCATAGCGGGGCTCGTCCGCCCCCACCAGACCCACACGGTCGCCGCCAAAGTAGGGCACCAGGCCGAAGAGAAGAAAATAGGCGGTGACGGCGATCAGGATCAGAAATTCGATAGCCGCACACACGGTGGCGGTCTTGCGCAACTCTTGCACCCAAAGGGGTAGCAAGCGCGCCCGTGTGGGCACGACCGCAGCGACGGCGGATTGGGAGGAGGCCATCAAAGCTCGCAAATCTCTTGATGCGCGCAAAGTGCCTCGGAAACGCACATTGCGTTAGTTCTCGGCATGAGGAAGGTACCGTCGCGGTCTACCGGGAGCGGTTTCCAGCCTACCAGAGCCACCCGGCTGTCGTTCCGAACCGACAACCAGTCATACCAGTTCCGCCTGGTCGCAAGCCATCCCCAAAGCGCGGGTGAGGTGTGCCACGGCGTGGTCAAGTGGACCGTCCAGCGTGCAGCCGCTTGCATTTCGATGCCCGCCGCCGCCCAAAGTCTCAGCCTGCACCGCGACGTCGATGCTGCCTTTGCTGCGAAGGCTGGCGCGAAATCGTCCACCGGGCAGCTCGCGCAGAAAGAAGCCGGCCCGTACGCCGTCTACGCCGATGATGTAATTGATGACGCCCTCGCAGTCCTCGATCTCGGCCCTGGCGGCCTCAATCTCGTGCTGGGTAATAGCGCTCCAGGCGACTGGGCCGCGGATCTCCAGCCGGCGCAGTGCCGCACCCAGGATCCAGAGACGGGCCGGCCGAAAAGAATGGTACACCGCTTCGGTGATGCCTGCCGCGTCGGCCCCGGCGTTCATCAACTGCTGCGCAAGGGCAAAGGTCGCCGCCGTCGTCGAAGGCAGGGTGAAATGAACCGTGTCGGTAAACACGGCGGTATACAGGCATGTGGCGAGATCGCCCGAGATCGTCATACCGGACGCCACGGCCAGCTCATACAGCATCGCACCCACAGCCGGCGCCTCCGGATCGATCCAGTTCACAGAAGCAAACGACACCCCGCTCAGATGGTGGTCGATATTAATGGTGATCGGCGCCCCCAGCGTGGCAAAACCCGTGCGCTTGACCGAGTCGCATTCGAGCACAAGCGCCACCTCCGCGGCGGTGGCGGGTATGTGTTGCACGATGCGATGGGCGCCCGGCAACCCTGCAAAGGGCCGTGGAATGGTGTCCGCGAGCGCAACCGTCACCTGCTTACCCATGCTTTCCAGCAGATGCATGGCGGCCAGGGAGGAACCGATGGCATCGCCGTCCGGGCGCGCATGCGAGGTAATCAGAAAGCGGTCATGCGTCTGCAACAAGGGTATTAATGCGGCAACGGCCTGTTCGCGTCCATGCAGTGTTTTGGGATGGGGCATGGACGTCGGCAGCGGAGAGCTGGCGGAGAGGTCTGGGGCAGATTGCGCTCCCGGCTCGAAGAATGTTGGCTGGTCACTGGGCACTCGGCGTCGCTCCCGCGTTTGCCTGCACCTTGCGCGCCAACTTTTCGCGCCGCTTGTTCATGCGCCCGAGCAGCTCATCCATGCGGGCGCCGATCCGTTCGGATCGGTCGATGGCAAAGGTGAGCTCCGGCACATGACGCACGCCCATCCGATCGCGGATGACAGAACGCACGAAGCCGCGCGCCGCCATCAGCCCCTCCAGTGTGTCCCCCTCTTCCTGATCATTGCCGTTCACGGCGATAAAGACACGGCAGCTCTTGCCGCCCGGCGCCAGCACGACCTCCGTCACATAGCAGGGGGCAATGCGTGGGTCGGAAAGCTCGCCTTCCAGCAGGGCGGTGATCTCCTCCTGAAAGGTGCTGGCGACGCGGTTGCGATGATATTGTCGGGCTCGTTGTTCGGGCATCGTCCTAACGCACTAGTTTAGCATTTTGACATGCAGTGCATCGAGACCGCACCTGGCACCCACCGTCACCGTCAGCGATCCTGCCCGCAGCGATGCCTTTTCCTGGCGGCGCTCTCGTTCCTTTCGTTCCACTGCATCGCTCTTTAACGACTTCGTCGATGTGGGCGCACTCCCCGGCGATGACCAAGGCTTTATCGGAACGAGGGCGAGCTCAATGAAGAGCGGATCGTCTCGAACGCCTGGGTAGCTGCCTTCACCGCCGCGCACGCGCACGTGCCCGACCAGCCGGACGACTACGGCTACCTTTGGTGGCTGCAGTCCTTCAGCGCCCCGAATGGACATGCCTCTCCCGCGTTTGATATGAGCGGCAACGGCGGAAACAAGATTGTCGTGCGGCCTTCCTTGCGCACCACCGTCGTCATCACCAGCACGAACTACGACGCACATGGCATGCACCAGGGGACAGGAAAGTTGCTCACGGACTACATCCTTCCGGCACTGCAGCCGTAAGAACAGGGCGTTATGACGTCAAGATTCCGGAAACACAACATCGGCCTCGAGATAGCTGTCGACAATCTCTGCGCCCAGCCCCGTGGCGATGCGTCGCGCGGCGTCTTCCACCTCACGCATCTGTCCGAGGAGGTACCCGGCTGAGCCCGAGATCGCAGCCACGCCGATCGTCGCCCGATTCCACACCAGCGCCTCGTCCAACTCCGCAACCGAGATGTTAAAACCGTGCCGCAATTTGTCTTTGAGAGAACGTACGACCTGGCGCCGGTCCTTGAGAGACTGCGCGTGCTCGATGGCTAATTCCAATGTCAGGGTTGCGATGGGCATAGCCTAAAGTGCGTCGAAACGAGCACGGTAAGTTTTATCGGTAAGTCCCGCCGCGGAGACAAGTGCCTTCAAAGTACCGCGGCGAACCTCCTTATGGTTCGGTACGGAAAGCGTAACGCCCATGTGGTCGGGATGTGTCATGACCAGGTGTTCGGCGTTCCGGCGTAGTGTCCAGCCGAAGGAAGAAAACGTGCGTACATGTCTTATCCCGCTGGCAAGCGGCAACTCGGAGAACCCCATCGTCAGACCAAATGCATGTGAGGCGTAAAGTCGATCTCAAGACCAAACTGGGAAGACACGCCGCGCAGGTCCGGCGGCGGGGTACGCCCGGTAAGCTGTCGTATGCTGTCCTCAAACAACACACTCAAACAGGAGCTCATGGCGCTTTGCATAGCGGTCCGCGCCTCCTCCTCTGTATCACCTTCCGCTACACAGCCAGGCAGCTCGACGCATTGCGCAACGAAGTAGGAAGCTAGATTTTCTTCGACAACTTCCTTTACCACAATCGTGAGGGTCATTGCTTCGCTTCGTGGATGAACGCGTTCAGGCCCGTACTCCGTTCGCTCGGTCATCATGGAACCATGCTACTCGCCTCGATGGCTACTCGCATACGGGAATCGTTGCTTCTGCGAAGCCATGCGGTAATCTGGGCGCAGGGGGAGACAGGCATGTCCAAAACACGACGGGAGTTCCTCGTCAAGGCCTCTGCGGGAGCCATGGGCGCAGCGATCGGTTCCGAGAAAAGCGCCGCTGCGATGGCCACGAGGAAGCAGACGCCGCAAACACCGGGCGCTCCCCCCGCCTTCGGCACAGCGCCGCCCGCCGGTCCTGCGGTCACGCCGGAGACATTTCGTGATGCGGAAAAGCTCGTCCGTGTGGAATATACCGAGGCGCATCTTGCGGAGGTGGCCGGCAACTGGGCCCAGGCGATGGCCCCGGTGTACGAACGCCGTACGGGACCGCGCGTATTCGCGCTCGGGTACGACGCCGCGCCGGCGACCCTTTGGAATCCGCTGCTCCCCGGCATGGCCGCGGGGCCGCCGACCGCGGGTTCACCGGCCGCAGACATTCATTTCGACACCAATCTCGACACGCTGCACGCGACGCCTTTTCCCGCGCACGACGATGCGGCCATTGCCTTTGCTTCCATAAGCACGCAAGCGGCGTGGATCCGCACACGCCGGCTGACCTCCGAACGGCTGACGCGTATCTATCTCGAACGCCTCAAACGCTTCAATCCCAAACTGAATTGCGTCATCACGCTTACGGAAGAGCATGCGCTGATGCAGGCACGTGCCGTCGACGCGGAGATTGCAGCAGAAAAGTACCGCGGCCCGCTGCACGGCATTCCCTGGGGTGCCAAGGACCTGCTCGATACCGCCGGCATTCCGACCACCTGGGGCGCGGAGCCCTTTCGCGGCCGCGTGCCCGCCACCGACGCCACCGTGACCAAGCGCCTGAACGACGCCGGCGCAGTGCTTGTCGCTAAGCTGAGCCTGGGGGCATTGGCCCTGAACGATGTGTGGTTCGGCGGGCAGACGAAAAATCCCTGGCTGCTTGACGAAGGAGCTTCGGGCTCGAGCGCCGGCCCCGGCGCGGCGGTCGCCGCCGGCCTGGTCGGCTTCGCGATCGGCTCTGAGACGCAGGGCTCGATTGTGTCGCCGACGATGCGCTGCGGCATCACCGGCCTGCGGCCCACCTTTGGCCGCGTGCCCCGCACCGGCGCGATGACGCTCAGCTGGACCTGCGACAAACTCGGGCCCATGACGCGTGGCGTCGAAGACACGATGAGGGTGCTTGCTGCTATCAGCGGGCCCGATCTGACCGGCGGGCCCGAAACCCCGCACGGCGATCTTGCCTGTACTGATCGCCCGCTCCGTTTTCGCAGTACCGACAACGCAAAGGGTTTAAAGGTCGGCTACTTTCCGAAATGGATGAACGAAGCCCCTGCCACCGACGTCGATCGGCACGCGCTTGAAGTGGTTCGGCAACTCGGCATGACGCCGGTCGAAGTCTCTCTTCCGGATTGGCCCTATGACTCGCTCAACATCATTCTCTTCGCCGAGTCTGCGGCGGCCTTCGAGCAGATCACGCTCGATCACCAGATCGACACACTGCGCATGCAGGTGCCCGACGCCTGGCCCAACACCTTCCGCCAGTCCCGCTTCCTCAGCGCGGTCGATCTTGTGCAGGCGGATCGGCTGCGGCGCAAGGTCGCCGAAGAGATGGCGCGCGTCATGGCGCAGGTCGATCTGCTGCTGGTGCCCTCCCTGCACGATAAGTTCCTGGTCATCACCAACTTCACGGGCCATCCGTCCCTGACGCTGCGCGCCGGCTTTGTCGAGGTGAAGGAAGCCCGCAGCGACTGGGCCCCTGACCCGCAGCATCCGCTCCCGAAGTTCAGCACACCGCGCCGTGTGCCGCACGGCGTCACACTGGTCGGTCGCCTGTTCGACGAGGGCACGATCGTCGGAGCGGGCATGGCGCTCGAAAGCGCCTTCAACGTAGCTGCCGAGCGCCCGTCCGGCTTCTAGGGTGCCGAAGCGATAGCTGCCCGGTCCCATGATTTGCAAATCACCTTAACAACTGTTCCCGTTGCGTGGACGCGGAAAGCCGTACCGCCGCTTGCCCCTCTGCCCTTTGCCGTTCACGCAACCACAAGCGCTGCAGCTGGGAACTGACCCGCTCCGCCGCGAAACCCGCCCCCGCCACAAAGCGCAACAACGGGCCAAAACTTGGCGCTGCAATGGGCCCTGCAAAGTACAGCCCCTTCGCGGAACTCTGAAAGGATCGGCTTAGCTTGGGCACGCCGCGCTGGTCGATCCGGATGCGCTCCCGCAGGGTCGGTGACAGAAAACTCAGTCGGGTAAGGTCGGTGCGGTACCCTGTGCCGGCGATGAGGTGGGAGGTCAGGTGCTGATGCACCGCCCCTTTCCTATCCGTGAACGTAACGCGCAGCTTGCCGCCTGAGCCGTCTGCGGGTTCAATGGCATGGATGCGGCACCCCAAAAGAATCGGAAAGCCTTGCACGCGCCCTTGCAGCGCAGTGCCGCCTGCCGGCCCGAGGTGCTTGTACACGAGCAGCCGGCGCACCGGGGCCGGGAAGGCCCGAAAGACATCAGGTGCCGCACAGGCCAGCCATGACCGCATGCTTGTACCCAGCGGTGTGGAAGGGTGTAGCAGTCGCCGCATCCAGGGGCGTTCCGCCGGGTCCCCAGGCTGGTGAATGTGTAGCTTGCGCGCGCGGCCAATCAGCGTCACTTTGGCCCCTGCTTCATGCAAAAGTACGGCGGCATTGAGCGAACTGGCGCCGCGGCCCAACACCGTCACCTCACGGCCGACGAATTCATCAAACCGCCGATGCTGTGCCGGATGCGTGACACGGGACGCCGGCAAACGGCGGAACGCCTGGGGAATGTGTTGGAAAAGGCTGAGCCCGGTCGCAAGCACCACCCGCCGCGCAAAAAACTGCTCATCGCCTGCGGTGGTGATGCGGTACATGTCCTCAACTGGTGTGATGGAGCGGATGTCCTCCGGTTCCAGGTTCGGCACGTAGCGTCGGGCAAATTCTTGCCCGTACGCGATGAAATCTTCGACGGGAACAGGCAGCCGTGTGTCGTGGTACCTCCGCCCTGTTTCTGCACAGAACTGGGCCAGGGTGTACGGCGCGCCGCCTGTGCTGAGATTCGAAGCAAAGCCGTCGGACTTCAACCGCATCCCTTCGGGCATTCGGGTCGCCCAGGTCTGCATCGGTTGCCCGAAGATGCGGAAGGGAACTCCTTTGGCCCGCAAATGCGCCGCCACCGACAGGCCGTAGGGGCCAGCGCCAACCACAACAACAGGAGTGGGATGTTTCGAGGTGTTCAGCACGCGTGAAGCTCCCTTGCTCCATCTATGGAACCTTATCTGTCAACACGACGGTATTGCCTGGAAGTGCCTCTTGCTGCTACGGAAGTCGTAGCCAGCGACCGGGCTGGGAGCAGCATGCTGGATACGGAAAAGGCCCATGACCTCCCCCTCGCCCCCGCCAGTCGACGCCCCAAAACGCATCCTGATTTTCGCCACAACGCATTGGGTCTCAACAGCGCGGCTGGCGATGTCTCTCGCGAGTTTTGCTTGCCACATTGAACTGCTCGCACCTGGGGCGCATCCCGCTCTAGCTACAGGCGCCATCGCGGCTCACCATCGCTATTGGCCACTGATGCCGATGCGCGGCTTGCGCCGTGCCTTACGTATTGGCTGCCCGGATCTTCTGTTGGTTGCCGATGAACTCAGCTTCCTCGTCGTTGAGGAGTTGTCCCGTTGGGCACTGGTGACCCAGAGCGCGGAAGCCGTTGCCGTGCTCGCACTGCTTCGACGCTCCTTTGGCAGCATCGACTGTCTGCCGCTGACGCGCTCGCGCATGGCGCTGCTTGGCGCCGCCGAAGCGGTTGGGGTCGCCATACCGCCCACAGCCGCTTTGCGCGGCAAAGCCGACCTCCACAGAACCGCTCGCGACATGTCCGGTCCGTGGATGCTCAAGGCGGATGCGACCTGGGGAGGCTTTGGGGTGCGCAAGGTCTCCGACGCTTCATACCTGGCTGCAACCTGGAAACATCTGCAGCAACCCCTGAATCTGCCGCGTTCCCTGAAGCGGGGATGGCACGGCAGAGAATGGGGCCATCTGTATGTGTGGCTTCGCGGAAGCAAGCGCGATGTCATTGCTCAACAGTTCATCGCAGGCACCGAACGCACCGGCATGGCTGTGTGCGCCCGCGGTCGCCTCGTCGCCGTTGCATGCCTCGCGGTGGAACAGGTGCGCTATGAGAACGGACCCGCCAGCATCCTGCGGGTCGTGGACGATGCCGCGATGGTGGAAAGCATGAGGCGGATTGCGGCTGCCACGGGCATCTCGGGTTTTTGCGGCTTCGATTTCATGATGTCTCCCGAAAATGGTGAACCTTTGCTTTTGGAGATGAACATGCGGCCGACGCAACTAGCCCATCTTTCACTCGGAGCAGACCGCGATCTGTGCGCTGCCCTTCTTCGCGCATTGCTGGAATGCCAAAAAGCGGCGGACCGGCCCAATGCTGCAGAGTCCGGGCTGGTGGCCTTATTTCCGCAGGAGATCCTGCGCGATCCGGAGGGCCTTCAACTTGCTGAAGCCTTCCACGATGTGCCTTGGGCGGCACCTCGTCTCATGCGCTTCGCCGTCGCCCCTGCCGAGCTTCCCGCGCTGCTGACGACCGACCCTCGCTGGTGCGAGGAAGGCGAGTCCCAGACCGGCGGTCGAACCATTTCCGCCTGAGTTGATCCCGCATAACTTTCGTGACGTCAGTTCGACCGAAGCAGACGGCCCCGGACGACAAAGTCGTCTGGGGCTGTCTGCCGATAGCTTTACCGTCTCCGTAATGAAAATGGAAGGGCCCGCAGTTCTGTTCAGCCCACACCCTCAGTACGCTCCGCTCCGCCGGATGACCGCGCTTACCGTTTGCAGCAGAATGCGAAGGTCCATGAGTAAGGACCAGCGGTCGATATACCGCAGATCCAGCTTGATGGCATTATCGAAATCTGTGTTGGAGCGACCCGAAACCTGCCACAATCCCGTGATGCCGGGCTTCACTGAAAAGCGTCGCATCAACCACGGCTCAGAAAAACGACTCACATCCCGCGTCGGCAACGGACGCGGCCCGACTAACGACATTTCACCCTTCAGGACATTGATCAATTGCGGTAGCTCATCTATCGAGGTGCTGCGCAAAAATGCACCGATCCTTGTAATGCGGGGATCGCGCTTCATCTTAAAGGTAGGACCGGCGTTCTCGTTCATGTGCTCTAAAGCAGCCTGCCGTGCTTCGGCATCGGTCACCATGGAGCGAAATTTGATCATGCCGAAGCGCCGCTTGTTGAGTCCGAAACGCTGCTGCACAAAGAAGACCGGTCCAGGATCGGACACAACAATCGCCAATGAAACAGCGGCAAAAACGGGTGCTAACAACACAAGACCGATCGCCGCCAGCGTGCGGTCGACCAGATTTTTGACGAAGATGCGCTGATCGTGATGCACCATCTCAAGTACTACCTGCTGTGCTCGAGCGGTGTCCACCTTTCGGCTTTTGGCGATCTCCGTATTAAACAGGTCCAGCGAATACTGCACCGGCACACCTGCACGTCCGCAGATCGCCACAATCTGCTCCACATCGCCGAAATGACTCTTCAACGGAAGCCCGATGATCACCTCATCAATAGGCTGATGCATCAACAATTGCTCGAGTTCTTGCACGCCACAGATCACGTTGCCGATCAATTCGATTCCGTGGTGTGGGTGGCTGTCGACAAATCCCAGCAGCTGGTACCGGTACTTTCGGTGCTCTGCCAGGTCGGCTGCCTGCATACGTGCGAGCGGTCCGGTGCCGCAGATAATTGCGGTACGCGGGGTGCGAAATGCGGGCCGGATCTGTTCCTCATAGGTCATCACGCCCGCGCGCACGATGAGCAGCAACGTGCACGTAAAAAACCAGAAAAGGGCAGCCGAGCGAAACGGGCTCTTCGCCGGGGCCGCGAAGTGCAGCAGAGGCAGTGAGATCAGCGCGCAAAGAAAGGAAACGAGCGGCACCTTCCAAAGCAGCATGATGGCCCGGTAGTTCACGTTGGGTTGATACAGGCTGGTCAGCCAGTACAACACACGCCAGGAAAGCAACATGGCGGCTGCGAGTAGCAGATTCGCCAAGGAAACCCGAGCGCCCACATAATTCGCAATCGTTTCCCCCGGGTGCATGGGCGCATCGAAGAAGTTCAATCCCAGGGACAGGAAAATGGCAATTTGGTCCAACAGCCGCACCATGGGCGTTGACAGTTGCCGCACCAGCTTCGACGGGCGCGCATGCGTTGCGAGAGCTCGTTTCGATACGGGCGATGCGAACTTCTTTTCCGGCGCTTGTTCGAAGGTCGAGGTCACCGAACTCACAGAATGTGTGGTTTGTTCCTGCATGGCTTGTCTGCTTTCATCCTTGTTGCTGGTCTTATCGGCATGAATTCATTTTTCTTTAGTGCGCACAAGTCCGGTGACCGCACTGCGGACCTTCTTCATGGATAGCGGACGCAAGCTGCGTCGTGAATGAGCCAAAGGTGTTTTGTCGTGAAGCTTTCGTGTGACGAAAGACGCTCGTCAACCTGCTACTTTTCTCTACGTCGGCCTAAAGTTTTTTCCTCCTTGGCCGATAAGACATTTGGAACACGCTGCTCCCATCCTTGCAACACCGGTTCACGTAGGCATCGACTTGGCATATTCAACGTCCGCTTCAAATCCTCAATTGCAAGTGTTTGCTCCGCCCAAGCTGCGGCAGATTGTTACCGAAGCTGTTTTTCGTCGCAAACGCACTGTTTTGCAGGCAGTGTTCGCGACGATGGCGATGATAGCCCTGCTGATTCTCGCGATGCATCGCAAATACGAGTCCGGCGCCAAGCTGGTCGTGCAAAATGTGCGCACAGCCGCTCAGCTCAGTACCACTAATGTTGACAGGCTTGTTTCGCAAGGCGACATCAGCCCGGCAGAGATCAACACAGAAGTCGATCTACTGCAAAGTGACAACGTAGCCCGTCGGGCTTTAGGGCAGCGGTCCATCAACGGCTTGAACAGCCAACAAGATAATCGCGCCACACAAAATCTAGAAGACCGTTTGCACGTCGAAGCGGTACACCAGACCAACATCATCAATCTGAAAGTGCTGGCAAATTCACCTGCACAGGCCAACAGCGATCTGCAGCATGTGATCGATGCGTACTTCGAAGAGCGGGCAGGTAACGCGCGCAACTCAGGAGCGGCAGGTTTTTTCGATACGCAGTTGAAGGCAAAGAGTCGGCAACTGGACCAGGACCAGGCGGCGCTTACCAATTTCGAAGTACAGCATGGTATTGCTGATCTCGACGATCAAACCAAGCTGCAGGTGGAGCGGATCTCGGGCTTGCAGGATCAACTCGCGCAGACCGAGGCTACGCTCGCGGCTCAACGTGGGAAGGCCGCAACGCAGGAAAGGCAACTGGATCTTACCCCCGCCCGATCTCGAACGCAGCAGCGTACCATCACCAACCAATACTCACAGGAGCGCCTGAATACGTCGCTGGTTGATTTAGAGAACCGCCGGACGGAGCTTCTGAAGCGTTATCCCTTGAGCGATCGCCAGGTGGTTGAAGTCGAAGAGAAGATCGCGACTACCAGCAAAGCGATCGCGGAGGCAGGCCAACATCCCGCGGGTGAAGAAGCAACGGACATCAATCCAGTTTGGCAGCAGCTAAGCGTGGCGGTCGCAACCTCTGGTGGAGAAATCAGCGGACTTGAGGGACAAAGGGGGGCCCTGAAGCAGGAATCCGCGTCTGCGCAAAAACGGCTGGACGAATTGGAAGAAGCCACAGCGGACTATGGTGCATTGCGACGCAAGGTGCAACAATCACAGGCCGATTACACCCTGTACGCGCAACGGCGCGATGAAGCACGGATCTCTGAAGCGTTGGATCGCGAGAAGCTCTTCAACGTAGCTGTGCTTGAAAAACCGATGTCTTCCCCGGAGCCGATTCGTCCAAAGCCGCTGCTGTATCTTGCCGTCGCTGCTGTGTTTTCGTTATTTCTGGGCACGTTGCTCGCTCTTTACGCGGATCTGCGCGGCGGTCAAGTCCATAGCCCCGCTCAGTTGGAAGCCGTGACCGGCATGCGCACACTCGCCACCTTTGCCGACGAAATCTACGGTAGACATCTCGCAGAGTCCAATCGTCTTCAGTACCGCCGCGTGTTGTTTGCCATTCGGCAAGCCATCACGTTCTCGCCATCCGAACTGGTCGAAGCGCCAAAAGCATCCACTCTCACGGCCGCCGGCCATGTCTCCGAGTGGGCTCCCGCTATGGCCGCTAAGGTCGCTTTCGAAGATGAACCCGGAGGCGCGTGCATTGCATTCACGTCAGCACTCGGGAGAGAGGGCGTTAGCTTCATCGCCAATCATCTCGCCACCGAGGCCGCCAGGCAGGCCTCCAGCCGCGTGGCCGTGCTCGATATGGTGACGTTGCTGAAGCGCTTCGAAGGCAAGGGTTCCGTCGACCTTACGACACGTTACGACGACGCCCTGGAATGCTGGGTGCTTGCCGACGAGATCGACGACGCTGCTGAAGCTTGGATCAAAACAGGAGCACAGGGTCAGTTTTCTGCCAGGTTACGTCCTCTGCTTGGGCAGGCGCGCGAACGGTTCGATCTGCTGGTGCTGGACTGTCCCAGTCTGCAATCGTCAACCCTTGCCGCTGAACTGGCGCCCTGTGTGGACGGCTATGTTGCGATCGTAGCTGCGAATGCTGCCCGCAAACAGAACATCGAAGATCTGATTTCTCAACTCACAGGAACCACAGCGCCTGTACTGGGCTACCTCCTCAATCGCCGGCACTACCCCGTGCCGCGCTGGCTCTACAGTCTTCTCTGGTAAGGCAAAGGCACCGTATGTCTCAGACAAACCGCAGCGCAGTTGTTCCATCATCCGATCCTCAGGTATTCCTTGCTATGTACAGAAGCTGTAAAACACTCACCCTTCTAGCTTTCTACATCGTTGCATTTGGCAATCTCGTCGGCAGAAGTCAGGCGCAGATCCAGGGCGCGGGCGCGGCTTTGACTGGACCGAGGCGACCTTTGCCGTCACCTGCGAGCGCTGGGTCCGCGCTAACCTATGTTCTGCAGCCTGGGGACATCGTCGTACTCAACTTCCGCTTTACGCCGGAGTTCAATGAAGAGGCGATCATCGGACCGGATGGCCACACCATGTTGAAGTCCGCAGGAAACCTGCAAGCAGCCGGATTAACTGTTTCCGAATTGCAAGAGGATGTTGTGAAAGCCTCTGCCCCTAAGCTCGTCGACCCAGAAGTTGTCATCACGCTGAAGGATTTCGATAAACCACACATCGTTGTCGCCGGTGAGGTGAATACACCTGGACGCCAAGATCTTCGCAGGCCCATGACTGTCCTGCAAGCCATCTTGGCGAGCGGTGGGCCCAAGGATGATGCGGCCATGGGCCGGGTCTTGTTATTTCGTCGGCTCGACGCCGACACGGCTGAGGTGCACGTTTTACAACTGGCGCATTACGGAGCGCGTGCACGCGAAAAAAATGACATGCTGCTACAGCCGAACGACATGATCCTTGTACGACATGATCTGCCCTCGCAGATAGAACGCTACATCAAGCTGTTTAATGTGGGGTTCTATCTGAATCCTCTTCAAAGTATAGGCAGTTTCTAGTATTAGAGCTATCTGCTCAACGCTCGTGCAAGCTGTGAACGTAAGCGATACCAAAGAAGGGAAGAGCCGTGAGAGTGCTTTTAATGTGTTACGAGTGCAGCCCATATCGCGGCTCGGAGTGGGCCGTTGGTTGGGGCCGTCTTCTAGGTGCGGCGAAGATCGCGGAAACACACGTCATCACCAGTGAAGAAAATTTCAACGTGTTGGAGCGTGCACGCAGCGAAGGCCTGTTGCCGGCCAATGTGTATGCGCATACCCCGCAACCGGACGTGAAACTGCGCAGCCTGGAACGTAAACGTGTGCTCTATGCCTATAACTATCGGGCCTATCACCAATGGCAGGTGCTCGCCTTCGAACTCGCACAGCGACTCCATGAGCACATGAACTTCGACCTCGTCCACCAAGTGAACGTATGCACCGTACGAGAACCCGGTTACGGGTGGAAGCTCGACATTCCTTTCATCTGGGGACCGGTCGGCGGCACACAGAATTTTCCCATGCGGTTTCTTCCGACGCTGTCCTTCGCAGAAGCCGCAAAGGAGGGCGCACGGAGCATTGCGAACTGGTTTGTTTTACGCAAAAAACGTATTCGTCAAGCCGCGCGGCAATCGGCGATGTTGTACGGTGCCAACTCGACGAATCAACGACACCTGAAGTTTACGGCGGGACGGGGAGTGGAATTGCTGCTCGAGACAGGGCTGCATGCCGTGCAGGAACCAGATAGAACTCGTTTCATCAAACGGCTTGAAGATTTCGAGGCCAGACGCAATCCCCAACCGCTTCAGCTGCTATGGAGTGGCGAATTACAAACCAGAAAAGCCTTGCCAATTCTTTTGCATGCACTCGTACGCCTTGACCCTTCGTTGGTTTGGCAATTGGATGTTCTTGGAGACGGCCCGATGCGCGCAGCCTGGGTTGAGAAAGCTGCACGGTTGGGATTGGGCAAACGCGTGCGATTTCTCGGCCGATTGCCATTCATAGAAGCTGTGAGCAAGATGCAAACCGCGGATATGCTCTGTTTTACGAGCTTGCGCGACACAAGCGGGAACGTGGTGTTGGAAGCACTCGCCGCCGGTGTTCCCGTTATCTGCTTCGACCATCAGGGAGCCGGTGATATGGTCAGCTCGCGAAGCGGAGTAAAGATCCCTGTAAGCTCCCCGGCCCGGGCGTATGTGGATTGGGCGCATGCGATCTCTTCGCTCGGAAGCGACCCGTCTCGCTTGCTGGCGCTCAGTCAAGGAGCGACAGCACGCGCTCGTTCTTTTCTGTGGTCGAAAAACCACGACGTAGTCAATGCTGCATACGAACGACTCTTGAACCGCCCAACCAGCGAAGGCTCCGGTGATGAAGACCGGCCCGGAGGAGAGCTTGCGGGGGCAGCCCAGAGTGCAACACAGGGCACAGTATGAGCACGTTGCCATTAGCCGATGCTGTTGCCGCGCAAGGGCCTAACGCACCTGCACCCAAGCACTGGAGCGTATGGACTCGGGCGCTCAGAACGAAAATAGGGAATCGTCTCGGCTATGCCTTAGCTGATCAGGTGGTGTACAGCTTTGGCAACATGGTGGTCGCGGCCATGTTGAGCAGGCATTGCGCACAACGCGATTTCGGCATGTACATCCTCACGCAGCGCTCGATGGACGTTCTGATTCAACTCTGTAACGTCTTTCTCTGGGGTCCGTTTACCTTCAATCTACCGGGCATCGCCGAGAATCGTAAGACGTTGTACCAAGGCAGCATCTTTGGGCTACAAGTATTCTTCTGCCTTATGTTTACCGTTGTCCTCCGGTTCGCAAGTCACTGGGCCGCAACCCCGGCGCACGGGGTGTACTACGGTACGTTCGCGCCGCTGGTCCTTACCAGCGGCGGCATCCTTTTTCGCGAGTTCACCCGGCGCATGTACTTTTCTCATATGCGCTTGCGGGAAGCTTTCTGGACGGAGCTTGCGACTGTGCTGATACAGATCGGCGGTGTGGAATGGCTCTACTACACAGGTAGATTGAATGTCACCAACACGCTCTGGATGCTCTGGTTGGGCGCATCTCTCGTGAGCTGCTGGTGGCTCGCGCGTGAGTGGCGCACTTTCACGGTGAGTCTGCGTGCGATGCGCGATGACTTCCGGCTGAACCTTCAGCTTGGACGATGGTTTCTCGGCAGCAACATGATCTTTCTGGCCGGGTCGCAATGTAATCCCTGGATCTTGAGTGCCCTGCTCGGGGGGGCATCCGTGGGCGCGTACTCTGTGTGCGAAAGCGTCGTTAACATACCACGCGTGGCGCTGACGAGTATGCAGAACGTGATGGGACCGATGATTGCACGGGCACGCAACGAGGGTGGAAAGGCCAGCCTGCGGGGTATCGTGCAACGGCTTGACCGCATGCTCTTGCTAGGGTCGAGCGTGTTCGCGTTGGCCATCATCTGCATCGGCCCATGGGTAGCGCATGTGATCTTTAGAACCGTTCCGGGCAACGCACATACAATTCTCATCCTGCTCGCCGTCAATCTGGTTGCCTATGCGGCAACGCTCGCGCAATCCTATGGCCTCACCGCGATGAATCGGGCAGACACGACTTTCTACGCGAACGGGTTGGGCTTACTCGCGCAAGCAGCGGTTTGTTATTTCCTGGTACATCGCTTTCAGGTTCCCGGTGCGGCTGGAGCGATGCTGCTGGGCAGCGTCGTTGTGCTCCTCACAAGAGGCTGGTTCTTTCGACGGGAGACAGCGGCGGTATGAGCACGACATTGACAATGCGCGCTGTGGAGCAAGCTTCCGAACGACGGCAGCTGCAAAGGCTTGAGCAGGCGTCCCGTCGGCTCAAGCTCTTGAAGATATTGTGCGGACTTCTCCTGGGTGTGTGTTTCTGGTACTCCGTTCCGTACTATCTTCCGCTCAAGCTTGATCCAGATCCGATGAAGGCAGCCGCAAACGAAGCAGCGGCCTATGAAGGAAATCTGAGTCGACAAATTGCGATGCCGGCGATCCTGCTGGTTTCGGCTTACATGCTTTGGCGGTTGCCCAAGCGCGGACGTTTTTCAAAGCACAATAAGCTCGCCGGCTTCGTAGTTTGCTATGTGGGCTGGGCGGTCGCCAGTGCGTTCTGGAGCGTGGACCCAGCGATCACGCGGAAACGTGCTGTGGTGTTTCTCATCAACATCTTCTTCATCTATACGCTGGCGCGCGTGGCTTCCGTGCTGGAAATCGCGCTTCTCGGCTTTGCATGCACCGGAACCGTCGCTCTCATTTCCTTGGGAATCGACATCTTCGTTCAGCACACCTTTGCGCCCATGGATCCCGAGTACCGGTTCATGGGAGTGATGACGGCGAACTTCCAAGCCATGAATCTACTCGTCTGCCTTCTTTGTGGACTCACGCTGGCACAACATCAACCTCGCTGGTTACGCTGGATGACCCCGTTCCTTGTGCTCTTTTCTGCTCTCTTGTTGCTGACACGGGCGCGCGTGGGGACGTTCCTCTGCCTAGGCATGATGATTCTTCTGTTGCTGCGCATGGCGAAGCAGCATCTCCAGCCTCACATGCGTGCGCTTGCTCTGGTGAGTGTTCTTATGGTGCTTGTGCCCGGAGCAGTGTTTGCCTTCGGACACTCCGGAGGCGGCGCGGTTACAGACATCTTCATGATGGGACGGCAGGACACGCAGAACACGGCGAGCCTGTCCAACCGTGCCCCGCTTTGGGCGGAGCTTACACAAAGCATCGAGGAGCATCCCTTTCTGGGGTTTGGTTTTGAAGCATTCTGGAGCCCCGCACGCGTGGAGAAGATTTCCTTCGATCAGGGCTGGATGGTGCCGCACGCGCATAATACCTACCTGGACCAGATGTTGTCGCTCGGCATTGTGGGAGCTTTCCTATACGCCTGCATGTTGATTGGCGGATGTGCGATTGCTTGGCAAAGATTTCGAGCGAGTCCGGATGGCAGCACCCTGTTACCGGCGCTATTGCTGTCGTGGCTCGTTTTGCTCAGCCTCACCGAATCAACGCCTGTGTCGCCATACCTGCCGACCCTGATTGCGTACGCGTGCATCGCAAAATTATGTATGGAGGAGGGCTCCGAAGCGGAGAGCGACCGGGCCTTGGCTCCCGGAAGGATCCTTACGGGTTTTCCCCAGATAAGGCGCGGCGCTCCCCATACGCTGCATGGAGGCGAACGATGACTCAATGGAACGGTGCTACAGGTCTTGTCAGCGTCATTATTCCGACATACCGGCGTCCGGCGGAAGTACGGCTGGCGGCCGAAAGCGCCTTGGCGCAGACCTGGACCGAGATCGAAGTACTGGTGGTCTCGGATGGACCCGATCCGGAAACCCGAGCCGCGCTGCAAGGATTAGACGCGCGTTTGCACTATCTCGAGCTGCCAAAAAACGAAGGACCGGCGGCTGCCCGGAACGCGGGTGTCGCCGCGAGCCGGGGCGCATGGCTCACCTTTCTGGACGACGATGATTCCATGCTGCCCGACAAGGTTCGGGCAGAGATGGCGATGGCTGATCCGGAGCACCCGCGACGCATGGTCTCCTGCCGCACTGTGTATCGGCGCAAGACGCGCGACGATGTCTGGCCGCAACGTCCGCTTTCGGAAGGGGAAGATGTGGCGGCGTACATTCTGCAACGCCCATCGCTGTTCGGACGGCCGGGTGTGATCCCCATCCAAACTCTGCTCGTGCATCGGTCCATCGTGGAGCAAGTTCCGTTTCGCACACACAAGGATCATGAGGACTGGGCGTGGTTGTTGGAAGCCTGGCACTTGGCTGGGGCCCGGGTGGTCTTCGTATGGAAACCACTGGTGATTTACAACATCGTTACAGAAAGCGTCTCCCGCTCACGTCGAATGAATTGGGAAGACTCGGTGCAGTGGGCCTTGGACTATCGCCATTGGATTGGCGACTGTCCTTTTTGCTCTTTTATTTGCACGAAAGCAGCTTTGAAAGCCAAGCGGGCGGGTGATTGGCGCGGCTTGCGGACAATCACTGGGCAGGTACTGCAGGCGCATCCGCGTTTGCTCGATCTTCTGTTTCTTGCAGGTATTGCCATGCTTCCGGGAGGCTTGTTACAAGCAGCTTGGAAGCGCTCCTTGCACTCGCGGGAGGTCAAAGGCGGTTTGCCTAGCACTGCGGGATAACGGAAGGAAGGAACACAACGAAGATAATAGATCTACCCTTTCCGATGGATCTACTATCTTGTTGTCATGAAGATCAGCGTCGTTTGCTCTATGCCGATTCCACTTTGTCTCGCCATGAGGTGGCGGAGGCGAGAGCACGATTTACGTTTTCGATGTTTTCGACGCCCTTCGTGTTGAGCCACTCGTCAAAGGCCTCCTTACCGTGGCGCGCATAAATGGAGACACCATCCTGCCACGTCGCGCGGCCGCAGAGTACGCCGTTGTAGGCGACGCCGGACTCACCGGCAAGCGCGAGCGTTTCGATGAAGACCGGATTGGAGACCCCGGCTGAAAGATAAATGAAGGGGAGGTGCGTAGACGCGGCCGTATCGCGAAATTTCTGAAGTGCCTCGGCACGCGTATAGGCAGCTTCGCCGTTAAAAGAGGTGCTGCCTTGAACGAAGGTCATGTTGACGGGCACCTCAACCTTGAGCACATCGATCCCATACTGCGGCTTTGAAAATTCGAGCATGGATCCGGCGACGATCGAGGGTTTTTTCCGTGCATACTCAAGCGTGTTGTCCTTCCCGCCGTCGGCGTCGTACCCGACGAACTCGCAGAAGAAAGCTTTGTCATAGCTGCGGCACTCAGCGCCGACCCGCTCAATGAAAGCGTGCTTGACATCATTGATCTCCGCTGCTTCAAACGGGCTGTAGTAAAGCAGGATTTTGACGCAATCAGCGCCGGCTTCCCTTAATCGAAGCACACTCCAGTGGTCAAGTAGATCGGGCATACGTCCAGGCGTCGTCGTATCGTAGCCTGTTTTTTCGTACGCGAGCAGCAACCCCTTGCCATGGCGATGGTGCGAAGCAGGCAAGCCAAACTCAGGATCGAGCAGGATGGCCGAGGCGTGCTGGGTGAGAACGTCCGTCACCAGAGCCTTGAACATCTCCATATCGTGGCCATCAGCATCGGCCCCCCGTGCTTCTTTGATGGATTTCAGCAAGGAGCCGCGCTGGTCCATAGCCGCTGCGGCGATCACGCCTCGTTCATTCGAAACGGCATTTAGGCCAGCAAGCTTTCCCGGTGTCAGCTTCATCAATCTTTCCCCTTTGTGGACAGCGTCTTCACGCCGGAATGTACTTCTCTTACGGCGGCAGCGTTACCTTCCTGTGATGCACATTCGTGAGAAAGGAACTGCCCGCACCGATGCAACCTGCCTCTGCGTGTGGGGATGAGCGCCTTAGTTGCGCAGCTGCTTCTGAAGCTGCCCAGCAAGTTGGATCAGGTGTTGCAGTGTGGGCAGGATCTCGGGTCCTGCCTGGCGCAGGGCCAGTTGCGATCCCAGCAACAAGCCGGTGAGCGAAGCATTCAGTTCATTTTGCAGAGAAGCCGCCACGGCGGAGCGCGCCTTTGCCTCGTCCTGGGCGCGGCGAGCCAGGGTAGACCGCACCTGGCGGAGTACGCGGTCTACCCCGCAAAGCCCAAAGTTCATCTCAAGCACGGGCGCCGTCCCTGCACCCGCGTACAGCGCCTGCATGGCATCCGGTTGAGCGGCAGCAAGGTTTTCTTCGAGCAGAATAAGGTTGAAGTCGCCGCGACGGAGAGCTGTGAGGCTGGTACATCCCGGCAAGACGATTTCCACCTCGGCTTCCAGCATTCGTCGTAAATTTTGTGCCACGGTGGTCGCCGCGGGTTCCGGGGCGAGCAATAAAACAGAAAGGGCCATGAAGGAATCTCCGAGGTGCAGTCATGGGGCTTGTCAGATGATTGGGCTAATTTGGCGCGTTCGCATGCAAGCACAGCGTTGCCGCGTTCCGCCAGGGACAACGAAATGAGCGATCATGCGAATTCTTCGTTCAAGCCGTACTCCTTCAATTTGCGATAGAGGGTTGTTTTGCCGATTCCCAGCAACTTGGCCGCCAGCAATTTATCGCCATGGAGCTGCCGAAGTGTTTTCACAATAGCCTGCCGTTCCAGTTCCGTGATCGGCACCACACCGTCCGTCGCGTTGAGTGGAAAGGGCATGACATCGGCCTCGGCTCGCTGATGAAACCGATGCTCTTGAAGCTGTGACGCCAGATCAGTCAGGTGCACTACGGGGCCGGCGGAAAGCGTGCAGGCGCGCTCAATGGCGTGCTCCAGTTCGCGCACATTCCCCGGCCAATCGTATTCCATCATCAGGCGCAGCGCGTCATCTGCATAGGTATAAGACATCTGCTGTTCCCGGCTGAAGCGGTCCAGAAGATGCGCCGCCAGCAGCGGGATGTCTCCCGGGCGCTCCCGCAGCGGTGGGACGCGAATGTTTACCACGTTGAGCCGATAAAAGAGATCTTTGCGGAATCTTCCCGTGCCTACCATCGCGGCGAGGTCGCGATTGGTCGAAGCGAGCACCCGGGCCTGAATGGGCACCACGGTCCCGCCGCTCATAGGTTGCACCTCGCGATGTTGCAGCGCACGCAGCAGCTTGGCTTGCAGGTCCAAAGGCAGGTCGCCGATCTCATCCAGAAAGACGGTGCCGCCTTCCGCCAACGCGAGCAGACCTGTTTGGGTACGGGCGGTCATCTTCGAGCCCGCTTCCGTGTAGCCGAATAGCTCGCGCTCAATCAGTGCGGGCAACAGCGAACCGCAATCAACCGGAATAAACGGCCGGCCGGCCAAAGGCCCATTCGCATGGATGGCACGCGCGACGAGTTCCTTGCCGGTGCCGCTTTCCCCCAGGATCAGCACTGGATGGTGCGTGTGGGCGACCTTGGAAAGAATACGAAAGAGCTTTTCCATGGCGGGGTCCTGGCCCATAAGCAACCCGACAGCCTTGCCGTTATGCAGGCGTTCGCGCAAGGCGTGGCTTTCGTCCAGGGCACTGCGCCGTTCCGCGGCTCGTTCCAAAACGGCCGTCAGTTCTTCCATGGTGAACGGTTTGGCGAGGTAGTCGCCCGCACCGGTTCGCATCGCTTCCACCGCAGAGGTCACGGTGGCGAAGGCGGTCATGACCACGGCCAGGAGGCGCGGATAGGTGACGCGCACCTCCTCCAAGAGCGCAAAGCCGCCGCCACCGGGAAGTTTCAGATCGAGCAGCAAAATATCCACAGCTGCGCGTTTGAGCAGCGCCCGTGCGCTCGGTACGGAGTCGGCGGTTTCGACGCTGTATCCCAGGCCCGCCGCGATCTCCGCGCAAGCGTGCCGCACGGGTGGATCGTCTTCCACGATGAGCACACGCAGGGCGGAGAAGTGATCTGATTCCCGGCGTGCGGCGACCCGTTCGCGCGTGGGTAACAGCTCCGGCTGGGGCAGGGCTGCGGAACGGGAGGCAACGGCTAGGGAAGCGGCGACCCTCGCAACCGGCCGTCGTGGAAACATCGCGCTTGCCATGGAGGCTTCAGCCACGGGGCACCTCCGCATGCGTGGGCGCTGTTGCGGAAGGAAAGGACGCAATCCCCGTCGATAAACCGCTCCAACAGGAACCGCTCCAAGATAAGAACTGCAGGTGAACCGGCACAGGAACTCCCAACACAAAAGACGCTTCATCGCAAGGTAAACGGACGGGATGGTGTACTGGAAGGACGAAGGTAATGAACACTCCTGCCACCTTTGGGTCAGTGGCTTTACCGTAATGGGACTTCTCCCAGGCATTGTGTGCGGAAGTGACACAGGATGTGGGGACGAAGGACTCCTTTGTTCGGAGTGTCCCGGATTGGGACGACTTCTCAAGAAATGAACTGCCTATAATTGCCTCTATGCCTGCTGATCTTGTACTTGCGCGGGGCGATGGACGTGCCGCTGCCGCCCCGCGGCCGCTGCGCCTGACGCCGCACTTTGTAGCCACGGCCGAGGGCTCCATCCTGATCGAAACCGGCCATACGCGCGTGCTGTGCAACGCGACCATCGAAAGTACCGTGCCCGGCTGGTTGCGCAACTCCGGCCGCGGCTGGGTGACGGCCGAATACGGCATGCTGCCGCGCGCCACCTTGACCCGTACCCCGCGCGAAAGCGAGCGCGGCAAAATCGGCGGCCGCACACACGAAATTCAACGATTGATCGGGCGCAGTTTGCGATCAGTCATGGACATGAAGCTGCTGGGCGAGCGCACGATTATTCTCGATTGCGACGTATTGCAGGCCGATGGGGGGACGCGCACGGCGGCCATCACCGGCGCTTGCACAGCGCTGGCGCTCGCGTTAGGCAAGCTGGTGGAGGCGGGCTCGCTGAAGCAAAATCCCTTGCGCGAGATGATCGCGGCGACCTCCGTCGGCATCGTCGATGGGCGGGTGCTGCTGGATCTGAACTATGAGGAGGACAGCCGTGCGGAGGTGGACATGAACGTCGTGATGACCGCTTCGGGTGGCCTGGTCGAGACGCAAGCTACAGCCGAGCGTGAAACCTACTCGCGCGCACAGCTGACGGAAATGCTGGACACGGCGGAAGCGGGCATTCGGGAGCTGCTGGCGGCGCAGCAGGTGTGTCTTGCGGAGGCTCAATAGATCTGAATGCCTTGATGTTAGGGCGCAGTGAGCGCTTATAGTGTGGTCTATGGTCACCTCTGTGCGTTGTTTACCGCTTCCCGTGCACATCCGGCCAGATCGCCCCATGACCGACGATGAGCTGCTGCTCTTTTGCATCAGGAATGAGGGTTTGCGGATCGAGACGAAACCGGATGGAGAGTTGCTTGTGATGTCGCCGACGGGCGCGGAGGGTGGACGGACCGATTTCGGAGATCAATTACCAGCTGCAGGCCTGGGCGCGTGAGACAGACGTGGGGGTCGTCTTCAGCTCTTCTACGGGGTTTCGTCTTTCGGATTGGTCGATGCGTTCACCGGATGCTTCCTGGATACGTTCGTCGCGTTGGAATGCGCTGGAGCGTGAGCAGCAAAGCACGTTCGCACCCATTTGCCCAGAATTTGTCATTGAATTGCGCTCCCCGAGCGATCGCCTGGCCGATCTGCAGGCAAAGATGGATGAATGGTTGCGTAATGGGGCCGAGTTGGCTTGGCTGATAGACCCCGAACGGCGGGTGGTTGAGGTGTATCGGCCCGGGGCACAGCCGGAGGTGCTCGAAGGGGTGGCGTCCGTTCGCGGGGAAGGCGTTGTTGCAGGCTTTTGTCTTGAAGCGGGACGGCTATGGCGGTAATGGCCAACACGGATCGAGGGGCGGACACTGCGCGGATGGAGTTCACGCTTGCCCATCTGGAATTGCCGGTGCATGTCCGTTTTGAGCGGCCGCTGTCGGATGGGCAATTGCTACGTCTCTGTTCCGAGAACAAGGCACTAAGGATCGAGCAGGATGCAGGGGGAGAACTCACGGTGATGTCGCCGAGCGGAACCGGCATAGGCCGCGCGGACCTGGAGATTGGGCGCGTTTATTGTTTTGGGCTCGCCGGACAAGTAGCGGAGTCGCCTTCGGTGCCTCGGCCGGCTTCCGTTTACCGGATGGTTCCATGCGGTCGCCCGATGCGTCGTTTGTCAGCTGGCCGCACTGGAACGAGCTTACGCGGGAACAGCAACAGCATGGCTTCGCGTCGATTTGCCCGGAGTTCGTGATTGAGCTGCGCTCGCCGAGTGACCCACTGAGCGGTCTGCGGGCGAAGATGGGCGAATGGCTAAGGAATGGAGCTGCATTGGCGTGGCTGATCGACCCCGAACGGCGGGTGGTCGAGGTGTATCGGCCGGGTGTGGCGCAGCCGGAGGTGCTGGAAGGGGCTGCGGCGGTGCAGGGCGAGGGGCCGGTCACCGGCTTCGTACTGGAAATGAATCATGTTTGGGAGGCTTAGGTTGTGGCGCAGGTCTTCAAATGCACTCGGCTAAGGTTGCGGGATGACAAGCGGGTTAAGAAGGAGCAAATGGCTGTGCAGGCATAATCGCTTGCGCTGCTATGCTCACAGCTGGAAGCAACAAAGGAGTAGTGCGTGGCAGAAGAACCGGTTTTTATCACCGTGCGGCCAAATGGACCGTTGCGGGTGGAAGGGCACATCGTGCTGAAGGATGCAGATGGGCAGACGTGGGATCTTACGGGGAAGCCGGCGGTCAGCCTGTGCCGTTGTGGGCTAAGCGAAAAACGGCCGTTCTGTGATGGGTCGCACTCGCGGCAGGGATGGCAGTGTGCGGCCAGCCCCGGCAATCTGACGGGTCAGGGCCTCTAATAGGCCGATCGACGGAGGGTGTGCAGCATGGCTTTGGGTACAGGACGGGGAACGACGTCGCGCAAGGTGCGCCGTCTATGCAAGGGTTGGCTGTTGCTGGCCGTTACGGTATTGGGCAACGCGCAGGAGCCGCAGAAGAACATTCCCGATCCGGCCGGCGTGCAGGATGAAGCGCCCCCTCCGGGCTACCCCGGGCCGCTGTATGTGCGCTCGGAGCAGATGATTGCTATGCGCGACGGTGCCCGGCTGCATACGGTCCTGTTCCGGCCGCGGAACAGCGCCACCACGGGTGCACCATTGCCGTTCCTGATGCAGCGCACGCCCTACGGCGTCGCGGAAACGACCGCCCGTGCCATCGAAAGTGGTAAGCCGGAGTTGGCGGCCAGCGGGTACATCTTCGTATTTCAGGACATCCGCGGCCGCTACACCTCCGAAGGGCAGTTTGTGATGAACCGCGCCGTGGTCGCTCACAAGAGCAAGATCGATGTCGATGAGGTCACCGACACGCGCGACACCGTGGAGTGGCTGGTCAAGAACATTCCCAACAACAGCGGCAAGATGGGCGTGCTGGGCATCAGCTATCCGGGGTTCCTGGCGATGATGGCCGGCGTCGAAGCGCATCCGGCGGTGAAAGCGATCAGCCCGCAGGCGCCGATGACCGATGTCTGGCTGGGCGATGATTTCTTTCACAACGGCGCCTTCCGCGAAACCTATGGCTTCGATTACGTGCAGCAGCTGGAGGCGCAAAAAACCGACGCGCGCGTGAGTTCCAAGCAGGACCAGTACGACTTCTTTCTGCAGCATGTAAATTTTGCAGGTGCGGCAGCCTCGGCCGGGATGACGGACCTGCCGACCGCGCAACGGTTTCTGGGGGAGCCGACATACACGAAGTTCTGGCAGGACATGGCCGTGGAGCGGCGGCTCGGTAAGCCCGAGGTGCCGACGCTCGAGGTGGGCGGCTATTGGGACCAGGAGGACATGTGGGGACCGCAGGCCGAATACTCTGCGTTGCGTTCGCATGAGGCAGCCAACGATCCGCAGCACAAAGTATTTCTGGTGCTGGGGCCATGGAACCACGGCGGCTGGGCGCGGGGGCCGGGCGATGCGCTCGGCGGCGCCTTTGGCAAGATGACCTTTGGCGGCCAAAAGACAGGCGCATACTACCGCACATCGATCGAGGCACCGTTCTTTGAGTTTTACCTGAAGGGCAAGCCCGGCTTCGATCTCGAAGACACGGCCAGCTTTCGCACCGGCGAAAACCAGTGGCACCGCTATCCGGCATGGCCGCCGAAACAGGGCTATGCGCCCGTAAAGGCGTATCTTGCGCCCGAAGGCAAGCTGACGGGCGTGGAGCCGAAGGGAAGCTACGATACGCAAGCGGCTGCGTGGGTAGCCGATCCGGCCAACCCGGTGCCCTACCGGCATCGGCCCGTGCAGTCGACCTACGGCGAGGGTTCTACCTGGCGCACGTGGCTCGCGGAAGACCAGAGCTTTGTGTCGGGACGCAAGGATCTCGCGAACTTCGAAACGCCCGTTCTGACCGGCGACGTAACGGTGACTGGCGACGTGACCGCGGATCTTTTCGCCTCGACGACTGGAACGGATGCGGATTGGGTCGTCAAGCTAATCGATGTGTACCCGGACGGCGGCTACCGGTTGATGGTGGCCGAGGAGATTTTGCGCGGGCGCTACCGCCACAGCTTCACGGCTCCGGAGCCGGTGAAATCGGGTGAGGTGAATGAATACACCTGGAGCCTGCATGGCGTGGACCACACCTTTTTGAAGGGACATCGCCTGATGGTGGAGGTGCAGTCGACCTGGTTTCCGCTTTACGACCGCAACCCGCAAACCTTTGTGCCGAACATCATGACGGCGCCCGCGAGCGCGTATCAGGCGGAAACGGTGACGGTCTTTGATTCACCGAAGTATCCGTCGCACCTCTTGTTGCCGATGGCCGCAGGCTCGGTGCTGCCGTGAGTGAGGGCAGTGGCGGCGACGGAGACCACCAGTTTTCCATTTTGCTCAGAGGAAGCAGGAGCAGGCAATTGCTTGGAAGAGCTCGAGTGGATTTGCCCTTTTTGGCAGGTGAAAGCTCTACCGATCAGGTACTTTCAGGTGCGGCTGCGCCCGTACCTGGACGGGAGCGGGTAGATGCGAGCACTCTCAACAGATTGGTTGCGAAAAAGAGGTGAGTTGCGCGGAAACTTTCACCTTTCCGCAGCGTCATTCATGCGAGACCCCGCCATTCCCTCTTTCTCTATTACGGGCTGGCCATCTCAGGTGTAAGCGCGCAGTTTCGTAGCGCAGCAAATCTCGGCCGAGCCATGCAATAGCAGAGCCCCAGGAAGTTGCCATGCCCAAGATGTCCCCGCAGTCCATTTCATTTGCAGCTTTGTTTCTTGCGTTCCCGGCAGCGTACGTCGCCGCACAAGCCCAGGCCGGCAGTGCGGCCGGCCCAGGCCAAACTGCAGCCCCGACCGCAACGCCACGCCAGAGTGGAACCGTAAAGGCTGTCACCCCGCATGACTTTGTGCTGACCACGGCCGCGGGCCAGGACTATGCCGTCACGGTGCCGGAAAAGGCGCGCATTTTGCTGGTGCCCCCCGGCAGTCGCGACCTGAGCCAGGCACAGCCGGGCACCATGGGCGATATCGCTGCCGGGGATCGCGCGATCGTGAGCGGGACGACCGGCGATAGCGGGGCGATGTTGAGCGCCGCCCGCGTCATCGTGATGAAGTCGTCTGCCATTGCGGCCAGCCACGAGGCCGACCAGGCAGCCTGGTCGCGCGGTGTCGGCGGCATTGTGCGCTCGGTCGATCCGGCCAAGGGCGTCATCACGGCATCCAGCGGGCTACGCACGCTTACGGTCGATACAACGCCAAACACCATTGTGCGGCGCTACGCGGGCGCCTCGGTGCGTTTTGAAGATGCGGTAAAGAGCAGTGTGGGGGCTATCGCGCCCGGCGATCAGATTCGCGTGCGCGGCGAGCGCACGCCCGCAAGCAGCGCGAGCCCGGAAACCAGTGGCAGCGCGAACGCAGGCACACCCGGCGGCGCCGATGCGGGTACCCAAGGCACGACGATTATCGCGGATGAGATTGTGGCCGGCTCGTTTGCCAACTTTTCCGGCTTGCTGACGGCAGTCGATCCTGGCGCTGGAACGGTAACCCTGAAGGACCTTGCCACCAAACGGACGGTGACCGTCGCAGTTTCAGACGGCAGCAATCTGCGCCGCATGCCGCCGGGCATGGGCCAGACGATGGCGTCGCGTGGCCAGGAGGGCCAGGCTGGGCAGGGAGGCCAGGCAAGTGCGGCCCCGGCCAGCTCTTCCGCGGACGGCGCGAACGGGGCCCGGCGTTCAGGCGCAGGTGCCGGGGGCGGAGGACGGGGTAGTGCCGGTGGCGACCTTTCCCGCATGATCGGTCGCATGCCCACCGAAACCCTCGCCGGGTTGAAGCCGGGCGATGCCGTGATGATCGTGGCATCGAACAACCCTCAAAGCGGCCAGCCTACGGCCATCACGCTGCTTGCAGGCGTGGAGCAGGTTTTGGCGGCGCATCCTTCGGGAGAAACGACGCTTTCGCCCTGGAATCTTGGCGGGGGCGGGGCCGAGGGCGGCGGGGTGCAGTGAGGCCGGTTGCGCGCGTTGCGCTGCAGGGAACCGCAGGTCTCCGGATGGCGCAAATGGGGCTGCTGTTCGCTTTGGTCGACAGGATGTTTGAATGGGTACGGCGGTTTTAGCGCTTCATAGAGAGCGTTCCATACGATGAGCGTCCGCGTGTACGTCGGCGTGTCGTAGATATTTGCATTTCTGAGGAGGATCATGGCGTTTTCAAAGAGCTACCCCGCGGCTGGCCTGTGTGTGCTTCTAGGCACGGCGGCTGCCGGCGCGCAGTCCCCGACGACCCCCGCGGCACCGGCCCGGCCCGCGCAATCGACCGCCCCGGCGGCGGCCCTACCGCCCGCAAACGCTTCCGGTGCAGCGCAAGCGACAGGGGCGGCCGCAACGCCGGCAGCGACGCGGGTGCACGGGACGGTGGCCGATCCGGACGGGGCCGCGATCCCTGGCGCCACGGTCGCGTTTTCGCAGGGCAGTGGACCCGCACGCCGGACGACCTCCGGCCCGGACGGCACCTATAGCGTTAATCTGGCGCCGGGCAGCTATAACCTCGTGGTGACCATGCCGGGGTTCAGCTCGTATTCAGTGCAGAACCTGCACATTGCGCCGGCAGGCAGTCTGACGGTGGATGCGAAGATGCAGATCGGCCAGCAAAACGTCGTTGTCAACGTCGATGCCAACGCCATCCAGCTCAGCGTCGACTCCGACGCGAATGCGAGCTCCACGGTGCTGCAGGGCAAAGATCTCGACGCGCTTTCGGACGACCCGGATGAGCTGCAATCGGAGCTTTCGGCATTGGCCGGACCGGCGGCGGGGCCCAATGGCGGCCAGATTTACGTGGACGGCTTCACGGGTGGGCAGCTGCCGCCGAAGTCGTCGATTCGTGAAATTCGCATCAACCAAAACCCATTTTCCGCCGAGTACGACCGCATCGGGTACGGCCGCGTCGAAGTCTTCACCAAGCCGGGAACGGATAAATACCACGGTAATTTTCAGATCAACGGCAATCCGTCGCAGTTCAACTCCGGCAACCCGCTCAGCCCCGCGCCGCAGCCGCCGTACCATACGCTGTTCATGTTCGGCAGCATCACGGGGCCGATCAACAAGACCAGTTCGTTTTCCGTCGGCGGCTCGCACCGCGATATCGAAGACGATTCGCTGACCAATGCGACGATCGTGGCGCCCTCCGCGGGCTCCAGCACGTTGTGCGCCCCGGATACGCCAAACTGCGTGCCGTCATCCGTGCAGATCTTTACCCACTATCCGCAGGTGCGGACCGACATCTCGCCACGATTTGATTTTGCGTTGGGCGAGAAAAATGTGCTGACCGCCCGCTTCCAATATGTGCAGAATGATTCGATCAACGCCGGGCTGAACGGCGGTCTGGCGTTGCCGGAAAGCGCCTACAACATTGGCAGCAAAACCTCGGAGGTCCAGCTCAGCGACACCCAAACCTGGAGCCCGAAGCTGATCAACGAAACGCGTTTTGAGTATGAGCGCGACCGCACCGGCAATGCCGCGCTCAGCAACGCGCCGCTGGTGATTGTGCAGGGTTCATTCAATGCGGGTGGAGCGTCGATCCAGAACACCTCCGACCATCAGGATCACTTCGAGGTGCAGAACTACACCTCGCTCGCGTTGAACAAGAACTTCATCCGCTTCGGCGGCCGGCTGCGCACCACGCGCGAGGCGCAATACGCGGCCGCGAACACCAACGGCACTTTCACCTACACCGGATTGACGAATACGGCCGGGGCTTCCGCCAACTCCAATAACGTGGACCGCAGCTACCAGACCGGCATCCCTTCGCAGTTCCAGAAGGTTGTGCTGAACACCCCGGATGTTCACTTCAACTACGAGGATCTTGGCGTTTACATTGAGGACGACTGGAAGCCGCTGAGCAATCTTACCGCCAGCTACGGCCTTCGATACGAGACCCAGAACAATCTGCCGGACCACCACGATTTTGCGCCGCGCGTGAGCGTGGCCTGGGGTGTCGGCCGCTCCAAAACAGCGCCAAGCACTGTGATCCGCGCCGGTTTCGGTATCTTTTATGACCGCTTCGGACCGAACTATCTGATCAACACATACCGCTACAACGGCGTGGCGGAAACCCTGTATACCGTGCCGGTGATCCCGGCGGGCAGCCTGTGCAGCCCGGCAAATGTGGCGGCCTGCAACTTGCTCCTCCCAATGACCGGCAGTTCGGTCTATACCCAATCTAACGGTTCTGTGGCACCCAACCTGCGGTCCCCCTATATCGAGCAGTTTGCGGGCGGCTTCGACCAGGCTATCGGCAAGCACGGCACGGTATCGGTGAACTACCTGCACTCGCTGGGCGTGCACCAGCTGGCGCTGCAGGACGCGGCGTATCCCTTGACGCCCGCAACAGCGCGCCCGAATGTCATCAATAACCAGTACTTCTCGCAGGGCGCGTTTCACCAGGACCAGCTCAATGTGAACGGGCGGGCGCAGTTGAAGTGGTTGTCGCTTTCGGGCTTCTACTCGCTCGGTTTTGCCAAAGGCGACAGCAGTGGCGCGGGAACGCCGATCTCCGTGCCGTACAACATTCAGGCGGACTACGGCCGCACGAATTTTGACCGGCGCAACTTCGGCGTGGCGTTTGCCTCGATCACGCTGCCGCGTTTTGTGCAGATCAGCCCGTTTGTGATCGCCCAAAGCGGCCAGCCCTACAACGTGACGCTCGGTTCCGATCCGCTCAACGACAGCTTCTTTAACGAACGACCGGATGCAGTGCCGGTCGGCATGGCCAATGGAAGCAACATCCTGGCGATTCCGAGCTGCGGCTTGGCCTTTGCGCAGCCGGGGACGGTCAGCGGCTACACCACCGCGCCCATCAACGCCTGCACTGGCCCCAACCTGTTCAGCTTCAACATGCGCCTGACCAAAACCTTCGGCTTCGGCGAAAAGCTCGCCAAGGGCAACAGCGGGAGCAACGGCGGTGGGGGTGGACGCGGCGGTCCGGGCGGCGGGGGCCCCGGCGGTCCGGGCGGTGGTCCCGGTGGCCCGGGTGGGGGGCGCGGCGGCTTCGGCGGCACCAGCACGGGGCGGCGTTACAGCTTCGGGATCGGGGTAATCGCGCAAAATCTGTTCAACAATGCCGATCCCGCAGTGCCCGTCGCGCAACTGGATGCCGGTCCGGAGAACTTCGGGCGCAGCCTCGTGCTCCAGGGCGGACCCTACACGCAACAAAGCGCGGTGCGGCGGATTTCATTACAGGCCTCGTTTAATTTTTAAGGTTGTTTGCTTCGATCACTCACGATTCCGAGTGCACATCTTCCGAGTGCACAGAAAGTTGTCATCCCGTAGCGCTACGGGATGACAAACTCGAATGCGCGACGGGATGACAATCTTGAAGTGGCATGGGACACTCAGGAAACTGAGTATGCCCGGACGCCCTGAATACATGCAGCAGGCCATTGCCCTGGCCACCGAGAATGTGCTGCACGGCCGTGGCGGTCCGTTCGGAGCTGTGGTCGTGCTGCGTGAAGTCGTGATCGGCACCGGTGCAAACCGGGTCACCGCCGATAATGATCCAACCGCGCATGCGGAGATTGTCGCCATTCGCAACGCCTGTCAGGCGCTCGGCACCTTTCAGCTGGCCGAGTGCGATGTGTACACCAGCACCGAGCCTTGTCCCATGTGCCTGGCGGCTCTGTATTGGTCGCGCTGCCGTCGAATCTTCTATGGCAATGAAGCAGGCGAAGCAGCCCGTGCCGGCTTCGACGACTTGTTTTTGTATGAAGAGGTGAGCAAGCCTCTTGCGGCGCGCACCATTCCCATAGAACAGCTGCTACGCGAGGAGGCGCGCGCCAGCTTCGACGCGTGGCGCGTGAGTCCTTTCCGGGTGACCTACTGATGATCGAAACCGCTCTTGCCAATGTTGGTCCCCGCCCCGCCGCGCCCCCGGCCGTGGTGAACATCGCGCTGCTCGGCTTTGGTACCGTCGGCAGTTGCTTTGCCGAGGTGCTGGCGGCGAAAGCTTCGAACCAACTGCGCATCACGCACGTCTTCAACCGCGGGATCGAGCGCAAGCGCGGGCACAGCCGGGCAAAGTTTGTGCCCGGGGACGCCATTTGGACAGAGCGCATCGAGGATGTGCTTTCCGCGCCCGACGTACACCTTGTCGTGGAACTGATGGGCGGCCTCGATCCTGTGGCGTCGTGGGTGGAGGCGACGCTGGGCGCGGGTAAACACGTGGTGACCGCGAATAAACAGCTCATCGCGCATCGCGGACCGGCGCTGTTTGCGCTTGCACGGCAGCATGCGGTGCAGCTGTTGTATGGCGCGTCGGTGGCGGGCGGGGTGCCGGTGCTGCCGGGCATCGTGCAGGGGCTCAGCGGCGATCGCCTGACCCGGTTCAGCGGCATTCTAAACGGCACCTGCAACTTCATTCTGTCGGCGATGGAACATGGAGCGGACTATCCGGAGATGCTCCGCGAGGCGCAACGGCTGGGCTACGCCGAGGCCGATCCTTCGGCTGATGTCGACGGCCACGATGCCCGGGCCAAGCTGTGCATTCTCGCGCGGCTGGCGTTGGGGGCGGAGATGACCGTGGCCGATGTGCCGGCGCAGACGATTGCGCATGTATCGGCGATCGACTTCGCGTATGCCAAGGAGCTCGGCTGCACGGTGCGGCAGGTGTCCCGCGCGGAACTGGGTTTCTCCCCCGCCGGGGAAGGGGAGAGCGGTGTTGCCGCGCGAGTGCGGGCGCGAGTAGGACCCATGCTGGTGCCGCACAGTTCGCCGGTGGCGTGGTCGCACGGCACGCAAAATATGGTGGTGACGAGCGGGCAGTTTGGCGGCGATGTCGTGCTCAGCGGCCACGGCGCCGGTGGGCATGCAACGGCGGTTGCGGTGCTCAGTGATGCCCTCGCGATTGCGGGCGGCAGCTACCCCATTCAGCGGACGGCGGAGCGCTGCCCGGTGTCGGGAGACGTGTTCGCGCCGCACTATCTGCGGTTGGTGGTGGACGACAAGCCGGGCATCATCTCGGCGATTTCAGGGGCTTTGGCGAAGTTCAGTGTGAACATCGACTCCATCCTGCAGCACCGCGGCTACCCGGCCCATCGGCTGCCATTTGTGGTCACGACGGAGCCCTGCCTGCGTTCGACTGTCGATGCCGCAGTCGCGGAGATGTCGAGCATGGACGCGCTGGTGGAGCCGCCGTTGGTGCTGGAGATCTTGGTGGTGAGTGATGTGGAAACGGATTAGAGGGACGTATGCCTGCCACGACAGAGAACGATCAAGTTGATTGGTTACAGCGTTCCTATGAGTACGAGCTGGCAGGCGACTGGCATCAAGCTCTTACTTGCCTGAAAGTTGGCGCAAAAAACGGAGATTCTGGCTGTCAGGTCAATCTGGGAAACTACCTAAGCGAGGGTAGATCGGCACCGCAAAGCTGGAAAGAGGCTGCGCGATGGTACCGCCGCGCCTATCGACAGGGCTACTCGGTAGGTGCACTCAATCTCGCGATTGATTTTTCGAACGCAAGGCGACATGCGAAGCGCGGTGCTTTGGTTCAAACGAGCGATTGCACTGGATAATGGAGATGCTTGCATAGAACTCGCGAAGCTGTACCTACAGATACCACAGACACGTAGGAGGAAGAAAGCGGCTTCCGACCTTCTCCAGCAGGCAATTGGAATGAGGAGAGCAAGCATCTCGGAGGACGGTCGAGAGGAGGCAATGACTCTTCTCTCGGCAATCAGGGATCCCGCACTCAGTACTTCGGCAACGACGGATCGATCCGCTCCGCCCAGGCCGTAATGCCGCCCGCGACGTTGTTCACGTTGCGATAGCCCGCAGCTCCCAATTCCAGCGCTGCTTTCTGGCTGCGACCGCCTGTTTTGCAATGTACAAAGATCTCCGTATCCTTGTCTGCGGGTAATTCGCTCAGCCGTTGCCCGATCTGCCCGACAGGGATCAACGGCGCGCCCAGGTTCACGATGGCGTACTCATGCGGTTCGCGCACATCGAGGAGGAACGACCGCTGGCCTGCGTCGATGCGCTGCTTGAGTGCTTCTACCGAGACCTGCGGGATGCCCTCGATCACGTTGGCCTGGGTATCGACTGTACCGTGGGCGCTGACCTCGAGCGGACCGGCTTCGGCGGGTTTGGGGATGCCGCAGAACTGGTCGTAGTCGATCAACTCTTGGATCTCATGCGTGCCACAGGCTGGGCAATCCGGATTTTTGCGCAGTTTCAGCGTGCGGAACTGCATGCCGAGGGCGTCGACCAGCAGCAGGCGGCCGATTAGCGGCTCGCCGATGCCGAGGATGAGCTTGATGACCTCGGTTGCCTGGATCACACCCACAAGCCCGGGCAGAATGCCAAGCACACCGCCTTCCGCACACGACGGCACCAGCCCCGGCGGTGGGGGCTCCGGATAGAGGCAGCGATAGCAGGGGCCTTCCTCTGTTGCGAAAACCGAGGCCTGGCCTTCGAAGCGGAAGATTGATCCATAGGCGTTCGGCTTGCCGGTCAGCACGCAGGCATCGTTCACCAGGTAGCGCGTCTGGAAGTTATCCGTACCGTCGGCGATGACATCGTAGTCGCGGAAAATCTCGAGCGCGTTGGCCGAGGTGAGCATCGTGTTGTGCTTTACGATGTTGGTATTTTTGTTGAGCCCCTTGAGCATCTGCTCAGCAGAATCGACCTTGAGCATGCCGACCGTCGCCTGCGAATGAATGATCTGCCGTTGCAGATTGGATTCGTCCACCACATCGAAGTCCACCAACCCGATCGTCCCTACACCGGCAGCCGCCAGATACAAAGCAAGCGGCGCCCCGAGCCCGCCCGTGCCGACGCAGAGCACCCTGGCGGCCTTCAGCTTCTGCTGGCCTTCCATGCCTACCTCGGGCAGGATGAGGTGGCGCGAGTAGCGGGCGATCTCCTCGTTGGAAAGCTTGGGGAGTTTGGCGGGGGCTTCGGCGGCGGAAAGATCAAGCGTTGGCATAGTGGGTCCTGTATGGCAGATGCGGGACGCCCGCCGGAGGTTTCGCGCCCTGCGCTCGACCTCACTCCCATGGGGCGTGAAGATCGCGGGTTGCGGCTCCCGCATGGTAGATTGCAGCCAACGCTTTTGGAGCCGATCTCCCATGAACCTACTGAATTTGCGCATGGCCCTGCTTGCCTTTGCCCCCACCCTTCTTTGTGTCCCCGCCATGGCGCAAGTGCCCCTGGCCGCGCGTCCGCCGATGGGCTGGAATAGCTGGAATCATTTCGCGGGTCGCGTGACCGATGCCGATGTGCGTTCCGCCGCAGATGCGCTGGTGAGTACAGGCATGCGCGATGCGGGCTACACCTATGTGAATCTCGACGATACCTGGGAGGGCAAACGCGATGCGGGGGGCGTCGTACATTCGAACGAACGCTTTCCGGATATGAAGGCTTTGGCGGATTACATCCATGCAAAAGGGCTGAAGTTCGGTCTTTATTCCTCGCCCGGCGCAAAGACCTGCGGTGGTTATGAGGGCAGTCTCGGGCATGAGGTGCAGGACGCGCAAACCTATGCGCAATGGGGCGTGGATTACTTGAAGTACGACCTGTGCTCGTTCCTTGACAACATGCAGACGCGCAAAAAAGAGGCCCCGGACCAACCCCATGCAGAGTTCGCGTTGATGATTGAGGCGTACGGCAAGATGGGCAAAGCGCTCCAGGCGACCGGCCGGCCCATCCTCTTGTCTCTATGCCAGTACGGCGTTGCGGAGCCGTGGAAGTTCGGCCCCGGCCTGGGCGCGCAGATGTGGCGGACGACCGATGACATCAACGATAGCTATGGCCGCATGATGAATATCGTTTACAGCCAGGTGGGTCTTGAACAGTTTGCCGGACCTGGGCGATGGAACGACCCCGACATGCTGGAAATCGGCAACGGCGGCATGACCTATGACGAATACAAGACCCATATGAGCTTGTGGGTACTGCTGGCGGCGCCACTGCTGGCCGGCAACGACCTGAGCAAGATGAGCGAGGCGGACAAGGGTCTGCTGACCAACCGCGAGGCGATTGCGATCGACCAGGACCCGCTCGGCAAGCAGGCGGCGCGCGTGTGGCAGCAGGGGGATTTCACCATTTGGGAAAAGCCGCTGAGCGGCGGGCGCACCGCGGTCGGCCTGGTGAATGGTGCGTACGATAAACGCGATATCCCTTTTGATCTGCGAACGATCGGCTTTGCCGGGGGCGCCGCCGTACATGATGTCTGGGCGGGCAAGGACCTGGGCCGGTGGTCGGGACCACAGGTGGTGACGGTGCCGAAGCATGGAGTGGAGCTTTATGTCTTCAGTAAGTGAGGGCTCAAGGCAACTATCTGAAGATGCGCATCTACTTGCCCGTCATCCTGAGCGGAGCGAAGGACCGCAGTATTCCTCCGAGGCGGATCTTGCAGTCCGGGCAGAAAACAGAGGTCATTCGCTGCGCTCAGGATGACATAAGAAGAAATATAGCCGCGATAGAGCGAAAGCAGCCGCCCCTTCCGCCGATCCAACCAGACGTTTCTAAGATACCCAAGCCGAAGGCGTGCTCTTCTCCAAGGCAAACTCGATCAACGGGTCGACGTGCGTCGTCGCCATGTGGTAGCCAAGCTGCTTGAGCGCGGTGTCCTGCCGTTCGAGGTAAGTTTCATACAGGTTGCCGAGAGCCTCCTGCTTGCTGGCAAAGACAAGACGCGCGGGTTGACGCACTTCCAGAAACTCGTGCACCGCCTGGAAAACACCGCTGAGGACTCGAACCGAGCTAATGAGTGCAGCAGTTCCTGATACGAAATCCGGTGCCGTGGCGAAGCCGACCTGCCACTCGTCTTCGCTTATCTTTGCAAACGTCGTGGTCACGAGAAAGCCGTTGTGCGTAAAGGTCGCGAGGACCGCCCCGACGCCAGCAGTGGTCCATGTGAGCCTCGTTTTTAAATCGAAGACCGCGAGCATCGCCTCCGCTACATCGGCCAGGCCAGCCATAGGAGTCACCGTTTTCAGCCGTGATCATAGGCTCTCGCTAGATGGCAATCAGCGACAACCGCCAGCAATGGAGGGAATAATCGTCACTTCGGCAGAATCGTCCACGGCCGTCTTATCGCCGTCCGGCAGGTAGCGCATGTCTTCATCGCCAAGGTAGACGTTCACGAACGAGCGCAGCTTGCCTTCCGGGGTGAAGAGGTGCTGCTTCATTGCGGGGTACGTTTCGGTCAGCGCGGCCAGACCGCCGGCGATTGTGGTGGCGGGCGCGGATACGGTCTCCTGGCCACCGGTGTAGCTGCGGAGCGGGGTGGGGATATGGATCTTCATAGACTTCTCGACTCCTTCGGCATTGCTCAAGGTGCATGTTACGCGACGCGTACCGGCTGCGGGGCGAAGGCTTTATCATCCTCCCCGGTGCCGGTGAGCAGAAAGCTGTTGGTAATCTTGGCGCTTCCGGTCTGCTTGTCGCCCTCGACCGCCGTGATGAGGTAGCTGCAACCGAACCAGTGCGCTTCCGCAAAGTCGGTCTGGGACCACTGCGCCGGGTGATCCGGATGCGAGTGGTAAAAACCCACGATGTCGAGCCCCAGCCTGCGGCCCTCACGTTGAGCCGCGATCAGCTCGCGTGGGTCGATGTGGTAGCGGTTATGAGCCGAATCGGTACGTGTGTTGCCGGCGCGCAGCAGGGAAGCGACCTCGGTCGCCGCGTCTTCTCCCCCGCTTCGCACCTGGCCCAGCAGGATGCCGCAGCACTCGTGCGGATAGGTCTCCTCACCATGCGCGCGCAACTGCGCATAGAGCGCGGCGGAGATGGTGAGCGAAGGTGTACCGGCGGCGGTGGTGGACTGCGCGCTCACGCGTTTTGCCCCGCAAATACCTCGCTATCGACGGCATCGGCAGCGGCTGCCTCCGGGGTCGGTTCGCTCCAAAAGCGCTCACTGAGATATTTGTCGGCCGAATCGCAAAGAATGGTGACGATCACGGCTTCGCGGCCGGCCCGGGCCTCTTCTTCGGCCACATCGGCGCAGGCGGCCACGGCGGCGGCGGCGGAAACCCCGATCAGTAGACCCTGTGTTTTGGCGAGCCGCTTGGCCATGGCATAGGCGCGCTCGGTGGGCATCTCGATATTGCGCTCAGCCAGCCGTTCGTCGTAGATCGGCGGCACAATGGCGGTGGCCATGTGCTTCAGGCCCTCAAGGCCGTTGAAGGGCGAATCCGGTTGCATGGAATAGCAGTGGATGCCGGGGTTCAACTCACGCAGCCGCCGCGTGGTGCCCATAAAGGTGCCGCTGGTGCCGAGGCCGGCGATGAAGTGCGTCACCCGACCTTCGGTCTGCTGCCAAATCTCATTCGCAGTGCCGTGGTAGTGCGACCGCCAGTTGTTTTCGTTGCCGTACTGGTCGGCGTAGAAGAAGCGGTCGGGCTGTTCGGCGGCGAGTTTGCGCGCCATCCGGATCGCGCCGTCGGAGCCATCCGCCGGGTCGGTGTAGATGATCTCCGCGCCGTAGGCGGCGAGGATGTGTTTGCGCTCGGGGCTGACGTTCGACGGCATGCACAATGTCACGGGAAAGCCCTGCGCCGAGCCCAGCATCGCATAGGCGATACCGGTGTTTCCGCTTGTGGCGTCAAGCAGTGCCTTTCCGCCATTGGGCCCCGGCCCAAGCAAACCCCTGCGTTGCGCGTCGGCGACGATGGCCGAGGCGGCGCGGTCTTTCACGCTGCCGCCCGGGTTGGCCCACTCGGCTTTGCCCAGGATCTGGACCCGGCCCGGGGCGCCCGGCAGGTGCTCGGTGAGGCGGTCGAGGCGGATCAGCGGCGTGTTGCCGACGCGGTCTAGAAGGGCTGTGCCGAGGAGCGCTGTGCTCTGCGATGCCCTGGCCGTAGAAGTGCCGAAACCCGTGTCGGTGACACGACTGAGCCTGTCCAGCAATGAGGTACCAGGATTCGCAACGCTTGCCATAGTTCACCCTTCCATTTGCACCGGTAGCCGGCTTTGCATTGAAGCGGGCGCGGCATTGTGCGAGAGTTTAGATGCGCCCCTATCGCAGCGGCTTCGCCTTTTCCGGCAAGTCGCTCGAGAACCGGCAGGACGCGGAGCCCATGGCCAAGAAACCGAAGCAGCTGACCTTTGACGAGGTGCTTTCCCTCCTCGGCAATGAACGATTCGATGTCGCTCCCGCGAGCGGCGGTGCAAAGGGCGTCTCCGGCGCGCGCCGGATCAGCAAATACGGCTGCGCCGCGGAGATTGCCCCAGGGGAAGGAACCGCTCCCGTACGCCTGCTCGCCAAGCCGGGTTGGGTGCTGGGTGGCGAGATTGCGCGCGTGCTCGACCGCGGCTATCAGAAGTTCCTGCAAACTTCAAAGCTGCAGGTGCCGGCCACGGCGGAGTACCTCCGCTGCATCCACAAGTTCGACCAGGAGCTGCGCGAGGCCACCGGCGCGCTCTCCCTGTACAACGAATCGATGGGTACGACGAGCAACGTGTATGTCTACGATCGGGTGAGGGGGCGGGAGAACATCTAGGTGACTCCTGGGCGGTTCAGCGATGGTTCAGCTTACCGTCCCCGGCTCCGCTGCCACTCACGATAAGCCTCGCTTTTGCCGAGCCCACGTGATTTGGCCACACGCTTCAGGGCATCTTTTTCGCTAACTGCTTCGCTCTTCACCAGCGCGGCCACCTCCGCTGCGAGCGCCATCTCCTTGGCCGGTTGCAGGCCAGCCGGTTGCATACCAGCAGCTTGCATACCAGCCGCTTGGGTGCCGGCGGCCTGCTCCTTGCCCCGTAGATTGCCGAGCAGAAGCACCATCTCGCCACGCACGGCAGGGCGAGTTTGCAGAGCTGTGAGAACGGCAACAGCCGTTCCCCGCAGAAACTCCTCATGCAGCTTGGTCAGCTCGCGCGCGAGCGCCACCGGCTGCCCCGGGCCGAAGACGGCGACCACATCGGCCAGGGCCTCGAGGATCCGGTGCGGCGTTTCGTAGAAGATCTGCGTAGCGGCAGGCCCATCAGCGCCCATTGTCTGAAGTAGCCTTTCGAGTGCCGTCCGCCGCTGCCCCGCCTTGGCCGGCAAGAAGCCATGAAAGGTGAAGCGCTCCGTGGGCAGCCCGCTGGCAACCAGCGCGCTGAGAACGGCGTTGGCGCCGGGGATAGGGAAGACCGGCACGCCGGCTGCGACCGCGGCGCGCACCAGCGCCTCACCCGGGTCGGCGATGCCAGGCGTGCCCGCATCGCTCACCACGGCCAGCCGCCCGCCTGCCTGCAAGCCGGCGATGAGTTCCTCCGCCCGGCCCCGTTCGTTGTGCAGGTGATAGCTGACGGTAGGCTTTTTGATGCCGAAGTGGTGCAGCAGCTTGGCGGTTTGCCGGGTATCCTCGCAGGCGATGCGGTCCACGGAACGCAACACCCGCAGCGCCCGCAAGGTGATGTCTTCTAAATTGCCGATGGGCGTGGCGACGAGATAGAGACCCGGCGCGAGCGGCCTTTCATTCAAAGCGCCAGATGGCCCTTCGAGAGCACCATCAATCTTGAGGTTGTCTTCATCAACGTCGACAAACTCGACCTCCGGCAGCTGTATGACCGCATCGGCCTCCGGCGGCGCTTCCTCGTTCATGCGTCATCCCGATCAACCGGCGGCTGTGTCAGCCGAATCTGCCCGACAGCCCGTTCCAGGCTGCCGGGCGTCAGCATGCCGATCATGGCACCGTCCTCGACCACAGGCACGAACTCGCTTGCGCCCAGGGCGGCGGCCCGGCGCAGCGCTTCGCCGAGTTTTTCACCGGGGCTGGCCATCTGCAGCGAGCGGGCCATGGAACCCTGCAGAAAGCCGTCGCCTTCGGCTTGCAGCCGCGCCGTCAAGGTGGACCGCGAGATCCAGCCCACCAGCCGCTCGCCGCGCACCACGGGGAAGGTGTCCTGGAGGGTGTGCGTGGTGCGGCGCAGGGCGTCGCGTAACGTGCCTGAGGCAGGCAGGGGCGTGTATTCGGTCAGCATTACATCGCGTACGCTCAGCGACGTGGCATCGGCGGCGCCCATCGACGCGAGACGCCCGATGTAGTTCATAAACAGCAGCGTTACCCCCAACAGCACCGGCCAAAGCATCATGAGAAAGAAGCCGGAAACAATAAGCGCCAGTGCGAGCGCCATGCCAATGCCGAAGGCCGGCGGCTTGCCCAGCCGTCCGGGCAGGGATACCGGGCTGGGGACCTTTCCGGCAGGCTCTGTGGGCTCGGCGGCTGCATCGGCTACAGGTGCCCCGATCGCCTTTCCGGCAGCCTTTCCAGAGGAGCGGAGAAGCTGCTGGAAGGGCAGGCTGCGCGTCGGCAGCAGATTTACCGCGCCCATGGCCACCTGCAGCCACACCGCACTGCGCAGGATATGCTCAATGGTGATCCAGGGTTGCCGAAAGAGATTGACCCCCGGATCGACTCCATACGCAAAGCCAAGCAGCAGCAGGGCTACGCCCAGGTTCGCGAAGGCGCCGGTGAGCGAGATGAGCCGCTGGCTTCGTTTCGGCAGACCGCCCGGGCGGGGCTCCAGCCCCATGACGCCGCCAAACGGCAGCAGGAAAAGCGCGCGCAGGGGCGTCCCGGCATAGGCAGCGGCGACCGCCCGGGCGATCTCCCGGACAGCCACGGCGGCACACAACGCAAGCCAAAGCGCAAAGCCGCGCAGGATACTGCCCGTCGCTACGGCGGAGTAGCCCATTGCCAGCGCGAGCAGCAGAAAAAACGAGAGGTGGAGGCGGAGCGGCACACCGAGCCATCGCCCCACGGGAATCGCCAATTGCAGCACAGCTTTATTGTAGGCTCAGGCGCTGCCCGGCATCGCCTCGTGCCTTTCGCCGCTTCCGGCTTCCGCCATTTAACCGGGTCTGCGGCTCAGGCGCCGTGGCGCTATGCTCAGGGGAGCATGCGCATCATTGCGGGGGAGTACCGATCGCGGCGCCTTGCCGCGCCGAGGGGCGACGCTACACGGCCCACGAGCGACCGGCTGCGAGAGACCCTGTTCAACGTGCTTGGCCCGCGTGTCGCCGGGGCCCGTGTGGCCGATCTGTATGCGGGCTCCGGGGCGGTGGGATTGGAAGCTCTGAGCCGGGGCGCTGTCTTCTGCCGGTTTGTCGAACGGGCGCCCGCGGCAGTGCAAGCCATCCGCGCCAACCTGGCCTCGCTTGGGATCACGAGTGGATTCGCCTTGGATAGCCGGGCGGTCGCCCGTGCGCTCCTGGATTTCGCGGGAGCCCCGGACTGTCTTGATCTCCTATTTCTCGACCCACCGTACGAGGCCGCCGCAGAATACACGGGAACGCTTGCCTGGCTGGGAGGCGCCGGCAGCAAGATCCTCGCGCCCGGCGCGCTGGTCATCGCGGAACACGCGCGACGAGCTACGTTGCCGCTGCATTTCGGTGTTCTTGCTCGCGACCGGTTGCTCGAGCAGGGCGATGCCGCGCTCAGTTTCTACGCCGCCACTAGGGTTCTCTAAGCCAATCTCCGCTTGATCCAACTCCCAGCCGTCAGAAGGATAAGGCGAATTACTGCGCACAAACAACGTGCTGCTACCTAGGGCCGGTATCCCCCACCCTCATGTTTGCCGGTCCGCAGGTCCACCCGGAAAGGCGCCTCGCGGTCCGCAAACATATCCCAGCCGTCACCCAGCAGGGTGCCGTTCACAACCTCGCGCAGGGTCACGCCTTCCCAGCTGAGGCGCGCCGTGTGCCAGCGAACTCCCTCCGCCCCCAGCGCCAGCACCTCGTGAAATCCCGCCAGGAGCAGGAGCCCCTCCCCCGGCGCCGGCAGGAGGGACGCAATGGGGCGCAGGGGCACAAAGTTGCAGGTCGCCGGTTTGCGCGTGTCGATCACATAGCCATACCCTCCGGCAACGGCGAGCAGATGATCCGGCGACGGGCACGCCCATACACCCGAAGGCAGCGAGGGATCCTTGAACCCCAGCGCGCAGGTCGCCAGGAAGCTGCCGCCCGCAGCGGGACGCACCTGTACCAGCACCGCGCCGCGGCTGAGCGCATCTTCTTCCCCCGGCACATTCTGCGGATAGGTGAACTGCCGCGCAGGGGCGATCAGCGGGGGCGTGCGCAGCACCGTCGCCGCCCAGGTCTGCGGAAAAGTTTGCGGTTCGCGGTCGAGGTCGCTCATCGGAGGTGCTCCCATCCCTTCGCGTCGAGCGCGGATCGTGTTCCCGCGGCATCGATCCAGACAATTTGCGGTTGCCCCGGCTGCTGCTTTGTAATCCTGCCGATCTCGGTGAGCGGCACGCCGCCGAGCCGCCGCGGCACATGGGCGTCGCGAGGGGCCGTGAACAGGAGCTCGTAATCCTCCCCGCCACTCGTGGCAAGCTCGAGGGCGCGTGAGGCCCCGTGCGCAACGGCGAGCGAGTGCAATGGCAGCCGGTCAGCCCCGACCTCGGCCGCTATGCCGGACGCCGTGCACAGGTGCCGCAGATCGGTCGCTAGCCCGTCACTCAGATCGATCGCCGCCGAAGCCAAACCACGTTCACGCAACGCCATGCCCGCAAGGAGACGCGGCTCCGGAAAGAGCTGCGGGTGCGGGTTTTCGGCACGGGCGCTTTGTTTCGATCTTGGAGTATCTGTGGTCCCGTCCTTCCCGGCCGCCAACAGGAGTAACTCAGCCGCCGAACCGCCCAGCGCACCCGTACAAAAGAGCCGATCACCGGGCCGGGCACCGCTGCGGCGCAGGGCCGTGCCTGCCGGCACAGCGCCGAGCAGCACGGCATCCGCCAGCAGCTCTTTGCCGGGCGCTTCGGCCGTGTCGCCTCCGGCGAGGGGCACGCCGGCCTCAGCCGCCAGATCGAGCAAGCCGTCCAGAAAGCCGTCCAGCCAGCTCCGTTCCGCGGCCACTGCACGCGTAAGGGCGAGCGACAGAAACGCTGCCACCGGCCGCGCGCCCATGGCGGCCAGATCGCTCAACCCGCGCGCGAGCGTGCGATGGCCCACCGAGGCTGGGGGGTGCCAGTCGCGGCGGAAGTGCCGTCCTTCGAGCGAAAAATCCGTAGTCACCACGATCTCCTCGCCCCCGCGGGGGCGCAGAATGGCGCAGTCATCGCCGATGCCCAGCTGCAGCTCGCGCCCGCCTTCGCACGTCTTTTTAAGTGTGTTGGGGCTGCTCTGCTCCACGCGCCGCCGGATGTGTGCAATCAAGCCAAGCTCGCCGGAACTGTATGCACTGGCGGATGCTGTCGCCTTTTCGGTCTTTTCCCGCGCACGAGCCATTGCCCCAGCATAGCCGGAAGCTCTGCCGGGAGTTCCTCGCACGACGCGCGTCCCCCCTGCCCGTCCGGTGTTGTTCCAGCTAAGTAGCTCACTTAGAATTAAGCCATCGCACTTAGCCGTGCCCCTTGCTCCCTGGGCGATCTGCTCGCGGCATTGCAACATTCGGCTCACGCCTGGCGTCCATGGATAGATAGTTGTTGCCATCGCTGGATGACCATTTCACCTGATCAAGCCAACACCAGCTAAGTAAACCTCGGGACCTTTTATGCGCAAACGATACATCGTCTATGTCACGCAGGGAGCAAACGGCGACGTCGATCGTGTATCGATTCCCATGCGCTATGTGTATGTGTTTGTCGCCTCCGCGCTGGTGGGCATGTTCACCATCGCCGGCCTGGCTGGATCGTATGGCCGCATGTTGTCCAAAGCCGAGGGCGTCAATCATCTGCGCGACCAGCTCGCGCTGAGCCGCAGCGATTACCAGCACCTTGCGAAGACCGCGCACGAGCGCGATGTGCAGGCGGCCAGCCTCGGTTCGCTTGCCAGCGAGGTGTCGGCCATCTACGGCCTAACGGCAGGGCGGCTTACGCTAGCGCATGGTCACTCGTTGCGGGCAGGCAAGGCCGCCGCCGCCGCCGAGGCTGCCAAGGCCCCTTTGAAGACCGACACGGCGTTCACCAATGACAGTTATTACAAATCACTCGACACGTTTTATGCCCTGCGTAATACCGCGGCCGCCGGCATTGCGCCACCTCTGCCTGGACTGAACCCAAGCCTGGGCGCGGCTGGGAGCCTGGGCGATCTCGCGGCAAGCATCGATTTGGGTAATGGTGTAGGCAGTGGGTTGGGAACGGGTCTTGGGGGCAATGTGCCGGACATGTGGCCGATTCTTGGTCCGATCAACTCGGGCTTCGGGGAGCGGGAAGACCCCATCCTCGGCCTGGGTACCGGTGAGTTTCACAAAGGCGTCGATATTGGCTCACCCGACGGCACGCCTGTGCACGCCCCTGCCGATGGCCGCGTAATTAAAGCCGCCATGGGCAATGGCTACGGCCGCGAGATTCAACTTGACCACGGCAACGGCATCGTTACGGTCTATGGGCATCTTCAAGGATGGAATGTCACAGCCGGGCAAACGGTAGTGAAGGGCGAGGTCATCGGCTTCGTCGGGCACTCCGGGCGCACGACAGGCTCGCATCTGCACTATGAAGTGCAGGTACGTGGCACCGCGGTAAATCCGCACCGGTATTTGCGCACCACCATGGCGCAGTTGGGCAGCGGCTTAGCACATGGCGGCTAAGTCATAAAGATTAGAAGGCACTGTTCTCCCGCGGAGTTAGAGAAGGTCTACACTGATTCGTATGCTGTTTTCAGAAATTCTGCGCCAGCTTGATGCGGAGCTGGACCGCCTCAAGGCCATTCGCACGCTTGTTGCCGGTTTGGCCGAGCCTCTCCCCATCGAAGAGCACCTCCCCGGTCTGCATGGCTCCTCGAAGCTCGATGCGACAGGCATACGCAACGCGGTGGGCGTAGCCGCGACAGAGCCCGTGGTGCCGTCCCGGGCCGAAGCCGTGCCGGTGACGGTATTGCCGCCCAGTCGCCGCGCCCGTCAGCCATATCAGCCGCGCACAAAGTCCCAAGGGAAACCTGAGCCGCGTGCCCTGACCTCCACGGTACCGACAGGACCGGTCATCATCTCACCGCAAGCGCTCGCGCGGGAACGCGAACAACGTGCCGGCAAGGCTGCGCAGGAAGAGCAGGAAGCCGCAGCCGCGGTTTCGCCCAGCTCGCTCGCGCAGGCGTTGGCTGCCCGCTGGCTGACGCCGGGGCAAAGTGCCTAAAGTGTTTCGAACGCTTCTATGGTTCGCTCTGGTGTAGGTGCAGGCTTCAGCCTGCACCTTGAACATCGGAAGCAAGAGGCTTTCGCCCTGGCTCACAGGTGAGCCACCAACCAGATCTTCCTGAAGCAAATCTCGAACGGATTACGGTGGACGGAACGCATGCCTCCATAGCTTCACTAAAAATTGTGCTATTGCAAACATCACAAATCGCGATATACTTATTACATATTGCGATGAAACTAAAGGACAAACTTCGTTGTCTCCGTGAGATAGAAGGCAGTCTGCGTGGCTTGGATCGTGCCATCACGCAGGGCGAACTTGTACGTGCCCTGCGCGAGGAATTAGGCGAGTCGCTTAGCCAAAGTTATCTCAGCCAGATTGAATCCGGCGCCCGGCCACACCTCACCAATACCTCGCGTCTTTTGCTCGCACGCTTCTTCAAAGTGCATCCTGGGTATCTGGTGGACGATCCCGAGGGCTATCATGCTGAGTTACTCTCCGATGTACGCGCTGATGTTACCGCCGATGCCAAGCTGGATGTGTGGCTTGCCGGCGGGGGAGAGCGCTTCCGGAAGGATCCAGAGCTGGCCAAGGCCTTAGGTACGGTGGCCCGGCACGAAGATTCGCGCGGGTGTTTGCTGCTGTTGGAAGCCGTGCTGGAAACGCCTGAATTAGCCAAGCGACTTCTGGAGCTCTTGCGGCCATCGTACAGAGGTACAGAAGTGGCGCCGCGTTCACCGGACGTCACCCCCGCAACGTACGCCGCGTTACCGTCTTCAGAGGGAGCTACTCGATGAACACCGCCATCGCTCATTTGGATTGGACAGCCATATATCTGACCTGTTTCGGAGTCGGTCTGGCGCTAAGTCTTTTTGCGTTTGCGGGTGGTTTTCTACACCTGCACATGGGGCATTTTCACCTCGGGGGCCACGGTGTCGCGAAGGGGGGCGTTCATACGCAGGGCAGTCAACTCGCGCCGGTAAACGGTTTTACCGTCGTTGCCTTTCTCTGCTGGTTCGGCGGCACGGGGTACCTGCTATCCCATGGCCATGTATTCACATGGGGCCTGGTGATGAGCTTTGCAGCCTTGAGCGGTCTGGCGGGCGCGGGTCTCGTCTTCTGGTTCCTCGTCAAGGTTCTGTTGCCGCGGGAGCAACCGCTGGAGCCGGCCGATACCCCCATCATCGGCGTGCTCGGCCGCATCAGCGCCCCGGTTTCCAAGAGCGGCATCGGTGAGATGCTGTACAGCCAGAACGGTGCCCGCCGTGCGATCCCGGTGGCTGCGGACGATGGCGTCGCCATCGCCCGTAATGCGGAGGTCGTAGTGCTGCGCTATGTCCGTGGTGTCGCCTATGTCCGCCGCTGGGACGAGATGCAGCAAAGCCTGTTAGGCGATACGCCAACCACGCACAGCACGGACCTCAACGCGGATTGAGAGGCACAGAAGCGCCGCGCCTGGACACATTGCAGGTCGCACCACGGACCGGATGTACACGCCTGTTCCAGGGTAGTTCCTCGCCGTACCTGATCTCAGCGATACGGTCTATGTCGCACGTTTCTTTACAAGCAAAGGCACCTCTCAGGGAGAGAGGCAGTCCATGGTTTCCCAACCCGTAATCGTCGTTGTTGGCTTGGTTGTTCTCGTTACGCTGATCCTAATGGCGGCGTTGGCCCGGCTGTTCCGCAAGGCCGGTCCCAACGAGGCGCTGATCGTATATGGCATGCGCGGACAGCGCGTGGTCAAAGGCCATGGCACCTTCATCTTTCCCATGGTCGAGCATGCGCGGCTGCTTTCACTCGAGCTGATGAGCTTCGATGTGGCCCCACAGCAGGACCTCTACACCCGGCAGGGCGTGGCCGTCACCGTGGAAGCCGTGGCGCAGATCAAGGTCCGCTCCGACGCGGAGTCCATCATGACCTCCGCCGAGCAGTTTCTCTCAAAGACCCCCGCCGATCGTGACGGCCTGATCCGTCTCGTGATGGAGGGGCATCTGCGCGGCATCATCGGCCAGCTCACCGTGGAGCAGATCGTGAAGGAGCCTGAGATGGTTGGGGAGCGCATGCGCGCGACCTGCTCCGATGACCTGTCGAAGATGGGGCTTGAGGTCGTCAGCTTCACCATCAAAGAGGTTCGCGACAAAAACGAATACATCACCAACATGGGCCGTCCCGACGTGGCGCGCATCCGCCGTGATGCCGAGATTGCCACCGCGGAGGCAGAGCGCGACACGGCCATTCGCCGCGCAATCGCCCTGCGCGAGGCCGCGGTCGCCAAGGCCGCAGCAGACCAGGAACGCGTGCTGGCCGAGACCATGTCCATGGCCAAACAGGCGGAGGCGCAACGCGATCTCGACATCCAGCGCGCCACCTTCGAAGAGCAGAGCCGCCGCCAGCAGGCCCAGGCGGACAAGGCGTACGAGTTGCAGACCAACGTCATGCAACAGCGTGTGGTCGCCGAGCAGGTCAAGGTGCAACAGGTGGAAAAAGAAGCGCAGGTGAAGGTGCAGGAGGCCGAGATCCAGCGTAACGAGCGGGAGCTGATCGCCACCGTGCTCAAGCGCTCGGAGATCGACAAGCGGCGCATCGAAAACGTGGCGAGCGCCGAGCGCGGCCGTCTGATCGCCGAAGCAGAGGGCCGTGCGCAGGCCATTCGCGTCCAGGGTGAAGCCGAGGCCACGGTCATTTTCCAAAAGGGCGACGCGGAAGCCCGCGCCATGAATGTAAAGGCCGAAGCGTACCAGGAATGGTCGCAGGCCGCTGTGGTCGATAAGCTGCTCACCAACATGGCCGACGTGGTGCGCGCGATGGCCGAGCCGCTTGCCAATGTGGACAAGATCACGATCGTTTCCACGGGCGATAGTAAGTCGACCGGAGCGAGCAAGATCACGGGCGACCTGACGGAGATCGCGGCGCAAGTGCCCGCGCTGTTTGAGGCGCTCAGCGGCATGAAGATGAGCGACCTGATGAGCAACGTGAAAGCGATGGCACCGCGCCCCGACGGTGCCGCCCACCCAGCCAAAACGATTGACGGGGTTCCGCCAAAAACGAATTAGATCGATTCAGCACAACCCGGGTGCGCCCTTCATCGCAGAGCTTCACTAGGCGCGGGGTGGGATGACTTTCCGCATCACCGTCAACCGAACTTGATTGAACTTGATCGAACTTGATAAGGAGCAACCCATGGCTCTCATGGAACGCGTCGCTACCCTTCTCCGCGCCAATTTGAATGACCTCATGGATCGCGCGGAGGATCCGGAAAAGATGTTGAAGCAGCTTGTGCTCGACATGGAAAATCAACTGTTGCAGGTGAAGACGCAGGTCGCCATCAGCTTGGCCGACCAGCACATCCTCGAGAAGAAGCTACGCGATCAGGAAGAGGCTGCCGCCGGCTGGCAGCGCAAGGCGGAGCTCGCGGTCGGCAAAGGGGACGATGCCCTGGCGCGCGCGGCATTGGGTCGCGGCCTCAGCCACGAAACGCTGCTCGCTGCCTTCCGGGCGCAGGTGGCCGATGGCGCGGCTGAAGCAGCGGCCCTGCGTGCGACCTATGCGGAGCTGCAGGGCAAGCTCGCCGAAACGCAAGGGCAGTGCGATCTGCTGGTGGCGCAGCACCGCCGTGCGCAGATGGTGACCAAGGCCACCGGCGCTCGCACGTCTGCACAAAACGGTGCTCCCACAGCGCCGCGCACGGAAACGCTCACCCGCATGCAAACCCGCATCGGCTCTGCCGAAGCGCACAATCATGCGGCAAAAACGCTGCTGACGGAAGGCTCACTTGAGGACCGCTTCGGCGCGCTCGAGCAGGAGGACAAGGTGGAGAAGCTCCTGGCGGAGTTGAAGGGCAGGCAGAACCGCATGCTGGCCGCGGGGTGAGATCTGCGTTGAGTTTGACTTCGAAGCGATGTAGCAATCTACGCCGTCATCCTTCGCTTCGCGCAGGATGACGACCGTAAGAAGATGCATCGGCGCGTTTAACCGATCTACCGCTACGGCTGGGCCTTCATCCCCACCGTGCAACCGCTCAGCTGAAAGGCAAAGCGAGCCGTTCCGGCAACGTCAATCGTCACCGCAGACGGCAGTTGGAAGCCGTTCACGGAGGCATACTGCACTGTTGTCGCTACCTGCACCGGGGCTGCCGAAGGCGGCTGCCGGTCGACGCTTTGCATGCTGGCGAGCACCAATCCCTGCGGAGTTTCGAGGAAGCTCGGGGTCATTGCGCTATCGACCGAGGGCGTCACCACATGCAGCGATTCGAGGCGGAGTTCGCGACTGTAACGCTGCTCGGCCAGCTTGCCGTTTTCGCGAGCGGTGACGGTCAAGCCATCCGCCGTACGCGTGACGACCGCACTCCCACCCGGCGGCGACACCATCTCCCCGGTCGCAAAGCCATTCCAGCTCTGAAAGAACCCACTCCATAGCGCTTCGAGCCCTGTGCGGAGCTTCCCGATGCTGTCTTCACTCGCATCCGGCGCGGTCGTGGGCGCGGCCCAGTGAAGCGCCCCGGCGCTCTTGAGGTCGTCTGTAATCGTGAGATGGATACTCCGCAGATAGGCGAGCCGCTCATCGGTGTCCTGCACGGGCGCGCTCGTGGCTTTGACCAGGAACTCCTTCCAATCGAAAGCCACATCGCAGGTAAAACTTTCGAGACCCCGATCGATCGGCGTGTCATAAAGTGCGCGCGCCTTGCTGAACTCGGCTGCAGGCGAGCGGCTTTCAGCCAATTGCGCCCGAAGAGACAGGACGTACAGAGAGTCGGCGCCAAGCGCGAACAGCAGGATGAAAAGGGAAGGGCGCATGCGTGTTTATGCTATCGCAGCGCCCTTCACTCTTCCGTCCATTCCGTGCGTGATCTAGTTCATCGGCTGTTTCGAGACACCCTTCGCGGGGTTCGACGCGTTGACAAGCGTCGGCGTGGAGACCGCGCTCAGCTTCCGCGCCTGCGACTTGGGATCGATGCGCTTGGTGCGGGTGAACGGTTTCAGCTGCACCGATTGGCCGGTCTTCAGCGCTTCGAGCACGCCTTCCAGCACCCGCACGTCGGCGAAACCTTCCTCACCATCCGGCTCCGGTTCCTTGTTTTTCAGGATGCAATAGGAAAAGTACTGCATTTCGCCGCCGAAGTGATCCGTGTTCTTGAAGCTCTTTTTGATCTTCTTCTCACCGATCGCGAGTGTCTGTTCG
>CAXSZS010000009.1:0-99325 GCA_964242495.1 uncultured Acidobacteriaceae bacterium
GGCCAGTTCAGGCTGCAAGGGCTTGTCGCCGAGCCTGTCGACCTCGGACGTGTTCATGCAGGCGGCGAAGTACTCGCCATACTTTTGCTGCAGTGGGGTTTTGGGGGCGTCGGCAGCCTTTTTCAGCTCGGTATAGAGCAGATAGTTGTTGCGGTCGGCGAGCTCGTTAAAGCGGCCCCAGCGGACCTCGCTGGCGGGGATGGGGTTGGCTTTGTTCCAGTTGCCGCAGCTGTATTGGTAGAAGTCGACGCAAGGGTCGGCGGTCTTGTCGATCGCGGTGAGATCGAAGGAGATCGGCTTTTTGGGGATCGCGGTAGGGCCGGAAGAGGCATCGGCAGCGGCGGCACTCACGGAGGGGAAAGCGATGGCTATGGGCTGGTCGGGCATCTGCGCCAAGGCTGAAGCCACCGTCAACGGCGCAGCCAACACCAGCAGGCAGGCGGGAAAAACACTACGCATGGAGCTCCTTGCAAGGAAATACCGATTGTGACGCTATGGGGCAAGCATAAACGGCTTGGAGGTTTTGTGAATAGCAGATAAAGCTGGGTGCTGGAAGTACGCGGAAGAACGAAGGAAAGTTTTGGCCGGATTCGCCGTAGCGGGCAAGCCAATGAGGATTATGCTGACATACGAAGGCTGGCAGCCACAGAAGGGTTAGCATGAGCGACTTTGATCGAATCACTCGGACGCCCGGCGTCATGAACGGAAAAGCATGTGTACGGGGCATGCGTGTTACGGTCAGCATGATCGTGCGTCAAATTGGCACCGGACACAGTGTCGAAGAGATGCTAGCGTCGTATCCCTATCTGGAGCGTGAAGACATTCTCCAGGCGGTGCGCTATGCGGCACACCTCACTGCCGAACATGAGGAACTGCTGGCCAGCGCGTGAACGTGCTGGTAGATATGAATCTCTCACCCGATTGGGTTGGCATCGTGGAAGCGGCTGGCTACACCTGCCAACATTGGGCCACCATCGGGTTGGCGTATGCCGCGGATGACGAGATCATGGCGTTTGCCAAGGCAAACGTAACAATCGTCTTAACCCATGATCTCGATTTCGGCGCGAAACTTGCTTTGACAAACGCCGATGGTCCGAGTGTATTGCAGATTCGATCTGACGAATTGGATCCAAAGTTTATTGCTGAACCGGTTCTAGCGGCTCTCGAAAAGATACGATCGCACACGGAGTCTAACTTGCTGGTCACGGTGAGTCCTGAAAGAACCAGGGTGCGGCGGCTACCCTTCCTGGTGGTTTCGAAACCTACGTCCGATTAGAAGATCTTCATGTGAATGGTTAGATACTTCTTTGGATCCTCGCGCAGCATGGTGGCGAGCGTGGAAGTTTCCGTGAGCAGCTTATTCAGATTGTTGTAGGCTGAGTCGTTTGTGACCAGCTGGCCGACAGTTCCCCGGCCCGCGTTGACGCCCTTCAGCACTGTATCCAATTGCGTGATGGAGTCATTGAGCCGGTCGGCTGTGGCCTGATCCTTGAACAACAATCCCATGCTGCCTTTGCCCGCATCCACCTGCGCCAACAGGGCGTTGGTGCGGGTAAGGGTCTCATTCAAGTTGTTGTAGAGCGCGTCGTCAGTGAGCAGCTTGCCGGCGGTGCCTTTGCCTGTGCTGAGATTGGTGGTGAGGGTATCCAGGCGGCCGGCGGCGTCGTTGAGCCGGTTGTACAGGCTGTCGTCGGTGAGCAGTTTACCGGCCGAGCCGCGGCCCGCGTTTAGGTTCGTACTCAGTTTGTGCAGCTCGGCGACGGTGGCATTCGCTTCGTTGTAAAGCGCTGGATTGGCAAGCAGCTGCCCCGCCGATCCGGTCCCCTTGGCCAGGCCATCGACAACCTTGTCGAGCTTGGCAAGGGTGCTGTTGAGCTGGGTGATGGTGCCTTGGCCGGACTTCATAAAGCTCGCGATGCTGGGCAGCTGCAACGTTTGCAACTCATCGCCATTTTGTAGCTCAGGGCCGGTCGCAGTTTCGCTGTTCAGCTCGACCATGGCGTCGCCGATGACCCCATTGGTTGCAATCGCGGCGCGGGTGTCGGTGTGCAGGCTGGACTGGAATTTGGGATTGAGCTTCAGCAATACCTGAACGGGCGCAAGCCGGCGCGCAGGATCGTTGCTGATCTGCACCTTCTTCACCTCGCCGACCGCAACGCCTTGCAGGTTGACGGGCGCGCCCAGCCGCAGACCCTGCGCGTTTTCGAAATAGACAACTGCAGTCAAGGCTTTCTCGAAGCCGGTCACACCGCTGGCGCTGGTCAAGAGAAACAGGAAGCAAACAAGGAGGGCGAGCGATGCCAGCACAAGGGTGCCGACCTTCAACTGCGACCACCGCACCTCCTGTTGACTCGGCATGTGTCTCCTGTTCTCTGGCGAAGGACAAAATTCCGGTGACCCCGGTTGCGATAGTGCGTAGATGCGGGAAGGATGGGCGTGGATGCGGCGAAAAGGGAAAGGACAGCTTCTAGCTCTTAGCCTCTAGCTGATCACGTTCTCTGATCTCACCCTTCGGCAACCACCACGGCCATCGCCATGTCGCGGGTGTGGGTAAGGCTGAGGCTGAGCCGTGTGATTCCCAGTGCGTTGGCGATCTCCGCCGCACGGCCGTGCAGCAGGAGTTGCGGCGCGCAGCCCCGCTCGCGATAAACCTCAAACTCGCGCCAACCCACGCCGCGGCTGATGCCGGTACCGAGCGCTTTGGCTCCGGCCTCTTTGGCGGCGAAACGGGCGGCAAAGCTTTCCGCCGCAGTTTTGCGCGCCTGGCAGTAGGCGATCTCGCCGGGGGTGTAGACCCGGTTGGCAAACTGATCGCCGAAACGCTCGAGACTCTTTTCGATGCGCGCGATCTCAATCAAATCCGTTCCCAAACCAAGCACCATGGTGTATCGCTCGATCCTTACGCAGTCTTATGAAGCTTTTTTCCGCTTTCTTCCTCAGTGTAGGCGGGCACGCCGCGCGTGGACCTGGGCGGGCGCTATTTCGTCTTTAGACGAAAAGTGGGCAGCGACCGCCCTGCGCTACACTGAAAGCCGCAAACATGGCCATCATTGAAGCCGAGCACCTCGGCAAAACCTACCGTTCCGGCAAGCTTGAGGTGCCTGCCCTCCGCGATGCGACCTTCTCCGTCGAGGCCGGTGAATTCCTAGCAATCGTCGGCCCTTCCGGCTCGGGGAAGTCCACGCTCTTTTACATTCTCGGCGGCTTGACCTCGGCCACGGCAGGCTCGTTGCAGGTGAGCGGACAGAATTTTTCGCGGCTCTCCGATGCGGAGCGGACACGCTTCCGGCGCGCCCACATTGGCTTTGTCTTCCAGCGTTTCAATCTGCTGCCAACCCTCACGGCGCGGGGAAACATTGAACTTGCGCATACGATTGCGGAGACCGGCAAGCCGTTTGACGGCGCGTTACTTGACAAACTGGCCGACCTGCTGCGCATCACCGGGCGGCTGGACCATCGGCCGAGCGAGCTTTCGGGCGGCGAGCAACAGCGGGTGGCCATCGCCCGGGCGCTGATCACGCGGCCATCCATCGTGCTCGCCGATGAGCCGACGGGGAACCTTGACACGGAAAATTCCGAGTCGGTTTTAACGATGCTGCGGGAGTCGGGGCGGGAGTTGAACCAAACCGTCTTGATGATTACGCATGACACGGATGCCGCTGCCGTCGCAGACCGCACCCTGCGCATGCGGGATGGCCGCACGGTCAGCGCTTAGGACGGACACCCCTGGAACGGACACCATAGTACGCGCAAGACCGGCGCAGTTGGTTCCGTGTCGTTTCTGCGCGAGCGGGTACGCTGAGGCTCTGATCCCCCAAAACAGGTACCGGCATTCCCGCGTTGGGGGATGGAAGGATACGAGGTGCCATGGCAAGGTGACAGTGGACCTCGATCCCCCATGCACGCTCTGCTTTCCTTTCTTTTTCTTCTAGCCTTGTCCGGCGTTCCCGATGGAATCCAAAACGCCCCGCCCGGACGTGCCCCCGTTGCGGAAACAACGGTGCTCGACATCAACACAGCGTCCGCGGAGGAGCTGAGGGCGCTGCCCGGCATGGGGGTGGTGTATGCGCGACGCGTGCTCGATGGCCGCCCCTACTCCGCAAAGAATCAGTTGGTCACGCGGGGCATCTTGCCGGAAGGCGCATACGCCTGCATTCGCGACCGGATCGTGGCGCACCGCCCGCCTAAGCTCTGACCGGCGCATGGTTCTCGCTCTGCAGGCCCTCGCGGCTGATGTTCCTCCAATGGAGGGTCGCTTAGTATTTCGCCTACTCATAACGAGTCGGGGAGGCCACCTATCGGGATCGCAGAGGAAGATGCAGAGCAACGGCGTTTGGACGAAAATGCCAGCCGTGAGAAGAATTGGGAACGCTGGGGCACCTACCTGCCGGAGCGGCAGTGGGGAACCGCTCGCGAGGACGACTCCGCGGATGGTTCCGCCTGGGAGTCGTTTCCCATGAGGTGGCGCAATACCGGGCCTATCGGTGGGCCGAAGATGGGCTGCTTGGCTGGACGGACCGGCAGTGCCGCCTTTGCGTGTCGATTTCGCTATGGGACGGCGGCTTTCTGGGCCTGGGCAACATCGGGGTCTTTGACTGCTCGGAGGTGCTCCCGGACGGGGTCACTCTGAAGCAGACCGATGCAATGCCGGGAGGCTGCACATTGCCTCGGCCGGACACTATCCCCTAGGCACGCCGATCGTATGTCAATCATCCTGCGTTATGAGCCGAGCCGGCAGATCGACACGCTGCGCGACATCATCCTGAATCCAGTGCGCAATGCCGGTATTTGAGCGCGGGCGATCTCTTACATTCCTTTGACAAAATCCTGACAACTCCTCTCGTGATCACGCATAGCGTGATTTTAGCCGCTCGCTATCGCAATTAGGTTCGGCCTGCGCCAAGACTCCGATCGATTTCAAGAGGTGTTCGATGTCTATTCGTACTTCGCCAGTGTTGACCTTGCTGGCCGTGTTGTTTCTCGTCGCAGCAGGAGACACCAAAGCACAGTCCACCCTGCAATACACTCAAACCAACCTTGTTTCAGACTCGCCGAATACTGCAGAAGCGAAGACCTATGACCTGAATTCCGGGACGCTCGCTAACGGGATGACGACTCGCGGTAGTCGAGCACTCGCGAAATGTTCTTCTCGACCCATTGCGTGAGCGCCTGCACATGAGCCGCGAGCTCACGGCCGAGAGGCGTGAGGCTGTACTCCACCTTTGGCGGTTTGGTGGGATGTACCACCCGCAACACGAAGCCGTCGGCTTCGAGCGCCTGGAGCGAGTGCGCGAGCATGCGTTCACTCACGCCGCCGATCCGGCGTGCCAGTTCGCTAAAGCGATGAGCCTCCTCCAGCAGCATAACCAAAATCAAAGAACTCCAGCGTGATGAGATGTGATCGAGAACGATGCGCGAGGGACAATCCGCTGCGTACAGATTGCCGTTCTGCTTGCGTTTCGGACGGCGGGTGGAGCGAAGTTGCGGCAGCATGATAGTAGCTTACAGCAATGTACGTACTTACATTTAGTAAGCCTGTACAGTATGCTTTGACTCGTTGAGACATTTCTCAAAGGAGTCCGGGCATGATCGCAGTGACAGGAGCAACAGGACAGCTTGGCAAGCTTGTGGTCGAACAGCTATTGGAAGCGGTACCCGCAGAACAGATCGTCGCCATCGTGCGTGACACGCAAAAGGCTCAGGTCTTCGCGGAAAAGGGAGTCCAGGTGCGGCAGGCAGACTACTCCCGGCCGGAGAGCCTGGTCGCAGCCTTCACCGGTGCGGAAAAGGTGTTGCTCGTGTCTTCGAGCGAGGTCGGCCATCGCGTGCCGCAGCACCAGGCAGTCACCGACGCAGCGCGGGCAGCTGGCGTAAAACTGCTTGCCTATACCAGCATCCTCAATGCCGACACTTCGACTCTCCTGTTAGCCAAGGAGCATCAGCCGACCGAAGCCTACATTCGCGCATCCGGTGTGCCGTTCACCTTCCTTCGGAATGGCTGGTACACGGAAAATCACACGGGTTCGCTGGCGGCTGCGGTGGACCATGGCGCTGTTCTGGGTGCGGCAAGGGATGGCCGCTTCGCCACAGCCACCCGTGCGGATTACGCCGCGGCCGCCGTCGCTGTGCTGACGGGCAAAGGCCACGAGAACAAGGTATACGAATTGGGTGGCGATGACCCCTACACGCTCACGGAGCTTGCCGCCGAAGTCGCTCGACAGACGAACAAGCCGGTGATTTACAAGGATCTGCCGCAGGAGGACTACGCGGAGGCTCTGGCCGGCTTCGGCCTTCCGGAAGGATTGGCCCACGCCATTGCGGACGCGGATGCAGGAGCAAGCCGCGGAGAGCTTTATACCAGTTCGCATGACCTCAGCAGCCTAATCGGCCGTGCCACGACACCCCTGCAAGTGTCCGTTGCCGCAGCGCTCTCGCGGTAGTTCTTTCCCCTAAATGGAAGCTTGACGATGGAGGACCTTATGACAGCAACACGTTTGCATTACATCTACGATCCGCTGTGCGGCTGGTGCTATGCCGTCGCACCTTTGGTGAAAGCCGCACGGGAGGTCGCCTCGATCGAGCTTCATGGCGGCGGCATGATGACCGGAGCTCGCCGGCAGCAGATCACTCCCGCATGGCGGGAGTACGTCGCTCCCCACGATCGTCAGATCACGCAGGCGACGGGGCAACCGTTCGGCTCAGCGTACCTGAACGGCCTGCTCACAGATCATGCTTCGTGGCTCGATTCGGAACCGCCCACCGCAGCTGTTCTGGCGGCGGAGCAGCTCCAGGGAGCTGGTCTGGATATGCTCGCCCGCTTGTATGAGGCGCACTACGTCGAAGGACGGCGAATTGCCGATGACGGTGTTCTCAGCGATCTTGCAGGTGAACTTGGATTGGACCGCCTGCCCTTCTTAGAGGCCCTGCAAAGCTTCCGTGGGGACGCGGTGAACGCCCATTTTGCGGAAAGCCGCAATCTCCTGAGTGCTGTCGGCGCCAGAGGCTTCCCAACCTTTGTGATCGAGCACGACGATCGCTTGGAACGGCTCGATCATACCCCCTTCCTGGGCAGACCGGACGATTGGAAGAGTGCTCTGAGGGGCATGAAGCTCAGCCAGCTCGCGCCGTCGCAGGCCGAAGTCGGCTGCGGGCCAAATGGCTGTGCGATCTAGGGACTGTGGCTCCCTGAAGATGCTGCGCAATCTCGAGCTTGCTAACGGCTCGCATCGCGAAAGCCTCTGCGTCGCGCATCCTGCTTAAGACGGTTCTTTGTGATGATCTGGTTATCCCGCGCAGCCCACGCGTGCAAGGGAACCAGAGCACCTCGCAGCGTCATGCCGAGTTCCGTCAATTCATAGTTCACGCGTGGTGAAACGCTCGGGAAGAGCGTGCGCGTAACGATCCCATCTGCTTCCAGCCGCTTCAGTGTCAAGGTGAGCATGCGTTGCGAGATCCTGCTCACCCTGCGCTGGATTTCGTTGTAGCGCAATTGCCCTTTGGAACGCCCACGACAAGGACGGTCCACTTGTCGCCGACGCTCATCAGCACGTTGGCAGTAACTTCAAGGAGAAGCGTGAGGGAAATGTCCATGCCTTTCAGTCATCCTGCTAATTCCTTTCTGCTGGAATCGGTGAGCGTCGGTCTAGTCGGTCTGATCGTGTCGAATCTTCAGCGCTCGCTGGACTTCTATGCCGGAGTCATCGGCCTTGATGTCCTGACAAACACAGGAACATCAGCGCAGCTTGGCGTTGCTGCCGACCAGCGCTTGGTACTTGAGTTGGAGCAACGGCCGGGTGTTCACCCACTCAGGGGGAAGCGCCTCGGCCTCTATCACACCGCCGTTCTCTTGCCGTCACGGGCCGCGCTGGCTAGCTTCGCAGAGCATCTCTATCACCGCGGTATCCGCGCGGGTAGCAGCAACCACCTTGTCAGTGAAGCGTTCTACCTTGTGGACCCGGACGGTCTGGAGATCGAGGTCTACGCAGACAACGACCGCTCACGCTGGCCCTGGAAGGGAACCGAACTCGACGCCGCGGTGCTGCCGCTCGATCTGCGTGACCTGCTTATGACTCCGCATAGCGTCTGGGATGGCGTTCCGGGCGGAACCACCATGGGCCACATCCATCTGTATGTCGGCGACCTGAAGCAGGCGGATAAGCTCTACCGCACTGGCCTGGGCCTGAACATACGGACGCGCGGCATTCCCGGTGCCCTCTTCCTTGCCGCAGGCGACTACCACCACCACATCGGGCTTAACACCTGGGCGGGGCAGGTGCCTCTCGCTGGGGAATGCGACCCACGGCTCAACTGGTGGAGCCTAGAGGTTCCCAAACAACAGGTGTCTGCTTTGCGAGACCAAATGCTTGAGACGGGCTGGCTGCTCCGGTCTGACGGCCTCTTTGTAGATCCCTGCGGAAGCGCTCTCAAGCTGCAGCCCGTAGCCGGCTAGCCACTGAACCAAAAGGGCAGGGCCGCAGCCTTAGAGACCGGCTCACGATCTAGCACTTTGGCTGAGTACCGTGATGTCCGTTTCTCGTCCGCCACCTGCCAAGACTAGTGACAAGCGCGTTTCTCAAGATCTACGATCCGCTCGGAAGAGTGCGGATCTTCCGTCAAATACGGAGCGTGCTCGCTCCACCTGCTCCAAGTGTCCTTCCGCCCAAAGCCAGACCGTGCAAAAAGCAGCAGACAGACTGACGCCCAACTCCGTCAGCTTGTACTCGACTTTGGGGGGCACGACCGGGTGGACCGTCCGTGCGACAAACCCTTCCCGTTCCATCAGGCGCAAGGTCTGCGTGAGCATCTTGTAGCTGATCCCCGGCACCTGTTCGCTCAGCCGGGTGAACCGAAGCTCCCCATGCTCTGCAAGCACCTCAAGAACGATCATTGTCCACTTGTCGGCAACATGGTCGATCAGTTCATGGACGAGCTTCTCGACACGTGGGTCACTCAGTGCTCGAAGGTCACAGAGATCTGGCGCCTTGGGTGAGGCTTTCTGCTCTTTTGCCAATGTTTTCCCTTCCATTGATCGAACACTCTCCTTTTGGTGCGTATTGAACTTTCAAGTGCCTTATTCCCAAAAGAGAGCGGCTGGATTATGGTGACACATAAGATTTTCTTCGCATAGTAGCGGCAAACCTTGGGTCAGATCATGAGCTTGTTCCACCACACAATGCGGCTGCACGGCCTGCTGCTCTACGGTGCGTACGGCTGGCTTGTTACTGAGGGAGTCTGCACTTTGCAGTTGATGTGGTGTCACAACACGTTCGTGGCAAGCGTACTCCGGCTCTTGCAACTACTCTCCACTACAGCCTCAACAGCACCTATGCCGTGTGCCGAATCCTGTTTGCGGCGCTGGCACCTGTTTGCCATCTTCCACGGTTTTGAATGCTATCGGGCACGGCTACGGGCTCGCGTTGAGCCTTCTGGCGGTCTGCGCCTGGCTCGTGCTTCGCCTGCAATTCGTTGAGGATCTGCAGCCACGTATTGTCGTGCCCGTGTATGCAGGGCTTCTTGCCGGTGTCGGACTTACGGGTTCTACAGCTTCGATAGTCAACCGATTACAAACAGCACAGAGGAGATTCCATGAAACTCGAAGGAAGAACGATTTTGCTTACCGGTGGCACGAGCGGCATCGGCTTTGAACTGGCCAAGCAGCTCATCGCACGCCGGAACGTCATGATCATCACAGGCCGAGACTCGAGAAAGCTGAAGGAAACAGAATCTGCCTTGCCTGGCATCCACACGATGCAAAGTGATGCAAGCAAGCCCGACGAGATTCGAGCGCTGCTGCAGCGGGTCAAAGCGGAGTTCCCGGCATGCGACACCCTGATCAACAACGCAGGCATCATGCGAAATTTCAATATCAATCAACCTCGGTCTCTGCCCGACGCCACGCGAGAGATCGACATTAATTTGAATGGGCCTGTGCAGATGGTGCAGGAGTTTTTGCCGCACCTCAAAAGCCGGCCAAATGCTCTGATTGTCAACGTGACATCCGGCTTGGCATACATCCCATTTCCACTCTCGCCGGTGTACAGCGCATCGAAGGCTGGACTTCACGCTTTCACGCGATGCCTTCGCGTACAGCTGAAAGGTTCGAAGGTTGCTGTGGTCGAGCTGGCTCCTCCACTCGTCGAGACGAACCTGACCGTGGGTGAGTTCGATACCGAAATGAACGGACAGAAAGGGATGGCAGCGGATGTTCTCGTGCGCAAGGCCATCGCAGGCATCGAAGCCGGAAAGACAGAGATTCGGCCCGGCCTAAGTAAAGTCCTTTATCTAATGAGCCGACTGGTTCCATCCTTGCCGTTTGGGCAGATGGCAAAGATGGTGCGCGCTGCTGAATAGCACTGCGTGGAGAGAATAGGTCGGGTATCAACGCGTTGCATACTCATCCTTGACGATGACAAAGGCGTTTTCATGACCTATCTGACAGGGTAACTGTCGCAGCCACAAACTTTTTTGGAGAGGTGCCGGCGAACCTTCTGAAAGCAGCACAAAAGGCGCTCTGGGATTCGTATCCGATACCGAGCGCCACTGCACCCAATGTTTGCCCCTTCTCCCCTAGCTTGTGCGTCGCAAGGGTCATTCGCCAGCGAGTGAGATAGGCAATGGGCGTTTCCCCAACAACTCTCTTAAATTTTTGGGCGAACGCAGTCCGAGACAGCCCTGCGGTACGTGCCAGCTCTTCGAGCGTCCACGCGTGAGCGGGTCGTTCGTGCATAGAAGCGAGCGCTGTTCCGATCTGTGGTTCAGCAAGAGCGGCGAACCAACCCGAACCATGGTTCTTCTGTTCCTGGTGTAGACGTAACGCGTCGATGAGCAACGTGTACGCTACCTGCTGCGCGACCAGCGTTCCGCCCACTTGCGGTTGACGCATCTCGCTCAGAAGCCGCTGCACTCCCCATCGCATCGAGGCGCATTGCTGATCCCCGGTAAGGAGAACGAGCGGGGGCAGAGCATCCAGGAGAAAGCCCGCACCACCCTTGAGATCGAAGTGGGTTCCAAGTAGAAGAAAGTCATCCCCAGGTGTTACCGGGAGCACGCCCTGGTACCGCGCTATTCCCAAGACGATCTTGCGTGCATCCACTGCGGGCAGGTCCAGATCGCTGGCGATGATGAAGGGTTTCCCATGAGGCAGCAACAGGCAGTCCCCCTGGTGAAGCCGGGCTGGAGGCTCACCCTCGATTGCCAACCAGCAGGTTCCTTTGACGACCATGTAGCACTTGATTCCCTGATAGGCAGGCAGTTGCAGGGACCAAGGATCGCCTGCCGATAGCGCGCCGGTCACATAGGCCTGTGGTTTGAGCAAAGAGAGTACGTCCGAAAGAGGATCCATATGATCTGTACGCGCACGACACGAATCTGTACGAAGAAGCGTTGATCGTACAGGATAAACAGCTTAATTTCTTTAAAGACCATTTTCGCGGGTCTTGCAAGGGAGAGCAAATGCCAACCGATGCCAGCGTTCAAACAAGAACCATTCGGTTTCAGAGTTATGGTGAACCGGCCGAGGTATTGCGACTAGAAGAGACGACGCTGCCAGGGCCTGCAAGTCAACGTGTTCGCGTGAAGGTCCAGGCCTGTGGTCTGAATCCGGCCGACTGGGCCTTGTGCCGCGGTCTGTTTGCCGGAAGCCTTCCACGTGGAATCGGTTTGGAGGTAGCTGGAACCGTCGATGCAGTTGGCGAGGAGGTAACAGACGTAGAGGTCGGTCAGCCTGTGTTCGGTCCAGTCGATTTCGTGAACACCGCCAGCGCGGGAGCTTCCGATTACGCCATTTTGCAGCACTGGAACCCTGTTCCGAATGGGCTGGACGCGCTCCATGCTGCGGCTCTGACGATGGCCGTCGCGATTGCGTACGGCAGCCTGGATTGCCTCGGCGTCGAAGCCGGAAAGACAGTGTTGATCAACGGCGCGGGGACTACGGTTGGGTTTGCAGCGGTTCAGATCTCGTTGCTGCGCGGAGCACGGGTGATTGCAACTGCCGGTGCCACCTTCGCGGATCAACTGCGGGATCTTGGTGCCATCGTAACCCGCTATGGCGATGGCTTGCCGGAAAGACTTTCGGCACTGCTGGACAGGTCGCCGGACCTCGTCCTTGACGTAGCACCCGTAAGTGGTGCTTTGCCCGCGCTCGTCCAGATAGCCGCTGACCCAAAGCGGGTCATGACGATCAGCGACTTCGCGGCTGCAAAAACATTGGGTGTGCGCTCAAATCTTGAGGAACCCGGCATGCGCATACGGTATGACGTCTTGAAGGAGTTCGCGGACCTTGCTGCACAGGGCCGGTTTTCCATACCGATTGCCCGCACGTTCGCTCTTGACGAGTGGAAGATGGCACTCTCCGTCAGCGAGGGGCAGCAAGCACGCGGAAAACTGATCCTTCTGCCCTGAACCTTTTCTTACCGATTCATCCTGGGTAACGCGAAGTCGGCTTTTCGTCAGCGATCGTGAATGACGACAACGGCGTCTTTCGTTACGGGTCAAAGGACGTAGCGGTTTAGATCGCCCTGCCTTCCAGCATTAGGTAGACGCACTAAAGTTGTATTTGCGGCGTGGTGTGTGAAGGGACCGCGGGTTAGGAGAGTTCATGCAAAATCGTGTAGTAGGCATGTGGCGACCGGAAACGTGCACCCTCACCGTTGCGGAAATAGTCTACAAAGGCAACATCCGGGACTGGGGAAAAAAGGAGAAGAGTCTGACAGCGATCCACAATCTCGAAGGAGCTCGTCCCCGGCAAGCGTGCAATCGACTCCATCACCGAGAACTACGCAGTTCGATCGCTAAGAGCCGCAAGAAGTGAGCACAGACCGGCAGCGTGGTTGTGGGTCGACGCAGGCCAATTCAGCGTTTGACACCAAAAGACACGAAAGAACCGGGGAAGGAGGTTAGCCCGCTTCCGGTATCTGCTCGATTTCCATGGGGTTGTTTGGTGGACCTGATCGGGATCGAACCGATGACCTCTTCCATGCCATGGAAGCGCGCTCCCAGCTGCGCCACAGGCCCACTCTGAAGGGACCTTTCCATTGTCGCGGAAGGGCGGCGGAGAGTCAACCGGAGTTGGGAACAAACGGACGGGGTGCGGTGTCTAAGCTTGTAGAGTGAGCGAGCACTCGGCCGCCGGCGGCGTAGTTTTGGTTCGCTCCAGCGCCCTTGTCGACGCAGGGCTGGACGCTTCGATCGATATCACGTTTTGTATGGACAAACATCCTGCTTCGGGCCTATTGTAGAGCGCATTCCGTAAAGTGCGGAGCACCTGCCTCTTAAGAGTTTGACTCCTGAAAGTTTGAGACAAGGACATGAGCGATCTGGCGAGCGCACTCGCGACGGGTATCGAGGAGCAAAGCTTCGTTCTGGAGCTGAAGGCTGGTTCCGAGGCTGCCTTCGCTTCGCTCATCGCCCAATACAGCCGTCCGGTGTATTCCCTCATTGCCCGCAGCTTGCGCGACCCCGCCGATGCCGCCGATGTTACGCAGGAAGTCTTCGTCAAAGTTTTCCGCAATATCCATAGCTTTCACGGCGGGGCAAGCCTGCGGACGTGGATCTATCGCATTGCGGTGCATGAAGCTTCAAATCAGCGCCGCTGGTGGAGCCGGCATAAACAGCAGGAATTGACGCTGGATGATACGCGCGTAGCGGATGATGGCGAATCCCTCTCATTGGGGGACACTTTGCCGTCGCCTGGTGCGTCGCCGTTTGAGAATGTGTCCCGTGCGCAAACCCGTGAGCGCGTTGAGGCGGCCCTGCATGCCATTCCCGAAATCTTCCGGACAGCGGTGGTGTTGCGCGAAATTGAGGGGTTTGCCTATGAGGAGATCGCGGAGATCCTCGAAACCAATGTGGGCACGGTGAAAAGCCGGCTGATGCGGGGCCGGGCGGCTTTACGTGAAGCGCTGCGGCCGCAGGAGATGCTGCAGCCGGCGAAGCCGCGTTCGTCTGAGGCTTCGCCCGCAAACGAGGCTTTACCCAAAAAAGAGATTGTGCTGCGTAAACAGGAGTCACCGAAAATTCATGCGTCCTCCCGATCCCGGAAGAGCCTGACCGCTGTCGAGGGCATCTCACCTTCCGAAGGGCTGGTGCAGTCGTGAACGAGTGGTTCGAGAGCGAACAGGATGCGCAAAATATGCCGGGCTCACGATCCCTGGCCCCACTGGAAGCACAACATGCCTCGGATCTCACGCGTGATTGCGCCGCGGTGAAGGAACAGTTTTCGGCTTATCTCGACGGCGCCATGGACGGTAGGACAATGCAGGCCTTGGCGGCACATTTGGATGTTTGCGCCATCTGTTCTTCCGAGTTTGAAACATGGCGCTCGGTGCAGGCGGTTTTGGGTGAGCTTGGACCGGCGCCGCTCCCCATGGCACTGCAGGCGCAGTTACGCGATGCCCTGGCCGGTGAACTCGACCGTGGAACGTATCTTTCCCCGGGGCAGCGCCTTTCTGTCCTGTGGCAGCGTACGGTGGCGCCGATGTGTCTTCGCCTCAGTGCCGGTTTCGCGGCCGCGCTGCTGCTGGTCGGCGGTGCCGTATGGGTGATTGGTACGGCTGCCCCGGTGCAGGCCAGCGACGAGCATATGGCCGATCTGCATCCACCCCGCTTTTTGTACTCCCAAGCCCCGCCCGAGCCCATCACCACCGATAGGCGTTTCGTTGCGGTGATGGTTGACGCAAAGGTCGATGTGGACGGACACGTGTACGATTACGCGCTGATTGCGGGGCCTGACGATACCACCACCCGTGCGCGGGTGGAAGCAAATCTACTGGGCAGCCGCTTCAAGCCGGCTACGGTGTTCGGCGTGCCGGTCCCTGGCCACGCCATGATCACCTATACGGCGGTTTCCGTCCACGGCTAAACGAGGAAGCACCCAATCGAGGCCGCTGTGAGATGTGAGGCTGAACTCCAGTCTGCCGAGCTCTTCTCTGCAAAGCCCTGATCTGCAAAGCTCTAATTTGCGGACGATGGTGTCCTTTCCCTAGACTGCTTTCGTGCATCGATTTCGTCCCATGCCAGTTCGTCTCTTCCATCCTCTTCGCGCTTCTCGGGTAGGGGCCTTTGCCGGTTTTGGGCTTTTGCTCATGTCTCTGCCGCTCCTCGCGCGGGCGCAAAGCTCATCTTCATCCGCGGCGCCCTCAACCGCCGGGTCCCATGCGCCCGACAACAGTAATCCCACGGCGCGCCCACGGGCGGCCCAGATTGAGCCGGGCGGAGCCGCGGTGACGCTGGAGTACAGCGAGCCGTTGTTTGAGATTGCGGCAGCGCTGAACGTGTGCGGGTATGACGCCGATCTTGAGCATTCCGCCCCGGTACGCCGTGCCGTGCGTGCGGAGTTGAATGAGGCGCTGGGGGCCAGCGAGGAGGCGCGTACGAGCCGCGATGCGTTGTGCACCTACCTTACGCAGCATCAGCTGGCCGATCGTGGTTTCAGTACAGGGCAGTATGTTTCTCTGGCGTTGTATCTATCGCCCCCGCCGGAACTGACGCCGAATGTCGATGAAACCGAGCTGCCTCCCCAGGCGGCGCAGGTTGTAAATGTCCTGCCGCTACTGCGGGCTTTTGCGACGGCAACGCAGCTGCATTTGATCTGGGTGCGCCACCGGCCGGAGTACGAGGCGTTGGCCGCACGCGTGCACGACCCCATGGAAGCGACCATCCTGCGGACAAACATCTACCTCCACCAACCGGTTTCGGCGTATGACGGACGCCGCTTCCTGGTGTTGCTGGAGCCGATGCTTTCGCCGGCACTGACCAACGCCCGTATCTACGGCACCGATTACATCATCGTGACCTCGCCGGACAACCGCGCGTCGGGCGACCCGGTGCGGATGGACGAAATTCGGCACATCTATCTGCATTATGTGGTCGAACCGCTGGTCTACAGCCGTGGCAGTGCGATGGAGCGCATCCAGCCGCTGCTGCGCGGCGTGGCGGATGCGCCGATCGACTTTGCTTACAAGAGCGATGTCGAAGCCCTGTTAACGGAGTGTCTGATCAAGGCCATCGAGGCGCACCTGTATACGCTGCCCGAGCCGGCGCCCAAGCGGCCTCCCACGAAGACCCGCGGTCCGGAGGCGGAGCAGTACCTGGCGAAGAAAGCCGCGTACGATCGTGAAACCGTAGCCGCGCAAACCGTGCTGGTCACCCGCGACGACCGCGCCGGATGGGTGCTTTCCACCTATTTTTACCAGGCGCTGACGGGAATGGAGCGGGCCGGCGATGGGTTGCGCGATGAGATCGCGCCGATGATCTACGGTCTGGACGTCGACGGCGCCCGGCATCGTGCAGAAACAATGACCTTCGTAAAGGACTCCACCCGTGACCCCCTGGGTGGCCGGGTCGTTGCGCCCTCGCACAGGCCCGGGACGATGGATGTCGCGGAAGCGGACCTGATGAAAGGCAACGTGGCCGATGCGGCCGATCTGGCCGCGAAGGCGATGAACGATCCCGCCGGTGATCACGGCCGGGCACAGTATGTGCTGGCGCGCATCGACCTGATGCAGGGGCAGCCGGAAAAGGCGATCGACGGCTTCCAGGCCACGTTGAAACTCAGCCAGGATCCCCGGACAATGGCCTGGAGCCACATCTATCTCGGCCGTTTGTATGACACGCTGAATCCGCCGGACCGGCCGCATGCGGTGTCGGAGTACCAAGCGGCCCTGGCAGCGCGCGATGCCCGCCCAGACACACGGCTTGCTGCCGAGAACGGCATAAAACAACCGTTCGCCCTACCGCAACGGAACCGGCCAAAGGCCGAGGATGACAGCAACTTTGACCCGACGGGCAAGGCGCAGAAGGAAGCGTATAAGCCGGGTTCGCCGCAGTGAAATATCGTGCGGCTCGAGACAGGCTTTACGCGAAAATATGGTCGGTACACTGAGGGTATGAAGCGCAGGGAAGGCGGAGCGGCGTCTCGATCGGGAACAGCGCGAAAGCCGCGCGCCGCTGCGAAGCGGACCGCCGCATCCCGGCCCAACGCCCCGGAGGACTCAACCGCCCTGGAGACGTTGGAGGCGCAGCTTGGCTACCGCTTTCAGAATCGCGATCTGCTGATTCTGGCGCTGACCCACAGTTCTTTCATCTATGAAGAGCGGCTCGGTCGCGCGAAAACGAATGCCGATGAGCCGAATCGTCCGGGGACCGACAACGAGCAGCTGGAGTTTCTGGGCGATGCGGTGCTTGGGCTGGCGGTAACAGAACTGCTCGTGCGGGCTTTTCCGGGGGAAGGCGAAGGGCAGCTCACCCGTATGCGCGCCAGTCTCGTGAGTCGCAAACGGATGGCAGAGCTGGGAGAGACGCTCGGGTTGGGAGCGTTGCTGCATCTTGGTAAAAGCGCCGAAGCGGGTGACGGTCGCAGCAAACCCGCTGTGCTGGCCAACACCGCCGAAGCTGTGCTGGGCGCGATGTACGTGGATCTTGGGCAGGGGGCCGACGCCCATGCGCGCACTAATGAAAAGGCGCTCCGCACGGTGCGCGAGGTCGTGGAACGCTTGCTGGTGATGCCCGATCTGCCGGCCATTCGCACAGAGGTGGCCGCTTCCGGCCGCGGCGCGCTGCGGGATGCGAAAAGCCGTCTGCAGGAGCGCGTGCAGGCCGAGCGCTTGGGCCGTTTAGCCTATGTGGACGTTGAAGAGACCGGCCCGGCGCATGCGCGGCGGTTTCGGGTGGAAGCGCGCCTCGAAGTGACGGATGGGGGCGTGCAGGCGCTGGCGGCGGCGGAGGGTGGCAGCAAGAAAGAAGCGCAGCAGGCGGCGGCGGAGCTGGCGTTGGCACGCTGGGGATCGCGTCGGGAGTCGCTTGGGATAAACGGGGCACCCGATCGTCGTGATACGGAGTCTGCATGAGTGGCGGGCCGGAGTTGCCGCCGGTCGAGCGTGGAGGCGCGCCCGGGGGCGGTTTGTTGGGTGCTGTGGAAGGGAAATCTGCTGCCGTAGCGGAGCGCCCGCTGTCCATCGGGGAGTGCCCCCCGGCTGCCGGCGGAAGATCGCCGTCGCACTTGGCTCGTCGCCCGTCGCCGCCGAGTGAACTCACCACCCTTGCGGCCCTGCTGCGTGTTTCGGTGGTCGGCATGTTCTTGCTCACCTTCGGGGCACAGCCGTTTCGCATTCCTTCGGGGTCCATGGAACCAACGCTGCAGATCGGCGATTTTGTACTGGTAAGCAAAACGGCGTTCGGGCCGCGGGCCGCCAAGGGAGCCTGGAGCCGGCTGGAACGGCAAATTTTACCCCCGGCCGCCGTGCATCGAGGCGATCTGGTGGTGTTTCACTTCCCGCCCAACCCCACGCGACACCTCGTGAAACGGGTCGTGGCGTTACCGGGCGAGCGCTTGCATCTGCAGGACGGCCGCGTGTTCCTCAACGGCAAACCGTTGCCGGAGACCTATGCGCGGTACACGCCCGCGCAGCCGGATGTGTTTCGCGACGAGTTTCCCAACCTCCACGAGGCTGATCCTAATATCGATCCACACTGGTGGCTGACGCTTCGGCGTGTGGCCGTGAACGGGGAAGTGACCGTGCCCCCCGACGCCGTTTTTGTGCTCGGAGATAACCGCAATAACAGCGAAGACAGCCGCTATTGGGGGTTTGTGCCACGGGCGGCGATCGTGGGCCGCCCCTTTCTGGTGTACTTTTCGGTGCCAAATGGTGCCGATGCCCCCGAGGGCGGCTTGTTCGAGCGCCTTCAATGGCTCTGGGGATGGGTGCGCCGGCGGGTGGGCGTACCGCGGTAGGGCAAGCATTCCAAATCTGGTACGGGGCCGAAGAGACACACTGAAATACGACGAGCGAGCGGCAAGCGTCAGTTACACTGAGCGTACCTGGTCGCTTTTGAAAACGCGACAAGAAGGGGACTCGATTGAGCCAGATCACCACGGAGGAGCGCGGCACGGCGGGTGAAGGTACCCCGGTCGCCAGCGGATTGTCCGGCAGCGTCGCCTCCACCAGACCGGCCGGGGTGCAGGGCAGGCCGGCTGCCGTGGCCGCAGAGGAGACAGAGACGCCGTTGGAGGCGCTTGCTTCCCTGTGCGTCGTGCTGGTCATCGGGCTGTTTATCTTTGGATTTATCTTCCAAAATTTTATGATCCCTTCCGGTTCGATGGAGAAGACGCTGTTGATCGGGGATCATGTGGTCGTCGATCGCGTTACGCTTTCGCCGCCGACGAAGTGGGCGCCTTTTGTGCATTACCGGCCTGTGCGGCGCGGTGACGTGATTGTCTTTTTGAAGCCAAATCCCGAAACGCCCGACCTGATTCTGGTGAAGCGGGCCATCGGAGTTGCCGGCGACCGCATTCATCTACAGCACGGCGTGGTGTACGTGAATGGCGTGGCGCAAAAAGAACCCTACGCGATCGGTCCGCGGGATGATGGAAACCCCGACCACGCCTATGAACCCTACCGGGATGATTTCCCGAACGTACCGCCCGCACCGGAAGCGCAGCTGACCGCCGTTTGGCGTGAAAACCTTCCTGCCCACATCCAGAACGGCGATCTTGTGGTGCCGGAAGGCAAGGTTTTCGCCATGGGGGACAACCGTACAGAAAGCCTGGACAGCCGTTTCTGGGGCTTTGTGCCGTTGGAAAATATTGAAGGCCGGCCGACGGTGGTGTATTGGTCATTCAAGACGCCGGCAGATGAAGAATACAAAACCACGCTTGGCGATCGTGTGAGCTTTGTGTTCCACGAGGTGACACATCTGCTTACCGATACCCGCTGGAGTCGCACCTTCCACGTGATGCGTTAGAGCTGTGGATCCGCAAGCAGGACGCATGGCAGGTCGATTAAGGTACCCGACCAGCGCAGTCCAGAACACGTAGAACTGTTTAACCATTTTATGCAACTGCACCCGCAGCCTACGGCTGAACTGACCGATACTCCCCTGGATGTGCGTGAACAGACAGCACCGGCGGAAGCTACGCGTTGGCGTCGGCGGCTGGTATGGTCGGGCGTGGGATTGCTGGTGCTGCTACTCCTCGGCTTCCTGCCGCCATTCATCAATGCGAATCGCTATCGCCGGCAGATTGCGCGCTCGATGAGTGAAAGCCTGGGCCGCCCGGTACACCTGGACAACGTGACGCTGCAAATCCTTCCGGTTCCGGGGCTCACCCTGAGCAATCTTGTAGTCAGCGAGGATCCTGCCTTTGGCGATGAGCCAACCATACGCGCGGATGCCGTGACCGGAACCTTGCGGCTTGGGTCGCTGTGGCGCCGCCGCGTGGAGTTCTCTACGGTTCGCTTCATCGAGCCGCATGTGAACCTGGTGCGCAATGCGAAGGGCCGCTGGAATTTAGCCGATGTGCTGCTGCACGCCTCGCATGTGGATACCGCGCCCACCGCGCAACGACGCGCCGGTCCGGCACCGCGGTTTCCTTATATCGAAGCAACAGGCGGCCGTGTCAACATCAAATTCGATCAGGAAAAGCTGCCGTTTGCCGTCACGGACGCCGATTTTGCCCTCTGGCTGCCGTCCCCGGGGCAGTGGCGGGTGCGGCTGCGCGGACAGCCCACGCGTACGGATACCAACCTCACCGATCCCGGCACCGTGCGCCTTGAAGGCGACCTGCAGCGCGCGGCGAAGGCGGCCGATGTGCAGGTGAACCTGCGCGCCAGTTGGCACGATGCGCCGATGGGCGAGGCGAGCCGCCTGCTGTTTGCCGAAGACATGGGTTGGCGCGGCACCTCAAATCTGGAGGCGGCCTTGGCGGGCACCTTGCGCACCGCCCGGTGGCAGGGCAAGCTTACCCTGAGCGATCTCCGTCGGACGGAGTTTGCCCCCACGCATCCGCTGGATCTGCAGGTCGCCTGCGGCGCTGCCCTGTCGATTCAAACGGTTTCTCTTACCGATCTACTCTGCACGATGCCGGATGAGGCCCCGCAACCGGCGACGCTACGGGCAGATACCTTAAATTTGCAGCATCTCGGGGAGGCTGCGGTCGCCGTCGAGGCCCATGACGTTCCCGCACACTGGGGACTGCTGTGGCTGGCGCTATTTTCGCCGCGGGTACCTACAAATTTGACCCCCACAGCCTCCTTACAGGCCAGCTTTGTGCACGGATCGCCTTCCGCGGCGGCGCCGTTTGTACCACAGCCTGCCCGTGCAAAGCGTCTCGGCGAACGTCAGAGGGAACATCTTAGGCGCGGGCGGTCGATCGTTGCACAAGAGCCGACTGCGGACTGGAAAGGCTGGACGGGAGAGGTGCGGCTTGCTCTGGCAAGTGAGCCTGCCACCCCCGTGAGCGAGCCGGCCGATTCCGACAGGCGTGAGACGATCCCAAAGAACGCAGGCGCGGCCAATGCCGTATCGTCCAACCTGGTTTGGCGTCTAGTGAGAGCCGCCGCGCCAAATACTGCCCCCGGGACCGGATCCCAGACACCGAGGTCCCTTGCGGGAAGCGGTGATGCGAGCACAGTGCCGCAGTTCTATCCGGCGTTGCAGCTCCAGCCCACCGCCCTTCGGCTTTCGCCCGAATCAAACGTCACGGCTGCGGGAACGATCTTCCCGACGGGGTACACCTTCACCATTACTGGCGATGCGGACGCGGCGGCACTGCTGCAGCCGGCCCGCTTCATCCCGCAGCTTGGGGACGGCATGGAGAGCCTCCTGGCCTCCCTGCCTGGGGGTGCGGTGCCCGCCCGGGTGGAGTTCACCTGCAATCGCCTCTGGGAGACGGCCCAGACGTGCACCGCGCTGCGCGCCGCCGGCGTGGTTGGCAACCCGGGACGGGTGATGCTGCCCGACGCCAGGCAAAGCACACCGGCGCTGCTGACGCCGCAAAGTCTTTCCCCGCTGGACCATGTCCCTGGCCTTGGCGGGGTCAGGCGATGACCTCGGTGCCCGTACCTGAAAGCCGTGACCTACCGCACCGTTAGATTGATGGCGCGGGTGTGGGTGGACTCGCGCACCTCCGGTGTGCTGCCATCATTGACGACGACCGTTGTCGGAGCGGTCTCGACCAGGACGCGCTGAGTTACGGAGGACCGGCCCGCCACGCGCAGCCGTCGCGCGGTCTCACCGACGCCGGACCGGACGACCAACGGTACATCCGCGACCGCACCACCCTCATTGCGGACGGTGACTGCGACGAGCCAGCCGGCAGTGTGGCCGGCACCGGCGGGCACGGGCGCTACCGCTACGTCGGTGATCGTCAGGTCGGGGAGACCGCGATCCCGCAGCACCCAATCTGCAAAAAACCAGCGAAGATCCTGCTTGCTCAGCCGCTCCAACAGGTGTTCGAAGGCAACGGCCTGCTGCTCGGGAGAGTCTGGGGGCAAATTTGGCGATGCGGCCGCCGGTTCGGAACGCACCTGCGTACACCAGGCCCCCAGGGCGGCGTGCAGGTCGCCATCGCCCACGATGCCGCGCAACATCCACCAGACGGCCGCACCTTTTCGCCGGTAGATCAGGTCATCCGAGCTCGCGTACAGGGGAGGTCTCCGGGCGTCCCAAGGGGAGCCGGAGCCTGTGCCGGAGTCGGCGGCGAGGTCCGGTTCGCCCAGCGCGACAGGCCGCATCAGGGCATCGAGCACCGCGCTTCCAGCGGCGTGCCCCTGTTCCCGTTCCGTCCACAGCAGAGCGAAGAACTGGGCCAACCCCTCATCCATCCAGGGCTGGCCGGTCTGGACCCAGGCGTGGGTCAGGCTCTGGATGAGCGCCCCGCTTTGAGACGACGCCTGCAGGACGGCGAGCGGCGCCACCAGCAGTGGGCCGTCCTGAAAGGGTTGTCCCGGGTGGTCGATAGCGGTCAAGGCAGAAAGGGGCTGCGGTCCGAGCCATTCGCGCAGCAGCGGGGCGACATGATCGGCCGCAGCGGCGAAGCTCTCTGATTGAGAACCGGCGTTTGCGACGGCCAGGAAGGGCGGCGCTGCCCTGGTCGGAATCGGGCCGTCGTTCAGGCCGTGTTGCCGGGCTTGGAGCGGCGGTACTGGCGTTTGGGCGGCGGATTCCGGTTCCTTTGCCGAAGGGGAATTATATGCGGATTGTGGGTTGAGGGACGAAGATTCAGCTTGACTCGCAGCTTGCCCCGCACTTGGGGACGGCAAGATTTCTGAGCGGTCGGCGTCGCCGCCGGGAATGAGGATTTCGGGCTCATCCAGCAGAAAGAGGCTGAGGCTGCGGAAGCCAAGAGGCTCGGCGGCAAAGTCGCCGGTGGCAATCCCGGAGCGGCTGGTTGCGGATGCGTCGAGGTCTTCGGCCAGGGAGGTGAGAGCCTGCCGCCGGCCACAGAAGTAGGCCGCGGCCGGTGGGGTCCCGGCATACTCCACACTCAACCGGAGCCGGACCGTGGTGTCCCCCTCGCGCAGGCGGGTTTGTCCGATGGCCTGGAAGAGCGTATTGCCGTCGCCGAGAAAGAGCTGAGGCGAAGTCACGGGATACCAAAGCACATTGCCGAAGCCGCGTACCCCGGTCCACGCGGTGCCGATTGCGTCCCAGTCTGCCGCTTCCTGCTGCGCGGCATTGGCTCCCAGGCGTTCCAGGCGGCCGGCGCTCCTGGGCACGGTTCCGGAATAAAACAAATCCAGCGAAGCGGTGCCCCCCGGGGGCAACGGCTGCGGCAAGGGCAAAACGATCTCCGTCTCGGCCCCGGTGTGATCGGCATCGGTATCGAGACGGTGTTGAGCAAAAGGCAGCGAAGTGTGCGTCGATGGCTGCGCCGGACCCTGAACGGCCTCGGCAACCAGGGTCGCGCTTTCCCAGTGCAGGGTGGAAGAGATCTGCAACGCCAGTTGCTTCATGGGGGTCTTGCCTTCATTGCGGACGCTTAGGCGGGCACGCATGCTCAGCCCGGCCCGTGCCGGCACGAGCCGGGCATCGAGATCGTAGCTCGTGATGCGCAAGGCACTGCGATCGGCGTCCGTGATATCCGCTGCTGCTGTCTCGTCGGGAACTTGGCCTGGAGTGCCTGCAACTGTCCCGACCGCTCCGGCCGTTGCGGGTGCACCCTGCGGCTGTCCTGGGGAAGGGGGCTCCCCGTGACTCTGGATGAGGACCTGGCCCTTGGCGGGCGGGGCAGGCTCCTGCGTTGAGTGCGGAGCAGGCGTTCCGTCGTGAGCAGTTTGCCCAGGCGAAGGCGAAGCCGGGGATTGCGGACGTCCCGCACTTACCGTGCAAAGCATGAAACCACTAACCCAAAGAATCCAAAATGCCTGCGAGGTGAAGAGAGCCCAATCCTTTGTCCCTGCGGATGAGCAAGGAGAAAACCCGAGAGCTGAACGCATCCCGGTACATACCCGCAATCGACCGCGCCTCATGATCCAAGGCCCTTCTGCGGCCTGCTCTTCTTGGACGGCTCGGCCGAGCCGGGGCGAGCGCCGGCCGCCGTACCCCGACGCTGGCGCATGGCCTCAAACATCACCACCGCTCCTGCCACTGACACGTTCAACGACGAGACGCGGCCGGCCATGGGGATGCGCAGCAGGTGATCGCAGGTGCGCTTGACCAAATCGTGCAAGCCCGTCCCTTCCGAGCCCAGCACCAGGCAACAGGGGCCGCGGAAGTCAAACTCGGTGTAGTCGGGCGTCCCGCGCTCATCAAGACCAATAATCCAGATGCCAGCTTTCTTCATCGTTTCCAGCGCTCGAGTCATGTTGGTCACCTTGGCCATGCGCACGTGTTCGCTCGCCCCGGCGGAGCTCTTCGCCACCGTCGCCGTGAGGGGGGCTGAGCGCCGCTCCGGCAGGAGAACGCCATCCACTCCGGCACCATCGGCCGAACGCAGCAGGGCTCCCAGATTGTGCGGATCCTCGACCCCGTCAAGGGCTAGGAAGAAATGTGCGCCAAAACCTCCCGTCATCTCCTTTATCGGCAGCGCGAGCAAATCCTCCAGTGCAAGAAAGCTTCTTTCGCGCACAAAAGCGACGACACCTTGATGGGCATCGGTCCGCGCATAGCGGGTGAGTTGGTCGCGCGGCTCGGCATCCACTCGGACGCCTGCCGCACGGCAAAGTTCCAGCAGGCTCTCGAGCCGTCCGTCGCGCCGGGCTTCGCGCTCCCGCGCCACGCTGACGTGATCAAGCTCGGCGGCCCGAGCCCGCAACGCCTCACTTACGGGATGCACGCCATACAGAACGTCCATCCTTCCAGTGTACCGGGCAGCCGCCGGACCGGCCTGCAGCTGAGCTGACAGATTTCCTTGCCGCATGCCGAGACTTTCTTCGCAAAAACACCGTCAAAACGACTGTGGGTGCCAGCAAAGTTCTGACGGCCGAGGCCGTCCGGGAAATTGAGCGTGAAAACGCTGCGATCGCCCGCGGCCTGAAACAGCAAGACCCCGAGCTGCTCGACCGGCTGATTGAAACGTATCAGCATCGGCTGATGCGCTACCTGATGTTTCTAACGGGCAAGCGCGAGGTGGCGGAAGACCTGTTTCAAGAGGTCTGGATTCGCGTTCTGCGCCGTGGTTCGCAATACAACGGCAAGGCTCGCTTCGACACCTGGATCTTTACGATCGCGCGCAATCTGGTGATCGATCTTTCACGTAAGCGCACGATGGCCTCGCTCGACGAGATGCGCGAGGGTGGCGAGGACGAGCGGCCATTTGAGATCTCTGAGGACGGCCCCTCGCCGCTTGACCGCTATGAGTTCAAGGAAAACGCTGCGGAATTGGCGGAGGTGTTGCGCGGGTTGGAGTCCAACTATCGCGAAGTGCTGACGCTGCGTTTTCACGAGGAAATGTCGCTCGACCAGATTGCGACGCTTACCTGCGCTCCCTTATCGACTGTGAAATCAAGGCTTTACCGCGGTCTCGCCGCCTTAAGGCCCGCGCTCGTTGCCTTGCGTGCCCGGCCCAAGGACCCGGAAGGGGGCCAGCGTTGAAGCCGCGCTCCACATCTTCCCGGCAACAGAAAGACCCGGGCACGGTGAATGCCCATGCCGCGGTGGTCAATCGCACGCACCGTATTGTGCGCGACCAGGCCCTTAGCATGCGTGCACGGCGAAGCCGTTCGCGCGAGTTGTGGGCACCCTTGTTGATCTCTTCCGCGCTGTTGCTGGTCCTCTGCTATGCCGCCTGGGGCATGATGGCCGGGTACGATCTAACGCCCACCGGCGTTCCCGATGCGAGCGATCAGATGCTGCTGCTGCTGCTCTGGTCCCTCCCCGTGACGACGGTGGTTCTTGGCTTTATCTGGCTGCGCCGTCATCGCGGGGCGAACAGCAATGGGGAGCCACTGCCATGAGTGCCTGGTGGGCGATGCCGCATTCGGATCTTTCCGCCGGAGACGATGAGCTGCGGATGATTCCGCGCTGGTCCATGGTGCTGGCGTTTGTGCTCTTTGTCGCTACCCAGTATGTCTTTCACGGCGTAATGCCGCACCACAAGCATGAACTGCTGCCGCTGCGCCTGATGATGGGCTACGCCTGGGGGCAGCTGGTCGCCAGCTACGCGCTGCTGCTGGGATACGTCAGCCGCGATGTGAAACGCCGGGGCATGTCGGCCGGGCTTTGGATGCTGGTGTGCATCGTTTTGCCTGGAGGCATCGGTGCCGTGGTGTATTTTTTGCTGCGGCAGCCGGTGCTGTCGCGTTGTCCGAACTGCGCGACCTCCATCGCTGCCACCTTTCATTTTTGCCCGCAGTGTCAGTTTCAGATGGCGCCCGTATGCGGCATATGCCACCGCGGTGTAAAGATTACCGACGTGTACTGCACGCTGTGCGGCCACGATCTTGCGGAAGACGGATCACCCGGGCGTCTGCGCGTTTACAGCGATTGATTTTGGATAGCAGTGCCGAATGCTCTCCGCAGACTCCGGCGTATAGTTAGGGGCAGCTCTTCATGGCCACAGCTCCACTTTCTGCGCTGATCATCGACGATGAACCTCTTGCGCGCCAGGAACTGACGTATTTGTTGGAGCAGGCCGGTGGAGTTTCAGTCGTTGCAGAGGGCTCGAATGGCGTTGAAGCTGTCGATCTCATCCGGACACATCGGCCCGAGGTCGTGTTTCTCGATGTACGCATGCCAGGACTCGACGGGTTTGCCGTGCTGCGCAAACTGCTTGCCGCAAATCGGCACGTTCGCTTGCCGGAGGTGGTATTTGCCACCGCATTCGACCAATATGCCGTGAAGGCCTTTGAGGTGAATGCGGTTGACTACCTGCTGAAGCCCTTCGACCACAAACGGCTGCAGCAAACCTTGCAGAAGCTGCGGGCGCGACTGCGCCCCGGCGAAGAAACAGGGGAACTGCCGGCCATTCCTGCCTCTCCGTCCACGGTTGTGAGGGTGCTGCAGCCCAGGGTGGATTCACAGGTGCCCGCGCCTGCAGCAGTGGCCCCCGCCCCCGAAGAGCCTGGCTTGGAGCCGGAGTTGCCCGCCACCCGCGTTCGTTTGTGGGACGTCGCGCAGGCGAAGCTCGATGCGCTGTTGCGGCTGATGGAAGAGCAGGCCGCCGGCACCTTGCCCCTGGCCACGACAACGCCGGCGCGCACAGGGCGCGTGGTGGTGCGAACAGGCAACCGCTTATTGCTGGTCGACCAGAAGGACGTTTGCTTCGCCTTTATCGAGGATGGCCGCATCACGGTGGTGACGAAGGCACTGGAGGGCGACTCCAACGTGCGCACCTTGGAGGAGTTGGCCGAACAGCTGGATACCGCTCAGTTTTGGCGAGCGCATCGCTCGTTTTTGGTGAACCTGCAACACATCCGCGAGGTGGTTCCCTGGTTCAAGTCGAGCTACCAATTGCGAATGGATGACAGGAAAGGGACGGAGGTCCCTGTGAGCCGGTCGCAAACCAAGCGGCTACGGGAGCTCTTCAACCTCTAACGACTCGCTTGAATGGCATGCGGATTCCAATGGCGATTTTGCGTTGTCATTTCCCAAGCTGTTCCGCAAAGCATGGCAAGAACAGAGGCTGGCTTTAAGGTACAGGTGAGTCGTCCACCGTTTGTGCCGGTGCGGCTGCATGCGCGTTTTTTTGACGACGCCGTTTGAAATAAGCGATTGCGTCGGGGTAGAACTCAAAGGCAACGGCACCCAGCGCGCCCTCAGCCGTCACCGTAAACCCACTTTCGAAGACCTGGCCAAAGCCGCGATCAGCAGGCGGGTAGTAGATGTTGGAGATAGCACCGCCTATAAGGTTCCCTGTGATGTTGCTGTAGTTCGGTTGCCATTTGCCGTTATCGCCTTTGCAGCGAACGGTGGAAAGGGCGGCGTACCACAAGCGTCGTTTCGCGGTGCCATGCCCGAGGCGAAAGTATCTTGGATCTTGGTGCAGCAGCGAGGGCAGGATAGCGTTTCCCCACAAATTCCCATCCACATTGTCCGCATAGGAGGAGCCGTACCGCTTAAGAAAGCCGGTAAAGCCTTGTCGATAATCCGCGTGAGTGTCCTCACCTTGCTCGATGCCGGCGTCGATACCGGCCACGGCGAAGGTGAAGGGATCGATCGCGGAGTGGAACCAGAGATCGAATTTCTGACCCTTGGTGAGCGGCGTCGCTTCTCCGCTTTCCACGACATTGAACGCCGGCATAATCCCCAGCATGCGTTGCTTTTCTGCTGCTTCGATTGGATCCGTTTTGGCGGGCGGCGATTGAGCGCTCTTTGCGTTCGATGATGTAACCGATTCCGGCGTCGCCGGTTGCGCTGCGGGATTTTGCGGTGCGGAAGTCGGTGGTGCGGGATTCTGATCTAAGGAAATGCCGGCCGTTTGCGGCGTCGGTGCCTCTGGCAAAACAGCTGGCACGGCGGAGACGCCCTGCGCGAAGAGTGCTGTGGGAATTGCAACGAAAAACGCGAAGATAAAGGCGAGGACCGGCTTCACAACTACGCTTTATCGTACTCCTCTCCCCGGGAACCGTCCTGCGGAGGTCCGCATCTCTCTCGCGGTGTGCAAAACGAAGTCATGGCTCGCTCTGTTACTCTGCGCAGCATGGGCGAACGGCGTCGCAGTCTCTTACGCGAACGGCTTGTTACATTGGGCGTCAGCCTGCTCGCGATCGGTTTGCTGTGCTACCCCGTCGATTGGGCAATATGGCGTTCTCGCGCTATGGCAGGAAGCGGTATGGACGAGGTCACCGTCACGTCGACCACCGCGGCAACCCTGAAGGGAAATCATTTCGAGGTGTATTCGCAAAGTACGGGTTCTGTGCCATGCAGCCGCTCGTTGCTTCCACAGGCGGGTGCGGGCGCCTGCTGGTGGCTGCGCCGCCACCCGCAGATCATTACCCAGTACTGAGGCTTCAAGGGGCAGCATGCCCATGTTCGAGCCAGTTAAAGCGGTAGACCACGCCGACGGTACCGATCTTGGAGTAAATTCCGCCGGAGCCGGTCGGATTGCTCCCGGTGTTGAACGGTAGATTCCAGTGCTGGAGCTGCCCATCCAGCAAGACCGCAAGGTGTTCGGTGGTGTCGATCTCTACCCCGATCCCTGGTGAAAATACGTTCGACGAGCTTTGAATATAGCGGAAGTTCTGCGCGGGAACGATGAACCCGCCATTCTGGTAGTTCAACTGCCCACGACCAAAGAGGATGTCCGCATAAGGACGCACGCGGGTGTACCGCTTGCTGACCCGCAGGCCGCCTTCTACGCTTTCTTCCCCAACCACGGCGCCGTTTGCTATGGGATAGGTTCCCCGGACCTCAACGGCGGGCAGAAAACCGCGGAAGGGATGAAATCCCAAATCGAGACCAACGGTGAGACCTGCGTTGCGTGATCCCTCCAACCCGGTATAGGCACCCGAAAGCCCGACAAAGGCGGAAGGTTCCACGCTGCGGCTGGCTGTTGCTGTACTCTGCGCACTGCAAACCTCTGCTGCAAGGATGACGATTCCGCAAAGAAGAGAAGAAAAAGGCAAATCCCGATGTTTCAAACGAGCTCCTTACATGCGTGTCCAGAATATGACGGAGATGCGGCATTCGGAAACGACACATGGGAGCGGCCTGGCACAGAAATTCCTTTATCGCGGGAAGTGTTGAGGAAATCAGCTCCGCTGCGTTTATACAGCAGAGCGGCTGCGTTCGCAGGAGGCAACACAGCCGCATTCTTGTTGTGCGTAGATTTACTGAACGCCCGGCGTTGCGTTACTCCAGACAGCGGACGAGGCACCGGTGGTGGTGGTCCTGCCCCAAAGCGCTGTGGCAGCGCTGGAAGCGACGCTCGCGCCCCAATCCACCGCACGACCCCACAATGCTGTCGCGGCATCCGTTGTGCCTCTGCCCCAAAGAGCCGTTGAGCCCCAAAGCGCGGTGAAGGCGCTTGGATCACTCCGTCCCCAAAGGGCAGTGCGTCCCCAAAGGGCTGTTGTCCCGTTGGAAACAAAGGCGTTCGGACCGTAAACGCTACCTGCACTCCACAGCGCGGTCGTTCCACTGGGCGCGGGACGTTCCCAAAGCGCGATGGGTGAATTGACAAGTGTTACATCGCCGGTCGCGAGATTGTAGTAGGCCGCCGGTGACATCGCATAGGCATTCGACGGGATGCTGGGTCCATACTGCCAGGCGTTGTTGATCGTTGCTTGGAGATCGAGATAGCCCGCACCTTGGGTGAAGACATCGTTGTGTGCGGTGTAAGTCGTCCCAGTCGCCGGATCGGTGACGGTGTTGGTGGCAGGAATCACGTTTTTATTAGCGCTGGCCATGAGCAGCACTTTGATCTGGTCAGGGGTAAGGGCGCTTGATGCTTCCAAGAGATCAGCGACGGCGCCACTGGCCACCGCGGTAGCCATGCTGGTGCCGCTCAAGGGGAAGTACGTGGTGGAGGCTGTCGAAGCGCCATTCGTGACATACCAGTTCAACGGTGTGTAGAAAGCGGGGTTCGCTGTTTGCAGGTTGGAGGTGCCGGCCATCGTACTGGTCACCAAATTGCCCGGAGCGATGAGGTCCGGTTTGCTAATTTGGTCGAGAAAGCTGGGTCCCTTCGAGCTATAGCTCGCCATTACGTCGTCGCCCAAAGCGGCCGTATTGACCGTATTTGCCGCACCGACGGTGAGGGCATACGGGTCATTGCCCGGCGCTTCGATCGTGCCGTAGCCTTCGCCATTCAAAGCCAGATCGCGGCCATCATTGCCTGCGGCAACCACAACGACAATGCCCGCCTTCCATGCCTGTTCCACTGCCTGGCAAAGGGGGTCGAGCGCATAGCTTTCGAAAATGGGACGGCCCAGGGAAAGGTTGATGACCTTAATGTTGTATGTGCTCTGCAGAGAGACAGCAGTCTGAATGGCTGCGATAACGGCTGAATCGGAACCCATGCCGTTCTCATCCAGAACCCGCAAATTGATCAAGTTGGCATTGGGGGCGATGCCCAGAAACGTGCGCGAAAACGGCTTGCCTGTGGAGTTGGATCCGTTGCCGGCGATGAGCCCGGCAACGTGCGTTCCATGGCCGTAGGCGTCCGCAGTGGTGGTCTCGTTCGGAACAAAGTTCTGGCTATAAACGATGCGATTGGCACCCGGTACCGGAGGAGGTGGCGGCGCGGGTGGAGCAGTCTTGCCCGCGGGGGGTGGCGGCGGAGGAAGAGGGGCAGCGGGAACAACCTTGCTGGCGAAGTCGCCGACCAGGTTGATCCCGCTATCGATGACTGCGATACCTATACCTGTGCCGTCGAATTTTTGCGCCACGGCCCAGGGAGCATTGATCGGCTCCGCCGTGAAATTTGGACTGGAACCAATCGGTCCTGCTGCGGCCTGCCGCGCGACCACCGGGCGGTCCAAGGACACATAAGTGACACCAGGGCTGCCGGCAAGTATGGCCAGTTGTGCCGCAGGAACGTTGGCAGTAACGGCATTGATACCGTGCAGACGGCCTTTGACCGGACCGATGGCCGGGATCAGATTGACCTGCGCATCAGATGGATCGTTGGCGTACTGGATGATGACGGGAATCGTTGTGTTGGGCGAAATCGCGGAAGCTGCTGTGGCTATCGCGTCGAGATCGATTGAGCATTTGGGAGGATGGCAGCTTGCAAAGAGCGGAGAAGAAATTGAAGCAAGGGCAGCAAGCGTAAGGGTTGGGCGCAGTGGACGTATCCAACTGGACATGGTAACTCCAGAATTTAATCTGTTTGCCTCAGGACAAAGTGGACCCGGGGAGCCAATGGTGCACCGGTGTACGTTCCGGTAGATTTTTGAGGGGCCCAGCGACTTCTTAAAAGTAAAGACCCTGTACCGCGAAAGCCATGCAACGGAGGTGCAGTGCCCTAGGATCCAGGTGTCATTACCTTCGTACCGAACAGTTGACGATCTGACGCAGCGAGAGGTGCGCGCATGTGCTGCAAAAGCAGCTCTGGCGGGACTGGAAGTGCATGCAGCAAGTGGCGTAAAGCTGGGTGTTCCGCCAAAGCAAGCTGTTCGATTGCGAGACTCTCAGCCACCCGTCCCTCACACAAAAGAGCTACGCGCTCGCAAAGCCGAAAGACGGAAAGTAAGTCGTGCGACACGAAGAGCAGAGCTGTGCCGTCCTCTTCATTCACCTCGCGCATCAGTGCGAGTACATCGACCTGCGTCCCGGGATCAAGCGCGCTGGTTGGTTCGTCGGCGATGAGCACAGCAGGCCGGTGCAACAAAGCAAGGGCCAATACGCAGCGTTGCGCCTGCCCCACGCTGAGTTCCCCGGGTTTGCGCTGTAAGAATGCAGCGTCAGTCGGCAGACGCACGCGTTGTAGCAATGCTTGGATACGGCGGGCTAAACGAAGGGGGTCGGCGGCTTCGTGGGCACGCCAGGCCTCGCGAAAGTGCACCTGCAGCGAGAGAGCGTTGTTGAGCGCACTCATCGGGCTCTGTGGAACCAGGGCCAGCACGCGGCCACGCAGACGGCGGGCCTCGCGCTCCGGTAGCGTGAGCAGATTTACACCCGCCACGCGAACCTCACCGCGCGCCCATCCCTGTTTCCAGGGCAGTAATCCCAGTAAGGCGAGAAGAAGCGTGCTCTTGCCGGCACCGCTTGTGCCGACCAGGCCGAGCCGTTCACCGGCTTGCAGGGACAAGCGAAGCTCATGCAAAACGGTGCGGTCGCGATACCCCGCTGTAAGATTTACCTCTAGAAGCGGTTCCCTCACGGGTGCGTCCCCTTCCATCGAACCGTTTCTATGGTCGACACCACGTCCGGCTGCAGCACTGTGAGATGAATGCCCTCGAGGGCGGGCGATGCCGCACACAAGACATTGGGATATACGAGGTAGATGAACGGCAACTGGTCGGCAACAACGGCCTGGACGCGGTCTACAGCCACTTTTCTTGCTTTGGTGTCGCCTGTGGCTGCTTGCGCATGCATCAGCCGATCGATTTCTGCCTCCCAGGGCGTAGCGGGTGATTTTTCAGCGGGGTTCCATTGATGATTCGGTGAGGAGCTCAGCCAGATGTTCATCATGGAGCTTGGGTCAGGCTGCACGTCCGAAAGCCCAAGCAGGGCAGCCTCGTAGTCGCCGGTATGCATAAGCCTTTCAATCAAAGCAGGAAAATCGAGCGTAACCACATTTACTTGCATACCAAGGGACGCGAGATCCTGCTGGATCAAGGCAGCCATACGTTCGCGGGAGTGGTTGCCGGCGTTCGTCAGCACGGAAAATCGTACGGGATGCCCACCCGCATCAAGCAGCACGTTGCCTTGTTTATGAAAACCGGCGGCTGCCAAGAGCTTCATCGCCGCAGCGGGATCGGTCTGAACCGGCGACAAGGCGCGGTTGTACCATACCGTATTTGCCGGCGAAATGAAGCCATTAGCGGGGGTGGCGTGGCCATCGAAAGCGATGCGCGCAAGGTCTGCACGATCGATAGCCATGGAAACCGCGGTGCGGAAGGCGCGGTTGGTGAACCAGGATTTTTCCCACGCCGGTAACGGTGCGGAAGGCGATTGATTGAACCACAACTGTTCCGTGTTTAACGAAGCCCCAAGATCATGCACGCTGCCTGGAACACGGCGATTCAGCACCTCCACCCCTTCTGTGGGAACCTCGTCCAGCAGCGCATATTGTCCACGCGCGAAACGAACTTCCTCGGTTTCACGGTTGCTGAGGATGTCGATGTGGATTGAGGCCAGATAGGGCAGGGCTATGCCGTTTGCATCGTGTTTATAGAAGAAGGGATTGCGGGCCAGGCGGAGCGAGGTGCCGTGATGGTACTCCGCTAGGTAAAAAGGGCCGGATGTGACATGAGCTTCACTGGGATGGGCTGCCGGTTCGATGGCGATTTCGTCAAAGGTGCTCGCAACGGAAACAACGCGCTCCGCCAAATGGACACGCACGATCAGCGGACCTGAAGCCTCTACCATGACCTTCGCAGGTGCAAGAAATTCTTCGGCTACGGGGGCTCCTGTCTGGGCCGCGAGCACACGCTGCAGCGTCGACACGACATCGAGCGAAGTGAGCGGAGACCCGTCAGAGAAACGCAGCCCAGGGCGCAGATGGAAGGTGAGCAGGCGGCCATCCGGGCTCAGCTGCCAGCTTTCCGCAAGGGCCGGTTCGATCGCCTGCGTGCTCCGGTTTAAGCGAAGCAAAACGCCGCCAGTGAGGTATCGGATCATTTCCGAGGCCTGATCATCCACCTTGGCCGGATCGAAGGTCTTCGGGTCGTACCCGACTGCCCAGGAGATCTCGGCGCCCTGTGCTGCGAAGGGACTTTGTGCTACGAGATGAGGGCCTTTGCTTGCAATGACGAGCAGCGAGAGGGAAAGGAAGAGCCATGTGCGTAAACGTCTCATTGCAGGGTCTCCCTCCCACGGAATAGCAGAAATTCACAAAGCGTAAGGACGACAACCATGAGCGCGAGCGGCAGGTAGGTCCAATGCGAGCTTTCGAGAAAGGTCGCGCCCTGCATCTCCTGGAGCATGGAGCCCCAGGACGGTAATGGTTCGCTTACCCCTAGCCCCAAAGCGCCGAGGTTCGCTTCTGCGGTGATGCATGCCGGGATATACAGCAGCATCTGGGTAAGCAGAACGGGGCGAAGATGCGGCAAGAGTTGCCGCGCGATTTGTGTGGGGCGAAGACCCGCGGCACGGCTTTGCAGCAGCCATTCGCTCTCGCGCAGGGCGCGGGTTCGCGCGTAGTGAACCCGCAGGAACAGCGGAGCGCCCAGCGATCCCAGCAAAAGAAAGGTAAGTGTCGCCGAAAGGATAGGCGGGAGATTGAGCGGAAGCGCGGCGCGGACCATCATTAGTAAAAAAAGCCAGGGTAGGGTGAGGAACAGATCGCCGGCGTACAAAACTGCCCGTCCTGCCCATTCAGGAGCAAAAGCCGCCGCAGTGCCGACGCTCACGGCAAGCGTGCTCGCCAAGATGCTAGCCGCGAGCGCGCCTGTCATGCCGAGCAAAAGAGCCGCTGCCAGGCGCACGGCGCGGTCCCGCCCCAAAGCATCGGTTCCAGCGGGATGCGCTGTGCTTTGAGCAGCGGAGATCGATCGACGGTCCTGTGCGGCGTAGTTCCAGGGCGAACGCCACAAAAGCACGCAGGCCAGAAGCAGCAACAGCGAGAGTGCAATGGTCGCGGTCAGGCGCATGTGACGGCCTCGAGCGATGCCTCGTTCGAAAGATGTGTTCCGGGAGCTGCTTTACGCGCGGCGTCCGGCTTTCTTCCCAACGCAGTGCCCGGTTTGGCGTGAACGTCAATCGTGGCAAAAAGCCCGGCTACCCCGATGCAGGCGGCGAGAGAAGCTGTGACCGCTACCAGCACGGGAAGGTCTCTGTTCATAGCGGCAGACCAGGCAAGCTGGCCGATACCGGGTAGATCGAAGATGACCTCGAGGGGAACAAGCGCGCTCAGTGCCACGACAAGGGACATTACGCCCAAAGCGGATACCTCACGGCAAAAAACCGGAAAAAGATGGACCCATGCTGCGCGCGTGCCGGAGATGCCCTGCGCGCGCGCATGGAGAAGATGGGGCGCCTGCCGAGCGGTGTCGAGAAGGCGGTACAGCAGTTTGAAGTCCCGCACGGCAATCAGGGCAGACAGCGTGAGCGCCGGGCCCCCGGTGTTCGAAATGAGGGCCAAGGTGGCAAGCACGCCAACCGGAACAGACAAAAGGGCCGCAGTCGCACCCGCGATGAGGAGTTCACCCCGGCTGCTGCGGCGAGCGCTCAGCGGCAAGGCAAGTGTCAGTGCCGTAAGCCAACCTGCGAGCACGCCGCGAGCGAGAAGCTTTGCCGACACCCCCGCACGTTCCCGCAGCAGACCCGCAACAGGCACGTCATAGTGGCGGGAGCGCCCAAGGTCGCCATGCATCCACCGCCGCAGCTGGGTGCTGAACAGGGTGGGCAGCGAGGACTGATCTGCTTCGAGCACGGCGACGGCACTGCGCGCGCCCTCCGCGTGGACCGCATCCATCTCGCGGGTCTCGGTAAAGTAGCCGGGGGAAAAGCGAATCAAGACGGCAGCCCCAAGGGCAGCAAGCAGCGCCAGCGAAAGCACGCGTGCGAGCCGAAGCACGAGGCGCCAGGCTACTCGGCGCATGCAACCAGGGCCGGTGTGTACTCGCGGGGTTCTTTGCCCTCCCGCGGTACTTTATATTCTTTCGGCTCCACGGATAACGCCGTACTGGCGCTGTAGTGCCGCTGTTTGTCCAGGTACATGCGACGGTCTGCCAAGGCCAACAGTTCTTCCGCGCTGAAGCCGTCGGCCGGATAAAAAGCCGCCCCGAGACTTCCTGTGACTTTGATGCCGGGTCCGGCGCGTCGTGAGGCCGTGCGCACCGCATCGGCAATGCTTTCGAGCCGCTTGGCCGCATGCGCCTCGTCGAGCCCGGGAAGCAGAAAAACAAACTCATCCCCACCCATACGCGCGACCGTTTCGTGCGCTTCGCAGTTGCGCCGGAACTCTTCGGCGATCAAGCTCAGGAGTCGATTGCCGGCCAGGTGGCCACGGCGGTCATTTACATCTTTAAACGCATTCAGGTCGCAAACTGCGATGGTGAGGCGATCGTCTGTGTTCCGGCAGCGCTCCAGCTCCGCTTCCAATCGGAGAAAGAGCCTTCGCGCGTTGGGCAAACTGGTGAGGAAATCGGTTTCTGCATCGCTCTCCGTGCGACGGAACTGCAAGGCATTACTCAGCGACAGCGAAAGCTTCGACTCCATCGCTTGCAGAATGCGCAGGTGATCGCGCGTGAACGCATCCTGCTTGGCCGCATACAACGTCAGCACGGCAAAAACGTCGTGCTGCAAATCGAAGAGCGGCACCGACAGAGCCGTGCGCAAGATGGCGGAGCCATCCGGGAGCAAGGGGCAGCCCGGTTCCACGACGGCATTACCGTTCAAGATCGGTTTCCCACTCTGGGCTACCCAGCCGGAGATACCTTCTCCGAGTTGAATCGGTTCGGCGGTGAACTGTTTCGCTTGTTCCCCTTCGAGAAAGCGCGAGGTGAGGGTGTCGCCCTGGCGGAGATACAACGCACAAACTCCGTAAGGAACCAGCCGGTGCAAGCGCGACGCCATCACCGAAACGGTCTCGTTGGGGCTGAGGGAGTTTCCGAGGGACTGGCTCATCTCGAAGAGGGTTTGCGCTTCCTGGCTTGCGGCAGCTATGAGCGTCAACGATTCCACGCCGCTGGGCGGCTCCCCGCGTCGCTCGTCCTCGATAAGGACGGCCGCGCGTGCAGGGGCATTTTCGTCGGAGCCGGCTTCAAAACCCGCACCCGGCGCCAGGCCGCGCCATACTTCGACTTCGGTTTGCAAAGGGGTAAAGTGGCTCGCTTCCAAGGCTTCGGCACGCTGTTCCGCTTCGGCGTGGCACACTTCAAAGGCAGCAACCACCGCTGGGTCGAATTGCTTGCCGGCCACGCTGCGAATGATGGTTAACGCCTGAATGTGATCCATGCCTTTGCGGTACGGCCGGTCGGAGACCATCGCATCGAAGCAGTCGACCACGGTTAAAATGCGGGCCCCGATGGGGATCGCTTCGCCCCGCAAACCATCGGGGTACCCGGTACCGTTCCACCACTCATGGTGCGAGCGGACGATCGGCACCACGGGATAGGGAAAGCGGACGCGCTCCAGAATATCCGCCCCGACGACCGGGTGGATTTTCATCTTTTCAAATTCTTCGGGCGTCAGCTTGCCTGGCTTGTTAATGATGTGTTCCGGCACGGCCAGCTTGCCGATGTCATGCAAGAAAGCGGCTGTTTCGAGCGCCTGCATCTGCACTTTATCCAGGTGAAGCGCCTCGCCCACCTCTTTTACATAGGTGCGAACGCGAAACAGATGGTCATGCGTGTTCTGGTCCTTCGCCTCGATCGCCATCGCTAGACCCTCGATGGTTCGCAGGTGCAGGGCTTCGGTTTCTTCCAGGTGCTGCTGCCGTTCTTTCAAGCGTGAGAGCTGCCCGGTGTAGGCGCGATAGAGCGTGTAGACCACAGGCACAAGAAGCAGGGCCGTGGTCCAGCCGAATTGGGTATTTAACCAGCTGGCAACGGCGGCGACCACCGCGCCCACTATGTAAAACGGCAGATACCAGGGATATTCTGAACGCCAAAGGCGAAACGCGCTTTCTCCCTTCGATGAGGCAATAACCGCGGCTACCGCGCCGGTATTCCACAAGTAGTAGACGATGGAGGCCAACGCCAGCGCCGGCGCCATAGTCACGTGCCATCGCCGCACCCCACCATAAGCCGCCAGGGCACAGGCAGTCGCGAGTACCGCATTGGCGACGTTGAAGCAGATCTGCACTGCCGTAAACAGCTTGCGCACACGGAACCGGCATTGGGCCGCGACGGAGATGCCCGCCAGCAGCATGGCCTGCATGGGGGAAAGTTCGACCAAACCCAGCAAAATGAAGGGAAAGTTGAGGGACATGGAGCTGTCCACATGCGGCATCGCAACCTTGAGGCCTGAGCTGAGTAGAACGGCGAGCAGCAGCAGCCAGAAGGGAAGCCAGGTGTGCGACCCGAAGTGCGGGGCCCAGCCCAGCGCCGCAGTCGCCGCCACTAGCGTCAAGACAATCTGCAATTTGGTGCGCAGCGGCATCTGATCCCGTCTGGCCAGCACGTGGCCGCGTCCGTTGTCTGAACAGCTTCATTCGCAACGGTAGCGGCGGTGCCGGGGGGAGTACATTCTGCGAAAGTTGTAAGCGCGGGAAAAGAGTGTAGCTACCCGGGACAGTGGATCCGGTCCAGGGTCAATCAGGACCTTTCGACGGCCATAAGCGTGTCATCGCGGCAATCTCAGCTTACAGAGATCACTGCTGCGCTTGGGATGGCAGCCTCAGGCCTGAGCACAGATACGACAGCGACTCGCGCTTACTTCGCTTCGGCGTCGGCCAGCATCTGCCGGACCTCTACCAGGGTCCGGACCTGTCCGTTGATGACAAACTCGGCGACGCCGGCATTGGCGGGAAGCTCGATCACCCGACCCACTTCGAAACCGTACGCCCGCAGACTCGCGATCAAGGTGCTGTAGTCAACCATGCTCCCAATCTACAACAACGGGAGCGGGGAAGGTAGCGCGCGTCGTGATCGTCGCGCCTCTCGTCCTTTTTGCGTTCCTGCGCCTTCATCGCGGAGGCCGCGCGGTGATACGCTGTGCCCATCCCCACCATTGCTGCGTCTGTCACAGCGGCGCCACAGGAGAACGAAATGGGCAAATGGAGTTGTATCACGGGTATGGCTGCAGTTCTGGCGATTTCCGCCGTGCCTGGGCATGCGCAGGGAGCAAAGTTGCCGGCCGACGATCTTGCCGCAGACTTCAAGGCCCCGGTCGGCGCAAGCGACTTTGATAAGCGCGTGGAGATGGTGCCCATGCGCGACGGCACAAAGCTCTACACCGTGATCGTGGTGCCCAAAGGCGCAAAAGGAGCCCCTATCCTGCTGACGCGCACGCCTTATAACGCGGCTTCGCGGGCCGCTCGCGCGAAAAGCGGGCGCATGATCGAGGCATTACCGCTTAGCGATGAGGTTTTTGTCGAAGCAGGCTACATTCGCGTGTACCAGGATGTGCGCGGCAAGTATGGCTCCGAAGGCGCGTATCTGATGACGCCGCCGCCGGTGAACTCGGGCTACAACCCCACCGGTGCCGATGACACCACCGACGGCTACGACACGATCGACTGGCTGGTGAAGAACGTGCCGGAATCGAATGGGCGCGTGGGCATGATCGGCTCCAGCTATGAGGGCTTTACGGTCGTGATGGCGCTGTTGAACCCGCACCCCGCGCTGAAGGTGGCCGCACCGGAGAGCCCGATGGTCGATGGCTGGATGGGCGATGACTGGTTCCACTACGGCGCCTTCCGGCAACCCAATATCGACTATGTGCTTGGGCAAACGTCGAAGCGCGGCGAGGGTGTCCATGTGCCGCATGAGGGCCGCGACGATTACACGAGCTTTTTGCGCGCGGGCTCGGCGGACGCTTTCGCGAAGACCGAAGGCGTCGACCAGCTGCCGTACTGGCGCGTGATGGTCGACCATCCAAACTATGACGGCTTTTGGCAGAGCCAGGCCCTCGACAAGCTGATCGTGCAGAAGCCCGTAACCGTGCCCACGATGTGGGAGCAGGGCTTGTGGGATCAGGAAGACATGTGGGGCGCGGTGCACAGCTATCGCGCGCTGAAGGCCAAGGGTACACCGGACTCGATGAATACGCTGGTGATGGGGCCTTGGTTTCATAGCCAGGTCAACCGCGAAGGCCGCAGCCTGGGCTCGCTGACGTGGGCCAGCGACACGACCGCGCAGTGGCGCCGCGATGTGTTGTTGCCCTTCTTCAATCAGTATTTGAAGCCGGGTGCGCCGCAGGCCGAGACGCCGGCTGCCTTTATCTACGACACCGGTGCCGATCATTGGGACAAACCAAAGGCGTTCCCGGCTAGCTGCGAGCAGGGGTGTGCAATGCCCGCGAAGCCGATGTATCTGACGGCCCACGGCGGGCTGTCCTTCGACGCGCCCGCAGCGAGTAAGAACGCCAAATTCGATGAATACGTGTCCGATCCGGCGAAGCCTGTACCTTACCGTCCGCGGCCGGTGGACGCTGCCGACAGCATGGGTTGGCGCACGTGGCTCATTACCGATCAGCGCTTCGTCGATGGACGGCCCGATGTGCTGACCTACATGACCGAGCCGCTCAAAGAACCGATGAAGCTTTCGGGTGAGCCCACCGTGCATCTGGTGGCCTCGACCAGCGGCACGGATGCGGACTGGGTCGTCAAGCTGATCGATGTGCAGCCGGACCGCACCGCGCCGCCCATCGACCTGAGCGGCTATGAGCTGCCGATTGCGACCGATATCTTTCGGGGCCGCTTTCGCAACAGCTTCGAGCATCCGGAGCCGCTAAAGGCCAACGAGCCGCTCGCCTATACCTTCGGTCTGCCCATGGTGAACCACACGTTTCTGCCCGGCCATCGCATCATGGTGCAGGTGCAGTCGACGCTGTTTCCGCTCTACGACCGCAACCCGCAACGCTTTGTGCCGAACATCTTCGAGGCCAGGGCGGAAGACTACGAAAAGGCGACCCAGCGCGTTTGGCACACCCCGGGGCAAGCAAGTTTTATCAGCCTGCCGGTGGTGCCGGTGGTAACGCCATAGGGTTTGCAAAGGCAGGGCATCACCGCAGTCGCGGTTACGGGATTTCCAGCGCTGTAAGGGCGCTCCATACCAGCCTGGGCCGCAAGGCCCAGGTGTAATCCATAAGCGGAAACCAAGGGCTGAAAGCCCGAGCTAGGACAGCCGATTACGCTGGCATAGATCGGGCCTTCAGCCCTCGGTTGCTTTGCCATCCAGGACCCAGGCCTTGCGGCCCAGGTTGGAGGCTCAACAGGTTGTTGTGGTCGATTCCTGCCCGAGGGAATGGCTGTCGACAGACCGAGCGCGGGCGTCAACCCATCGCCGATCTTTCAATGTGACCAGCACCGGTCAGAACTCCAACCGCAAGGAGAGCTGTCCGGTTCGGTTGCCCCCGAAGTCGGAACCACGCGCCTGTGTGATCTGGCCGAAGTTCACCTGGGTTAGATCAAGCAGCGGATCGGCGAGATTCGTGTGATTCAGCACGTTGGTGAAGGTTCCCTCTGCCCGCAGGCGAAAACCCTCGGCAAGGGTGAACTGCTTGCTCAGCCCTGACGACAAACTTACCGTACCGGGTCCACGCAGATCGCCTATGCTTTCGGTGCCGAAACGCCCGATGGGCAGCGAGCCGACGCCCACGGTGCAGGTCGCCACCGAAGCAAAGCCGGTCTGGCCGGGGCAGGCAAAGGCAGCATTGTTGAACCAGTGGTTGCGGTCATGCAAGCTTGAGTTGGGGTTGCCTACACGGTCGGGCCGCTGATTTGCTCCGCCTACCAGCGTGCCGGAACCCGTACCGGAGGGGTCGATGGCGCCCGCCTCGAAGTACGCCGTCAAAAACGGCCCACTCTGCCAGAGGAAGATGTTACTGGTTTGCCAGCCGCCCAGGGCAAGGTCGGCCCAGCGGCTCATGCCGGAGCCGAAGCGCTGACCGCGCCCGACCGGCAGTTGGTAGATCGCCGTGGTCAACCAGCGATTGTGCCGTGTGCCTGCGACGTTCCCGTAATCCAGGTGGCGATTCGTGCTGTCCGTCGCAGAATAGCCGCCCTGCTCGTCTACGAATCCGGCGGAGTTGAAGTTGCCATAGCTGCCTTGGTTGTCCGCCAGGTTCTTGGCAAGCGTGTAGGTGGAGTCGAACGATAGGCCGCGTGCGCCGTGACGGAAAAATTCCGTCTGCAAGGATTGGTAGTCGGCTTGTGCGGCTGTGTTGCGATCGGTGATCTGGTAGAAGTTGGGAAACTGGTAGTCGGTCTGCGGTGCGTCGGCGGCGCGGCGTGTAGAAGAGGCCGGCAGCTGGTTAAACTGCGGCTGCCACACCAGATGCCAGGTGTGTAGACCGATGTAGGAGACCCGTCCGCCGACACTGTGACCGAAGTCGTGGTCGACAGACACGTCAGTCTGCAGCGAGTAGGGGTCGTGCCATTGGGTGTCGATCGCGCTGTAGAAGTAAACGCTGCCGAGCGCCGGTGCGAACGGGCCAGGGGCGGAGCTGTTCGGAAAGCTGAACGTGGGCCCGTTCGCGGTGTAGGTGTTTGTGAATGCCTGGTAGTTCTGCTGCAGGGTTTGCGCGATCGCGTAGAAAAGCGCGCCGGTCGTGGTGATGTTGTAATACCCCGCACCTGCCCGGATCGCGGTGCGGTCGTTGCCGAAGGGCCGGTACGCGAAGCCCAGCCGAGGCATAAACCGCCGCGTCGGCACGTTGCGCAGCCCTGCGGAAACGCCCGCCTCCGTGCTCGAGACAACCGGTGTGCACGGCACACCGTTGACCGCCGCGCCTGTCGCATACGGATTGTTCACACCGGCTGTGGGACAGGCGTTCACGTTGGCGAGCTCCTGCACATCCAGGGTACCGGCATAGCCTGTCGGGTAGATGAGGCGTCCCGTGCGCGCGACCGATGGATCGAAGTTGCCGGCCAGGCCGTTGGTCGCTGCCAGGGCAGGATGGTACTCGTAACGCAGGCCCAGCGTGATGTTCAGGTTGCCTGTCGCCTTCCAGTTGTCTTCTGCATAAAAGGCGTAGGCGTTCGCGGTGGCATTGTTGTCCTGGTTGATGTGGTTGCTTTGGGTTTGATACGGCACACCGGTGAGGAAGTCGGCCCACTCGTTCCCGGTAGCGCTGTTGGCCGTATCGAAGTAGTAGTTACCGTAGTTGATGGAAGGTGTATCGCTGCCCGCCACCGTGTGCGCCAAAAGATGACGGATGTCCGTGCCGAAACGCAGCGTGTGCCGTCCAAGCTGATTGGTCACATTGTCGACATACTGGAAGACGCGCGAGCTTTCCGAGCCGTCCAGGCGCGCCCCAATCGTTTGGATTGCCCCATCGTCGAACTGAATGTGAGGAATGCCGTTGAAAAACGCGGGCAGGGTGGGGATGTTTAACCCTGTGCTGGCCGTGAACCCAGCCCCATCGAACGGATTGCTGGTGCCGTCTTGCTCAAGCGTAAAGCCGAAGCGAAATTCGTTGGCCAGATGCGCCGTAAAGGCATAGTTAAAGCTGCTGGCGAGAATGCGGTACCGCGCGTACCCATCCGTGTTCGGCAACGTGAGGTCCGCGGGTTCGATCTGGTTGTTGTTCTTGAAGGTGTAGCGGACAAATACATTTGCTTTGCTGCTGATGGTTTGATCGCCGCGGATGTCGAACTGGTTCGACGTGATGTCGTTCCGTCGGGTGCTCAGGTAGTTGTAGCCCTTGTCGGCGGTCGCGGCCATGAGCGACAGGTTGGTGTCGACGTTGGGGTCCGGGAAGAACTGGAGAAACGCCGCGGAGCTCGCGTTGATGGGCACACGGTTGCCGGGATACGTTCCGCCAGTGAACGGATTGGTCAGCGGGTTTGTTGTCTCCTGCGAGAGGTCGCCCTGCTTCATAAGCAAGGTTGGTACCTTGGCTTGAACGGCCGTGGACTGCGGGAAACGCAGCCCCTCATACGCGCCGAACAGGAAGGTCCGGTTCCGTCCGTTGTAAAGATGCGGAATGACGACGGGCAGGCCGATGCTGGCGCCGAAGTCGTTGGCGACTTTGTGCGGTTTGGGACTGCCGTAAGGCGTGGCATCCAGGAACTGATTCTGGATGTAGTCGTAGGCCGCGCCGTGGAGCTTGTTGGAACCACTCTTGGTGACCGTAGTGATCTCGCCGGGCTGGCCGAACTCGGCATTGTTATTTACGCCATCTACGCGGATCTCGGCAATGGAATCCGCGGAGGGAAAGGCATCCGCCTGCACATTGTTGCTGGTCTGGTTCTGCGCCGAGATGCCATCGACGGTTGTTTCCGTTTGCGACGGCAGACCGCCCTGAATGGAGAAGCGAACTTGCGGTGCAGGGTGCGCGGAGGGGGTGGGCGGGTACGCCCCGGTGTCGGGCTGCACGCCCGGTAGCGCTTCCACCAGGTTCAGCGGGGAGGTCGAACCGGCGCCGCGGTAGTTGGCGGGCAGGTCGAGCACCGCTTCGGGCGAAAGCGACGTGGCAATGGAGGCGTCATCTGTGTTGATCGCCCCGGCGGCGGTCGCATCAACCGTGACCTCGGCCGTGCTGTTCACATTCAAGGTGATGTCGAACTGAAGTTGCTGCCGCGCGTCGAGATGTATGCCCGTGGCGGTCTGCTTGGAGAAGGTCGGCGCAGTCGCGACGATGGTGTACGTGCCGGGATCGACGTTGAGCGCGTTGTAGTTGCCGGTACTGTCGGCGGCGACGGTGCGATTGGTGTTGGATTCGTCGCGATGGAGGGTGAGTGTGGCGTTCGGGATCACAGCGCCGGAAGCGTCATGGACGGTTCCTGAAACGCTGCCAAGGGTGGACTGCGCCGGGGCAACGAGGCCGCCGCCGAAGATGAAAAGAAGAAACAGCAAAACACGAGGACGAACGGCAATCATGGGCTCTCCAAAGGCAACTGCGAAGGTGGACCTGCTCGCGCAGGTACGGCCGAAAAGGTGTATGCGCCGATTGTTACGAAGAAGTGCCTTCTTCGCCTAGGGATATCGTCGTTAGATTCCATGCGGTCAACGCCGTACTCCCACTCGCTCAGCAGGGGCAGAGAAACGTGCGGGTTAAGCTTGCGTGCGCTGCCATGCTACCTGAATGCGCTGCCCGAGCCGTCAACTTTCATACCTTTCCGGCGTGTGAGCAGAAATGTTCGCAAAACCAACAATGGTTGTCTAAGGGTGTATATCGTTCAGGCGGGATTTTGCCGATACTCGCGATGTGACATTTGGCATCCGGGCGAAAGGTCTGCTCTGCGGATGACGAGGGAGAGCTTGATGTTTGTCGGAGGTACGTTGGCGGGTGTTGGCTTTCTGCAGATACCGTTGTCCGATCTTGATCGCATGAGCACAGAGGAAATCGACAGCCTGCCCTATGGCGTGGTCGGCCTATCGCCCGATGGGCGTGTGGAGGTGTATAACCGGACGGAAGCGCAGGCCGCGGGTTTGCCGCTCGGCAGTGTTGTCGGCACGCACTTCTTTGCCACAACCGCGCAATGCATGAACAACTACCTGGTCGCACAACGGATCGAGGATGAACCGGAGCTCGACGCGGCTTTCGATTATGTGCTGACCTTGCGTATGCGGCCCACCCCGGTTCGCTTGCGGCTGTTGCGCAGTGCCGCGGTGACGCGTCGCTACGTGCTGATCCAGCGCTGAATGCTTCTTACGCCTGAGCATCCCGCAGCGATCCCCAAGCCAACTATGAGCGCGAGTGCATTGATACATACTCAACTGGAAGGTGAACACACGCAGCTGCTGCAGTTCCTGTACGCCTGTCCAGTGGGTCTGGCCGAGGTCGCGCCCGAAGGAGAGATCCTGATGATCAATCCAATGGCGATGCAGTTCCTGCTGCCGATCGCGCGGACCCCGATGATCGTCAACTTCTTCGACATTATCGAGGCGTATGCCCCGGAGCTGCGCAACATGGTCGACGCCTTTCAAGGCGCGCAGGGGACGGTGTGCGATGCGCACCGCATCTTTATCCGGCCCGCGGCCGATGAGTGGGGCGGTGAGGCCAAGGTCCTCAGCTGCACGCTCGTCAGGCTTTCCCGAGAGCGCTTCATCCTCACGCTGACAGATATTTCCAAACAGGTCGACCATGAACGGCGGCTGAAGCAGGCGGAGACCTGGTTCGCCTCGCTGCTGGACGGTGTGAATGACTTTGCGGTGCTTTCCCTTGATGCAAACGGCCGCATCGACCGCACGAATCCACCGTTTCTGCGGCAAACCGGCTTTAGCGAGGCCGAGTTGCTGGGCGAAACGCTGGATATCTTCGAATTGCCGGCGGCGGCAGTCGGCACGATCAGCACAGAGGAGCAGATCGCGATCGCCTGCCGCGATGGATGGTATCTGACCGAAGGAGAGCAACGCCGCGCGGATGGCAGCCGCTATTGGGGCCAGCGTTTGATCGCGGTGCGCCATGTGACCGAGAGCCCCGAGGGACACAGCGTTGCGGGGTACACCGTGGTTCTGCGCGACGTGACGCGGCAGCATGCCGATGCCGAAAAGCTGACCCGGATTCTGCGTACGGACCACCTGACCAGTGCTTCGAACCGTATGCATTTCTTCGAAACCTCCGAGCGCGAATGGAATCGAGCCAAGCGCTATCACCAGAACGTCGCGTTGATCTGTATCGATATCGATCATTTCAAGCAGGTCAACGACACGCATGGGCACGCTGCCGGCGATGAGGTGCTGCGGGTCTTTGCGCAAACCTGCATGCAGCTCCTGCGGCCGAGCGACCTTTTTGCGCGGCTTGGCGGCGAAGAGTTTGTCGCTTTGCTGCCTTCGACTGATCTGTCCGGTGCAATGCAACTTGCCGAACGGCTGCGGTCGGTACTTGGGGAGACCACGATCACCGTCGGAGGCCAACGTCTCACCATCTCTGCCAGCTTTGGGTGTGCTGCGTTGACGGCGGCTTCGAGCAATGTTACAGAATTGCTTTCGGTAGCCGACGAGGCGCTGTATCGGGCCAAGCGGACGGGGCGTGACCGAGTCGTCGGTTCGGCGCAACCGGCTCTGGTTGGGGAAGTGCCATGACAACGCCCTTCCTATCGCGGCCGGCATTACTGCGCGTACTGACCAGCCTGCTGCAAAGCGAACTGAAGGCCATCAGCCGTGGGCGCGGCGCGGCAGGAGAGGCTGGGCCGTCACAGGCCGTTTGGCCTGAGACCCTGCGGCTTACCGGAGAGGAAACGCCTTCCCTGCATTGTGATTCTCTGGATGTGCTGCGGTTGGCGGCGGCGGTGAACGAAATGTTTCATCTCTACGAAGCCGGGGAGGAGCTCGGGTTGCTCTCAAGCGAGACCCTGGGAAGCTGGCTGGACAGCATCGAGGCGGCATGGCGGGGTGGCGTGCACAGGGTCACCTTCACGACCTCCGGTTCCACGGGAACGCCGAAACGATGCACGCACGAGTTTTCCTATTTGAAGAAGGAGATTATCTACCTCGGCGAGGTCTTCGCCGATAGGACGCGCCTCATCCCGCTCACGCCCGCGCACCACATCTACGGATTTCTGTTCACCGCCATGTTGCCCGACCACCTCCAGCTGCCGGTTCAGACCGTCGATCATGGGAATCGCGGCCGTGGTATCGCCGATCTGCATCATGGCGATTTGCTGGTGTCCTTCCCGGATCGCTGGCAGTGGCTCGATCGAACGATCGCGCACTGGCCGGAAGGCGTCGCGGGCGTGGTGTCCACGGCGCCCTGCCCCGCGGAACTGGCGGCCTCGCTAATGGAGCATGGCCTCGGTTCCCTCACCGAGGTGTATGGATCGTCTGAAACGGCAGGCATCGGCCTGCGGCACTGGCCGGAGACGAGCTTTTGCCTGATGCCGCAGTGGCGTTTCGAGGATGTTTCGCCTGGCAGGAATGTGCGGGATACGGAAGGCGCTGCCCTGGTCCACAGCTCGGGCACACGGGTGCGGCTGAAGGACCATGCCGACGTGCAGGGGGGTGGACGTTTTACGCTGGAAGGCCGCATCGATACGGCGGTGCAGGTGGGCGGCATCAATGTTTATCCCGCGCGCATTGCCGAAGCGCTGCGAACCCAGCCGGGGGTGCAGGATGCAGTGGTGCGCGTGACTGCCCTGGGCGAAGGTGGGCGCTTGAAGGCTTTCATCGTGCCGCAACCGCAGATGGACGCTTTGGCGCTGCAGTCTCAGCTTGAGGGCTGGATGCGGAATAGCTTTTCTGCCGCGGAGCAGGTGAAGTCGTTCTCGTTTGGGTCCATCCTGCCGAAGGATGCGATGGGCAAGGATCGCGATTGGTAAGCGCAGTCGGTAAAGCGAACACCCTGAAGGATGACAGCAAATGTTCTCTGGCTACAGGCACTTGCCCTGTGCGTGCACAGAAGGCCACGTAGAACGTACAACGTACAACCTCGAACGCACTCGCTTTATATGTGCGTACAAGGCTTGATCCCTCGGGGTTGGCAGGCGCTAACCGCCAATCTGCGCGGGAAGCAAAACGGACATGCAGGTGCCCGAGGCTCCCGGTGTTGTGCAACTGCGCATTTGAATCCGGCCGCCGTGTTCCTCGACGATGGTCGCGGTGAGCCACAAGCCAACTCCGGAACCTTTTTCCTCCTTGGTGGTAAAGAAGGCGTCAAAGATCCGTTTGCGCAGGGCCGGAGGGATGCCCGGGCCTTCGTCGGCGATGGAAATGCGGACCGCGGGCATGGTGTCTTCATACGCGCGTAAGGTGCTGCGTGAGACGCGAACGCGCAATGTGCCGCGGGATGGGGAAGCCTCGATGGCGTTGCGGATGATGTTGGAAAACACCTGACGCAGGCGTGCCGGCAGACCCAGGACACGGAGCTCCGCTTCGGCATCCACCTTGAGTGCCACCTGCCGCTCGGCCGCGGCGCGCGCGCCCAGCGCCAGCACATCCTGCACAAGTTCCGTAATGGCGATGGGGATGGGGCTACGGGTTTCCCGATGGAACGACAGGATCTGCCGGGAGATTTGTGAAACGCGGTTGACCTCGGTGGCCACAATCGCCAGCCACTCCTGCGCTTGCTCGCGTTCCGCGTCGGCGTGCTGCAAGAGGTAGATGAGATTGGTGATCGCTTCGAGAGGGTTGTTGATTTCATGCGCGATGATGTGCGCCATGCGCCCGGTCGCAGCCAGTCGCTCGTTAAGCAGCAGGGCTTCTTCTGCCTGTTTTTGCGGCGTTGTATCGGCCACGATGAAGATGCATCCGGTCAGGTGTTCATCCGGCGGCAGCGGCGCGGTGCTCAAGCGAAAGAAGCGGCTGCCTGCTTGCACATCGCGAACCGCTGCCGTGGGCAGCGTTGCCTCGAGCCCAAAATGACGATGCAGAAGATCGGCAAACGGCTGGCCTTCGATCCCGCCATACGGCAGATCGAGCAGCTGCGTCATGGTGCGATTGCAGCGTTCGACGGTTTCCGCCTGGATGATCGCGACCCCTTCGCTGAGGGCATCGAAGCTGGCGGACCATCCTTGCGCGGCGGCCCGCGCCCGCTGCGCCTCTTGCTGGTGGCGTATGAGCGAACGGACCGTCCCTACCAGGATAAGCGGCTCGACAGGATGTACCAGATACGCATCCGCGCCGCTTTCCAGAGCGTACAGCTTGCTTTCCGTGCTCTGAAACGCGACCGAAATCTGCAGCACCGGAATGTGGCACGTCGCCGGATTCGCCTTGATGCGACGGCAAACTTCGTACCCGAGAACGTCGGGTAAACGGATGTCCAGCAGCACCACATCGGGCAGGTCTTTGGACCGTTCGAGCGCTTCCAGACCGGAGGCCGCTTCCACTGTGTGGAAGCCGTTCCGTTTGAGGGCATGGCAAAGGGTGTAGCGGTTCTCTTCGCGATCGTCCACCACAAGGACGGTTGGCTGCTCGGCACTCATAGCACGCCTGCCGCGGTCAACACGGCGCGCAACGCCTCAGGCGCATCGAGCTGCGAGAGCGCCTGCTTGGGAAAGACAAACGCGCCATAGGTCGTCACGAGTTGCAGTTCCCGCATATTCAGTTCCTTTGAGGTGTGAATGACCACGGGTACGTTCGCGGAAGCGGGGTTTTGCCTGATTTCGCGCAGCGTTTCCAAGCCGGTGAAGCCGGGCATGGCCAGGTCCATGAAGATGATGCTGAGGTCAATGTCCAAGCTCATCTGCATGGCTTCGCGGCCACTCCGGGCCTCGAGAAAGCGAAAGCCGAAGGGCGAAAGCGCTTCCCGCAAGAGATACCGATTGATTTCGTCATCGTCGACCAGCAGCACGGGTTTATGGACGGCAATGCGTAGCAGCTCCGCCAGGGTTTCTTTCAAAACGCCGGCCGAAACCGGCTTGGGCAGAAAGGCATCGGCACCGGCCTGCAGCGGTGTGCGGTCGTCTTCCATGAAGCTGACCACAAGGATGCGCCCGGGGTATCCGTCCCTTCGCAACTCCTCCACAAAGGACAGCGCATCCACACCATCCAGCATGCGGTCGAGCACAAGGGCAACCGGAACGGCCGTTTGCATGAACGCACGCGCTTCTTCCAGGTCCCGGGCAAATGCGAGCGTATATGCTGTATTTTTCAAAGCCGCCTGATGCACAAAGCGGGTGTTGAGATCGTCCTCGACGATGAGCACAAGGGGCGCATCCGGCGAATGCTGGATCGCCTCTGCGAGCGGTGCCGCCGCTTGGGCGTAACGTACCGGTAGCGTCACCGTGAAGGTGGAGCCCTCACCCAGAGTGCTCGCCACGGTAAGTGTGCCGCCAAGCAGCTCTGCCAGGCGGCGCGCCAGCGGTAGGCCAAGCCCCGTGCCGCGCACCCGGCTTTGGATGTGATTTTCGATCTGGATGAACTCTTCAAAAATGCGTTCGTTGTTTTCTGCCGCGATGCCGATGCCGGTATCGGCGACGCGAAAGATCATCTGCCCTGCATCGCGCTCCGAGGTTTCGTTCGTTGGGACGGACTCCGGCGTTGGCGCAAACTTTACGAATTCAGCAGACACCTGCACATGGCCGCGCTCGGTAAACTTCAACGCATTCGCGATGAGATTACGCAGGATTTGAGAAACCTTAGCCTCATCGGTAAAGAGCGGCGGCAGATCCTCATCGGCGGTAAAAATCAGATTGACGGCCGTGCCGGTGAGCAGCGTGCGCAGCATGCCCCGCAACGCGCCAAAAAGGTCAGCCACCGAGAAGGCCCGTGGGCGAATCTCCACCTTGCCCGCCTCCACCTTCGCCATGTCGAGTAGATCGTTCACCAACTCGCTGAGGTCGGCCGCGGAACGGCGAATGTAGCTGACCTGCGTTTCCTGCTCCACCGAAAGCTCGCCGTCGGCACGGTCCGTCAGAATCCCGCAGAGCGCCAGAATGGAATGCAGCGGTGTGCGAAATTCATGAGAAAGATTGGAGAGAAAGCTGGTCTTCAGGTCGGAGATGCGGCGCAAATCGTTGGCACTCTGCTCGAGCTCCGCATAGAGCGCCACCACGCCGCGGTTGGTATCTTCCAGCTCGTGATTGACCTGCAGGAGCAGCTCCTGTTTTTCGCGCAACTCCGCCAGGGTCCGCAGCAGCTCTTGATTCTGCCGCTCTATTTCTTCAAACGGATCGACATCGGCATTCGCGAGTTTGGAGGCGATCGCCTGCACGTCGCCGGGCGTCACCTGCGGCTTCGACGGTGGCAAAAATCTTCCGATCGTCACGGACGTGCCGGCGGCGCCCGTCGCAATGTCAAATTGGTCCATCAAGCGGCGCGTGCCAATTAGGCCCTTGCCTAAGCCCGTCCGGGATTGGTAGCGGCCTCCCATCACCTCGTCCAGGTTCCGGATACCCGTACCCTTGTCGGAAACGACGATCAGAAATCGCTGTGGCTGGCCCTCGGTGACTTCAAAGGTCACCTCGCCTTCGCGTGCATACCGGAACGCATTGCGCGCCAGCTCCGAGGTGGCGGTCGCCAATCGGATCTGTTCCTGATGGTCAAAGCCCAGGAGGAGGGCGATCTCGCGTGCGCGCTGACGGGCATACACCACATGGCGTTCCGAAACGAGCTGAAGCTTTAGGAGGGTCATCGCAGCGGTCATCGTACCTTACACACGCGCGACGAGAATGGTCGCATCGTCGCGCCTTCGGCTGAAATCTCGATACAAAATACCGGCAATCAGGGCCGGATGCCGTTGCGCCAGACCGGGATAGCTGTCCAGATTCCACCGCGTGCCCAGGCCGTCGCTGTGCATCAGCAGCGTGGACCTGTCGCTCCAATCATAGGTGAACTGCTGCACGGTGCTCATGTTGTGGCCCGGCGTGCCGTTCATGGAGACCAGACTTTTGGTGCGTGCCTGCCCATGTATCGAGGCGGCGATGTTGCCGGCGCCCGTGTAGTGCAGCACCTTCTGCGCCGGCAGGATCTCGGCGACTGCGACGGCTGCGCCGCGGGTCTTGCCCAGCGCCTCGTGCACTGCCTGCAGGATCTGTTTGGGCGAGCCGCCGGCATGCTGCTGAAAGGCGGACACCGCTTCCTGCGCGGCCTCGCTGGCCACGGGACCGTGCCCGAGACCGTCCGCCATCACGTACACGCTGCGCTCAGGTGTAAGGACCGCGCTCCAGCCGTCCCCTGAAAGGGTTTCTCCGCTAAATGGTACGTTCAGCGTGCCGAGGCGAGCCACTGCGGGTTCCCCGGCCTTGCCTTCCCGATGCAGAACCCGCGCAAATACCGCCGTCCCCTTCCTTTCCTGGGAGTACACCTCAAAGGTGTGGGCAAGCCGGCGAATGGCGCCCAGGCCGGTGCCCGGGGTCGACCCGGTGCTGTACCCATCCTGCAAGGCGACCGCGATATCGGCAATGCCCATGCCACGGTCGAGCGCGAGCACATCCACGCCGCTCGATTTGCCAAACTGCCATGGCGTGAGCACGATTTCGCCACCGCCCCCATGGACGGAAAGATTGCGGGCGGCCTCGGTGACCACGATGCCGAGCTGACCGCAGCGCAATTCGCTGAAGTCGAGGGTGGTGCCGATCTGCAAGGCCTGGCGTCGGGCATTGCCGACCTCGCTCTGATCCGTGCCATTCACTTGGATCAAACGGCTGACGCGACCGGTCACTTCCATCGCGCCACCGTGACCACCGTGCCGCGCCCCGGTTCCGACTCGATATCGAACTCCTGCATCAAGCGCTTGCTGCCGCTCAGCCCCAGCCCCATACCCTTGCCGGAGGTGTAGCCGTCCTGCATGGCGAGCGCAAGGTCCGCGATGCCTGGACCCGTATCACGAAAGGTGAGCCGGATGCCCGAACGGCCGGCTTCCTGCAATGACTCAAGGAGGGCTTCACCGCCGCCGCCATGCTCAAGCGTATTGCGGCCGAGCTCACTGGCGGCGGTGACGATTTTGGTTTGATCCACAAGGCCGATGTTCTGCTCCACACAGAAAGCCCTCACCCGTTGCCGCACCAGCACAACATCGCTCGAGCTTCTGATCGGCACAGTTTCAGATCTCTGTACGGTCCCTGCACCAATCATCAAAATCCTCGGCATCCGCCACGGTTTCGCGAAGATATTGCATGCCGGACTCCACATTGAGCGCGGTGCGGATGCCCGGCAACGACATGCCCAGTTCGACCAGTGTGATCGCCACCGCCGGCTGCATGCCGACCACCACGGTCCTCGCGTCGAGGATACGCGCCATGGACGCAATGTTGGCCAAGGTGAGTCCGATAAAGGAATCCACGATCTCGAGCGAAGAAATGTCGATCAGCACGCCTTTGGCGCCAGTCTCGGCGATGCGGTCGGTGAGATCCTTTTGCAGCGTCATCGCGAGCTGGTCATGCATATCCACCTGCACGGTGACGAGCAGATAGGTGCCGACGCGCAGAATCGGAATCCGTTCCATCAGCGCGTCCCCGGCAGGTACTCCGCAGGTCGCGAGCGTTCCATCCGGACTACCTTGCGTCCGCTTTGCTCCAATGCCAGGCGGAAGGCGTCTGCCAGCTTCGCCTTGGTCACGATGTCCTGCAGGTTGATGCCAAGATGGACGATGGTTTGCGCAATCTGGGGCCGAATGCCGCTGATGATGCACTCCGCCCCCATCAGGCGCGCGGCGGTAATGGTCTTGAGCAGATGCTGGGCCACCAGCGTATCCACCGTGGCGACCCCGGTGATGTCGATGATTGCGAACCGGGAGTTGGTCTGCACAATGGCCTGCAGCAGCGATTCCATGACGACCTGGGTGCGGGCACTGTCGAGTGTGCCGATCAAAGGTAGCGCAAGGATGCCGTCCCACAGCGTGACGACCGGGGTTGACAGCTCCAGCATGTCCTCCTGCTGGCGGGCGATGACCCTGTCGCGGCCCTGAATGAAGCTATCGGTCGTGTGGAGGGCGAGTTTGTCGAGAAAGCCGTCCGCGACAGAGATATTCATGAAGAGCTGGTCGGCGTCTTGTACAAATTTCTGCCGGATCTGCGCAAAGATTGCGGGCTTCAGCGACAGGAGGAAGAGTGCCGTTTCCGACGAAGAAAAGCCGAGCTGGGCGCGCGAGACGGAAAGGGTTGCCAGCATGTCTTTGAGCGGACGCCAGGCAGAGGCACCAAACTCTTCCAGTCTCGTTTCCGAGGGGACAGCGGTGACGGCGGCAAGCACATCGGCCGCCTGGGCGTCGAGGTCGCGCTCATTCAACAAATCGCGGCGTTGCAGCGTCGATCGAAGTTGCGCCGTCCACTCTTTCAGAATGGTCGGGGAACTTTCTTGCAAAAACGCAAGTAAAGAGGTCATAGAACTTTAGTTTATACGTGCGGCGAGCATCGCATGGCGGCTGTCGCCGAGCGCGTGGGTGCACGTCGTCACGATTCGGCTCGAGCCTCAAATCGGCGATGATTCCTCCTGTCAAATCGTTGCGGCTACGGAAGTTTTAGTCGTCGTTGATCACAAGGGAACGAAGCAAGTCCAAGACACCGTCGGCCGCCTCGGGATTTCCGAGCGCGCTCTGTACCGCATTACCCGCAACGGCTGCTTGCAATGCCGAGACCGGTTGCACCCGCGCCATGGACCATTCTGGAAAATCCCGCAGGTCGATCGCGGAACAATCGATGATAGTCACTTCGCCGTGCCGTGGATCCTGCTGGATGCGCTCGAATACCTGCTCGATGGCCGTCTTTGGACCTTCCAGCACCTGGGCGAAGTATCCTGCGTTGTACAAAAGGGCGCCTGTCACGTTGCGCCGGCGGTTGTTGACGCGTGCTTTTTCTAAAATCTGCGCGATAGCCTGGTTTGATCCGTTACCACCCTCGGCGATCAGGTTGCGGCTGCAGTAAAGAATCCTGTACATCTGTTGTTCCATGGCTTACTCCTGGTGAAGTGGGGCAAGAGGCTTTGTAAATGGCGTCGCGAAGAAGGCCTTCAGCTCGCTCGCGGGAACGGCCCGGCTATAGTAAAAGCCCTGCACGGAGTGGCAGCCTTCCGCGCGCACATGGGCCAGATGCTCTGGAGTTTCCACACCTTCGGCGAGTGTGGCGATGCCGAGACTTTGCCCAAGTGCGGAGATGGCTCGCAAAATGGCCCGGTTTTTCCCCTCACTGCCGGAAGAGTTGATCAACGAGCGGTCGATCTTGATCTTGTCGAAGGGAAAGTTCACAACCTGGCTCAAGGAAGCCAGCCCGGTGCCGAAGCTATCCATCGCCACCCGCACGCCCAGAAGGCGTAACGCGTCCAGCGTGGAGCGTACGACGCCTCCATCGCGCAGCAGGATCTCTTCCGTAACCTCCACCTCCAGCCGGTCCCCGGCGAGCCCCGCTGCCTTCAGCGCGCGTTCCGCAGCGTCCGGAAAGCCGGAGCTTTCAAATTGCAGCGGTGAAACATTGACAGCAACGGTCATGGATTCCGGCCACGTCGCTGCATCGCGGCAAGCGGTTCTCACCACCCAGTCGCCGAGTGGAATCGCCAGACCGATTTCCTCGGCGAGAGGGAGAAAGTCTGCCGGGAGCAGCAGTCCTCGCTTGGGATGCCGCCAGCGCAGCAGACCTTCCAGGCCGATCACGCGCTGCTCTTCCACATCGATCTGCGGCTGGTAATGGAGTTCAAACTGCTTCAACAGCAGCGCTTTGCGGAGATCCAGTTCAAGCAGGCGCCGTTGCTGGGCCCGCTCCTCCATGAAGCTGGCGAAGAAGTGATAGACACCACGGCCGGCACCCTTGGAGTGATACAGCGCGAGGTCGGCGCTACGCAGCAACTGGCTTCGTGAGCGGCCGTCCTCCGGCGCGCGCGCGATGCCGATGCTGACGCCGACGTTCACGATGTGTCCGTCAACGAGGTACGGGCGCTGCAACAGATCGATGAGGCGATTGGCAAGCTCGGCGACGCGATGATCGCCCAGGGTGTGCTGGATGAGCACGGCAAACTCATCCCCGCCCAGGCGCGCCAGTGTGTCGGTGTCCCGCAGGCCTGTCCGCAGCCGTTCACCGACGAGGGCGAGCAGGGCATCGCCGACTGCGTGCCCCAGGGTGTCGTTTACGGCTTTGAAGCGGTCGAGATCGAGGGAAAGCATGGTGATGCCATCCGCCGTCCCCTGGTTGAGTTCTTCAAAGGCGACGTCCAGCTTATGTTCGAAGAGCGTGCGGTTCGCCGCGCCTGTTAAGCGGTCCTTATAAAGAATCGAGAAGATCTCGTCGCGCTTCGCGGACAGTTCTTCCAGGGAAAGCAGCCAGGAAAACTCACCCAGCTGGTGTAGGTCAAAGTGCACCTTCCGCTTTTCCGGCACGGGGCTCAGAATGAGCGATGCGGCGGCGTCCCCGGGGCGGCCGGCAATGGATTCCTCGAGCCAACGGCGTAGCTGCTCTCCAGCTTCACTTTCGCTGCCGCCAAGCAAGGGTGACAAGGCGTCAAGCACCGTTTCTTCCGAGGTATTTTCTGCATAAGGCCTGAGCGCTGCCTGCAGCGCGCGGCTGATGTGCAGCACGCGCAGTGACGAGTTAAGCACGATGGACCCGTGCAGACCGTGGCGGGGAAACTCCCAAGCCGGCGGCGACGAAGCAGACGGCGCACCCTCAAGTGTGGCCAAACTGCGATCGGGGTGGCCCACCGCCGCAAGGGCCGGCTTGGACGACCCTTCTTTAGATCCCGAAGATAGAGGCGCAGCAATCTCGAAAGACGATGCTTCCGCGATCGCTGCCGATTCAGCGAGCCGTGTCATGGTCTCTAGTGTCTTCAGCCGCATGTCTCCGGAAAATCACCTAAGCGGGTGACGGAGCGACCCATTCGTCAGAGAACATTGCCGTCCGCTGTGCCATTTCGATACGAAAGCCAAACGACAATGATCCTGTTCTTTGCATCGAACGTCTGGAGGAATCGATGCTAACCAAGTTCTGGGACCCCAAAACGGCGCGCGTTTTGTGTACGACGCTGATCTTCACGCTTTTCCTCCTGTTCTTGCGTGCTGCTCATGAGACGTTGACGCTGTTTTTATTTGCTGTGCTCTTCGCTTACTTCGTCGATCCGCTCGTTTCCATGCTGGAAATGCGACTGCATGGGCGCGGAAAAGCGATTGCCGTTGTTTATCTTCTCTTGATTGCGCTGCTGGTAGGCGGCGGTTTCCTGATCGGTCCCAGCATCGCCGACCAGGGCAAGGCGTTGGCAACCAGCTTGCCTTCGCTGCTGGAAAGGATCGGTTCCGGCGAACTGGTAGCGGAGTTCGGCAAGCGGCATGGCTGGTCTGCTGAGCGTCAAGCGCAGATCCAAAGCTTTTTCATCTCGCATCGTGGAGATTTACTGGGGTACGGGCGGGTCCTAGGCGCAAAGATCGCATCCCCGGCACAACATATCTGGTGGCTGATTCTCATCCCGATTTTGAGCCTGTTCTTTTTGAAAGAAGGCCAGGAGATCGGAAAGGGCGTGGTCGATCTGGGCCGTGCGCCGGAAGAAAAGACGACCCTGCGGGGTATTGTCACGGATGTGAACGTCATGCTGGGCAGCTACATCCGCGCGCAGCTGATTCTGGCGTCGTTAACGCTGGTGGCATACACGCTGGTGCTGAGCCTGATGCGCGTCCCGTATGCGTTTATTCTGGGACCCATTGCCGGTGTGCTTGAATTTGTGCCCGTGGTCGGACCGGCGGTGGCGGCTGTGTCGGTGCTGGTCATTGCAATCCTGAGTGGCTACCCGCATGTGCTGTTGTTGCTGCTGTTCTTGGGAGTGTGGCGCATCCTGCAGGACTATGTGAATGGGCCGCGCATCATGGGGCAATCGCTCGAGATCTCACCACTGGTGCAGATCTTCGCGGTGCTCGCCGGCGGCGAAATTGCCGGTGTCGTCGGGGCGCTGGTATCCGTCCCCGTAGTGGCGATTCTTCGTATTCTTTGGCGGCGCATGAGCAACAGCGAAAGTGCAGATGCGCCGGCGACACGTCCGCGTGATCTGCAACATGGGGCGTGAGATCGACTGCGGGTGGTTTCGACAAAACAAGGAAGACTGCGGCCCTTAGCGCGCTCACGTTCAGGCAAGCAACGAGTTGAGCAGACAACGAGTGACATCCATACTTGTGCCGTATAGGACGTGGGCCATCCAATGCGTGACATACGCTGCGGCTGGTTCCTCGGTGGGCCATTTGGCGAAACCGACCGCGGGAATGCTCACCAGGTCGGTGCCTGCCCAAAGGCCTGTGCCGAAGAGCGTCCCATAGCCCAACGCGGGCAGCTTCCAGAACTCGACCGTTGTGCCGTACGCCACGCCCATCAAGGTGCCAAAAACATAATGGACAATCGCTCCGCCCTGCCGGCGCTCGCTGTAGGTCAGGTGTCGTCCACCAGGGGCGTGGCTGGCGAAGGTATCCGCGGCTTGCATGGTGACAGATTCCGGGTGCACCCTGCCGGCCTGCCGCTGCGCGGCCTGTTCCTGCACATCCTGCTGACGATCTCCGTCACTCTTTAGGCGTTCAAGCAGATGCGTGCCGGCGCCATCGATGAACTGCAGCATGAGCCACGAGCCCACCAAGCCGCTGACCGCACCGGTGAGGGCACCCCGAAAGACGCGTTGCGTCGTGGAAGCCATGAGTCCTTTCATATGCTCTGAGGCGTGTAGGTTGTCGTGCGGGAACCAGCCGATGCCGAAGAGATGGTGTTTACTCCGACCAGTGCTTGCCGCGCTCGACCCCGATACCGTGCTCATAAATCATGTTGCCGCCGAGATGCGCGGAAAGTGAATTCACCACGAAGCCGGCGACGGCCAGCGAGCGCCCAGTCGCGCGATTGCCGTTCTTTCGTCGGGCAACGGCCGATGCAGCAAATAGCACGGCGGAACTGACGTTCAGGATGGCATGCACGGCACCGATACGGCGGGGAGCTTCGTGCTTCACCTCGGCCCAATCATTCAAGCCGGTGATGGAGGCACCGACGGCACCGGCCAAGCCGAGCAGCACAAGCGCATCGGCAGCGGCGTCCAGCTTTTTGCTGGCCCCTACGGCTGCCAAGGTGTCGAAGATCACGGCGGCGGTCCAGGAGCCAACCGGGACATCGGTCATGATGGAGTGGATCGGCTCGTGGAGCCAGTCGCCGTGGAGCAGGCTGCGTACCCTGCCGGCGTTGTCGCCGAAGATGGAAAAGGCAGACCGGATGACCTCCTGTGCCTTGTCTTCGGCCGCAGGCGTGATCCAGTTTTGTTGTTCGGCGATGCGCGCCAATGGATCGGCGCTAATGGCTTGGGACATAGAAGATCTCCTTGGAAGTGGGCTGCAGGTCGGCTCGAAGCGACCTATGCGCGCGGAGCTTATGCAATGAGTGGCGCCGGCGCTTCGGGAGCAGCCGCCAAGGGGGCGGGCAGGGCATGCTCGTTGACGAGCGCGGCGAGCCACTGTGTTGTTTCCGGCGCCAAACCAGCAAAGCGGGCGGCGAGCCACGCTTGCGGCGTGATGACAATCTCCGCCTTGCCGCGATTCACGGCGTTAAAGATGCGGTTTGCCGAGTGATGCACGTCTGCGGCGAGCCCGGGCGTGCGGTCGGAGTTTTGAAACCAGGCCTTTTCTTTCTCAACCTGACCGTGGAAGTGGGCATGGACTTCACCGCCGGTACGCATAAGCCCTGGGCAGACCGTGGTGACGACGATGCCTTTAGAGCGCACCTCGGCGTGCAGGCCCTCGGAAAAGCCGGTTAGTGCAAACTTCGAGGCGACATACGGCAAAAGGTGCGGCACGGCGACCTTTCCGCCGATGGAGGAGATATTCACGATGCTGCCGGTTCCACGGCCGAGCATGTGCGGCAGGGCGGCATAGGTGGTGTAAAGCGCCCCGAAGAAGTCGATCGCCATGGACCGCTCATAGGCTTCCAGCGGCTGATCTTCCAATGCGCCTACTTCGATGATGCCGGCATTGTTGATGAGCACATCGAGCTTGCCGAAGAGGCGCAACGTGGCTTCCATAAGCCCGGCGGCTTGCGTTGGACTGCCGACATCGCCCGGCAGAAGAAGGATAGAACTTCCATCGGGGACCGAGCCCGCGGAAACCAGCTCGTGCCGCGCCTGCTCCAGTTGATCCTGCCCGCGGGCGGCGAGCGCCAGCTTGAAGCCGGCTCTTCCGAAGCGATGCGCCAGGGCCAGCCCAAGTCCGCTGGAACCACCGGTGATGAGGGCGACTTGACCGGCTTCGAGTCGCTTCGTCCTGGGCAGAAGAGCATAAACGCAGCCGGCTGCGGCCAGGGAACCAAGGGCGTACCGGGCAGAGGAACCAAGCTTCATGTAACGGTGAGATGCAATCGCCTGGAGGTGCGGCGGCAGCAGGCTCTTGCACGGGAAAGTTGGCTTGATGACGGCAAAGATGGGCCTGCCTGGGGCGAAGGCCTATGAAGCAGTTGTGCAGGGGAAGGCATGGTCTACGGCAGTTGTGCCGGCTGTAGAGCGGGCTTTCAGCCCTTGACGCACCCACGGTGTGCACACCTGGGCTTTGCGGCCCAGGCTGGTATAGGACGCGCCTTTGGCGCTAAAGGGCGGGTGATCTCTCCAGAGATCACCGCCAGACGTGATCAACCAATTCGAGCGACCTGAGGTGGTCAAGCGGACGTGAGCAAGCGGATGGGAGCAAGCGGATGTCCGCAGGGTAATCGTTTTACACCTGAGAGGCTCTTGCTCTAGGCCAGATGGGGCTACGGCGCCAACGAGCAGCTTGTGCTGTCCTCCACGCCGATCAAGACCAGGTTCCGTGCAGAGAGCCCACGATAGATGCAGTTAGGCACCGCGTCTTTCGCGCCATAGGTCGAAATGGCCATGTTGTTATCGTGGCCGAGGAAGTGGTTTGCCGCGTTGTAGTGCAGCGTGTCGCTGGTTTCCACCGTTTCGGAGCTGACGATCGGGTTGGGGCTGTTGGCACCCAGTGGGGAGCGCAATTGATCGATCTTCTCCTGCTTAACGTAGTTCGCAACGTAGAAGCCGCCATCATTGTTGTCGTTCGGCGCCTCGTTGTAGTACACCACCAACGGATAGCTCGCATCATGTTGTGTTTGCATGGTGCCGGCCGCGGAGGCCGTCGTGGTCAATTCGTGCTGTTCGGTGTCCTGCTGAATACCCTGTTTGTAGACGGTGTCCGAGACCTTCTCATCCTGCACATTGAGGAAGCTGTTGGTGGCTTCGATGGTGGTGTCGATGCGGCCTCCCGAGGTGATCACATAGCCGGAGATCATCCACGCCCGAGCAGAGCTCACCGTCACAGGACCGGAGACGGTGCCGTCTGCGGCCGTGTTCAGGTAGGCCTGGACGTTCGGTGTGGGCTCGGCGGTCAGCGTGTCGGCGGTGAGCGCGCCGGTCACAATCGCAGCCTTCGGGTCGGTGTAGAGGAGCAGCGACGAAGCGACATCGAAGCCGCTCGCCGCGTTGTAGACAGATACCGCAACGGCATGCGGGCCGCCATCGGAAAGCAGGCCTGCGAAGGGCGTGAGGTCGACGCGATAGGGCTTGAAGTTCAGCGTTTCGATGCCAGGCAACGGCTCCCACAGGTACGGGTCGATGCCGCCGGTGTAGATCCATGGGTACACGGGCGCAACGCCGGCCGGCTTGCCGTCGATGGTCACTTCCGTCTCGCGAAAGCCGGTGTTGCCGCAGTTTTGTAGCTCGGCCGCAACATTGTTCGGCACGCAGGTGTACCAGAACTCATCGTTGGCCTGGGATTGGGCGAGCACGTCCATGTAGGCGCGGGTGACGTTGCGGGGCAAGGTCAAAGTGGCGCTGAGTTGGTCGGTGGTGGTGTTCAAACGCGTGGTCGTGTTGTTCGCCAGCGAAAGTACGGACGACGGGACCGCCGGTGCGGGATTGGCTGCGTCCGCAGGGTAAAAGAGCAGCGTTGCGGAAGCGTAGATAACGCCCGTGTAGGTGGAGTTGACGATGTTCTGGATGCTCGCGATGCCGGTTTGCGGGCTCGTGAACAGGCTGCTGTAGTCGGTGAGATCCCGTTCGATGTGCCACGACGGTGCGAGCGCGGAACGCGGCTCCGCTGTGGCGCCAAAGTAGATGTTCGCGCCGCCGAGGAAGAACTTCGCCGTGCGGTCGTATTGCACGCCCGCTGTGACAGTGAAGTCAGCGCTGAGCACCACCTTCGCCCAGGGACCGGTGCAGCCGGTCGGCGGCGTGTAGCTGATGGGTTTTTGGCCGTAATCGGCGAACTGGAGATTGGAAAAGAGCGGCACCGCGCAGGGGGCCGTGCCGGGGCGTGGCACGCCCGGCTCCGGGGACACCGGATTCGAGGAGCCAACCTGCGGGGCGGGCGGCGTGGGCACGACCTGCGCGGCTGCGGAGATGGGCAGGATCAGAGTGAGGGCGCTTAAAAGCGTACGGGGCCAACGGTGCATGGGACTCCTCGGGTTGTGGGCCTGAACTGCGTGAAAATGTGGATAAAGCTGGGGTGTACTGCGGATGATACTCGAAAGGGGCACGCGGAACATTTTCGCGCGTGCTCGCGAACCTTTTGTCCATATTTGCAGGCAAGATCAAGGTAACGGACCGACGCCGAGGATTGCCATCGCCCCCAACCCGCGTAAGTTGCGCCTCCTATCCCTCATCGCCGCCACCTACTTCATGGTGTCGGGTGGGCCGTATGGCCTTGAAGACATCATCGGCAAGGCGGGGTACGCGCATGGGCTGCTGCTGCTTGTGCTGATCCCGTTCGTCTGGAGTCTGCCCACGGCATTGATGGTGGGGGAACTCGCTGCCGCGATCCCGGCGGAGGGTGGTTATTACATCTGGGTGCGGCGGGCGCTGGGCCGCTTCTGGGGTTTCCAGGAGGCCTGGCTATCGCTGGCAGCCAGCATCTTCGACATGGCGATCTACCCTGTCATTTTTGTGCTGTACCTCGGCCGCATTTTGCCCGCGTGGACTGCCGGCTATCGCGGCACCGTGTGGGCTCTGGCGGTGGTAGTGGGCTGCACGCTGTGGAACTTGCGCGGCGCCAAGGCTGTCGGTGATGGGTCAGTGGTGCTGTTCTGCCTGTTGCTGGCGCCCTTCGGCGCCCTGGTCGCGGTGGGCCTGTGGCGATGGCATGGGCATGGGGCAGGGACGTTATTTGTGCCGATCCCGCGGCCCGATATCCCGGGCGCGGTGCTGGTGGCGCTGTGGAACTACATGGGCTGGGACAATGCCTCCACGGTGGCGCAGGAGGTTGACGAGCCGCAGCGAAACTATCCCCGGGCGATGCTCGGCGCCACGGCGCTGGTGGCCTTCACCTACTCCCTACCCTTGCTGGCGGTGGGGCTGGCGGGTTTGGGGGCGGGCAGCTTTTCTACCGGCGCGTGGACGGATGCGGCGCGCACGATTGTCGGCCCATGGCTCGCCCTACTGGTGGTGGTGGGCGGCATGATCAACGGCGCCGGGATGTTCAATCCGCTCATGATGAGCTATGCGCGTGTGCCTTACGCGATGGCCGGCGATGGTCTGCTGCCGCGTGTTCTGCACCGTGAAAACGCCGCGGGTGTACCGTATGCCGCGCTGGTGGCGTGTGCGGCGATGTGGGCGCTTGCCCTGCGCTTCAGCTTTGAGCGGCTTATCTCTATCGATCTCGTGCTGTACGGTGCCGCGTTGTTGTTGGAATTTGCGGCGCTGATCGCGTTGCGCCTGCGCGAGCCCGCCTTGCCGCGGCCCTTCCGTGTGCCGGGCGGCGTTGCCGGGACGGTGCTGGCGGGCGTGGGGCCGCTGCTGCTCATTGTCTTTGCGTTGTGGGCGGCGCGCGACGAACGCGTCGGCCCGCTGCCCGCGTTGCTGTTTGCGCTCCTCGTAGCCCTGGCGGGAGCGATCGTCTATGCCGCCATGCAGCTGTGGCAGCAACGGCGCAAGGGTCCGACACGGCTGCCTGGGTAGGCAGCCGTGCCGGGCGCTGACTATTTACCCGCGTTCTTGTCGATGAAGGCCTGTTGTGCCTTGGTCACGAGCTCATACGCGACCTGCGCATCGCGCCAACCGTGCACTTCAACGCGCTTGTTCTCGAGATTTTTGTAAATGGAAAAGAAGTGGGTGATTTCCTTCAGGATGTGCGGGTAAATCTCTGAGTAGTTGTGCACATCCTCATAACGGGGATTGCCCTTGCCCACACACAGGATTTTTTCATCGCCCTGGCCCTGATCGATCATCTCCAGCGCGCCAATGGGGCGCACCTCCATAAAACAGCCGGTAAAGCTCGGGCGATCGACGAGCACCAACACGTCCAAGGGATCGCCGTCATCGCCTAACGTGCTTGGAATAAAGCCGTAATCGCCGGGGTAGTGCACGGGCGAGTACAGGTTGCGGTCCAGACGGAAGACGTGCAGTTCTTTGTCATATTCAAATTTCGTGCTGCAATCCAGCGGGATTTCAATGACGGCGTTGACCAACTCCGGCGCATGTTTCCCGACAGGCAGTTCCAGGTAGTTCGGCATAAGGGTGGACATCAACTCTCGTATGGCATTTGGGAACGGGTTAGGGGTTTGGCTCCGCGGCAACGTAACACTCGGCAGCAGCCCCGGAACAGTGTAGCCAAACAATCGCACATGCGCGCGTCCCGATGGTAATGCACTTGGGAAACGAGTGGAACCTTGACAGAACAGCAAATGAAAGACACAACGCAACCGGTGCGGTGGATTTGTGTTCGGGCAAGGGAGCGCGGCCCTCCGCCGGGTATGCATCCAATGAGCAAAATGTACGGGTGAGCGAAAGGTACGGGCTCAAAAATTCATATGGGAAATTGCTCCCAAGGGATGTCACATGTTTCGCGTTTCAACTCGGTTGCGTTTTGCCTTTTGTCTTTTTGCATTCAGCAGCTTCTTCGCGCAGGAAGCGTCGGCGCAGGCCAGCAGCACCGCGAGCAAGGCCGCTGCGGTTTCCGTATTCGCCGGCCTGGATGTGAGCGATCCGGCCTATGGACCGAATCGCAACAAGGGTGTTTCGTTGGGCGCCAATTACACGCGCTATTTGCGTTTCCCGGTGCAGCCCTCGGTGGAGGTGCGGGTCAACTTCAGCAACGGCAGCTATGCCAATGAGCGCAGCTATCTTGTCGGCTTTCGCGCGCTTGTGCCGGTTGGCCGTTTCGAGCCGTATGCGGACTTTCTTATCGGTCCCGGCAGCATACATTTCCCGCTCAACGTGGGCTACACCGGCGACAACTCAACGGTGTTCAACTATGGCGGCGGCGTGGACGTGCCGCTCTCCAGCAGATTCGCCTTGAAGCTCGATGTGCAGGCACAGCACTGGAATACGGGTGAACTGACCTTTACGCCGGTACTGGGAACGGTGGGCATCAGCTATCGCGTTCCGTTTCGGGCGCATGATTCGCAAAGCACGATCATCCGGTAAACAGCCTCGCCTGCACGCGACGCCGGCACGCACCATGTAGGCTGAAGAGGGGAGACCGTGATGGCGCAGGATGTAGCGACACAGGACGCAGCTGGACAGGGCCTAGCTGGGCAGGCAGTAGCTGAGCAGGACACACGCGAAGCGGGCCGCAGCCGCTTCGTGCAGGCTTGCCTGCGACAACCTGCCGACCGCACCCCGGTGTGGTTTTTGCGGCAGGCCGGCCGCTACATGCCGGAGTACATGGCCGTACGCCGCCATCACACGCTATTGGAGATCTGCCGGACGCCGGCAATCGCTGCCGAGGTGACGATTACCGCGGCGGAACGGCTGGGCGTCGATGCGGCCATCATCTTCGCTGATTTGCTGTTGCCATTTACCCCCATGGGACTCGACTTCGAGTTCGTCGCAGGCGAAGGACCGGTGGTCCACCAGCCGGTGCGCTCGATCGAACACGTCGAGGCGCTGCGCACCGATCGCGCCGAAGAACTGGGGTATGTCGCCGAAGCGATTGCCAGAGTCGCGAAGCACTTTGACGGACCACGGGCCGATGGCGACCGGTTGGGCATCATCGGCTTCTGCGGTGCACCGTTCACGCTGGCGAGCTACATGATCGAAGGCGGGTCGTCACGGAACTACATCGAAACCAAACGGCTGATGTATGCGTCGGCATCGCCTGTGCCGCAACCCGACAGCAAGGCTTGGCCGCTGCTGATGGAAAAGCTGATCACCGTGCTTGTGGCGTACGCGCAGCAACAGGTGGAGGCCGGCGCGGATGTCATCCAAATCTTTGATTCGTGGGCGGGTGCGTTATCGGTCAGCGACTACCGGCAGTTTGTGCAGGCTCCCACAACGGAGCTTGTGCGCCGTGTGCAGGCATTGGGCGTGCCGGTGATCTACTTCGGCGTCGATACGGCCAGCCTGCTGCCGACCATGCGCGAGACCGGGGCCGATGTGCTTGGTCTCGATTGGCGCATTCCGCTCGATGCGGGTTGGCATGCGGCCGGTAGGGGTTGTGCGGTGCAGGGGAACCTCGATCCGATCACGTTGTTTGCGCCCGAAGCTGTGCTGGAGGCGCGGGTGTGCGAGATTTTAGAGCTTGCCGGTGGAAGGCCGGGGCATATCTTCAATCTCGGCCATGGCATTGTGCCGGGCACGCCGGTGGAAAATGTATTGCGCGTGGTGGAGCTGGTGCGGCAGTACGGTGCCGCACCAGCTCCACCGATGCAGGAAGCGGCTGGGCATGCGGCTGCGGTATCCGCATCGTAAAGTTCGCCGGTTGTTGGTGTCTGCATCGCAATGCGGTGCCGGGATGCAGGCGTGGGGCAAGCGTAAGCAGCTTGCGGGCTCTAGGATGGAAGAGATGAGCCAGGCCATGGAACCCCGCGAAGAGTCAGAAACACCCGAAGCTGTCCTTCTGCTTGCCCACGGCACGCCCGATCGCCTTTCCGAGATGGCCGAGTATTTGCATAAAGTCACCGGCGGACGTCCGATGCCGGCGCATGTGGTGGAAGAGCTGCAGCATCGGTATGCCGAGATCGGGCTCGAAGAGACGCCGCTGCCCGAAGGGCCGCCACTGACGCGTTGGACCCTGTTGCAAGGTCGCCTATTGGCCGAGACCATGGGCTGCCCGGTATATGTGGGCATGCGGAACTGGCACCCGTATATCGCCGATGTTGTGGCGCAGATGAAGGCCGACGGGGTCACGCGTGCGCGTGTGCTTTGCCTCGCGCCGCAGTACTCGCGTACCTCCACGGGGCTCTACCGGCGCGCGCTTGACGCGGCGTTGCGCGAAACACCGGGCGTGCCGTTTACCTATGACTTTATTGCAGGCTGGGCGGATGAGCCGGGTTTGGCACACGCGCTGGCGGACCGGCTTTGGCCGGCATGGGCCGAGGCTTGCGCGCGGGCCGGCCGTCGTGTTCCTGTGCTCTTCACAGCGCACTCGGTGCCTTGCCGTACCATTCGGCCGACCACGCCGGAAGAAGCCGCCCGTGGCTCTGCCGCACGACCCGGTGCGCCCGTGCCGGCGGAGGGCATCCAGAACTACGGCATTGCAATGCAGGGCGATCCGTACCCCATTGAGTGCAAGAGCACGGCGGCGGCCATCGCGGAGCGGCTGGCGCCCGTGGGCATGACGGAAGCTGATTGGGTCTTCGCTTTTCAAAGCCAGGGCGTCGCGGGAGCGCCGTGGATCGGGCCGGCGGTGGAAGATACCTTGAAGGCGCTCGCCGAGGCCGGGCATCGCGCCGTGGTGATGCAGCCTGTCGGCTTTTTGTGCGATCACGTTGAAATTCTGTACGACATCGACATCAACTTTCGCGACTTCGGCAAAGAGCTTGGCTTGGAGATCACTCGTGCTGAAAGCCTGAATGACTCGCCCATCCTCATCAACGCCATCGAGCATGTGCTGGCCACGCGCAGGGGCACGGATGTGATGCCGGCACAGATCGCAACGCCGTGGAGTACCGCTGCTGAAGTGCGTACGGCGCCAATCCCCGAACCGGTGCTCGTGGAAGCGTAAGCTTCATCGGGCGTGGGCCTCGCGTGTGACGAAAACGCTCCAGCGTAGATTTTGAGAGCTATGACACGGATTGCGATTCTGGGCGGCGGCATTGCCGGCTTAGCCGCGGCGTATGAATTAGAGCTGCAGCGGAAAGCAGGCAAGGCGCTCGATTGGCACCTGTATGAGGCCGGCGATCGGCTGGGCGGCACTGTGCAGACGACGCGTCGCCGCACCGCAGATGGAGAGTACATCCTTGAAGGCGGCCCTGATGCCTGGGTCACTGAAAAGCCGTGGGCGCGTGCGCTTGCGGAAGAGCTTGGCTTGGGTGCGGAGATCATCCCCTCTAATGATGAAGGCAAGAAGACGTATGTATGGGTCGATGGGGATCTGGTCGCGATGCCGGAACGCATGCGCATGATGGTGCCCGAAGATCTCGAGACGCTTGAGGCGTCACCGTTGTTCTCTGCAGAAGCCAAGGCGGCCTACGCGCGCGAGCTTCAGCGTGCGGATGCGTTGAAGGGCGCGATCCCCGCTGAAGATGAGTCGGTTGCCAGTTTTGTAGCGCGGCACTTCGGGGAAGAGGTGCTCGACAAGATCGGCGCACCGCTGCTTTCCGGTGTTTTTGGTGGCGATGTTGCGAAGCTCAGCGCGCATGCGGTGCTGTCCAGTTTCACCGCGATGGAAGCCGAGCACGGATCGCTGATTTTAGCGCTGGGGGCACAACGCCGTGAGCGCGGCGCCAGGCCTCGGCAAGCGATCTTTACCACGTTACGGCGCGGCATGGGCTCACTCACCGAAGCCCTCGTCGCCGCACTGCCCCCGGAGCGGCTGCACCTGCAGACACACACAGCAGCGCTTACGCGCAACGTGCGGAACGATTGGCTCATGCGCTTCGCTGCCGCGGATCTGTCCTCGTGCGCGATCGGGTATGTGGCCTTCGATCATGTGTTGCTGGCGACGCCCATCGACACAACACGCGCCCTGCTCAGGGGCATTGACATGAACGCCGCGGCGCTTGTGCCGCAGGATGCGAGTTCTGCGGTGCTCGCTACGTTTTGCTGGCCGGCTGCCGTGGCGCAGAGCTTCTCGATCCCGCCTGGCTTCGGTTTTCTTGTGCCGCAGCATGGGCCGATCCGTGATGATCGTCCGAAGCTGCTCGCCGGTACGTTCACGACACAGAAGTTCGCCGGCCGTGCGCCTGCAGGCGCGCGCGTGGTGCGTGTGTTCTTCGGCGGCGCGGCAGCGGATGCGCTGAACCCACAGGCGGATGAGGTGATTGCGCGGGAAGCATGGCGTGAACTGCTTGCCGTTTTGCCTGACCTGCCCCCATCGGATCATGCGCTGACCACGGTGAGTCGATGGCCGCGCAGCCTGCCGCAATATGAGGTTGGTCACAAGCAGCGCATGGCCGATCTGGAGGCGCGTGTGGCTGCATGGGGACACCTGCATCTGCTCGGCAATGGCTTTCGCGGTGTGGGTGTGCCCGATCTGATTCGCGATGCACGCGACGCTGCTCGCAGCATTGCCGACGCTGCTCGCAGCATCGCCGATGCCGCACAGGGCTGAGCTTTTCCGGAAGCTCCTTTTGCGACGCGTAAAATAGACCGATGGGCATCACCCGCCAACAAGCTCTTGATTGCTTTGCTTCAGACGACCTGATCGGGGTCGGTATGGAGGCCGATGCCGTGCGCCGTCAGTTGCACCCTGAAAGGGTAGTCGGCTACAGCATGGTGTGTCCGATTTCCTGTTCTCCATTGAAAGAGATCGGCGCAGCATCGGATGCTTCGCAGGCTGAAGCACTGCATCAAATCTTTAGCGACATCGACGCTGCCGTGGCAATGGGGGCGACAGGCATTGCCCTTCAGGAACATGGCGCAACATCGCGCGAAGTGGCCGGGTACGAGCGGCTGTTCTATGGCATCAAGCAAAGGTTTCCGCAGCTTTCTTTGCAGGGCTTGAGCGCAAAGGCTGTACATGGATTGGCGACACATGCAGAGACGTCGTTGCGTGAAATCATGATGCGTTTGCAAGGAGCAGGACTCGACACCGTGGAGGCATCGCAGGACGGCCTCGCGGTCGAAGAGTGGCTGCGGGTGCACCGTACCGCCCATACGTTGGGGATGCACACGGTAGCGGCTCTCGTCTTCGGTGGCGGCGAGACTATGGAGCAGCGCGTGGATTTGTTGGAAGAAGTACGTTCCTTGCAGGAAGACACAGGCGGCTTCGCGGCTGTTGCTGTCCGAAGCGCAACGGCAAGGGACGACGTACGCCTGGGTAGTATGGAAGAGCCGACGTCTGTTGAGTTGTTGAAGACGATTGCGGTAAGCCGCATGCTGCTCGATGGTGTGCCCCATATGCAGACTACGCCGCTGACGCAAGGGATAAAGGTTTTGCAAATGAGCCTACGCTTCGGCGGTGATGATGCGGGCTCTGTGTTTGCTGACACCGCGGTCTTTGACAACGCGAAGGGAACAGGAAAAGGCCGGTACCTCGTCAGCGAAGAAGATCTGCGCCGCCTGATACGCGATGCGGGATTCCAACCCGCACAGCGCGATGCACTGTACCGTATGCATTTCCTATAGCGAAGACCATGGCGTGGCGTGGGCAAGATGGTGGGACATCATTATTACTTTCCTCCATGCGATGAAGCGGGATTTTGTTTTGAACGAGCGTCCGCACCATTTTCGGCATTCGACTTTGCGCCTGCTCCCTTCATGCGCCGAAATATCTCGTCGTTTGTCAGCGACAACTCAAACGTGTTGCAGCTAATCTAAGAAGAAGACAGTTCGTCATCACACATCGTCTCAGCGCTGATTCGTGCAGGCGCCGCGAGAACGCACACCATCTTTAGGCGCGCCGCGCTTTTGCGGCGGGTTTTCTCACGCTGCCTAGCGCTTTGGAGTTCACTTGCTCAGATCAAACTCGGCATCGCAACCTGAAAAGGTGGATCTTTCGCCCGCACTTCTCGTGTTTTCTCATCTTCGTTGGCACTTTGTCACGCAGCGTCCTCAACATTTGCTTAGCCGCGCCGCGTTGGATCGTCCGGTGTACTTCTGGGAAGAGCCGTTTGTGCATGATCCTGCAACAGCACCGTCCCATGCGCCGGCGGGTGGCTCGCTCGAGTTCCTCCCGGTTGAAGGATCGCCGGAGGTCACCGTGATTCGGCCACATTTTCAGGTGGGTGAAGATGTTGAAGCGGGGCAGCGCCGCCTGTTGAATGAATTGCTTACAACGCGGCAGTTCACGCGCTTTGACGCGTGGTTCTATACACCGATGGCGTTGGGCTTTGCAGACCACCTTGCGCCGGAGGTTACGGTATATGACGTGATGGACGAACTTTCTGCTTTCGCCGATGCACCAACGGAACTTCTGGCGCGTGAGCAGGCGTTGTTCGCTCGCGCGGATGTGGTGTTTACGGGCGGTCAATCGCTGTATGAGCACAAGCGTTCGCAGCATGACCATGTGCATGCCTTTCCAAGCTCCATTGAGAAAGAACATTTCATGCAGGCCCTGGAGCTGCAAACGGATCCGACAGATCAAGCGACGATTCCGCATCCGCGCGTTGGCTTTTATGGCGTGCTGGATGAGCGTTTCGACGCGGGGCTGATGGCCGACGTTGCGAAGCTTCGTCCGGGAACGCATTTCATTTTGTTGGGACCCGTGGTGAAGATCGCGGCCGATGCCTTGCCGCAGGCGCCGAACCTGCACTATCTCGGGGCAAAGAGTTATCGCGAGCTGCCGGCGTATCTCGCCGGTTGGGATGCAGCCATGCTGCCGTTTGCGCTCAATGCATCCACGCGCTTTATTTCGCCTACAAAGACGCCGGAGTATCTGGCTGCCGGCAAGCGTGTTGTTTCTACGCCCATTCATGATGTGGTGCATCCGTATGGTGACCTTGGATTGGTTGAGATTGCAGCGACACCCAAGGCCTTTGCCGAAGCTATAGATCGCGTTTTAGCAGCTCGCAACGATGCCCCGTGGCAGGCACGTGTGCAGGCGAAGCTCGGTGAGTCCTCATGGGATTCAACGTGGGCTGCCATGCAGCAGGAAATGGAAAATGTGCGACCGGCACAGACTGTCAGCGTGAAGGCAGCAGCACCGGCAGAGGTGATGGCGATGCGCATCAAGCGTCCGATGATAGAAACGTATGATTTCCTCATAGTGGGGGCAGGCTTTGCCGGCACAGTGTTGGCGGAACGGCTGGCGACGGGGCTTGGGAAACGTGTGCTGGTCGTGGACAAGCGACCGCATATCGCCGGCAACGCCTATGACGAGTTGAACGCCGACGGGATTCTTGTGCATCCGTACGGCCCGCATATCTTTCACACAGCATCGCAAAAGGTTTTCGACTACCTCTCGCAGTTCACGGAATGGCGGCCTTATGAGCATCGAGTGCTTGCCTCTGTCGACGGCAAGATGCTGCCGATCCCAATCAATCTCGACACGATCAACCAGATGTATGGGCTCGATCTCGATGCGGAGGGCATGGAGCGCTTTCTTGCCGAGCGATCGGAAAGCCGCGCGGAGATCCGTACCTCCGAAGACATCGTTGTCTCCAAGGTGGGACGCGAGTTGTATGAGAAGTTCTTCCGCAACTACACGCGCAAGCAGTGGGGAGTTGATCCTTCCGAACTCGACAGCTCTGTCGCGGGCCGCATTCCGGTGCGCTTCGATCGCGATGACCGCTACTTCTCCGATGCGTTTCAAGCGATGCCGCTTGAGGGATATACGTGCATGTTCCAGCGCATGCTCGCGAACCCGAAGATCACGGTGATGTTGGACACTGATTATCGTGAGATTGCGGGAGAGTACCGCTATACCAAGATGATCTACACCGGCCCCATCGATGAGTTCTTCGATTTCCGTTTCGGCCGCCTGCCCTACCGTTCTTTGCGGTTTCAGCATGAAACGCACGATTGTGAGCAACTGCAACCGGTGGGTGTAGTGAATCACCCCAACGAGCATGCCTATACACGCATCACAGAGTTTAAACACCTGACCGGGCAGCAGCACGAAAAGACGAGCGTTGTGTACGAGTATCCGATGGCGGAAGGTGATCCGTATTATCCTGTGCCGCGACCGGAAAACACGCGCTTGTATGAGCTGTATCGTGAGTTGGCCGACAGCATGCAAGATGTTTATTTCTGCGGACGTTTAGCCAACTATCGTTACTTCAACATGGATCAGGTGGTGGCGCAGGCGCTGCATCTGTATCGCAACATCGTTGAGAATGAGGCGTCGGCGGCGATGTTGAACAAGCGGCCCGCGGCGACCGTGCTTGCCCCGGCACGAGTGCGCACTGCAGAAAGCGCGAACTAACGCGTGAGGATCGTGGTTGTCTCCCCGCATCGTGACGACGCCGCGTTCTCGCTGGGACTGAGCATCGAGCGGTGGCTCGCAGCAGGCCACCGCGTCCATGTATTGAATTGCTTCACGCAAAGCGACTACGCACCGTATTCCGATGCGGCGTCGCTGCATGAAAACGATCGCGTTTCCTTTGTTTCCGCCGTGCGTAAGCGAGAGGATGCTGCCTGGAACAAGCTGCTGGGCGGACGTTTGCAGTTCAACGATCTGGACCTGCTGGATGCACCGTTACGACTCCGCTGCGCCTTGGATGAGGTGCTGACGGTTGAAATACGTCCCGGAGACCGCGCCCAGGTTCGCGTGGTAGGAGCTATCGCTAAGCTGGCGCGAGCGGCTGCGCCTGTTGTCGCCGCTGCGCCGGGTGTTGCCGCGGCGGCCAGTGCCTCCGCCTTCGTGTTGCCGCTTGCCGTTGGAGGTCATATCGACCATCGCATCGTGCGACAGGCAGGGATCGAGGCGCTTGCCGCATCCCCGCTGCCTCTCGCCTTCTATGAAGACCTGCCTTACGCCGCAAGACCGGAGGCCGCGAACGGCATAGCGCAGTGTGCCGAAGCTGCAGGGTTGTTGCTGGGCTCCACATTGCTTAGTGCTGCGTGTACGAGCGGTTTGGGGAGCGAGATCGCGGCAGCCCGCGCACGCAAGCTCCGCGTAGCGGAATGCTATGACTCGCAGATCGATTCCGAAGTTGCCGATCAAATCGCCGCTTTTTGTGAGAGCTATGCGGGGCGGGAGCGCGTGTGGGCAACACCGGCCTGGCTCGCTTCATCACTCGCCAGCGAAGGATAGATCCCTGCGAACGGGGGTGCCGCGGGCATTCTTTGTCATGAAATAAATGGTCGGGGCGAGAGGATTCGAACCTCCGACCCCCTGCTCCCGAAGCAGGTGCGCTACCAGGCTGCGCTACGCCCCGAACCTGTGCCTTGCCAGCGCCGGTTTCGGGTGACTCCGCGAACTACGCTACCTGTTTCCGGGCAGCAGTTTGCATCGTCGCCGACTTCCAAAGTCTAGCAGAAAGCACCAGGGGTGTGCGGCGCAGGGCCGAAGCGCCATGAGCGTGAGGAGCATCTATCACTCAGGCTGGGCACTCTCAAGCCGGGCATTCACAAAGCGGGCATACCCAAGGCGGGTGATGGTAGAGCGACGCAACATTGTCGAAAGGGCAGAGGCGGGTGGGGCTGTGGCTCTCGCTACGCTTGTGCGGGTTGAGGGCTCAAGCTATCGCCGGCCCGGGGCGCGTGTGTTGATCGGCGGCGATGGGCAGTATGCCGGCTCGGTGTCGGGCGGCTGTTTGGAGGCCGAAATTGTGCGCAAGGGCCCTTGGCTTACGCGCGCGGGTGCTGTCGTTCAGCAATATTCCACGCTTTTCGACGACACCGCGGAGATCCCCTATGGTTTGGGGTGCGGGGGCACGGTCGACGTGCTGATCGAGCCCGCGGGCACACCGGAATACGACGCACTGCTGACGGCGATGCGTGCTTCGCTGCAAGGGGCGGAGCGGTCCGTGACCACGTTTCTGCCGCACGGGGATGCGGCGATGGCGCGCGAGGTACTCGACCCGGACGGCGCCGTACTTTTCCGTAGTCACCATGCGGCGAGCGCAGCGGACGCGCCGCGCTTTACCGAGCGGTTGCAACCGCCACCACGGCTGTTTCTGTTTGGGGCGGGCGACGATGCGCAGCCCATGGTGCGTATCGCCGCTTTGCTCGGCTGGCGGGTGTTTGTGTTCGATGGGCGAGCACAATGGGCGCGGAAGGAGCGCTTTCCCCAAGCGGACGCGGTGTTTGCGGCTTCGCATCTGGCGGAGGTCCGCCCCACGACGGAGGACGTTGTCGTTCTGATGACGCATAGCTACGAGCAGGACCGTGGGTGGCTTGCACAGGTGTTGCCGTGCACACCGCAGTACCTGGGGCTGCTGGGTTCGCGGCATCGTAGCGCCTTGCTGGTCAGTGAAGCAGCCGGCATGCTCGGCTGGGATGTGGGGCGGGCGTGCCAAGGCATGTTTTCGCCGGTCGGCTTCGATCTTGGCGGGGATGGCCCGGAGGCGATTGCGCTTGCCGCCATCGCTGAGATCCAGGCCTGTGTCCAAGGCAAGCTGGGCCACTCGCGCCGCATGACGCGCGCCTCCGTGGCTGAGCAGATTGCGCGCGGTGGCGCATCGCGCTATCTGCAAGCGCAGTGTGCGGTCTAGCGTTTGGGCGTGGCTGGCGTCGTGCTGGGGGCGGGATTTTCACGCCGGCTTGGGCGCGCCAAGCAGACAGTGCGATTGGGCGGTGAGATGTTGATTGAGCGGGCGGTGCGTACCGCACGGGAAGCCGGTCTCGCGCCGGTGTTCGCGGTGGTTCCAGCGGACAAGAGCTTTATCTCGCGGCTGTCCTCTGTGCATTGCACGGTGGTGATGAATCCAGAGGCAGAGGAGGGAATGGCTGCCTCGATTCGGGCCGGTGTACGCGCGGCACAGGCCGAAGCTGATCTCGAAGGCTTGGTGGTGATGACCTGCGATCAGCCCGGCACACAACCCGCACACCTGCGCGCGCTGTACGCCGACCGGCAGCGGATCACCGGCTCCGGATATGCGGGTAAAGTGGCTGTTCCGGCGTATTTTCCGCGGGACAGCTTCAGCCAGTTACTGGCGCTGCGAGGGGACCAGGGCGCCCGTATTTCACTCCAGGATGCCGCATGCGTGCAAGCTGAGGAGCTTGCCCTGGATGTCGATACAGAACAGGATATCGAGCGGGCGCGACTGTTGTTTGAGCGTTAAACCACTGCGCCTGTATCTGCGTGATCCCGTCGCGGAGAAGGGATCCGTTTTACTTGGTGGTTTGCTGCAACGCTGAAGGGAAAGCAGATCCCTTCGCTGCGCTACGGGACAAGCCAAGTAAGGGATCTAGGTGCATGCGACGGCTTTAGAGAAAGGCCCGTCGCTTAGAAGTGCCGAAGGCGGGAGCGGGCGGCCTCGCCGGTATGCGGTGTCTCGGGGGAGGGAACCACGGTGGGGCGTTCAATGCGTTCGATGGAACGAGTAACCAGATCGCGTGAACCAAGGCCGACGGCGAGCGAGAGGGCAAAGACGATGCCGCCGAAAAGGATGCCGAAGGCGAGTTCCACGATGGTACCGCCAATGCGCAGATGATCGAGCGCCATCGCCGCCGTAAGCACAAGCACCAGCCACTTCACGCCCAGCGACAGCACACGGGCGTATTGCAGTTGGGCGTTGACCGCACTGATGAGCACCGAACGCGAAAGGAACCGTGCGATAAGTCCGCCGAAGAAGAGCAGCAGGACCGCGCCGATAAGATGCGTGAGGTACGGCAGGATGAAGAGTTCCATCTGCGAGTTGGCCTGGTACGCCGCGTCGAAGGCGGTGATGCCGACCGCGATGCCCACCACAATGCACAGCCACAGCACGGTGCGCGAAAGCAGCAGCGCGGGCGAATGCGCGGGCGACCAGTCGCCCAGGCTGCTGATGGCCCCGGGCAGACGACGGGAGGCCAGCCGCTCATCGAACTTCAAGCGGGCGAGAATGGCTCGGCAAAGGAAAGCAAGCAGCAAGCCCAGCACCGTAAGAACGATGATCGACAGGAGAAATACCAGCACGCCGGGAAGGAAGCTGACGAGCACCACCAATACACGGTGGCTGCTTTGTTTGAGTGCGAATTCGATCTGCGGTCCCATGGTCAGTCCTTTCCTCGGAGCGGGTTCGTAGCTATGCTTGGTCAGCGAGACCAGGCCGGCAAGCTTAGGGGTTGAAGCGATCGGGCCAGCGCCAGCGTGAGACTAGGTAGGGTTTTTCCTGCTCGAAGGCGTTGGCGGTTATCTCCAGCAGCTCCGGCGCCCCACCGCTGTCGATTTCGGCAGTGCGCAAAAAGCTCGCAACCCAGGCGAGGTACAACGGCGTAAGCGCGCCCAGTAGGTGCCCGCGGTTCAGGGTGCGCAGATGGAAGGCGAGCGCGAAATCGTACACCGTGCGCGCCCACAGAGCGGGCGAAAAGTTAAAGTTTTCCGGAGAGCTGACCGCCATTTTCTTCAGAGCCAGCAGAGATTGCGGCGGCAGCACAAGGGCCCAGATCTCACGCAGATTGTCAAAAGCCGCGCGGTAGTTGTCGACCAACGAGCGAACCTCCTCGCTTGCACCTGGGGCGAGGGGCGAGCGGGCACGGGCTGCAATGGGGCGGGTGGCCGGCACCGCGCGAGCCCGCTGCCAGTAGGTCGCTCTAGCTTCCAAATCGGCGAAGAGGGAAGCGGTCACGGCCGGAAACAGGGTGTTCAGGTCGGCCTCCTGCGGCTGCGGCAGCACGCGGGCACCGCCCTCGACCTGCCTGATGATGAGCCCAGCCACGGACGCTTCCGCCACCGGCCAGAGAAACTGCTCCCCACCCTGCGTCCCGAGCCGCGCGGCCGAAGACGCCAGCCGGGAAAGCATGCGTGGGGAAACGCCGGCATCCAGCGGCAGGGGAAAACGAATATCAGCACCAAAAAGCGCGCGGGTCAGCGGATACAGGAGCGCAGAATTAGCAAGGCCGTCGTCGGGCGCGGTGCGGTACTGCGGAAGAGCGAGATCGGCACCGCCCGCCAGCCCGGCGCGCATGGATTCCAAGGCTCCCGGATGCAGGGAAGCGGCATCGGTGCCGAGCAGCAGCACCGCGCCGGCGTGCCGCTCTTCAGCGAGCCGTGCGGCGGCAAGGTAGTCGCCCCCACCCAGCACCCATTCGCCTTCGGTGCGGGGCTCCGGGTAGGGCACCAGGTGCGGCCGGCCCTCCACCGCGGGTTGCTCGGCGTCGTGATCGGGCGTGGCCACCAGCAGCGGCTGCCCGGCGAAGGCATGCGCCAACTCCGCGAGGACGGCTGCCGTGGCATCGCTGGCCATGGAAGGCAGGCAAACCAGCAGCGGCGCCCGGCCGGATGGGGCGTGAGCACCGGTGCTGCTTGAGGTTTCGGCGTCGACGGTGGGCAGGGTGGACATCAACGCTCTCCTGCGGTGGGGATGCCGGAAGCATCAGGGGCTGGGGTAACGGGGGCCGGGGTGAACAGGGCGAGCAAGCCGCTGATCGGGATGGGCAGCCATGCCGGCCGGTTGTTCAGTTCGTAAAGCAATTCGTAGCAGGCCTTTTCCAATAACAGTGCCGCAAGCAGTGTACGCGCTTGGGCAGGCTCCGGCACAAGACCTGGGCGCTGCGCAACGGCCTGGGCATAGCCTTCGAGGAAAACTGCCGCACTTCCCTGTTCCCACAACGTCGCCCAGGGCTTCAACGCTTCGGCCTGTTCGGGGTGGCGTTGTGTTTGGCGGATCAACGCGGACTGTGCGGCATATCTGAACGAGCGCAGCATCCCGGCTACATCGCGCAACGGGGATTGCTTGCGGCGGCGCTCCTCAAGGGTTCGCGCGGGTTCGCCTTCAAAGTCGACGAACATGAAGTCGGAGTGCGAGCGCAACGTTTGCCCAAGGTGGTAATCGCCGTGAATGCGGATACGCTGGCCAAAACTCGCGGGGTCGCCGGTGATACCGCCGACGAGGGACGCCACGGCAGTTGCTTGCGCGAGGAGAGCTTCCACCCCGGCCTTTGCTTCCTCGGGAAGACGGCTGCCGGACTGTCGCAGGGTGTCGAGCGCGACCTGCGCGCCGGCGGTGATCCGATCGCGTTCGGCACGGAGATCGTCCCCGCTGAAGGGCTCGGCCGCGAAGGCGGCATTCTCTGTCGGCGTTGCGAGCGCCACGTGCAGTTCGCCCGTACGGCGGCCGAGTAGATGCGCGGCGTCGAGAAAGAATCCGGCATGGTCACGGACCTCGGAGGCGATCTGCGGGGGAACGCCGTAGACGGGCGGCTCTGTGGCTGCGGTGGGCAAGGGACAGCCGGCGACGGACTCGAAGAAGCGGTGCAGTTCTTCAAGTGTCCAGGCCCAGCCATCGCCTTCGTTGGGTGCGAAGGCCTGCAGGAAGGCGAGCGTGGAGCCGTCGTCGGTGCGATGCAGGTCGCCAAGATAGGCGGGGATGTTTGGGAAATGCGCGACTTCGGTGAGAAAGCGCGTGATCTCCACGTCCGGGTTTTCCCCTGCGCGCAGCAGCCGAAAGAGCTTCAGGATCGCCTGCTCACCAAAGAGCATGCTGGTGTTCGATTGCTCGGCAGAACCGACGCGGGAAGGCAGATCGACCAGTTCCCGGCCGTCCAGCGTGGTGGCTTTGGCGGCGGTGAGCGATGCGGAGGACGCGCCCAGATTCATCGCGACCTCGGCGGCCTTGGTAATCAACGTGAGCAGGGCGGTGCGGAACTCGGCACTGGCGGTGGCATCGTAAAGGGTGATAGGGCCGATGGCGCGGCTGAAGGAGGCGATGACGGAGGCTGGTGCATTCTGGCGCAGCGCGTCAGCCTCGGCACCTGTGGCGATCGCCAAGGGAATCTGGTACAGGTCGGCACCGCCATCGGTGTAGTGGACGTTCACGGCTGCGAGCGCTGCTTCGATGCCCGGCAGCGAGGTGACCGTGGCCATCTGCGTGGACGCAATGACACGGGATTTGCCGCCAAACCAGCGCCGCTGTGCGATGTACTGCGGCAGAACCTGCTCCAGCAACGATTGGCCTGATTCATTAAGCAGCGCACCCAGCAGGCTCATGGGAACAGGTGAGGTTTCGCCGAGCCGGTCCGGAATGGTCACGGCGGGATGCTCCACCATCGGGGCTTCCGACAGGGGCTGGCCTTCCTGCAGCTCCAGCCACAGTGAGCTGTAGGGCGCAAGGGTCAGGGGATAGAGATTCTTGTTAATCTCCGGGAAGGAGACATAGCCCAGCATTTCCACGGGCTGCCGGCCGATGTACTTGCCGAGATCGAGCGCGACGGGTTGTGCGAAGCGCGACAGATTGGCCACGCACAACACGGTCTCGCAATGGCCGTCTTCGGATTCGTAACTGCGGATATACGCGAGGATTTTGCGGTTTTCCGGATGGAGGAACTCAAGTGTGCCCCGGCCGAAGACCTTGAAGAGCTTGCGCAGGGCGATCATGTTGCGCGTCCAGTGCAGCAGGCTTGAGGGGTCGGCCTGTTGCGCTTCGACGTTGATCGCCTGATACCCCCAGATGGGGTCCATGATGACCGGAAAATACAGCTTCGCGGGCACGGCTTTGGAGAAGCCGGCGTTGCGATCGGAGTTCCACTGCATGGGGGTGCGCACACCGTTGCGATCGCCGAGATAGATGTTGTCGCCCATGCCGATCTCGTCGCCGTAGTACATGATCGGGGTGCCGGGAAAGCTGAGCAGCAGGGAATTCAGAAGCTCGATGCGGCGGCGATTGTTGTCGAGCAACGGCGCGAGGCGGCGGCGGATGCCGACATTGATGCGCATGCGCGGGTCGGCCGAGTAGGCCATGTACATGTAATCGCGCTCTTCATCGGTGACCATCTCGAGCGTAAGCTCGTCGTGGTTGCGCAGAAACAGACCCCACTGGCAGTTTTCGGGAATGTCCGGCGTTTGCGCCATGATGTCGGTGATAGGCAGCCGGTCTTCCTGCCGTACGGCCATGTAGATACGCGGCATGAGCGGGAAATGAAAGGCCATGTTGCATTCATCGCCATCGCCGAAGTAGGGACGCACATCGGCGGGCCACATATTCGCTTCAGCGAGTACAAGGCGATTCTCGTATTCGGCGTCGATGGCGGCTCGGATCGCTTTGATCTTGACGTGGGTTTCGGGCACGTTTTCACAACTGGTGCCGTCGCGTTCGATCAGGTACGGAATGGCATCAAGACGAAGGCCATCTACCCCCATGTCCATCCAAAAGCGCATGGCGGTAAGCACCTCCTCCATAACGCGTGGATTATCGAAGTTGAGGTCCGGTTGGTGCGAGAAAAAGCGGTGCCAGTAGTACTGCTGGGCGACGTCATCCCAGGTCCAGTTACTTTTTTCAGTGTCGGTGAAGATGATGCGGACGCCATCGTACAGCGTGTCCGTATCGCTCCAGACATACATCTCGCGGTCAGGCGAGCCCTTGGGCGCGGTACGTGCGCGTTGAAACCAGGGGTGCTCGTCGGAGGTGTGGTTGATGACCAACTCAATCATCACCTGCATGCCGCGGTCGTGCGCAGCGATCAAGAACTCCTGGAAGTCCTCGATGGTGCCGTAGCTCGGATTGACGGCGGTGTAGTTGGCGATGTCATAACCGTCATCGCGCAGAGGCGACGGAAAAAACGGCAGCAGCCAAAGGCACGTGACGCCCAGCTCCTGCAGGTAGTCGAGCTTCGAGATCAGCCCCTGAAAGTCGCCGATGCCATCGCCGTTCGAGTCCGCAAAGGCACGCACGTGCAGTTCATAGATGATCGCGTCTTTGTACCAAAGCGGATCGCTGGCGCTGCAGGCTTTCTTCACTCGTACCGGTCTCCCTGATCTCTGAAGTCTGATTGGATGCGGATGGACGCGGGTTCGTCAACCGGGGGTGGAATCGTCTTCGACGCCAAGCCGGCTTCGTACCATCCGTAATACATGCGCGGGTTGCTCGGGCTTCAGCGCGACGTAGCACCATTCCTTCCAGGTGTAGCGCGCGCCGGTGAGCAGGTCTTCCACTTCGAACGACGCGTCAAAGGGCAGGCCGAGCTCTGCCATATTCAACTGCATCCATGTGCTGTGCTCGGCCTTGGGATCGAGATTGATCGCGACGAGGATGGTATTTGCGGCGTCGTCATTGCGCTTGGAGTAGCACATCACTTGCTCGTTTTCTGTCTTGTGGAAGGCAAGTCCGTCGTTGCGCTGCAGTGCCGGGTTGGTGCGACGAATCTCGTTCAGCTGCGTCAGTAGCGGTGCGATGGAGATGGGATCAGTTCGATCCCAGGCGCGGATCTGGTACTTTTCACTGTCGAGATATTCCTCTGAGCCTTTTTTACCCGCCGACGGCTTCGCGGCGCGGCCCTCGCAGAGCTCGTAAGCCGGGCCGTATATGCCCCAGTTGGCGCTCAGCGTCGCGGCCAGAATGGCACGGGACATAAAGATGGAACGGCGGCGGGCGGGATCGGTTTCCTGCAGCTGCTCATGCAGAATGTCTGGCGTATTGGGCCAAACGTTGCCGCGGAAGAAATTCGATACCGGCGGGTCGGAAATTTCTGTGAAGTAGGCTTCGAGCTCGGCTTTGGTGTTGCGCCAGGTGAAGTAGGTGTAACCCTGCGTGTAGCCGCCTTTGGCCAGCGAGTACATGACGTGCGGCCGGGTGAAAGCCTCGGCCAGAAAGAGGACATCCGGGGTGTCGCGAAGGATTTCAGCGATGCACCACTCCCAGAAGGGGAGTGCTTTGGTGTGCGGATTATCGACGCGAAAGACGCGCACACCGCGGTCAATCCAGAACTTGAAGACACCATGGAGCGCATCCCACAACCCGCGCCAATCCTTTGATTCGAAGTTGATGGGATAGATGTCTTGATACTTCTTGGGTGGGTTCTCGGCGTATTGAATGGTGCCGTCAGGCCGCGCCTTGAACCAGTCCGCGTGCGCGGCAACCCAGGGATGATCGGGCGAGCATTGGAAGGCGATGTCGAGCGCGAGCTCCAGATCGTGCTGTTTGGCGGCTGCCGAGAGCGCGTCGAAGTCAGCGAGCGTGCCGAGTTGCGGATGCACGGCCGTGTGGCCGCCTTCCGCGCCGCCGATCGCCCAGGGGCTGCCGACCTCGCCGGGCGCAGCGGCGACGGCGTTGTTTTTGCCTTTGCGGAACTGCACGCCGATGGGGTGAATGGGCGGCATGTAGACGATGTCAAAGCCCATGGCGGCAATCTCCGGCAGCCGCGGGATCACGTCGCGCAAGGTTCCGTGAACTTCCGCACTCGCACCGCAGGAGCGTGGAAACAGCTCGTACCAAGCAGAGAATCGCGCCCGTTCGCGATCGACCCAGACGGGCAGTTCCGTGTCATGACGTGTGGCGTAGCTCAGATCCGGATAGCGGCTCGCAAGGTTCACCAGATCTTCGGCAAGGGGTGTTTCATAAAACGGATGCTGCGCGGCGGCGAGCTCCCGGAGTTCTTCGACACCTTTCTGCAGCCGTTTTCTATCCTCGCCCTTGGCACGTGCGGCGGCTTCCTCGAGCAGGTTGGCGCCGATAGAGAGCTGCAGGGGGATGTCCTGGGGTTCGACCTGCTGCGTTGGTTGGTGCGGATCGGGTTGCGCGGCGAGACGCTTTTCGAGATCGTGTACCCAGGTGTCGAAGTGGTCGACCCAGGCTTCGACGGTGAAGATCCAGGTGCCGAGCTGGTCGACAACAAACTTTGCAGTCCAAAGATCGTTCGGAAGAGCGGCGAAGGGGACCGTTTGCCAGCGCTTCTGCGAGCTGTGCCGGTACAACAACCGTGCCGCGACATGGTCGTGACCATCGGAGAAGATGGCCGCGGTGACGGCAACCTGATCGCCGAGGGTGCGCTTGGCTGGAAAGCGGCCGCCATTTACCTCCGGTTCCACATCTTCGATAACGACGCGCCGGCGGCCTTCAGTCGGTTTCATGCGATCCCATCCTCTTTTCCTGTCCCTAGTAGCTGATGGCTTGCGTTCGTGAACAGTTGGCTTCGTGGTTGCCTTTGCACACACGGCTGCACCGCATATCAGGTACTTGCATCTTACCGTTCAGGCATGGCGCTGCAATCGTGAGGCTTGACCACGGCGGGTCCAGGGGTCGCGTTCCCGGGGCGGGCTTGCTGGGGGGGTGCGTTGTGGGCGGGCGTTCAGCGGTAGCGCCCGCATGACGACCAGCCCCTGACGGTGAAGAACGAAAAGGAGGGCACTTGCCCGAGACATTTGGATTGCGGTCGAAGTCCCCATTGCATGGAGCACGGATTGAAGACTATGCCATGATCGGCGATCTGCAGACGGCGGCTCTGGTGAGCCGGGCCGGTTCGATCGATTGGCTTTGCTGGCCGGATTTTTCATCGAGCGCATGCTTTGCTTCGCTGCTGGGCACCAAAGATAACGGGTTTTGGCGTATTCAGCCTAAAGGGAAGGTTCGTGAAACGCGTCGCCGGTACCGCCCCGGAACCCTCATTCTCGAAACCACTTTTGTGACCGGCGAGGGAGAGGTCACGCTGGTCGACTTCATGCCCCCGCGCGGGGAGCACTCCGATGTCATCCGCATGGTACAGGGGGTGCGCGGCACGGTGAAGATGCGGTTGGACCTCGTGCTGCGGTTCGATTACGGCCTGACGGTGCCGTGGGTGACGAGCACCGCGACCGAATTGCGTGCGATCTCCGGGCCGGACATGGTGGTTCTGCGCAGTCAATGTCTGCAAGGGCCTGCGGCAGAGTTCCATGGGGAACACATGTCCACGGTGGCTGACTTTTCCGTGAAGGCGGGCGAGAGCGCCTGTTTTACGTTGACCTACAGCAGCAGCAATGAAGAGATGCCGCCGCCGGTGGTGACCGACAAGGCATTGCAGGAGGCCGAGGCTTTCTGGAAGGACTGGTCGGCCCACTCCACCTATAACGGACCCTACGGCGACGCTGTGCAGCGGAGTCTGTTGACCTTGAAGGCGCTCACGTATGACCCAACAGGCGGCATTGTGGCCGCACCCACGGCCGGCTTGCCGGAACAGATCGGCGGAGAACGCAACTGGGACTACCGTTATTGCTGGTTGCGCGATACAGCCTTCACGTTGCTGGTACTGCTGCAGGCCGGTTACACCGAAGAGGCCGTTCGCTGGCGTTTATGGCTGTTGCGCGCCATCGCGGGCGCACCGGACCAGCTGCAATCGCTGTACGGCATTCGTGGAGAACGGCAGCTAATCGAATGGACGGCAGACTGGCTGGCCGGGTATGAGCGTTCCCAGCCGGTACGCATCGGCAACGCGGCTTCGGAACAGTTTCAACTGGATGTCTTTGGCGAGGTCGGACTTGCTCTGAGCCGTACGCCGGAAACCAACGACGATCTGCGCACGCCGGCCACCCACTTGGAGGTTGCTTTGATCGACCACCTTTGCCGCATCTGGGAGTTGCCGGATGAGGGCATTTGGGAGGCTCGTGATGGGCGAAGGCAGCTTGTGCACAGCAAGGTGATGGCCTGGGTGGCGTTGGACCGGGCTGTGAAGCAACACGAACGCTATGACGGTACCGGGGACGTCAAGCGGTGGCGCAAAAATCGCGACATGCTGCACAAGCAGATTTGCAAGAAAGGTTTCAGCAAGAAGCTGAACTCCTTCACGCAAAGTTATGGGTCGAACATGCTGGATGCATCCTGCTTGCGGATGCTCTTTTTGGGGTTTCTGCCGCTGGACGATCCGCGTATGATCGGCACCGTGGAAGCCATCGAAAAGCGACTCATGCAGGGTGGTCTTGTGCTTCGGTATGACCCGGTGAAGGCCAAAGATGGATTGAAGGGCAGGGAAGGCACATTTCTTGCATGCAGCTTCTGGATGGTGATCTGCTTGCACCTGATCGGGCGCACGGCGGATGCGAAGGCGATGTTTGAGCGATTGCTCGCATTGTGCAATGACGTTGGTTTGTTGAGCGAAGAGTACGATCCAAAGGCGAAACGGATGCTCGGCAACTTTCCGCAAGCCTTGTCGCATATGGCCCTGGTGCATGCGGCGCTGACGCTTTCCGGGCAATGGCGGCCGGAGGAAGCCGATGTTGTGGCCGGCTGAGCGGCGATACAACCCCCGGGTTTGCCCTGGGACTCTATCAGCGCAGACATGGGCTAAGAACGCAACGGACGGCATGGTGCCACGGCTGTGTTGCGCCTATGACACGCCCTTCGTATGCGCGAGGGACCGGAGCGAAATCTGATGGCACGTGTTCCCCATTCCACCTATCGGCTGCAACTGCACGAGCATTTCGGCTTCGACGATGCCGCCGCAGTGGCACCATATCTGAAAAAACTCGGCGTGAGCCATGTGTATAGCTCGCCCTACCTGCAAGCGGCGCCGCACAGCATGCATGGTTATGATGTTGTCGATCATCGCAAGGTGAACGAAGAGCTCGGCGGAGCCCCTGCGCATGAGCGCTTCTGCAAGCAGTTGAATGAGGTTGGGCTGGGGCAGGTGCTGGACATCGTGCCCAACCACATGAGCCTTGGGCAGGAGAACCGGTACTGGTGGGATGTGCTCGAGAATGGGACGAATAGCCGCTATGCCGGGTTCTTCGACATCGACTGGCACTCGAGTGAAGAACGTCTACGTGAAAAGGTGCTGGTGCCGGTGCTGGGCGACCAGTACGGTCGCGTGTTGCGGGATGGCGGTGTGCAGATCAAGCGGCAGGGACCGGGATTTGTGATCGAAACGGCGGGACAGTTTCTGCCTATCTCACCGACCACGCTGCCGTTGATCTTGTCGAAGGCTGCCGATCGTACAGGCAGCGACACCTTGCGCTTTCTGTCGGCCAGCTTTGGCCGGTTGCCGTCGGCGGAGGAGTGGGATCGCTGGAAGTTGAATGCGCGCGACCGCGATAAACGGGTGCTGCAGAGTCTGTTGGAGCGCCTGTGCAAGGAAGAGGTTGAGACCTGCCGCGAGATCGACCGCGTGGTGGAAGAGTTGAATGCGGATGTCGATGCCTTGGACGAACTGCTTTCGCAGCAGAGCTACCGGTTGTCGTACTGGAAGGCTGCGGATCAGCAGTTGGGGTATCGGCGCTTCTTCGATGTGAATACGTTGATCGGCGTGCGGATGGAGCGGGAGTATGTGTTCGAAGAGACCCATGCACTGATTTTGCGCTGGCTGCGCGAAGGTGTACTCGACGGCGTACGGATCGATCATCCCGATGGTTTGCGCGATCCGCTGCAGTACCTGCAACGGCTGCGCGAGCGTGCCCCGGATGCGTGGATTATTGGCGAGAAAATCCTGGAACCGGGTGAATGGCTGCGCGAGAGTTGGCCCATTCAGGGCACGAGCGGCTATGACTTCATGAACCAGGCGATCGGGCTGCTCGTGCATCCCGAAGGGCTGCTGCGGCTCGGCGAACACTACCGTGAGTTCACGGGCGACGCGGCGACTTTCCCGGTGACGGCGCATGACAAGAAGCTCAATGTTACCCAGGAGGCGTTGGGTTCGGATGTGAACCGGCTGGCAAGCCTGTTTGTGGAGATCTGCGAAGCGAACCGGGAGTTCCGCGACTTCACACTGGCTGAGATCCGTCGGGCGATTCGTGAATTTGCGTCGTGCTTTGCCATTTATCGCACGTATGTGGTGCCGAATCGCAAGGAGATTACCGAGGAAGATCGCGCGATGATTGCGAAAGCCGCGGAGTGCGCGAAAGATAACCGGCTCGACATCGACGGTTCGCTGTTTGACTTCATGAGCGACGTGCTGCAGATGAAGGTCACAGGTGAGGCGGAAGCGGAGTTCGTCTATCGCTTTCAGCAGTTCACCAGCCCAGTGATGGCGAAGGGCGTAGAAGACACGGCGTTCTATTGTTACAACCGGCTTGCGGCTTTGAATGAGGTTGGCGGAAACCCGGCGTGTAGCGGGTTTTCGCTCGAAGATTTCCACCACTATAACGGCGTGGTGCAAAGTACATTCCCAGAGACGATGCTGGCCTTGAGCACACATGACACCAAGCGCGCCGACGATGTGCGGGCACGTCTGGCAGTGATCAGCGAGGACCCGGAGGGCTTTCTGCATGCGGCGCAGCGATGGCAGGAGATGACGGCGAGCTATCGCAGCGAGGAGGTGGACGCGGGCACGCAGTGGTTTCTCTTTCAAACCCTGATAGGCGCGTGGCCGATTACGCTCGATCGACTGAAGAACTACATGCAAAAAGCGACAAGGGAAGCGAAACTGCGCACGAGCTGGGTGGCAAATAACGCCGAGTATGAAGATGCCTTGAACCTGTACCTGGAGGCCATCCTGGCAGACGAAGCCTTTGTGGCGGATCTTGCGACCTATGTCGAGAGCATTTCGCGGGCCGGCCAAATCAATTCACTCACGCAGACCCTCTTGAAGCACACATCGCCGGGTGTGCCGGACCTGTACCAGGGCGGCGAGCTTTGGGATTTCTCGTTGGTGGACCCGGATAATCGTCGACCGGTAGATTACGATCTGCGCTCGCGGTATCTCGGTGAGCTTGCCTCGTTGAGCGTGGAGGAGATCATGGCGCGGATGGACGAGGGGCTGCCGAAGTTGTGGGTCGTGCATCAGGCGCTGACGCTGCGCCTGGAACATCCGGAGTGGTTTGGGCCGGCAGCAGCGTACACGCCCGTTGCCGCTGAGGGCGCGGAGGCGGAGCGTGTGATCGCGTATCTGCGTGGGAACGATGTGCTCACCGTGGCGCCGCGTTGGACGCAGGATGCGCCTGTCTGGCAGGCTCATCTACGCTTGCCGGAGGGCCGGTGGCGCGATCGTTTCAGCGGGCGGAGTTTTGCCGGTGGCGACACACCGATCGCCGCCCTGCTCCGTGAATTTCCTGTTGCCTTGCTGGTGCGCACGGCAGACCGTTAGCGCGAAATGACGGGTGTGTCCCGAGGAGAGAGAACGCATGCATGAATTCACGATCTGGGCGCCACGCGCGGAGGCCATGCGCCTGCAAGTGAATGGCGGCGAGCCGTTGCCGATGCAGGGGCCTATTGCGCAGGGCTGGTGGAAGCTCGCGGTAGACGATGCCGACACGGAAACGGACTACGCCTTTCTGGTCGACAACGATCCGACGCCGTTTCCCGATCCGCGCAGCCGATGGCAGCCGCAGGGGGTGCATGGGCCGTCGCGGGTGTTCGATAGCAATGCCTTTCAGTGGACCGATGCGCATTGGCATACGCCACCGCTGCCCAGCGCCATCATTTACGAGTTGCACATTGGCACTTTCAGCGAAGAAGGAACCTTTGATGGAGCGATCGAGCACCTCGGATACCTCGCGGAACTGGGCGTGACGCATGTGGAGGTGATGCCGATCAATGATTTCGCCGGGGGGCGAGGGTGGGGTTATGACGGCGTTGGTCTCTTCGCTGTCTTTGAGCCCTACGGTGGGCCGGACGGCTTCAAGCGTTTCGTCGATGCGTGCCATGCGGTGAATCTCGCGGTAGTGCTGGATGTGGTGTACAACCACTTCGGCCCGGTGGGCAATTACACGAACAAGTTCGGACCGTATCTGACGGATCGATACCACACCCCCTGGGGGGCGGCCGTAAATTTCAACGAGGGCGGCAGCGATGAGGTGCGGCGCTTTTTTCTCGACAATGCGCTGATGTGGCTGGGGGAGTACCACTGCGACGGACTGCGGCTCGATGCCACGCATGAGTACATCGACCGCTCGGCGGTGCACTTCATGGAGCAGCTTTCAAGCGAGGTCGAACGGCTGGGGGACACGCTGAACAAGCGGTTTGTGCTGATTGCGGAGAGCGATCTGAACGATCCGAAGTTTGTGCGTCCACGGGAGGCGCACGGTTACGGCATGGATGCGCAGTGGAGCGATGATTTTCATCATGCGTTGTTCACGTTGCTGTGGAGCGATCCCGGCCGCGGGTATTATGACGACTTCGGCAGCATGGACGATCTGGTGAAGTCGTTGCGCAAGGCGTTCGTGTATGACGGGAAGTATTCGGGCTATCGAGACCACACCCACGGTCGGCCGGTGGAGGGGCTTTCCGCACACCATTTTCTGGGATACATCCAGAACCATGATCAAGTGGGCAATCGCGCAGCCGGCGAGCGGTTAGAGCACCTGGTTGGGATGGACGCGGCCAAGGTGGCGCTGGGTCTGACGCTGATGGCGCCGTTTGTGCCCATGCTTTGGATGGGCGAGGAGTATGCCGCGAGTGCACCCTTTCTGTACTTCGCCGATCATGAGGAAGAAGAGATGCGGCGGCTTGTTTCCGAGGGTCGCAAGCGCGATTTTGCGGCGTTCGGCTGGGAGGAAGGTGCTGTGCCCGATCCTGAGGCCGTGGAGACCTTTGAGCGCTCCAAGCTGGATTGGCGCGAGCTGCAGGAGGGGCGGCATGGGGAGATGCTGCATTGGGTGAAAAGCCTGATCGCATTTCGGCGAGCCACGGTGGATCTGAACGATGGCGACTTTGGTCATCTGGACGTTTCGTGCACGGCGGATGGCAAGGGGCTCACCATGCAACGCGGGGGCGTGCGCGTGTTGATGAACATCGGCGAGGCGCCGATGCAGGTTGCTCTCCTGCGGGGTGAGGCGATGAAGCTGGCCTCGCGGGCTGGGATAGAGACGCGGGACGGTGCTGTTGATCTGCCGGGGATGAGCTTGGCGGTTCTGCAACTTGCGCCGTAGCGCTTTCTGGCTCCCGATTCGGTAGCATGACAAGGGAGAGATTGTGTCGATCAAGACGATCAGCAGCCGTGAGGTGTACCGCAACGCGTGGACCCGTGTCCGCGAAGACATCATCGAACGCTCTAACGGCGAGCGTGGCGTGTATGGGGTGGTGGATAAAGATCCGGCATGTATCGTGATCCCGCTCGAGCACACGGCCGCAGGGGATTTTCTTTGGCTGGTGCGGCAGTTTCGTTACACCGTCGGGAACACGTTTTTTGAGTTGCCGCAGGGCGGATGGGAGCTGGCGGACGCCGACCCTGAAGAACTGGCCCGCGGGGAGCTGCGCGAGGAAACAGGGCTTGAAGCGGAACGGATGATCGCGCTGGCGCCGTTATGGATTGCATATGGCGCGATGCGGCAGCTGCATCATGTGTATCTTGCGGAAGGGCTTCGGCAAGGGGAGCCGGATCGCGATCCTGAGGAAGACGACATGACGGTGCACCGTGTACCCGTGGCGGAGTTTGAAGCGATGCTGCTGGATGGGCGCGTGATGGATAACTGCTCGGCGGCGGCGTGGGGTTTGTATCGGGTGTGGCGGGACCGGCAAGGGTGAGCGAGCTCTCTCAGGTGTGCCGGTGCTCAGGACTGCAGGTCTCTCCACTGCGCAGATGATCATGCTATGTGCTTCGGTCGAGATGACCGAGCTTGGGGCTTTGTAGCTTACAGCGTGATGCGGTAGGCGACGGTGTGCTCGTTGGTGGAGCGGAAGCGGTCGGCGGCGGTTTCTTCCGGGGTCAGCGTGGACCATTGGTCCCACAGGCGCGTGATGCCGGGAGTGGCTTCGAGCATGCGGGCGAGTTCGGGGTTGGTGTAGAGGAGATAGATCTCGCGTGCTTCGGCGCGGGCGGCTGCGAGCAGATGCGCGAGAAAGCGACGCATGACGGGCGCGGCAAAGGGATGGTAGAGGAAGCAGACCAGCGGTCCCGCGGGCACTGGGACCGTGGTGGCGTCAGCGGTGAGGACCTCGGTGAGAACGTCCGGGCAGCGCCAGGGCGCGCTGAATGTTTTGAGGTTGGCGCGTGCGATGTCCGCCAGCTCCGGGGAGAGTTCCACGCCGATCGCTTGGCGAAAGGGCAAAGCAAGGGAAAGCAGGAGGGCGCGACCCTTGCCGCAACCGATGTCCACGAAGGTGAAGGCGGACCAGGGCAGCGCGAGCCGGTCAAGCGCAGATGCGAGGGCGGAGGGTGCGACGCCGTAATAGCCTGTCGCCCAGTAGTGCGGCTCGCTGCCGGTGTTGTGTGCGGAGGTGAGGGATTCTCCCCAGATCAGACCCGCGGTGTCGACACGGTACGCGAGATCAAAGGGATGCGGACCGGTTTCCGGACCGGGGCGACCGGGAATGGGTTTGCCTTGCCGGCGTAAATCGAAGCGGGCTCGCATTTCTGCGAGAAAGCCGCGCCAGCCGCGATTGGCGATCCAGTGGCGGGCACGGCGGATGTGGGCTCGGCGGGAGGGCATCTGGGTATTGGTTGCTTAGAGCAAAGAGAGCAGGTCCCTTGCGGGAATGACAGAAAGCAAGAGCAAAACAGATCCCTCCGGTGCCTTACGGGATGACAAACAATATGCGAGGACTCGCTGCTTTGGCTATCTACACGGCCCGCTTAATTTACCACCTTGGAGCGGCGGGTCATGTAGTCCTGGAGCAGATAATTGCCCAGGGTTTCGGGGGTGGTGAAGTAGGCTTTGCCGCGGCACATAGCGCTCATCTTCTGCACGAATTGCACGAGTTGGAAGTCGTCGGCGAGCATAAAGGTGTTGATCATGATGTTCGAGCGCTTGCAGCGGCCGACCTCTTCGAGCGTTTCGGAGATAACGATGGGATCGAGGCCGAAGGCATTTTTGTAGATGCGGCCGTCTTCGAGCGTGAGCGCGGAGGGCTTGCCGTCGGTGATCATGACGATCTGCTTCATGTCCTTGCCTGAGGATTTAAGGATGCGCTGAGCTACTCTCAACCCCTCGCGCGTGTTGGTGTAGTGCGGGCCGACTTTAACGCGCGGCAGCTGCGAGATGGGGATTTCTTCGGCGGAGTCGTGGAAGAGCACGAGATTGAGTTGATCGCCGGGATATTGGGTGCGAATCAGATGCGCAAGCGCCATGGCTACGCGTTTTGCCGGTGTGAAGCGATCTTCGCCGTACAGGATCATGGAGTGCGAGCAGTCGAGCAGAACAACGGTGGCGCAGGAGCTTTGAAAGTCGGCCTGCTGCACGTGCAGATCGCTGTACTCGAGATTTAGTTTCCCGGAGCCGTCCGGCGCACCTTCACGCGCAAAGACGGAGTTCAAGGTGGCGGTGATGTCGAGGTTGAGGGAGTCGCCAAATTCGTAGTTTTTGGACGAGCCATTGGTTTCGACGCCGGCCGCTTCGTAGCGGGTGTCGTGGCGGCCCAGCGAGCTCTTACCCAAGGGGCCGAGCAGGTCGCGGAGGGCCTTGAAGCCAAGAAAGTCCATGCCCTTATCGGTGACCTCGAAACGGGCGTTTTCTCCTTCGCCATCGCCCTGTGAGCCCTGACCTTCGGCGGGATCCTCGGGAGTTTCCGCGTTCAGGAAGGCTTCATCCTTCATGCGCTGGATGATCTTTTCGACAAGCTCCTGCTTGCCTTCCTCAGGCAGTTCCTCATACTTTTCCTGAGCATCCTCGTCGAGCAGATCGCCGGCATCGAGCGCCTGGCGGACGGCTTCGCGGAGGTCTTCCATGGAGTTCTCGCCGGAGTTCTGGAAGGGCGAGAAGGGATCCTGAAAGCCGGAGTCGAGAAAAAAGTCCGAAAGGGCTTCCATAAGATCTTCGAGGTCGAAGCTCGTGGAAAGATCGCCGGTGAACTTGGTATAACGAGTGAGCTTCATTGCGTATCGCCTCAGCAGCTGTTCTTTCCAGATTAGACGGTTTTCCGCGCCGGCGGTCGCAGACAGCATTCCCGCTTGCGGCATCTGAAACGAGAAGAATGTTCCCCTTCATGAGAAGGGGATTTGAAGGATCCATGACTTCACATGGACGCTTTCAATGGACCCCGCCTCTTTACGCATTGACGAGAAGATCAAGGAACTTGGGGACCGGCGCCGGCTGAGGCTTGCGCGCGTGCGCGAGATCATACACGAAGTAGAACCGGCCATTGTGGAAGAGTGACGTGGAGGGGAACGCCGGTTTGATCTCATGCCGGTATCGTCTGCACGCGAGAGACCTACAAAGATATTGTCGAGATGACCTTCGCCAAGGGAGCGTCTTTGCCGGACCCTTCGGGTTTTCAACTCCAGCCTTGATGGGAACATTCGCCGTGCTATTGACATCTGCGAAGGGGATACGGTCGACGAGGCGGCTTTGAAGGCGCTCATTCGCGCTGCGGATGCCCTCAATCTGGTGGGTAAGCGCGTGAAGAAACCGCCACGTTCCGGATCTTAAGAGGCAGTGGAACTGTTTGCACGGACGAGGTCTTCCTTAACGGATCGGTTACTTCTATAGCTCTAATTTGCTATGCGAACCAAGCCGCACAAGTTGTAGAGCCGCATCTGGGAGCTTTCGATAGATCAGGATGAGATCCGGGCGAAGGTGAAGATCACGGTGATCCGCCCACTGTCCCCCGAGGGCATGATCACGGTAGCGAACTGGCAAGGGAGCGTCTGACGCAAGCAGGTGCAGAACTTCAATGAATTCTGCCACCAACGTCTGGCGATGGCGGCTCTGCAGCTCGCGCCGAAAATCCCGCTTAAAGCGAGAGGTACGCTCAATCGTCCGCATGCAGATCTGCCATCAAGGATTTGATGGAGTCGAACGACTCTACCTCGCCCCGGCGAGCAGCTTCGATCGCTTTGACCGTCTCTGTGTTTGGACAGAAAAAGTCCATAGGTATGCTCTGGTCCTGCACTGTGCGTTCCAGCATTCGGGCTACCATGTCATCAAGGCTGAAGCCGGCAGCTGAATAGATTTCCTCGGCTTTACGCAGGAGATCACCATCGATATGCGTTTCGATCGTAGTCATCGTGATCCTCTAAGACGATCTTACTTTGAACATTTCATTTGAGTTCGCCCATCAGCGTTTCTACGGCTTTTTGGAGCTGGATGTCTTCGCCGGTTTCGGTTTCGCCCAGGGGACGGAGTTGCTCGACGTCGACGGGACGGGGGTGCATTTCCATGTCCTGGCCGCGGGTGTCTTTGACGCGGTCGCCGGGGACGCGGACCTGGGAGCCGTCGATGAGGCGTTGGGCGCCGGTAAAGATAATCCAGCCGGCAGTGGGGGTGCCGACGACCTTGCCGAGACCGAGGGTGCGGTAGCCTTCAGTGAAATCTTCGCCGTCGGAGAGCGTGCTTTCGTTGGTGACGAGCACTGTCGGCAGACCGAGGGCACGTTGCCCTAACGACTGCCGGCTGGGCTCGGTGGCCTGGTCGCGGGGGGTCATCAGCAAGTAATTTTTGCGGGAAAACACGTCGATGACGCGGCCGTTCACGTAGCCGCCGTTATTGTTGCGCACATCGACAATAACGCCCTGCTTGGACTGGTTGAGCACATCGAGATCGAGGTACAGCTGTGCCAGGTCGGCGTCGCCCATGGCGGCGATGTGCACATAGCCGAGCTTGCCGCCGGAGATGCGGTCGATATAGGCTCGGCGGCTTTCAACCCAGGCGCGGTAGAGCAGGCCGGATTCCACCTGCAAGGTGACCGGGCGGACGATGATGTCGCGTTTTTTACTTTCGTTGCCGCCGGGGGCGAGCGAAAGCACAACGCGCCGATTGGGGGCGTCTTCGAGCATTTGGTCAAGGTTGGTGGACGGTGTGATCGCGGTACCGTTGACGGCGAGGAGGCGGTCGCCGACATGGGTGGAGCCTTCAAGCGCTACCGGGCCAAGGGGAACGACCTCCCGGATGATGAGCGCGCCATTGGACTCGAAGGATTCACGTTCGAAGCGCAGACCCAGTCTGCCGGTGCGGACTGCGGGGACGCTAGCGCGGCCGATGCCGGAATGAGAGCTGTCGAGTTCGCCGATAAGCAGGTTGATGTCACGACGGAGCTCGCCGCCGGTGCGCGCGCCTTCGATGTAGGGGGTCCACTCGGTTTTGAGCTGGGGCCAATCGCGGCCGTTGAAGTCGCCGCGAAAGAAGCGCTGGTCAAGGGTGGACCAGGCCTCATCGAAGACGACCAGCTTTTCGCGATCGAAGTCGACATTGAGCGCGGCGGTGACCGGGATGGGTTTGGGCGTGCGGGTGTCGAGCGCAACGACGCGTACACCGGAGCCGCCATCGCCGGAACCTGGAGCGCCGCCGCGGGCAGAGCCGCCTTGCAGATAGAGGATGGCTTTGGAATCGGGGGTGAACGCAAGGTCGGCTTTGGCGCCGGGGTCGGAGGTGAGCTGGCGCGGGGAGGCAGGCTCGCGGGCGAGTTCGTCGAGCGAGTAGACGTAGATGTTTTGCTGGCCGGCGACCTCGGCAAGGAAGGCGAGGGTTTTGCCGTCAGGGCTGATGACCGGGTAGCGGACGCCGAGATCGCCGAGGGGAAGCAGCGTCAGCCGCTCGTGAATGCCTTCGAAGACGATCTTGGTAGGCTCGATGGGCTTCTTGGGTGCGGAGCGAGCGCCAGGGCTGGTGTTGTTCCGGGATTCCGCGTTCGGAGCTGGAGTCTGGTCCTGGAAGGCATCCCCTTCTGGGGTGTTTCCCAGGGTCGAAGCGGAAAGCACTGCGGCCCCGTCGCCTTCCGGGGTGCGGTCTTCATTCGGGTTCACGCGGTTACGTTCACCGGGGTTGTCGGGTGTATCCGGCGAGCCAGGGGTCGTTTGCTTGCGGAAAAGGTCGCGAAACTGGTCTTCGCGAAAGAGCGGCACGTGCGGGATGAGGTCGACACGCGCGAGTTGCGGCGTTTCGGCGCGCTGGGAGGTATCGAAAAGAAGGTATTTCCCGTCAGGCGACCAGGCGATGTGGGAGGCGTTCTGACCGTTGGCGAGGAAGGTGAGCGCACGGCCGGGCGCGGAGCCATCGGCGGGAACCGCCCACAGATTGGTGAAGCCGTTGGTGCCGGTGGGCACATAGGCAAGCCAGTGGGAATCGGGCGACCAGGCCAATGCCGTATCGTCGAGTTCCCCGGTGGCGATGACCTTGTCGGCAAGCGTCGCGAGGGTGAGGACGTGCAGTTCCTTGCGGTTGCGCAGAAAAGCCAGCAATTTGCCGTCCGGCGAGGGTGTTGGGACGAGATCGATATCTTTGGCCGGATGAGCGCTGCGGGTGATGGGACGCTCCGCGTTCGTGACGAAACTATAGGCATACAGCTGCGAGCCGCCGTCACGCTCAGAGCGGTAGATCACCTCGTTCGAATCGGCGGTCCAGTGCGGTTCCGACTCGGCGGCATCGGTGTGGGTAAGCCGCAGCGCTTCGCCACCCTCTTTGGCGCCGGCCGCAAAGATTTCGCCATGGCCGGCAACCGCGAGCTTGCGGCCGTCGGGTGAAAGGGCAAGATTGTTCCAGGCGGTAACGGACTCATGCACGACGCCGGGGCCGGAGGGTACGCCGCGCAGGGTGATGGGCACCTCCTCGGCTTTCCCGGTGCGCGTGTCGGCGCGCCAGATGGAAAAGCCGCGCTCAAAGACGACCGTCTTGCCGTCGTAGGAGATTGTCGGCCAAAGCAGGCGACCGCCGCTAAAGTGCGTGAGCTGCTTGGCGTTGCCGGTGGCTGTGTCGGCTTCCCACAGGTTTTCGTGACCGGGGCTGCCATCGGGGCTTTTGTCGCACATGAAAAGCAGGCGTTTGCCGCCGTCGGACCACATGGGCCAGGCGTGTTTCGCGTCGCCGGCAAGCAGTTTGCGGTAGCCGCCGTTCCCGGCGATGGGTTTGAGCCAAAGCTCGGTTTCATCGATGTGGGCGTGGCCGTTCCGCCACCATTGGGAGCTGGAGATGCCCTTGGCGACGAGTGCGATTTGTTGTCCGTCGGGCGAGGGCGCGGACTCGAACTCATTTAGATAGCGTTCGTGCGAGACCTCGAGCGGGGTGCCGCCGGTCGAGCGCACGCGCAGGATGTCGCCCTGGCCTGCGATGTCGGTGGTCGAGGACGAGAAATAGAGCCATTGGCCATCATGCGACCAGGCATCGAGGTTGGAGGCGGCATCGGAGAAGGTGATGCGCTGCAGCTGGCCGGTCTCCAGAGTGAGCACGTAAAGGTCGCCGCCGCCGGTGCGGGTGGAGATGAAGGCGAGCCGCTTGCCGTCCGGCGAGTACAGCGGACGGGACTCTTCGGCGGGATCGGAGACGAGCAGATGGGCTTCGCCGCCGCCGGCGGGCACAGTCCAGATGTCGGAGCCGGAGACGAAAGCGATCTCTTTGCCATCAGGCGAAAGGGCCGGTTGGGCAAGCGAAGGACGCGGGGCAGGGCGCTGCGCGTACGCTGCCCCGATGGGCAGCAACGGCACAAGAAACAGGAAGGCGACGGCGACAGGGCGCACGAGAAACCTCGAAGGGAAAACGTGTGGTAGTGACGAGTGTAACGGCGATGGAGACGCCGGGTGCGACGTTTCCATCCATTGAGGGTTATCTAGAGTGCCACGACCGTCGACGATTTTGAAATTAGGGCTTGCAACTATCATGGCAGAAACGCAAACTGGGGTGTATATGAAAAACCTTAAACTCGCTACTGTTTTCGGCTCGCTCGTGCTGGCGTCCAGTTTGCTGGCGCCCACGGCCAGCTTCGCCCAGAGTGCCGGGCAGGACGTTCACGCCGCCGGGACAGATACGAAGAATGCCGCCGACGACACAGGTCACGCAGTAAAAACAGGCACCAAGAAGACCTATCATGCGACCGATAAGACGGCGCATACAGCGACCCATAAGACGGCAAGTGGCACACACACGGCGGTGGCTAAGACCAAGGAAGGCACCACCACGGCGGTAGATAAGACCAAAGAAGGCACCGTCAAAGGTTTTGACAAAACCAAGGAAGGCACGGAAAAGCTGCTGGGCGACAAGCACGAAAAAACGACCGCGGCCAAGGACAAAGCCAAAGAAACCAAGATGGACAGTAAAGATAAGGCAATGCAAACCAAGCAGAAGGTCAAGGACTCCACAGCCCAATAGCATCGAAGCCTTGTGGAGAAGGGTGCGGACAGCGCATTGGGTCAACCCCTGCGCTGTCGCGCGTTCAGGCGCCGCTCGCAGCGCATTGGGTCAACCCCTGCGCTGTCGCGCGTTCAGGCGCCGCTCGCAGCGC
>CAXSZS010000009.1:99425-113499 GCA_964242495.1 uncultured Acidobacteriaceae bacterium
ATAACGGCTCGCGGCGTAGCTGAGCTAACCACGCGGTCACGAAGAAGTCCGCAGTCTTCCCCCGCGCGGAGAGCCGCAGCGTGGGTAACGCACGCAGGTATTGAAAGAACCAGCCAGGAAACTCCAGGTTAGAAGAACTGCTGCCGGGTGGCGTGTAGCGCAATTGCCCAGGCCCAGGTGCGAGAACCTCTTCAAATTGCCGCCGAAATGGTTTGACCTTGGTGTAGCCCAGAAATGCCATGGTGACCATCACTTTGGCTGTGTTCGGAGGGAACAGGTCTGTAGGACCTGTGCTGTGCCATGGCGGATAAAACCCGGTGTCGATCACCTCGCCGAAGTTCGCAAACAATTCAAAACGCAACCTGCCACCCATGTCTTGCGTGCATTGCCCGGTGAGCGTTGGTCCTGCAACGGCAGCGCTCGGTGACTCCGTTGTGGCCACGGCTGTGGAGGTTGTGCCTGGATTTGCGGTTAATAGCAGCCGTAAAAAGTGGATGCCGGTACTGGGATCTGTGCCGGAAATTCGATAAAGACCAGGGGAGACAATTTCAAGTCTGGCGTCGGCCTTGGAGGTGTTGGAAACGGGCGTCTGCTGGGCACAGAGGCGCATGACGCTACCAGCCATGATCACGAGGGGAAGGGTACGCCGGAGGCACATCATGTCGTTCCCGAATGACACTTCCAGCATAACGGTAGATTCATTCACCGTTGATGGCGCAAATGCGATAGCTTGGCGAGCGCCGGAAAGCGCAAGCAATGGGTTTTCCAGAGCAACGGCGGCGATAGCGCGTGGGCTCTTATCGATTGGCGGAATCTTCCGCAGATCGTAAGGAGAACATCATGGCTGACGGACAGGGTACAGGCAAGCATCCCCACAAGAGCGCGGCGGAGCCGTTCGAGCATCACGAAGCGGCTACCACGAAGGGTGAGCACAAGACGGAAACTCACAAGGCTGAACCCCAAAAAGCGGAGTCTCATAAAACGGAGACTCACAAGGCGGAATCGCATTCCAATGGGCAGGGCACAGGAAAGCATCCGCACAAGAGCGTTGAAGACCCGAAGGAACACCACGAAGGCGCCAAGAAGTAGTAGTTCTAAAACAAATAAAGGGACATGCGTTTAGCATGTCCCTTCATTTATTGGCGGATGCTTCAGTTTTCGAACGCCATTATGTCAAGACGCGAATGGAAACAATACACGGACCTAGTTGAAGCCGCGGCGTGTGCGGTTGGATGCAGACTCGCGTTCCCGGTCGCGCATGCGCTCGGCGAGCTGGCCGGCATCTTCATTGCGACGCTTTTTCTCGCCCGCGGAGAAGGTGCGGGCTTCGGAGCGCGAGATGCGCTTATGAGCTGTAAGCCCTTCGAGCAAGAATTCAGCGGCAGAGACAGCGATCTCCATCTCGGTCCACTGGTTGATCTTAAGCGGTGTGAGCTTCTCGAAGAGGCCTTGAATTTCCTTCATGGACGCGAGGACCTTTTCGGCCGGCTGCTTATCGTTCAGCTCGACGGTGCCGCCCAGGTTGAACCATTGCTCAATTTGCTGCGTGTTGGTGTCGGCGAAGTAGCTGTCGTAGACGCTGGCGACGGATTGGCGAATGATTTCGCGGATCACGATATCCGAGCCACGCATTTCGCCCTCGTATTCGAGTTCGATTTTGCCGGAGATGCCGGGAAGCGCTGCAATGATGTCGCCGACGCGCGGGACGACGAGTGACTCGCCATGGAGCAGGGCACGACGCTCGGCGTTCGACACCACGAGTTCCATTGTGGAGATGGGCAAGCGTTGGGAGACGCCGGAACGCTTGTCGACCTTCTTGTCTTCGCGCGCGGCGAAGGCAACACCTTCGACGATCTGGCGAATGTAGTGCGGAATGTGAATGCGCTCAATGGTGGGCCCGGGCTGGTTGGGAGTATCGGTGTACGCGCGCGCGGTCCAGGCCTCCTGCTCGGTGATCGCGATAGCCTCGTCCATGGATTCGGGGTAGTGCGTCCGAATCTCAGAGCCGATGCGGTCCTTAAGCGGCGTTACAATCTTGCCGCGGGCCGTGTAGTCCTCGGGATTGGCCGAAAAGACGATGGCAACGTCGAGTTCAAGGCGCACCGGATATCCCTTAATTTGCACATCGCCTTCCTGCATGATGTTGAACAGGGCTACCTGAATTTTGCCGGCGAGATCTGGGATTTCATTGACGGCGAAGATGCCACGATTGGCGCGTGGCAGCAAACCATAGTGCATGGTGAGCTCGGAGCCGAGCTCCTGCCCGGAGCGAGCGGCCTTGATGGGATCCACATCGCCGATCAAATCGGCTACGGTCACATCCGGAGTGGCGAGCTTTTCGACGTAGCGGTCATTGGGAGTAAGCCAGGCAATAGGCGTGTCGTCGCCTTGCGCGGCGATGAGGTCTTTGGCAAATTTGCTCAGCGGCTGGTATGGATTGTCACGCAACTCGGAGCCGGCGACATAGGGAATTTGCGCGTCGAGCAGGGTTGTAAGCGAACGCAGGATGCGGCTTTTAGCTTGGCCGCGCAGCCCAAGCAGGATGAAGTTGTGCCGCGAAAGCAGGGCATTGATCACCTGCGGAACGACCGTATCGTCGTAGCCGACGATGCCCGCAAAGAGCGACTCGCCTTCCTCAGCGCCACCGGGTGCAATGGCGCGCAGACGCGTGATGAGATTGTCGCGCAACTCATCTTTCACGCCGCGACCGACACGCTCTGGGGTGTATTGGCTTTGGCGCAGTTCGCCGAGAGTCCGCGGAAGGGATTGGGGGGAGGTGCTTGGGGGAGCTTGCGCGGTCAACGTCGCCATAGGTCAAGTATAGACGCGGGTGGCGGCCGGTCCGGTGCAGGGGCTGCGGCTACCTGCCATGGGACGCAAAGGATGCCGGGAACCTTCGAAGTGGCGGGATTCATTCATCACGAGGGGTGAAAATGGGACGTACATCGACCTATGTGCGCGCCCCTGCTCAATCGGCGAGGTCATCCAGCATGGCTTGCATTTCACCGGCAGCATGGGTGTTGCCGGTGCGTTGACAGGCGGCAAGACCCTCGCTCAAGCGAACTTTGGCAGCTTCGGTGCGGCCCGTCTTCAGGAGTGTTTGCGCAGACATCTGATAGGCGGGCACGTAATCGGGATTTTCCGCGGTGATCGTGGCGAACTGCTGCAAGGCGTCATCGGTGCGGCTTTCGGCGGCGAGAGCCATCGCGAGACCGTAGCGAGCGAAACTATCACTTGGATTCTGCGCAAGGATTTCTGTAAGGGCGGCGATCTTGTCCATGGTGCGTTGGATGCCGTTGTTACGCGAGGGCGTAGGCGTGCAAGATGGGGTACGCTTACAGCCCTACAGAGGCTGCGAATTTGAAGTTCGCAGAGAGTCACGGTGCTGGAGAGTAGTTTGCCGTGACGTTGCTAATGGTGACCTGCTGGTCATACTGGCCGGTGCTGCCGGTGAAGTAGAGATACGCAGAGGCCGGCAGGGAAACAGCTCCATCGAAGATCGTGTTGCCATCCATGGTGACGGTCAAATGGCCAGGTCCGAAGGTAAAGAGGTACGCATGGGAAACGGAGGTGCCGGACGAGGCAAGCGGCGGCAGCGGGCCACTCGTAAACAGCCAAGGATGCTCCCAAAGCGCGGTATCGCTTGGCGTGATCCCGAAATAGGGTGTCGCGGGGTCGCCCGGGTTTTGGAAATCGTCGAAGACGAAGGCCATACCCGGAATACCGCGGGCTCCCATGTTGTTGCCGCCATCACCAAGGCTGGTGATGGTCGCTCCGCGCGACGGATCCCCCAGCACAACCGCGAAGCCGTCGGCGAAGGAGGCGTTGGGCGCCAGAATGGTGGCGGTGAAGCTGAGTTGCAGGCTTACGGGGTTGATCTGTTTGCCGAAGACGATCCCGCCTTCCGTGAAGTTCACTGCCGGAGTGAGTGTGCTGCTTCCCTGCGCACCGTAGGTTCCGGAGCCGAGTGGCGTCCACAGCGGGTCATGGAAGTTGGTGGTCTCGGAAGGCAACGCGTACCCGAGAAAACCGCAACCCTGCAAAAGGGGAAGGGAAAGGCTGAGAAGTAAGCAGGCCAGCCAACGGGAAGGACGGAAAGAAGGTGAATCGATAGCCATGAGAAAGAAAGCGGATGCTCCTCCAACGACGGGACACAAAGCGCCGGCGGTCACTCCCGGTGGAAGGCGTCCGTCCCACATGCGGCGCGCTTCTGAAAGACTCTGTACCTAAGAGACAACGATGGTGGCGCCAAGTTGCGCAGGAAACGGAAAAGCGAATCGAATTCAAACGAAAGTAACTCCCATTTCGGGAACGAACGCTAAAACGGGACATCCCGAGAAAGACTTTGTCCGGCAGCGAGAAGTAAACTGAAGCAATGGCCGATAAGGTAGAACAACGGACGATCACCGAATCGCAGTCGGAGCGGAGCGAAATCATCTTTCCGAACGATGCCAACGCGATCGGCAATCTGTTTGGCGGGCGATTGATGCAATTCATTGATCTGGTAGGTGCGGTGGCGGCGTGTCGCCACGCCCGGTCGATCACGGTGACGGCGAGCATGGATCATCTCGATTTTGTGGCTCCCGTAAAGGTGGGCGAGCTGCTGATTCTGCGATCAAGTGTCAACCGGGCCTTTCGGACGTCCATGGAGGTAGGGGTAAAAGCGATGGTGGAAGATGTGCTGGGCGGCACGGGAATGCGCCATGTCGCGTCAGCGTACCTGACCTATGTGGCCGTGGATCTTTCCGGCCAGAAGATTGAAGTGCCGGCGGCGCTCCCCGAAACGGCACATCAGCGGCGCCGTTTTGAAGATGCTGCCAACCGCCGGGCCATGCGTACCGATGAAACGCTGCGAAAGAAGGAGATGCGTGCTGCGATGGGACACGTTTGGAACCTGTAGCGGTCGGTTAAAGAGGAAAGTTCTTTAGCGGAAGTTTGTTCAGGGGTAGCAACGACAGTACAAGCGCCAGAAGCAAACAGGAAGCGTAATCGCGGGCCAGGGGGTTACAACGATGGGACAGATGGGTGCAGGGGTACCGCAAGGGCCGCAGGCGCTGCCGGGGATTACGCATGTGGTGGCCATCGGTTCGGGCAAAGGCGGCGTCGGCAAGACCACGGTCAGCGTGAACCTGGCGATTGCCTTGGGAAAGCTTGGCTATCGGGTCGGTCTGATCGATGCGGACATCTATGGGCCGAATGTGCCCACGATGCTGGGACTGACGCGCCAGCCTCGCGTGCTTGAAGGAAACATGATTGAGCCACTCACCGCGCATGGGGTGCGGTTTATGTCGATCGGGCTGTTGTCTCCGGGCGATAAGCCAATGATGATGCGCGGGCCGATGCTCCATGGCATCATCAAGCAATTTCTGCAGCAGGTCGCCTGGGGTCCATTGGATTTTTTGCTGGTGGATCTGCCGCCGGGCACGGGCGATGTAGTGATTTCGCTGGTGCAGACTGTGCCGCTTTCAGGCGCGGTAGTGGTGTCTACCGGCTCCAGCGTGGCGCTCGAAGACGCGCGTAAAGCGCTTGAGATGTTCCACCAGGTGCATGTAGAGGTGTTGGGGCTGGTCGAGAACATGAGCCAGATGACGTTGCCGGATGGTACGGTCATCGATGTGTTCGGAGCCGGTGCGACGGAGCAGACTGCGCGGCAATACGGTCTCGCCTTTCTGGGCTCGGTGGAGATGGATCCGATGGTGCGTGAGGGTGGCGACCGGGGTCTGCCGGCAGCATTGGCTGGAGAAGAAACGCAGCGCGGGCGCGAATTTGCCGCGTTGGCCCGCGAAGTGGCGGAGCGGACACGCCAGCTCGCTGCTGCCGATGAAAATCTACTGGAAATCAGCTGAAGTTAACGAACTCGAACTTGAGGACAGGATCGCAGAGAGCAGCGCACGCATGATGGAGCCGCACGGAGCAGCACGACGCATCACCGCACGGCAGCAGCAGATCCTGCTGGCCGTGGTGGAGCGGTATATCGCGACGGGCGAGCCGGTCAGTTCAGGGGCGGCTGCGCAGGCGCTGGCGGGTGAGGGACTACTGAGCTCGGCGACGGTGCGAAATGAAATGGCCGAGTTGGCGGATGCGGGCCTGCTCGAGCAACCACACACGTCTGCCGGCCGTGTGCCCTCGGCGCAGGCGTTCCGGTTGTATGTGCGCAGTCTGGATGCAGCGCCGGGTAGACCCGGTACGGAACGCTTGGGCCTCCCGGCAACGCTACAAGCGTCGATCAATAGCCAATTGGGGGGGATCAATGGAACACAAGCCTTGCTGGCGCGAACTTCAGGTGTCTTGGCGGCGTTGTCGAGCGGTGTGGGTGTAGCGGTGGGTGCGTTGAGCGCGGGCGATCTGCTTGAGCATGTCCACTTTACGCGCCTGGCGGAGCGCCGGGTATTGGCCGTGGTTGTGGGGAAGAGCGGAACGGTGCGGGATCGGGTGCTGGCCGTCGCGGAAGATCATGGGGCGAGCCAACTGGAAGCAGCCGCGAACTTTCTCAACGAGCACTTTCGAGGATGGCACCTGGAACGTGTCCGTGCGGAGCTGTTGCGGCGCATCGAACGGGAACGGACCGCCTACCAACACATGATGGAAGCAGCCGAGCGGTTGTGGACCGGGGCTGTTCCGGCGGATGCAGCGGGCTTGGAGCGTGAGCAAACTGTCTTTGTGGAAGGCGTCGCCAATTTGATCGGGCTCGGGGGTAATTTAGCCGGGGGGATGGAAGAACGCGAGCGCTTGCGGCAGATGCTTGCCGCACTTGAGGCGAAACAACGGGTAGCCGCATTACTGGCGGCGTATATTGACTCCCGGCAGGAGAATGTACGGGTTGTGTTCGACTTGGAGGAGCAGGCGCCGGAGCTGGCCGGGCTTGTGCTCATTGCGGCACCGGCGCGGTTGTCGGACGAAACCCGAGGAACCGTCGGGGTACTGGGGCCGACGCGTATGGATTACGGGGCGACGATGGGCGCGGTACGCTATGTGGCGGGTCTTTTCGATCGCGTGTTGGAGGGCCGGGGTGGCGGTTGAAGCCGTGAGTCGTGGAAGGCGCTCGGTTCATCTGAACGAAACGGACGGATAGGAAACGCGGGTGAGCATGCGTGTGGCGTGTTAGATCGATGGGAACAAGCGGACAGCTTGGCCCGATCCATCCGGTTCCACGCCGCGGGTTCAGGGCCGCGACGCCATCGGGAGACTAGATCGGGAGACTAGGGCGATGACCGAGGAAAAAGAGGGTTTGGCGGATCGGTTCGCGCGATGGGCGCGCATGGGCAACAATGAAAAAGATACGAGGTCAACGGAGGACCACGACATGGAAGCACAAGGAACGATAGTCGCGGAGGAACATACTGGAGCGCAGGCTGAGGTGGAGGCCGGCACGGAAGCGGCGGCGGGCAGTTCGCTGGAGTCCGCTCAGGCGCACGCGGAGATAGAGCAAGCGCGCGGTGAGCGGGATGCGCTCAAAGAACGTCTCGCACGACTGCAGGCGGAGTTCGATAACGTGCGCAAACGGGAGTTCAAGGAACGGCAGGATGCGCGCGACTACGCCACCCAGGCCACGATCGAGCCGTTTTTAAGCGTGATGGACAATTTCGCTTTGGCCTTAAAGGCACAGGGTTCTGTGGAGCAGCTGCGGGCCGGTGTGGAACTGATTGTAAAGCAGATGGATGAGGCACTCCGCAGCTTGAATGTGCAGGCGGTGGACGCTGTAGGAAGCCAGTTCGATCCGCACGTCCATGAAGCGTTGGGCAGCGTTGAGGCACCGGAGTACCCGGATCATCAGGTAATTGAGGAGATCCGCCGTGGGTATAAACTGCGGGACAAGCTCTTGCGGCCGGCGCTGGTAAAGATTGCGACAAACAGCTCGCAGCGGGATGCGTAGACGATCCCTTTGAAACGGAACGCCGAAGTAACAATAGAGAAGCAGAACGGTAAGGGACGGAACAGGCGGCGATGGCGACAGCGACGATGAAAAGGGACTACTACGAAGTTTTAAGCGTCGAGCGGACGGCGACCGAGGTAGAGATCAAGGGCGCGTATCGCAAGCTGGCGATGCAATACCATCCCGACCGCAACCCGAACAATCCTCAGGCTGAAGAGAAGTTTAAAGAGTGCTCTGAGGCGTATGCGGTGTTGAGCGACGCGGACAAACGCGCGGCTTACGACCGGTTCGGGCACCAGGCGGTTGGCGGCGGTGGTGGGAATCCGTTTGCCGGCGGCAGTCCCTTTGCCGGCGGCGGCTTTCAGCAGGGCGATCTTGGGGATATCTTTGGCGACCTGTTTGGCGAGATGTTCAACATGGGCGGCCAGGGCCGGGGTGGCCGCGCTTCGCGAGCGCAGCGTGGCCGGGATCTCAAGGCCGACATGAGTCTCAGCTTTGAGGAGGCTGTGTTCGGGGTGGAGCGCGAGATCAAGGTGAAGCGCATGGAAACGTGCGAGGTTTGCCATGGCGCAGGCTCGGAAGGCGGCAAGCAGCCGGAAACCTGCCAGCAATGCAGCGGTCGTGGGCAGATTCGTTCGCAGCAGGGCTTCTTTTCCGTGGCTCGTACGTGCCCTGTGTGCTCGGGCACAGGCCAGGTGATTCGCAATCCGTGCCGGACCTGTGGCGGGGACACGCGTGTGCAGAAGGAGCACACGCTGCTGGTGAAGGTGCCTGCCGGCGTTGAAAGCGAAACGCGGATACGGTACGGCGGGGAAGGGGATGCGGGTCGTTTCGGGGGCCCGGGCGGCGATCTCTATGTTGTGCTCGAGGTGAAGGCGCATGCCTTCTTTGAACGCGACGGCGATGATCTGCACTGCGTGATGCCGATCAGCTTTCCGCAAGCGGCCCTGGGGACGGAGCTCGAGCTCGAGACACTGGATGGGCGCGAATCGATCAAGGTGCCGGAGGGAACACAGAGCGGCAAGGAGTTTCGGCTGCGCGCCAAAGGCGTTCCGCACCTGAACGCGCATGGAAAGGGCGATCTGATTGTGGAGGTGCGGGTGGAAACGCCAGGCAAGCTGTCCAAACGGCAGAAGGAGCTGCTGCGCGAGCTGGAAGAGACGATGTCCGTGAACAATGAGCCGCAGTCGCGAGGGTTGTTCGATAAGGTGAAGGAGATGTTCAGCTAGGCAATCTGCAGGGCTGGAGTTCTCAGGAGGGTGGGGTGTCCCTCCCTCCTGCTTGAGAGCTAAAGTCTTCTAAATGATAACGTTAGCTGCGCGACATCCGCAAAGTCTTCTATTCAAAGCACTTGGAAGTAAAGTCTTCAGAACAAACGACTTATCTTCGTGATGTGTGGAAAGCTCTGATTCATGCCGACTAGGAAGCAGATTCCTCGTGCCTGAAGTTGAGTAGCATTGGCATTCCTTTGAGCAGGTGTCGATAACCCTGATCCAAGGATAACGAAGGCGTGGACGTGATGTGCAATGCTCTGGATCAGAGCAGGGCGGAGCAGATGGCCAGGCTGGCGATGGCGGCGGTTTCCGCACGCAGAACGCGGGGGCCCAGGGTGACTTTGTCCCAGCCGTAGGCTGCGAAGAGCGCAAATTCTTCGGGGGCCCAGCCGCCTTCGGGTCCGATGGCCAGGGCGAGTTCTCGATTGCGCTCGGCATCGGGACCGTCGTTGTAACGGCGGTGGGTGAGGGCGGTGGCTAGGGTGTTTTCCTGCTCGGTTTCGGCGAGCAGCACCTTGTGCGGCGCGGTGACCAGTGCAAGGGCGGCCTTGAGGGGCAAAGGATTGTCGACCTCGGGCAGGTCACTGCGGCGGGACTGTTGTGAGGCTTCACGGACGATTTTGCGCCAGCGCTCGACGCGCTTGGACGCCGCCTGCGAGAGATGTTTTTCCGTTCGGCGGGCGATCACGGGAGTGAGGCGCGCGGCGCCCAGTTCAGTGGCCTTCTCGAGGCCCCACTCGTAATGGTCAAACTTGATGACCGCAAGCAGGAGATGAACGGGCAGCGCGGCCTCGGTTTCGAGCTCTTCGCCGAGCGCGAGGACGACCTCCTGCTCGGAAACCTCCGTGACCTCGGCGCGGCGCAGGAAGCCGCCGGCAAGGACATCGAAGACCTGCCCGGGGGCGGCGCGGAGCACGCGGGCAAGGTGCAGGGCCTGATCGCCGGTGAGCGAGGCGGTGGTGTCGGTCCAGGTGTCGGCGATCCAGCGGCGGCGCGTCATGTGGATTAAGGGTAGCGCAGGGTGGCTATCTAAGAAGCTAGCGCCTTCGCATCACTCAGCCATTCGCTCGATTGATGCCAGCTTGTTTCTAACTCAGGAATGTTTAGGAGACCATGACCCTCTCTGCAGACCAGTTCGGTTCCGCTCCAAATCAGCAGATTATGTGAGGGACGGCCGATGCGAGTAGGTTCGTTCAGCAAACGAAGGCAGGTTTTGCAACGAAAATCCTGGTCCTGGAATGCCCAGCGTAAGCCCAAAACGGAGATGAGCACGAACAGAAGCACCTGAAGGGAATCGCCGGTATTTGGGAACCGAGACGCGAGTGGAGCGCATAGATCCATGCTGAGCAGGTAGGCCAAAATGAACAGCAACGAAAGCTTTGCTACCAAGAACGATTTTCGCTTCAGCCCACCCCAGGGAGAACGGTCGTGACCGAGATTTATCGGGCTCCTTGTGGCGGTCGAGAATGTAACAAAGAGGACAAGGGGAGCTGAGCACAAGAACCAAATGTATTGAGCGCTGACTTTGCCGTCGAAGCCGGGCCATCCGTCGTACAGGCAGAGCGCAAGCAGTCCTGCGCCGGAGCAGCACGATAGGAGAAGGAGCAGGCAGAGCGCCGCGGTGCCGCGGAGTATGCGATCCCAATTTGTAAGGCGTAGCCATAAAGCATCACGGCAAAGTCCCAGGGATAAGTCGGTCAGAAATGCGGAAGGCTTTCCAGACGTTACCGGGTGCCGTCGCCACCAAAGCTCAGCTTGCCAGGAGCGGGTCCACTCCCCGCGGTCAGCAGAAGGTACCACGTACCCGACCCACCGCAGGAGAAGGCGATCGATTCGCGGGAGTGCAGGCGAGGAGGATGAACTCACGATCGGTTCTCCGCAACAAGGCGTGAAAGAAGAGGGTACCGTTCAGTCGCCGCCTGCGCTGCTGCTTTTCCCGCCGGTGTTACCTCGTAGTATCGCCTTGCAGGGCGCTGCTCCGCAGTTGCGTGCGCCTCTGACTCCCACTTCGATTCGACATACGCGTCCCGTTCTAGACGCCGAAGGGCCGGGTACACCGTGCCACTTGCAAGCCCGGTGACGTCCATCACGTCAAGACCGTAGCAATAGCCAAGGCTTAGAGCCTTTAGGATCAGCGCCGCACTGTGGGAGAGACGGGGAACTGCCATCGCCTATGTAGTAGGCTACCATTAAGTAGTACGTTACATAGGGGTGGACATGCTCGAACTTCGCAACGTTTCGAAAAGCTATCGCAGTATTCCTGCCGTTGAGGATGTCAGCTTCACGCTTGATCGAGGCGAGGTTCTCGGTTATTTGGGCCCGAACGGGTCAGGCAAATCGACGACGGTCAAGATGGTTATCGGGATGATCCGGCCGACAAGAGGCAAAGTTTTCTTCAACGGTCAGGACATTCATCAGGATCTATCTGCATATCGCTCCCAGCTTGGGTATGTGCCTGAGGAGGCTCAGGTTTACACGCACCTTTCCGGCCTGGAGTACTTGCAGTTGACGGGCCGTCTACGGGGGATGTCAGAGAGAACGGTGGAACACAAAGCAAGGACCCTGTTGCAACTCCTGTCGCTTGAAGCAGCTCAGTATTCGGCCCTTTCGGAATATTCCAAGGGCATGAAGCAGCGTGTACTGATTGCTTCCGCACTGTTGCATGATCCGCAGCTTATTGTGTTCGATGAGCCCCTCTCTGGACTTGATGTAGTGTCTGCCCGGCTGTTCAAAGACCTCCTTTTACTGCTGGCAAAAGAGGGGAAGGCTGTTCTGTATATTTCTCATGTTCTGGAGGTAGTCGAGCGGGTATGTCAACGGGTCATCATTCTGTCCAGGGGCAGGGTGGTTGCGGACGCCCGTCCACAGGAACTGACGCAACTGATGCACCTGCCAGACCTGGAGTCGGTTTTCGCACAACTTGTACGACAAGCCGATACGGAGCGGATTGCGAGCGACCTAGTGCAGGCCATGAAGGTGCAGCATGCCTGATCGGGAGGGTCTCTTTGGGGTTTTGCTGAAGCATTTCTTCCGTAGATTTTTCGACAACGACACCCTTCAGGTGGATGGAGACACAACCACGACGGTCGTGCGAGCCCTTGCGATTGTGGCTGCCCCAAGTCTTCTGGTGGCCTTTTTTCTTCAAAATGAATACCCGAAGCGGGATATGTGGGGTCGAGTCGAAGATCAGTACTTCTTCGTGCTGCTGTGCTTCGTTGTGATCGGTGCGGTAACGATCTTTGAATGGGAGATGCTCTTTCCGGATCGTGCCGATTTCCTGGTACTGACACCCCTGCCCCTCCGCACAAGACTGCTCATGGTGAGCAAGGCGACGGCCCTTTGCTGCTTTATCGGTCTTTTTCTGGTGGGATCGAGCTTGTTCGGGGCGGTGGTGTACCCGGCGATTTGCAAAGATGCGTTTTTCCGGCAGATCGCCGCTCATGTGCTTGCCGTGACTCTGGCGGGATTGTTTATTGCCATGGCTCTGCTGGGCCTTGGTGCCGCGCTTCGTTGTCTTGTCAGTGACAGGCTCTTTCGCGTGCTGACGCCGGTGATACAAACGGTAATGACGGCGTATTTCGTTCTGCTCGTCATTCAATATGCGAGGTACGCGCATTCGCTTCACGTGCTTCTGCTTAAGCCAGAACTCGCGCGCTGGTTCCCGCCGCTCTGGTTTCTCGCGGTATATAACCATGCGCTGTATGGGGCCGCTGCGCCGCCTTTCGCTGCGGAGCTGACTCCGTGGGCATTTTGGTCCACGCTGTTCGCTGCGGTCCTTGTGCTGGTGTCCTATCAGAGGGCGTGGCTCAGGATGAGTCGTGCGTCCCTTGAGGGAGGAGCCAGTCAAAGTGGACCTGCTCGACGAAGGAGATATGTGCAATTTTTAGGCGCAAGGAGACCTCAACAAAGAGCCATGCTTTTCTTCATCGCTCAGACCCTGCGACGGAATGCTCGTTATCAGGTGTACCTGTCTATGTACAGCGGCGCAGGTCTGGCGTTTGCGTTAGCTTGCGGTGTGGTGCTTCAAGGAAACGATCGTTTGATCGCGGCGAAGCTTTCGCCATACGGCCTTCATGCTGTTTTCCCGCTCCTATGTTTTTGGAGTATTGCCGGTCTCCGCACGGCATTTGCCTTTCCGGTACAGCTGACGGCTCGCTGGGTCTTTCGTGTCAGCGGCGTGGACCCGCGAGATCTGGCGTCCGCTGGAAAGCGCTGGTCCCTGCTCACGGCAACTCTTCTGCTACTTGGCTGCTTCTTCGTTCTTATGTTGCTTGGCTGGAACCTTCGACAGCTTACAGTGCAAGCTCTCGTTGGCGGTTGCCTCGTCACGCTTCTCACTGATTCCTTTTTCCATGCACGCTCCGTTCCACTTACCCAGCCAAGATTGCCGGGTAGGTCGAATTTCGTATTGGCTCTGACGCTTTACGTGGGTGTGCTGACTCCATTTCTTTTCGGGGTCGTGGCTGCGGAACTGCGTTTGGAGGCAGAGCCTTGGCTCCTTGTGCCGGTTCTCGCCGTAGGGGTCTTCATGCACTTCGGATTGATGCAGCTTCAGAGAGGGCCCATGGAAAGCGAAGAGGAGATGGAAGGGTACGAGGGGGAGTTTCAGTTGCTCAATTTGAGCTAAAGCTAGCTTGTGGCAGGGTCACTGGCTCACTCGAACGGAAAGTCCTGCAGGTGCGCCGGTGTCAGCGATAGGAGTGCGATTCTCCTCAGCACTCGATGATGTTGAGGGCGAGGCCGGCCAGGGAGGTTTCTTTGTAGCGGGATTGCATGTCGAGGCCGGTGCGGTACATGGTTTCGATGACCTGGTCGAGGGAGATTTTGTGGCTGCCGGGATCGTTCATCGCGAGGCGGGCGGCGTTGACGGCTTTGACGGCGCCCATGCCGTTGCGCTCGATGCAGGGGATCTGGACGAGGCCGCCGA
>CAXSZS010000010.1:0-39308 GCA_964242495.1 uncultured Acidobacteriaceae bacterium
TGGCTCTGGCGATTCTCCGCGACCTCCTTTCCTCTCCGAATTCGTAAATCAGGTTCGCGAGATCTTCCTCGTCTGCCTGATTTACCACCTGTTCGGCCGTGTCGCCGCCGCGCGGATCCATCCGCATGTCCAGCGGCCCATCGGCCCGAAAACTAAATCCACGGTGCGGGCGGTCGAGCTGCAAGCTGCTCACGCCAAAATCGGCAAGCAGCCCATCAAGGCTCCCGGGCGACACTTCCTCGGCGATGGCCGAAAACGCGCGGCTCACATACCGCACCGTCGGCATCGCCGGCCCCAACTCCTCGGCCAGGGCAGACAATCTTTCCTGCGCGCCCGACATCGCCTCCGGGTCGCGATCAAACGCGATCAGCGTTCCCGTGCTCCCCAGCCTCTGTGCAATCGCGGCCGAATGTCCGCCCAATCCCAGCGTCGCATCGGCATACACGCCCCCGCGCCGCACCTGTAAAAGGTCCAAACTTTCTTCAAGAAGAACCGGAACATGTCCTGGTCGAGCCATTCCATCCATCGCTCTTCCACACATGCGTCCCCTGGGGGACTTCCCTTCCTAAACTCCCGCCGCCGCCAACTCATCGAACTCGGCGTCGCTCAGCGGATTGTGCTCAAACCCAACCCTGATCCGTTCGTCATTCACCACCACCAGCATGTTGCGCTGGCCCATCACGGCCACATCCCCGGTCAGTTTGGCCGCCTCCCGCAGCGTTTGCGGAATCAGCAAGCGGCCCTGTGCGTCAAAGGTTGCTACTTGGCCGTAGTAGTTCGTAACGTCCAAAAACTTGCGTTTCGCCACGTTCATGGAAGGGATCTTCTCCAGTGCCGCTTCAATCCGCTCCCACTCCGCCATCGGGTACACCTCGGCGCGTTCGCCGTCCTTGCTGGTGATGAAAAATTCCTCAACACCCTCTTCCTCCAGCTGCCGTTTGTATTCGGCAGGAACCTTCAACCGGCCTTTCTCATCCACGCGGGTGATCTGGCTGCCACGAAGTTTCATCTTGTCCTCTTGGCATTGAGCCGGAGGGCTTTGGTGGCTCCGGACCCGGACTCAGGGGCTTTGTCGCTCTTGCGTCCCCTTGAGCTCCCTTTTTGTCCTCTTTTCACCACTTTTGACCACCGCGTGAACCAAGGATGCTTCATTCCTTTCCAGATGTCGAGCCCTAAAGGACGCAACCCACACCCTTTTCAAGATCGTGATGTGGAAATCTCGTCTTATTGTGCGCTACAGAAGTGCAAATACTAGCGCTGGGGGTTATCTTTCCTGATTCCTGCCCTTGCGTACCAGAGGGTTATACCCCCTTAGTGTCACGAACAAAAGGCGAAAAAGCCTACAAGCTGAGACGCTGGGCCAGTTCCAGGCGCTGCCGGCGCTTCAGGATCCAAAGCAGATACCACAGAATCGCCAAATTTGCGGCTAATGCCCCGGCCTTGAACCAGGTGGCACGATGCACCAGCTCAAAAAGCTCCAGCGGGAGGCCCAGCATGGTGAGGATCACCGTGAAGTACTCGCCCCAGGATTTGCGCAGCACCAGGCCATACCCCTCGATGAGGCAAAGCGTGGCGTAGATGAAGGCCCCGGCACCGATGCGGCGAAGGTCGTGTCCGTCGATCAGGTCGGCTTTGTCCATCACCATGCTGACGACGCGGCCTTCCGGATCGATCGGCAGCGCCTCAACCAGCTGCATGACGAGCTGGCCCAGGTTGCGATGGACCAGGTGCAGCGCGCCGAAGCCAATTGCCGTAAAAAAAAGCGCTTTGGAGAACTTGAACAGCCCCAACAACAGTAGCCCACGCTTTTCGGCCGGCGTGCAGGCAGCAGCCCGCTCGGCGGCGACGATGAGGGCATTCACGCCTTCCGCGCTGCCGGCAGTCCGGGATGGGTTGACGACAGCCATGCCCTCCCCAGTTGACGGCGCAGCCCGGGCTTTGTCAACGCGTCTCGGGCTGACGATCCGGATTCACCTCCTCCCCGTATCGCCTTGCCCTGTCATTTCGCTCAGCTCTTCATGAGAAGCAATCCACTCTTCCGCCCTTTGCGTAAGCATGAGGTGCGTCTTGAGAGCGGGCAAGAGACGGTGAAGAAGAGTTTGGCTCGCAAACGAAAGGAATTTCGCTTTATGAAGAAGACAATGCTTTCCTTGCTGGCCGGAACTGCGATGGCCATCACCTCCCTTGGTGCTACGGCGCAAAAATCCGATCCGCCGGTTGGCGGCGCTCCCATGTTTGCGAACAAAACCATTGCGGCCAACGCGTCCGCGGCTCCGAACCTTACCACCCTGGTCGCCGCCGTGAAAGCTGCCGGTCTGGTCGACACTTTGAACAGCCCCGGCCCGTTTACGGTCTTCGCGCCTACCAATGACGCGTTTGCGAAGCTGCCCGCCGGTACCGTCGACACACTCACCCAGCCCGACAACAAGGACCAGCTCACCAAGATACTTACCTACCATGTGGTGGCCGGCACCTTCGACGCCAAGAAGTTGATGCATGAGATCAAAAAGGCTCACGGCTCCTATCAGATGAAGACCGTGCAGGGCGAGCCGCTCACGCTTTCGGTGGATAGCGGCATGATCAAGATCACCGACGCCAAGGGTGGCACAGCCATGGTCACGACCGCGGATGTATACCAATCCAACGGGGTCGTCCATGTCATTGATACAGTGCTGATGCCCAACTAGCCCTGGCTCGGTTGTCAACACAGGAGCGGCGGCCCCCGCGTCCCCGCTCCTGTGTTGACCGAGGCTTGTGGACAGCGGGTGCTGCTTCTTGCAGTATCCGCTGTTTTGTTTGTCAATGATGTCTTGCGCTGTCATCCTGAGCGCAGCAAAGGACCTCTGTATTCTGCCCTAACCCAATCAGCACCTCCAAGGAAGACTAAGGTCCTCCCTCGACAAGCTCAGGGTCAGGATGACGGGTGTTAAACGTACGCACGCGGGCAGCATGCTACCGCTCCCTGACACGCATGCTAGCCGGCCGCGAACGCAGCCAGCGGAGCGCGTCGGCCCGTACCCGCTCATAGCTGGGGTTCGACGTGGGTCCTCCCGCCGCCGGGTACGTCCGTATTGTGCCGTGCGCCGTATGGGTGTACCAGTTCAAGGCAAGCGTTCTCGTCGAAGCCGTCTCGGGCTGGACCAACGCAGGGCCGACCCGCACATCCTCCGGCGTCAGGGCTGCCTGCGCAGCGGCAGCGTCTTCGAACGAAAGGAATGCCTCCACGCGACCTTCCTCTGAAAATCGTTCGAAATTGTAAAGCGCCTGCGACCGGCCCAGGGGCTCGAAGTACGCCCGCACGACCCAGCGCTCGCCCCACACATCGAAACGGTCGATCACGTCGCTCTCATGCGGGCTGATGCCCGGCGCGCCACGCTCACGTGCCAGCCGCAGCACCGCCCGCTCGCGGTCAAAGTCTTCCCAGCGCTCCAGCGCCGCTTCCACGATGACGAGATTTTTGTGCGCCTGCCAAAGTTCCGGCTGTCCCGCCGTGACCAGGCGATAGGTCGCCTCGGCCGCCTCAAACTGCCGTAGACCGAGTTCCGCATCGCCAAGCCCTAGTTCTGCCTGCACGTCGGCCGGATGCGCCCCCAGGTACGTCCGGAACACCTGCCGCGCTTCGGCAAAGTGCTTGGCTTGCAGCAACTCACGGCCTTGCCGGAGCACGCCCGTAGGGGCTCCGCTAATCTGCGGCGCGCCCGGAAGCGCCGCAGTGGAACCTTCTCTGGCAACACCGAGGCACACGAAGCTCACAAGGCTCGACAGCGCCACTCCCACACACCCTCTCAAGCCCGGAACCCACCTTCCCTCTGTTGGACGAACTGCAGCGCCGTTCCGCCCATCATGCCGCCGCAAAGCAGGACCAAAACCCAGAAAACTTCAGGGTGCCGATCGAAAAAAGGTCGATGATCCCCGCGCGCCACCCACACCGGATTACGGCGCTGCGGCCCCAAGGTGGCCGTCATGGGGGGCTGGGTTTCCGTCACGGCGGGCAGATCGACGTAGAACGGCGCCTGCAGTGCAGGATCGCCGTAGCGCAGCGTGTAGCGTGCCGTGGGGATCGCCGCAAAGCACAGCCTGCGTTCTCGCATCGCCAGGCTGACCTCGCGGATGGGCAACGGAGGCAGGCCGTCGTTCTGCACCTCCACCCGCACCTCGGCCGGGCCGGCCAAGGTTGCCCCTAACGTGGCCTCCAACCGGTTCTCTTCCACGTGGATCGAATTGACTCCGGGGTCGCCCGAGGGCAGGTGAACGGTCTGCAGCACCCCCGCCTCCAGGATCTCGGTCTCAGCAAAAGGGTCGCCGGCCGGCCGTGCCCGCAGTGTGACCCGTCGCGCGAAGTTACCCGAGTACCCAGGGGTCATCTCGAAACGCACCTGCTCAATCGGTACGTGCGCCGGCACCCGCAGCACCGCCACGGAAGTGCTCCCTTCCTGGCGCACGGCATGGATTGAAGCCACGGCCGTAAACAGGGTCTGCCGTTCCCGGCTGGGCGGCACGGCTGCGCCCGCGACAAGCGCCAAGGGCGGGTCACGAACGGGGACACCGCCCGGGGTCCGGAGGTTCAGATCCACATGCAGCACCGGCGTTTCTGTTTCGGCCAGCGGCAGAACGGTCCACTGTCCCAGGCCGGACCGTTGCAGATCGAAGATCGCGAAGCTCCCCAACGACACGGTCTTCCCGCGCTCGACGCCTGAAACCCGCACTGACCCGACGAAATCATGCCCACGCAGCAGCAGGCGCACTTCGGAATAGGGCCGGGCCGGCATACGTAGATTGAAGTGCAGAGTATCGCCGCGCCGAGTCAGATTTTCCACGACAGCCTGCGCATCCCCGACCGGTTCCGGCCCACTTTCGGTAAGAAAGTAGGGTACTTCCGTTCCCCCCGCGACAGCCGTTCCCGCGACAGCCGTTCCCGTGGCAGTTGTTCCTGGGACAGGAACGGCAAAGACACGTAGGTCCGTGTGCGCTGGTGACGCTGTGTGCGCCAATGTTTCCGCATCGAGCGTCACACAGGCCAGTCCTGGGATGGCGATCTCTGGCATTGCGCTCTTTGGGTTTGCGGTATTCGGGATTGCCGCGGAAACCGTGATGTTTCGTTCGAAGAACAGGTGTTCCGGCTCGGCGGGGGCACCCAGGCGAACCACGAGCGCGCTTTGCCACCAAAGCGCCATCCACACCGCCACGTGACCTTTCACCCCTGGCAATCCCGCTTACGGGGGATAGCCAGGAGGGTACCGTCCAGACACACTGCGAACACGTGATGTTCTCGGACTCCCAGACTTTCCGTGCACCGGGACATGGGGACACTGTACGCTGGCAATCTGCCCTGTGAACATACGAAAGGTGGTGCGTGACCACGAGCAGGGCAGAAGGTGCCGAAGAGCCTGCGGCGCTCGGAGGCGAAAAGAGGGGTTATGAACACCGGTGCATCGAGAGGCAGAGCCGTCCTGGTGATCGACGACGATGAGGTCATGCGCGAGCTGCTTTTTGCGCTGCTCACCTTGCAAGGCGATGCAGTGAACATCGCTGCCTCGGGAGAGGAGGCCTTGGCGCTGCTCGGAGAAGTTTCCGGCCCTGAGGTGGTGCTCACAGACCTGCAAATGCCCGGCCTTGAAGGCGCGGCGCTCGTCACCGCGCTGCGCAACGCCATTTCGCCCGATACCTTGTTGGTCGGTATGAGCGGCAGCCGGCCTTCCGAGGCCGTGCTGCACTCGCTGGATGCTTTCGTCGCCAAACCGTTCGCAACCCCCCGCCTCGATGAAGCCATTAGCGCCGCGAAACATGCACGGCAAACTGCCGGTAGAGCCGACACGCCGGGCACGTTTTCCGATGAAACGAACCTGTCTGATCAACCGCACGAAGCACCCGCCACCTCCCGAGCTGCCAGTACGCGTGATGCGAGGACCTCCCCGCTGGATGAGGCTATTTTCTCCGCCATGGCTTCCAAGTTTCAGCCGGGACAACTCCGGGAACTGTACACCCTTACCCTCGACGACATCGCCAGTCGCCACGCCCGCATGGAGCGATTCATCCTTGTCAACGACTTTGCCGCGGTACAACGCGAAGCGCACTCGATCAAGGGCCTGTGCGGCATGGTCGGCGCATGGGAACTGCAGGAGCTCGCGACCGTCCTCGAAGGGGGAATCACCCTCAACACATCGATGCTTGCCGATTTTCAGCCAGCTTGTCTTCGCCTCCAGCGTATGCTGGACGCAAAGTTTCAAGTTACCTAAGAGCTGTCAGGGTTACTTAAGTCCCGTTCCACATTTCAGGAGAGCCCCATGATGTCTACTGCACGGAAACCTTTGACCGCAAGCGCCCCCGGTCCGGCGCCGGTCCTGAATCGCTCGGGCGCTATCCGCATTGTCGTCGCTGACGATCACCCGGTGGTGCGCTTTGGTGTGAAGAACATGCTCACCAGCGACCCCGGCTTCGAAGTCGTGGGTGAAGCCGAAGATGGCGATCAGGCCGTGACGCTCAGCCTGGAGCTCGAACCGGACATCCTTCTACTCGATCTGGCGATGCCGCGCTTGCCGGGTTTGGAAGCCATGCGGGCCATCATGAGCCGCTCGCCCCGCGTAAAAATCCTGCTGCTGACCAGCACCATCTCCACACAGCAGGTCATCGAGGCGCTGCAGATCGGCGCGCGCGGCATCGTGCTCAAGGATTCCGTCGCCAGCGATCTCGGGGAATCCCTGCGCGCGGTCCTCAACGGCGATTACTGGATCGGCGGCCGGCGCGTAATCAACCTGCTCACCGCGCTCCATGAACTGATGCAAAAGGCCGCCGCCGTTCCCGAACGCAAGACCTACGGCCTTACCCCCCGCGAGCTCGAAGTGGTCAGCTGCATCGTCGAAGGCTGCTCCAATAAAGACATCGCCAAGCAGTTCACCATCTCCGAAGAAACGGTTAAGCGGCATCTGTCCAACATCTTCGATAAAACCGGCGTTTCGACACGATTGGAGTTGGCACTGTTTGCTATCAGCCACAAGCTGGTGGATATCGACGCGTAGTGTAGTGTCGACACCCAAAGGGACTGCAGGATGCGGTCTTCTGGTGCAGAACCTCTTGTCAGATTCTGTAAGGAAAGCGCACCGATGAGCTCGAAGGGCTGAAATCCTTTGTATTTCTCGTAAGAAGGACTCGCCCTTCGACATACGCCGTAGCGAGGATGATCGCGTCCGGCAGCTTCAATCGTGCCGTGCGCCGCACCTGCGCAGCTTCATTCGCGATCTTGCCAGAGAGTGAGATCTGGGGAAAGGTACGTAGTACACGCCGGGTAGATTCTTCGTGATCGGGCGATTCCCCTGCTAACACCTCGATCCAGGTAATTACGCTGATCGCACTTTCGGGATACCTCAGGACGACCTGTTCTGCCGCTGGAATACCCGCAAGGAAATCAATGATGATGTTGGTGTCCAGCAGAGCTGCGTCTGTCACTCACTCCTCATTTTCTCCTGGTATTCAAGTCCATCTACTGAACGGTCCGCCCACAGGCCAAAACCTTCGTGCACGACTTCAGCCCAATGAGCTTTCGCGTATGCAGAAACCGCTGAGCGCACCAACTCGTCTTGCGACACGTGACGAGCTTTGCTGAGGGTTTCCAATTGCGCCAATTCATGATCGGGAATATCAATGGTGATCTGCATACTGGATCTCCGGCCTTCAATTGAACATAAGTATAAAGCGATGTCGAATCTATGGTGCTTGTATGGCTCTTTCAGAATCTAATCATTATGGCTGATCAACTCCATGACGTTCTTGTGATCGGTGCTGGCCCCACAGGCCTCGCCTGCGCCATTGATGCGCAGAATGAAGATCTTGACGTTCTTCTGGTGGACAAGGGCTGCCTGACCAACTCGCTCTTCCACTACCCGGCGCACATGACCTTCTTCACCACGCCGGAGCTGCTGGAGATCGGCAACATGCCGTTTTCCTCGCCGAACCAGAAGCCCACCCGCGGTGAAGCGCTCGAATACTACCGCAAGGTCGCCCAGCATTACGGCCTCGACGTGCGCCAGTACGAACGCGTCGACAAGGTGACCGGCGCTGACGGCGATTTTCATGTCCACACCGTCGATCGTTTCGAGCGCGAACACATCCACCGCACCCGGAAGATCATCGTCTCAACGGGGTATTACGATCTGCCGAACCACCTCGGCATTCCGGGGGAAAACCTGCCCAAGGTGGCGCATTACTACAACGAGCCGCACCCGTTTTTCGCGCAGGATGTGCTCGTGATCGGGGGCAAAAACTCCGCCGCTATCGCCGCACTTGACCTATGGCGGCATGGGGCCCGGGTCACGCTGGTCCACCGCGGCGCCGAGCTGCATCGCCACATCAAGTACTGGATCAAGCCCGACATTGAAAACCGCATTAAAAACAGCGAGATCACGGGATATTTCAACACCTACGTCACGGACATCGCCGAAGACACCGTCACCCTGGCCACCCCCGAGGGCGAAAAGGTGATCAAGAACGAGTATGTCTTCGCGCTCACGGGATACCATCCCGATTTCGCCTTTATCGAGTCGCTCGGCGTACATCTCGACCCCGACAACGCCCGCTGCCCCATCTTCAAGCCGGACACGCTGGAGTCCAATGTACCCGGCATCTATGTCGCCGGTGTGGTCGTCGCCGGAGAGCGCACCAATGAGGTGTTCATCGAAAACGGCCGCTTCCACGGCGCGGTGATTGCGTCGGATCTCGCTGAAAAGCTCGGCAATAAGCAGAGAGTGCAACCAGTTGCCCCGTTATATACGGTTGCGGCTGAGTAACCCTCGGTGAGCGGTTCGCATGCCGCCTTAGCTGACCACCCGCCGCCGAAACCCCTTCATACCCAGCCACGTCAGCAGCGCCAAAAAGAACACCAACATCCCCAGGATCATCGCATCGGGCATATGCCCCATCCCGGGCGTGAGCGCCGCGCGGAGCCCTTCGCTGATGTACACAATCGGATTGATCAGCACACCACCCTGCAGCCAACGGATGCGTCCCAGCGCCGCCCAGGGGTAATACACACAGCCCAGAAACGTGATGGGAATGACAACCACACCGAAAATCAGTCCAATCTGCTTGGGCTGCACACTGGTGCCGATCACCAGGCCGAGTGCGCCCGCAACGAGACTTCCCAGCAGCAGCACCAGCAGCAGAAACGGCCAGCTCGACACATGGGCCTCGACCGGCGTCGATGGAATGTAGTACGCCAGCGGAAAGACAACCGCCGCCGCCAGCATGCTTTGCATCGCGGAAAACATGATCTTTTCGAGAGCAACGCCTTCGATGGGCAAGGGCGACATCACGCGGTCGTCGATCTCACGGGTGATCCCGAACTCCTGCGCCAAAGGCAATGCCACGGCGGCGATGCCGGAAAACATGATCGCCACCGCCATCAAACCAGGTAGAAGCACCGTGCCGAAGCCGCCACCGCCTCCCATGCCGGCCATCCGGGCAGCCGGGCTTGCGGCGGCAGCGGCCCCCGTCATGTGAGGCATGACATAGGTAAACACGAACAGGAACAACAGCGGATTCATCACCACACGCACTAGAAACGGCGCGAGCTCCCGCCGCAATACATAAAAATCGCGCAGCAACAACCCGCCGAAAGCCCGCAGATAGTTCGCTCGTTGATCGGCAGATACCTTATTCACGCAGTTCCCTTCCCGTGAGCCGGATAAATACCGTTTCCAGGCTCGGCTCGGCCGTGGACAGATCGCGCAGGCCATACTGGGTTGCTACGCTGACCACTGCCGCGAGTAGTCCATCCTGCCCGCGCGCCAGCACCCGCAAGCCGCCGGCGACGTCCTCCACCCCGGTTACCCCCTCCAACGATTGCAACCGCGCGCGCAGGGCCTCCGTGTTCCCGTCTGCCAGGCGTAATTCATAGATTTTGTCGCCGCCCACCGTGGCTTTCAGCGCCGCCGGCGTGTCTTCCACCAGAATCCGTCCATGGTCGATGATCGACAGCCGGTCGCACAAACCGTCTGCCTCTTCCATGTAGTGCGTGGTCAGCACGACCGTGATGCCTTCGGTTCGCAAGCCGCGCACCGCCTCCCACATCGCCAGCCGGCTTTGCGGGTCGAGCCCCGCGCTTGGCTCATCCAAAAACAGCACCTTCGGCCGGTGCGCGATCGCGCGGGCGATCTGCACACGCTGCGCCAGCCCCCCGCTCAACTGCTGCGGATAGGCCTTGGCGCGATCGGTAAGCCGGAACTGCTCCAGCAATTCGGCTGTCCGCGCCCGGCCCTCGCAGCGGCTCATGCCAAAGTACACGCAATGGAACTGAATGTTTTCGGCAACCGTGCAGGCACGGTCGAGCGTGTTGTACTGCGGTACCACGCCGATGTACTGCCGGGCCTGCGCCGGATGCGCGACCACATCGATGCCTGCAATGCGCACATGACCCGCCGTCGGCACGGCGCGCGTGGTCGCAATGGAAATCGTCGTCGTTTTGCCGGCGCCGTTGGGTCCAAGCAGGCCATACAGCTCACCCTCCTGTACCTGCAGGTCGATTCCATCGACCGCCGCCACCGGCTGCTTGCCGCCGTACACCTTGCGCAGCGCCCGGATGTCGACGATGGTGCTGCTTCCCGCCACGCGTGTTACTCCTCAGCCACTCTGATGCTGATTTTCCGCTGCGCCACATCGCCTTTTGCCCAAGCAGGAAAATACGGCTCCGGTATGGGCCGCATCCTACGACGATGAGCGAACTGATCGGTGAACAAAGGAGCACGAAACAGGTGACCGACCACGAGAACCAACGCAGATTCGTACAGCCGTCAAGCCACCCATTCTGTTGGCCTGTCGCATGGCTCCTTGCCCTCGCTCTGCTTCCTCTGCAAGCGCCTGCACAAGCGCCGCAGAACGCAACGGGTACACCGGGCATGACGCAGGGCACAACAGGCACCGCGGCGAAGAGCCTGAAGCCGATCATTTCGCTGTCGAACGCGACCACCAACGGCGTTGCCGTCGCGCCCGACGGCCGCACCTTCCTGGTGATTGCCAAGCAGAAGGGCCAGGACGTTCCGCAGATTGCCGAATACCGCGGCGGTCAACTGCAGCCATACCCCGACACGACCTGGAATAGCTGGCAGGAGGGCGGAGACGCCTCCCATGCCTGGGTGCACGCCAACTCCCTCCGCTTCGGCCCGGACGGCACCCTGTGGGTCGTCGATTTTGGCAGCCTGGAGTTGGGCAAACCTGTCGTTCCTCATGGTCCCAAACTGGTCGGCATCAACGTCCAAACGGGGCTGGTGGTGAAGACGGTTTACTTCGACAAAGCCGTTCATCCGGAGAGTGCCGTGGACGACGTGCGCTTCAATGGCGACCACGCCTACTTGACCGATGCGGGCTGGCCGGGGTTGATTGTGCTGCACATGCCGGACGGGCGCATGTACCGCGCCCTCACGGACCAGGCGTCCGCGACCGCACGAACGCCGCTTGTCGCTGAAGGGCACGAGCTCCGCTCACCGGAAGGCAAGCCGATCTTCTTCCACGCCGATCAGCTGGAGGTTTCGCCCGACGGCCAAACGCTCTACTACCAGCCATGCTCCGGCCCCATGTCGGCCATCGAAACGCAGTATCTCGACGATGGCGGGCTGCCGGACAGCGAACGCGCCAAGCATGTCCGTCCCTTCGTGCACAACGGCACCGCCGGGGGTACGGCCATCGATGCGAAAGGAAACGTCTACGTCTCCGACACGCAACACAACGCCGTGCTGAAGGTCTCACCCGCAGGCAAGGTGGAAACCCTCATCCAAGACCCGCGCCTAGTCTGGGTTGACGCCATGTGGATCACCGCCGACGGCCGCCTCTGGATGCCCGCCGCCCAGATGGATCGCACGCCAAGCTTCAATAACGGCCAGCTGGCGCTGCAGTTCCCCATGCAGGTATTCACCGTACAGATCGGCAATGGTCCGCCGCTGAACGACCACCGGTAATCTTTCCACCCGAAGGCCACCGGTGTACGCTGGCGTGTATCGGAGGTTTGTCCATCATGGCTGCCGCAGCATCTCCACACTTCGTCACAGTTGATGAGTATCTCCACTCGGTCTACGAGACTGACATGGACTACGTTGATGGCGTGCTGGAGGAAAGAAACTTGGGTGAGTACGATCATTCCGATCTGCAAAGCGAACTCATCACCTTGTTTCGGAACCATCGCAATGAATGGAAGGTGAAAGCTGTCGTGGAACAGCGCGTTCAGGTTTCACCGACCCGCTATCGCGTGCCCGATCTCACCATCATGCCAGCGAGCTGGAAGCGTACCCCCATCATCACGGAAGCACCGGTCCTGTGTATCGAGATACTTTCTCCGGAAGACCGTCTCAGCCGCATCCGCATACGTTGCGAGGAGTACTTCCGCATGGGTGTACCCGAAGCCTGGGTGTTCGATCCCGTCAAGCGTGAGGTTTTGATCTTGCGCTTGGATGGCACCCTCACCACACATCGCGGGGGTGTGCTGCAAATAGAAGGTACGCCGATCGCCGTGGACATCGCATCCGTCTTCGGCATCCTCGATCTTGAGTGACCTCCAACCGCCCTGATACTCTACCCACGCCGGAGGTGTAACGCATGGCTGCCGCAGCATTGCCCCACTCTGTATCCGTGTACGAGTATCTTCATTCCATTTACGAGCCGGACATGGATTACGTCGACGGTGTTCTGGAGGACAGAAACGTGGGGGAGCTGGACCACTACCTCGTACAGCGTGCCTTACTTCTCGCGCTGCACAGGTTTGAAGCGCAAGGCAGCTTCTTTGTCGTCCAGGAAACACGCATGCAAATAACCCCCACGCGCTTCCGGGTTCCAGACACCTGTCTTGTCCGTCCCGATCAGCTGGAGCAGATCATCACCATTCCTCCCCTGCTTTGCATCGAGGTGCCCTCGCCCGAGGACCGCTACGCGCGGCTCCGGCAGCACTGCCTCGATTACCTTCGCATGGGCGTGCCTGAGGTCTGGATTCTCGATCCGGCAGATCGCGCGTTACATGCCTTGCGCAGTGACGATGCCACGATCACCTATCGCACAGGCGAGCTTCCGATAAGCGGAACACCTGTCCGTCTATCTTTGCAGGAGCTCTTCGGATCGCTCGAGAACAGCCCCAAGAAGGTACGCTCGTAGCACTCTGGGCCTCAATACGGCAGGTAAAATGAGCTTGGGGCCTTACCCCAAAACCATGATCACGATCCAACAAAACGACATCATCGAAAGTCTGCGCGCCGCGCTGCAGTACATCAGCTTCTACCATCCGGTCGATTACATCACGAACCTTGCCCGCGCCTATGAGCTCGAGCAGTCGCCTGCAGCCAAAGACGCCATGAAGCAGATCCTGGTCAACTCGCGCCTGTGCGCCGAGGGCCACCGTCCCATCTGCCAGGACACCGGCATCGTCACCGTGTTCATCAAGTTCGGCATGGAGTGCCGCATCGCGAAGGGCAACTCGCCGGCAACGATGAGCCTGCAAGGCATCTGCGACGGGGGTGTCCGCGAGGCCTGGCTCGACCCTGACAACAAGCTCCGTGGCAGCATCCTTGCCGACCCCGCCTTCAGCCGCAAGAACACGAAAGACAACACGCCCTGTGTCGTCGAGGTCGCGCTCGTTCCCGGCCAAACCATGGAGATCACGGTAGCAGCCAAGGGCGGCGGCTCGGAAGCCAAATCGAAGTTTGTCATGCTCAACCCATCGGATTCGGTCGTCGATTGGGTGCTGAACACCGTGCCCACGATGGGCGCCGGCTGGTGCCCGCCCGGCATGCTCGGCATCGGCGTCGGCGGCACCGCCGAAAAGGCAATGCTTCTCGCCAAGCAGTCGCTCATGGACCCAATCGACATGCAGGAGTTGAAGGCCCGCGGACCCCATACCAACCTCGAAAAAATGCGTGTAGCCATCTACGACGGAATCAACGCGCTCGGCATCGGCGCGCAGGGCCTCGGCGGCCTTACTACCGTGCTCGACGTCAAGATCCTCGACTGGCCCACACACGCCGCCAACCTGCCCGTCGCCATGATCCCCAACTGCGCCGCCACCCGTCACGCCCACTTTGTGCTCGACGGCTCCGGTCCGGTCTACCTCGATCCACCGAGCCTCGAAAGCTGGCCGAAACTCACCTACGATCCGCTCGCCTCCGGCGCCCGGCGCGTGAATCTCGACACGCTCACCCGCGCCGAGATCGCGACCTGGGCTCCCGGCGACGTGCTGCTGCTGAACGGCAAACTGCTCACCGGCCGCGACGCCGCGCACAAGCGCATGACCGACATGCTCAGCCGCGGCGAGAAGCTCCCCGTCGACTTCACCGACCGGCTCATCTACTACGTTGGTCCCGTGGACGCCGTGCGCGACGAAGCCGTCGGCCCCGCCGGCCCCACCACCGCTACGCGCATGGACAAGTTCACCCGGCAGATGCTCGAGCAAACCGGCCTGCTTGGCATGGTCGGCAAGGCTGAGCGCGGCGTAGCGGCCATCGATGCCATCCGCGACAACCAAGCCGTCTACCTGATCGCCATCGGCGGCGCGGCCTACCTCGTCTCGAAAGCCATCAAGCATTCTCGTCTGCTCGCCTTCGAAGACCTCGGCATGGAGGCCATCTACGAGTTCGAGGTCGTCGACATGCCTGTGACTGTCGCCGTCGACACCCACGGCACCAGCGTCCACACCACCGGCCCCGCCGAGTGGCGAGATCGCATTGCACACTCGATGGAGCTGGCCGGCACGGCCATCCTCGGCCAATAATCTTGGAGCACCACGATCCACAGTCGACAAGCGAGGTTATGTGTTCAAGACCTGTATCCTCGCCATCGCTCTTTCCCCGGTATGTTCGGGATTCGCCCAGGCCATTTCTACGCCAGACGCCTCTGCCGAGGCGCGCGCCGCTTGTCAAGCCGGGCACTACGATGTAGCGCTTGCCGACTTCAAGAAGCTCATGGCGACAGAGCCAGACAACGCCGTGTACAAAGAGTAACGAAGGTCTTCGTAGTTGCCCGCCGTGTGATGGAGATGTCATCCTCAAACCATGAACCGAATGACGGCACTCCTGGCCATAGCCTTAGGCAGCACCATTGCACAGGCTACGGCAGCCCAGGACAAAGGCAATTGGCGCGCTGCCAGCAAGACAGCCAAAGGCATCACCGGCGATATCACCTTCGCGGGCCAGAAGATTGCCATCAACTTTTCCGCCTTCACTGTGGCGCAGATTCACGACTTACAGCCGGCAGAAATCACCGCGGCCTTTCCGGTCGAAGGCGCGATCGCCGGCACCGGCAATCTGTACCGGACCAGCATCCCCGCAGCCAAGACCTTTCTCCACCACAACACGCTGTGCGGGTCCGAAGAAACGCAGTGGATCGCCACCTATGTGTCCGGACACACGATGCAGTTGGCCTTCTTTTCAGGCCCACAAATGCCTGTCTTCACGCCCGATGTCTTGGCGAATACAACGAACCTTTGCGGCACATTCACCTATGTGCGTTAAAGCGGCTTCCGTTTCGCTCTGCAGTGTCATCTCGGCCGGAGGCGCATGAAGCCCGCTGCTGCCGGACTGGCTTGCAGACCGATCTGCTTTGTGTTGTCAGTCCTGAAGGGGAATTTACATTTTCCGCATCAATCACAGCCTTTTCCACTACGCGCTTCGTACCCCGTCGACATCCCATTCATGGGATGAGGGAGGAGAGCCGCTTTGGTCTCTACTCCGTCGGAGCAACTGACTCGGGTCTGGCGGCCACGTACCGTCGTCGCAAACACCAGCCCTACAGATAAATGCAGATAGATTGCCTTGTTTTTACCACCACGCGGGAAGCACCGTGTACCCTGCCCTTGTGAGTCCTCGCGCTGAACTGACCGCCCACATCCTCCTTGCCAAACGCCGCCTCGGCCTCACCTGGACAACCATCGCCCAAAGCCTTGGCGCGAGTTCGCCCATCATCTACACCGCCGCCCTGCTCGGGCAGTTTCCGCTCACACCGGAAGAAGCCAGCAAAGCAGTCACCCTGCTCGAACTCGACCCTGCCGATGCCGCTCTGCTCTCTGCACCCCCGTTGCGCGGGGAAGGCGTCACCATGCCGCCCACCGACCCGCTCATCTATCGCTTCTACGAGCTCGTCCAGAACTATGGCCTCACCTGGAAGGAGCTCATCAACGAGGAGTTCGGTGATGGCATCATGAGTGCCATCGACTTCAACATGCAAATCGAGCGCGAACCCAATCCGGCCGGCGACCGCGTCCGCATCACCATGTCAGGTAAGTTTCTGCCCTATAAGCGGTATTAGCGTGCACAAAAGTGGGGTCCGCACAGCTGTCCGTAGACAGGACAGAGGGCAACTTTCCGAAAACGAGGGCATCCGATCTCTTGAAGCGCATGGATGATGCGCCCGCAGGTGACCGCTTCCGCGCCACACGCCTGCAAGGAGAAACAATGTTTTACGCACGTACCCGGACTCTGGCTCTTTTGCCGGCCGCTCTTCTGAGCTTCACCCTGACCCCGCACCTTGTAGCGCAGGAAGCCAACCCGACCGCGGTTGCCCCTGGTGCGCGCTCTGCCGATATCGTCGCCGACACCCAGAACGGCATCTTCGTCTATCACGTCAAGGTCGTCCAGCGCGATCTCGATGCGGTCAACTACCTCAACCGTTCCGGCGCCACCACCGTCGGCTTCGACGGCACGGACCTGATGCCCAAAGCGCACGGTGAAGCCAAGGTCGATTCCAAGACCGGCAAAACCAACATTTCCGTAAAGTTTGAAGGCATGTCACCTGCCAACGGCTTCGGTCCTGAGTACCTGACCTATGTGCTTTGGGCGATCTCCGCCGATGGCCGCCCGCAGAACCTCGGGGAACTGGAACTCGCCGGCAACAAGGCCTCGCTTGAAGTGACCTCAAACTTCCAGTCCTTCGGCATGATCGTCACCGCCGAGCCCTACTACGCCGTCTCCACCCCGAGCGATGTCATTGTGCTGCGGAACGTCTTCCGCCAGGACACCCAGGGCATCCTGCAGACCGTCAACATCCACTATTCCCTGCTGCCGCGCGGCCTTTATGCGAACACCGACGGACGTAAATCCAACCCCGCCCCCATCACCGACCGCGAGCACACGCCGCTGGCGCTCTTTGAGGCCTACAACGCTCAGCGCATCGCCTTGAATACCGGAGCAGACAAATATGCGCCGGACATCATGGCCGAGGTCAACACCGACATCACCAACGCGCAGCAGATCCAGGACAGCAAGCACCGCGATGTGAAGCTCGAGTTCACCGCCGCCCGCCAAGCCGTGCAACGCGCCGAAGACGCCCGCATCACCACCCTGCGCAAGCAGGCCAACGAGCGCCAGCAGCAGGCTCAGGACGCCAAGGTTGCCGCCCAGCAGCAAGCCGCCGCTTCGCAACAACAGGCAGCACAGGCGCAATTGCAGGCTGCGCAGGCCCAGGCGGATGCTGACCGCGCCGCTGCCCAGCGTGCGCAGGCCGAAGCTGCCAAAGCGCGCGCGGATGCTGATGCCGCCAACGCCCGTGCGCAGGCTGCGGATTCGCAACGCCAGGCCGAAGCCGCCCAGCAAAGCGTGGCCGCCCTCCGCGCCAAACTGCTGGCACAGCTGAATGCAGTTCTGCAAACCACAGAAACCTCGCGCGGTCTTGTGGTGAACCTGAATGATGTTCTCTTCGACACCGGCAAATACACCCTGAAACAGAACACGCAGGTGTCGCTGGCCAAGGTAGCCACCATCCTCGAGCTCTACCAGGGCCTTAAGGTGCAGGTGGAAGGGTATACAGATTCCACCGGCTCGCCTTCCACGAACCAGAAGCTCAGCGAGAACCGCGCCGGTGCGGTTCAGAACTTCATGGTGAATAACGGCGTGCCGCAAAGCAACATCACCGCGGCGGGTTATGGAGCCACGAACTTCGTTGCTGATAATGGAACCGCTGCCGGTAAGGCGCAAAACCGCCGCGTCGAACTGGTCGTCTCCGGCCAGGCCATCGGCGTCGAAACCACAACCAGCCCCGCCGCTGCCGGAGGAGCCGCACAGCAGTAGAAGGCCGCACCATCCCAACCAGCAGCACACTGGCTGTGACCGAGAGGTCATAGCCAGTGTGCCTGGGCACCACGGAACCCCAGCTCTGAAGGAAAATTGACCTTGTCTGAGATCCTCAGGAACAAAACCGTTTTGGTCACAGGTGCCAGCTCAGGCATCGGTGCGGCAACCGCCCGCGTCTTTGCCGGTCACGGAGCGCGGCTGCTGTTATGTGCGCGACGCCTCGACAAACTGCAGGAGATGGAAGCCGAGCTGCGCGACAAGGGTGCCGGCGATCTTTTCTGCTTCGAGCTCGATATACAAAATCGCGACGAGGTCGAAGGAACGCTGAATACGCTCCCCGATGGCTGGCGCGCGATCGACATCCTCGTCAATAACGCCGGTCTCAGCCGCGGCCTTTCCAAGCTATGGGAGGACGACATCCAGAACTGGGAAGAGATGATTGATACCAACGTGAAAGGCCTGCTCTATGTAACACGTGCCGTGGTGCCGGGTATGGTGGAACGCGGCCGGGGCCATGTCATCAATCTTGGATCCATCGCCGGTCATTTGGTCTACCCCGGCGGGCACGTCTATTGCGCTACCAAGGCTGCCGAGCGCTCCATCACCGAAGGTCTGCGCATTGACCTGAACGGCACATCCGTCCGTGTTACATCCATTGATCCGGGCATGGTCGAGACCGACTTCAGCAACATTCGCTTCCGCGGCGATGCGGAACGAGCGCAAAAGGTCTATGCCGGCCTCGATCCACTCACGCCCGAGGACATCGCGGAAACCATCGTCTGGGTCGCCAGCCAGCCCGCCCACGTCGAAATCCAGACGATCGTCATGACGCCGACCGCGCAGGCAAACGCGTATATCGTCAGCCGCAAAACATAGAGCTCGCAACACATAGAGCTCTTTATTAGCAGACCAACTAAATGTGCCGTCATCCTGAGCGAAAGCGAAGGACCTTTGTATTCTTCGGGCAGACGAAGAAATCCGTGCCGAAAACACATAGGTCCTTCGCTTCGCTCAGGATGACAAGAAAGATCAGCGTTGCCTCTGCAACGGCAGCTCCTATAGCTTCACCGACCAGCCCAACTGCTCCAACTCCCGCTCCAGCGTCGCCAATGCGAGTTCCAGCGCGTTGCGCCGATGCGGGCTTGAAGTCCGCTCGCTCAGCACGCGTTCCCGCTGCATCTCCAGACTCTGGATGCGCCGTTTCATGTCTGCGTCATCGCGCCGCGCGGTGGCCACACCCTGCGCCGTAGCGCGCGCCTCCACGGCCTGTGCCTGCTGTTCTTCCACGTTCTTTGACTCCCAGCCCTTGGACATCGTGCTCCCCTCGCCCACTATCGTTGTTGCCCAAAACGGTACACAATCCCTGCATTGATCCCAAGATTATTCTGCAGCCCACCGCCAAACGTGGTTCCGACATAGGTAGGCGAAACGCGGAAGGCAAGGTTCGGGAAGAAGTTGTAATCGGCATTGAAGTTCGCTGTAAATGCCGGCCGGAACCCATCTTGCCAAAGGCCTACCTGTTGGCCGGTCAGACCCTGCGCGCCGCCCGAAAAGATGCCCCACACCAGGCCGCCCGTACCCTTGACGCTCAGCGCCACCTTTTCCTTTGCGTAGAAGCGATAGTTCACGCCGCCGGTGAAGAAGTACTCATTGATCTGCGGGCGGGGGATCTGCGGGTACACCAGACCGAAGCTTTCGACCTGGTAGGCACGGCCAAACGATCCGCGTGCATCGCCAACCACCGCCAGCCGCGGCGTGAGATAGCGATCCGCCTCAGCCGCCCACGTCACCTCATTGTTTTTCCGGTTTGCCGGTCCGCTCTTCCAGCGCAGGTACCCACCCCCGCCGAAAGCCTCATAGCGATGCGCATAGGTGTCATGAATGGTGCGCTGAATGCGCGCCTGCCGGCTCGCATTGGTTTCGCGACGCGCTCGACGCTGAGCCGGCTGCTGCTTGCGTTGCGCTTCGCCCGTTCCCCAAGCCCCTGAGAGCAGGACGACCAGAACTAAAGCGGCGGTACTGCCTGCCGTCCACCGCTGCACTCCCCACCGTCGACCGACGTCCAAACTTCCCACCAAAGCGAAACTCCCGCACCTGCACTTGCGGCCAAAGCCACAGCTTCTATTAGAACATCCGTCCGCTCCGACGCGCGGGTACTGGGAGGTCGGCATGGCCACCCTCACCGCGGCGAGGTCAGCCCCGTTTCAACTGCAACGGATTGTGCCAACACCCAGGCGGCGGACAAGGGAGTGGTTCCACAGACATCACTGCAAGCCCGGCTCCACTTAGCTTGAAGCGATATTCACCGCTTGTTCCTTGTATTGCCCATCCTCCAACAACTGCAGCATGAAGGCCGCCAGGTCCGCACGGGTGATTTTGTGCGCCGTTTCCCCGCTCCCCGGCTCAAACGTCCGCACCTTACCAGTCGCTTCGCCATCCACCAGATGCCCCGGCCGCAGCAGCGTCCAATCCAGCCCACTCGCCTCGACCACCGGCTCCATCGTCTCCTTATCGCGCATGGCGCCGCGCAGCAGCGTCGGCATAATCAGGTGCTCATACCAGCTCGGCACCAGCTCCTGTGTCCCGCCCACGCCGATCGCCGAAATCACCAGCAGCCGCTTCACCCCATGCACACGCATAGCAGCAACGACGTTGCGCGCGGCGTTGGTTTCCAGCGAGGTCTCCTTCCATGGGGTATGCCCGCCCAGGGCATCGAGCACCGCCTCCTGCCCGGCTACCGCCGCGTTCACGGCAGCGCCGTCGAGCACATCGCCCTCCACGACCCGCACGCCCTCGCCCCCGCCCTCAAAGTCTTTCGCACTGTGCACAAAGGCCGTCACGGTATGGCCCTTCGCCAATGCCCGCTTCACAATGGCCTCACCCGTCTTGCCCGCCGCCCCAATCACCAGAATCTTCATCGCTGTCCCTCGACTGGGTTGGATGCGGGACAGTTTTAGTTCTTAGTTGTTCGTTGTTGGTTCTTAGTGTTTGTTTCGCTTTCGTCTTCGATTCGCGGATCGTGGCAACTGATAACCAACAACCCTTCCCACTTCCGCCCCTTGCTCCCAGCCCACCCTAACGCTTACCCTGAACGTCTATGTATGAGGATTTTGTCGCTACCGACCGCTGGACCGAAGAAGCGCTGCACTGCGTTTGGAAGGGCACCGTCGTCGCCATCGCGACGCGCCACGCCGACGCTACCGACATTCGCTTCAGCGTCAACGAGCGGCCGATGTGGATCGCCCTGCCCAACACCGCCTGGATCGAACAGAAGCGCCAGAATGGCAAAGTCATCACCGACTACCTCGCCGCACAGGCGGCCGGACGTTATCTAAAAACAGCCATCGAAAGCGGCTACGACAACGGCCGCGAGCTGTACACCATGACGGTCGACGAGGTGTTACACCACGTGGCGGCCGTGGTCAAAGAGGCCGGCAGCATCGATGCCCTGCCCACGCTGCCCGTCATCAACGCCGACGCGCACCCGGCCGAAATGGACTTCAAGCTGCCCACAGAACGCCATACCGCCGCAGAAGCCGACGGACTCACCGCCCCGCCTCGCCGCTAGCAGACCCTCTCCCCGAAACCACTTCTTTTCCGTCATTTTCCGAAGGACCTGGCTCTTCCGGCGGGCAAGGTCTCTCGTTCATCCGATACACTCAGCCATCATGCTTCCTTACAGAGTGCCTCGGCGTCGCTTTCTGCAAACGGCCTTCGCCGTGGCAGCCTCCCAAACCATGGGCACATGGGCGCAAGCGGGTGGCAGCCGCCACACCTGGGTACTCCTCGGTCCGGTCACCGGAAAGGGCATCTTTCGCGCCCGCTGGGATGGCGTCACCGGTGAACTCGGCACCCCCGAACTGGCGGGCGCCAGCCCACAGCCCACGTTTCTCGCCTCCCATCCCCACCTACCCGTCGTCTATGCCGCAAACGAGGGTGACGGCGAAGCCGCTGCCGTTTCCGCCTTCACCGTCGATCGGTTCCAGGGCACCCTCACCCCGCTGGCGCAATCCCGCACGCAAGGCAACGCGCCCTGCTTCCTCTCGGTCGACCGCAGGGGGCGTCTGCTTTTTACCGCGAACTACGGCGGCGGCAGCCTTTCCGGCTTTCACCTCGATGCCGCGGGCAAGCCCAGCTCCGCGGCTGCAGTCTTTGCCTGTGCCGGCAATGCGCTTTGCGGCACACCGGGTCCTCGCGCCGACCGCCAGGACGCCTCTCACTTCCACTGCGCCGTGGTCTCCCCGGAGAACTGCTTTTTGCTCGTTTGCGATCTTGGAGAAGACGACTTGTTGGTGTTTCCCCTCACTCCGGACACCGCGCGACCGTTCGCCGACCCAATCCGGGTGCCGATGCGGGCTGGTTCCGGGCCGCGCCATCTGGCCTTCCATCCTAACGGGCGTTGGCTCTACTGCATCCATGAGCTCGACTGCACTGTGGACCTGTACCGTTGGCGCGTTCACCGGGGACGCGCCGAGCTCACCCCTGTGCCGGACAGCGTGACCTCCGTCCTTCCCGCAGCGTCCGGTGCCCCCGCAGCATCCCGCGCCCCCACAGCATCCGGCGCCGCGCCGCTCGCGCCCGGCGAGCTCAGCACCGGCGCTGAGCTCGCCATCAGCCGCGACGGCCGCTTTCTTTACACCAGCACACGCGGAGCCGATGTGCTCACCGGCTTCAGCATCGACTCCGCCACAGGTCGGCTGACGCGCCTGCAGCAATTGGCCTGCGGCGGCCGCACCCCCCGCTTCTTCGCCTTTGACCCCAGCGAACGGTGGCTGCTCTGCGCGCACCAGAACGGGAACTCCATCACGACCTTCGCCCGCGACGAACGGAGTGGCGAACTCACCCAAAGGTCGACGCGAGACGTCACAAACCCACAGTGTCTCCTGTGGGTTTGATGGACGAACGCTTACGACTGCTGCAGCGTCGCATTGTCCAGCACAAACCGGTACTTCACATCACCCTTCACGACCCGGTCATACGCTTCGTTCACCTTGTCGTAGCCGATCACTTCCACATCGGCCGCAATCTTGTTCTCGGCGCAATAATCCAGCATCTCCTGGGTCTCCTTCATGCCGCCGATTCCCGATCCGGCCAACGACCGGCGATTTGCCAGTAAGGAGAACGGCTGCACCGACAGCGGCACCTCCGGGATGCCCACCAGGCAAAGCGTGCCGTCCAGTTTCAACTGCCCCAGCATGGCGTTCATATCGTGCGGCGCGGAAACGCAGTCCAGGATAAAGTCGAAGCTGCCGGCGTGCTTGGCCATCTGCTCCTTGTCCTTGGAGATGATCACCTCATCGGCGCCAAGCTTTTTCGCGTCGGCCACCTTGCTTTCCGAGGTCGTAAACTGCACGACATGCGCGCCGAACGCATGCGCAAACTTCAAGCCTAGATGCCCCAAGCCGCCAAGGCCCACAATACCGACCTTCTTGTTCGGCCCCACACCCCAGTGCCGCAGCGGCGAATACGTGGTGATGCCGGCGCACAGCAGGGGCGCCGTGCCCGCGAGGTCGATGCCCGGCTGCAGCTTGTGCACAAAGTGCTCCGGCGTCACGATGTTGCTCGCATAGCCGCCCATGGTGCGCGTGCCATCCCGGAGCATCGCGTTGTAGGTATCGCGCGCGCCGCCATCGGAGCAGTAGTTCTCCAGGTCGCCCTTGCAGTGGTCGCACTGCAGGCAGCTTTCCACGATGACGCCTACGGCCGCGGCATCGCCTGGCTTGAAGCGGGTCACCGCACTGCCGACGGTCTTCACCTTGCCGACGATCTCATGGCCGGGCACCATGGGATACAGCTCCTGCCCCCACTCCCCCCGCACCTGATGGATGTCCGAGTGGCAGATGCCGCAGTACTGGATGTCCAATACAACATCCTGGGGGCCGGGCTCCCGGCGTTCAAACGAAAATGGGGCAACGGGAGCGGTCTTCGACTGAGCAGCGTATCCAAAACTTTGGGTCATGATGTCCTCATGACGTTGAGATGCTCTTGCCAGCACTACGGCTTGCTGTGCGCTTAACCTCAGCGCAGGTTGAAGTTCACCGTAATCGTAGTACTCACATCTACAGGCTCGCCATTGAGAAGGTATGGCTTGTATATCCATTCGCGGACGGCAGCTAGAGCGGCAATGACCAGATCGGGATCAGGAGCAGAGATCGGCGTCAACTCATGTACACGGCCATCCGCTCCGATCTTGGCGTTCAGGACGACTTGACCGCTGATACGGTTTGTCCTCGCTGAGACCGGATAAATCGGATTGGTTCTTTTGAGCACCATCGCTTGCATGACTCCCCCGGACACCCGCACCGAAAGGCCCGTAGCAGCAAGTTCCGGTGTGGGATCGAACTCGTCCGGTTTCGGGGTGAAGATCGTCAAGCTGGACATCTTTGCTCGGGCCAGCACCGTCGACCCTTCCATAAGAGTTAAACCGATCAAAACCTGGCGATCGAGGAATTTACCGATCGCCGTCCGCAGCACGGTATAACTTCCGAAATTGTAGCTCGCTGCAAATTGCTCCCCATCCGACAGGCAATAGGTAGGGAAAAGTCCGAGTGGCGCGAAAGCTACGCGCGGCATCGGCCTATCGAGCATGATGCAATCGACTTCGGTTTTGCCGAAACTCTGGCGACGCAGTTCAGGGTCGTGCCTGCGAGCTCTGCCGGAAAGGGCCCCGGATGCAGCACTGCCTCAAGTACCGGTCCGGCAACTTGGGGCAGGAGGTCGCCCTGACTCAACTTGTACGTCTTACCGTTCTCCTGTAACCGCGTGGAAGTAGAGCCGCCAAAGGTAAAAACGGTTCGCGAGTCATCGCCGCTTTGCCAGCGTTCGATTGTCCCGCTCTGCGGCGCCACCCCCTGCCCGCCGGCGATCGTAACCTGCAACGCAAGGTGCCAGGGCTTGGGGGCGTAGAGCAACGCAGTATTTGCAGCCAACGAATTGATGCGGTCGTAGGCAGGAGGAGTGATCTGGCCACACACTACAGAAGAAGAAATCATCAGAATGCATGCCAAACTGCCGAAACGCATACAGAGTGAGACCGCTCTACTCCGCGTAATGCAACAGGCTAAATACATCATGTCCGGCCAGCTTATCGCGGCCTTGCAGAAAATCAAGCTCAATTGCAAACGCGATCCCTGCAATCGTTCCCCCAAGCTGCTCCACCAGCTTCACCGTGGCCGCCATCGTGCCGCCGGTCGCCAGAAGATCGTCCACCAGCAACACCCGTTGGCCCGGCTGCACGGCGTCCCGGTGCAGCTCCAGCGCGTCCGAACCATATTCCAGGTCATAACTGACCTTGGCCGTCTCCGCCGGCAGCTTTTTCGGCTTGCGCACCGGCACAAACCCGGCGTTTAACTGGTACGCGATGGCGGGCGCAAAGATGAAACCCCGCGCCTCCGTGCCCAGCACCAGATCGATCTCCTGGCCTCGATAATGCGCCACAAAGGCGTCGATCAGCTGCGCAAAGCCGGCTTTGTCCTTGAGCAACGTGGTTATGTCGTAGAACAGAATGCCCGGTTTGGGGAAATCGGGCACGGTGCGGATGAGCGCTTTAAGCGGCTCGCAGTTCATTTCAGCCAACAAAGGTTCAGGCATACAGGTCGGTCACTACTTTCTCGTTTCTAGAAGTCTTCAATCCGGATAAGTCCGGAATCGCGCTACCAGGCCCCCTCGATCGCGAACGGCCCAAGCGCCTCGCCCTCGGCTTCGGCGAGCTCCTGCTCGATCACCGCATCGACACGGCTGCCGCGCGAACCCTTCCGCAACTCCGCCCTCAGCTCGGCAAGCGCCTCAGCCGCCCCTGCGGCTACCACCTCAACTTCGCCTAGATCGGTGTTGCGCACCGTGCCCCGCAATCCCAGTTCCGCCGCTTCCCGATGCACAAACCAACGAAAGCCGACGCCTTGAACGCGTCCTCGAACCAAAAAATGCGACACCATGGACGAATAGTTTCTCAGATGAACACACAGCAAGCAAGTGTGGCGCTTTGGAGCAAAAAAAAGACAACCTCACCTAGGCTCGCTGCGTCTGTTCATGAAGAACACGATTTTCGGCCAACAGCACCGTTAGATCCGGCTGTTGCTTCACTTTCGCGAAGAGCCGAGTTGTCACAGCGATGCATATGTGAGCAGCCCGTCCTCTTCTGACACACTTTTGAGGAGATTCAAAACCATGCCCCTTCTTCGTCGCACACTTCCCACACTCTTGGCCCTGACAGCGGTCTCCGCCCAGGCGCAGTATCTCAAGAACCACGGGGCAAGCTTGTCCGTCGGAGGAACCGGACAGTTCAGCACGATCCTGGAGTCCAATAACGGGTATGTAACCAACACCTTCGCCATCCCCAACGGATCTCACACCGACCAGGTCTTCGGGCAGCAACAGTTCACCACCTGGTCCGCCGGCTTCGTGTCTTCTTTACAGTTGCACCCCAAGCCCTGGGCGGGCGTGGCGTTCAATTACGGGTTCAACCACTATCAAGAGCGATTTGTGTACGGCCTCACCGATAGCGCAACCCCCGGAGAGACCCGCGTCACCACCGACGTCCACGAGTTTACCGGTGGTTATCTCTTCCACCCGAAGCACATCCCATTCCAGCCCTATCTGGAAGTCGGCGGCGGCGCGCTGGACTTCACCCCGGCCACCGCTTCCAATCAGATTCGCGGCGCCGGGCTTCTGGAAGCCGGCTTCGACATCCCGACCGGTGATAAACACATCGCTTTCCGTGTGTCCGGTCGGTCGCTCTACTATCGCGCTCCGAACTTTTACCAGCCTGCCATCAGCACCAAGGCATGGCGCGCTACGGAAGAGCCAGCCATCAGCGCGGTATATCGCTTCTAACTACATTCCGCGAGGCTTCCTGGCATGAAAGGCACCGGCATCACCGGTGCCTTTTCTCTTGCCGTAGATCTGCTATGCCCGGCTCATGTAGGCGCCTTCCGCGGTATCGACCCTGATCTTTTCGCCTTCATTGATGAACGCAGGCACTTGCACCACCAGCCCCGTCTCCGTCTTGGCCGGTTTAGTCACCGAACTCGCCGTAGCCGACTTGATGCCCGGTTCCGTTTCCAGCACCGTCATCTCCACCGAGGGCGGCAGATCGACGCCGACCGCCTTGCCATCGTAAAAACTCACCGAAACTGGCAAGTTCGCCGTCAGGAACTCCACCGCGTCCCCGAGCACATCGTGCTTCAGATTCGTCTGCTCATAGGTCTCTTGGTCCATGAAATAGTAATCGTCGCCGTCGTTGTAGAGATACTCCATCTTGATCTCATCCACCACCACGCGGTCAATGGGGTCGGGCGAACGGAAACGCTCCACGAACATGGATCCGGTACGAATGTTGCGCAGCTTGGCCTGAATAAAGGCGCGCAGATTGCCGGGCGTCCGGTGTTCAACGGAGAAAACCAGATGAAGATCGTCTTTGAACTTGATGATCATGCCGGGACGCATCTGCGTGGCGGGTATCGCCATAGGGGAACTCCTGTATCTAAAATAAGTCGGAACAAGGGATAGACGCGCGCTCACCCCGTGCGTGGGCGCTGGAAGGCTGCAAGCGCGCCCTGAGTGATTGTAGTGCAAGCATCCGTTTCGCTACGCCTTGGAGCATGGGGTGCCTTCAAGCGTGCGGATGAAAGAGTCGGTGAAAGAAGCGCCGCACAGCTCCACCCAAACCATGTTCCTCAGGCGCAGCGCTTGAGCCCGCAGACGTCGCGCTTGCGGCCCCAGGGCTAGAACCGGAACCAACTGAGCTTGCTGAACCCGCTGAATTGCCTGAACTTGCCGGAATCGCCGCAGTCTCTCCCGGTGCGGCACCGTAGGCCGGCGGGGTATGCTGCCCTTCGCCATAATTGAACGTCGTGCTGACCTGCGAACTCGCCGTACCCACCGGAGCGGCGTTGTCCGGCGCCGCCGACGGTGCCAATCCCTCGCTTTGCGCCTGCGGAAACGGGTATTTGGCGGCAGCGGCCTGTGCCGGGGTCGTCGGCGCGCCGTTCTTCGCGGCCAAAGTTTGCGAGGCAACCGGGCACCCACACGGCGACCGCTCGTGATCCACCACGCGATGGAGATCGCCCCTCACAAAGAGCAGGTGCTGTCCCGGCAAAATGCGATACCCGGCCGCGGAAAATGGATCGCTCACCGCCAGCACGGGTGCTGTTGCGCCGGCGTTGTCGACGCACGTATCACCCTCGGGCGTCACACGTACCTGTACGTTGAGCGGGCCCCTGGTCACAGGCGTGAACTTCAGATCAGGCGTCAGAATCACGTCCTGCGCCGTACTGGGCGAGTGCACCTCGAACGCACCGCGATCCAGGCCAAAGATCAGCGCGCCCGCCGTGCCCGAGCGCAGCAGGTGAAAGTCACTCGTCGAACAAACCAGCACCTCGCCCCCACGGGCCAAGGCTATCGGCGCGGTGCGGCCATAGGCCGTTACGCTGGCATTGGTGAAAAGCCTCGCCTGTTCGCCGCGCACCTCCAGCCCACCCGTCACTCGCGCGTCGCGTGTCGCCACCGTACCCATGGGCTGCTGCTGCGCCTGGGTCGGCCATGAAGCTCCAAACAGCAGCATGGCGCCGATACGCATTCCTCGTCTCACGATGATCTGATTGAACCAACCCATTGCGCCCGCCTACTACCTATTGTCGTTCCAGCCGCGCAGAAAGTTCCCAATCAGCTGCTTGCCGCCCTCGGTTAGCACGCTTTCCGGGTGAAATTGCACACCCTCAAACGGCAGCGTGCGATGCCGCAACGCCATAATCGTGCTCTCCCCCACCACCTGCGCCGATACCTCCAGCGCCTCCGGCAAGCTCGCCTCTTCCACAATCAGCGAGTGATAGCGGGTACAGGTCATCGGTTGCGGCAGGTCGCGGAAGATCGTCTGCCCATCATGGTCGATCGCGCTCGTCTTGCCATGCATCAGTTGCGCCGCGCGCACGACCCGGCCCCCAAACGCCGCGCCGATCGCCTGATGCCCCAGACATACGCCCAGCGTGGGAATCTGCTCCCTCGGCGGCAGCGCGGCGAGGTGGCGAATCAGCGGAATCAGCACCCCCGCTTCCTGCGGCGTACAAGGTCCCGGCGACAACAAAATCCGCTCCGGCCGCAGCGCCACCACCTCCGCCGGCGTCACCTCATCATTGCGCCGCACGACAATCTCATGGCTTACCGAGCTGGTCCCTGATCCAGCCGCCGCCGCCCACTCCCCCATGTATTGCACAAGGTTGTAGGTGAACGAATCGTAGTTGTCGAGTACAAAGATCACAAACCTATCTTACCGGGGAGTCGAACACTACTCGGGTTCGGAGAAGCACCGGTTACTCGCCTGGAAGAAGTCATCGATCTTCCTCAACGCTCCACCGTCTCGGCGAAGTGTCTGGGTGAGCAGCCAACCGCGCGAGTGAATGCTGTACTAAAAGCGCTCGCCGATTGAAACCCAATGGCCAGCGCAATTTCGCCAATGGCGCGCACGCCACGGCGAAGTTGGTCTTTGGCAAGTGCGATCCGCCACTGCTGCAAGTATTCAATTGGGCCCATGCCCATGACTCTATGGAAGCGATCACTGAAACCCGAGCGTGAAATGCCGCAACGACGGGCCAGCAGGGCCACGGTCCAAGGCTGCGCGACCTCCCGGTGCATTGCCGTTAGCGCGAGCGCCACCACCGGATCGGCCAAACCCGCGAGCAGCCCGGTCTGCGTCGGATTCAAACGAAGGGCTTCGCTGCGCAAGATCTCAAAAAAAATCAGCTCCATCAGGCGCACGACAACGAACTCGCTGCCTGGACCTGGCGATCTGGACTCCGCTTCATTCATCGAGAGCAACGCGCGTAACTGATAAGAGGTCGTGTCGCTTGAAGCGACATGTACCACCTGCGGCAGGAGACCCATCAGCAACTCTTCATTGGCTGTGTCGAAGACAAACCGCCCGCCACGGAGAACGGCAGGCGACTCCGTACCCTCGCCGAGCTTCATGTCCGTGTGTGCCGCGGCAGCCACAATCCGCTCGCTATCCTCTGGCTCCAGGGCTGGGTCTGAGGTGAGCGTAAAGGGCGTAGACGTGCGCACTAACGCGAAATCGTCCTTCAGCAGAAAAATCGGCGCAGCCCCCGGGCGCACCAACTGGCATTCCCCACGCTCCACCCAGCAGAAGAGCACGTCTTCACGCTGGCGGAACGAGACGCCCCAACGGCCGACAGCGTCGATGCGGGCCCACAGGGTCGCCTGTGGCTGCAGCAACCGGATGAAGTCGAGAAAGGGATCCATAGAAGAAATTGGACGATTGGTAAACAACTTTGGGCTCTCGATTATCGACCCTGTGGTGGGGACAGCCTATCGTGAGCTATGTGACGGGTTGATTTACCCACAGGGGAAGGAAATAGAAGACCACAATGACGGAAGAACACTTACAACAGCTTTGGAAGAGTTATCAGGATGCTTGGGCGGATGTTTCTTCTACCGAGCGTGAGCGTTTGCTTCGCGCGAGCGTGTCGGAAGATGTCGTTTTTACAAGTCCAAATGCGGAAGGGCGAGGCTTCGGCAAACTCATTGCTCACATCGAGGATTTTCAACAGCAGTTTCCGGGAGCTTACTTCCGGAGCAACCGCCTACTCGAGCAGCACAGCCAATTGTTCTCGGAGTGGACGATGTTCAACCGGGAAGGCTCCGAATTTCTAACGGCGCATAGCTACGCGCACTTCAATGATGAGGGGCGCCTCAAGCATTTGGCCGGGTTCTGGAAGCGGTAACACTTGATGCGTCTTTGAACCAACACGCGAGCCGACCTCAGCCGGCTCGCGTATACCACTGCAACCTCAACGCTTGCGCACGTTCAAGCTTTTGACATCCGCTTGGTGACTTTTACTGCCCACAAGCTTGGCTGTCGCGCCTAATGACGTCATCCGGTCACCCCTGCCGCGCCCGTTCGATCGCCCGCACCACCGCCCGTGCCTTGTTGCCGCACTCCTCAAACTCCGTCTGCGGCACCGAATCCGCCACCACGCCCGCGCCTGCCTGGATGTATCCCTTCTCGCCCTCCATAAACAGCGTCCGGATCGCGATGCAGCTATCGAAGTTCCCGCTGAAATCCGCGTAGACGATCGCTCCGCCATATACCCCGCGCCGTACCGGCTCCAGCTCCTCGATCACCTCCATCGCCCGTATCTTTGGCGCTCCCGAAAGCGTCCCCGCCGGAAAGCAGGAGCGAAATGCATCCAGTGGCGCCAAAGTCGCTTTTAACTTGCCTTCCAGCGCACTCACCAGGTGCATCACGTGCGAGTAGCGCTCCACAAACATCAGGTCCTTTACCCGCACGCTGCCAAACTCGCTCACCCGCCCCAGGTCATTACGCCCCAGGTCCACCAACATCACGTGCTCGGCGACCTCCTTGGCATCCGCCCGCAGGCTCGCCTCATGCGCTGCATCTTCCTCCTCATCCGCTCCCCGCGGCCGTGTGCCCGCAATGGGTCGATACTCCACCCGGCCATCCTTCACCCGCACCAGCAACTCCGGCGATGAGCCGACGATATGGCAGCGCCGTGGCGCGTCTTCGCCCGGCAGACGAAAGCGCAAAAAGTACATGTACGGCGACGGATTGACAATCCGCAGCGAGCGATAAATCTCAAACGCATCCACCCCCGGCACGCAATCGAAACGCTGCGAAAGCACACATTGAAAGATGTCTCCCGCCGCGATGTACTCTTTTGTCTTATCGACCGCAGCGAGAAAATCTTTAGCCTCCGTGCGTGGAAAAATCTCCAACGGCCCCGCGACGTGCGTTCGCGGCGGCTTGGGCAGCGCGGCTTCCAGCAGGGCCTCGAGCTCATCCAACCGCGCTTCGGCATCGTCAAAGGCAGCCGCCGCACCTTCGGGGGTCAACGGCACACGCGCTCCTGCAGTCACGATCAAATGGATCGCCTTCTTCAAGTGATCGAACGCCAACACCTGATCGAAGAACATCAGGTACGCATCGGGCACGTGCAACTCGTCGGTTGCGAAAGCAGGCAGCCGTTCGATCCGCCGCACCACGTCATAAGAAAAAAAGCCCACAGCCCCAGCGGTGAATGGGGGCAATCCCGGCAATATCGCAGGCGTATGCGCCACCAGAGCCGCCTTCAGCTCCGCAAAGATGTCGGCGGTGTACGTCCGCGTGTTGCCGTCCTCAAAAAGCGTGACTTCCCCCTCGCGGGCGGTCAGTGTGCGATACGGTCGCACGCCGATGAAGGTATACCGCCCGATCTTTTCACCGCCCTCAACCGACTCCAACAAAAAAGCCTCGGGCTCCGATGAGGCCACACGCAAAAACGCCCCGACCGGCGTTTCAAGGTCGGCGGGCACAAGGCGCGTCAACGGCACCAGCGTGTGCGCACGCGCAAGCCGTGAAAATTCATTCAAATTCGGTGTGGTTTCACTCGCGGGCATAGGGTCCATAGTATCGAAACCGTACATCTTTCGTGGGTTGCCAAACACCTTCCCCTCGGCCTACGATCGCCCAGTTTGGCCAACATGGTTGGCTGCGCAGCTCGCCAGCAAGGCTCCTACCCGGCCCTCGGCAACATCCAATAGGGGTCAGGTCAAGGAGGACACAATGACCACGGAACATCTGGTACCGCCCGCCCGGGCACTTGCCGCCGGTCCGGTACCGATTCGAAAGCAGGACAGCAGTATGGCTTCAGCAGCAATCAGCGGCACGCTTACCCTCGCCCAAGAAACCAACCCCTGGGAGGCGCAAGCCGCTCGCTTCGACACCGCCGCCACCAAGCTCAATCTGGACGCCGGCCTGTGGAAGGTGCTCCGCTACCCGCAGCGCGAGATCATCGTCCACATTCCCGTTGCCATGGACGACGGCTCCGTTGAGGTCTTTACCGGCTACCGCGTGCAACACTCCGTCGCCCGCGGCCCCGCCAAGGGCGGCATTCGCTACTCTCCCGATGTATCTCTCGATGAGGTTCGCGCCCTTGCCAGCTGGATGACCTGGAAGTGCGCCGTCGTCAACATACCCTTCGGCGGCGCCAAAGGCGGCGTCATTTGCGATCCCAAGCACATGAGCCAGGGCGAGCTCGAGCGCATGACCCGCCGCTATACCGCCGAACTGATCGAATTTATCGGCCCCGAAAAGGACGTTCCCGCCCCCGACATGGGCACCGACGAGCAGACGATGGCCTGGATCATGGATACCTACTCCATGCACCTGCGCCAGACTGTCACCTCGGTCGTGACCGGTAAACCGGTCAATATGGGCGGCTCCCGAGGCCGCCGCGAAGCTACCGGCCGCGGCGTCGCCGTCTGCTGCGATGAGGCCCTCAAGCACCTGAACATGCGGCCTGAAGACACCACGGTCATCGTGCAAGGCTTCGGCAACGTGGGCTCCAACACCGCAAAGATTCTGTGGGACAAGGGTTACAAGGTCATCGGCATCGCCGAGTACGATGGCGCCCTCTTCAACCGCAACGGCCTCGATATCTCCGAGCTGCTCGAACACAAGGCCCGCACCGGCACGATCCATGGTTTCAAAGGGGCCGAAGCCGCAGACAAACACGAGCTGCTGCTCCACCCCTGTGGCATATTGATTCCGGCGGCCACGGAAAATGTACTCACCAGCCAGAATGCCGGCCAAGTCCGTGCGCGCATCGTCTGCGAAGGCGCGAACGGCCCCACGACCACGGTCGCCGACGAGATGCTGGCCGCCAACGGCGTCTTCGTCATCCCGGACATCCTCGCCAACGCCGGCGGCGTCACCACAAGCTATTTCGAGTGGGTGCAGGACCGCATGGGCTACTTCTGGACAGAAGCGGAGGTCAACCAGCGGCTTGAACGCATCATGGCCGATAGCTTCACCGACGTCCTTCAGTACGCAGTCGCCCACAACGTCGACAACCGCATTGCCGCCTATATGCTCGCCATCGATCGCGTTGCTTACACCACCAAACAGCGGGGTATGTACGCATAAATGCGCGGAAGTAGAACCGGGTTCGATTAGATCGAATCCGGCTCTATTTCACGTCCTTGGCCGACCCTCCCACCGGGATCACAGGTTCATTCGTGTACGTCGCCTGCCGCACAATCTGAACCCAGTTCCCATTTGTCCGCTGCCATACATCGGTATAGCGGCGGTACAGAGTTCGTCCTCCATACCCACCGTCCGCGCGCACGATCGTCTCATGACCCATCAGCACGGCTAGGTCGGGGCCGAACGTGGTGAAGGTCTCCACGCTGCCCTCGTACTTTGAATAACGCAACTGATCCTTGCCCATTGCTGCAAGAACCTGATCGCGGGTCAGCACGTTATTTGCAGGGCTGTTGACCAGCATCCTGGGCGACCAGAGTCTCTGCAACGCAGCCACATCCCTCGTTCCGATCGCCTTGGCTACGGCGGCTTCCGCGGCTTCGATTTGTTGACGCGCAGGGGAGTCAGCCTGAGCCGAGCACCCGTGACTTACAGCAAGAGACACGACGGCGAAAAGAGCGACTATCTTCATGGTGTTCTCCATTCAAAATAGGCCCGCGTTGCGCCATCCTCGCAGGCTTGCTGCAGAGGAGCAAGAAAATTCCTTTGTTCCCCGTCGTTCGCTCAACCATCCTGATGGAATTAGCCTCGCCGCCCGCATCTACTCACAGCACACATGGCAGCAACCCATGTACTAATGCGAGCCGCCGGCAGCCGGCAACGGTGCCGACCGGCGCGCCGTCGTCTGGATCACGATCCGGGTGTCGCGCCGCAGGATCGTCTCATCGCCGCGCTTGATCCACCGGTTCCAAAGAGAGATTGCCGTACCGTAATAGCCGATGCCGGCCGCGACATGGGTCCATCCTCCGGCCGTGCCCAAAAGAAAGCCAACCACTCCCAAGCTGTTTGAGGCCACGGCATCCTTGCCGAACACGTTATCCCCGTGATCGCGATCCAAAGGACGGCTGGCCAGCGCGAACAGCAGCAACGGAACCACCACCTTGTCCTTCGGCTTGGGTTGTACCTTGCCTTCGCGATCAATCGAAAGGTTCGCATCCCCCGCGGCATCCACGCCGGTGAGCGTGGTTTGCACCTGCTGTGATTGCGCGCTGCCCGGAAAGGTAAGCTGGCGAAAGTCGAAGCGCAACTCTCCGGCCCGGGCGAATCGCCGGGCAGCGCGCGCCCGAGTCACTTCGCCCTGCAACACTGCCCCTTGCGGTATGGCAACCTCGCCCGACGCATCCAGGGCGGGCTCCACCACAACGGCTCGGATCGACTGCCCAGGATGAACCTTGGCGGAAGAAAGCGTGTCCGTGAGGTACGCCTGCAACGTCCAGGTTGTCGGGCCGTCTGCCGCTTGGCTCGCTGGCGGCAGTGCGATTGGCGCTTGAACGGCAGCCGAAAGGGTAGCCGGCTCAGCTTCCGGCAAGTTCGTCATATCCATCACGGCCGTCGTGTCCACCGTCCACACCGTCCCGGAAACAACCCGCTGCGGATGGTAGGGCAGCTGCGAGTACAGCAGCTGCCGCAAGCGATCCTTCTTCCCCGGCGCGGTCACGACCCGGATGCGATCCTTCGCCATTCCCACACCCATCGCAAACTGCTGGCGGAGGAACCCGCCTTTGCTGGGTGGCGGCGGCGTCAATTGCAAGACCGGCGTGCCATCCGTAGCCGGCCCGGCAGGAAGGGTCATCCGCCTGCCGTCAGGCAGGCAAAACGTCCGGAACTGCACCACGGGATGGCTGAACGGCGTGAAATCGCCTCGCAACCGCGCCTGCAGCCGATGCGGTCGGTCGGCCTCAAGCCCCACAATGCTTCCCTCGACGACCGTGCCCGCCGGTAAAAACAAGCGATTGTCTGCATATACCGGATACATCAGCTTGCCTTCCAGCACCTGCCCCACGTGCAGGGGCACATCGCGGTCGGACCGAACCCAAAGGGGCGTTCCCGAAGGCAGGCTGGCTTGCTCGGTCGACACGCCGGATGGTGCCGTTGGCGCGGCGTTCTGCGGCATCCTGTGCATCGCGAAAAGAAGGGAAAGCATGGCCAAGCTCGGCATATGAGCATTCTCGCCCAAAAGACGCAAGGGGAATGAACGGCACGTAATCTCAACGATGAGCCCTGCGGCCTAGCCAACCTCCCTGCATCCGCCCTCGACAAGCCGTCACTTCCCGGGAAAGCAAACAATGGAGCGCCGGCTATGACAGAATGACAATGTTTCCGCTCTGCACGCTGAGTCAACCGTTGAACCTGCCCAACTCCATCACGCTCACCCGCATCGCCGCTGTTCCGGTGCTGATTTGGGCCTTGTCGGCGCATTCGCCCTTCCATGGCGCGCGCGGCGAGCAGGAGATCTTGGCCTCGGCGATCTTCATCCTGGCCTCGGTCACCGACGGCCTGGACGGCTACTTCGCCCGCAAACGCGGCCAGATCACCACGCTCGGGATGCTGCTCGATCCACTCGCCGACAAACTGATGGTTTCGGCTGCCTATATCGCCCTTGTCGCCTATACGCCGGGGATCGTGCCGCCCTGGATCGCCGTTCTGGTCATCGGCCGCGAGTTCCTCGTCAGCGGCCTGCGTTCCATTGCGGTCTCCGAGGGCTTCACCATCCAGGCCTCGGACATCGGCAAGCTCAAAACGGTCATCCAGATCGTCTCGGTCGTCGCCGCCATCCTGAGTCACCGCTGGTATGAGTGGGATTTCGGCCCGGTGGTCATCGGCGTACACCTGATCGCCGTTACCGCCATTTACTGGATGGCCATTGTCTCCATCATCTCCGCGGTCGATTACTTCATCGGCTTCTGGAAGATGATCGACCACGCCAGCGATCGTCGTCGCAAAAAACGCTCCTCGGTACTCACCCGGCGCAAACCCGCCGCCGAGGGCCAGGTGTAGCTGACTCCCCACGGCGCGCTTACGAAAGATCCAATTCGCCGAAGAGTTCAGTCAGGTTTACCGCGATGGGCGTTCCCGGTATGCGGAGGAACCCGTCCCCCGGCTGCTGGAACTCAGCCTCGCCAAACATGTAAGCTTGCCGCTTCCAAGGATCTGCGGCCCAGATGTTGGGAACACCCATGCCGCGGTAGTCCTCTGCGCGCCGCTGCATCTCGGCCATCGTGTCTTTGCTGGAGAGCACTTCGATGCAAAGCAAAGGGGCCGTGCGAACAATCAGGTCGTCTGGATCCGAGCTCCGCGCGATTGTGACATCTGGAATACGAAAGCGGTGGGACTTCACCTGAACGCGTTGTTCTGGCAGAACTGTCACACCCCAGGCTTGCCGATTCAGGGTAAAAACAAAAAGGAAAAAGTTCTGCAGTTTCGCGTGCGGTCTTTCGCCTAGATTTCTCTCCAACACCCGACCTTCCAGATAGTCGCAATCCGGACGGTACGTTATATTCAAGTACTCCTGTACAGAGATAAGGGTCGTGCTGCCCATTGGCTTCGCCTCTCGCACCGCCTAGCTTACCCTACGCGTGCACGGCCCGCCCATGGTTCTGCGCGTGTACAAAGTGGTAGGGCGGCCAGGGCCCCGAAAGCTGCATCGCGCAATCCTTTAACTGCAGCGTCGCCGAACTGTATTTGTTTTGATACCGCTCTACCAGCTTCTTATCGACCAGGTGCGCGATGTCCAACAGCATTTTGCCGGAATCCGTGCGCTTGCAGGTGATCTCTTCTTCTAACGGCAAAAACATGCGGTGCATCTGCACCGAAAGCGCCCGCGCGCGCGACTGCCGTTCCCGTTGCCGAGTAGCCGATTCCCGCAGATCGGAAAGATACGCCTGGCCGGCGGCGTGGCGGTGGCCATGACCTGATTTTTCCACGCACACATCGTCGATCATCACCTTCAGGTGCATCTCGGCCTTGCCGCGCAGCCGTTCGACATTCGCCATGAAGTGCTTCTGATTGGAACGCACCGAACGCCGCAATGCCTCGTCATCCTCAAAACAGGTACCGAAGCGGAACGGCAGGACCGTCGAGCGTTCAAAGGTCGCCGCGATCACGCGACCGTGCTCGCGGGCAGCGGCACCGGCCTCCGCGCCATGCAATCGAGCCGCATCTTCAGGGAGGTGTTCGGAAACAATCACCGTGAGATCGGCCGCCGGGAAGAGAAAGGTTTGCCCACCGAATAAACCAAGAACTCCCTCCATCGGCACCGGTCGGCGGTGATGGGCAAGCTCCGGAAAAGCCGAACGCTCCGCAATGCAATACGCGTACCAGGACATAGCCGTGATGCTCCTCAACTCTGCCGGGCTCACCCGCCAGATGGATTCCATTTCAAACAAAACAAAGCACAAACAGGCGAACACCCAGTCTGGCGCGTGCTGCAAAAGAAGTGCACTGTACCGATGGCGAGCCGATACTATGCCCGCCGCGCAACGATTGGCAAGAGGCTTGCGATGGGTCGCTTTGAGGGGCGAGTCGACGGCGTCGACGGCCCGCAGTTCCTGCTCTGTCCCCCTTCTGTCTCCAGATCGGACACCCCGCTCGCGTGCTCGCCTGCTAGACTGAACCGATGTGCGGGTTTGGGCATTAGCCCATTGCCCGCTTCAGTATCTGCGAAGGACGGAACCCTACTTGAACACCGCAATCAAGCGCGACGGCCGGCCCATCAGTTCCCCCACGAATGCCTTGGACCCGTTTGCGGCCGCCACGGGCAACAGCCTTGATTGGGCACGCGCCAATCGGCGCACCACCCTGCTCGTCGGTGGTCTCCTCATCCTCTTGATTGCCCTGATCGCGGTCGGCTACTCCATCTATGCGCATCGCACCGCGCAGGCACAAACCGCTTTTGGGGAAGCCATGCAGGTCTATCAAACCCCGCTGGTGCGGCCAGGCCAGGCGCTTCCGCCCGGCATGAAGGCTTTTACCTCCTCTAAGGAACGCGCAACGGAGGCAAATACACTGTTTGTCGACGCCGCCCACCGCTTCAACCTGACAGAACCGGGCAAGCTGGCTCTGTACTTCTCAGGTTTGACCGCCATGGAAGCTGGTCAAAACGGCACCGCCGAAGACACCCTGAAGAAAGTCGCTTCCGGTTGGAATGGCGATACCGCAGCGCTCGGTAAAATGGCCCTAGCGCAACTCTATGCCCAAACCGGTCGTATGGATCGCGCCGCGGAGCTCTACCAGGAACTTGCTAAAGGGCACGCCAGCACCGTTCCACCCGGCTTGGCGCAGTTGCAGCTCGCGGACCTCTACACTACCGAAGGCAAAACCGAAGACGCCCGTCACATCTATGCGGAACTGAAGGACCACGACAAGGATGCCAAAGGCAAACTAGGTGTTGCCGCGCAAGTCGCTTCGGAAAAGCTGAATCCGCAGCCGGCCCCCGCATTGCCAGCTCATTA
>CAXSZS010000010.1:39408-101518 GCA_964242495.1 uncultured Acidobacteriaceae bacterium
GAGCTGTTCTCGCATTGGTAGAGCTGTTCTCGCATTGGTAGAGCTGTTCTCGCATTGGTAGAGCTGTTCTCGCATAACGGATTGTCTTGTCCCCCTGAAGCTCCTCATCCAGCGCCAACGGCGCGTTCTATACCAGCCTGGGCCGCAAGGCCCAGGTCAAAGGTCCGTTCCGGTGAGGGCTGAGGGCCCGATCGATGGAGGCCTGTACAGATGGTAGGAGGGGCTTCTAAGGCTGTTCTCGCATAGGTGTACACTGGCGTCTAAACCGAAGCAGACAATGGTATCTTCTGCGCACTGGAGAGACCAGCAGTCCTGCTCACACCCAAGCTATAACTATGGGAGACGGCTCTAGCCTTCTTCTCGCACAATAATTACCTCTGATTGCCAGTCACATGCGTCCCGGTCACAAGGGCACAAGCGCTTGTGCTCATGATGAGCCCACGGCTTCCAGTTGACGTACAAAACTTTATTTCCCCAGAGGAAGTTCAGGGCCACGCAAAATCAGCGACAGCCCCGTAGCGCTCAAAGTGACTCACCCGTACGCGGTAGTCTTGGCCGAATGGAGACACAATCCCCGCCTTTGTCCAGCCTAAGTGGTATTCACAGGGTGCTCCAAACTTTGTACTGTGCTCCTTGTGAGCTCCTCAGCCCATCTGCGACGTTCATGTTTTCTTTCATTGTGCCGATATAGCTGTTACAGGCGTGAACGCCTCCTTACGCGCTCGCGCCCATCTGGCAGGGAAAGAACACCGAAATGCCGTTATCGCTGAAAATGCTTCGCCGACCATATGAATCTGCGCCCTTGCCGTTACTTGACGAGCAAGCCGGCTCAAGCCTCATCGAACTCGCCTTGATTACCCCGCTTCTGCTCCTGTTCCTCGTGGGATCCGTCGACCTTGGCCGCGCCTGCTACGCCGCGATCGAGGTGGCTGCTGCTGCGAACGCCGGCGCTGCCTATGGAACGCAAAAGCCGACCGACACAGCCGGCATGCAGAAAGCCGCCCTGCTTGATGGCGCCGACCTGAATGGGTTGTCATCCATGGCGAGCTGGGGTTGTGAATGCTCCGATGGCACTTCCCCTTCCTCTTCTTGCACGACCAAACCGAGTTGTTCGACGAACTTGGTCAAATATGTTGTGGTCACGACGTCGCTCAGCTACACGCCCGCTCTCCACGTTCCCGGGCTGCCATCCAGTTTTCCCTTACAAGCGAGTTCACGGCTGCGAGCGGCAAATTGATGCCGTTTCTCTCCGCAAACCAGCCTCGCACGCCAAGTGACGCCATGATCGGGCCTCCACTGAAAACCCCCATTTTCCCTCACATTCTAGCTACGCTTCGGGAAGAAACCGGCAGCACCCTGGTAGAGTTTGCGGTCTCGGCCACCCTTCTCTTTACCTTGCTCTTCGGCGTTCTAGACTGCTCGCGGGCTCTTTATGTTGACCACTTCGTCGCCCATGCCGCACAGGAAGGAGCACGCTACGCCATGGTTCGTGGAGCTTCCTGGAGCTCTGCTTGCTCGGCCTCGGTTGTGTATAGCTGCAATGCCGGCAGCGATAATGTCGCCGCCTTTGTGCAGTCACTTGCAACTGCGGGCGTAGTCAAAGCGAGCATTACGACAACGACCACCTGGCCCGGCACCGATGCCACAGGGGCCTCCTGCACCTCCGGCCCCACAAAAAACATTGCGGGCTGCGCCGTGAAGGTCATCGTCACGTACCCTTTCTCCTTCATCGTGCCGTTAGTCCCTTTGCAAACCCTGTCACTCTCGAGCACGTCACAGGTGACGATCGTTGAGTAGGGCCGTTTTGCCGAAGCAACGCACCGGCTCTTTACTCTGCATCGCGCTTGTGGCGCGACTCGCCATCATCATTTACGCTCTCGTTCACTTTCATGCTGCCTGGTTCTTTTCTCGCGGCTCCGAGATGGGTTTCCTCGCGATCTCGCTGGTTCACGGCAAGGGGCTGAGTTCTCCCTTCGGCCTGCCCACGGGACCCACCGCGATGGTTGCCCCCGGCTATCCTTTGTTAGTCGCAGGGATCTTCAAACTTTTCGGCAGCGGTACCCTTTCCTCCGCGCTCGTGCTGATGCTTTGCAACCTTGCCGCAAACCTGACGACGGTTGCTCTCATCTATCGCATAAGCCAAAAGCTCGCAAGCGAAGCCGCTGCGTTCTGGGTGGCTCTCTTCTGGTCCTGTTCGTTGCCGCTGCTCTGGATGCCCACAATTTTCTGGGAAACCAGCCTGTCGAGCGCGCTTCTACTCGGATTCATGACGGCCATGCTCGCCGCCGGATCCCTGGATCGCCCACGATTCTGGCTCTCCTGTGGAGCCATGTGCGCCGTTGCCGGTCTTCTCAATCCAGCCTTGCTGCCCTGCTTGGCTGCTCTTCTTGGACACACCTTCTTTCGAGCAACGCCTAAAAAGCTTGGTGCCGTCGTGCTTACCACGCTGAGCTTTGCCCTTGTATTCTCTCCCTGGCCGCTTCGCAATGCTCACGTCTTTCACGCCGCCATTCTCACCCGCACCACAGTGGGTCTGGAGTTATGGATGGGCAATCATCCAGGTTCCACCGGATATCTCTATGAATCCCTCTTTCCAACCTACAATCAAAAGGAACTCGCAGACTATGAGGCACGCGGCGAACTGGGGTACACCCGCCACAAGCAGGACGTAGCCCTCGCATACATCGAAGCTCAGCCCGGCATCACTGCCAGCCTGACCGCGCAGCGCTTCTTGCGATTCTGGACAGGCACCGGCAACGCCGTCGGCTCCCCAATCTTTGCCTTGCACGCTGCTACAACGACCCTGTTTGGCTTTGCCGGACTGTTTCTCATTTTTCGCGCGAGGAACCGGAATAGGTGGTTGTTTTTCCTACCCATCCTGATTTTCCCCTTGCCTTACTACATAACGCACGCCGAATTTAGATACCGCCTCGTGCTGGACCCACTTCTCACCGTTCTTGGAGCCGTGAGTCTCGACTCCTCCCGACAGTGGAAACGGAACCCGCGCGCCGGTATCCAAGCTAAATCGATAACAGGCCAAAGCACAGCCGTCGTCATCTCGCCACCGTCGTAGCGCAGATCTAGGACAGCGCCCACTTACCCTGGGGAACAGCCTGTTTTGCCGATCGCTGTTTTGTCGACCGGCTTTCATATGCAACTCGCGCGGGGCTTACATGGCGCGGGGCTTCGATGATGCCTAGGACATGACCGACCTTAACGGAGCGGGCATCGATCTCTCCAGCGGCGAGTTCGATCACACTTTGAACTTTTCTTCGGATCGAAGTCATTCGATGCGGCCGCACATCCGTCCACAGCTTCACTACGCGCATTTCTTTATCGAGCCCCACCACATCAATCGAAAATCGCATGCCAAAGGTGTGGACGCCGGACGAGGGACGTATCCACACGCCCTCGCCCGACGGGAGACTACGCTTGCCAAGAAGACCCACGAGCCGCGTCAAGGACGTTTCGGCACACCCGATAGAGTCTCCCACTTCAGTGCCGGTTGTCTTATTCACAATTGTGACGAAGTTCATGGGTACATCCTCCTGCTTCTACATATTCGATCACGTGGTTGGGTTGGATTTCCGGCGATACGCGATCACGGCAAGCAAAATAACCGCCAGCATCGCTGCAAGAATGCGCACTAAAGATACGTCCATGAGTTAAACCTCCTTTCCTCTAAATCAATTACGAAATTTTTGTTGGCTGCTGGGTCCTGAGCGTTAACGCCCACGCGACTCGTCGTTAGCAGCACGAACACTCTCTTGAAGATTGGAAATCGGCTCCGATCCCATCCCTCCCCAAAGCAGGACAAAAGTAATAAGAACTGCCGTTGGTAAAAGCATTGTCATCAAGTCCGGCATGGGATCCTCCACATTTCTGAAGTTGTCGCGCCCACTGCCGTGAATCGGTTATCCCACTGCATTGGCACACCTCCTTTATCGGCTCCCAGCTGAAATGCTTTAGGGGCAAAAGAGAAAATACTTTTCCGGCGGCTAACACAAAAGAGGGACAAACCTTTGCTAATGTTTCGCCTCACTTTGCCGAAATAGGAAACAGCACAACGCGGATACCGGGACAACGTGCCTGGTACCTTCTTACGGCTCCAGACCCAATGGTCCGGGTGCAGCATAGCTGACACACGTTTGAGGAAGGGCACCCCGCTGTTCGTGAACTTAAAAGGAGAAAGCATCATGAAACTGAAGCACATCATTTCCACTCTCGTACATGAAGAATCCGGTCAGGATCTTATCGAATACGCTCTTGTCGCAGGCCTTCTGGGTCTCGGCGCGGTCGCTTCCATGAAGACCCTCGCTAACACGATCGGAACTGCATTTAATTCTGTCGGCACCCAACTCACCAACAATGTGTAAGCCGGAGGGGTCTGGCACGTGGTGCCGGATCCCTTCTCTCTAGACCGTTCTTTCTATCGCGCATCCTTTTAGCACCTTCCGCTCATAGGTGGTTCGCGGTTAGGTCGGATGACCTTCTTTAATCAACTTCCTTGTCAAACTTCGCTGGATCTTGTATGACCTACCATCTTTCTCTTCAACTCGTAATCTTCATGGTGGCCTTGGCTTGCGGCGCAACGGGCGCAGTGACCGACCTTCAGACCCGGCGCATCCCAAATCTCCTTACCGGCCCGGCCATGCTGATCGGATTAACGTTGCACCTCGCCATCGGCGGCTGGAAAGAATGTGCCACCTCACTGATGGCACTCCTTATCTGCGGCGCTGTTTTCCTCGTCTTTCATCTGGCGGGCGGCATGGGTGCGGGCGATGTAAAGTTCATCGCCGCAGAGGCGTGCCTTCTCGGCTTGCCCAACGCCGGCACATTACTGCTGTGCACTGCCCTGAGCGGCGGCGTTCTGGCTCTTGGCCTCGCCTTTAAGTCCGGAAAACTCCGGCAAACACTACAAAATGTACTTGTGCTCACCAAGCACCACAGACAGCACGGCATCGTTCCCCATCCCGAGCTCAATGTGCTCAATAGCAACACGCTCCGCCTGCCGTACGCTCTGGCCATTGCCGCCGGCTGTGTCTTCACGCTCCTCTTGCAGCCGTCGAGTGGGTTGACTCTATGAACACCCGTCGCCTCACTTCAGCCTTTCTACTCGCCCTGTTGTGTTCCGGTCTACTCACGTGGCAATTGAGCCGGCACCTGCCCCGGCCTGTTGCAGCCGCGCCAACCGTCCTCATTACCCGGCAAATCGTAATCGCTTCAAAAGACATGCAAGCCGGCGACGTGGTTACATCCAATTCACTAAATTCGATCGACTGGCCGTCTTCCGCAGTTCCTCTTGGTTCATTCAGCAAGCTGCAGGATGTCGCAGGACGCGTCTTGTTATACCCGGTCGCATCCGGCGAGCCGATTCTTATTCACGATTTAGCCGCCCCCGACGCAGGGACCGGGCTCACAGCCCTGATTCCAGATGGCATGCGCGCGATCTCTCTGCACGCTGATGAAACCATGGGTGTCTCCGGTTTCATAAGTCCCAACAGCCACGTCGACGTGCTCGTCACGTATCCAGCCGGCAACGGCGTCGGATTTGTGAGTGCAATGGTCCTACAAAACGCGCGTGTTTTGGCGATCGGCCAGAAGGACGACACGCTAAAAGAACCAAAGCTAGGCCCCCTAAATACCGTGACATTACTCGTCACGCCGCAAGATGCGGCCAAAGTCACCACCGCTGGCTCACTGGGAAAGATCCTTTTAGCTCTCCGCAACGGTGCAGACCGTAGCCTCGCCCCCGGACTCTCGCAGATGGCTTTCGCCTCAGGACCTGCAACGCCCGAGCATGCAGCAACCGTCAGCAATCAGCCAAAGGGACACACCACAGCCGAACAATCCTCGAAGGCTGGCTTCACGGTGGAAACCCTTAGCGGTGGCAAGAAGACAGAGCAGACCTTCCAAGAGGAACAGCCATGATCTCCCCTCGCATACGCGCGCTCCGTTTCCTTCGTCCCCGCTACTGTCATGCCTTTGCATTTCTGTGTCTCGGTGCCACCGGCATGCTGCACAATAGCCTGTTTGCGCAACAACCGACCGCCATCGCTCTTGCCTCGAACGCTCTTTCCACAAGTGCAGCTTTCAGCGTCACCGGCGCGAACAGTGAAGATCAGCCGACCCACATCGAAGTTGGTCACGTTCTCTTCATCAATGCCAGAACCCGCGTAACTCGCATCTACGTGGCAAATCCCGCTGTTCTTGATTCCTACATCGTGAGCCCGAAGCAGGTCCTTTTCACAGCCAAAGCAGCCGGGGTTACCTCCGTTGTTCTTTGGGATGAAAAGAACCAGGCGCAAACATACACAGTGTCGTGTGACCCCGAGCTCAGTGCACTGCGCACATCAATCAAGAACGCTCTGCCCAAGGAATCTATCTCTGTCGCCGCTCAGGATGGGCGAATCATCCTTACCGGCATGGTCAGCAGCCAAGCATCCGCAGACGCGGCAGAAAAATTGGCTGCCCTCTTCGGCAAAGACATTCTGAACTCCCTTGTGGTGAACTCTGCAACAGCCAAGCAAGTACGACTAAAAGTTCGGTTTATCGAAGTGGATCGCTCGCGCTTGAATCAGTTCGGCATCAATATCTTCGCTCCCGGCGGCACCAGCACCCTCGGCTCTGGCACCACCTCTCAATTCCCTTCCACAGCTAGCTTTAGCAATAACAGCGGGACTGGTTCGTCAGCGGGCAGTGGCACCTTAACCGTCAGCGATGCCTTGAATTTCCTGTTCTACAGCACAAAAACGAATGTAGGGGTTTCCATCCAGGATCTGGAAAACAAGCAAGTCCTCCAGATTCTCGCAGAGCCCACCATCACTACACTGAACGGCCAAAGCGCCAGCTTCCTGGCAGGTGGCGAGTTTCCCTTTCCTGTCGTCCAGGGCTCCACTGGTGGAGCAACCTCTATCACCATACAATTCCGGCCCTTCGGCGTGAGACTCGCCTTTACACCCAAAGTAAATGTGGACGGCTCCATTGAACTCAAGGTAGCTCCAGAAGTGAGTGCGCTGGATTACACCAATGCCGTCTCAATCAGCGGCTACACCATCCCGGCGATCGCGACCAAACACATCGATACCCAGGTCGTCATGCGCAGCGGACAAAGCTTTGCGATCTCTGGGCTCCTGGACCGCCGCACCACCGATTCCTTAGCGCGCACGCCCGGCATCGCCAGCATCCCCTTCATCGGGGCCTTGTTCCACTCCAAAGGAGTAACCCTGTCGACCTCCGAGTTAATCGTTGTCGTCACACCAACCATAGTCGATCCACTAAATGACACGTCGACTCCCAACGAGCCGGAAACGGTCAGGCCCTTCCTAAGTCCGACAGCGTTCGACAGAACACTGCCTGCTTCCCTTGGCAAACAATAACAGCTTGCAACAACGCCTGTTGCGGCAGAAAGGAAGTTCTCGACAATGCCATATCCAGCACCAACACGCGCGTTGCATGTCACGCTGCTCTCGGTCTGTGTGGACGACACCGTAACCGAAGCCGCACTTCGCTGCGCCGAGGACCGCAATTGGACCGTCGTCCGAGCCGCCTTCGATGGCTATATCTCTTCCAAGCGACGGCCACACCTTCCCGATGTTCTGCGCGGGGGGGACGGGTGCATCGCCCTCATCGATTTTGGAGCAGATCCAGAGCAAGCCGCCGCTGCTGCGAGTTACCTTCACCAGGCATTTGCAGGACGCATTATCATGGTCGCGATCTCGCAGGAAAGTACTCCAACCTCCCTTTTACTCGCCATGCATGCGGGTTGCATGGAATTCCTTGCAGCACCCACCGAGCCTGCATTCCAGGAATGCTTCCACAGGGTGGAACAACACTTCACCGAACGCACAGCGACCGTCACCACCGCGGGTTCGGTTCTAGCCTTGCTTGGTGCCAAGGGTGGCGTGGGCACAAGCACCCTTGGTGTGCACCTCGCCATCTATCTCGTCCAGAACAATAAAAAGAAGGTCCTTCTTATCGACAGCAAGGCCCAGTTCGGCCATACCTGTATCTATCTCGGCATGGATGGTAGCAACTGCCATTTCCAAGAGGTAGTCAGCAATGTCAATCGCCTCGATAGCGATCTGCTTCGCGCTCTTGTCGCCACACACGCCTCTGGTCTTCACGTTTTATCCTCTCCGGATGTCGGGCAGGTCGCGCGTCCCATGCACCCCGAAGACGTCACCGCAACCTTGGATTTCCTGCGCACCGAATACGACTTTGTCCTCGTCGATTGTGCGGATACCACGGATGAAATAACACGGGCCGTCATCGCCGCCTCTTCGCAGGTCTATGTTGTGGCGACCCCCGAAATCACTGCCATCCGCGATCTTTCCCGCTATGTAGACGATCTCTCCCACATGGACGATTCCAATAAGGTGCGGGTAGTCATAAACCGTTACTCGTCCCAATTTGCAGTAAGCCTTGAAGAAATCGAGAAAGCCATTCGACTTCCAGTAACCTTTAATATTCCCAATAACTATATTGAGCTCGTTCGCTCGGCGAACTTAGGCGTACCCGTGAGCGCCGAGGGCAAATCCGGCTTCACGGCAGAACTTACCAAGTGGGCCCATTCTCTTGTTGGCACGGTCGCCACCGAAGCTACCATTGAGCAGGTCAGACCAGTTCTCGCCCGCACATGGCCCGCCCTCAAACGATTGCTTCCAAGTATCACCGCCTTCGGCGTAGTACCCCTAGGAAAGAGAGCTTAAGATGGAACAGAAGACGATCGTCTCCCCACGCTTTGCCTTTGCAACAGCAGCGGCACCCCGCAGCGCCCGCCCAGTTGTGAGTGTGTCACAACAGCAAATCAAGGCCGAAGTTCATAAGGAACTAATTCAACGCCTCGATCTTGAAAGGCTGTCTGAGTTACAAACGTCGCGTGCTGGCCAGCAACAGCTGCTTTCAACCATCCATCAGCTCCTGGGCGAACAGGAAACTCCCCTCAGTGCCACGGAACGTACTGCACTTGCGCAGGAGGTTCTTGACGAGGTATTCGGTCTTGGTCCGCTCGAGCCCTTGCTCCATGACTCTTCCATCAGCGACATCCTCGTGAACACCGCGAATGCTGTCTATGTGGAGCGACGTGGCTTGTTAGAAAAAACCGATATCACTTTCAAAGACAACAGGCATCTGCTGCAGATCATCGACAAGATCGTCTCCAGCGTCGGTCGCCGGGTCGATGAATCCTCACCCATGGTTGACTCGCGGCTGGCCGACGGTTCCCGCGTCAACGTCATCATTCCTCCGCTCGCCGTCGATGGCCCCATTTTGTCGATCCGGCGCTTTGGCCGTTCCCCTCTAAAGGCAGAGGACCTGCTGCGTATGCGCATGCTGACCGAACCCATGCTGGAAACCTTGGCGGCTGCGGTAAAAGCGCGTTTAAACATCGTTGTCTCCGGCGGCACCGGTGCCGGAAAAACCACTCTGCTAAATGTACTTTCCGGCTTTATTTCCAGCAAAGAACGTATCGTCACCATCGAAGATTCGGCAGAACTTCAGCTCAAACAGGAACACGTGGTCCGTTTGGAAACCAGACCGCCAAATATCGAAGGCAAGGGCGCCGTGAAACAACGCGAACTCGTCATCAACGCCCTTCGGATGCGACCAGACCGCGTCATCCTCGGCGAGGTCCGTGGCGAAGAAACCCTTGACATGCTGCAAGCCATGAACACCGGCCACGATGGTTCCATCACTACCATTCACTCCAACACTCCGCGCGATGCGATCGCGCGTATGGAGACCATGGCGATGATGGGAGAAATTCGGATCGCCGACAAAGCCATCCGCTCCCAGATCGCATCCGCCGTGCAGCTCATCGTGCAGGTGTCTCGTATGAGTGACGGCACAAGGCGTGTAACGCACATCACGGAGGTCACGGGAGCCTTTGAGGGCGTCGTGAATATGCAAGACATCTTCCTTTTCGAAAAGAAAGGCATGGATGCGCAAAATAAAGTAAAAGGAAGATTTTACGCCAGCGGTGTGATGCCGAAATTCAAAGAAAAACTTACAGCTGCCGGCATTCCTCTACCGTCGAGCTTGCTGCAGCATTCCTTTGAGATCTAGCGGTTTAGGTTGCGAATAGCTGAAAGACTTAGAAGGTTCTCTATAGCACTCCAAAATGGAGGCAACATCTTGCTCATTGCATTGACGACGCTTTTCATCTTTGCCCTTTTCACACCATTCATCTTTCTCGCTGCCCGAACGGCTGAAGACGAAAAACGCATGAAGGCCCGCTTCGCGATGTTGCAGGCGGGAGGAGCCGGCGGCTTAGCTTCCGGCCAAAATCTCGATCTGCTCAGGAAAGCAGAGGAGGATGCGATTGGGCCGCTGGAACCCTTGCTGGCGCGCATCTCAGATCGTCTTCAGTTAACAAACCTGTTGTTGCAAGCCGGAAGTGAAAGCACAGCAAAGTCACTTTTATTCACTTGTCTTATCGCGGCAGCAAGCAGCACCATCATCATTTCCGTGTTAGTTCATCATGTCTTACTGGCAGGCGCGGCCGGTGTGGGCGCCGGCTGGCTTCCTTTAATACTTCTAAAGATACGTCGTCAACGGCGCGTTTCTGCGATGGATAGAGTGCTGCCGGACGTGGTCGACATGATCTCCCGTGCTTTGCGCGCGGGCCACTCCATGCCGGCGGCCATCGGCATGCTTGCCGAGAGTGCTCCAGAGCCAGCGCGAAGTGCCTTCGCCGAAGTGTTTCAGAAACAGAAATTCGGCTTTCCCTTACGTGACGCACTGCTTGAGTTGGTTGCCCGATATCCATCACAGGACCTCCGCGTACTCATAACGGCGATCCTTGTGCAACGCGATACAGGCGGCAACCTGGTTCAGATTCTCGAACGAACAGCGTCGGTCATTCGTGACCGGCTGAAACTCAAAGGTGATGTACGTGTGCACACCGCTCAGGGACGGCTAACGGGCTGGATCCTTTGCATTCTGCCCGTGGGTATGCTGCTGATGCTTTCCTTCGCCGACCCTAGTTACGCAAGAGTCCTTACCGAAGATCCTCTCGGTCGTAAATTTCTCTACGGCGGCGGTGTCCTGCTTCTGCTGGGTGGTTATCTCATCAACCGAATTGTTAAGAAGATCGAGGTTTAGCTATGGGAACTCTTGCACTCTTTCTGATCATGTCGGTTAGCTTTTGTTTGTTACTGTTACTTTTTCTTCCTTGGATCCTGCAATCGTCACGTGAAGCCGAGCGCATGTTTGCACTGGTCAAGAGCAGCCGGCAAGACACCCGAGAAATCCCAATCACGGAGCGAATTACCGTTGTTCTCGCTGGACAAACGCACAGGGCACGTGCCCGAATGGGTATGGGTCAAAACCAGAAATTGGGAAAACGATTTGTTGAAGCCGGATTGCGCGGACCGTATATCGCCGACATGTTCTTTCTCACGCAGGTCCTGGGTCTTGTCTGCGGCGGTGTAGCGGGAAGCTTCATCACGGTGAATAGCGTGTTCTGGACGCTCGCCGTGGGCGTCGTCGGATACATGGCGCCCGACGTCTGGCTGGCAACCAAACAAAAGGAGCGCCGCGGTCACATTCGCCGGAGCATTCCAGATATGGTCGATCTGCTCGTCGTCTGTGTGGGCGCCGGGCTTGGCTTGGATCAGGCTCTGATCCGGGTCGCCGAAGAGCTCAGTTTGTCGCATCCAGAACTCGCTGAAGAGTTGGAACGCGTGACGCTCGAACGCCGGGCCGGCGCATCGCGCCTCGACGCGTGGCGCGCCCTCGCCGAACGCACCGGCATCGAGGAGCTGTCGTCCTTTGTCAGCATGCTGTCGGAAACCGATCGTTTCGGCACTCCCATCATCAAAGCGCTCGGCGATTTTTCCGAAGAGGTGCGCACCAAGCGGCGTCAGCATGCCGAAGAGGCCGCGGCGAAGACCAAGATCAAAATTATCTTTCCCCTGGTCATCTGCATCTTCCCGTGCATCTTCATCGTGCTCGTCGTGCCCGCGGTCTTGAGTTTTATGCGGGGCTTCAGTGGCTTGGGCAAGTAAGTCATGCTAGCCCCAGCTAGGCGAGCACATAACTTTGCGCTCGCCACATGCTACGCATCGTCTGTGACCATGGCAGAACGGGTTGCTAGATGCGCTTCCAAATACATGTTGTCACAATGTATGCTCTCCGCCAGCCAAGCACATCATGGATGACGCCGCTCGTCTAGCATCATTCAGGCAGATCGGCTTTAACCTATAGGTGAGAACTAAGGTTATGAGGATGCTTCGCCAGCATAACGAATCTTTAGTAGGTTAAGCACGCTTCAGTCACATGCGCAGAAGCGAAAAGATCATCCTTTAGCACTGATCTTACGACCAGGTTCTCCTTCTCCTTCCGCCCATTTCCTCCACGGCCGCAGCACGCTGCACCGCCCTGGAGGCACTTCCAATCTATGCGCGGGACACTATCTTGTCGGCGATCATGGTCGGCAGCGTTGGGAGGGCTCCCGAGTGAAACGAATCCCATGTCCCGGTTGTTTTCTACAAAGCAATTGCCAATCTATCTCGAATCTGCGTAGAACATCCTCGAACGTCACGTTTTGGAAACGTACCGCAAGGCTCGTACAACAGACGCTTTACGTCCCGAAGACACCTGTGATGCACGCGAAAGGCGGCGGCGGGACATGGAAAGTCTCCCCAGGCTCTGTACCTCAGCACGACGAAGCCTCTACCGACGAAGAAATACGGCCGCCGTGCGATCCTCGTACACAAGCTGATATGCAGGCGCCAGACGCAAAAGCTGCACCAGAGGCGTTTCCGTTGCGCCCACGATCAAGCGCGCCGCTCGAAGCTCTTCATCATCGGCCCACTCCGGCCGCCCACCCCAGGTGGCTACCGAGCGTTCCATGCGCTCGTCGCCATGGAGCGCCGCTCGTCCGTCGAGGCTCACGGGCTCCCGAAGCGCCCAGATCAAATAGCCACCCCATGCGTAATCGTTATAAACCGGACCCATATAGGCCCGCGCTCTGATGAATCGAACGGCCCCCACGGGCAGTTTGCTCGCCACCTGAGCATCCAGGCTGCTCCTATCAATCGCCATACACCGAAATCCTACGGCCACCACGGCTGCTGCCACTACGGCGAGCACAGGGGTAAACGCCGGCGCAACACGGGTCGCCGCCGCCCGAGGAGCACTGGTCCGCGAAGAAAGGATCGCCGCTGCCGTGACTGCCACCATCCACACATCGCGCTGCGACCGAAAAGCGAGCACGGCAGCCAGTGCCAGCAACGCAATCTCGAATGGCGCAAGCCGGCGAGCCCGCGCGAGCACCGCAGTCGCTCCCAGCACCAAGGCAAGCAAACACCAGTCGCACAGGCCGCGGAACGGGATGGCTTGCAATTCCTGCAGTCTATCGAGAACACCCGGTTGCGAAGCAAGATCATGAGCCACTTGATATAGGTGCCAGCCATACGGATTGCACAAGGTCGCAGCAACGCTCGCCGCCACAGCGATGAACATGGGTCGCGGGCGCAGGCGGGTCGGCACCGCGGTCCACCGAGTACCGCAACAGGCTTCGGCTGCAGCAAGACCAAGCACTACTAAGCCGTTTACAAATTGAATATGGGTATTGGCCCAGAATAAAAAGAGGACAGGCAGCCAGGCGAGCTCCCGAGTGCGCCCGGACCGCCGCGCCTGCATGAGGATATCCAGCTCAAGCGCAAAGAAAAAGATGGTCAACAGCCATGGCCGCGGCGTATACAAACGTCCGCAGCTGAAGCACACGGCAAAAATCAGCAGAACCGCCGCGGAAAAGTCGTGCAGTTGCCGCCGCACCAGGTGGTGTATGGCAATCGTGATCCCCACCAGCATGCCACAGGTGTATACAACGATGCCGACCGTGCCAAGCCGGTGGAAGAGGCCGAACAGCAACAACTCAAACAGCCAGCTATAAGCAGCCCAGGGTTTGCCGGCTCCGAAACTCGAGAACGGGTCTACATGCGGGACCGCACGGTGCTCAAAAATCCATTCGCCGGTCCGCAGATGCCACCAGACATCCGGATCACTGACAACCGCGGCGCGTGCAGCCATCAGCGCCGGGACGGCATACAGCATCGCCAGCAGAAGGGCTTGGACGATTTGCTCGGTGCGCTGTCGCCAGACGGTCCGTTCCTGGACGGCAAGAGCCCGGGAAGGAGATGCGACAAACGGCAATAAAGGTACGGAAGCGCTCACATCGTCTTCATCGGCAGATGTCAGGAAAACATGAGGGCAGGTTGGATACCTTTTCACGCGGGCAGCAAATCACCCTTTTCTCAACACCCTTCTCTCAGAGGCGCCCACGTGCTCTACTCCGGATCCTCGCCATGCTTCTCCAGATGCACCGCAGTTGCTTGCGTGCTCAGATAATTGGTAAGGTGCACCTCCGCTGAGCGTGGCGCTCGCAAACCCTTCACCGCGGACCAAATATCCGTTCGCTTTGCCGGCGCATCCAGCGACGTCACCCACAGCGGCTGCGAGTATCGCAAATACTCGGCAAGCGCACAAGCAGCCGGTTCATACAATTTGCGCAGGGTCAGCAGCCGCTCACGGCTGTCTACGTCGGTGCGCGGAACAAAATCGGTCGCCTGCAGCATGCCACAGATGCGATTCAGTTCAGCCTCCGACAACCGGGTCAAAGGAGCCTCCCGCAGACGGAGCTCCACCGCTTCCTGCCTGAAAATGTGAACAAGATCCACAAGCACGTGCCGGCCCATCGCGAAGGTCAACTGCGCTTGGCGCGTATTTTTGTTGTCCACCATCGTGATCAACAAAGCACAGGCATCCAGAATGGCAGTCAGCGCCGCCAACCAGCTTTGGTTATCGTGCTGCGACCGGTAGTAGCAAAGAATGGGGTAGGAGATGTGCGTCTCCAAAATCTCTGCGCACCATCGTTCCCACTCCATCAGCAAGGAACGTATCACCTTCTGGCCGCGCCGAAAATCATGGCGCAGCAGGAGCTCCGTCGCGGTCGGCGGTGAGCCCGCCCGTGCATCGAGCATGGCTACCAGCACCTCGCGTTGCGAAAAACCTGCGTACAACACCGGCACATAGCTGATCATCAGTGCGATAAAGCCAAAGCCGGTGCAGCCCTCCAGTACTGTCAAAGCGCGCGCGGAGTAGGATTGGGGCGTTACATCGCCCAGTCCCAACGTGAATAGCGTTGTGCCGCTGACATAAAAGCATGTCCGCAATCGGTCCCAGTCGGTCACCTGCCGCAACTGCGAGTCTTTGAAAGGGATGCGCAACCCGAAATACACCAGCCCAAAGCCCGCCGTCAGTAGAACCGCCCAAATGAAAAACAGCAGCAACAACGAAAATGGACCGTAAACACTGTAAAACTGCTCGCGGTGCTTGGACCGGAAGCACTGTCCCAAACGTCGCCAAGGCAGCCAGGTGGCAAGAAAAAAGGCCCGCGTGATGCGAAATCGCCCCACGGCTTGTCGGGGCAGAACAATCGTCTGAAATGCATCCAGCAGAACGATCGTGAGTAAAAAAAAGCCGCTAACCAGGGCCAAAGTACGCATTGGCAACTCCCCTTTCAAACTAGGCAAACGAACGGGACATTCCTGTTACTGAAATCACAATGAACCTTGCTTTTCAGCATTCAATAAAACCCGACTGGGGTAAGGTCTGACGTGCGCCCCCCTGCAGATATTTTGCGCATGCCCACCACCGGCCTCTCAGCTGCTTCGCCGCCCTTCCGCAGAAGAGGTGTCCCCTTGAAACCGCGCGTATTAGTTGTTGATGATCATCGGCTGGTCGCCGATACACTTTGCATGATCTTTCAAGCAAATGGCTTCGAGTCGGAAGCCCGCTACTCGGCTGTGGAGGCTTTCGAGCGAGCCCAAAGCTTCGCTCCCGCTCTGATGCTCTGTGATGTTTCGATGCCGGGCGAATCCGGTTTGCAGCTAGCCGGGCGCGTTCATGCGGCTCTGCCCGAGATCCGTTTATTAATGCTGACGGCCTACGCCAGCAATTTGGTCCATGTGCGTGCGCAGGCCCGGACGATGCACCAGCCGCTCACCATGTTGAGCAAGCCTTGCCGGCCTGATGACTTGTTGCGCGAAAGCCGGGCCCTGCTGCGAACAGCCTGAGCTCCGATTTCATGAGCCGGATCCCATCCCAGCAGACAAAACAACCACGCCGCCAGCAGCGTACACTCGGAAACACGGTGATGGACGAATCCAAGCCTGAGATGCCCACGCTGGCGAGTCTGCGCCGTCGCTCCTCCCGCCGCCGCCCAGCTCCGGATGCCGAGAGCCAGCCCGATCTTTTCTCACGCTTCACCACCGCTGCGGAAGAGTCTTTCCCCGCCGCGCTCACGCCCGGAGCCGTTCAGTTGCTGCGGGCTGATTGCCGTCCCGTCCAACTTCCAGATACCCCGGATGTCCCCTGGGACCGTGCTGTCCACACCCAGAATCCCGCCTTCCCGATCTCTCCCCATCAAGCAAATTCCCATCTCGCGCCGCCTCCTCAGGCACCGCCTCCACGAACACTCAACGAATCCCGCAACGAAGCCGTCCTCACCGTCCACGCGGAAACCACGCTGACCGCGCACCTTTCCGTAACGGACCGTCTCGCCGAAGACGAACCGCCACCATCGCCCCCCCAGCAAACCTGGAGCGTCTCCGGTCTGGTGCGCCACGTTCGGGGTCTGGTGGAGCGCGGCTACGGTCAGGTCACCGTGGAAGGGGAAATCTCGAACTGGCGCCCCGCCGGCAGCGGCCACTGTTATTTCACAGTCAAAGACGCCGGCGCACAGCTTTCCGCTGTGATGTTTCGCCGCCAGGCCGCGCTCGTTCGCTTCCGCCCGAATGACGGCGACGCCGTCCGCCTGCACGGCCAGCTCAGCATCTACGAAAGCCGCGGCCAGATGCAGCTCATCGTCGAGTGGATGGAGCAGGTCGGCCTGGGGGCCCTGCTTGCCGCCGTGCAACGCCTCAAGGAGCGCCTGCGCCGCGAAGGCCTCTTCGACCGTCAACGACCGCTGCCTCCCTTTCCGCGCTGCATCGGCCTTGTCACCAGCCTGCAGGGGGCAGCCCTGCGCGACATCATCAAAGTTTGCCGCCGCCGCCACGCCGCTGTCCAGATCCTCATCTACCCTGCCGCCGTGCAGGGCCCAAACTGCCCAGCTGAAGTCGCCGCCGGCGTTCGCTGGTTTTCCGCACATCCCGAGCGGGCCGAGGTCGTGCTCGTGGCCCGCGGCGGCGGTAGCTGGGAGGACCTGCACGGCTTTGACGACGAGGGCATCGCCCGTGCCATCGCCGCCTGTCCCCTGCCCGTCATCACCGGTATTGGTCACGCGCCCGACGCCACGGTCGCCGATGCCGCCGCCGATGTCTGCGCGCCCACGCCCTCCGCGGCCGCGGAACTCCTCACCGCCGGGCAACATCGCATCGAAGAACGCATCGACCGCCTACACAGCCGGCTCCTCCGCGCAGGCAACTTCGAGCTTTTGCGCGCGCAGGGACGCTTCGCCCGCCTGGGCGCCAATACCGTTCTGCGCCGCGTCGAAGACAGTCTGAACCGCCGTTCCCAACGCACCGACGAGCTGCAGTTTCGCGCCGAAGCGGCCCTCCGCGACCGGCTCCGGCACGCCGGCACACGGCTCAGCACCGCCACTGCGCGCCTCGAGCGGCAAAGCCCGGCCGTCCGCCTCGGGGCCACGCACCGTCGCCTCGAGACCGTCCACCTCCGCCTCGGCAAAAGCTTGGAACACCGGCTCCGCGAAAGAACCAGTCGCATTGACCGCTGCCTGACCCGGCTCGAAGCCATGAGCCCCCTGCGCGTCCTCGAACGTGGCTACGCCCTCGTCTATGGGCCCGACGGTCACCTGCTGCGCTCGCCGGTAGCACTCGGACCCGGAGACGCGATCGCCGCCCGCCTCGCCGAGGGCACCCTGCGCGCCCGCGTTGTCTCATAATCGGACACATCTCCCCGCCTCATCCCCGGGAGGTGCCATTGGCGGTGCCGCCACCCTCGCCTAAAATAAGCATCACGACAGTGTCGGAATAGGCATCGGAGAGTAACGCTGCATGCGCAAGTTGTTTGGAACCGACGGCATCCGCGCCGTCGCCGGGGTTGCCCCACTCGACCCACGCACCATCTTGGCCGTCGGTCGCGCGCTCGGAAGCCGCCTGCGGACTGAGGGCAATGGTGCCCCCGTCCGCATCGTCCTCGGCATGGACACCCGCGAATCCGGCCCCTGGATCGCCGCAACCCTCATCGCCGGCCTCCGCGACGCCGGCGCTGCGATCGAGTTCGCCGGCGTGCTCACCACCCCCGCCATCGCTTATCTAGCGAAAAAACATGGTTTTTCCGCCGGGATCGTCATCTCCGCCTCCCATAATCCCTGGGAGGACAACGGCATCAAGATCTTCGGCGGGGACGGCTACAAACTACCCGATGCCGTCGAACTGACCATCGAAGAACGCATCGACACAGAACTAGCCGGAATCACCAATGGCGGCCACGTCCTCGCCGCCGATCCCGCCACCCTTCCGCCGCCGAACGAAGCTCTCCGTTTCGACTACGTACAGTTCCTCCGCGATGCCGTCCCCGGCCTCTCGCTCGACAACCGTTGTGTCGTCATCGACTGCGCCAATGGCGCCGCCTCCGCCGTCGCGCCTCAGCTATTCGCAGACCTGCACGGCACCGTCGAGGTCACCCACGCCTCTCCCGACGGCCGCAACATCAACGAAAAGTGCGGCGCCCTGCATCCCGAAATCGTCGCCGCCGAGGTCAAACAGCGCGCTGCGGTAATGGGGTTCACCTTTGATGGCGATGCCGACCGCGCCCTCTTCGCCGACGAGCACGGCCGCGTCGTCAACGGCGACGCCGTCATGCTTGCCTGCGCGCGCGACCTCCAGGCCCGCGGCGAGCTCACCGGGAACCTCGTCGTCGCCACCACCATGAGCAACATGGGCTTTGAAGCCGCGCTCGCCCGGTCCGGCATCCGCATGCTGCGCGCCCAGGTCGGCGATAAATACGTCCTCGAGGAAATGCGGCGCTCCGGCGCTGCCCTCGGCGGCGAACAATCCGGCCACATCCTCTTTCCCGCTAAAGCCACCACCGGCGACGGCCTCCTCACAGCCCTCCTGGTCCTGGATCTTGTGCATCGCTCCGGCAAAACTCTCGGCGAACTCATCGCCGACCTCCGAAACTTCCCACAGGTCATCCTCAACGTCCGTGTGCGCGAGAAAATACCCCTGAACAGCCTGCCCACCGTGGTCTCCGCCATAGCGGCAGCCGAGCAGGAACTTCAAAACACAGGCCGCGTCGTCATCCGCTACAGCGGCACCGAAGCGCTGGCCCGCGTGATGATCGAAGCCGAGAACGAGCAAAGAATGCGCCACCACGCCGAAGCCATCGCCAACGCGATCCGCAGCGAATTAGGTATCTAGAGCAAACCATCTAAAGCCATGCAGCCGTTTGCCAGCTGTGCATTTATTTACCAGCTGTGCAGTTATTTGCCAGCTGTGCGGCCATTCGCCAGCTGTGCACTTATTTGCCGTCATCCTGAGCGAAGCGAAGGACCTCTGTATTCTGCCCGGATCTCATAGATGCCTCTGGTATAGCGACTCCCTTCGCTACGCTTAGGACAATGGAGAGTTGCTGTATAGCGACGCATGATTACAAATGGCTCTGCCCTATCCGATCTTGCGCTGTCCCATACCGCTACCGAGAGCAGTTTTAGGTTTGTCATCCCGTAGCGCAGCGAAGGGATCTGCTTGTTCCATGCGCGACCACAACGCCAAGCGGAGGCAGGTCCTTCCTAGCGTCACCGCCTGTATACCCAAAGCACCACAATGCACCCGTCTCATCCCCCACCCCGCAAGTCTCACCACCCTCCGCCAATCCATCCCTGCACCCAAAGGTAATGCCACCTTAGGGCACCTTCCCCAACGGAGGAGGCATGGTGCTGCACATCTGGAACAGTTGAAACTACACGCATTGCATCTCCCGATCTTTCGCCAGTGCGCGCTCTGGGCGCAACCGGCAGTCGGGTTTGCCTGAGGCTCCGATTTTGGCAACTTCCGCCGTTTTTGGACAAACGATTTCGTACCACGAAGGCGCGGTCTCGCTTTCTGAGGTCATCTCGGCGCTCACGTTTGCGCTCGATCTGACCGACGGCGCCGTTGCCGGCCACAGTCTTCGCACCTGCCTCCTGGGTATGCGGCTCGCAGCCATGCTTGGCGTACCCTCGGGCGAACTCACCAGCCTGTACTACGCTCTTCTGCTCAAAGACATCGCCTGCCCCGACAACACCATGCGGCTCTCTCAGATCATGAGCTCCGATGACGAGGGTCCTTGGTCGCTGGTCGGCCTGCAGGGCGATCTAAGCACCAACCCCGTCCTTCTCGAGCGCATCTGGCGCGAGGTGTTGCCCGACGTTCCTCTACCGGGCCGCATCGGTCGCATGCTCGGCATGAGTTCCGCCGCAGATTGCGACCTCCGCCGCGCCTTCGCCGATCAAAGCGCCCGCGGTGCCCAAACGCTCCAGCACCTCGGCATGAGCGCGCTCACCATCGAGGGCGTGTGTCACACCGATGAGCGCTGGGACGGCTCCGGTCTGCCTTCCGGTCTGCGGGGGCCGAACATCCCCCGCCTCGCCCGCATCTGCGCCGTCGCACAAACCCTCGACGCCTTTGCGACTGAATATGGCTCCGAAACAGCCTTGAAAATGGTGCGCAGCCGCCGTGGCACCTGGTTCGATCCCGAAATCGTGCGCGCCGCTCAGGCCTTGCACACCTCCGGCCGTCTTTGGAAGCAGTGCCAGCCCTCCGCCCTTGAAGAAACCAGGGCCGAAGTCCTTCGCCAGGATCCCAACCTTTCTTCCCCACTCACCCCGGAGCACGTCGACGAGATCTGCAGGGCATTCGGCAATGTCGTCGATGCCCGCTCCCCGTTCACCTATAACCACTCGCTCGGGGTCACCGACGTCGCCGTTTCGCTCGCCCAGGAGCTCGGGCTCGCCCCGGAGCGGGTGACGCTCGTTCGCCGCGCGGCATTCCTCCACGACATCGGCAAGCTCGCCGTTCCCAATCGCATCCTCGATAAGCGTGGCCGGCTCACCCCTCAGGAGTGGATCACCGTGACCCGCCACCCCGCCTTGTCCGGTTCCATCCTCCGCCGGGTCCGCGCCTTCCGCGAACTCGCCGCCCTGGCGGCGGAGCATCACGAGCGGCTGGACGGCTCCGGATATCCCTTCCGGCTCCAGGCGTCCCAGCTCTCCCTCGAATCGCGGCTCATCGCCCTTTCAGATTGCTACGCGGCCATGGCGGAAGACCGACCCTACCGTGCTGGCCTGGAAGCCGATCAAATTCTCAGCATCCTTGGCGAAGATGCGCCGCATAAATTCGATGCGACATGCCTGGCCGCCTTGCGTTCTGCCGTCGCCCACTGGGGCCACAACATGCCGGCCGCGGTACCGCGCCTAACTTATAAAAGGAGCCCTCCGGTCAGCGCGGCATCGACTCCGTCGTTCGCATTCGCGCGCGCCTCTTAACGCCATGTCGCCTGTCCTTCTCCATACTTCGCTGGATGCGCCGGTGGCAGCTCCGGCAACGCACATCCGCTTCTCCGAGATCATCTCGGCGCTGACCTTTGCACTGGATGCCACAGAAGGTGCACTGCCGGGTCACTCCCTTCGTTCCTGCCTGCTCGGCATGCGCCTCGGTGTGGCTGCAGGCTTGAATCGCCGGGAACTCGGCCTCTTGTATTACGCTCTGCAGCTCAAGGACGCCGGTTGTTCCTCCAACGCCGCGCGCGTCAGTGCCATTATGGGCGGCGGCGACGACCGCGCCTTGAAAAATGCCTCCAAACTCGCCGATTGGACGCGCCCCGGTCACCCGGACTTTCGGTATTTGAAGCAGGTCTGGAAGCACTGCCGCCCCGATGTCGGCGCTCTCGGCCGCCTTCGGCATCTGTTGCACCTCGCTGCCTCTCCTGAAAACCACACCGAAGAGCTCATCAATCTCCGCTGCGAACGGGGTGCCGCCATTGTGCAGCGCCTTGGCATCGGCGATCCCATCGCGGCGGCGGTGCATAGCCTCGATGAGCACTGGGACGGTTCCGGCTACCCGGAAGGCAAACGCGGAAACACCATCCCGATCCTTTCCCGCATCTGCTCCGTTGCGCAGCACCTGGACGCCTACGCCGTGGCCGATGGTCCCGCACGCGCCGTGAGAGCGCTGAAAGCGCGCCGCTCCTGGTATGACCCGGTCCTGATCGACCACGCCCGCGAGCTGCATCGTTCCGGCCGGCTCTGGCAACACTGTTTGCCCACAGATTCGGTGGAAGACACCCGTCAGGCGGTCCTCGCCCTTGACCCAGGCACCGTCACAGAATTAAGCGAAGCCAGTATCGATCGTATCTGCACAGCGTTTGCCGGGATCGTCGATGCAAAATCGCCCTTCACCTATCGCCATTCCATGAATGTCACCGGGGTCGCCTCCGCCATTGCGGCTCAGCTCAAGGTATCGGTGGATCGTGCCGAAACAATCCGCCGCGCTGCCCTCCTCCACGACGTCGGCAAGCTTTCCGTCCCCAACTCGATCCTTGACAAAAATGGCAAACTCACCGATGCCGAATGGACAGTGGTGCGCCGCCATCCTCACATCTCGGGTGAATTCCTACGCAGGATTCCAACCTTTGGCCACGTCGCTCAGCTGGCCGAAGAACACCACGAACGCCTAGACGGTACGGGCTACCCAAGCGGCCTGCGCGACACGCAGCTCAGCCTAGAAAGCCGTATCATCGCCCTTGCCGATTGCTACACCGCCATGGCCGAGGACCGTCCCTACCGCACCGGTATGCCACGCGGCCGCATCTTCGCGATCCTCGCCGAAGAAGGCTCGGGCAAACTGGACCCGGCCTGCTTCACAGCCCTCCAACACGTCGCCCACACCTGGCCGGACTCGCTTCCATCCCATCCCGAACAGACCGGGCAAGCTCCACAGCCGGCAGCAGACTCGCGCTGGAACTGGGCCCCTTGTGCCGCAACGCCGGCATGATGCTCTGGCGATCGCGTCAAGATGCCTGGCTGATGGGGAGCGCTTTACTTGATGTCCCGCCAGTTCTGCCCCAAGCCGACCTCGGCCACAATCGGCACGCTGAACTCCGCCGCTCCTTCCATCTGCTCCTTTACCAGCACCCCCATCTCTTCAGCCTCCCCAGGCACCACATCGAACAGCAGCTCATCATGCACCTGCAGCGTCATCTGTGATTTGAGCGCCCGCCGCCGCATCTCGCGATCAATCCGGATCATCGCGATCTTGATCAGATCTGCCGCCGTCCCCTGCAAAGGGGTATTTACTGCTGTCCTTTCCGCAAATCCACGCTGATTCGCATTGCGCGACTGGATGTCCGGAATCGGCCGCACCCTCCCAAACGCCGTCCGCACCGCCTGCGTCTTCCGCACCTCCGCCAGCGTGCGCTCGATAAACGTCGCCACCCCCTTGTACCGGTCGAAATACCGCTCGATATACTCCCGCGCCACCTTCTGGTCGATCCCCAGGTTCGCCGCCAACCCAAACGGCGAAATCCCATATACAATGCCGAAGTTCACCGCCTTCGCTCGCGCCCGCGTCTCCTTGTCCATCGTCGCCGGATCGACCTGAAACACCTCTGCCGCCGTCAGCGTATGAATGTCCTTGCCCGTCCGGTACGCATCCACCAGCAGCGGGTCCTGCGAGAAGTGCGCCATCAACCGCAGCTCAATCTGCGAGTAATCCGCCGACATCAGCAGATTTCCCTCCGCCGCAATAAACGCCGCCCGGATCTCCCGCCCCACCGCCGTCCGGGTCGGAATATTCTGCAGATTCGGGTTCGTCGAGCTCAGCCGCCCCGTCGCCGTACCCACCTGATTGAACGTCGTGTGCACCCGTCCCCCCGCATCCGCCAGCACCGGCAGCTGGTCCAGATACGTCGACTTCAGCTTCTGCAGCTGCCGATGCTCCAACACCATCATCGGCACCTCATGGTGCTGCGCTAGGTCCTCTAAAATATCCTGCGCCGTCGAAACGATCTTGCCTTTGCCATACTTCATCGGCTTCGGCAGGTCCATCTTGTTAAACAGCACCTCCCCCAGCTGCTTCGGCGAGTTGATGTTGAAGCGGTGCCCCGAGCTCGCGTACACCTTCTCGGCCAAATCATCGATCATCACCGCCAGCCGCGACCCCATCTCCCCCAGCAACGACAGGTCCACCCGCACCCCGGCCTGCTCCATCCGCAGCAAAACCGGCACCAGCGGCAGATCAAGCTCCCGATACACTTCCGTCAAAGACGAGTGCTCATGGAGCTCCAACCTCCCTTGTTCCCTCGTCGCTGTGTCATCTATGTCATCTAGGCTCGACGATGTGTCCTCTCGACCGGAGCGAGACGGTTCTTCGTTTCGCGCAGTGGAGAGACCTGCAGGTTGCTTGCCGGCCTGCTCGGCTGCGCGGGGGCTCTGCGTCTCGCCCACCTTCTCACCTTGATCCGCAAACAGCATCTCCGCCGTAAGCGCTCCCCCCAACCCGGGCTCATCCTTGGGAATCGAGTGCTCCACCATCGATGCCTCCGCCAGCTGCTCCCGCAAAGCCACCGCCAGCCGCGCCACAGCGGCCGCGGCCTCTGCCAGCCGCTTTGGATCGCTCGGATTTTCCTTCGTCGGCTGATGCAGCAACGCCCGGCTCGTCGTCCGCGCCGCAATATCCACCAGCGTGTGCGACCCATGCGTCGGGTTCACAAGATAGCTCTCCAACATCACATCCGTGATCTCGCCTCGCAGCTCCATCCCCTGCGCCGCCAAAGCCCGCAGCACCGCCTTCAGATCATGCACCTGCTTCGGCAAACCCGCATCCGCCAACGCCTCGCGCAGCCCCGCCGTGTCCAGCCCCGTCTCGATGCCCAACCCCGCCGTCACCGCCAGCCCGATCCGGCCAACCGCCTCGCCAGCATCCCCTGCAGACACCGAATCATCTCGACCGGAGGCGCGCAGCGCCGCAGTGGAGAGACCTGCAGTTTCGTCCACCCCGTCCAAGCCACCAAATAACGACATCGTCGTCGACGGCTCGGGCTCTGCCTCCCCACCCAGCTCCGCCTCGCTCCCCGCATCGCCGGCCTCGGCAGCAACTTCCTCACTTACCGCCTGCGCGCTCTCCGCCAGGGCAATCGCCAGGTGCCCCGCCGCGCGCGCCTCCCGCAGCATTCTTTCCAAATCCGCTGCATCAGCGCGGGGCACGTACTCCGGCACGACCTCTTCCACATCCGGCGCCAGATCCCGCAGCAGTGTCGTAAATTCCAGCTCCGTATACAGCTTTCGCAACGCGGCCGTATCCGGCGCCGGCGTCCGCATCAGGTCCAGATCCGCCTCGATCGGCACCGCCGTATGGATCGTCACCAGCTCCTTCGACAGCAGAATATTCTCGCGGTTGTTCGCCAGCGACTCCCGGTACGTCTTCCGCTTGATCGCCTCCGGGCTCTCCGTGGCCGCCGCAATCGCCGCCTCCACCGTCCCAAACTGCTGAATCAGCTCCACCGACCCCTTATCCCCGATCCCCGGCGCCCCCGGGATGTTGTCGATCGCATCCCCCCGCAGCGCCATCACATCAATCACCCGCTCCGGCGGCACCCCTAGCACGCCCTCCACCCCCGCCCGGTCCAGAATCAGGTTGTCCTTCGTCGGGTTCAGGATCGACACATGCTCGTTCACCAGCTGCATCATGTCTTTGTCGCTCGACACCACAAACACCCGATGCCCCACCGCGCTCAGCTGGCAGCTCAGCGTCCCGATCACGTCATCGGCCTCAAACCCCTCGTAATACACAATCGGAATCCGAAACGCCTCCAGCGCCCGCCGGATATACGGCTGCTGCTGAATCAAATCCGGCGGCGTTTCCACCCGATTCGCCTTATACCCGCCATACTCCACGGTCTCAAATGCCTGCGTCTTCAAATTGAACTTCTGCACGTCCTTCATCTGCCCGGCGAGCTCATTCCGGTGCACCGGCCGCCCCACGTCATACACCGCTGCGAGGTACACCGGCGAAAAATCCTCCCGCAGCTTGTTCAACATATTCACAAACACATACGTCGCGGCGGTCGGAATCCCCGTCCGCGTCGACATCGGCCGCGACCGCTGCATCGCGTGGTACGCGCGAAAGATGAAGGCCATGGTGTCGAGCAGGTATACGGGCGGTTTGGAGGTGGGGCTGGTCTTCTCAGGCATACGGTTCTCTCTAGCTTAAGCTCCAGAACGCTCGCTCCCCGTACCTGGCTCGTTTACTGTTGACTTCGGCTATAAGGCGCATACTGAGATGGTCGTAATCACCTATCAACTGCTAAGCAGCAAGTTCTTCCATGACGTCATTCCGAGTGCTGAACACTACCGGTTCAATCAGATAGTTGCGAAATGCATCTATAACACTAGAAGAGACTGGCTGCTCGCGGTCATTCAAAACGACGTAAGCTTTGGACTCTAAAGGCCGAACGTCGCGCGTGTCGCTCCAAGCGTAGATAAACGCCTCGGCTTGGTCTCTCGTTGGCCGGTTGATCGCTTGCACAATCCGCTCGGGTTGTTTACGCTGCGATTTTGGGATGACAAAATCAAATAAATGGTCAAAGCCACTCGTACCTGTAAACTTCACTCTAGGCGTGTAGCGAACGTCGCTCGTATCGAGCCATGCAACCACATCCTCAAAGAAGAGGCTTTGGACAACAGGACTTGCTAAATAGAACAAGTCATTTACAGCAAGCATCGCTTGAATTAAATTGTGCTTCCGTGCAGGGAAGTTTTCCGGCGACGCATGCACCTCTAAAGCCTCGGCATTTATCTTTACGCCGAAGCCATTGAGCGTCATCTTCAACAAATCTTTGCGCTTTTCGCTTGCTAGATTGCACCCTGACGCTTCAAGATCACGCACGGTATAGCTGTCATCCGTGAGAATGTACCCCCCCTGGTGCGACCGGGCATAGATTTGCAATGCATCGTTATGTCGGTCGAGGTAGGGCGTTGTGATCTCGACCCATGAACCATCCACTTCGCGGAGACTGGTTTTGTCTTTAAGCCATGCCCGATAGTCACTTAGCAAATTTTCGATCTGCTGCGTCGTCGTCATGAGAAAAGCCCTTTCTGTATTGTCGGCAGTTCGGTGACGTTACACTCTCGCATAAAGGCGTCAAGGGTTGAAAACAGGTCGGCTGTGTTCGGAAACGTGTCCAATGAAGCCGGGGTAGCCCATTTATCTCCATAGCCTTCCCGGTAGATATGCAGGTGAGGACAAGGAACTTCCTCTCCGTCTGGATTCCGATGAGGTGCTCCGTCAATATCCAATCTATAAAGAATGATTGCAGTTCGTGCACGGTTCTGGTACGTGGCTTTACTTAGTTTGATCTGATAACGCGTCACATCCAGCAAGAAGTTTTCGCGCCGGTCAGCGGAGGTTAGCGGAAGGACAAGCCGGTCACCGGGACCGGGAAACAACCACTCCTTTTGATCAACGGCTCGCTTCTCCATGTGCATAAGCTTCTGTGCTTCGTCTTGGGTCAGATTAAGATCAGCCATATCGAACCAGGAACCCCTACCCTACGGATACGATACCCGCTGGTGACTTCTGTCGGGGCCCTATGCATTGCGCAGCTTCACCGTGCGATGAGTGGTGGCGCACAAAACCTACGCAAACCAGCGCTCGCTACTAATCCCCGACCACAAGTCGAAACCGCGCTAGAAGCACATCAATCCTCTATAAGTTAAGTTGCAGCTTTATCCCCCACTCACCCCTGTCATACTGAATCCGCCTTCTCCTGACGGCAGCCACGTCGAGGACCACCAATCCAAATCTTCGCGCTGACAACGCCGCCTCTATGGAAAGACGATGCCCGGGATTAGAGGTCCCGGGCACAGTTGGTCAGGAAAGGTGGGTGATGCGGTTGAGGTTGATTCTGATCCGTCGCGAGCGTTGGTCGGTAGTCATTCCCGGTGAAGTCATCATCGGGGCACTGACGGCCACTCTGGCAGCGTTGGGCAAGCTTCTACTCTTGCTCTTTCACCATTAACTCAGGAAAAACCGGGGGACGGCTGGCTGCCCAAGCCCGGCACTAACCACATTTACCTCACCCACCCACAAACTGTCAAGCACTTTCCCTTCATACCCAACAACCCCGGGGTGCACCATCTTCGCGACAGCCCCATCGTCGCTAAAGTGAAGTCAATCATCCGCCCAACCCATCAAATCACCAACATGCAATCCCCATAGCTAAAGAATCGATACCGCTCCCGCACGGCATGCGCATACGCCGCCAACACCCGTTCCCGTCCCGCAAACGCACTCACCAGCATCAACAGCGTTGACTGCGGTAGATGAAAGTTCGTCACCAACCCCCGCACGAGCCGAAACCGGTCATCCCCCTCCGGCCCAGGAGACAGAAACAGACCTGTACTCCCCGAGTGTGCCTGCAGTCGCAGCGGATTCCCCGCCGACAACGCCCCATACTCCGCCTCAAACCGCCTTGCCAGATGTTCCAGCGTCCGCGTCGTCGTGGTTCCTACTGCCACAATCCGCCGTCCCTCGCGCCAGGCCCGGTTCAGCGCCTCCGCAGTCTCCGCCGATAGCGTGTACGGCTCCGCATGCAGCCGTATCTCCTCGGTCCGCTCCACCCGCACCGGCTGAAACGTCCCCAACCCCACGTGCAGCGTCACCCGCGCGATCTCGACCCCTCGTGCCTGTAACTGCTGGAGCACCTCCGGCGTAAAGTGCAACCCAGCCGTCGGCGCCGCCGCTGACCCCGCCACACCTTCAACCTCACCGTTGCCATTGTCTTTTTTATTGGCATTCCCGAAGGGGATCCGCGTTTCCTGCCCTTTACCGTCACGCGCCCCAAACGGCCGCGAATACACCGTCTGATAACGCTCCCGATCCTCCGCCGTATTCGGCTCTCCTTTATCCCGTCGAATATAGGGTGGCAGCGGCAGATGCCCGATCCGCTCCAGCACCGCATAAAACCCCTCCACCGGCGCGAAGCGCAGCGTCCGCTCCCCAAACTCGCCCGCCTTCACTACCTCGGCTTCAAGCAGGGCCTGCCCGCCCGGCACCGCCGCAAAGCGCAACTGCTCGCCCACAGGCACCTTCTTCGCCGGTTTCACCAAGGCGCGCCAAATGTTCCCTTCCACCTCGGTCATTTGCTCGGTCAACAGGATCTCCACCAAACCTTCCGGTGACGGAGATCCAGCCTGCGTTCGCAAACCCGCACGGGTCGCAAACAAACGCACCGGCAGTACCCGCGAATCATTCAACACCAGTAGATCGCCCGGCTCCAGCAACGTCGGCAGCTCCGGGAACCATCGATCCTGGACAGACCCCGTCGTCCGGTCAAGCAGCAGCATCCGGCTCGCTCCCCGCACCGCCGGCGGCTGTTGCGCAATCAGCGCCTCTGGCAGCACAAATCCAAAATCCGAGACCAGCATGATCCCATTCTAGGCAGCCCGCCCTCGCCTTTTCACACCCTAATCGCTTCACCAAGTACGATGAATGGAGTTGCAAATCCAGCTCGCTCCTCAAAACCTCATCCTCAAACCTGAACAGCAACCTGCAACGCTCACCGATCGTGATGCAGCACACGCGCAGACTGAAGTCCGGACATAACTCTTGTTGATCGAAGACTTTGCACGAGAAGTATAGGAGGGAGGGCGGACTAAGCCTCACCCTGTACTCGCCAAAGCCACTGCCGCATCAAGAGCCGCCTGCACCATCACGAGCTCCGGAGCACGCACATGCACCGGCCAGCCGAAGCGCACCGTCGTAAACGGCTTCGGAATGGCAAAACGATCCCACGACCGAAGCCGCCACGCCCGCTCCGGCTCGGCATGAAAGCACCCGATCCAACCCGGCCCGGCGAGCGCGGCCAGTTGCACCGCCCCGGCCTTGGCCACGCGCCGCGGCCCCTTCGGCCCATCGGCCGTGAACGCGCAAATCCGGCCAGCGGCATAGGCTTCGGCCATACCCCGCAGTCCCGCAGCCCCGCCCCGTGAACTCGATCCACGCACTGCGGCGAACCCCAACCGCTCCACCGTCCGCGCAATCAACTCCCCATCGAATGACCGCGAAATCAGGATGGCAATCCCGAGCCCGCGAAAGCGGTACGCGCACGCCAGCAGCGATTCATGCCAGAACGCAAACACCGTCGGCCCCGGCACAAGGTCGCCCACCGGCACCCCCGCCGCCTGCACATCCCGCACCCGCCATGTGGCCCCGAGCAGCCGAATCAGCCCCGCCACTACCGGTGGCACCACGGTTAAAAGCAATCGCTGCCCGCGCGTAAACGCAGGCTCAACCAAAGTACTTGCACGTGATCCGATCATCGCAACTCCCCGTGCAAACGACCGGCCAGGCGCAGGCAAAGCGCCATCAGCGTCAACGTCGGCAGCTGCGCGCTGCCGTCCGGAAACACAGCCGCGCTCGCAACGGATAGGTTCGCCACGCCATGCACGCGCAGCGCCGGATCAACGGCGCTCCGCCGCGGATCGATCCCCATGCACGCGCCACCCATCGCATGCCGCGCGTCATCGATGCAGGCCAGCAGCTCCCGGTCGCTAACCTCACCCTCTGAGAACAGTGCCGGCAACCACTCCACGTGATGGACCACGTCGGCAGCCTCCATCAGTCCGCGCAGAAGCCCTGCAAAGCGCCGCAGGCTACCGAGCTCCGCCGCACCGATGCACCAATCCACTACCGCCCTGGGCATGCCCCCGCGGTCCACGGCATCACTCAGCAGCACGCGCCCGGAGGAGCGAGCATCCTGAGCCACATTCAGCTGCAGAAACAGCCCAGCTTGCGCAGACACATACCGCCGACGGTGCGCATACGCCTGCCAAACCAGCCGCGAGCCATGGGCAGCCACACGCGGCAACATCCGCACGCTCGCCTGCACGGCAGCCGTCGCCGTTCCACGCTGCCGCGCCCGCAGCAACTGCCGCAACGCGCCGGCGCCCACCGATTCCGGCTCATCAATGGTGAGGTGCGCCATCGCCGGAAGAAGCTCGAGCTCCTTTCGCAACGCCGGCGAGGCCTCCAACTTCAGACTTCGCATGCTGTACCGCCGAGTTCCCACGCGCTGCACCGTGGGACGCATCTCCGCCAACACCCGCTCCCGCGCCGGTCCCCGAAACGTCGCCGCAGCCACCGTCACGTGATCGTGGAAGTGCAGCCCCACCTGTCCATACCCATTGCCAACCCCGTCCGGTGCACTCCCACGCGAGGCCAGCAGCAAACGGCAGGTCTCCACCGTACCGGCTGCCAGCACAAAGTGATCCGCCTCAACCAGCAGCGTTGTGCCGTCCGGCCGCCGCACACGCGCGCCGGCAATCTGATCGCCCATCGGCGTCAGCACCAGTTCCACAACAGGCGCATGCAGTCCGATGGTCACGTGCGCAAGGGTGGACAGCGTCTTGCCGAGCGTGCGCGTGAAGTTCCGTTCGGAAAATGGCAGAAAGCTTGAAAACCGCCCCTGCAGTCCATAATCGGCCTGCAGCCCAAAAGGAAGCGCACCCTGAGCACCAGCTGCACCCCTCAGGCCAAGCAGAACCAGGACACGTTCCGCCGCTGCCGCAAGCTCCGCGTGCGGTATCGGCCAGATGGCATCTTCCGGCAACGCCAGCAGTTGGCCGCCCCACGTGTGTGAGCAGCCACCCAGCCCGCAAACCCGCCCGCGGCCCGTGCCCGCATGCGCTCTGCCGACCAGCTCCGCACCGAACGGATCGCGCTCATCCTCAGACGCGCCCGCAGGGGAGCTGTCTCCTCCACCCGCTTCCAGCAGCGTGACATCCAGCGCCATCGCAGCTAGCTGCTGCGCCAGAAAAAGGCCGGCGATGCCACCGCCGACGATGCACACCCGCGAACGCAACCTCCGCGCCACGCCCTCCACATCCCAATCTAACTGTGCGAGGTCGATTACCATGCAAGCATGCCGGGGCTAACTGTACTTCAGCCAGCGCATGATCTCAGGCAGATTTGGTTTCTTGCCGTACATCAGGATGCCCACGCGATAAATCCGCGAGGAAATCCAAAGAATGATGCCAACCGTCAGCGACATCAACACCACTGAGGTTAGAATCTCCCAGGCCGGCACATGCGTCAGCGAGATGCGCATATTCATCAGCAGCGGACTGCAAAACGGAATCAGCGAAACGAAACGTGCCAATGGGGAATCTGGAGCGCGCACCGTGGGCAACAGCATCAGCATGCAAAACGCTAATGGCATGACCAGAAACATATTCAGCTGCTGCAGTTCCTGTTCGGAGTTTGTCATCGCGCCGAGCGCCGCAGCGATGCTCGAGTAAATCAAAAACCCGAAGACAAAGTACAGCGCAAACGATCCGATCTGCAGGGCAGAAAGCGATACATGCGTGTTGCCGCCGACAAGACTTCCCACGATGGCACTATTGGCCAACAACGCCGCCGCAATCAGCCACACGCTGATCTGCGTCAACCCCACCGCGCCCACACCCAAAATCTTGCCTGCTAGCAGTTCATCCGGCTTGATCGTCGCCAGTAACACTTCGAAAACGCGCGAGGTCTTCTCCTCGATGATGGAACGCGCTGTGTTCATGCCGTACAGCATGATCACCATATACATCAGAAAGAAAAACAGATACGCGATACCGAAGGCAATCGTTGTGTTGCCGCTGCTGCTGGTGTCCAGCGCTACAGGCGAGGTGATGCTATCGATCTGCTGCCCGCTCAGCCCATGGCTGAGCAGCCCTTCGCGCGTCAGCACCGCATTCACGCCGCGCTCCACCGCCTCTTTAGTTGAAATATCGCCCGCCGAACGCGCATGGTACTCAAATGCCGCGCGGTCCCCCGCATGGGCCGGCGGATCCACCCATAGATAACCTGCCAGATCCGAGGACCGGCTCCCGAGGGCCGCGGTCAATCGGGTGCGCGCATCCGCCGAGGGCTGCTCCAGGTCAACGCGCATCTTGCTGGTCTTACCCGTTTCCAATTGCTGCTTCACATCACGCGCAAACGCGGGATCGGCGCTGACCACCGCAATATGCGACGAGGTCTTCGAATACGACAAAAAGAATCCCGTGCCGCCGATCAAGCCGCCCATGAGCAGAGGAATCAGCAAGGTCGCTACGATGAAACTCTTCGTCCGAATGCGTTCTAGATATTCGCGTTTCGCGATCAACCAGGTGTTATGCATGCACAAATCCTCCCGCTGCGTATTCCGGCGTGCCCTTGACCGCTTCGATAAAAATATCTTCCAGCGTGGGCTCAATCACTTCGTAGCGCGTGATCTCGGCACCGCTGCGGACAGCCTCGGCCAGCAAGGATTGCGCAAATTCGGGTGATCGCAAGGTGACCTCTGCAATACCCGCGTAGTTCTTCGCTTCCAGCACGCCGGGGTGCTGCAAAAACTGATCGCTGCCGGAAAAGACGATCTGCACCCGGTTGCGCGGGTACCGGCTCTTTACCTCACGTACGGTGCCTGAAAGCACCAATCGGCCCTGGTAGATGATCGCAATCGCGTCGCACAGCTTCTCCACCTGATCCATCCGATGCGTGGAGAAAAGGATCGCCTTCCCCTCGCGCCGTAGATCGAGCAGCGTGTCCTGCAGCAGCGTCGCATTCACCGGATCGAGTCCGCTGAACGGCTCATCCATAATGATCAGCTCCGGCTCATGCAGCAGGGCCGCAATGAACTGGATCTTCTGCTGCATGCCTTTGGAAAGCTCTTCAGTCTTTTTGCCGATGGCCTCGGTAATCTGCAGCCGCTCACACCACGAGATCGCGCGTCGACGCGCAGTCGCTTCGTCGAGACCATGCAGCTGCCCTAGAAATACAAGCTGATCCAGGACCTTCATCTTCTTGTAAAGGCCGCGCTCTTCCGGCAAATAGCCAACGCGATGGAGCGACGCGCGTTCAAAGGGCTTACCCAAAAGTTCGACCGTGCCTGAATCTGGCACAGTCATGCCGATCATCATGCGAATGGAACTGGTCTTGCCCGAACCGTTCGGGCCCAAAAGGCCGAACATCGTTCCCGGTTCAATCGACAGGGAGAGTCCTTCTACTGCGACCTTTGTGTCATAAACCTTTCGAATATTTCGGATTTGGATGATGGCCATGTGCTTATACGAGTGTATCGCTTTAGAGACTTGGCAACACCATCGATTCTTCGCTCAAGTTTCGCCGGGAACTGCCGATAGGGTCTTTGACGATCGCTGATAGGTATCTAGCGGACAAACCGGCTGATTCCAAAACGCGGACTGCCACAGGATCACAGAGGGGAAATGGAGATACAGGCACAAACGATGGATACTCAGGAAACTCAGCGCCTCGCGGCTCTTCACCAACTCGAGATCCTCGACACACCGCAGGAGCCGGAATTCGACGAGCTGGTGCGTATCGCTGCCGCCATCTGCGGAGCTCCCATCAGCGTCATTTCCTTTATCGCTGAAGATCGGCAATGGTTCAAGGCAACTGTCGGTCTGGAAACGACGGAGACACGGCGCGACGTCGCCTTTTGCAATCACACGATCCGCCAATCCGGCATGCTGCTGGTAGAAGACACCGCCCAGGACCCTCGCTTTGCAAAACATCCCATGGTTACTGCCGATGCCGGCTTGCGCTTTTATGCCGGCATTCCCGTTTCCAGCCCTGACGGGCAGTCGGTCGGTACCCTTTGCGTTCTCGATCGCGTGCCGCGCACTTTAACTGCCGAGCAAAGTGCAGCTCTGCGCGTCCTTGCAAGTCAAATCAACACACGCCTTGAGCTGCGTCTTGAACGCCGGGCCTTGGAACAGGCGCTCATTGAAGCAGAAGCGGCAAAAGCGAGACTGCGCGCGAGCGAACAGCGGTTTCAAGCCTTTATGGATAGTGGTCCATTTCTTAGCTACCTGAAAGATGGCGAAGGCCGCATGCTGTATTACAACCAGCCCATGGCAGAGCAGTTCGATGTTTCGCGGGAGTTTCTGCTGAACAAAACTGATGATGAGGTTTGGCCGGCATCGATTGCCGAAAAATTCCGACGCCATGATGCTGAGGTGCTTCGGTCCGGCACACTGCATGTGGTCGAGGAAGAAACGCGCGATTTGCAGGGCAAAACGTCCATGTGGCGCTCCTACAAGTTTCCTTGTCCGGACGCCGATGGCCGCTTTTTGCTCGGGGGCGTTTCGATCGAGGTAACCGAAGAACTGCGCCGGGAAGCCGCGCTGAAGCAGTCACAAGCTGAGTTGCAGGCCGCAAACAAACGCCTGAGCGAACTTGCGTCCGTAGACGCTCTAACCGGTCTGGCGAATCGCCGTGTCTTCGATGAGCGGCTCCGCGCTGAGTTCCGCGCTGCGCGCCGCAAAGGGCAGGGACTCAGCCTCCTGCTCGTCGATGTAGACAATTTCAAATCGCAAAATGACCGCTACGGCCACCAGCACGGGGACACCCTGCTCCGCCAGCTCGGCAATCTGCTGCAGCGCAACGTGAGGCCATCCGATCTCGCTGCCAGGTATGGAGGCGAGGAGTTTGCCATCATTCTTCTCGATACCCGGCAAGGAGACGCCGCGCTGATTGCCGATCGCCTCCTTCGTGCCGTGCGCAATGAGGCTTGGCCACAAGATCCACTCACGGTCAGTATCGGCCTCCACACCATGGAAGCGGCGACGCCCGACGCCGAACGCCTTCTCACCTTGGCCGACGAAGCACTCTATGCCGCAAAACATGCCGGTAAAGATCGCGTCTTTACGTACACCGAGGTATACGAGCGAGCCCTGGCAGCAGCGCAGGCAACCAGGCACGCCGCCTGAGGTCTCCACTCCTGTCGGTCGCCTGATCCAGCTATGCGAACAGCGCCGTGCACAAAATCAGCGCCGATCCACACGCAGGAGCACCGGCTTCCCCGGTCGCAGCGTCACCGAGGGCTTCACCTGCAGCGTTTCCGGGGCGCCCGCAGGTAAATGGAGGCGCCATTGCTGCACGATCACCGCGAGCGCCAACACGCCTTCCATCCAGGCAAGCCCTTCGCCGATGCACTGTCGGCTGCCGGCCCCGAAGGGAAAATAGGCCAGCTTCGGCCGGTTCGCCTTCGCCTCCTTCGTAAAACGGCTCGGGTCGAAGCGCAGCGGGTCCGGCCAGAAACGCGGGTCGCGATGTACGGCAAACTGCGGTGCAATCAAAAGTGTGCCTTTACGCACCGGCACACCCTGAAAATCGTAATCTTCCACAGCCATGCGGCTCATCACCCACACCGGGGGGTACAACCGCAGCCCCTCGGCAAATACCTGCTCGGCAAACGGCAGCTGCGAGTAGTCCTCCGCCGTGGGCAATCTGCCGCCAAGCACGCGTTGCGCCTCCGCCGCCAGCTGCTCCTGGATTTCCTCGTTCGCCGCGATCTGCCACAACACGAAACTGAGAGCGTTGGCCGTCGTTTCATGTCCAGCCAGCAGCACGGTCAGACACTCATCGCGCACCTGTTCATCACTCATGCGCGCTACCGGCTCGCCTGGCCCGGCTTGCCCATCCTCCCCCCCATCTTCCGACGCCAGCAGCATGCTCAGCAGATCTCCGCGATCCCCTGGGTCCGCGCGGCGCTCCGCAATCACGCGATACACCAAGCGGTCGAGTTCCTCCCGCCCTCGGCGAATGCGTTGCATCGCCGGCAGCGGCAACCGCTGCAGCAGCTCCGGGAAAGGAAAAAAGGCCAGCGGCAGAAAGTTCTGAAACGCATCCACCGCTGCGGCGATCTGGCCGACCTGATCTTCCAGGTCGAGATCAAACAGCGTTTTACCGACAATCCGCAGCGCCAGCAGCAGCATCGCCGCATGGATATCGACGACCGTCCCGTCCCCCCAGTTGTCTGCACTACGCGCGGTGGACTGCGCGATCACCTCACCATAGGCCTGGATGCGCGCCCGATGAAAAGCCGGTTGCGCCAACCGGCGCTGCCGCATGTGCAACGGCTCTTCGCTGGTCAGCAATCCCTCCCCCAGGATCGCCTTTGACCGCTGCATCACGAGGGCGCGATGGTTGAAGCGCTCATGCCGCACCAGCAGATCGCTGACCAGATCAGGATGATTGCACTGCAGCACCTCACGCCCCAGCGCCCGAAACCACACCAGATCGCCATAACGCTGTGCGTTGTGCAGAAGATACTCTGCCGCGTTCTCGCGGAACAGCTCACCCGAGCGCACCCGCGGCACAAAGTTCGGTCCCTCCGGACGTCCCGGCGCACGCCAGCGGATATCCGGTGCCGCAAAAGCTGTCGATGCATTCATCATCATCCTCAGGCTAGCCGCTTCGGCGCCTGCACCCTTGCCACGACAGCAAAGAATGCACGCCGCTTCATGCGGACAACAGCTTCAGCTCACCTTTTCACTCAACGCCATCCATCGCTCCAGCAGCGCATCATGCGCGGCATGCGCGCTTTCAAGCTCCGCCAAAGCCTTGATCAAGGCATCGGAATCAGAAGCGACATCGCCCACGTGCTCCTCGGCGCGCGTGACCGTGGCCTCGGCCGCCGCCACGCGCACATCCAACCCATCCCACTCGCGCTGTTCCAGGTACGAAAGCTTCTTTTTGCCCCCAGCCCCATTGGCGGTACCTGTGCCATTGGCAGCCGCCGCAACCGGAGACTTCGCGACTGCACCCGGCGACCCTTCACTCCGCCACGCCTCCCATTGCGCGTAATCGGCAAACAATTGCGCATCCCCGCGCCCATTCAGCCCCAGCACGACGTTTGACACCCGATCGAGCAGATACCGGTCATGCGTCACCAGCACCAGCGCTCCCTTGAACTCCAGCAGCGCCTCTTCCAGCACCTCCAGCGTCGGAATATCCAGGTCGTTGGTCGGCTCATCCATCATCAGCACATCGGCCGGTTGCAGCATCAGCCGCGCAATAAGCACCCGCGCCCGCTCGCCACCGCTCAACCGCTCGACCGGCTGGTTCAACTGCTCGCTCGTGAACATAAACTTTGCCGCATAGCTGGCCACATGCACCACATTGCCCTGATACACCACACCATCAGAGTCCGGCGCCAACGCCCGCCGCAGCGTCAGCGAGGTGTCCAGCTCGCGCATCTGGCTCAGGTACACCACGCGCAGGCTCGGCGCGCGCTTTACCTCACCCTTGCTCACCGGGATCTCGCCCGTCATCGCCCGCAGCAAGGTGGTTTTACCCGACCCATTCGGCCCCACCAGCCCCAGCCGAGCCCCATTCACCAGCACAAAGCTCACCTCGTGCACAATGTCGCGCCCACCCAGCGTCACCGTCACGCCGTCCATCTCGATCAGCCGCTTCGTCTGCCGGTCCGTCCCGTCAAACCCGATCCCCGCATTCGCCGTGCGCATCCGGCTGTTCACGTCCGCCAGTTGCCCGATCAGGTCATGCGCATTGTCGATCCGCGCCTTCGCCTTTGTGCTCCGCGCCTTCGGCCCGCGCCGCAACCAGTCGATCTCGATCTTCACCCGGTTCTGCAGCCCCTCCTGCTGGCGCTGCTGCGACTCCATGTACCCCGCCCGGTCCTCCAGAAAGCGCGAATAGCTCCCCCGCACCCGCAGCAGGCCCTCCGCGTACACGCGATTCAATTCCACGATCTCGGTCGCCGTATTCTCCAGAAAATAGCGGTCGTGCGTCACCACCACCACCGCAAAATTTGCCGAGCGCAGCGACCCTTCCAGCCACTCGATGCCTTCAAGATCCAGGTGATTGGTAGGCTCGTCCAGCATCAGCACATCCGGCTGCAGCACCATAGCCTCGGCAATGGCCAGCCGCTTGCGCCACCCGCCCGAAAGGCTATTTGCCACCGTATCCATGCTCAATTTCTCGTCTGCGCCGACGTCGGTAAACCCCGCCCGCCCCAGCGTCTCGCGCAGCCGCTGCTCGCGGTCTTCTGGGGGCACACCCGCCGTCTCCTGCGCCGCCGCGATGACCCCACGTACCGTAATCTTGGGTGCAAACTCCGAAATCTGGCGCACGTAGCCGATCCGCGCCCGTTTCCGCACGGCGAGATTGCCGCTATCGGGCTCGATCTCCCCGGCCAGTACCGCCAGCAGCGTCGACTTGCCCGCCCCGTTCGGCCCAATAAACCCAATGCGGTCGCCATCATTCACAGCGAAAGAAATATCCTGAAACAGCGGAACCGCGCCAAAGCGCTTGCTCACGCCCTGAGCGTTAAGAATCGGCGGCATACCCCTCTAGTCTACCGGGGTTTACTCCTTCCGAAGCGGAGCAGCGCTTCCACATCAGTGCAAGCGTTCTTGCGTTTCTTGTTGTCATTCCCGAAAGGAATCTGCGTTACCAACCCTGCGAGACTTCTGATTAGGTACGTACAGGCTAACTTCTTCAATTTTCTACCAGCCGAAGACTCCCATCCCTTTAGCCTTGCTTTCACGGAGCAGTGTGGCCATTTCTTTTGGCACATATCTATCAAAGGCGTCTTCAGCCTGTGAATCGTCAAAGTAAACCAATGACATAGCGATCACCGGTCTGTATTCGGGCGGGAACTGCTGGGTCGCTGCAATGATCAGCGGTATTGATCGCCTATCTTGAATTTTGACCAAACCCTTGGCAGCGAAAGCGACTATCAAATAGTTATGAGACTGGAGAGCTCGCTGTAAAAGCGGAATACCACGCGGATCACCTGTTTCGCCTAACAGCAATATTTTGCCCGGAAGATAAATTGTCACTTGCTCAAAAGCCGAGCCCACGTCGACGTGGTGTGCCTGAGTCCACGCTTTGAAATCTGGAGAAAGTTCCTGGTTCGTCAACTTTCCCTGAAAATCGCGAAAGGGATCGGGAATGTCGCTGTCCACCGCAAGGATCGCCTGCTGGAGCAGGAAATCCCAGTAGGTGTTGTTCTTATCTCCAAGCCGAACCAAAGCATTCGCGATGTGTTCTTTTTGATCGACTTCGGTTGGGTCAACGAACCTTTTTTCTAGCTTCGGAAGAACCTCATTCGCAGTCCCGGCCCGAGCCACGCTTTCAACATCGTCGTTGGAAAAGTTGCCCGACTGCAATCGTGCGATCGGGGTTGCGCCGTTAGGTGGACTCTGCGTGAACTGCGCAAAAGTCACGCAGGGCAAAGAAACGCTCGAGAGACTAAGACACAAAATGCTGCGTACGGCTAAAGACAGGTTCTTACGCGAGCCTGACACCTTCGTACTCCTATGTCCTCGTAAGCTTTGTTGGATATCGCTTCGTTAAGGGCCCCGCGCCGACAGTGCTACTCCAGATCAAAATCCCGCAACGGACGCTCCGTAACCGGCGACTCCTTCGCCTTCTTCAACGCCTCGGCAAACCGCTTATCCAGCAGCCCATCCCGGTTCTTCTCCGCCTCGATCGACTGCGCAAATAGCGAATCCCGCCGCGATTCCTGCTCCTTCAGCGCCCGCGCCGCCGCGCCCAGGTCCTCAAACGTCCGCTTCTTCGGCGCAGGCGTGTGCGCGATGACTCCACGCGACACCGGATCAACCTTTAGCACCCCACCGCAATCCGGGCAGGACACCTCAAACGGTGTATCGCTCAGTCCCATGGCACAGATCCCCCGCTGATCATTTTAGTCCGGCCCCGATCGTTGCCTCGCTAGATACTCTAAAGCATGTAGTAACATCTCTACATCGAGTCGTCTCAGAAAGCCAGCCATGGCCATCACCACACTTTCCAGCCGGGAGTTCAATCAAGACACAAGCCGCGCCAAGAAAGCCTGCTTGGGCGGACCGGTCATCATCACAGATCGGGGTAGGCCCGCCCACGTACTGCTCAGCATCGAGCAGTATCAGTGCCTTTCCGGCCAACGGCGCAACCTCGTCGAGGCCCTGTCCATGCCGGGACTCGCAGACATCGAGTTCGATCCACCCCGCTCCCGTGAACTCGCGCAGCCAGCCGATCTCGCCTGATGTTTCTGCTCGACACCAACGTCATCTCCGAGCTGCGCAAGGCCGGCGATGGCCGAGCCGACACCAAGGTCGTCGCCTGGCTGTCTGGCGTGGAGGCTACGACCCTCTACCTGTCCGCAATCACCCTTCTTGAGCTTGAACTCGGCGTCCTCCGGGTAGAGCGACGCGATGCGGTCCAGGGCGCCAGGCTCCGCACGTGGATGGATCGTCACATCCTGCCTGAGTTCTTGGACCGGGTACTGCCAGTGGACGCGGCGGTGGCGCTGCGTTGCGCTCCCCTCCATGTGCCGGACCCGCGTCCCGATCGCGATATATTCATCGCGGCGACCGCTCTGGTGCATGGCATGACGGTCGTAACCCGAAACACCGCGGACTTTAAGGCAACCGGCGTGGCACTCCTCAATCCCTGGGACGATCGATGATCGTCTTTGCTTACAACGAGCCACCGTTATCCTGCACGAGATCCTTGTCCAGCAGCGACGCTAGACGAGAGGATTCGAAGTGATCGGCACCAGACAGGATGGGCACGGTCCAAACATGCCGCAAGCTGCCCACCAGTGTGGTTTGAGTCGCTGGAGTCCGCCTGCACAAAGCTTCCCTACAAGAACATCACACGATGACCCGGACACTCCTGCCCGGCATGGTCCACGAGCAGCTGCGGCAGGCTGTCGCCATACCGCGCCAAAAACCACACACCGCCCAGCAGACGCTCCTGCAGGTGCTGCTCCGGAAACAGGTTCAACATCAGCGCGCCCGCCTGCTTGGCGAGCGACGCTTCACGTTCCACCTGAAACCTCGCCGCCATGCGCCGCAGCCGGTTCATCTGATACCGCATCTTGTTCGCGCTCACACCCGCTGCCCGGCCCAGATCGGCACTCATCGAGCCCATGTAGTCGAGCATCGCTCCCAGCTCCCGGTCCAGCGCATTGCCGGCTTCGGCGAGTTTGCGTTTGGCCTCGATCGGCATCGCGCGCGCGCCGAGGCGCAAAGCAAGCTCTTCCGCAGTTTTGGCTGCCAGCAGTTGCGGAAATTGCACCTCATGCTTCGCCAGGATTGCGGCGATAGAAGGTTCTACCAGCGTCGCCGACAACCGCGGCAGCACCGGCGTCACCCGCCCCAGCACGCGCTCATACACAACCGCGGACTGCGCAAAATAGGCGATCTCCGCCGGTCCGCCGATGTACGCCGCCGTAGGAAAGATCGCATCCTGAAACACCGGGCGCAGCAGTGCGTTGGGGCTCAGCCGCTCCGGCTCGGCTTCCAAGATCGCTAACAACTCCGCCGTGCTGTACACCCGATTGCCGGCCTTCCAGGCACCCTCCCGCGTCCGCCGCAACGCCCGCCGCTCCGGCGCACTCTCGAGCTCGTTCCTCGCCCCAGGCGATACGAGAAACAGCAGGCTCATCTCCGGCCCAACCTTCACCTGTGCGTGGTACCCGGCCGCTTCCAACTCCGCCGAGCGCGCCATCAGCGCCTCTTCGAGCTCACCCGCCCGTTCGATGGCCGCCCGCAGCGGCGCCCGCCCCAGCGCGTGAAACTCCCGTGCGGATGCATCCACCACGACCAACCCCTGCGCGGCAAAGACCTGCGACAGCCATCGGCCGAAGGCGCTGGCCATCGTCGCTTCGTAGCCTCGGTGGTCGGTATAAGCCTCACGAAGCACCTCGCAGATCGGCGCATATGCGAGCAGCTCCTCCACCTGCGCCAGCGCCGCCTCCACATGATCTGCTGTGCGCAGGCCGCCCGCAGGCGTAGGCGAACTTTCGGCGTTCAGCCCGGCGGTGATCTTCTCCACCCTTTGCTTGCCTGGTAGATGGATCTGATCGGCTTCGGCTATGTCGTGATCCTCGCTCGCCAGCCAGAACACAGGCACATGCGACCGCCCGGAGACGACTGTTGCCTCCTGCGCCTGCCGGATCGCAGTCGCCGCTTTGAGCAGCGTGAGCAAAGGGCCGCCAAACAACCCGACCTGCTGGCCCGTCACCACCGCCGCTGCACCTTCGCGTATCCGCTCGATGTTTTCGCATGCAGCAGGTCCGGCAGCAAAGGTCTTCGCCTGTCCCAGGAGCGCGTCGGCCAGGCGCTCACGATGCCCGGGCGGCAAAGCGGGCGCAGACCGCGCCCAATCCATGCGAAAGGGATCGTGCGGAAACCACTGACGCAGCCGCTGTACCGTCGCCGCGTCCACTTCCTCCGCGTAATCGCGAAAGAGCGCCGAGGTGCCAGGAATCACCGAAATGGGAAAACACTCAACCTGCATGGGACTTGCCTTACGTGGAGAACCTTAACCAAGCCTTTTGCCTTACTGCGCATAAAGGGCGATGCTGCGCGTCCGGCGTCTACGCGCCTTGTTGGATGCAGCGCTCCGGCGCCTGATGCAAAATGGAGGTTCATCGCCACACAAATGGCATTTTGCCGCCATGCGCACCCTTCCCAGGGCTGCAGCTTTCAACATTGCCCTCGTATACTGTGGGGGCCATGGGCAGCGAAAAACCAACACAGCTTTCCGGCACCGCCGAGGTGCTTTCTTCAGAAACCGTCTACAAAGGCAAGGTCTTCTCCGTCACCAGTGACGAGGTGCGCGAGCCCGGCAACGTCACCGCCCGCCGCGACGTTGTGCGGCACAACGGCTCCGTGGTAGTGCTCGCGGTCGATACCACCGCAAACCCGGCAGACCCCGGCATCCTGCTTATCCGTCAATACCGCTACGCCGCCGGCAAGTTCCTGCTGGAGTTGCCCGCCGGCCGCATCGAACCCGGTGAAGAGTACATCGCTGCCGCCAAACGCGAACTAATCGAAGAGACCGGCTACCGCGCCGCGCGCTGGTCCAAACACACCACCTACTATGCCAGCCCCGGTTTCCTTTCGGAGGCGATGAACATCGTGCTTGCCGAAGACCTCACCCTCGGCGACGCCGAGCCTGAAGACGATGAGCGCATCGAAATCCGGATGACGCCCCTGTCCGAAGTCTTACGGATGATCCACAACGGCGAAATCGAAGACGGCAAAACGCTGATCGGCGTACTGCTCTACAGCTCGCAACGGCAGCAAGTGACGCCGGAACCAGCCATCGAGTAAGCTCCCACGCTTCGCCTTCAGAGCTTGCCGCTACCCATCCCCACAACGTAAAACGTACAACTTAGAACGTACAACTCATGGACAACGTCACCATCGCCCGCCTGCTCGACGAAACCGCGGCGCTGCTCGAAATCGACGGAGCGGACCCGTTTCGCGTGCGCTCCTACCGCCGCGCCGCCGAGGCCGTCGAGCAGCAGACCACGCAGCTGGAAACCCTGACCCGGCCCGATGCCGACCCCAAGGCCCTGCTCGCGATCGGCGGCATCGGCAAGGGCATGGCCGCCAATGTGCGCGACCTCGTCGCTACCGGAAGCATGCCCCTGCGCGAGGAGTTGCTCACCCGCTACAAGCCCTCCATGCTGACCCTGCTGCGATTGCCGGGCATGGGACCCAAGACTGTCGCGCTGCTCTACTCCGCCCTCGGCGTGGCCGATGTCGATACCCTTGAAGAGGCCGCTAAACTCGGGCGTCTGCTCACCTTGCCGCGCATGGGCCAGAAGTTCACCGAAAAGCTCCTGAAAGGTATCGAGGACTACCGCAAAAACACCTCGCGCTTTCGCATCGACGCCGCCCGCGACTTCGCCGAACGCATCTCCGAGCTCATCTGCCAGTTCCCCGGCATTGAGACCATCACGCCGGCGGGCAGCCTGCGCCGCGGTCGCGAAACCGTCGGCGACCTCGATCTGCTCGTCACCGGGCCGGCTTGCGAGGCCGATGTGGTGGCCGCCGCCGTCGAGCACGTCGCCGCGCTGCCGCTCATCGACAAGCTGTTGGCCAAGGGGCAAAACAAGGTCAGCTTCACCCTGCGCAACCATCTCCAGGTGGATGTGCGCCTGTTGCCGCGCGCCAGCTACGGTGCGGCGCTGCAATACTTCACCGGCTCCAAACACCACAATGTCACCCTGCGGCAGCGCGCCATCAAACGCGGCTACACGCTGAGCGAGTATGCGCTGCTGCGCCTGGAGGACAACCACATCGTCGCCGCCGCAACCGAAGCCGAGATCTACAACGCCCTCGAGCTCGAATACATTCCGCCCGAGCTGCGGGAAAACTGCGGTGAAATCGAAGCCGCCGCCCGGCATGCGTTGCCGCACCTGATCGTGCGCGGCGACCTCCGCGGTGATCTTCACATGCACACCTTTGAGTCCGATGGAGCTGATTCCATTCGCGCCATGGCCGAAGCCGCCATCGAGCGCGGCCTCCAATACATCGCGATCACCGACCACTCGAAAAACCTCGCCATGACCAATGGCATGGACGAACGCCGTGCTCTTGCGCACGCCGCGCGTATCCGGCAGGTTTCGGCCGAGCTGGCAGAAGAGTTTGCCGCCGGCCGCGGCCCGCAGTGGGCCCGTTATGAACGCCGTCTGCGTGATGAGGAACTCGCCAACCCCAAGCCAGAACAGCCCTTTCGCTTGCTCGCCGGCATCGAGTGCGACATCCTGCTCGATGGCCGCATGGACCTTGACGACGAGACCCTCGCGCAACTCGACATCGTCATCGCGAGCGTGCATTCGGGCTTCAGCCAGACCGCCGAAGAGGTCACCGCCCGCGTTCTGCGTGCCTGCGAAAACCCCTATGTACAGATCCTCGGCCATCCCACCGGGCGCAAGGTGCTCAAGCGCGAGCCGTACCGCATCGACCTCGAACAGCTGTTGCCCGTCGCCGCACGCCTCGGGATTGCAGTCGAGCACAACGCCTCCCCCGCGCGCTCCGATCTGTCTGATCTGCACCTGCGCCGCGCCAAAGAGCTCGGCTGCAAGATCGTCGTCAACACTGACGCCCACGCCACAGACGAGCTCGACAAAATCGACCACGGCATCGTGCAGCTGCGCCGCGCCTGGCTCGAGCCTGGTGATCTACTGAACACGCTGGGAGTCGAGGACCTGCTCGCCGTCCTACGCCCTCGGCCTTGATACTTCAACTTAACGCGGCTGCCTGAAAGCGCTATCCTGTGCAGCATGGCTGATCTCCAGCTCGCTCCCGCCCCCGAACGCAGCGCCCTTCCCGCCATCCTGATCGCCGTGGCGATCCTGGCCGCCGTCGCCGCCGGCGTCTTCTATTTCAACCCTCACAAAACTGCCGACCTTGCCGTCACGGGAACGCAGACCTTTGCACCGCACACCGAAATGACCGCGATGAGAGGAACTCAAGCGCACGGCATGCGTGTGCTCGGCGAGACCGGGGCGGGCGGTGAGGACAACCTTTATATCGTTACCAACCTTCGATTGACCGACAAACTGCGCCTGCCCCTTTTTGTTAGCGGCGCCACAGCGCATGTCGCCTTCGCCGATGGCTCCCAGGCTGACGTGCGTGCCATCGCCGCTTCCGACCTGAAGCGACTCCAGGCTATCTTCCCCCCGCTTGTCCCCCTCACAGCCCAGCCCATTGCCGATGGCGACGAGGTCGCGCCAGGCCAAACAAAGGCCGGCTCCCTGGTCCTGCTATTTCCAGATCGCACCGCCGATGCCTGGAAGACAAAGAAGCCGGGAAGCACCATCACGGTCGAACTGCGCAATCAGGAGCCGCAAACCGCCGCGCTCCCCTGATTGCCTTGTTTTGACCCCCGCCGCCGTCTTCCTGATCCCGCAGCTGTCTTTGTCATCCCGCAGCGCAGCGGAGAGACACTGTTCGTCTCTCCGCGACGCCCTACGGCAACGCGATCGGCCCGGGCGCATTTCTCGGCGTACTCAGATACCCTTGCACCTGATTTTTGCTGATGTTGTTCACCACGATCTCAAAGAGCGCAGGCGACTTGCCGGAGTAAAATTGCACCGGCTCATCGAGATTCTTATCTTTCTTCTCGATGTTCTTATCGTCCGCGTTCACAAACATCGTGTACTTGAAGCGCTTGGTGTCCACCTTCTTCAGCGAAAGCTTGGTGGTGCCGACCACCTGTCCCTGACTGCCCTTTTGCAGCGTGAACTCGTAGTAATTCCGCTCCCCACGCCGGCGCAGCTCCTGCAGCTCGTCATGATTGGTCGCGATCAATCCGCTCATCACGCCCTGGTCGCCGACCACGCGCGTCAGCTGTGACTTCGTCGACGCCAGATCAGCCTGCGTGGTCGCCACATCATTTTTCACGCCGCCCACATCGGTCTTCACACTTGAAACATCGGTCTGCACCGCGCCGATCTGCTGTGCGTTTGCCCTGGTCTCCTTTTGCACCCGGGCTGTGGCCGCCGTGGCTGCCAAAGCCGTCCGCTGCGCCACCCTCTGCGACGCGACCAGCTGGGCGGAGCGCTCTTCCAGCTGCCGCTGCGTCAGACCTACGCTCTGCCCCAACGCCTCGCCCTGAGCCCGCAGGCGTTCGTTGGTGTCGTCGATCTTTTCCGCCAACGCCGTGTTGCCCTGTGTGGCCGCGTTCAGATTCCGTTCCGCCACTGTCAAGTGGTTTTGCAAGGTCAGTGCCCAGGCGAGTGCGCCCAAAGCCGCCAACAAAGCCACAATCGCCACGCCGACCAGCCAGTTCGGAGCCCGGTGATCGACAACAATCTCTTGATTTCCTTCGTTCATACCTACTCCTTCATACGGGTGCAACTCACATTTGGATTCGGCTACGGTGAAGCCAAGTCCCTTCGTCAATCTGCTGTTTAAGATGGACGTACTCTGCGAGACCGGGTTCAAAGCGACACCGTTCCGCGCCAAACCACGCACCCGCATCAAAGTACACTGCCATGTCAGCAGAGTCACGCCCGCTGCCCTGCCATTTGCCCAATGCCCGGTGCAAAATCATCGGTGCCGGGGTAATCGGTTTGAGTCTGGCCCTCGAACTCCGGCTGCGCGGCGCCCAGGTAACCGTCCTCGACCGCGGTCCCGCTATGGCGCAGGCCTCCACCGCCGCCGCCGGCATGCTCGCCGTGGAAGACCCCTTTAACCCTCCGGAACTCCTGCCGTTAAGCCGGCTCAGCGGTGCGTTGTACCCGGACTTCCTCGCCAGATTGGAAGAACTCTCGGGGCTTCGTGTCCCCTTCCAAACTGACATCACGCTGCAGACGATGCCGACCGGCGAGGTGCGGGAACTGCCCGAGCACTCCCTCGATCCGCGGCAGCTCGCCGCGGCGCTGCGCCTCGCCGCGGAACGGGCCGGGGTACACCTCCTTGAGCACCACCGCGCGCAGCTGTCTCCCGAGCGCGACTTCGAGATTGAGGTTCACACCGCCGGGGCCTGGCAGGCGCCTTCCCTTCCAGCGGCCTTCGGCATCACGCCGCGGAAAGGGCAGATGCTGCGCGTCCGCATTCCGGCAGGGCTTGCTCTGTGGAAAGTTCATCGCCGCGAACACGGGTATGTCGTGCCGCGCACGGAGGGGCCCCAGGCCGGCACGGCGCTCCTTGGGGCCACAGTCGAGGATGCGGGTTTCGATACCGGCACCTCCCCCGAAAGCCTGCGCTCCCTGCGCCTGTCCGTCGCGGAGCTCGTGCCGGAGCTTGCCGACACTGTACGCGCTCCCATGCTCGAGGCCTGGGCCGGTCTGCGTCCCACCACGCCGGACCTGCTGCCCCTGCTTGGTGAAGTAGGCGAACTGGACCCCGCTTCCAGGCACGCCAATTGCCGCACCTTCGTCGCCACGGGTCATTTTCGCAATGGCATCCTGCTCGCGCCGGCGACGGCCTCGGTGATGGCGGATCTCCTCGAAGGCCGCCCGCCGCGCGTCGATCTCAGCGCCTTTTTCCCGGCCCGTTTCGCTGCGACCTCCCCGCTTGCACCCACTGCGCCGTAGAGGTTCTCCGCACATCCGCAACGATATTCGGCTACTCTATCGTGACAACCGTTTCTGCGATCTCACATAATCGAAGGCCAATCCCCAGCCACAAATTCAAAGCTCGGAGCCGGAACGCATGTCCACCATCACCGCCGCACCCAAAGGTCTTCAGGATGTTGTCGCCAACGACTCAAAGATCTGCTTCATCGATGGCGCGCGCGGCATCCTGTCCTATCGCGGCATCGACATTCACGAGCTGGCCCAGCACTCCACCTTCGAAGAAACAGCCTATCTCCTGTGGGAGGGCAAGCTGCCCGCCGAGGCAGAACTCGCGCAGTTTTCCGCCGAACTCGCCGCGGCCCGGCACTTGCCCGAGCCTGTAATCGCCTTCCTGAAAGGCCTGCCCATTACCGCCTCCCCGATGGAGGTGTTGCGCACCGCCGTTTCCCTGCTTGCGATCTACGACAGCGGCTCCCCCGCCACAACCTACGCCGAAAATCTGCGCAAAAGCTTCGCCCTCACCTCACAGGTGGCCATGATTGTCGCTGTGTTTGCGCGCTTGCGTTCGGGGGAGGACGTCATCGAAGCCGATCCATCCCTTTCGCATGCCGCCAACTTCCTCTGGATGCTCAACGGCGTCAAGCCCTCCGCCACAGCCGCGCGGGCACTGGATGTCGCGCTGATCCTGCACGCCGATCATGAGCTGAATGCGAGCACCTTCGCCGCGCGCGTCATCGCCGCCACCCTGTCGGACATGCATTCGGCCATCACAGGCGCCATCGGCGCGCTCAAGGGGCCACTCCACGGGGGCGCCAATGAAGCGGTCATGAAGCTGCTTTACGAGGTCGAGGCCTCGGGCGAAGATCCCGTCGAGCATGTGCGCGGCCTGCTGGCGGCCAAGCAAAAGGTCTCCGGCTTCGGTCATCGCGTCTACACCACCGAAGATCCGCGCGCTACCCACCTCCGGCAGATGTCGGAAGACCTCGGCCGCGACGCTAATCCCAAGTGGTACACGATGTCGCGGCAGATCGAGCTCTTCGTCAAAGACCAAAAGAAGCTTAACGCCAACGTCGATTTCTACTCCGCCAGCACCTATACCACGCTCGGCATCGACATGGATCTGTTCACGCCCATCTTCGCGGTCAGCCGCATCGCCGGCTGGTGCGCGCACGTCATCGAGCAGCACGACGACAACCGCCTCATCCGTCCCCGCGCAGAGTACACCGGCCCGGCATACCCCGCGCCGTATGTGGCGATGAGTGAGCGGCAGTAGGAGGAGTTGTATGTTCTACGTTGTAAGTTCTAGGTTGTACGTTCTGGGTTAAAGGGTTGTTAGTTCTAAGTTCCTAATCCTTAGCTGTTTGCTTTTAGCGCTGAAGGCGCGTCGTATAACAGCCTGGGCCGCAAGGCCCAGGTCACAAAGCTTCATGCAGGTGAGGGCTGAAGGCCCGACACAAAGGCACTTAGCCGAAGTGCGAACAACGCACAACCTAGAACGTACAACTTAGAACTAACAACTGAGAACCAACAACTGACAACCAACAACTACTTCGACCCCGGCGGCACCACTCCATTCATGCGCAGATACTCCACCATCTGCCCATAGTGGTCATAACCATGCGCGACGGCAAAGCTTGCCAGCGTCGCCCGGGTCTTCATGCCATCAGCGCCCTCGATCGTCAGAAAAGCATTTGCCGGCGTGATGGTCGCTACCGCTTTGTGGGCAAACACAAACGACGCGGCAAGCGCGGAAACGATCTCATCCTTCGTCTTCAAACTGCCGATCGCCTTCATGTCGACGCCCGGCTTCATGCCGCTCACCTGGCCATAGAAGTAGTAGTTTGCCTGAATGATGTGTGTGGCTTCGCTGGCAAACGTGCGAACCCCGGTGAATTTGGCATCCTGCGCCGCCGCAAAGGTCGTACTACTGGGGGCGAAATTGAACTTGTCGGCCGGCATGGCCTTCACGACCCCGGTCATCTCCCCTTCAAAGGCACTCAGCATGGTGTCTTCGGCTTTGGCTGGATCCATGGGTGAACCCACCGCAGCGCCTGCGCCGTCACTCATCTGCATCTGGGCTGAGGCCATCGTTGCACCAACCCCAGCACCCATTCCGGCACAACAGGCCAGAACACCGGTCATCATGAACATCCGCACTCGCATACATCTCCTGGGTCAATCTGAAGTGCTCCCAGCCTAGCAGACGAGCAGACGGACGACTCGCCGTCCCTTTCCGCGCGGGAGTACCCTGAAAGGGTATGCAGATCTACCTCGATGCCAACGCGACCACGCCTGTGCTGCCCGAGGTTCTCGCGTACATGCAGCCCTTCTGGAGCGAGCGCTTCGGCAATCCCAGCTCCGCCCACGCCGGCGGGCAGCGCACACGCGCCGCCGTGGAACGAGCCCGGGGCGCCGTCGCGTCCCTGCTTGGCTGCACCGCGCGGGAGATCGTCTTCACCTCCGGCGGTACCGAAGGCGACAATCTCGCGCTCGCGGGCGTGTTGCAGCCCTTTCTGGACCGTCACGAGCCCGCCCACCTCATCACCACAGCCATCGAGCATCATGCCGTCCTGTACGCGGCCGAAGCGCTCGAACGGCGCGGGCTGGAGGTGACCTATCTCGCGCCCGATCGCACCGGCGTCGTTTCCCCGGATGCACTCGAAGCCGCATTGCGCCCGCACACCCGCCTGGTCTCCGTCATGCTGGCCAACAACGAAACCGGCGCGATCCAGCCGCTGGCCGCGCTCGCGCACATCGCCAAAAGGCACGGCGTTCTTGTGCACACCGATGCGGTGCAGGCAGCGGGCAAGCTTCCTCTGGACCTGTCGACCCATCTGCGCGAGGTCGACCTGCTCACCCTCTCCGGCCACAAAATGTATGCGCCGGGGGGTACTGGCGCGTTATTCGTTCGCAAAGGCGTGGCGCTCCAGCCGCTCTTCCACGGCGGCCCGCATGAGCGCCAACGGCGTGCCGGCACAGAAAATGTGCCCGGCATCGTCGGCCTTGGCTATGCCGCATCGCTGGCGCAAGCCTTTCTATGCTCGGGCGAAGCGGAAGCGCTGCGCGCTCGCCGCGACCGCCTGGAGGCCGCTCTGCTGGTCCACGTTCCCGGCACCCACGTGAACGCTGCCGCGGCGCCCCGCATGAGCAACACGGCCAACCTGCGTATCGAAGGCATCGATGCCGAACGACTGCTGATCGCGCTCGACCTGCAGGGCCTCTCGGCGAGCTTCGGTGCCGCCTGCCAATCCGGGGCCACCGAGTCCTCGCATGTGCTCCTGGCGATGGGCCTCACACCGGCCGGGGCCCGCAGCAGCCTGCGCCTTTCCCTTTCAAGGTTGACGACCGATGCAGAAATTGACCGCGCGATCGAGCTCATTGCTTCCGCCGTTACCCGTATGCGCTCGCTGGCGCCTAAAGCAAAGGCCGTCCCGCAGGACGGCCTTGTGCTCGCTGGGTAGGGCTACGGGGAACCCACTGCTCAGGCGTGCGTTCCAGAGCGCTTTGTGATCCCGCGGCGAAGTGGAGGAATCTGCTTTCGCAAGCCGCTGTTGCCCTCGCAAGCCGCTATTGCCCTTACAGATACCAGGGAATATTCACCACAATAATCCGCTGATTTCCCCGCAGCAGCAGCAACAGTTTCAACAGCTGCACCCGCTGATTATGTAGGAAATTCTCCCACCAGTGCCGGACCACAAGCTCCGGCACCAGCACTGCCACCTTGCGGCCGGGGTTCGCGTCTTCGAGCTCGAGGATGTAGTCCATCAGCGGACCCAGGATGGTGCGAAAGTTGCTGCTCACCGCGACCAGCTCCGGCTCCGGCATGCCGTGGTCGCGTATCGGCTTCATCACCAACCGCTCCCACATCTCGCGGTCGAGCGGCTCCGAATCACTTTCGACATTGACCACCTTGACCTCATGGCTCAGGAGCAAGCCAAAGCGCAGGGCCTTTTCGCTGATCTTGTCCCAGCGAGCCACCGGCACCACTACCAGCGGCGGCTCGAGGCCCGTAAGCCGTAGCGGCGAAGTGTCCGCTGTTTCAAGGTGCACACGGCTGTAATGGCGCTTGATGCTGTGCATGGTCAAGATGATGGCCGGCACCAACAGCACCGTGATCCAGGCACCCGACTTGAATTTTGTTACCAAGACGATCAGCAACGTGATGCCGGTGGCCAACGCGCCAAGGCCGTTCAAAAACAGCTTGACGTGGCGATGGGGCGCGTCCTTTGTCTTCATCCAATGCTTCACCATGCCCGCTTGACTGAGCGTGAAGGCCAGAAAAGCGCCAATGGCATACAGCGGAATCAGACGGTCGGTAACCCCGCCGAAGATGATCAGGATCAGCGCGGTAAAGCCGGTAAGGGCGTAAATACCGTGCGAAAACAGGAGCCGGCGGCCCCGCAGGATGAACACATGCGGCAGATAATCTTTCACGGCAATCGCCCGTGCCATACGGGGAAAATCGGCAAACGCGGTGTTCGCGCTGAAGCTCAGTGCCGCGAGCACGCTGCCCATCGTCAGAAAATAGAACCAGCCCCGGCCGAAGACTGCCGCCACCTGAATGGAGAGCACACTCTGGTATCGCGCGTCATTGGGGTCCATCGCGGTGATGTGGTACGCCTTGGCGATGTAGGCCAGGCCCGCCAGCAGCATGATCAGGATCGCAATAATCACTGTGAGGGCCTGATTGGCGTGATTAGAACGCGGTTCCTTGAAAGCCGTGACCCCGTTGGACACAGCCTCGACCCCGGTCATGGCCGCGCATCCATTTGAAAAGGCCTTCAGCAGCAGCCAAACCAGCGCGAAGCCCATAAGGTGCTCCGTGGACGCTACGGGCGGCGGCGGCGGCGTAATGGCGTGCGGGGCGCCGCCGGCGGCAACGGCCCGCAACACACCGACCACGATCGTGATCGCCAGGGTGCCGACAAACAGAAAGGTCGGCAGCATAAAAGCAACGCCGGTTTCTTTCACGCCGCGAAGGTTAACCACCACAATGATGGCAAGAATCACGAGACAGAGAGACAGCTGATGATTGTGCAGCGAAGGCAACGCGCTCACCAGGGCGGTCACACCGGCAGAAATGCCCACCGCCGCGGTAAGGATGTAGTCGATCATCAGGGCCGCGGCGGCGAGCAAGCCGGCGCCGTCACCCAGGTTCTCGCTCGCCACGGTGAACGATCCACCGCCGTTAGGGTACGCCTCGATCGTTTGCCGGTAGCTGAAATACAAAATCGTCAGCAAGATCAAAATAGCGGTGAAAATCGGCAACAGGTGCTGTTGCACCCCGATCAATCCCAAGGGAATCAGCAGCGCCATCGCGGCTTCGGGCCCATAAGCCGCGCTGGTCAGACCGTCCAGGCCAAAGATCGGAATACCGGCCGCAACGCCAATGTGTTCATGGGCGGCCTCGCTGGTGGCCAGCGGCTTGCCGAACAAAATATCAAAAAAACGCATAACCTCTATCGTCCTGGGCGCGCAAGGTGCGCCTTGACTATCCTACGCGCGCTGTGAGCCGGGAAACTGTTCATCCAGCCGTCAGTATGCGTTTCGCAAAGGAAGGCACAATCGCTCCCTACCCTTGCCGCCTATGCCTTGCACGCGGGTTTCATGGCAAGAAGTGGCCCAGGCCGCGCCGCCGGTTCATGCTCCAGGTCGGCGGTTTGTCCGCTCACCGGACACTGCGCCCTTAGCCGCTACTTTGGCGGCTACTTTAGCCGCTACCATCCCGGCAACCGCCGAACAGCGCATGCGCCGCCTTCTCTTGGCGAAGCCGATAGCTGCAGCCGGAAACAACGGTGACCCTGAAACGGGTATTTTGCTGTCTACTAGAGGTAGCGTGTTCGTTGCGGGGAGCTTGCCCTATGTGGATCGTCCGGCTGGCGCTGAACCGGCCTTATACCTTTATCGTGTTGGCGATCCTTATCCTTATCGCTGCGCCTGTGGTCATTTTGCGCACGCCGACGGATATCTTTCCGGCGATCAATATTCCTGTCGTCTCTGTCGCCTGGCAGTACACCGGCCTGAGCCCGGAAGAGCTGGAAGGGCGTCTCACCACACCCTACGAAAAGGCGCTCACTACGCTTGTCGACAATATCGAGCATGTGGAATCGACTACGCTCAACGGCCAGGTGGTCGTCAAGGTGTATCTGCAGCAGGGCGCCTCGGTCGACACCGCGAACGCACAGGTATCGGCGGCCTCGGAGTTTGAGTTGCGGCAGCTGCCGCCGGGCATCCTGCCGCCGCAGATCATCAATTTCTCCGCGTCCAGCGTGCCCATTCTGCAGCTTGGGCTTTCCGGCCAACAACTGACCGAACAGCAGCTGAATGACTACGGCCTGAACTTCGTGCGCCCTCAGCTGGTCACAGTGCCGGGCATTGTCGTGCCCAATGTGTACGGCGGCAAACAACGCTCGATCATGATCAATCTTGACCCCAAACAGATGCAGGCCAAGCATCTCTCCCCGGTCGATGTGTTGAATGCCGTAGCGCAACAGAATGTCGTCGCCCCGGGCGGTACAGCCAAGATCGGCGAAGCGGAATACGATGTCCGCCTGAACAGCACCCCCACCACGATCGAGGGCCTGGCCGACCTGCCCATCCGTCAGGTGGATGGCGCAATCGTGTACCTGCGCGATGTGGCTTCCGTCACCGACGGCTCCATCCCGCAAACCAATATTGTGCGCCAGGACGGCCACCGGGGCGTGCTGATCAGCGTGCTCAAATCCGGTTCCGCGTCCACGCTCGACGTCGTCAAAGGCGCGCTCGGGCTGTTGCCCCGCATCAAGTCCGGTCTGCCGTCCGACCTGAAGATCACGCCCATCGGCAATCAGGCCACCTTTGTGCGCGGCTCCATCAATGGCGTTGTGCGCGAAGCGGTCATCGCGGCCTGTCTTACCGGGTTGATGATCCTGCTGTTTCTGGCCTCCTGGCGCTCAACGCTCATCATCGCGGTATCCATTCCGCTCTCGATCCTTACTTCGATCATTCTCCTCAGCCTCCTGGGCGAAACCATCAACATCATGACGCTGGGCGGTCTGGCGTTGGCGGTCGGCATCCTGGTCGACGATGCCACGGTGGAAATCGAGAACACCAACCGCTACCTCGAAGAAGGTTATCCGGTACGCGAGGCCATCCTAGCCGGCGCCGCACAGATCGCCATACCCGCCCTGGTTTCCACGTTATGCATCTGCATCGTGTTTCTGCCGATGTTTTTCCTTGCGGGTGTTTCGCGTTATCTTTTTGTGCCGCTTGCCGAAGCCGTCGTCTTCGCCATGCTGGCCTCCTACATGTTCTCGCGCACACTGGTGCCGACGATGGCGCTCTATCTGCTCAAGCCCTTCGACCACCATGCACCGCCCTCGCGCAATCCGCTGGCCCGCTTTCAACGCGGCTTCGAGCGCGTCTTCGAGCGCGTCCGAGCCTCGTATGAGGCCTTGCTCGGCAGGCTGGTCGCCGCGCGCATGCTGTTCATTCCGCTTTTTCTAGGCTGCTGCCTTTTGGCCCTGGTGCTGGTTCCCTTTCTTGGACAAAACTTCTTTCCCGCCACCGATAACGGCTCGTTCATCCTGCATGTACGCGCCAAGACCGGCACCCGCATTGAAGAAACCGCCCGACTCTGTGATGAGGTCGAGAACAGCATCCGGCGCACCGTACCGCCGGCGCAGATGGACAACATCCTTGACAACATCGGCCTGCCGTATTCCACGCTGAATCTGCAGCACGCCACCAGCGGCCTCTATGGCGCAGGCGATGGCGATATTCTCGTCTCGCTGAAGGAAGATCACACCCCTACCGCGGAGTTTGTCCGCGATCTACGGGAAAAACTGCCGCTGGAGTTCCCCGGGACCACCTTCTATTTCCTGCCCTCCGACATCGTCACGCAGATCCTGAACTTCGGCCTGCCCGCGCCGCTCGATGTATCCATCGACGGCCGCGACGATGCCGGCAATCGCAAGGTGGCCGATACCATCATGGCCGAAATGCGCAAGGTGCCGGGCCTTGTGGATGTGCGTCTGCAGGAGCCGAACGACTACCCCGTGCTGAACCTTACCGTCGACCGCACCAAAGCGCAGCAGGGCGGCTACACCGAACGCGACATCAGCACGTCCGTCCTGAACATCCTGTCCGGCTCAACGCAGCTCACGCCGCAGTTCTTCTTGAACACGAAAAACGGCGTGAACTATTCCATCGTTGCGCAAACGCCGCAATACAAAATCGACTCTCTGCAATCGCTCGAAAACATCCCCGTCACCGCACCGGGCGCCACGACGCCGGAGATCCTGGCCGATGTGGCGTCCATCTCGCGTTCCGCGGAGCTGCCCGTCATACAGCACTACAACATCCGCCGCACGCTGGACGTGTATGCCGCCGTGCAGGGCCGTGATCTGGGTGCGGCTGCCGCTGATGTCCAGCGCATCCTCGACCGCAACAGGGGGGCCCTGACACGCGGCAACTTTGTCGGCATGCGCGGTCAGATTACCGCGATGCGCAGCTCCTATACGGGGCTTGTCTTCGGCCTGCTGTTTTCCATCGTGCTCGTGTATCTGCTGATCGTGGTGAACTTCCAGTCCTGGCTCGATCCCTTCATCATCATCACGGCATTGCCGGCAGCCATCGCGGGCATCGTGCTCTTTCTGTTCTTCACCCACACCACCCTGTCGGTGCCGGCGCTGATGGGCTCGATCATGTGCATGGGCGTGGCCACCGCCAACTCCATCCTCGTCATTTCCTTCGCCAAGGACCGCCTTGCCGAGACCGGCGACGCCCTGCGCGCCGCCATCGAAGCCGGCGCCACCCGTTTTCGCCCTGTCGCCATGACCGCGCTCGCGATGATCATCGGCATGATCCCCATGGCACTCGGCCTTGGCGAAGGCGGCGAACAGAACGCTCCGCTGGGCCGGGCTGTCATCGGCGGTCTGCTCTTCGCTACGGTTGCCACGCTCGTCTTCGTGCCCACCGTCTTTGCCCTCTTCCATGGCCGCGAGCACCCCCCGCGCGAACTGCCCACCGGTGTGGCGGAGGGCTCGCTGGCCGACCACGCCGTTGCGTAAGCATGTCTTCGAAACACGCATCCCTCCACCTGGATCTCAAAATTCTTCAAAACTCATGGCGATCGATCTGAATACTGAAATGACCTCTCCGGCCCGCGACAGCGCTCAAACGGCGCGCTCCCCGCATGCCTCTCCTCCTGCGCCGATCCATCCCCCGGCGTTGCCCCGGCGCAGCAGCCACCTGGGCGCCTGGGTCGCTCTTGCCGTCTTGGCGCTTGCCGTTGCCGTCGGCATTGTCATCGGCATTAGCTCTCGCTCTGTCACGGAGCACCACCTCGAACAAACGACCGCGCGCGATGCCGTCCTCAGCGTGACCGTCGTCCATCCCACCGTTACCGGCTCGGCCTCGGAGATCGCGCTACCGGGTAACACGCAGGCCTTTAACGACACGCCGATCTATGCACGCACCAGCGGTTATCTCAAACAATGGTACGTTGACATCGGGCAGCACGTGCACAAAGGCCAACTGATGGCCGTGATCGAAACGCCCGAAATCGACCAGCAGCTGCAGGTCGCCCAGGCCAATCTCGAAAGCGCACGGGCCGATCTGAACCTGGCCAACACCACCAGTACCCGCTATCAAAGCCTGCTCAAGGAAGACTCCGTTTCCAGGCAGGAAACCGATGTGGCCGTAAGCGGTGCCGCCGCCAAGAAAGCGGCCGTGGAAGCAGCCGAAGCCAACGTCCGCCGTCTTGGAGAGCTGCAGTCCTTCGAGCGCGTGTATGCGCCGTTTGATGGCGTGGTCACCGCCCGTAACACCGACATTGGCGCGCTCATCGATGCCGGTGCCGGCAGCGCTCAGCCCCGCGACCTCTTCCGCATCGCTTCCATCGATCGCCTCCGCGTGTTTGTGCCGGTGCCGGAGGTCTATGCGCCTTCCATTCTCGATGGCTCCTCGGCCAGCATCACGCTCGATGAGTATCCGGGGCAGCAATTCGCGGGCACCGTCACCCGCAACTCCAGCGCCATCGACCCAAACTCGCGCACCCTGAACGTAGAGGTCGACGTGAAGAACATCGGCGGCAAGCTGCTGCCCGGCGCCTACGCTTTTGTTCATTTCAAGCTGCCCCGTGCCACGCAGATGGTCTCGGTTCCGGCGAATACTCTGCTCTTCCGCGCCGAAGGCCTGCGCGTGGGCCTGCTGCGTGGCGGCCACGTGCACCTGCAACCGGTCACCATCGGCAAAGACAACGGCAGCACGCTTGAGATCGCTACCGGGCTCACCGCCGCCGATCAGGTCATCGTCAATCCTGCGGATTCCCTGGCGGAAGGTCAGCCGGTCCGCCTGTCCAACACCGGGCAACCCACCACGGCGGGAGCGGAATGAGCCGTACGACGCCCCCACGACCGCACGGCGTTCGTCTCCCTTCCTTGCTTCTCGGCGCAGCCCTGCTCAGCCTCGTTCTGATCGATACCGCCGGCTGCAAGGTCGGTCCGAAATACACCGTGCCAGTCGCGGCCACACCGCCGGCGTACAAGGAACTTGGTGCCGATGCCTTCAAAGAAAACGGCAATTGGTCGCGTGCCGTGCCGCTCGACGCTCTTCCGCGTGGCGCCTGGTGGACGATCTTCGGCGACCCGCAGTTGAACGCGCTAGAACCGAAGGTCGAGCTTGCCAATCAGACCCTGCGCCAGGCCGACGCCAATCTGCGCGCCGCACGCGCCGAAATCCGCGTGCGTCAGGCGGACCGCGTCCCCACGATCGGCATCAACCCGTATACTACCGGCGGGCGCTACTCGCCGAACACACCCTACTTCAATCCGGCACAGCCCCTGGGCAGCGCCTCCAACGTGCAATACCCCTTCCAGTTCACCTATGAGGTTGATCTTTGGGGACAGGTGCGCCGCAACATCGACGCCGGCAAGGAGGAAGCACAGGCCTCCGTCGGCGACCGCATCAACATCCTGCTTTCGCTCCAAACCGACCTCGCACAGGACTACTTCGAGATCCGCACAGACGACGCGGAGCAACAGCTGCTCAACGACACCGTAGCCCAGTACCAGAACGCGCTCCGCATCACCACCAACCGCTTCAACGGCGGCGTTGCCGTGAAATCGGACGTAACGCAGGCAGAAACGCAGCTGCAATCGGCGCAGGTCGTGGCCTCGGACATCGCCGTCAACCGCGCGCAGTTTGAGCACGCCATCGCCAATCTCATCGGCGTCGCTCCGGCGTCGCTCTCCATCCCTTTCTCTCCATTACCGGTCGATACGACACCGCCGCTCATCCCCACCGGTCTTCCATCGCAGTTGCTCGAGCGCCGGCCCGATGTCGTTGCCGCCGAACGCCGCGCGCAGGAGGGCAATGAGGCCGTCGGCATTGCGCAGTCCGCGTTTTATCCCTCGTTGCTGCTCAGCGGCTCGGTCGGCTTTCAAAGCACGGCTACGGTGCAATCCCTGTTCAGCCCGGCGAGCGTGGTGTACTCCCTGGGTCCCGGCCTCGCCTACACCTTCCTCGACGGTGGCCGGCGGCGGGGCGTCAAAACCGAAGCGCTCGCCCTCTTCGACCGCAACGCTGCCGTCTATAAGCAAACCGTTCTCGATGCGCTGCAGCAGGTCGAAGACAACCTGGTCGCGCTGCGCGTGCTCTCGGACGAAGCCGTCCAGCAGCGCGCCGCTTCCGCCTCTGCCGTGGAGTCGCAACGCATCTTCAACAACCGCTACGTCGGCGGTGTAGACACGTACCTGCAGGTCATCACCGCGCAAACGATCGCGCTGACCAACGAACAGAACGACATCAACATCCTGCGCCGCCGCATGGACGGCACCGTGATGCTGATCAAAGCGCTCGGCGGCGGCTGGGACCGTTCACAGCTACCCCCACCATAGTTGTTAAAGATTCTCTGTCACAGCTGAGTTCAACGATGCGGTGTCATCTCGACCGGAGGCGCAGCCGGAGTGGAGAGACCTGCAGTTGCTGGTAGAGGACGCTGATCTGCTCAGGAAGCGCACCAACTCAGGTGCCCATTCCTCCTAAAGCTCCACTGTACGAGGAATGGGTTGCCGTTATCTAAGCAACTGCCATAAGAACCCGCTCTTCACCAAACCAGGGCAAACCCCACCGTGCTACCCTCAGCTCGATGACCCCGCAGCGCTGCAACCGGCGAAACTTCCTTACCCTGGCCGGCTCTACGCTTGCCGCCGGCGCCCTGCGCGCGCAAACGCCCTCACTGGCGCACATCAGCGTGGCACAGCTGGAGCATGACCGCGTGCTCGCCGAGGCGAAAAACGCCCTGAACGCCCCCATCGCTCCGGTCATAGCCACTCACCCGCCCCAGGGCTCAGCCGATCTGTTTTTCTCCGAAATGGAGCTTGACACCCCAGCAGGAGTGAACACGCCAACCCCGTTCCGCGCGCACGCGCACGCCTTACGTGAGTTCTCCGCCACGGTTGCCTGCCTAAGCGCCGCCTTTGCCCTGACGAACGAACCCAACTACGTCGTACGCGCAGGCCAGCACGTGCGCGCCTCGCTCCTCACGCCCACGACACGCCTGCAACCCAACTTCGATCATGCCGGTTGTGATGCGACGAGCAACACGGAGAACGCGGCGAGCAGGACTGGCACGCCCGCCGGCATCGTCGATCTTCTTCCGCTCGCTGAACTTGCGCGCGCCCTCGTCTTTTTGCTCGACAGCCCCGCCCTCGCCAGCGAAGAATGGGAGGCCGTTCATGCCTGGTTCAAAGCGGCGCATGACTGGCTCAACAGCAATCGTGCCGCACTGATCGCCCGCGACCGCAAGGACCATCGCGGCTCCGCGTGGCTCCTGCTGGCCGCCGCGTTCGCTCGTTTCGGTCGCGATGAAAACGCGCTGGAAGCCTACCGCAAACTCTTCCGCAAACCCACGCTGCGCAATCAAATCCGCACCGATGGCGTCTTTCCGCAAGAGGTTGCCACCGCCAACCCTTACCGCAACACCCTGTTTAACTTCGACCTGCTCGCCGGTGCCTGCCAGCTGCTCAACTCGCCCTTCGACCCACTATGGACCTATGAGCTCATCGACAGCGTGGGCCTGCGCATGGTGGCGGCCTACCTTTACCCTGTCGTCGCGCATCCGGAGCGCTGGGGCTTCGTCGCCGACGCAAGCCACTTTCGCGAGCTGCCGGGACGGCGTGCCGGCCTGCTCTTCGCGGGCCGCGCCTATGACCGACCTGAGTATGTCGCCCTGTGGCAGCAATTACCTGTAATTCCAATCAGCAGCGAGATCGCCGGGACGGTTCCCATCCAGCAGCCAATGCTATGGACCGCCCGCGCACCGCACGGCCTGTAAGGGCAATGCTTAGAGTAAGCGCATTCACTCGCACGCAACGCTTAGAGCAACGCGCATTCACTTCGGCGCACGCGGATACCCAACCATAGCGCCAACGGCGCGCCCTATACCAGCCTAGGGTGTATCGACATATTCACTTTTGCGGGGAGGTCAGCTTTG
>CAXSZS010000011.1:0-85787 GCA_964242495.1 uncultured Acidobacteriaceae bacterium
CCACCCACGACGGCATGGCCATCCGCTTCGACGAGCGCGACCTCCGCGCCATGGGTCGCCCGGCCTTCGGTAACCGCGGCATCTCGCTCAAAAAGGGCGACTACGTCATCGGCGCCGCCGTCACCCCGTCCCCCGAGGCCCGCAACCGCCAACGCCTCGCCATCGCTGCCGCCAAAGGCCTCAAAGACCAGGTCGAATCCGTACTCGACGAAGCCGGCCTCGCCATCCCTTCCAGCCTCCCCACAGAGGTGTCATCTCGACCGGAGGCCGCAGGCCGCAGTGGAGAGACCCCTGCTTCTGGCAGCGCCGGGGAACCGGGTGCCCCCTCCTTTGCGACCATCTCGCAAAGGGTGGCTTCCGACGCCCCCGACGGCCAGGCCATCCTCGGCTCCGACGCCCCCGCCATCTCCGAAGAAGCCGCCGCCAAGCTCGAAAAGCTCGACAAGCAGCTCGGCCTCACCCCCTGCCTCATCCTCACCGTCTCCGAAAACGGCTTCGGCAAACGCACCGACGTCGACATGTACCGCCTCCAGACCCGCGGCGGCAAAGGCGTCATCAACATGCGCACCACCCCCCAAAAGGGCAAAGTCACCAGCATCCAGCTCGTCGACGACACCACCGAAATGATGGTCATCAGCCAATTCGGCAAAATCATCCGCATCGACACCAAACAGGTCCGCGCCGCCGGCCGAGCCACCATGGGCGTCAAGCTCCTCGACCTAGACCCCGACGACAAAGTAGCGTCAGCGACCGTAATCCCCCCCGAAGACCCCAAACCCACCACCGAAGGCGGCACCCTGCTGCAGTAAGCCACTCCATGGAAGCGAGCTACGGGGCGCCTGTGTATGAATGTTTACTTCGACACATGCGCCCTCAACCGTCTCACGGATGATCTTTCCCAACCACGTGTTCGCCGCGAAGCAGAGGCTGTTGCTCACATACTGGACCTCTCCAGTACCGGTGTAGTCCGTTGGATCGCGAGCACCGCACTTCGGGATGAGATCGAGCGGAATACCGACCTCATTAGGCGTCTCGATGCGCTCAGCCTAATTTCGAGCGCAGCAACGCTCGTTGAACCCAATCCCGAGACAAATCAATTGGCTCTTGAGTTCGCATTACAGGGACTCAGCTCTTACGACGCCATCCACCTGGCTCTAGCCCAGCAAGCAGGGGTCGATTGGCTTATCTCTACCGACGACCGCTTCATCAGGCGAGCCCAGGGACGCTTGCACTTGCTTCATCCGCAGCTCATCAATCCGGTAGACTGGCTTCAGCGGAGGCAAGCATGGCGACTACCCAACCAGCCCTTGTAAGTGAGCTCAGTGACGAGGAGTTTGAAAGGCGCACACTCGAAGCTATCAAGCGAGAGTTCGGCCTTGGGGGACTCGCGCGCTTCCTCATGGCCTACCGCTCCGGCAAGGGCGACTACACCGCCGAGCGTCAGAAGTGGCAGTCTGGTCTCACAGTGGACGACATCCTCCGAAACCTCGATGCGCATCATGCGGAACCTTCGGCGCAAGAGTAACAACTCTCATTCGATGAGTTCATCCGACACCAAGCAGGTCCGCGCCGCCGGCCGCGCCACCATGGGCGTAAAACTCCTCAACCTGGACACCGACGACAAAGTAGCCAGCGCCACCGTAATCTCTCCCGAAGATCCCAAAGCCACCACCGAAGGCGGTACCCTGCTGCAGTAGCTTGCTCCTCACCTGTTCTTTTATGACAATCCGTATGCCGCTCGCGTCGAAGGAAAGGTCTGTGCTCCTCGCATAGGCCTTGTGCCATACCTCAAATTCAACAAGGGCTGTAGCTCCTATTGCACGGTGAGAGTAAAGTGCGCTGAAGTATTAATTGAAGTGTTCACAGAATCTCGTCCCGAGAGGCTCATGTTGTAAACGACAGCGGGGGTACTCACGGGACTCGGACTCGCCGGAGTACCGGAGGAACTCGTCGGCGATCCACCACAGCCACTCAAGCCCGCCAGAATAGCGAAAAAGAAAAAAGGCGTGAAAAGGCGGAGCGTTCGTGATCTACGCGTACGTCTTGCCAGAACACCGCAACAAAGCAGGCCTCCAGCCAAGCCATCGAACATATCTCTATGCCATGGCGTGGCGCCGTTCGTGATGCCCGGGGTAGTCTTCGCGATCGATCCGAAACCCATTCGTACCTGCGGTAAAGCCGAGTTGCAGGCTGAACCGACGCCGATCGTGAGCTTCGCCGAGGTCACGCCGTTCACAGGACCACTTGCAATTCGGTAGCAGGCGTTTAACGAAGTCGTAGTGGTCGAAGCTGCTGCCGCAGTTAGAGACCAGACCACACGACCGCTGTAGCCGCCACTTGGCATTAAGGTGATAGATTCGCTACCCGTCGATCCATTTGCGATGCTCAGGTTCCCTGCCGTTAAGGAAAAGTTCCCTGTGGCCTTAACATCTCCCACCAGAACGGAAGCGGTGGTAAACGAAGGCGCATACGCGGCATCTCCACTAAAGACGACACGCAGCAGGTGAGAGCCTGGCGCGGCGGGAGCGACGAAGTTGTACGTCGTTTCCACGCCCTCCCCTGCAAATTTGGAAGGCATAAGCCCTAGGCCAGAAGCAACGACCGACCCATCCACCAAGATGGTCAGGGTGCCCGTCGGTAGTGGTGCAGATGGATAATATCCCTGCGCACCGACTGTGATATCTACTGATGTCGTGCTGCCTGGATCGGCCGTGTATTGCGGTCCTTGCAGCACGATATTTGATGGGAGGAGAGAGGCATTTTGCGACGCCGGCCACGCTTGGATCAGCGCTCCCACATCCACACTGCCCAAACCAGTAGCCTCATCGTAGCCCACGGTGGCGTTGTACCCTGACTGTCCAAGCGTGCTGCAGTTCGCCACCCCCACCCTACAAGCGGTGGTCCCGGCTTGAACATCGTGGAAAGCCGCCGCGTAGGTAGCCGGATCGGCCGCAAGGCCATACAGCACCGGGTTCACATTGCCTTGGCCGAACGATTTTTCCGCCTGGTTCACCACCGCTAGCATCGCTGCGAAAGTGGGCGCTGCAAAGCTCGTTCCGCCTGCCACCATATAGCTTCCATTGCTACCCCGCAGTCCCGATGTGCAAGCCTGTGAACCGTCAGAGGTGCAAAACAGAAAGCCCGGACTCGCCAACGAAGATTGTAGCGCTACATCTGGCAGCACCCGGAAGTTTCCAGCTGGTAGACCCGGAACGCCGGTCTGCCATGTTGGCCTAGGAAAGACGGTGCTGGTGCCTCCACCTCCCGCGGCAAGTATTCCGCTTGCAGTGTCCTCATTCCACACCACCTCCGGCACGTAAGAGAGTAAAGAATGATTAAGATCCGAGTTCGTCGCGCTCGCCCAGTAGGTGGTGTTTCCTGCAGAATAAGTGCCCGGCGCCATCTGCGTCCCACCGACGGACGTGAAAGCAGAGCTATCGGCTGGAAAGCCGACAGCTAGGCTCTGTGTCTGCGTAGTGGTCAAACCCGAAGCAGTACCGTAATCTGCACATCCCGTGGATCCACTATCTCCTGCCGCCGCGACAAGCGTCTGGCCCTGCGCCGTGGCCTGCGCAAAAAGAGCATTGCTTTGAGCAATCTCAGTGGGACTGATCAGCAGTTCACAGCTCGAGTAGCTGAGGCTGAGTACTGGACTAATATCCATATCGATCGCATACGCTAAAGAATCGAAAACGTTGTAATTAGGATTGGCTCCCACATACACGACGAAGACCTGAGCTCCCGGTGCTACGCCTCCCGCGTACTCAACGTCCAGTTCCGACTCCCCCTGGTCACCCGGTGAGATGGCCTGCACGCCGGAATTCGGTACAAGTACGGCCGTGGCCCCATAAAATTGCAGACCTAGCGTGCTCTGGAAATTTCGTATTGCGGAACCGAACGAGGTATCTACGTACGACTGGCCCAGCACGGCAATACTCTGCCCTTCACCCGTGATGAAACCTTGCGCAAGCGTACGCATGTCGTACATGGTGACCAAATCGTCCGGTGTAAGATAGTGCGCCTGAGACGCGAGCGAAGTGAATGTGGGCGCGGGTCCCTGCTCCATGGTCATGCTTGGCTTGGGGCGGAAGTCCGTAAGGTGCAGTACCGCTAGGGTAACTACCGCGAGATCGGTAGGCAACTGGAGATCGGTCTGGGGAGCCACATGCAGCTCTCCGTTGGCCGTCGCATACCGGTGTAACTCAGTTCCGAACGCGGCATGGATCTGAGCAGCGGTGCCAGAAAAGGTAATCCGGTCACGGCTCCGTGAGACGCCGTCGATAGAAAAGCCGTGCAAGCGCAGCCATGTCTGCGTCTTCGTAAGGTCCTCGTCCGCCAATCCGAATCGCTTCCCAAAATCATCCGGTGTCAGCCATTGGTGATACAACGGCGATTTCGTGTCCTGCTGCGCGAGCAGCAGTCGTTGCAAGTCTGCCTCCTGCTCCGTGGAACGTTGGAGGACTAACGTGAGCCCAGAAACAGCTTCGCTTCCACTAACGGCACCCTGGTCCTCGCTGTCGCGTAGGCGCATGCCACGGGAACCAGCAAGTGTAGTACGGCTGCTATCCCGGATTGCCACTTTCAACCGCGGCTCGGTATGCTGCGCGAAGCAGTAGAAGAAGGGGTAGGCAAGCACCCAAACCAGAAGCAGGCCGCATTGAATCGCCCGGACCCAAGATTCATGTGAACCCGCACCTGTCCGCGTCCCTCGGGCTGGATGCTTTCTGGTGAACTCTAGCCTCCGAAAGCTGCGGAAAAAAGGGCACTCACGCCTGATTCGTCTTAATCGAAATGACATAACGACGGAGACGCAAGAAACTACAAAAATTGCCCAAACAAGGTGCTCCAAGTGAACCTCTTTAGCCGGGTAGAGTTGCCATTAGCAGGCTAAAAGCAGATGTCCTGGGTAGGCAAGAACTTTCTTAGATATCGCTTACTGACCCGTCGCCTCGACCTAGATAATAACCGCTCGCAAAGTGAGGGCAGGTGGTTCATACACTAAAGGGGTGCATGATATGTAGGTAGCATCTGTCGTATCGCCCTTTGTGCGTGGATGAGTCCACTCTGCCGAAGGACGTACGAAGAGAGGTGCAGCAAACCGAGTTACTTGCGTACTCTCCTCGCGGACCTGCTTTCTACGGCGCCACCGTCAGATCGGCATTCAGACGAACCGCATTCCCCGCAATGTTCATCGACCGGCTCCAGTCCGCATAGCCCTTCTTCTTCACCGTCACCGTGTGCTGTCCCGGAGCCACGGACAGCGTCGAAGGCGTGCTCCCCACGAAGCTCCCATCAATCTCGATATCCGCACCCGTTAGGCTCGATGAGCCCGTCGTTGCATCCACGACCAGACTCGCCATCGCATTTGCCGGTGCCGCCACACCGGCAACGGTCGTCGTCACGGCAGCCCCGCCCGGCGCGAACTTCGCCATGTCCAGTTTGTCGTCGCCCGAAACGAAGGCCGTGATCTCCGTTCCTTCCGGGATCGAAATGTCCTTGCCATGGATGAACAGCAGCAGCGGCGCCGCCGGGAAGAACACGAGCGCCGTGCCGACAATGCCGGCGGTCATGATGCCCGTGTGCCCGCCGCCCTTTTCGCTCTTCGTCGCACTCAGCGCCGCATTTTCGCCATCGATCATCCGCACCGAATCGATATTGACATCCAGTTTGCCCGGCCGTCCCAGGGCCCGCTTCGCTTCCGCGTTGGTCACGGTCCCAATCGCCTGCGCGCCCTTGGCGATCACCGGCACCCCATCGACATCGACCTCCTCGACGACCTCAAAGGGCACCTTCTGCCCCGTCTTCGCCGAAGCCGAAGTAAGATTCTCCGTCAGCTTCAGCTTGATCGCGGTTCCATTCTGCAAAGTGCTCGGGGCTACCGACACGCTCGTAATTGGAGCAGGGGCGGACGACGCCGCATCAGGCTTCGCGAGTGAAGCAGCAGGTGCTGGGGTGCTCTGCTGCGCGAAGGAAGGATCAGCTACGGCAAGAACGAGTGCAAGCGCACCGGAGAGGGGCTTCAAGTAGACCTCTATCAATCACTGAACTTGTGTGAGAGAGCAGAGTAGAAGCGAAAGGGGTGCGCAAGCAAGAAAATTCGTCTGCAACTTCCGTTCGCCAACACATCGAGCACTGAACATCGCAGCGACCCCGCAATCCGTCCAGCCCGCCCCACCTTGCACACATTCCACCTACAGTCTGTAACCTGAATACAAAGGCTAACCACCGCACCGACGGTAAATCCACGGAGATTGGGACACCACCGGCATCGGCACGCCCCACAAAGCGAAACTTCCGTAACAACCAAGTCCGGACCTAACCCACATCGTTCGAAGACTTTGCACACAAAGTACCCCGGGGAAGGGTACCGGCCTGGCATCCCCACCCACAGCTTCCTCATCCACTCTTAGAACACGGAAAGAGGAGCCCATTGTCCGAAACCCACCGCCAAGCCTCCAAAGAGCACACCGCGCACGCTCCCCACGAAGAGCACACCGCCGGTCCTCACGACCCCAAAAACATCAACCCCAAGCTAACCTCTGACATCGCATACTGGTCCAAAGAGCTCGGTGTCACCGGCGACGCCTTGCATGAGGCCATCCGCACCCACGGTACCCACGTCGAGAAGATCCGCGCCGCCCTCCACCCCACGAAAACCGCATAGCTCGCACAACCCCACCGTCTGCCGACTGGATTCACTCCCTTACATAACCCCAAGAACGGCCCGTCAGAAGCTCAGTCGCGCCCCCAACTCCACCTGCCGCTCCCGGCTGAGTCCAGAGGTCGAAGAAAGCGCTGTCCCAAATGCCGGTGTACTCAACCCCTCAGCCGCAATCGACGCCGCATCCTGGAAGATCAGCGGCGTCAGCCCACCCACAGGCGCGCCTGGCAAGAAAGCTCGCGTCTCTACGCGCGACACATTCACTGTATTCAGCACGTTGAAGGCATCCGCCTGCAATCCCAGACGCAACCGCGGCCCCAATGGAATATCCCGTGCCACGCGCAGATCGAATCGTCCCCGCGGCGGCAAGCGCAAGGTATTGCGCCCCACCGTCGGCAGGTACGTCGCCCCACCCGAGCCATTAACAGACTCGTGCCCACCCGTTAGCCGCGTTCCTCCAAAGATGACATAGCTGTACGGTGCCCCACTACCCGCCGTCCCGATCGCCGCAAATCGCCAGTCTGAAAGCAGCGCCCGCAACACAGGCGGCCCACCCGTCACCCGGGGCTGCCAAACCAGATCGCCTGCAAAGTGGTGCGCGAATTGCAAGCTCGATAACCCCTTATCGTATCCATCGGCGAAGGGATCGAACTGTCCATCCTGTCTCGGCGTCGGCGAACTCTGCGGCCCATAGTCGATAGCACGTGCAAACGTATAACTGCCCCGCACCGCCAGACCATGCCAATCCTGAAGCCGCACTTCGGCTTCCGCGCTGTGGTACGTTGCATTGGCATTCGAGACAAGCGCCGTCACCGGACCAAACAGCGGCGTGCGTCGCGCCGTGTACAGCGGAACAGCAAAGGTCTCCCCCGCACGCAACCCGGCATACCCGCTGCCCCCCTGCAACAGGAAATTCGCCATTCCCGTAGCCGGAGCGATGTTCATATCCACGCTTTCCGGAAGTTGCGTCGTCCAGGCGGTTGCATACGCCCCGCGCAGGAACACCCGACGGCCAAATGCCCGCTCCAGGGCAAAAGACCCACGCTGCATCGCCGGTAGCCGAAACCGTCCCGCAAACAGCACAGCAGACGACGTCCTTGCCACGGCCCCCACTGGTGCACTTAGAAAGGCACAGGGATACCCAAAGCCCTGGTTCGCTACCTGCGGGCAGGCCGTTTCAGTCGTTGGCGTGATCCGAATGCTTTCCGTCGAACTCGGCAAAGCCGTTTCGGAAAGCGCCGCATTGATCGTCGCCCCAGGCAGCCGTCCATAAAATACCCCGTAGGCTATCTCCGCCGTAACCACATGCCCATGAGGCCGTTTGCGCGGCGCCCATGCTACCGAGATTCTCGGCCCCACGTTATTTCGATCTTCCGGAAAGCTCGCCGTCGCACCGGCCGCGGGACCATTCACCGCCGCCATCGCTGCATCGAGCACAGCGTTCGGAGTCTGTGGAAGGGGCAGTAGCAGATAATCGTAGCGCGCTCCGAAGGTCACCACCAGATCCGGCCGAGCTCGCCAGGAGTCCTCCAGGAAACCCGAAACCTCATGCGTAACAAACGCCGTCGCTCCGCCCGTAAAACTTTGCGAGTAGCTCCGGAAGCAGAAATCATGCACCGGCGCATAGATGCTCGGGCAGCCCCCATTTGGGTAAGCGTGCACATTAAAGGTGTAATCCGTAATCCAGTCCACCAGCCCGCCGGCGTGCCCATTTGTACTCGCGCTGTCATACAAAAACGAGCCCTCAAGATTTGTCGCCGCGAGCACCCGGTCGTGCAACCGGCTCCAATCGCCGCCCACCGTGACCAGGTGCCGACCCCATCGCACCTCAAAGCTATCGGCCACCTCCACCCGATGCTCGTCCGGGTACGCTACTCGCCCCAAACTCGCCGGCGTACCGTATCGGAAGCCCTCCGGCTGAATGGACACCTGTGGCACGAAACCCCCCGGTCCAATCGCCGGCTCATTCGCCGAGGGCGCTTGTGGCGTTTCGAACTCGATGTCATGTGCCATCTGCGCACGCAAGTTGTTCGCTGCACGCTGACCGAAGCTGTGCCGCCACTGCCCCGTGTAGGCCTCAACCTGTACCTCGCTTCTAGCTAAATCGAGGAGCGATCGATCGAAGACGCCCTCTGCGATCTGACCGCCGCCCGTCACCGGCGCGCTCTGCCGCTGAACCTGCGCACTCATACTGAACTGATCCCCGGGCCGCGGCGCTACATTCACCCGCAGGAACCCGAGTACCCGCGGCGTATGCGTGACCGCCTCGCCGGTCAAGCCACCCAGATAAGTCAGCGCCGCCCGCGTAGCACCTGCGCTGACACCGCGGGTCCCCAGTAATGCCGTTTGCGTCGGCGTTAGCTCGAAGAATTGCGCCGTTGAGGGTGTAGAAACCAGCGTTTGCGCCCGCGTTTGTCCCTCCACTGCACCAAACGCGCCGGCCCGCCAGTCGCGGGATACCCCAGGCATCCGCAGCGGTACGCCAACCGCTCCCCCGAACTGCAACACCCCATCCGCGGGCTTCACAATCTCCTGGCTCACGACACCCTCGTGGTACCGAACCGCCGTGGCAAATGGATTCGCTGCCGCCCACCCACTCTCGCGAGCCTGGAAAAAGACACTTCCCCGCAAACGGCTCTCCGCTCTGCGCGAAATCACCGCAAGCGCCGCGCCGGTGCCGCCGTACTGTGCCGAAAACGTACTCCCCCGCCCGCGCAACGACCGCACCGCACCCTGGGCAAAGCCCGACCCCAAGCGTGGCCCACCCGCCGCCGCCCCTCGCGGTCCGCCACGAAAACCCTGATCTGCTGAAAGCCCATCCAGCGTCTGCGCATTCTGAATTGTCGGTAGCCCCGCGACACTCAGCCCCGTTGCCGCGGACTTAGACTCCCGCTCAGCCCGTGTGGTTGCGGTGTCCTCCCCCTCCGTAGCAGCGGCGTCCTGAGCCGAACCACCACCAGCTAAAGTCGCATCCTGTGCGCCCGAACGCTCCGCCTCCACCTCCTCCCACTGCCGGTCTCTCACCGGTATTTCCTGCGCCGGCGCAATTTCCACTCCTTCCCCGCTGGAAGTCGCGAAGGATCCTTCGTCCAATCTCACCTCATCCAGCCGCAATTCCAGCCCGGCCGGACGACTTGCAAGACGCAACGTCACCTCTGCGGGCGCTCCGAATGCAACAGACAATCGTACCGTCCCAACAAGCCAGGGAGACCCGGGTAGATACATCCCCACCGTGTAAGTGCCCGCCTCCAAGCCCAGCAACGTGAACCCGCCCTGCCTGTCTGTTCGCACCACGACCGGCGCAGTCAGCATCCCGGTCTTCCCATCGTTCGCCGGCTGCAGGCGCAACTCTGCACCCTCCACCGGCACACCTCCTTCGTCGATCAATCGCCCCCGTAGCCCCGCCGTAGTGGCGTCCTGCGCTTGCAGGGTGCACGACATCCCAAACGTCCATAGCCCGAAAAAGACAAGCCCAAAGAACACAAAGAAGCCGGCAAATGCCTGTAGAACAGCTCCTCGCCCTCGAGAACCGCCAGAACCCAACATCGCGCTCCGCCCCGGAGCACGGCCGGAGCTCCGCCCACACCGCAGAGGAGACCTCCATCCGCCTCACGACAGCCGAATGGAAACAAACAGTCTTCGCAGCATAACGGCCGTCCGTACAAGGCGAAACTCCCCTTTTGTGTCACTCCTCCCCACACGGCTGTCCCATTCCGCAGCACCCGAGCTTCGGGCGAAGCAGCAGGCCCACGTAATACAAAAAGAAAGGGCGATGGCCTAAGCCATCGCCCTTCCCCGGTTTTACGAAACACTAGAACTGCAGCCGCGCCCCTAACTGCACCTGCCTTGGCGTGTAAATGAAGTTGCTGTTCGCATTGCCAAGAAAGGTAGAAGGGTTGAACACGCCAAAATTCGCCGCATTGTTGGTAAGGGTGTTGGGGGTTGCCGCCGCTGTCTTCGTCGCCAGGGTTCCATTGGCGATGCCGTAAGCGTTCATGCTGCCCACACCCGTCTGATTGAGGTGGTTGGCAATGTTGAAGCTTTCCGCCAGCAGCTCCGCATCCACCCGGTCGGCGATCCTGAAGCGCTTCGACACCCGCACGTCCAGGATCATCTCCCGGCGGAACTGGAAGATGTTGCGATCCGTGTACGGCACACGCGACGTGCCGGCGGTTCCATTTACGCCCCCACCGGTACTTGCCGGGTTGTACGTTGTGGTTACGCCGCCGACCGTGCAGGCCGTGGCCACCTTGCAGCCGTTGTCGAGAATAGGAATGTACGTCCCCGAAAGGGCCGCAGAGTAGGGTGCACCGTTCTGTCCGCTAAAGCTCGGCGAGATCTCATAGTTGTTGAGCAGGTAGCCCAGCACGCCCCTGTAAATCGAAGGCGTGTTGTAAATCGCATAGGCCACTACCCGGTTCGGGATGTTCTGGTTGGAGTTTCCATATTCCAGCCGCAGGTTATACGGATCGAACACCGAGTTCGTATTCGAGAACGTGGTGTTGTTTTCGCCATAATCCAGCGCGTGCGACCACGTGTAGTTCGCGTTGAACGTCAGGTTGCGGGTCGCCCGGTGCTCGACCTGTGCCACAAAGCCTTCATAGTTCGAGTTCACGCCACTGAAGATGTCCGTGGTGGCACCAAATGCCGGATTCAAGCGCTGCGTGTAATACGGGATGGTGGCCGTCGTACCGGTGGGAAACGGTCCACCCGCCCCGATGTTGTAGGTCACCGTCCGCGTTGCCGGCGCGATGTTGGTGTCCACAAAGTCCGGCAGGCGACGGCCGAATGCCGCCAGCCACGTCAGGCTCAGCGTCGTGTTCCATCCCATGTCCTGCTGCAGCGTCAAGTCCGCCTGATGAATCTCAGGCACCTTGAAGTTCCCGTCGAAGTAGATGACTGCGGTCGATTGAGCATTCGGCTTGAACAGCGTCGGGTCCAGGATTCGCGGAAACACAGGGCCGGTAACGTTCACGCCGTTGATCGTTCCCAGGGGCGTCGTGCTCACCGCCGCTGAAATCTGGCTTTGTCCGCCAGGGTTTCCCGTCTGCGCGATCGCGTTATAGATGGTCGAGTTCTCCAGTCGTGCAAAGAACTCACCGTATCCGCCGCGGAAAGCGGTCTTGCCGTTCCCAAACACGTCCCATGCAAACCCCACGCGCGGCCCGATGTTGGTCCGGTTATCCGGAAAGATGGAGGTAGACCCGCGTGCAAAAGTCGTCGCAATCGGAATCTGCGGCTTCGGTGTCTGCTCGTACTCATAACGAAGACCCAGCGTTAGGCTCAGCCGCGGACTCACCTTCCACTCATCCTGCACAAAGCCGGCGTAATCCGCCGTCTGGAACTCAAAGCCTAGCGGTCCAAAGCCCTGGGAATAGTTGGTGTAGCACTCCTGTACGTGCGTCGTAAACGACCCCACTGCCCCGCACCCATTGGCCACATTCTGGTCGGTAAAGTACTCCACAAACGGAGAATATTGCGCCGTGGCGCCACCCTCTGAGACCGTCCCGTAGGAGAAGCCACCGTAGTCCGCAGTCAGGTTTTCACTCAGGTCATTGGTATGCAGGTACTCAAAGCCGTACTTGAAGCTATGGTTGCCTCTCACCTGATTGACCGTGTCCGAGATCTCCCAGCGGCGCTCATCCGGGTACGCCGGACGGTTCAAAAACGTCGCCGTGCCAAACTGGAACGCGTTGGTAATGTTCACATCCGGTGGAATCTGGAACGGGTTGGCATATCCCGCGCTCGGACCACCAGTCACATTGTCCAGCGTAGTGTTCTCATACGGTGTCGGCGTCTGATTGAACTCGTACTCGAAGTCACGCCCATACTGGTAGCGCAATTGGTTGGAAAGCGTGTTCGTCAGCAGAGTATCCAGCTTGACGATCCCGAACGTGTCCTTCACGAAATCATTGCCGTAACTGGCAATGCCATAGCTTTGGGTCGCGCTCGTCTGAATGCCTGCCGGGGAGGTCCAGCGAAGGCGATTTAGCTCGGCCGTCACGCGGTTCTTGCTGTTCACCTGCCAGTCGATCTTCGGGAAGAAAATATACTGATCGCCCGTCCGAGGCGTCAGTCCCGTGATCGAGGTCAGGTTCGCGATGCCGGTCGTGTAGGTGTTGAACGCTGCCGTGTACTGCGCCTGTGTTACCCCAGCCAGCGCGGTTGCACCTCCCAGCTTGTTCAGGTTCACCGCCAACTGGCAAACCGCGCCGCCCGGCGTGTTCTGTGTGGTCCCGGAGCAGTGCGCCGGATCGGCCCCCGTGCCCGGCCCGGTCGTCGGAACCGCTGCGAAGAAGTAGTTCGCATTGCCGAACGAGGTCACGCCGGGAAAATTACGGTTGAAGCGGTCAAACGCGAAGAAGAAGAACAGCTTGTCCTTCACAATGGGTCCGCCAATGCCGACACCGTATTGCTTGCGCCAATCCTTCGGCTTAAAGACCACCGGATTGAAAATAGGCGAACCCGCAGCGGTCTTCCCTGTCTGCGTCGCCTCCGTCGTAAACGGGTTCTTCGCGCCCCACTCGGCGTCGCGATCGTAAAAATACGCCTCGCCATGGAAGTCATTCGTGCCCGAACGCGTCACCGCGTTCACCACACCACCCGCCGACCGGCCGTACTCCACTGAGTAATTCGACGTGTTTACCTGAAACTCAAGGATGGACGACTTCGCCGTCGAGTACCCCACCCGCGTCCGCCCGCGCTCCTCCGAAAAGAACGCCTGGTTATCGTCCTCGCCGTCGAACTGCACATTGTTCAGCAGCGTCGATTGCCCGCGAAAGCTCAACAACCCAAATCCGCCGCTCTCCACCACCCCCGGCGTCAATAGCGCATACGAACTCCACCGGTAGTTATTTACCGGCAGATCTTCCAGCACCTTCAACCCGATCGTGTTGGAAAAATCATTGTTCGTCGTGTTAATCGTCGGCAGCTCCGAGGTCACCTCCACCGTCTCCGCCGCGCCAGCCGGCGCCAGGTGCGGCTCCACCGTCGTCAGCGAACCCACCGTCACTTCCACGTCCTTCGCCGCAAATCCGCCAAACCCCGCCGCCGTCACCTCGACCGTGTACGGTCCGGGCTGCAACCGGATCGCCCGGAAAAACCCTGACGTATCGGTCGTCAAGGTTTGTGTCGCGTTGGTGCTGTTGTTCCGAATCACCACGCTCGCGCCCGTCACAATGGCGCCGCTGCCATCCTGCACCGTGCCGCCGATCGCTCCATCCACGGCGGATTGCGCCATCCCGCTCACCGGCAAACCCGCCGCCAACATGGCCGTCATCCAGCCCATGCGCTTCAACACTGTCATTCCGTACCCTCGTTCCTGGCAACCGCAAACGCGCCTCCACACTCCGGGCATCTCTGCCCGGCGAGGCCGCTCCCTGCTTCTGTCCCAGTTCCACAAGCTTGGCACACGAACGTAAAAGCACCGTGAACATCGCCGCCCCCTCACCTCAACCCTCATCCCTGAACAAAACTCACCAACCCGCTAAACTATAGGTTGGAGACACCGCATGTTCATCGATGAAGCCCGCATCCGCGTCAAGGCCGGCGACGGCGGCAACGGCTGCATGGCCTTTCGCCGCGAAAAATTCGTCCCCCGCGGCGGCCCCTCCGGCGGCGACGGCGGCCACGGCGGCGACATCCTCATGCGCGCCTCCCTCTCCCACAACACCCTCATCCACTTCCGCTTCAACCCCGAGTGGAAGTCCGAGCGCGGCTCCCACGGCCTCGGCTCCAACATGAGCGGCCACCAGGGCGAAAACCGCGTCCTCAACGTCCCCGTCGGCACCGTCCTCTACGACGACCTCACCGGCGAGCTCATCCACGACTTCGCCACCCCCGACGACCAGATCGTCATCGCCCGCGGCGGCCGTGGCGGCCGCGGCAACCAGCACTTCGCCACCTCCGTCCACCAGGCCCCCCGCGAGCACGAACTCGGCCGCACCGGCGAAGAACGCGCCTTCCGCCTCGAGCTCCGCCTCCTCGCCGACGCCGGCCTCGTCGGCTTCCCCAACGTCGGCAAATCCACCCTCATCTCGCGCCTCTCCGCCGCCCGACCCAAAATCGCCGACTACGCCTTCACCACCCTCGAGCCCAACCTCGGCGTCGTCCAGGTCGGCGAAGCCCCCCACAACCTCTCCTTCACCGTCGCCGACATGCCCGGCCTCATCGAAGGAGCCCACCTCGGCGCCGGCCTCGGCATCCAGTTCCTCCGCCACATCGAGCGCACCGCCATCCTCGTCCACCTCATCGACGTCTCCGACACCGCCATCGGCACCACACCCGCCGACGAACCCGCCAGCACCTCCAAATCTCCCCAGAGCGCCGTCTCCCCTCAAAGTGCTGTCATCCTGACCCTGAGCTCGTCGAAGGACCTCCGTATTCCCGGCGCAGGCGAAGCCGAGCCCGCGCTCCCCTCAGACTTGTCATCCCGCAGCGCAGCGGAGGGATCTGCTGTCCCCGGCGCAGGCGAAGCCGAGCCCGCGCTCGAAACCGCCGACCCGGTCGAAAACTACCGCGTCATCACCGCCGAACTGAAATCCTTCGACCCCGCCGTAGCCGCCAAGCCCACCCTCCTCGTCGCCACCAAGCTCGACGCCGCCAACCCCGCCAAGCTCAAAAAGCTCAAAGACTTCGCCCGCCGCCGCAAGCTCCCCTTCTTCGCCATCTCCGCGGTCACCGGCGAGGGCCTCAACGAGCTCAAATACGCCGTAGCCGAGCGCGTAGCCGCCCACCGCAAAGAAAACCCCCTACCCGAACCCCCACCCACCCCCATAGAAAAACCAGGCAAACAAAAACCCCACTTCCCCCCACCACCGCCCAAAGTCAGCGGCAGCAAAGCGCATTAGCGTGCACCTAGAGCCGAGTGCGTCGCCTGGGTCTTACGCGGTCAAAGAACCTTGTAGCTCGATGGAGACGGCTTGATCGCCTAATTTGAACAGTCGATCATCTTGGGACAATTCCAGTATCGTGTGTGCTAAAACGAATCCATCTGGCAATGGCGGGAGCTTGTCTCGGATGGTTGCTATAACAAGTTGTCCCTCTTCCTTAGCGGCTCGCAGCAGTAGGGCGCTGAGTTGATTATCGTGTATGCTCTCGACTCCGTCATGACAAACGAACTTTGGGAAGTTGATTCCGAATGCCCGCAGAAACTCAATATAGGCTACGTCGAACGCCGCAGTTTGCGACGCCTTCTTACCTGTTCCCACGTTAGAACCTACCGCACTTAATTGGAACTTGAGCGAACCACGTTTAGTGTCTTCGAAGTGGAGCAGGTATTTCTCACCATAGAGCTCTTGTGAGAGCGAGGAGAATGACCTATTGAAAAGCGCGATCCGGTCCTGCAAAAGAGCTTTCTCTTTGTCGATCTGAATCTGTGTTTCGTGGATCTCGCTCTCGACAGATGCCAAGCTCGACTTGAGCGCTTGTATATCGTGCAAATCCTGTTCAAGGCTACCTAGTACCTTCAGCCTCTGCTCATGATCGGCTCGCAAGCTCAAGGCATCACGAAACTCTCTAGACGCAAATAGGTCCCCGATCTCGCGATTCTCTTGAGCCTGAAGTTCATCTAATTGCTTCGCAACCGCGTCAGCTTTATCCCTCAACCCAATGGCCTGCTGCTCTAGAAACCTTTCTTTTCGACCTCTCAAATTCTCAACAAACAATTTTAGCTCTTCCCAGTTATGGTGCAGCTCCGGAAGGTAGGTACCGGCCTCCCGGTAAATGGCTTCGATCGCGTAATCATCTATCCCCGCAAAACCTTTTCGAAGTTGCGTTATTGACATCTGGATTTCCGCGAGTTCAGCTCGGTAACCACTTAGCCGTCCCGCAGTCATCGCCGCCTCTGCACGGGTAGACGTGACACGATTCGCCCTTTGTTCTATTTCTGGAACCTCGCTTCGCAACTGATCGGAAGAAGAGATCTGCTCCAATTCTCTCTGTAGATGTAGAAGAAGCTGCTCGATTTCACCTTCGCCCCGCTGCCGGGTCAAGGCCTGAAGATCTCTCTCAAGTTTCTTAATCTCTTGAGCGAGCCTTGGTCTCCGCTCTAGTACATCTAACTCGAAAAAGCCAAAAAGGAATAGGTGCAGAGCTTCATAGTCGGTTTCAGTGGCGTAGTCGCCAAGAAACCTTAGCGTCTTACTCATAAGATACTGAGAAGATCTGACAAACTTCGGCGCTAATTGGCGAAGCGTCGGCTTTGACCCTTCAGAGCCAAATAGTACCGTCTTAAGTGCATTCCTATACTTAGCTACTTGGCGGTACTCAGCTTCATTGATGTAGCAACGATTTCGCGTCTCCCTCTCTTGCGAAAAGAAACGCCGCAGCACAAAACCGCCCTGGACCTCATCGAACAATGCAAGGGTGACCTCGACCGGAACCCTGTCATGGAGGAAATCATAAACTTCTTGATTGATTGTCTTAAATTCCGAATCCTCCCAAATGTCACTCCCGTCAGATCCCAGACAGTAGTCGATAAGGCGCAGAACAGTAGTCTTACCCACACTATTCCCCGTGGCAGACGTTGTTGAAGTCGGCTTGTCCAGAATAAGATTTAACCCTTTTAGAAAAGATATCCGTCTTATGACGACTCCGCCCCTCAGAATCGCGAGTTCACCCAGCAACATAAGTGATCTCTCCTTTCTGATTTAGGTCCACAACGCCAAGGAGGTACAACCAACCGGCTGCCGAAACGACCTGGGTAAGGGAGAGTGCACGGCCCATTTGCCTGCTCATGCGATCTTGGAGAGCACCCAGATCGCATGACGCGCGGGGGGAATCGCGCAAAGCGCGAAGAGCTATCGCCCCAAGATAGTACCCACAGTTCCACGGACTCTGTTCACGCGGTAGGAGCATTTCGTGGCCTCTCCAGTACCTCGCACTCTACAAGAGCATCAGCGACTATTAGGGAGATGGCCATATGGGCGTGCTCCTCGCTGACTTTTTCATCTCCGGAAGCCGTGTACGCTCGCACCAGCATGGCGATAACCTCGTCGATGACACTTGACGCATTCGCTCTGATGTAGTCCAGACGCTGCTCATCGGATTTACCCTCTCCTGGCATTGATTGGACAACTTTGCCATACGCCAGACGCGTCCGTCGCATGACAAGATACCGGGCGTCTTGGTTCTGTTGCTCCGCTCCGGCGTACGCTCGATCAAGTTCGTGATAGTGCCTGCTGTACTCAACCATCATGTGATGATTGGGACTCAACGCATTGTGCTCCAACTTTTCCACAATCTCAGGCCCAAGCTCCCGGACTTCTCGCATCGCGTATTCGGCCAAACTCTGCGCAGCGAAGAAAGCTATGACCAACCCTAGCTGAGTCGGAAGTGCTCTCGCGATCTCCTGCTGAATCGTGATCTGGACTGGCGAAAAGCTCCCAGTCTTCACGTTCAGGAGATTACCTGAGACATCCCCGCCCACGGCAACACTGGCGTCTTTGGCTGAAACGTTCACCTCACTCATTTGGCAGCCAGATGAACCGCATGCCAAACCGTTACAACGATTCCGATCACCTCGACAGCGATTCCCAACAGTGTAAGTAGATTGTGGCTTTCGTGGGAATCCGAACCGGTAGTGTTCAAGTTGGAAATGCTCCCCGTGTTGTCTCGCCCGACTGCTACTGATCCACCGGCGGCCCTTACGTCAGTGCGCTTAGAGCTTCGGCGGCCCAAGAACAAGAGCACTATCCCAAAGATAATAAGGGCCGCACCGACTCCGAACACGCTCATGCAGTGAACTTACAATCAACTCGCGAGGCATGTCTACTGGCGGGTGGCCCACTCACTCGATCAAGCAAGGCCGGGTGCCCCATCCTCACCGACAGCTTCACCGTCGGTTAGGGTGGGTTCCGCTCTGCCGAAGGCTGGAGTGAAGCGCAGCGAAACGACTGACTTGCCTTCATCCACCCCGCGACGCCGCTCAGGCCCACCCCAAGCGTATGCAGCCCCCTTAAAGCGTATTCAACCACCCTAAATGCGCCTTCACCAGGACCGCCGTCCCGTGCGCGAACTCCTTGTACGCCGCCGAGCCCTCCTGCGACTCCTGCACGAACAAACCCTCATCCTTGTTGTGGATCTGCTTCATATCGTCCAGGTAGTAGGCGTCGAACTGTCCTGCGGGTACCGCCTTCAGATTGTTCAGCCGCGCCGTAAACTCCGCATTCAGCCCCGGTGTGATCGTCACCCCGGTCATCCCGGCAATTCGCTGCAGCCCGGCATTCACGCCCTCGTGGTCATGGCTTTCCAGCACGCCAAAGTTCTTGACCACAACAGCCTGACCCTTTACCGCCGCTACGCGGCCAGCCTCCACCTCATACAAACCGCCCTGCGACACCTTCCCAACAAAGCCACGGTCCGCATCCGACGCCGACGCCGCGCCTACCACCCGAGGCCCCACCGCAGCCGTCCCCACCACCAACCCAAACACTCCAACCGCCAGAACTGCCTTACTCGTTCGCGCTCCGTACATGCCTGCCATCCTTTCGCCCCAGCCTCTTAGGATGCGACGATCCGGGTGCCCCATCCTTGCGACAGCTTCATCATCGCTAGGGTGGGTTCCGCGTTGCCGGCTTGCACACCCTTCCACTACAAATCCCTACAATAGAAACAACACATCACCACAGAAAGCCGCTCCCCAGGCCCAGCCACACACCAAGGCTCGAGGGCCAACCTAAAATCCCTGCACCCCACAAAGTCCAGAACTAACCCCAATGAAGCGAAGACTTTACTCAAAAAGTACCCCGGGGAGGGTACCCCAACCCTACCGTCCAGACACCAGCTCCACGGTAACCCGCCAAACCCGGCTATCCACGGTAATCTCCTGCTGAAACCGCCGTCCCTCGTCGTTGTGAGCCACATCCTCCACCAGCGTCCGCACCACACTTAGCCGGCTCTCCACCGAACCCACCGCAGCCGACTCATCAAACTGAACCGACCCCTCACTGCCGCCCTGCACCGTCACATTAGCCATGCTCCGCTAAGAGCCCCCAACCGCACCCCCGCGTTGCCCATCGCAGCCCGTGAGCTTCTCAGCCAACGTTCCACGAGAAGGCGTAAGCTATCTCACATGCGCTACTGCGCCGCAGTCACGCTCGCAGTCTTCGGCCTTGGCCTGCCGGCCTGCGCCCAGCGCGGCGCAGCCCACGGCAGCTTCGCCAGCCACGCCGGTGCAACACCTTCCAGCTTCGCCCAGCACAGCACCTTCACCCCACACTTCAGCGGCTCGGCGCCCGGCTATCGCAGTGCCGCAGCCGGCCACCCTAGCTATCTCCAGCGTTCTGCCTCCAGCCGCCCTGGGAGCTTCGCGCCGTACCACTCTGGCCTGCCGTTCACACAGCGTCCCGCGTTTTACACACGAAGCCGCAGCTCATTTGGCCAGCCCGGCTCTACACCGTATCCCGACGCCGGACACAACGAACACCTCCATCATCACCATAGCGACGGCTACGGTCTTCCCTTTCCCATCCTCGTCATCTCTCCCTATGCCTCTGGCAACGCTTTCGCCGATAGTTACGCAGAGGGTTATCAAGACACCTTCCTAGACCCATTCGCCGACTACGCCGCCGATGCCTCTCAGGCAGACCCCAACAGGATCGACCCGCAATCCTCCGCGTACGCACAACAGCCAGTCCCTCCCTACGCCGATCCAGGCCAGTCCAACCAGGCACCCCAGCCGAGCGCAAGCGATCCGCGTGGCTATGGCGACCTGCTCCCATCCGCAGGCCAAGTGAGTCCACCCCGCCCACCGTTTGCCGATGACGCCTCGGCATCGCCGGCATCGTCGGCCGAACCCGACACAGTCACGATCCTTTTCAAGGATGGGCGTCCCCCTTTACAGGTCCGCAATTACGCCCTGACGCGGACAGCGCTCTACATCACAGGCCAGCACTTCTACGAAATCCCGCTGACAGACATCGATTTACCCGCGATGCAGCGTGTGAACTGGAATGCCGGCATTGTCTTTCGTCTGCCGGATGCCAAGTAGCACTGTCGGCAAACGCGTTGACACAGATTCCGCACGGTGCTACAAGGGTGAGCCGCAAATCTCCACTCTGAGCACCCAGGAAATCCGATGATCCCTAAAGCTTCCAGCCGTGCACGCCGTTTCGCGGTGCGCGGTACCCTTCTTACCGGTTTGACCGCCGGCCTTCTCATCACGTCCGCTACCGCCCAATCGGTAAGCGTCGTTGAAACCACCCCCGATCAAACCAACCTGCTCGCCCCGCAAACCCCGCTCGCGTTCACCTCCGGCACCGGCAGTCAGCTTGCCATCAACATTGATGACACCGTGCGCTATCAGCAGCTCGAAGGTGTTGGAGCCTCTTTCACTGACTCCGCGGCTTATCTTGTCTGGAACAAGCTCACCCCGGCGCAGCGCACGCAGCTGATGGCTGACCTGTTCAGCCCTGGCGGCATCCATCTCAGCTTTCTGCGCCAGCCCATGGGCGCCACCGATCTCGCCCTCAGCAGCTTTACCTACGACGATGTCGCGCCGGGCAGCACGGACCCGACCCTCGCCAACTTTTCCATCGCGCACGACCAGGCTTACATCCTGCCCACCTTGCGTGCCGCCTTAGCCGCGAATCCGCAGATCAAGGTGTTAGCCCTGCCTTGGTCACCACCAGCCTGGATGAAAACCAGCGGCGCCCTCGGTGGCGGAACCCTCGACACAGCCAACTTCCCCGCTTTGGCCAAATACTTCACCAAATTCATTCAGGCATACGAGGCTAACGGCGTTCCGGTGAACTACGTCGCGGCCCAAAACGAACCCCTGTACCAGACCACCGGCTACCCCACCATGTTCATGACCCCTGTGGACGAGGGCCACTTCATCGCCCAGGATCTCGGCCCCGCTCTGCGTGCGCTCCATCCGGTCAATCAGGGCTGGAACTTCAGCGGGCAAAACCTCAATCCCGCCGATGCCACTCCCGGCATCCTCGGCTACGAACACAACTGGGATAATCCCAAATATGCCGAGCAGCTGGTGCAAGATCCCGCTGTCCGTTCGTACCTCGCCGGCATCTCCTTCCATTGCTACGCGGGCAATGCGGCGGACGCGCAAAATGCGATCCACGACCTCGACCCCGGCACCCCGATCTACTTCACGGAATGCACCGGCGGCACCTATGCTCCAGACTTTGCCACCAATCTCGGTAGCCAAACCGAGGGCAACATCATCAACGTCCTTCGCAACTGGGGCAAAACCGTAACCATGTGGAACATGGCGCTTGACCAGAACAACGGGCCTACGGTCGAAAACGGCTGTCTCGTCTGCCGGGGCGTCGTCACGGTCGACACCAGCACCACCCCCGCCACCATTTCCCGCAATGTCGAATATTACGTTCTGGGCCATCTCGCCAAATACGTGCAAACGGGCGCCTACCGCATTGCCTCCAACACCTTCGGCAGCGGCAGCCTTGAAGATGTTGCTTTCAAGAATCCTGACGGCTCTATTGCCGTGCTTGTTTACAACGCCGCCAACACCGCGAACCAGTTCTCGATGAATTGGCAAGGCAAAACCGTCAATGCTTCCTTGCCGGCCGGCGCGGTCGCCACCTTCACCTGGGCAGGCTATAAGGGCAACACCTTCGACATCACCGCCGGTCCGCCTTCACAAACCATCGCGCCCGGCTATCCGGCGGTCTTCGACATCGGTTTCGACCATTACGGCAAGGACGTAAAACCCGTCGCGGTTCGCGTGCAGGGCCTGCCCGGCGGCATCTTCGGCGCTGCCGTGCCCACTCCCATCCCGAACGAGTGGATTTTGCCCCTCTTTGCCGAGAAGAGCATTCACAGCGGGACCTACCCGCTCACAATCCTCGGGACACAGGGCGACACGCAGCGCACCGCTATGGTCGATCTGAACATCGGCGACCCGGAAACTCCCTTCGGTGGCACGTCCATCGCGCTTCCCGGTCTCGTGCAGGCAGAAAATTTCGATTACGGTGGGAACTACGTCGGCTACTTCAATCTCGACACCGTCAACCAGGCCGGCACCACCTATCGCGGGTCGGCCACCGTCGGCGTCGAGCAGACCGGCGACACCGGCGGCGGCTACGACGTCGGCTATACCAAGGAAGGTGAGTGGCTGCGCTACACCGTCGATGTTACGCAGGGCGGCCTGTACAACATGCAAGCACGTGTCGCTTCCCTCGGACCTGGCGGCTATTACCATGTCTCCTTTGACGGCCAGAACGCCACCGGTACCCTCTTCGTGCCGCTCACCGGCGCCTTCCAGACCTACACGACGCAGGTCTCGCCGAGCTTCACCCTTACCCCCGGCAAACACATCATGCAGGTGACCTTCGACGGCAACGGCCCAACCGGCGGCATGGGTAACTTCAACTGGTTCAACTTCGTCCCCATTACCACTACCGGCACACCATATAGCGCCTCCGCCGCCACCATCCCCGGCCAGATCGAAGCGGAAAACTTCGACACCGGCGGCAAGGGCATCGGCTATTGGAACGGCGCCAACAGCAATACCGGCGGAGCGAACTACCGTCCCGGTGAAACCGTTGCCATTGAAACCTGCAGTGACACCAATGGCGGCTACGACATCGGGAACGCCAATCCTGGCAACTGGCTCAACTACACCGTCAACATCGCCCACGCCGGCGCCTACACCTTCAACGCTCGCGTAGCGACAGACGTCGGTGGCGGCGTCTTCCACCTCGCCGTAGACGGCCATGCCGTCACCCCACCCCTCTCTGTTCCCCAAACGAACGGATGGCAAACCTGGCAAACCCTCACCGTTCCCAATGTGCAGCTTCCAGGCGGCACCCACACCCTCCAACTCGTCATGGATAGCGGCGGCTTCTACAACGTCGTCGGCAACTTCAACTGGTTTTCCCTCCAGTAACTGGCGCACTCATAGTACGCAGGAACAAGCCGATACCCCATCCATCGCACAGCTTTACCGTGCGCTGGGTGGGGTTTCCGCTGTGAAGCGGAATCACCCACAGTCTTGAGCATGTTTGCTTCTCTCGAGCGTGTTTGCTTCTCTCGAGCGTGTTCGCTTTCTCGAGCATTTCCCTTTTTTTGTCATTCCCGCTGGGAATCTGCGTTTCAGCCGGCAGCTGCGGCCCTTCCCGGCTCCGCCTTCACAGCACCACTACTCCCCACGAAACCGATTCGCCGTCCGGAACGCTTCCCGCAACTCCGGCGTGCGCAGATTCTCCCGCAGATGCGCCAAAGCCTGCTCCAGCGCCGACAGTGTCGCAGCCAACGGCTCCGTATTCGTCAGCGCCACATCCCGCCACATGCTGTACGGGCTCGCTCCCAGCCGTGTCGTTTCGCGCAGCGCCCGGCCGCCGATTGCCTCCACCAACGCCCGGCCCTCACGATCCTCCGCAAAGGTTTCCTCCAACAAACTTGCCAGCGCGGTCGAAAGCATCTGCGGCAGGTGACTCACCCAGGCACACAAGGCATCGTGCTGCACCGGGTCGAGTGTCCGCACCCGCGCCCCCATCAGCTCCACCCATTCCCGAAATTGACGCTCCAAAAAGTCCACAGTGCCGGAACCCAAAACCTCGTCTGAAGCGGTCGCATCGTCTGGTGTAAACAACCACGTCGCTCCCCGAAACAAAGCCGCCTCCGCCAGCGCCGCCCCACCCGACTCCTTACCCGCCATCGGATGCCCCGGCAAAAACCGGGCCTGCCCTACGCCGTTGTAGCGTCCCCGCGCCCGCTCGCAAATGACGCGCTTGGTCGACCCAACATCGGTCACCAGCTGCCCTTCCTGCAGCACAGGCGCCAGCATGTCCAACCAATCCACGATCGGCAACACCGGTGTCGCCAGCACATACACATCGGCCACCCCGGGCGTGAGCACGGCCTCACGGCTCGCCACCACGCCATCCACCGCCCCCATCGCATAAGCCGTGGCCAGCTCCGCCTCGTTCGCATCCCAGCCCAGCACCACGCCTCCAAACCTGGGCCCCAGCGCCTTCAACGCCAAGCCGAACGAGGCGCCAATCAGTCCTGTTCCCACAATCAGAACGCGAGGGCGAAGCAGCGGACCGGACATACTCATAAGGCGCCCTCGAGTACATCATCCCGGCTTACAGACGTATGTTCACTGATGGATCGTACGATCCTTGTGAATGTTCCAGGTTTCAACGGCGAGTGTGCCGGAACCGAAATAGCTTGCCCCGTTGGCATATTTGTTCTAGGCACGATACGGCTGCCTGTCTGGTATACACATTCGTAGTGCCATCGGCGCTCCAAGTGCTTAGCAAAGGCATCACCTGTAAACCCTGGCGTCGCCGGGCGTTTCAATACCCGGGTGCCCCGTTCTTTTGCAGCATTACCGCGATGAGTGGGTCCGATCACTCTCCCGGCCGCCGATGCGTAAACCCCCGAGCCCCCGGCCCACGGTAATCCCCCACCACGTGCCCTTGCCCGCGCAGTAGATATTTATACGTCGTCAGCCCCTCCAGGCCCACCGGCCCACGCGCATGGAACTTGCTCGTCGAAACCCCCACCTCCGCCCCAAAGCCATACCGAAACCCATCCGCAAAGCGCGTGGACACATTATGAAACACCCCTGCCGCATCCACCTCACGCAAAAACCGCTCCGCTGCTTCCACATCCTCGGTCAGAATGCTCTCCGTGTGTGCCGATCCATGCGCCTGAATATGCTCCAGCGCTGCGTCGAGCGAATCCACGATGCCGATCGCCAATACCGGCGCGCCAAACTCGGTATGCCAGTCCTCAACCGGCTCAATCTCCGAACTGCGTGCCCCGTCCATGGCTAAGCGCACCCGCGCATCCCCATGCAACCGCACACCCTTCGCCTGCAGATCCGCCGCCAGCATCGGCAACAGCCGCGGGGCAATCTCTTGATGCACCAGCACCGTTTCGACGGCGTTGCAGGCCGCCGGATAATCAAGCTTCGCATCGGCGATCACGCGCAGCGCCAGCGCCGGGTCGGCCGCCCGATCCACGTAAATGTGGCACACCCCTTCCGCATGGCCCAGCACCGGAATCCGCGTGCTCGCCTGCACATACTCCACCAGCGCCTTCGATCCTCGCGGAATGACCATGTCGACCAAATCGTGCATGGCCAGCAATGCACCCACTTGCTCACGGCCAAGCACCAGCGCGATCGCGTCCTCCGGCAACTGCTGCTCCCGCAACACACCCCGCAGCACATCCACCAGCGCCGCAGCCGTCCGTTCCACCTCGCGTCCCGGCTTCAACAGCACCGCATTGCCGCTCTTCAACGCAAGCGCCGCAATCTGCGTCACGGCATCCGGCCGCGCCTCAAAGATCACCGCCAGCACGCCCAGCGGCACGCTGACTTTCTGCAGATACAACCCACGCCCTGCATGGTTGTCGGGTGCCCCTGAGCCTGCCCTGAGCCCGTCGAGCGATTCTGCTTCCGAGACAGAAGGTCTCGCAGCGTCGGTAGGCTCCCGATCATCCAGTTCCAAGGCATCGAGCACACGCCCCAGCGGGTCACGCAGCGCCCCCACCGAGCGCACCTGCGCCACCATCTCCTGCACCTTGCTTTCGTCCAGCCGTAACCGCGAAAGCGTCGCCGGGGCCAACGCCTCGGCACCCGTCAACGATCGGGCGACTTCCAGGTCCTCCGCATTTGCCGCCAGCAGCGCAGGGGCGGCCCTCTCTAGAGCCTGTGCCATCGCCTCCAAGGCGCCATTGCGCTGCGCCTCGCTCAGCACTCCCAGCACACGCGAAGCCCTCTTCGCGCCCAGGGCCGCCGCCCTTACCTCGATCGCGCTGGACTGGCCTTCAAGCATCACAACCTCATCCCTCACGACCTCAAACCTCGTCCCTGAACATCAATCCTGCACCGTCAACCCACCTGCTGCGCCAAACCACGTGCCCACCGCTTCCCCAGCCACGATGCGTTCCAACACCTGCGGCGTCCGCCCATGCGCAATCACGGCCACCTTGCCCGCTTCCAGCACAATCCGCACACTTTCCAGCTTCGATACCATGCCGCCGCGCCCCCGGCCATTGCCGCCGCGCGCCATTGCGAGAATCGCCGCATCGACCGCCGGCACATGCGCCATCACCCGCGCCCCAGGCTCCTGCGGATCACGATCATACAAACCTTCGACGTCCGAAAGCAGCACCAGCAGATCGGCCCCAATGTGCTCCAGCAACAACGCCGAGAGCTTGTCATTATCCCCAAAGAGCCGCTCGTCGCGCTCAGCAGAGACCCCGGGCCGCTCCAGCTCCATCGTCGACACCGTATCGTTTTCATTCACGATCGGAATCACGCCAAGTCGCAAGAGGGAATCGAGCGTTGCGCGTAAATTCGCATAGCGCACCGGATCGCGAAAATCATCTTCCGTCAGCAGCACCTGAGCGATGCGGCAGCCGAGCCGGTCGAATGCATCGTCATACAGCGCCATCAGCCGCGACTGCCCCACCGCCGCGCAGGCCTGCACCTCGGCCAGCGCGCTCGGCCGTGCCGATAGCCCGAGCCGCTCCACTCCCAGCCCCACCGCCCCCGAACTCACCACCAACACCTCGACGCCAAGCGCCCGTAACGCCGCAATCCCCTCCACCAAACCGCACAAAAGCCCAAGCGCTACCTTGCCATCTAACCGCATAATGACATTGGTTCCCAGCTTCACCACAATCCGTCCCACACGGCCTGGCATCACGCGCTGCAACATCGCCTCACCCTGCTCGGCGGGTGCAAGGTGTGGCTTCGGGCTAAAGCTCTCAGTCATACTCTTTCGCTGTTCTCGCTCCACTATAGCTATGTCATCTCGACCGAAGCAGACGGGCCCCGGACGACAACGTCGTTCGGGTGTCAGCTGACAGCTTCATCGTCTGCGCAGTGGAGAGACCTGCAGTCTTGCTCATGCTGGAACTACATCTCTGGGTAAAGCCGCTCTAACGTGATTCCGATCAAAACCTGTTCGGTAAAGGAACGGCATCAGCCGTGCCATAAGTGCATCGGAAGTGACCCGGCTTTAGCCGCTGAGGTACGCATTCTCAAATGCAGCTTTCGTCAAAGCTCCCAAGGTCTCCGGCCGAAGCATCATGCCGCTGACACAATAGCGGCTCTGATGATGCTCGCCAATTCGCTATTGTTCGCACGCGTATGCGAAAGAATCGAAGCCACCGTCATCTGCTCCTGCGTGAAACCGGCCCAAGAGATCGTATGCCCAGCCCCCAACGCGAGTTGCCGCAAAAACTCCCGTTGCGTCCGCCCGTTGCCTTCGCGAAAGGGATGAATCGCATTGATCTCCCCAAGACAAAACGCCCCACGCTCAGCAAACCCGGCTGCGTCTAAGCTAGCCAAGTAACCCTCACCAGCCAGCTTGGCAAAAGTATTCTGAAGTGCGACCGCGATGTGCATCGGGGCCGCAAACGGCGCACCGCCCGGCTTCGCTCAACCCACCACCCGCAACTCACCCGCCCACGGGAACACATCCCGAAACAACGTCCAATGAATCTTTCTTAGATGCCCCGTGTCAAGCTTGCCTACCATGCCCGCATCTTCGATCTGCAACTGCCGTCGATGCACCAGTGAGGCTTCCACTTGCTGCAGAACCGCCTAGTCGGTCAGGCCGAAGCGATTGAGCGGGCAAAAGGTGCCCGGCATCGACTGAGGACCTTGAGTCAGGCAAATCTACCTATGCTGCAGAAGCAACGCGCTGCGTCTGTTGGTACTGCTCGACCAAGGAAGCCGCATGCTGCTCGATCAGCGAGCCAAACTGTTCTAACGTCAATTCGCCCTCGGCATAACGCCGGCTCAAGTCGGCCGTCGTGGGATCGAGCGCCTGCCCTTCCATGGCGAGTGATCCCTCACTGCTAGCCACCGCGCGGCTACGCTGCTGCTTTTCGATCTCGGAAAGTAACGCCACAGCTCTGCCCTCCACTCTTTCACCTTATACGAAGCCTTTTTTGCGCAACACGAATTTACGCGTGCGCCGGCGCCGCCACAGCCGCCGCCACACTCCGGTCCACCACCGGCGCCAGCTGCCGCAGCTTCTCCACCAACTCCGCCAACTGCTTCGGATACAGCGATTGCGCTCCATCCGACATCGCCTTGTCCGGGTTCGGGTGCATCTCCATCAGCAATCCATCGCCGCCCGCGGCCACCGTCGCCAACGCCATCGGCGCCACAAACTCCCGCTTGCCTACGCCATGCGAAGGATCGCCCAGCACCGGCAAATGCGTCAACGACTTCAGCACCGGAATCGCCGAAATATCCATCGTGTTGCGCGTATACGTCTCAAAGGTCCGGATGCCGCGTTCGCACAGCATCAGGTCGTAGTTGCCGCCGGCCAGAATGTACTCCGCCGAAAGCAGCAGCTCTTCCAACGTAGCCGCAATCCCACGCTTCAACAGCACCGGCTTGCGCACCAACCCAAGCTCCCGCAGCAGATTGAAGTTCTGCATGTTGCGCGCGCCCACCTGGAAGCAATCCACAAACGGCAGCATCGGCTGAATCTGCGAAATCTCCATCACCTCCGAGATCACCAGCAGCCCAAATTCATCGGCCGCTTCGCGCATCATCTGCAGCCCCGGAATGCCCATGCCCTGAAACGAATACGGCGACGACCGCGGCTTAAACGCGCCCCCGCGCAAAAACTGCGCCCCCGCCGCCGCGACCTGCTCCGCGCTCAGCCGAATCTGCTCGCGACTCTCCACAGAACACGGCCCGCTCATGATGACGATCTCGTCACCGCCCACCGTCACGCCGTTGCGAAAACGGACGTGCGTCCCTTCCGGCCGAAACCCTCGCCCGGCGAGCTTGTATGGCGATGAAATGCGATACGCCTGCTGCACGCCCTTCAGTACCGAAAACTCGGTCACCTCAAAGTGCCCCGGCGTGCCCACACCCGCCAAAATGGTTTGCGTCTCGCCCGTCGTCCGGTGAACATTAAAGCCCAGCTCCACCATGCGCTCAATTACCGTTTGAATCTGCTCACTCGTGGCGCGGTCCTGCATCGCAACGATCATCACGGGAGTCCCCTCCTCGCGGGCCGCTTCCGCGGCACGCGTTCCATTCCTGCCGGTTTTCCGGCCTGTGCCGCTTAACTCAAAGGTGCGTGCTGGGTCAGCGCCTCATGGCTGGCCGCCGATCCACCGTTTACCCGCTGCAACGCCCGCATCACGTCCATCACCCGGTCGTAAATATCTTGTAGCTGTGCGGCCGTCAACGGTCCCGGATTGATGCGGCGCACATGTTCGAACACGTTTTGCTCGCGGTTCGGCTCATAAATCGGCGCCCCGTTGCCACGCTTCAGCTGCCCAATGGCCACCGCCGCCGCCGCCCGTTCCGAAAGCAAAGTCACAATCTGCTCGTCCAACTCATCGATCTTGGTGCGCCAGTCGGCGATCTCCATCGGTCATTCCTTTCCTTCTGCGCGTCTCGCATTGTCCACGATCATACGAGCTTGCCGCCTCCACGGTTCACCCCTTCACCCCAGCCGGTGCCTCACCCGCAACCGTCTCCTCAGCATCCACGGTGCCCCCGGAACCCCGGAGACCATCAACGACCTGGGTGCCCCGTTCTTTCGCAGCCTCATCGCGAAAGGGCGAGGTGCTCTCCTCCCCGGCAGCATCCACCTTTCCGCACAAACTCCTCACAAACGCCCCAACCACCCGCGCCGCCTCGGTTGCCGGCGTCTTCTCCACCAAACCCACAATCGCCGACCCCACCACTGCCGCATCCGCAAACTCACTCACGGCCCGTACATGCTCCGGCGTCGACACCCCAAATCCCAGCGCAATCGGCAAATCCGTAAACTGCCGCAGCCGCCCCACCAACCCCCGCGCGTCCGCCGCCAGTTCCGTCTGCGCCCCCGTAATCCCCACCCGCGAGATCGCATACACAAAGCCCTCGGAGTGCTCCGCAATTGCCTTCAGCCGGGCATCCGGCGAGGTCGGCGCCGCCAAAAACACCGGAGCCAACCCATTCTCCCGCATGCAGCGGAGATACTCGTCGGCCTCCTCCACGATCATGTCCGTCAGCAGCACGCCATCCGCGCCGTTCACCTTCGCCGCCTTCGTAAACTCAACCAGCCCCATCCGCATCACGGGATTCAAGTAGCTAAAAAGAAGGATGCCCGCCTCCGGCCGTAACCGCCGTATATCCAGACAGCAATCCAGCACGTCGCTCAGCCGCGTTCCCCGCGCCACCGCGCGCTCGCTCGCCCGCTGGATCACCGGTCCATCCGCCAGCGGGTCGCTGAACGGCACCCCCAACTCGATAACTGCCGCTCCCGCATCAATCGCCGCCACAGCCATGTCCCGCGTTGTCGCTAAATCGGGATCACCCGCCGTCAGATAGATCACCAGTCCCGGCTTTTGTTCAAAGCGAATCGGCATCCCTAACTCACTTCCCCTACCGCGCGCCGCTCACCCGTACGCGCAATGCCCAGCCGCGCACTGATCTGCTGCATCAACACGCGCGCGTCCTCCTGATCCAACTCGAAGCGTGCCTGAAACTCAGCAGGGGAACACTCCAGCAGCGCCATCCCAAGCGCCTGCCGCAAATACCCAGCCGTCTCCCGTCCCACAAGCCCCTGCGTACGCCCATCCGCACCCAGCAGCGTCACAATTTCCTCAAAGCGCTCCCTCGTCGTCCCAATCGCCTCCGGAAACAACCCCGGCGGCACCTCTTCGAGCACCGCCGCAGGAATCTTGCGCACCAGCAACGCAAACACCTCATCGCTCAGAAACATCGGCTGCTCAGCCACTTCCGCAGCCACACTCATGCGCTCACCGCCGCGCCGCCGCCGCCCTTGGCATCCAGCCCCATCTCCCGCGTCAAAATCCCAATATCCTTGTCCCCACGCCCACTCACATTCACCATCAAAATCTGATCTTTCCCCATCTTCGGCGCCAGCTTCATCGCCTCCGCCACCGCATGCGCCGTCTCCAGCGCCGGAATAATGCCCTCCGTACGGCTTAAAAACTTCGTTGCTTCGAGCGCCTCATTGTCATTGGCTGACGTATACGTCGCCCGCCCCGAATCATGCAGCATCGCATGCTCCGGCCCCACACTCGGGTAGTCCAGCCCCGCACTCACCGAGTGCGTCGATGCCACCTGCCCCGCATCGTTCTGCAGAACATAGCTATATGTTCCCTGCAGCACGCCCGGCAGCCCGCCGCCGATCTTCTGAAACCGTGCCGCATGCTCGCCCAGCGCCGTCCCCCGCCCACCGGCCTCCACGCCGATCAGCTGCACCCCCGCGTCCGGAATAAATTCATAAAATGCTCCAATCGCATTCGATCCGCCGCCCACACAGGCCACGATCGCGTCCGGCAAGCGGCCCTCGGCCTCAAGAATCTGCCCCTTCGCCTCTTTGCCGATCACGCGATGGAAGTCCCGCACCATCGTCGGGTACGGGTGCGATCCCAGCGCCGAGCCCAGAATATAAAACGTCGAGCGCACATTCGTCACCCAATCGCGCATCGCCTCATTGATCGCATCCTTCAACGTCGCCGAGCCGCTATTCACCCCGCGGACATCGGCCCCCAGCAGCCGCATCCGGAAGACGTTCAGCTCCTGCCGCCGCATGTCCTCCTCGCCCATGTACACCACGCACTCCAGCCCAAACAGCGCACACACCGTCGCTGTCGCCACGCCATGCTGGCCCGCCCCGGTTTCGGCGATGATCCGCTGCTTACCCATCCGCCGCGCCAGCAGCGCCTGTCCTAGCGAGTTATTGATCTTGTGCGCGCCCGTGTGCAGCAGGTCTTCGCGTTTCAGATACACCTTCGCCCCGCCGAGCACCTTCGTCATCCGTCGCGCAAAAAACAACGGCGTCGGCCGGCCGCAATAGTCATGCAGCAACTTCGCCAGTTCCGCCCCGAACGCCGGGTCCGCCTGGGCCTGCGCATACGCCTCATCCAGTTCCAGCAGCGCCGCCATCAGCGTTTCCGGCACATACCGGCCGCCATACGCACCAAAACGGCCCGGAACGGCTTTCGCAGGTGCCACATTCGTCATTTCCACAGGATTTTCGAGAACCGGACTCATGTTTTGCTCCATGCTGCCGATATCAGGATCAGCAGAAAATGAAAGTTGCTGCCGTAAAGCAAAAACCGCGACCTGAAAGGGTCGCGGCTCGGGGGTGTTGAGAGTCTCGTGCGTTGCATCCGCTTGCGAGGGCTCAGACCACCTTGGCCGCTACCGGACGCCAGTAGCGGAAAGGAAAGCAGTACGCAGATGTGGTCAAAAACTGCATTGCACCTGAGCCTACCGCGATTGGAGGCCGCTGGCAAGCAAAACTCGGCAAGGAAGTAAGGGGAGTGCCATGCCCAAACACGTGTCCTCTCGACCGGAGCAGACGGTTCTATCGTCTGCGTAGTGGAGAGACCTGCAGTCTACGGCCCGACTTATTTATCATTCCGAAGCCGGGGTTCCCGGCGAGCGCTTTGCTCGATGGGGTGGGAAGGGGATCTGCGTTTGCCCTTTGCGTTCTGCGCCAGACATGCTCCTGTTGTCCTTCCCGAAGGATTCGTCATCGCTAAATCGGAGGATTCGCGCGTATACCGGCATGAGTGCATCTCACTCACATTACTTGCACCTCATCGTCAACTTCATTCATCCTATAGCTCAGGAAAACCAACTCCACCCTTTGGGAGTGAACGTATATGGCAATGAAATGGGACAAGCTGACCGTGAAATCGTCAGAAGCGGTACAGGGCGCGGCAGGGCTGGCCGGCGACAACGGCAATCCCGAGGTGCTGCCCGTGCACCTTATGGCCGCGCTGCTCGAAGACAAAGAGGGCGTCGTCCTGCCCGTGCTCGATAAAATCGGCGTACCGGTACAGGGACTCCTCTCACAGATGAATACCGCGATCGCCAAGCTGCCCAAAGTGAAGGGAGCGAGCCAGCAGCCCGGCTTCAGCCAGGCCCTGGCTAAGGTGCTGGATCAAGCCTTCAAAGAAGCGGAAAACTTCAAGGACGAGTACGTCTCCACCGAGCATCTGCTGCTCGCTTTGGCCGCGCAGAAAGGTGATCCGGTCGCCATGGCCATGGCTGCGCAAGGGGCGGACTACAACGCCATTCTGAAGGCCCTGCAAACCGTTCGCGGCTCGCAACGGGTGACCGATCAAAACCCCGAAGGCAAGTTCCAGGCCCTTGCGAAATATGCAAAAGACCTCACCGAACTCGCTCGCCGCGGCAAGCTCGATCCCGTCATCGGCCGCGATGAAGAGATCCGCCGTGTTATCCAGGTATTGGCGCGCCGCACAAAAAACAACCCCGTCCTGATCGGCGAACCCGGTGTCGGCAAAACCGCTATCGTGGAAGGCCTTGCCCGTCGCATCTTCATGGGCGATGTCCCGGAGATCCTCCGCGACAAGCGCGTCATCTCGCTCGACCTCGGCTCCATGCTTGCCGGCGCCAAGTTCCGCGGCGAGTTTGAAGACCGTCTTAAGGCCGTCCTTAAGGAAATCGAAGAATCGAACGGGCAGATCGTCCTCTTCATCGACGAGCTGCACACCCTCGTCGGCGCGGGTGCGGCCGAAGGCGCCATCGACGCCTCGAACATGCTCAAACCCGCCCTCGCGCGCGGCGAGCTACGGGCAATCGGCGCGACCACGCTCAACGAGTACCGCAAATACATCGAAAAAGACGCAGCTCTCGAACGCCGCTTCCAGATCGTCTACGTCGGCGAGCCCAACGTCGAAGACACGGTCGCCATCCTGCGCGGCCTGCGCGAACGCTATGAAACCCATCACAAAGTCCGCATCAAGGACTCCGCCATCGTCGCCGCCGCCGAGCTGAGTCACCGCTACATCTCCGACCGCTTCCTGCCGGACAAGGCCATTGACCTTGTCGACGAGGCCGCAGCCGCCTTGGCCATCCAGATCGGCTCCGTCCCCGTTGAAATCGACGACCTGGAGCGCCGCGCCATCTCCCTCGAAATCGAAAAAAACGCCCTCAGCCGGGAAAGCGACGCAAACTCGCAGGAGCGTCTGCACGAGGTCGAACGCGAGCTCGCCGAAGTGGGGGAACAGGCCGCCGGTCTGCGCGCCCGCTGGCAAAAAGAGCGTGGGGCCATCGGCGAAATCGCCGCCCTTAAGGAATCGCTCGAAGCCCTCCGCTTTCAAGCCGCCGAGGCCACCCGCAAAGGCGACCTGCAGCGTGCGGCGGAGCTGCAATACGGTGAAATCCCGACGGCGGAACGGCAACTACGCGCTCTAACCAACACCCAGGACGCCGGCGTCGACGCAGCGAAGTCGGGCAACAGCGCCTCCCGCCTCCTCAAAGAAGAGGTGGACGAAGAAGACATTGCCCGCATCGTCTCCAAATGGACCGGCATCCCCGTCTCCAAGATGCTCGAAGGCGAGATCCAAAAGCTGACGCAGATGGAAACCCGCCTCCGCGATCGTGTCGTCGGGCAGGATGAAGCGCTCACCGTCGTCGCCAACGCAATTCGCCGCTCGCGCGCGGGCCTCTCGGACCCCAAGCGCCCCATCGGCAGCTTCATCTTTCTCGGTCCCACCGGCGTCGGCAAAACCGAAACAGCCCGCGCTCTCGCCGAGTTCCTCTTCGACGACGAGAACGCCATGGTCCGCATCGATATGTCCGAGTACATGGAAAAACACGCCGTCGCGCGCCTCATCGGTGCACCTCCCGGCTACGTCGGCTTCGATGAGGGCGGCCAACTGACCGAGGCCATCCGCCGCCGCCCCTACGCGGTCGTGCTCTTCGATGAGATCGAAAAAGCGCATCCGGATGTCTTCAACGTCCTGCTGCAGGTGCTCGACGACGGCCGTCTCACAGACTCCAAAGGCCGCACCGTCGACTTCAAAAACACCGTGCTCATCATGACCTCCAACCTCGGCGCTGCTCAGCTCACCACCGCTTGGGCTGACGGTGAAGAAGGTTTTGCAGAAGCCAAGGAGCGCGTCCTGGGCGAGCTGCGCAAGCAGTTCCGGCCCGAGTTCCTCAACCGTGTCGACGACATCGTTGTCTTCCATCCACTCGGGGAATCGCAACTGACGCACATCGTCGATCTGCGCCTGAACGACCTCCGGCACATGCTCGAAGGCCGAAAAATCACGCTCGACCTCACCCCAGCCGCGAAGGAATTCATCTTCCACGCCGGCTACGATCGCGCCTACGGCGCCCGTCCGCTAAAGCGCGCCATCCAGCGCACCGTGCAGGACCCGCTCGCGATGCGCATCCTCGACGGTCGCATACAGCACGGCGATCACGTGGTCATCGACACAGACGGCTCCGGCAACCTGCAGTTCACAACGCCCAACCGGCCCCCAGCAGAAGAACCAGCGGCTACCGAACCCGCAATGACTGAACCGGTAGCTGCATAAGATTCGCAGCCAATCCGAATCGACAAGCGCAGGCCGGAGCCAACCAGCTCCGGCTTCGCTTACTTTGACAACAGTCGCCACAACACATGTAGCGTCATCCTGAGCGCAGGAAGGACCTCAGTATTCTCTCGAGGCGCTTATAACGTCCGGGCAGAACCGAAGTTTTTCGCCAAGCTTAGGACGGGTGCAGGCCGCGAAGCAGCTGCGGCTAGTTGCTTCCACCACTACTACTGCCGCAGCGACACCATCGTCACACCCTGCCCGCCCTCGTTGTATGCCGGCTCTTCCACTCCGGTGACATGCGGGTGTTTCCGCAGAAACTCCCGCAGTGTCCGCCGCAAAATCCCCATGCCAACCCCATGCACCACCCGAATCTGCGGCAGCCCGGCCAGAAAAGCCCGCTCCACAAACCGGTCCACCTCGGCTTCGGCCTCATCCGCCGTGCGCCCAATCACATTGATCTCCGACGTTAGATAATCCGAGTCACCACCCGCGACCGTAACGCCGCCACGTCGTCGCCCCAGGCTCTCCGCCGAAGGCTCCTTCACCGGCGTCAACTCGGCGACGTCGGAACGCGGCACCCGCGTCTTCATCGTCCCAAAGCTCACCTCCAGCGTCTTCGGATCGAGCACCCGCACCACCACACCCTCCCGATTCAAGCTCTTCAGCCGCACCAGATCGCCCGCCCGCGGCTCGCCATCGCGTCCCCCACGCCGCCCGGACGTTCGATTTGACCCATCGCCGCCCAATGCCGGTTCCGCATGCGCCTCCACCGCCGACTGAAACTGCTCCGAAAACTCCCGCCGCAGCCGCGCGACGCGCAAAGCCGAATCCTTCGCAATTTTCTGCGCGATCGTTTTGTCATCGATCGCCTTTACCGTATCCCGTAGCTGCGCCTCAAACTCCTTGATCAGCCCGGAAAGCTGACGCTCCAGCTCACGCGTCCGTGTCTGTTGCTCCTTGCGCCCTTCCGCTTGCACAAACGCTCGTTCGCGTTCGAGCTTGCGCCCGGTTTCCGCATTTTCCACCCGCTCCTGGCCGGCCGCGGTCAGCTGCGCATGCAACTCATCCAGAAAGCGCCCAATGTCAATCTGCTGCGAGCTCATCTGCGCCCGCGCATCGGCCACGATCTCCGGATTCAATCCCAGCCGCGCGGCAATGTTCAACCCCGCCGACGCGCCCGGCACCCCTAGCCGCAAATCGTAGGTCGGCGAAAGCGTGGCCTCATCAAAGCCCACCGCCGCATTCAACACGCCGTCATGCTGGGCCGCGTACACCTTCAGTGCCGTCAAATGCGTCGTCACGATCGACCACGCATCGAGCCGCAAAAAGTGCCCCGCCACCGCCACCGCCAGCGCCGCACCCTCCTCCGGATCGGTCGCCGACCCAAGCTCGTCCAGAAGAACCAGCGAGGAACAATCTGCCCCCCGCGCAATCCGGTCGACGTTCGTCACATGCGCGGAAAACGTCGACAGGTTCGTCTCCAGCGATTGCGCATCGCCGATATCCGCATACACCGCCGTAAACAGCGGCAACCGCGCCGCTTCGGCCGGCACCGGCAACCCAGCCTGGGCCATCAACGCAAGCAGACCCGCCGTCTTCAGCGCAACCGTCTTACCGCCCGTATTCGGGCCGGAGATAATCATCTGCCGCTTCCCTGCCGGCAGGGCAATTGTCAACGGCACAATCTGGAAACCGTTTCCCGACCCACTCCGGGCATCCTGCTCCCGCAATCGCAGCTCCAGCAACGGATGCCGCGCCGCCACCAACTCCAACGCCGCCCCTGAGTATGGGTGCGAGTGCCCCAAATCTCGATTCTGAGATGTGGGGCCGTCCGCAAACACCGGCCGCACACAATCCAGGTCCTCCGCAAACCGCGCTGCCGCCCCATGCGCATCCGCCTGCGCCAGGATGTCGGCACCCAGCACCAGCGCGTCGCTCTGCCCCGCCACCGCCCGCGTCATCGCCAGCAAAATCCGATGAATCTCCGCCTGCTCCTCATCGAGCAGCCGCGCCAGCTCATTGTTGCCCTCAATCGTGTCCATCGGCTCGACAAACACCGTCTGCCCCGACGAGCTCGACCCATGCACCACGCCCGGCACCCGCCGCTTCGCCTCCACCTTCACCGGAATCACAAACCGGTCGCCGCGCACCGTAATCAGCGCATCCTGCACCGCACCATCCGCGCTCAGCCGTTCCAACGCCCGCCGCAGACTGGCCTCGATCAGCTGGTGCTGCCGCCCCAGCGCCCGCCGTAGCCGCGCCAACTCCGGCGACGCATCATCGGCCAGCGATCCATCCGGCTCCAGCTTGCCGTCCAGCGACCGCAACAGCGGCGCCAGATCGTGCTCCAGCAGCGGCGCCGAAAGCGCCTCCATCCCCGGCCACGCGCCCTTCACCGCATCTGGCGGCGCGAGCACGAGCTGCCGCCAGGCCTCCACCCGCTCCGCATGCGCCAAAACCCGCAGCAGCTCCTCGGCCTCCAGCGCCGCGCCCGGGATGCGCGCCTTTTCGAGCATGGTAGCTACGTCAAACACCCCGCGAAACGTAAACGCGACGCCGCCGGCGAACAGCACGCGCATCTCGGCCACACGGCCCTGCTGCACCTCAATCCACGGGAGGTCCGCCGCTGGCTCCAGCGCCCGCACCCGTGCCTGCCCCAGCGGCGACTGCGCTCGCCCCGCCACCCGCTCGCGCAAGGCTTCCCACTGCAGCGCCGCGCCGCCGCGTTCCGTCAAGATCTCTGGTATTTCGGACAGACTCATCTCCTCCATTAGAAGCGATCCAATCCCGAACGGACCACAGCGTTCCGTGCAGCGGCGCCCACCTTGCTTATTGTTCGGTCACACCGCAAAGTCAGTTGGGGGCGATCGCCCGGTTCACCGTTGTACCTTCAATGCGAACTGAAGAATACGAGGGGCTTGCGCTTCCGTGATCTGCCCGAAAACAGGCGAGTTGATGTCGTCAACGGGAAGGATCAGGTTGACATGGTTGGTCACGTTGAAGGCCTCAGCCCGAAACTGGACCTTTGTTTTCTCGCTGAGCGAAAAGCTTTTATTGAGCGACGCATCCAGGCTGCCAAACGCTGGGCCGTTGATGCTGTTGCGCTGCTCGTTGCCGAACTGCCCGGCATTCACAATCGGATCAAGCCGTTGAAATGCCGACCTGGAAACCCACTGGGACACCGTATGCGGCGCTCCTTTGTTCGGATTGCCGACGACATCAGGACGGTCGCCGAACATGCCGGAAACTCCCGGGTGCGGCGCCTGCAACGACACATTGGCCGAATCGTAAACAGTGAAGGGGGTGCTGGAATTCAATGCCAGCAGAGCACTGAACTGCCAGCCATCCAGTAAAGTGCGGGAAAATCCTGTGAAGTTTCGCGCAAACGGAATCGCGTAGATCACGCTTGCGACCAACCGATGGCGCGAATCGAAAAGCGACCGCCCGTACTCACTCTTCAGATCAAGATTGTTCTGTGGAACGTCTAACTCTCCCACAATCAGCATCGGCGCAGGACCGGACATGTGCAGGCTCGACGAATCATCAAGATCCTTGGAGAAGGTATACGCGAGCGTGTAGTTCAGGTCCGGCGTACCTCGGCGCGTGAGGGACACCTGCGCCGAGTTGAAATTTGAGTTCGCGTTTCCCTCCACCAGTCCCGCTGTGCCCAACTTGCACGTACCGGTAGTCAACGTACAGCCGGAATAAAGGCGGCGGCGGCCGGAATTGGCGAGCGTCGCACCGGGCTGATAGATTGCCGGGTTCGCCTCCACTAATCGCGGTAGACGGGTTCCCTTGGCGCCGATGTACCCAACCGACAACACCTGCCCCCCGAGGCTCTGGTCGATCGTCAGATTCCAGTCCTGCGTGTACGGCGGCAGCAGATGGCGATCCAGGGTGAAGGTCGATGCGGGCAAAGCAAACTGCCCCGGCGTAAACGGATTGGCAACAGTCGCGAGCGGACTCACGTAATTGATCGCCCCCGTAAGTGTGCGGACCACCGTATTCGGCAGGGCGGAGCTGGTGGCGCGGAACGGCATGCCTACCCCATTCAGCAGCTCATCGTAAAAGATGCCATAGGCCGAGCGGAGAACAGTGCGGCCGTTGCCGCGCGTGTCCCACGCGAAGCCGACGCGAGGCGCCCAGTCCGCCTTGAAGGTGGGCGTGATGGTGTCAGGTACGCCTGCATCCCCGGGAAACAGCAGGCCCGTGGGAGCGTTTGGATAGACGGTGGATTGCAGGCCCGGGGCAAACGCCATCATGCGATTGTGGATGTCGCGGAACGGCGTCGTAATCTCATAACGCGCGCCGTAATTCAACGTGAGTCTGGGGCTGACGCGATATTCATCCTGCGCGTAGGCGCCAAGCTCCCATCCCCGCAGATCCCGGGTGAAGTCGCCGCCGGCCTGGGTGAAGATGTCCGGCCGCCCGAGCAGAAAATTGGCCATGGAGTTATTGGTGTAGCCCTGCACGGTAAAGGTGAAGGCTCCCGACGCGAAGTTCGCCTGGTAGCCGTTGACCTGCGTACGGCGGAACTGACCTCCGTAGCTGGTCACGTGTTTGCCTTGCGTGTGCGCAAGGTTGCCGCTCACGGCATAGTCGTTTTGCGTGCTGTCGCGCGGGTTGATGATCGGGTCTCCCACATTGGAGTAACCCTCGGTCATGATCAGCGGCGCGCCCGTGGCCTCAGCCCGGGTGGCCGCATACCCAAAACCGAACGCCTGCGGCGAAAATCCGGAAAAACGCTTGTCCAGCAGAATGTGGTTCTGGAAGAAGCTGACGTTGGCCGTGAGAACTGTCTTCGCGGAAAACGTGTGCGTCTCAGTGAGGCCCCCCAGGTGCGTGTTGGTGTAATTGCCCACCGGAAACCCGGGCACGTCCGCGCCGAGCTCCGAATACGGATTGAAATTAAACAACGTGGAATATGTGTACCGCGCACTCAGCACATCCGCGCTTCGCAGCAGCCAATCCGCCTTCCCGCCGCCCTGATCGGTGGTATACCGGCTCCCGTTGGTGGTCTGTGCGAGGTGCGGGTTCTCTGCCGTATTCGGGATGGGAAAGAACTGCAGGTAGCGAGCCGTGATGGGGCTGATCTTGCCGGCAAAGTTGTTACCGGACGGCGTCCTCGAAGCGTTCAAGAGGATGGGTGCATCGGCTGAGAAATCGCCGCTACGCTCTGCCGTCGTAGGCACAACCACACCATGCGTAATGTCCTGAATGTTGCGCAGGCCTTCATAATAGGCAAAGAAATAGGCGTGATTGTGAACGATGGGGCCGCCCGCCGTGCCTCCGAACTGGTTCTGCTTCAGCGCTTCCTTCTTCGGGGCAAAGTAGTTGTTTGCATCCAGTACGTCGTTGCGGAAAAAGTCATAAAGGGTTCCATGAAATGTGTTGCTGCCCGAGCGCGTGACGATGGTGGTGATGCCGCCGTTGGTCCCACCGAACTCGGCGGGTGCGGTTGCAGTCAGGATTCGAAATTCAGCGATCGAGTCAGCCGGCGGCCGAAACGCGTACCCGGCATCCATGCGGTTGATGTCGCGCATGCCATCGACAAGAAAGTTGTTCGACTCGGGCCGCTGCCCATTCACCTCATAATTTTGCCCCGCCCGCCGGAACCCACCCTGCACGGCAAGGCTCGCAGAGACAGGACGCACACCGGGCTGCAGCATGCCGAGCTGGGCGAAGTTGCGCCCATTGAGCGGCAGATTAGCGATCTCGCGTTCGCTCACCACCGCGCCTTGCGCGATCTCATTGGTTTGCAGACGCGCCGCCTCGGCACTCACTTCAATGGTCTGCTGAGCCGAGGCGGGGGCAAGCTGCACGGCAATCTGCGACTGGTTTCCGACGTCGAGATGAACCCGCGCATCGACCCAGGTCGCAAAGCCTGGGGATCGCACCTCGACCCGGTACTCGCCAACAAATAGCTCCTGGAAAGAGAACTCCCCACGGCTATCCGCGCGCTGTGCATGCTGCTGTGCGGTGTCCGTCGACGTGATCACCACTTCGGCGCCCGGCACCACAGCCCTGGACGCATCAGTGACAACTCCTCGCAAAGAGGCTGTTGCGCTTTGCCCAAGGGCTCCGTGAGCGAACAGCATGCGGGCAAACAGAACGCAAAAACACAACACGATTCGCTTCATTCAGAGTCCCTTTTACCTAAGGTGGTTGGCAGCCAGAAGCCTACCTGTTGCCCCGCCTGCAGCGCATCCATCGAAAGATGGAACGAAATGCACATCTTGGTTCGGCTTTTTTGGGGCCTCACTATTGCTTCAATCCACGCGGGCTGGCTATGCACGCTAGCCGGGTTGGGAGAAAGAAATGCGTTCGGGCACACTCTCCGGCGCTCCCCGGCAAAGCCTCTGCTGGCCCGCGTACTTCTGGCGGCACCCCGTAAACTAACCCCATGCCGTACCCCATCACCCGTCTCCGCCGCCTGCGCACCTCCACCCCCATGCGCGCGCTCGTGCGCGAAACGCACCTCCGCCCCGGCGCCCTGATCTACCCCCTCTTCCTCTGCGAGGGCGAAGGCATTCGCCGGGAAATCAGCTCAATGCCAGGCGTCTTCAATCTCTCGGTCGATGAAGCTGTGAAGGAGGCCGAAGCCGCCGCCGCCCTCGGCCTCGGCGGCCTCCTGCTGTTCGGCATCCCCGACCGCAAAGACGACCTCGGCACCGGTGCCTACGACCCTCATGGCATCACCCAACGCGGCCTGCGCGCCATCAAGGCCACAGCAGCTTCTAAAAGCTTCATCACGGTCGCCGACGTTTGCCTATGCGAATACACCTCCCACGGTCACTGCGGCGTCGTGCAGCGGGGGGGCTCGGCTGCCGAGGTCCGCGACCTCGAATCCGGTGCCGTTGACGACTTCTCCATCGACAACGATGCCTCCCTGCCGCTGCTCGCCCGTACCGCCGTTTCGCTCGCCGAAGCCGGTGCCGACATCGTCGCGCCTTCCGACATGATGGACGGCCGCGTCGCCGCCATTCGCACCGCACTCGACACCGCCGGGGAGCTCGATGTGCCCGTCATGAGTTACGCCTCCAAATTCGCCTCAGCCTTTTACGGCCCCTTCCGCGAGGCCGCCGCCTCCGCCCCCCAGTTCGGCGACCGCCGTTCCTATCAGATGGACGGCGCCAATCGCCGCGAGGCCATGCGCGAAATCGAAGCCGATATTGCCGAAGGCGCCGACATGCTGCTCATGAAACCCGGCATGCCCTATCTCGACATCCTCCGCGACGCCCGCGAGCGCTTCGACCTTCCCCTGGGCGTCTACCAGGTCTCCGGCGAATACAGCATGCTCCAAGCCGCCTTCGAACGCGGCTGGCTCGAACGCGACCGCGCCCTGCTCGAAAGCCTGCTCAGCTTCCGCCGCGCCGGCGCCGACTTCATCGTCACTTATTTCGCGAAAGAAGCAGCCAGCTTGCTTGCCTGATATTGAAGCTGCTGGCCTGACATTCTCAATGGGTCCGTACCTTTACTTGAATACAATGGCCATATGGCAACATTTCACGTTTCCGAAGCGGAAGCAGCCCGCGACTTCATCGGTCTGCTCGCCCGTGTTCGCGCGGGAGAAGAAATCGTGATCGAAGCCGATCACGCGCCCATTGCCGTTCTACGACCGGCGCCGGAAAACCGTGGCCGCCTGCTCTCGGAATCGATCGCGCTCGCCGAAGCGCATGCCAAGGCACTCGGGTATGAGCCGGCGATGGATGCCGATTTTGCGGTCGATATGGAAGAGATCATCCGCAAACGAAAGCCACGCATTTCGGCATGGATTGATTCTAGATACAAGCATCCTCATTGCGGCCGAACGCAACGGTAGGACCGTCAGGCAACTGCTCGGACGTGTTCAGCAGACTCATGGAGACGTAGAAGTTGGCCTGTCTACGATCAGCGTGATTGAGCTCACTCATGGCATCTATCGCGCCCGGACAGAGGGAGACCGGGAACGAAGACGATCCTATGCTGGGGAGGTGTTCCTTGATATCGCTGTGTATCCAGTTACGCTTGAGATTGCAAAGCTAGCCGGCAAACTCGAAGGTGAGCAGGCAGCAGTTGGTAATGTGTTGCCTTTCGAGGATTTGATCATTGGAGCCACGGCTCTGCATCTTGGCTGGAAGGTTCTCACGTTGAACCTGCGTCACTTCGAACGTATACCTGGTCTTTCGGTCACAATATTTTAAAGGCGCTACCGCTCGGAGCTTGTCCTAGTCGAACTAGCCTCGATAGGAACGAAACAGAACTTGACCGACTGCACATAAGAGTAGACAGTGACTGCCATGCGCTGCTTTCTTTCTCTTTTCGGTTTAGCTCTCTTAGGAACTTCGTTCCTCCCCGCCCAGCAGCCCACGCGCCCCGCCATCACCGGCATCGCATTTTTCCGCGCCTACACCACCCACACCGCCGATGCCGAAAAGCTCTACGGCCCGACCATGGGATTCGCTGAATTCAAAGCTCCCGATGCGGGTGGCACCCTGGTCTTCCCGGTAAACCGCTCGCAGTGGGTCGAGGTGCTGCCCAACACCCCACCGCCGCAACCGAACGTGCGCATGGCCGCCGTCGGATTCACCACCCGGGACGCCGCACAGCTGGAAAAATATCTGAACGCCCACGGCGTCCCCACCGCCGAGCCCCTGCGCCACAATGAATTTGCCGTGCGCGATCCAGAAGGCAACCTCGTCTACTTCGTCGAAAGCCCCTATCCCACCGCCATCGGCGACAAAGCTCTCCCCGGCATCGCCAAACAGGTCAGCGCCACGCAACCCTTGCCCACCGCCACCAGCCAGCGCATCATCCACGTCGGCTTCATCGTGCGCGACCCCGCCAAGGAGCGCGTATTCTGGCGCGACACCCTAGGCTTCAAGCCCTACTGGCATGGTTCCGCCAAGGACGGCACCACCGACGACTACATCAGCCAGCAGGTCCCGGAAGGCACCGATTGGCTCGAATACATGCTCAACCAGCCCCCCGACCCCGACCTCCACACCGCCGGCGTCATGGATCACTTCTCCCTTGGCACCCCGCGCATGCAGGATGTACTCGCGCAGCTGCAACGCAACCAATGCGAAGGCAAAAATTGCACCGCCATCGTCGCCGGCCGTGACGGCAAAATCCAGCTCAACCTCTACGACCCCGACCTCACCCGCATCGAGTACATGGAGTTCAGCCCCACCCTGAAACCCTGCTGCTCCCCCTTTACCGGCACCCAACCTGGGCTCCGCGAGAGCGAGTAGGCCCCAGGGCACCCTCAACGTAAGAAGTCGTACTCGGAAAACAAGGTGTGATCTTGACCGAAGCGGACGGTTCATCGTCTGCGCAGTGGGAAGACCCCTGTGCGCGCTGCCACTCAGACACACAGCACCTGATTACGGCGCCGTCGGCAAAGGCGGTGCCGGGGTAGCCGTCGGGGTAGCCATCCCAAAAAACATCACCACATTGTCCTTTGCCCGATTCGAAATCCACAGATTCCCACTCGCATCCGGCGCAATCGCAAACGGTTCTATCAGTCCCGCATCCTTACCCAGCCCGAACGGGGTCAGCCCTGTCCCGGCGGGCACCGTCGTGCTGTTTCCCGCGATCTCGGAAAAGCTGCCGTCGTAATAGTTCGCCACCCAGAACTGCCCCGCCGCATCGACCGCCGCCCCACCGGGCGTAAACAACCCACCCGCACTTTGCTGCCCCAACAGCAGCGTTCCCGTGCTCGACACTTCGCTGAAGGTGTACACATTCCCATCCGGATCGGAGTTGGTCACCCATACATTGCCCCCTGGATCCACTGCCAGCGCACTCGGCGTGCTGCAACAGGTGGTGTTCTGCGCTGTACCGTCGGCAAGCACATGCGTCACCGAGTTATACCCCTGATTCGCAAGCCACAGCCCGCCTGCTCCATCCGGCGCGATCCCCAAGGGCCCATAGGCATACCCCTGTCCCACATTGCGCAGGAAATTGCCATTCAAGTCATACACGGTCGCGGTGCTGCCGGCATGGTTGCCGATCAGGATGGTGTTGTTGGTCGTATCCGCTGCAATCGACTCCGGAAAATACAGGCTATCGTCGTAAAACGCACCCACGAGTGTGCCCGGCGCGCCGGAGCTCGCCCCCAAAAACTTGGCCACGCTCCCCGTGGTGTTGTCATGACCAATGTTCTCTTCGCTCGTCACCCAAACATCTCCATGCGTGTCGATCGTGAGCCCATAGGCTTCTGTCTGTGAAGCGTTGCCGAAGGGCGTTCCCGCAAACGGAGCTCCCTGCGGGGAATACGCCACCACGCCCACCGGATTCGTTCCACCCGCAGGCGCCGGGCCGCCGTAATTCGTCACCCAAACATTGCCAAGTTTATCGATTGCAAGCCCGGTCGGCTCAGACAAACCACCACCCGAAACCGTCAGGCTCATCGTCCAATCGTGCGGCGCAGCCGCTAGGGCAGGGATGAACGGCGGAGCCGCCCCCATCGCCTGAAATACCGCAGCGACATTGTTGCCGGGGTGCGTCACAATGTTCAGCAAAGCCGTCAAGACATCCGTCGGCGCGCGTCCCCCGCTGGGCGTCGCGGCCGTAAACAAAGGCATACACGCCTGCCCGCCGTCCGACCCCGTGCAGGACGCCAGCGCGTCGGCCAGCGCGTACAACTTCGCTTGTTCTATGCTGACGTTTGCCGCAACCGTGGCCGCCTGCCCCGTTATCGTATCCACCAGCAGCCGCGCGTTCAGGAACGCATTGTTGATGCCAAGCGCGCTCGTAGCGCTCGCTCCTACATGATCATAGGCGGCAAGAAACGGTGCAAGCGCGTACGCGGCAGCCACCGTCGTCACTTCATTAACGGTGAGAACCGCCGTGCTCGCCAGCAGATCCGCACAATGCCCAAGCGGGCTCAGCAAAACGATTGCCTCATTGTTAACACCGCTCGCCAACCCTGGATTGCCGCCCCGCGCTACCAGGTAAACTTGCTCATCGGTGGCAGCGCAGACGTATTCGCCCGCAATCCCGAACTCGCCAGCGCTGTCCGTCGTCACGGGCTGCATCAGCATGCTGGTACTCGGCGATCCGTTCCCTGCCGTCCCCACGCTGAACAACTCGATCGTCGCACCCGCAACCGGCCTTCCATCGGCCTGCACCCGCCCATTCACCACGGCGGACGTGCCCGATCCGCTGCCCCCATTACCCCCCGTGGAGCCTGTGTTGCCTGTGGTGCCGGTAGAGCCCGTGCTACCCGTCGAGCCGCTACCCCCGGTCGAGCCTGTGTTGCCGGTAGAGCCCGTGCTACCCGTCGAGCCGCTACCCCCGGTCGAGCCTGTGTTGCCCGTAGAGCCTGTGCTGCCTGTCGAGCCTGTGTTGCCCGTCGAGCCGCTACCACCGGTCGAGCCTGTGTTGCCCGTAGAGCCTGTGCTGCCTGTCGAGCCTGTGCTGCCTGTCGAGCCTGTGTTGCCCGTCGAGCCGCTACCCCCGCTCGAGCCCGTGCTACCCGTAGCGCCCGTACTTCCAGTGCTACCGGTTGAACCTGTAGCCCCGGTACTCCCTGTAGACCCCGTGCTGCCAGTCGAACCCGTGCTGCCCGTAGAGCCGCTACCCCCGGTCGAGCCTGTGCTACCCGTAGAGCCGCTCCCTCCAGTCGAGCCTGTGCTGCCGGTAGAACCCGTGCTGCCCGTTGCGCCCGTACTTCCAGTGCTGCCGGTTGATCCCGTGCTGCCAGTGGACCCCGTACTACCAGTAGAGCCTGTTGTCCCTGTACTTCCGGTGCTCCCGGTTGAACCCGTGCTGCCTGTACTGCCTGTACTGCCTGTCGTCCCCGTAGCTCCTGTAGCTCCCGTTGTTCCTGTCGAGCCCGTGCTTCCACCACCCGACTGAAAGGCCGTGCCCATCGCCGCCGTGCAGCCGCTCATTCCGATTGCCAGCACAAGCCCGGCAAGCAGGGTGAAACGGCGGCATGAAAGCAACATGGATTTCATAAAAGGAGCTCGCCCGTAATCCTAGCGATCCCGCAGACGCAAGTAAGTCCCACATCCCGGTCACTCGCTCCCACAAAAGTCTTAGAAGCAAGAGACAGCGACAGGGAGGAGCAGAACATTTACTGTCTGCTACTCCCCAATCCCTGATCCCTGATCCCTGACCCCTGATCCCTGATCTTTTCGTGCAGGCGGCTCGTAAGCCGAATTTTGTTCTAGACGGTCATTCCTCTAGGCCCTGCATTGCTGCAGGGCTCCAGCAACCTACCCGCAGGTTCCGGCTGCTGCTTGCTTCTTGCGAAACAAACAACTCTCTTCGCCTATGGCGCAGCGGGCCGCTACGCAGCCTCGCCTGAAGAGGGGCGATTGGCTTTCCTGCCTATTTGGTCTTGCTCCGTGTGGGGTTTACCATGCCGTTCGCATCGCTGCGAACGCGGTGGGCTCTTACCCCACCCTTTCACCCTTACCGCATCGCTTTTGCAAACGACCCGGCGGTTTGCTTTCTGTTGCACTGGCCGTCTCGGCGCCTTCACGCGCCGATCCCGGACGTTATCCGGCACACTGCCCTGCGGAGTTCGGACTTTCCTCCCCCGCCAAACCCTGGCCGAAGCCAGACGAGGCGGCAGCGACCATCCGGCCGCCTGCACCAACCCAGTGTACGCGACAACGCCCTCACCCTCGCGAACCCGGGCGCCGTAAAACACCGGGGTGCCTCCCCTCCAAGCGCCAAAACATCTCCCGAATGCGAAACTGAACACAATGTCGATCTCCCGACGCCGTTTCCTCCGCGAGACCTCCCTCCTCAGCACCGCCGCAGTCCTCCGCTTATCCTCCAGCACTCAAGCACAACAAGCCTCACCCCCACCCGGCACCCCAACCTACCAAACCCTCATCCCGCCAAAGCTGCCCACCCTGCGCGAAGCCGGCGCGAGCCGCAACCTGCTCACCGGCTGCGCCGTCAACACCCGTGCCCTTGCCGCCGACCCGCAATACGCCCTGCTCGTCCGCCAACAAGCCGACATCGTCGTCGCCGAAGACGCCATGAAGTTCGGCCCATTGCGCCCCACACCCGACACCTTCTTCTTCGACGAGGCCGACGCCCTCTTCACCTTCGCCGAAGCCGCCGGCATGAAGGTCCGCGGCCACAACTTCGCCTGGCACCGCCAGCTCCCCCCATGGTTCTCCGGCACCGTCACCCCGCAGAACGCCGAAGCGGTACTCGTCCGTCACATCGAGACCGTCGCCGGCCGCTACGCCGGCCGCGTGCAAAGCTGGGACGTCGTCAACGAAGCCATCCACATACCCGACGGCCGGCCCGGCGGCCTGCGCTTTGCGCCCTGGTATCAGCTGCTCGGCCCCGGCTACCTCGACCTCGCCTTCCGCACCGCCAAACGCGCCGACCCCAGCGCCCTGCTCTGCTACAACGATTACGGCCTCGAAGGCGAAACCCCGGAAGAAGCCGCCAAACGCGCCGCCATTCTCACCCTCCTGCGCGGCCTCCTCGATCGCCAGGTGCCCGTCGAAGCCGTGGGCATCCAGTCCCACATCACCGCCGGCCCGGAGCACCTCGCAGGCCCCGGCCTGCAGCGCTTCATGACCGCCGTCCAGGGCATGGGCTTGAAGCTGATGATCACCGAACTCGACGTCAGCGACCGCTTGCTCCCTGCCGCCCCCGCCCCGCGTGACGCAGCCATCGCCGACGCCTATCGCCACTACCTCGACCTCACCCTCGCCAACCCCGATGTCATCGCGCTGCTTACCTGGGGCCTCACCGACCGCTACACCTGGCTCAACGGTGCCGACGTCGGCCGCCGCGACCACCTCCCTGCCCGCTGTCTCCCCTTCGACGCCAACCTCCGCCCCGTACCCGCCTACTGCGCGGCCGTCGAAGCCATCCAGCGCATCCGGCCCCGCCCCTAGCTCACCCTCAACCCTCAATTCCTCAACCCTCACCTCTGAACAACCCCGTCGCCGCCAAACCTCTGCACCCGCCGCCACGGGATCGCTCGTCTAACTCCGTATCCGGTTCTGCCGGGGTTCTGCCGGGGAAACGATGCGCCCACTTCGACCCATCTCGCCGACTGCCACGGTCCTTCTCCTCTGCGCCGCACACACCCTCGCGGCCCCACCCCAGCCCGCGCCGCCCCCGGCCTCCTTCGAAATCCTCACCCACCGCATGGATGTCGACGTGGACGGCGCCCCCAATGCCTACGGCCCGCCCGGCACCCGCACCCTCGACACCCTCAAGCACGCCCATTACCGCGGTTGGCGCAACGCCGAGATTGTCGGTTACCTCACCGAAGACGACCACCCGAACCGCCCCGTGCGCCAAGGGCCGCACGACCCCTTCCCCGGTCTCTACATCTCGCAAACCGCCTTCACCGACCCCGCGCGGCACGAGGAAACCGACATCCGCCGCTATGTCGACGCCGCCCGCATCAACTACGTCGTTTTAGGCAGGAAAGCCGCCCAACACGGCGCCGGCCTCGGTGATTTTGTCGCCGTCTACTCCCGCCGCACCCACCGGGCCGTCTTTGGCATCGTCGGCGACGACGGCAACCCATCCGGGGACGAGGGCTCGCTTCATCTGCTCCAGTCCCTCGGCTACCCCTTCCGCGACGGCCGCGACGACGCCGTCGAACACCCCGAAATCGTCATCCGCTTCTTCCCCCACTCCAATCCGCACGCCCAGTTTTTCCGCTCTCAGGAGGCGCTCGATGCAACAGCCGAGCGACAAGGGTTGAGTCGGGATTTTGAACGTAGATCCAGTCACTGACCTGTTCCATAAAGTCAAGTCACTCACACGCAATGAAGCTTTCAGGGGTGGCTCTTCGTTTGGCCTCTGATAGCTAGCTGCATCAGTTTTCAGAAGGCATCTCAATGTGATCAATCACAAGCACCTTGACAGGCGCCTTCGACGATTCCAGCTTCAAACCGAGTTGCGCCTGCAGTGCCGTGGGCAGCGGCGGAGCGGGCGGGTCGTTCCCATTGTCGGCCGTCTCGGGTGAGGTCATGCCGGACCAACGCAGCTCGAAGTCGTAGGTTCCTGTTAGCCCTGTCCTGTCCACCACCTCGCCACCAGTTTGCCCGGTCAGCATGTCGGCCAGGGCGCTGATCGATTCATTGCGCGCAGCAATGTGGCAACCCTGCTGGTCACATCGCTCCGGCAATTCTTTGTCATGGGTTGGATCGGCTTTGTTGAACTTAGCCCACCTTTGGATACGACCAGCGCAAAGACTGGAAACTCCTTTGTCGTCCAATGCACCTTCAGATGGAATCTCTCCACAAGGAGCGCTTGCAGCATCTGCCCCTTTGCCGCGTGGGCGTCCTTTTCGTTCATCTTCGCAAGCGTCTCACTGATAGCAGCATCGGACCGGGCATGAACGGTGAAGAGCTTGGATTGTGCCCAATCCGGGCCTCCCGTGACTTGATAAAAATTCAGTCCATAAGCCATTTGCACGATCTGGATAGCTGGCCAGTTCTCCAGATCGACCCTGCCAAGATGGGGCGGATCGTCGAAGCGCTGCGTGTACCCGCGCGGGTCTCTTTCGTTCTCTCGAATCGAGGCCACGTCGAAGCTAAGTTCTAGTGCTGCCGGATTTGACGCTACGGGAGCCGGGCTGCCGGTTGTACTCACCTGACCGAACGCGGCCGGCGCTGTACCACGGAGCAGAACACCGAGGAGCAGATAGAAGCACATCGGTCTTATCGCGGATTGCACAGGACGAGCGATCATGTTTCCTTCTACCCAGCATCGGCTGCGCTGGCAAGAACAAAGTCTTCGCGGGCGCTCCTTAGCCCCTGGTAGAGACCAAAGCACCCCGCATCTAAGCTCAAGAACGCTAGTTCCCGCGAGGTACACCCATGGAATCCCGTCAACTCGGCCGATCCGGCCTCAAAGTGCCCGAGCTTTGCTTCGGCACCGGCACCTTTGGCGCCGGCAACGACTTCTTCAAAGCCTGGGGCGACACCTCACCCGAACAGGCCCGTGAACTCATCGACCTCTGCATGGACGCCGGCTGCAACTTCTTCGACACTGCCGATGTCTACTCCGCCGGCAAAAGCGAAACCATGCTCGGCGACGCCATCGCCCACCTCCCGCGCGAAGACGTTCTGCTCTCCACGAAAACCACCTTTCGTTTCGGCGCAGGCCCCAACAATGTTGGCAGTTCGCGCTATCACATCATCCAGGCCATCGAGGGCTCCCTCAAACGCCTCAAAACCGACTACATCGACGTTTACCACCTCCACGCCTTCGACGCCCTCACCCCCATCGAAGAAACCCTGCAGGCGCTCAACCACCTCATCCTCGCCGGCAAGGTCCGCTATATCGCCTGCTCCAATTTCTCCGGCTGGCACCTGATGAAATCGCTCTCCGTCTCTGAGCGCTACGGTTGGGCGCGCTACGTCGGCCATCAGGTTTACTACTCCCTCATTGGCCGCGACTACGAATGGGAACTCATGCCGCTGGCCGAAGATCAGGGCGTCGGCGCGCTCGTCTGGTCGCCGCTCGGCTGGGGACGCCTCACCGGCAAAATCCGCCGCGGCCAACCGTTACCCGCCGAAAGCCGCCTCCATAAAGCCGCCGACGGCGGCCCCAAGATGCCCGACGAGTACCTCTACCAAGTCATTGATGCCCTCGACGAGGTCGCCGCCGAAACCGGCAAAACCGTCCCACAGATCGCCCTCAATTGGCTCCTCCGCCGCCCTACAGTCTCCACGCTCATCATCGGCGCCCGCAACGCGGACCAACTGCGTGCCAACCTCGCCGCCGTCGGCTGGCAACTCACCCCGGCGCAGGTCGCTAAACTCGACCGCGCCAGCGAGGTCCAGCTAGCCTACCCCTACTGGCACCAAACCCAATTCGCCGAACGCAACCCCTTCCCCATCCCCCAACCCAAACAGGCATAACCGCACCTTTTACGCTGCACGCATTTTCTTGTGCTCAGACAAGGTCATCTCGACTGAAGCGGGACGGCTCCATCGTCCCGCGTAGGAGAGAGACCTGGAGCAGCACTTCATTGTAGAAATCCCCCAAAGATACAGGTGCCTTCGCCTTCTCATCCCTGCAGGAATCCCGCGTTTCACCATTGCTTCTGCCTCGTGCCAGGGGTGCACGGTCTTCACCTGGGGCCGTTCCCGCGCTGCCACAGCTTTATCACCCGAACCTGAGCAGATGGCCCTACTGTCTGCTAACTGGAAATCCGCTCCGCACTGAGCCTCGGAAGCGATACTCGGAGAAGGCCGTCTCCATCGAGTGCGAAATTCTGCTTCCTCTTGTAAGATGACCTGCGTTTTACCACCATAATTGCAGCGAAACAATGACCGCGCATCCAATGCGCATGCGGTTTCAGAGGCTAACTCGTGTTTCCCTGGCTTCGCTTTTTGCATTCGCCACGTCCATGCTGCCGAAACCCGCAATAACGCAAGGAGCCGGGGTGACCTCCCTGGCGGCCATGCGTGGACGAAGCAGGCCGCTGCTGGTCTTCGCTCCCAAGCCAAACGACGCGCAGCTCGGCATCCAGCTGCACATCCTCGACGAACACGCCGCCGAAGCGCACGATCGACAACTGATCCCGGTCGTTCTTCCGTATCACGCGCCCGCTACCACCAAAGTGCAGTTTCCGGATGCTGAGGCCGACGCCCTTCGCCGCCGTTTTCACATCGCGCCGGTTGACTTCGTCGTCATTCTGATCGGTAAAGATGGCGGACCGAAGCTACGCTCGACAAGGCCCCTCTCCATCGCCAAGTTGAAAGAGATCATCGACGCCATGCCGATGCGGCAAGAGGAGGAGACGCATGCCCCAGGACCGGATCGCTAGACATCTACCTGGTCTAAGGTGGTCGAATTGGCTCGCTTGGTATAGGTGCGGGGCTTCAACCCATACATCAAACCTCGAAATAACAGAGCGTTAGCCCTGGATTACAAGGGGGCGGATACATCAGGCTTTCCTCAAAAGCAAAATCGCTCCCCAAAGGGAGCGATTTGCAAACGTGAGAATCTACGCCGTAACTTCCACACCACGCCAGAACGCCACCTTATGCTTCACACTGCGCGCTGCGGCTTTTGGCGCGGGGTAATACCAAGCCGCGTCAGGATTCTCCTGGCCGTCCACAAACAGTGTGTAATAACGCGCCAAACCCTTCCAGGGGCAGGTGGAGTTGGTGGAGCTGGGACGAAGAAAGGCCCGGTTAACACTTTTTTCGGGAAAATAGATATTCCCCTCTACAGTTTCGATCTCTTCACTTTCTGCCAGGACCTGTCCGTTCCAGATTGCCTTTGCCATGGTGTCCTTTCCAGGGTAAAAAATTGAACCCCGATCGTCCTAGACGATGGTTTTTACACGGGGTTCCTACAACTATCGTTGCACAATCTACGTGTTTTGGAAAGTAAACCTACCTCATATCCAGAACGCTGTAGGCGATCGCCATCTTTTGATGGCTGCTCCTTGAACCAGGCTAACCCGCAAAACTAGGCAACGGCCTCCACCACCGTCCGAGTCCGGTCTGGGTCAGGAAGCTTTAACGGAGCCGGTGGCTCTTCCAGCTTAGGCGGTCCGATCTTCTTTTCAAAGTGGCACGCCGGTCCAGTTACCGGTTCTGCTTCGCCACCTTTCTTCGGCCGCCGTTTCGGCAAACGGTCATGGTGATTGGGGCAGACCAGATAGGTCCCATCCTTGTCTGACAATTCCAACAAATATGGCGACCGGCACGAGGGGCACACCTCGGCTACCAGCTTCTGGTTTGTCGTGAAATCGCACTTCGGGTACCGCGTGCAGCCATAGAACGTGTCGCCGCGACGGTTCTTGCGTGCCGCCACCTCGGCGCCGCACTTGGGACACGGCACCTCCAGCAAGTCCTGCTTGATGTACTTGCACTTCGGGTATCCCGAGCAGGCCACAAATTCGCCGTACTGCCCTTCCCGCTGCAGCAGCGGCTTGCCGCACTTCGGGCAGGGCTCTTCCAGCTGGACGGGCGGCTTTGACTGCTGCTTCTGTGTTAGTTTACGAATCGTTTTGCATGGCGGATCGTCGCTGTAACCGGGACAGCTCATGAACGGTCCCCACGGACCGTTCTTCAGCACCATCGTGCGTCCACAATTGTCACAGAATTCCTCTTCCTGCTCGGCATCGTGGGCCTCCGGCGAACTCAAGTCCGGCTTCGCTGCAAAGTTTTCCTTGGTGAAATCGCAGGTCTGTGGCTCCACCACCAACTTTTTCCCTTTGGGTGACGCTTTTTGCAAGGCATCGATCAGCTCGCGGCCATTTCCCACCTCGCGAGAAAAATCGACATGCTCCTCCGTCACCGCCTTCACGATCATTGGAAAATTCAGCGTCGCCGTGACCTTCTTCACGGCCGCCTTCGGGTCCTTCTTCAAAGGACCATGCCCCACCGTCACCGGCTTCACTTTGGTGAAGTTCGAGCAGGAGTAAAACGATCCGAACTTACCCCACTTCAGAATCAATGGCGCGCCGCACTTATCGCAGATCTCCTCGGTTGCCTGTTCCATCGCCTTCACGTCTTCCATCTGTTTCTCGGCAACCTTGAGCTCCTTTTCGAAATGCCCATAAAAACCGTTCAGCAGATCCGTCCAGCGCTCCGAGCCACCCTCCACCGCATCGAGCTCGGTTTCCAGCTGCGCCGTGTAGCCGGTTTCGAAGATATACGGGAAGTTCTTCACGAGCAGCTCGGTGGTCACCATACCGATCTCGGTCGGAATCAGCTTTTGCGCAATCTTCTTCACGTAATCGCGTTCTTGAATCGTGTTGATGATCGAGGCGTACGTCGACGGCCGCCCAATCCCCTTTTCTTCGAGCGCCTTCACCAGGCTCGCCTCGTTGAAGCGCGGTGGCGGCTGCGTAAACTTCTGCTGTGGATCGAGTCGATCCACAGTCAATGGCTGCCCTTGCGTCAACGCGGGCAAACGCCGATCGGCGGCGCTGTCCTCGCTCGTCGCATCCTTGGCAGACTCGCCTATGTCCCCCTCGGCGCTGCCTTCGGCAAGCTTCTTGTCATCGGCGACCTGTTTTGAATCACGCACAGCCCGCGCCTTCTTCGTCCGTTCTTCGAAGTACAGGAAGCCGTCGAACTTGAGCACGCTGCCCGTGGTACGGAAATCAAAAGTCATCGGAGCCGCGGGAGAACCCGCCCGCGCCTCGATGTCCACTGTCGTGGCGTCGAAAATAGCTGGCACCATCTGGCTCGATACCGCCCGCTCCCAGACCAGCTTGTACAGCCGGAACTGCTCATCGCTCAGGTACTTGCGCACATCCTCCGGAGCGTAGTTGAAGTTTGTCGGACGGATCGCCTCATGCGCGTCCTGGGCATCGGACTTGCTCTTATAGACGTTCTCCGTCTTCGGCAGATACCGGTCGCCCAGCTTTGCCCCTACCCACTCGCGAATCTCCTTGACCGCGTCCGGGCTCATGCGCGTGGAGTCGGTACGCATGTAGGTAATCAAGCCGACCGTTCCCTCCGCCCCGAGTTCAATGCCCTCGTATAAACGCTGCGCTACGCCCATCGTGCGGCGTACATTGAAGCCGAGCCTGCCGGCCGCGTCCTGCTGCAATTTGCTCGTCGTGTAAGGGGCTGCCGGTTTGCGCTGACGCTCCTTGGTCTCAATACCGCGCACCCGCCATGCGGCATTCTCTAGCTGTGCCATCACCTCGTCAACGGCTTCCTTGTCAGGCAGCGCGTTCGCCAGAAACTGCTCTTTCCCATCCGCGCCCACCCCGTTCGGCACCCGGATCGGCTGACCTTTCACCCCCACCATGCGCGCGGTAAACTCCTCCCTCTTGCCTCCATCGGCACTTGGGATCAGCCCTGCATCGATGTTCCAATATTCGACAGGGTTAAAGGCATTGATCTCGCGCTCACGCTCCACGATTAACCGCAAAGCCACCGTCTGTACACGGCCTGCACTCAAACCGCGCTTCACCTTATCCCACAACAACGGCGATATCTGGTACCCGACCAACCGGTCAAGCACACGGCGCGTCTGCTGCGCGTCGACGAGGTTGTCATTCACGTCGCGCGTCCGCTCAAATGCGGCTTTCACCGCTTTTTTCGTGATTTCATTAAAAGTCACGCGCCGCAGCTTGCTCTTATCCTTCATCGAAGGCAGCAACTGCATCTTCAGGTGCGCGGCAATGGCTTCGCCTTCGCGATCGGGATCGGGTGCCAGAAAGACAGCATCACTCTTCGCGGCCAGCTTCTTCAGCCGGTCCACGACCTTTTCCTTGCCGGGCGACACAATCAGCGTCGGCTCAAAGGTCCGATGCTTCAACTCCACACCAATGTCGTTCTTCGGCAGATCCATGATGTGGCCAATCGAGGCTTCCACCACATAGTCGCTGCCCAGATATTTATTGATCGTCTTCGCTTTTGCCGGCGATTCCACGATCACAAGATTTTTAGCCATGCCACACCTGCCTTCACCGCTCGAAAACTCGGCGATCCCCCACTCAGGGTTCGCCGCGGCCTTCGTCCATCCGTAGCCTGCAAACTAACACGCTTCGCCGAGCGCACGTCAATCCGGTGCCGAACACATGCGCCGCGTACACTGGAACGCCAACCGTTATGCTCCGGCTTCCGCTACCCGCTCTTGTAGCTAGCACTTCTATTCCAAAGAAGACTGGCGCGCCGTTCCAGCCGCTGCCCAAACGCAAGCTGCTACTGCAAGCCGGTCCCAAACTCTCGTCGTAGACTCCTCGCCCCAGACTCAAACGTCTCGTCCCAGACTGTCCAGACCGTCCCAGACTATAGACGCGCTGCGAACCCATTGGTTCCGTTCCTCTGAGATGGGGCGCTTTCCCTGATTCAGCCACTGCGTTCCGTGCGGACGAGCCAGGTGAACGGGCTATAAGCTCCGAAGGTAGTGTTTGCCGGGCATCTGCTTCACCCTGCCCGCCAGTTCCAGCTCGAATAATGCAGTGAACACCTCGCCGGAGGTCAGTTCACCCTCGAGCCTCTCCATCAAGGTGTCCAACTGCAGAGACTCGTCGGCCTGCAGATGCCCAAGCACGACGCGCTCATGGTCGCCCAACGGTGTGCCCCCGTAGCTGCCGGTCCCGTCATCGAAGAGGGATGCCGTTTTGAGTCCGCGGGATTCTCCAGGCTCCCCACGGCTTGCCGCCCGCTCCTCCGCCAGCTGTTCCAGTTCCAATCGCACCTGGCTCGGCAGGTCTTCCCAAACATCCTCCCAGGTGGCGGTCAGCTTAGCCCCCTGCTTGATCAGCGTATTCGGCCCCCATGCCGCTTTATTGGTCGCATTGCCCGGCACAGCGTACACATCGCGGCTCTGCTCGATCGCACAGCGCGCGGTGATGCGCGTGCCCGAATACTCTGCCGCTTCAACCACCAGTACGCCCACACTCATCCCGCTCAGCGTACGGTTGCGGATGGGAAAGTTCTGCGGCGCAGGAAAGGTGCCGATCGGAAATTCGCTGAGCACCGCGCCGCCGGAAGCGACAATCTGCTCCGCTAACCGTTTGTTTTCCTTCGGGTAGATCACATCGATTCCCGTTCCCCAAACCGCAACCGTGACGCCGCCGGCTTCGAGCGCGCCTTTGTGCGCCGCCGTGTCCACCCCACGCGCCATCCCGCTCAGGATCGCAACACCGCGCCGGGCGAGGTCGCGACTCAGCATCTCGGCCATACCCGCACCATAGGGAGACGGGTGCCGTGTCCCTACAACCGCAATCCCCGGTTGGTTCAACACGGCGGTGTTTCCTCGTACCCAAAGCACCGGCGGGGGATCGTAAATCTCCAAGAGCCGGCCCGGGTAGTCATCGTCCTCCGGCGTCAACAGGGAGGCCTGTTGCTCGCGCACACGCCCCATCTCCTCTTCCGCGGCGAGTCGCGCCCGACCGGCAAAGACAAACTGCGCCGCTGCCGCAGGCAAGCCCGCCCCTTCCAGCTCCGTCAGCGACGCCCCAAAAACACGTGCGGCCGAGCGTAGCTGGCGCACGGCACGGAAGCAGCGCGTTGGTCCCATGCCCGGCGCCAAGGCCAGGGCTAGCCAACCGAGCCGTCCCTCGTCTGCAGTTTGGGCATTCGTCGCAGGCGCGTGTCGATCCGGCCGATCCATTTGTCGCATACGCTCGCGATCTTACTGGCGCCCCCGCCTGCCCGCTATCCCACGGACGTTCGCTTGCTGTCCTGTTCCGCACCGATTCGACCGTCCCATCACCATCTCCCCCGTTGTTATCCCGCAGCGCAGCGGAGGAATCCGCTGTTTCCCCGCAAGCAGCCCCAACTACCGGGCGATACCATAAATCTGTGCCCCTCCGCGTTGCCGCTATCGCCTTCCTCAACCCCGCACCCCTTCTCTACAGCTTCGAACATCTACCCGGGGCAGATGATCTGCGCGCCCGCTACGCCGTGCACTACACCACCCCCGCCCGGTGTGCAGCCGAGCTACACGCCGGCGATGCCGACCTCGGCCTCATCCCGATTGCTGAACTCACGGCCGATCTTGCCGTTGTTCCAGGCTGCACCATCGCGTCGCTCGCTGAGGTCCGCAGCATCCTTCTGCTTGTCCGCCTCCGCAACGGTCAGCCCGCTGCCGAGGCGCTCCGCGGCATACGAAGCATCGCCGCCGATAGCGCCTCCCGCTCCTCAGCCGCCTACGTTCGCATCCTGCTGCAGCGTTTCTACAACAACACGCCGCCCCTGCTCCAGTGCCCCGCGGACCCGCTCACCATGCTCGCGGCGCACGATGCTGCCCTGCTCATCGGCGACCCCGCCCTGCTCGCCCGCGAACACCGCGCGGCGATCAACGCTTCGGTCGAAGCCGCTTCACCGGATACACTGCTTTGGCTCGATGTGGCTCAATGGTGGCGCGAACACACCGGTTTACCCTGGGTGGCCGCCGTCTGGGCCGTTCGTCCCGAGGCACTTACCGCCTCCCTCACCGCCGGGCAACTCATTGCCGACCTTAATAACAGCCGCCAGACCGGGGCGGCACACATCGAGGAACTCGTCGCCGAGTGGACGGCGAAGCTACCCCTGCACGCCGACATCATCCGCATCTACCTCACAGAAAATATCCACTACCACCTCGACGAGGCCTGCCTGGAGGCTATCCGGTTGTTTCGACGCTATGCCGCCGAATGTGAAATCTTGCCGCCGCTGCCGGAACTTCATCTTCTTAAGGCTTAAAGCGTAAAACGGTCCCCCGCACGCTGCGGCAACTGTGCAAGAGACATCCGCCGCCTCCAGTGCGTCTCAGTCCTAGATGTTCTTTCTTCTCGGTTTCGCCGCTTTCTTCGCCGCAGGTGCTGCAGGCGGGCACATGATGTCGCTGCTGATCCATTTCGGCCTCGTCGGACTCACGCTCATCTCGGTCGTCGACAGCTCCTTTATCCCTTTGCCGATCCCCGGTGTGACCGACATCCTGGTCATCCTCTATGCAGCCAATCACTCCAACCCTTTTCTAGTGATTGGTTTAGCCACATTCGGCTCCGCTCTGGGCGGCTTCCTGTCGCATGCCGTGGGCCAGGCGGGCGGCATGGCGTTCCTGGAGAAGCGCGTCTCGAAACGTCTGCTCCAAAAGGTCACGAACTGGGTAGAACAGCACTCCTTAATCGCCATCGCCCTGCCGGCGATCCTGCCCCCACCGGTGCCGCTCTCCCCTTTTGTGCTGGTCGCGGGCGCGGTCCACATGTCGCGCCGCCGGTTCATGGTTGCTTTCACGACGAGCCGGCTCGTGCGGCACATCATCGCCTACTGGCTTGGCTTGCGCTACGGCGCCCAGGTGCTCAAGCTGTGGAGCCACTTCTCCGAACGCTGGGCGGTCACCATCCTCATCGCCTTCTGGTCGATCCTGCTCCTGTTCACGGGCATCGGGATCTGGAAGCTGGTGCAAACGTCCAAGTCGGTGGGGCTACGCCAGGGCCGGCCCACCGCCCAGCCCCGTTCGGCCTAGAATCGTTCTTCACAAAGCAGTCATCACCGACGCCAAGGGTGCGCGTGGGGCAAACTTTCGCTTGTAGTACCCAGTTGTGATCGCAATCGCCGGTATCCCGATGGCCGTCGGCCAGATCCAGAACCACAGGTGATTGCCGAAGATCCGGGGCAGCGTCACCACGCAAAAGGCCGTCCACGCCGCCACGTAGCTGGCGATGAAGTTCCCCAGGTGCGTGTACCACCAGAACATCTTCTCGCGCGGCTTGCGTACAAAGCTCCACAGACTCGCGCCGGCGGTGCGCATGCTCAAACACCCGAACAACACCGCAACGATACCCATATGCTGCACTGCGGCCGGCCGCAACCAGCCCAGCAGTGCCAGTGCGGCACCGGTCCCAAACGCAACGGCAGCCGCGATCCAATCGATCGGCTGCGCGCGCCCGCCACGGGCCAGGCTTTTCAACTTCAGCACGCGATAGCCGGAAAACGATAGATAAAAGCTGAACACCGCGACCATCGCCAAAAACAGCACCGGACGGTACAGCGCCATGGGCAGTGCCGTCGCCGCAACCACGCCCATGGACCACAGGTAGACCATGCCCCAGCGCTTGTGAGCTTTTCCGCCTTTCGCCGTCGCCAGTGCCAGAGGGGCCAGCAGAAATGAGCCGAAACCGGCGGCAATGTGCACGCCCAAGAGACCCTTCATCCACAACGGATCACCGATCATGTTCCCTCCGCGCCGATGCCTGCCCCGATCCAGCCCGGCACGTGGAGATCGCACATGAGCGAGGATCGATCGGCTGCAACCAGGTGCGCTGCAATCAAGTATTGCCAGCCTTCGGCATGTCCTGCAGTGCGTCCCGTCAGTAAATCCCCATGACGTTTGTCATCCCGCTACATGCCGGACGGCCTCCGCTCCACCGCCCGGCGATGCTACACTCATCCCTGTGCCGGGTCCTACGCGACGCGTACCCGCCAACCCCGCCAGGTCCGGAAGGAAGCAACGGCAACGGGCCAGCGCGGGCGCAGTAGGGAAACCCGGTACACCTTCTTTTCACGTGGGGGTACGTCGCCTTCTACGTCCAGGCGTTCGGTACCATTCTCGAACTGACACCGCGCCTTCCGAAAGTCAACGTGGGCACTCCAGGCCGGTGCCGTCGGCACCGCGGTAACATGCTGTGAGTCGCCGAGTCACTCCGCCGATATTGTTTCATTTTGAGGTCGCTTCCGCCTTGAGCCCCACCCCGCAAGTAAGATTTCTGCGACGTGCCAAAATCTCCGCCCTCGGCACCTTTGTTCCGCCCCGGCTCCTTACCAACGTCGATCTGGAAACGATGGTCGAGACCAGCGATCAGTGGATCGTCGAACGCACCGGCATCCGCCAACGCCATATCGTCGATAAAGGCATCGCCACCAGCGATCTGGCTACTGAAGCGGCACGCTGCTGCCTTGAAAAGGCCGGCGTTTCCGCCGCAGAGGTCGACGCCATTCTGGTAGCTACCGTGACGCCGGATATGAATTTTCCCGCCACGGCCTGCCTTGTGCAAGCTAAGCTCGGCGCAAACAAGGCCTGGGGCTTCGATCTTTCGGCTGCCTGCTCCGGTTTCGTCTATGCGCTGCAGGTCGGCGCCAAGCTGGTTGAGTCCGGCGCGCATGACAAAGTGCTCATCATCGGGGCCGACGTCATGAGCGCGATCGTCGATTACACCGATCGTGCCACCTGCATCCTCTTCGGCGATGGTGCCGGCGCGGTGCTGCTGGAGCCCTGCGCCGAGGGGGAACAAGGGCTCATCGATTTCGTCCACGAGGTGGATGGCACCGGTGCCGCGGCCCTCAGCATGCCGGCCGGCGGCAGTCACCTGCCCTCCAGTCACGAGACCGTCGACGCCCGGCAACATTATATTCACCAGGACGGCCAGACGGTGTACAAATTTGCCGTTCGCAAAATGGCCGAACTGACTGAAGCCGTGCTGGACCGCAATGGCATCACCGGCGCGGAGCTGGGCTGCTTCATCCCGCACCAGGCCAACAAACGCATCATCCTGTCCACTGCGGAACGGCTTGGCCTGCCAGAAGATCGAGTGGTCATCAATATCGATCAGTTCGGCAATACCACCGCAGCCACCATTCCTCTCGCCATGCAAACAGCGCTTGATACCGGGCGCCTGCGACGCGGCGAACTCGTGCTGCTTGCCAGTGTCGGGGCAGGCTTCACGGCCGGCGCGACGCTGCTCCGTTGGGAAATCTAAGTCAGCATTCTGCCTTTAACATCCGGATCTTCGCTCTGCTCGTTCTTCGTACGCTACGGCAAAAGTTCGCCGCTATGGTAAACACTTCTCCAAATCCGCCTTCTGCTTGAATATAGGACCCTTGATAGTATCAACATGAAAATACGTACCCATTTGGTGCAGTTGACAGCAAGTCACAAAGACTGAGAAAACTTAAGGCAGAAGGCAGACGACATCCGCGCTCGAGTCGCCTGAGCCAGGAATCACATCGCATGTCCGCGCTGGTGCATTGCATTTACACAAGTGTCCAGACTCGCTCTTTAAGCGATGCGGATCTGGCACGTCTGGTTAAAGAATCTCGACAGAAAAACATGAACCAAAATTTGACCGGCATCCTTTTGCACGTGGCCAGTACCTTTTTTCAGGTGCTGGAGGGGCCTCCGGAGACCATCGACGCTCTATACGATGCCATTGTCCGGGATTCGCGGCACACCCGCGTCACCCGCATCATTTATGAGCCGATAGCGCGTCGCTACTTTGCCGATTCTTCGATGACGTTAGCCATGCTTTCTCCCGCCCAGCTACATGAGATTCTGCACGACGACGATCCGCGGGTACGGGAAGATCTTCTAACCGGCCTCGACGAGGGACGCGCCAAGCGGTTGCTGCGTGCCTTCACCGACGGCCGCTGGCGCGCGCAAATCGGCCTTACGCCACCTGAAACTGCGTCTAATCTGGTGCGTACATGAATCGTTTTGGGGGCGTCGCGGTGCCCTATCCCAGCCGGATGGCGTGGCTGGCCCGTCTGCCCGAGTGGTCGTGCTCGTTCGCTTTTCAGCCGATCATACATGCCGGCAAGCGTACGGTCACGGCCTATGAAGCCCTGGTGCGTGGTAGAAAAAACGAAGGCGCCGATACCGTTTTGCGTGACATCAAACCGGATAACCTCGCCACCTTCGACGAAGAATGTCGCAAAGCGGCACTCGCCATGGCCAAGCGTCTTGAGATCCATTGCAACCTGAACCTCAATCTGCTGCCGCAGGGCTTTCGTGCCGACCGCGACTGCCTTGCCTCAACGCTCGACACGGCCATTGAACAGGGCTTTACGCCCGAACGCATCGTCCTCGAAGTCACCGAAGGGGAGGTGCTCGGCAACCAGGACCGCTTCACCGAGCTCATCGGCATCTATCGCGGGCTCGGCATGCAGCTTGCCGTCGACGACTTCGGCTCCGGCTACTCCGGGCTAAACGTGCTGGCCGACTTCCAGCCGGACCAGATCAAGCTCGATAAAAATCTCGTGCGCGGCATCGCCGGCCGTGGTCCGCGTCAGGCCATCGTGCGCGCTATCCTGCAGGTTTGCCGCGACCTCGGCATCGAACTCGTCGCCGAAGGCATTGAAAGCGCCGACGAGTACCACTGGCTTTGCGACGAAGGGGTCGAGCTCTTTCAAGGCTACCTCTTCGCCCATCCCGCCTTTGAGGCGTTGCCGGTGGCCCAGTTCCCTCCACTGCGCGCGTAACCTCTCGTTTGGAACTGACAACTGAAAACTTCCCCATGAGGGTAGATCTGTCATCTCGACCGTAGCGAACCGTTTCATCGTTCGCGGAGTGGAGAGACCTGCAGCCCTGCCGGCAACGGAACTACACCTCCAGAAGGCCAGAGATCCCTGAACTGGTAAACTACTCGTTGTGTTCTCAACCGCGATGCTCGAGGTCCCTGCCGCCAGTGCCGACGCGACCTCCTCTCGATCCAACCTGGACAAGACGCCCACCTACCCCGCGCCGTCCCGCCCCAAGGTAGGCTTTGTCTCGCTCGGGTGCCCGAAGAACCTCGTCGACAGCGAGGTCATGATGGGCCTGCTAGACCGTGCCGGCGCGGAGCTGACCCCCCATGCGGCAGATGCCGAGATTCTGGTTGTCAACACCTGCTCGTTCATCGACGCGGCTAAGCAGGAGTCTGTCAACGCGATTCTAGAGATGGTGCAGCACAAAACCGGGCACGGCGGCCGTGCCCGGCGCCTTGTGGTCGCCGGTTGTCTGGTGGAACGCTACCGCGACGAAATCCGCAAAAACATCCCTGAGGTCGATGCGGTGGTCGGCACCGGGGAACTGGAAGCCATCCTCGAGGCTGCCGGCCTGCAACGGCCCGCGCCACCGGTGAACACTTCGCCCTTCACCGTGCTCACCGCCGTGCAGGTGGCCGCGCTTCCAAATGAGCCGAGCCTTTCCCTCGAGACAGCTCAGATTCGGCGCGCGCACTCCGCCGTGCAACAGCACTCCCGTCCCGAATCGAACGGACCGCAATTAGCCTCTGAAGCAACACAGACCGCACCGGCGGTTGCCCCAGGTCTGGCCTTTGAGACCTGGGATGGTGCGGCACAAGGCATTCAGGAATCAAAAAACTCCCGCCCTGAAGGCGACGCCCGCGAAGCTGCAGGCCGCTTCTCTCGCGAAGGTTGGGACGGCGCAACCGCTGCCCTGCCCAGCTATCTCTACACCGACACCACCCCGCGGCTGCTTACGACTGCACGGGCCTCGGCGTACATCAAGATCGCCGAAGGCTGCGATCATCCCTGCTCCTTTTGCATCATCCCGCAGCTGCGCGGAAAGTTCCGCTCGCGGCCCATTGCCTCCGTGGTAGCCGAAGCCCGTCAGCTTATCGCGGGAGGCGTGCGTGAAATCACCCTCATCGGCCAGGACACCACCTGCTACGGCGAAGACCTTCCACCCGACTTCTTCCCCGCCGCTGCACCGCAGGTGGGCCGTCGTCCCGAGCTCGCCGACCTCCTCGACGCGCTCGCTCCGTTACCCGGCCTGCGCTGGCTGCGCTTCCTCTACGCCTACCCCAACAAAATCACCACGCCCTTGCTCGAATCCATCGCCCGCCACGACAACATCGCCAAATATCTCGATGTGCCTCTACAACACGCCAGCGCCCCCGTGTTACGGCGCATGAAGCGCGGTGGCTCAGCCGACCGTTTTCTGCAGATCATTGCCAAAGCCCGCAAAACCGTTCCCGGCCTCATGCTGCGTACCAGCTTCATCGTCGGCTTCCCCGGCGAAACCGACGCCGATTTTGAAGAGCTCTGCCGCTTTGTGCAGGCGGCTCAGTTCGATTGGCTTGGTGTCTTCAGCTATTCCGACGAAGAGGGGGCCAAGGCCTTCGATCTGGGTGAAAAAGTACCGAAGCGCACCATCGAGGCCCGCCGCCGCAAGCTGATGCGCCTGCAGAACAAGATCAGCCGCCACGCCAAATCCCAATGGATCGGCCGCGAGCTCGATGTGCTCGTCGAAGGACCCAGCGAAGAAACCGATCTGCTCTGGCAAGGCCGCTCCCTTGACCAGGCCCCCGAAATCGACGGCGTCGTCCTGATCAACGACTTCGGCCCCCATGAGGCCCTCGTCCCCGGCACCTTCTACCGCGCCGAGATCACTGAATCGCATGATTACGATGTCGTGGCGAGGATCATCGCCTAAGGGTGGTGTCTGCCCACCGCAGCAGCAAGTACGTTCCCATGTCGAGACACGATAAGTTGTTGCGACGGCTCGCGAGCAAGCCTGCCGACTTTACCTGGCCTGAGCTCGTCCGCATCATGGAGGCTTTCGGCTACACGCTTCAATCCGGTAACGGTTCGCGCCGACGCTTCTTTCATCAACCCACAAGATCGGTACTCACTATGCATGAACCGCATCCGTCCGGCATCCTGAAGGCGTACCAACTTCGGGATGCTCTCGACAAGCTAAAATCAGACGGGCATCTTCTATGACACAAACATTGCACTATCGCGGTTACAGCGGTTCGGTCCAGTTCAGCCCCGAAGATGCTTTGCTCCATGGCAGACTTCTGGGCATACGCGACCTCGTGAGTTATGAAGGCATTTCGATGCGATCTCTCGAAACAAACTTCCAGGAAGCCATTGATGATTACCTTCTCTTCTGTCAACAGCAAGGCAAAAAGCCCGATATTCCTTCCAGCAAAGCCGTCGAAGGCACAGTGGGCAATTCAGAGGAGATCGAGATGCCATCTTCAGGCGGCAGACGTGCTCGCGACATAGAGGAGGTGCGTGTTGGGGAGCAAGTGACAGACGCTTCTGAAGCGATGCGCGATACCGTACAGCACACCGAGATGGAATGGACTCGGGTAAAGCTGAGTTCGCGGTAGCCCCGCTTGCTATCAAGAGTGCCATGCAACTGAATGGCTTGATCGGAATAGAGAACGCCCATGACCACCAAAGCCCTGCGCTGTCCCACCTGCCGCACGCCCGTTTCCCTCGATAACGAAGACGCTCCCTTCTGCTCCGATCGCTGCCGCCTGCTCGACCTTGGCAAGTGGGCCTCGGGTGACTACAAAATCAGCTCGCCCATCCTCGACCCCGATCTGCTCGAAGAAATCGAGCACTCGCAACAGCAGTCCAAGCCCTTCGGGGTCGATTCCGGAAAAGAGTGGAAGAACTAGTGGCAGTTGGGCAAAATAGGCCGGACAAGCCAACGCAAACCGCTCAAAAGCCTCGTAAAACCCGCTGGGCGTGGCTGATCTCCACCTTCTTCGGCGCGGGCTACCTCAAACCCGGTCCGGGCACCTACGGCTCCATTGCAGCTTCCGTACTCTGGCTGATCGCCGGCTGGCTGGTGCACCACAACACGCAAACCCTCACCTGGATCACCCTCGCCGGCGTCCTCGGCGCAACCGCGATCGGCATCCCCGCCGCAACGCGTGCCGCGCGGGAATCCGGTCGCGAAGACCCAGGCTTTGTGGTCATCGATGAGGTCGCCGGTCAATGGCTCGCACTCCTGTTCATGCCACCTCTTTGGCCAAACGCGCTTCTTGCGCTGATCCTCTTTCGGTTCTTCGACATCCTCAAGCCGCCCCCCATCCGGCGCTTCGAAGCCTTGCCCGAAGGCACCGGCATCATGGCCGACGATCTCGTCGCCGGTGTCTTCGCCTGCGCATTCGGGCAGCTCTTCCTCTATCTGCTGCAGAAGCTGCCTTAGCCCCGAACATTGCCATTCCCTCATCCTCGGCACTACCTTGGAGAGATGAGTCTGCTGCACCCCACCCGGCCCGAAACTCCGCACTTGAACACGCTGCACCCGCGCGCGGCCTTGCCCGGCGGCTCCTTTGAGGTTACCGGCACGCACCTTCTGCCCGTAGGCCCAGACCGGGGTCCAGACCGCATGCAAGACCGTCCCACGCACCTTCCTCAAGCCTTCCTAGGGGAAACCGAAGCCGGCCTGGACCTTCTGCGTCCCACCCGCGCACTGATTCGTGTGCCGGAAGGCGCCATGGCCGGCGACCTGCAGTTGCGCCACGGCGCACAGACCAGCAACGCGCTGCATGCCAATGTCGCCATCCCCATGACGGACGATCTGCACATGATCTCGAACCCGGCAGCCGATGCCGACGGCAACCTCTTCGCCATGATCTCCGGTCCCCGCGGCACCCGCGTGCCGGTCTCCATCGTGCGGCTCGGGCGCGACCTGCAGGCGCGGCCGTTTGTGCGTGACCTGCTCAACATCTCCGCGCTGGCCTTTGGCCCCGACGGCTACCTCTATGCCTCGTCCCGCGCCGAAGGCGTCGTCTACCGCATCTCGCCCGAAGGTGCCGTCTCCACCTTTGCCGAAGGCATGGGCATCGCCACCGGCATCGCGTTCGACCGCGAAGGCAACCTCTTCGTCGGCGACCGCTCCGGCACCATCTTCAAACTCGGCCCGCACGGCCGTCACAATGCCGCTGAAATCTTCGTCTTCGCCACGCTCGAGCCATCGGTCGCCGCCTACCACCTCGCCTTCCGCGACGACGGCGTGCTGCTCGTCACCGCCCCCACCACCAGCTCGCACCAGCCCATCTTCGCCATTGACCCCGACGGGGGTGCCCGCACCTTCTACCGCGGCCTTGGCCGGCCGCAAGGCATGGCGCTCGATGGAGCCGGCAATCTCTACGTAGCTGCCTCGCTCGCCGGCCGCCGCGGGATTGTGCGCATCACCGCCGACGGCCGTCAGGCCGAGTTGGTCGTGAGCGGCAACGACCTGGTCGGCCTCTGCTTCACCGACGACGGCACCGCCGCCCTAGCCACCGCCAACACGCTCTATACCGTCGATCTCGGCATCACGGGACGCGTACTGGTATGAACCAAAAACGATTAGCAGCTCCCCTCGTGGTTGCGCCGTCGTGGTGATGTACCCATAGCTGCAGAATTTTCGCTCCGTCATCCTGAGCGTAGCGAAGGACCTCCGTATTCCTTTATGGTGCCTACGAAGTCTGGGCAGCATACCGTAATCCTTCGCTTCGCTCAGGATGACAGCTATCACTGCACACCAAAGGAACTTTGCTAAGCGAAATCCGTATTCTGTTCTCAAGCCTTCACACGCTCTACAAAACCACGCCCTCTGCCCCGACAACGCTTATCTTCATCGTGATCCTGTAAGTTCGGGAACGTGCACGCATCCAACTACCGACATGATCGCTGAAATTATCGCTGTCGGCTCGGAGATGCTGACGCCCTTTCGCCAGGACACCAACTCCCTCTATCTCACCCAGGGCCTCAACGACCTCGGCGTCTCCGTGGCTTTCAAAACCATCGTCGGCGACAACCCGCAGCACCTCACCGACGCCGCACGCATCGCGCTGCGCCGCGCCGATGTGGTGCTGTTTTCCGGCGGCCTCGGCCCTACCGAGGACGACCGTACGCGCTCCTGCGTCGCTGAAGCGCTCGGCATCGAGCTGCACAAAGATCCCGGCACCATGACGGACCTCTACAAGCGCTTCGCCGAGCGGCGCATCGCCATGCCGCCCAACAACGAGCGTCAGGCGGAGGTGCTCGACGGTGCGCAGCTACTACCCAACAAAAACGGCTCCGCCCCCGGCCAGTGGCTCGACACCGTCTTTCCCGGCGCCGACGGTCAGTCTCACCGCAAGGTCGTCATTCTCCTGCCCGGACCACCAAAAGAACTCAAGCCGCTCTTTGACGAGCAGTGCAAAGCCCGCCTCGCGGCCACATTGCCGCCCCGCCACCTGGCCAAGCGGCTCCTGCGCATGGCGCTCATCCCGGAGTCGCAGGTGGATGCCCGCACCGCGCCCATCTACAACAGCTTCCCCGACGTGGAAACGACGATCCTCGCCGGCGGCGGTGAAATCCAACTGCACTTTTTCTGTGTAAAGCCCACCGCCGAAGAGGCCGAAGCGCGCGTCAACGCCGTCGTCGAGGCCGTCGAACACGAGATGGGGGAGGACATCTTTTCTTCGCACGGCGAAGGTCTCGAAGAGGTCGTACTGCTCTTACTCGGCCTCGCCAACGCCACCCTGAGCGTCGCCGAAAGCTGCACTGGTGGTTTGCTCGCCGGGCGCCTAACCGCGGTCCCAAATGCCTCCCGCACCTTCGCCGGCGGCGCGGTCGTGTATACGGACGAGGTAAAAACCCGTTCTGTCGGCATTCCTCCCGAGGTCCTCGACGAACACGGCGCGGTCAGCGAAGCCGTCGCTCGCCTGCTCGCAACAGGCATCCGCGAACGCCTCGGCACCACCCTCGGCCTCAGCATCACCGGTATCGCCGGCCCTCCAATTACGGACGGCCCCGATAAAGACAAGCCGGTTGGTCTCATCTTCATCGGCCTCGCCGACGACCACGGCACCCAGGTCAAGCAGTTCAACCTGATCGGCGACCGTGAACGCATCCGCCTCTGGGCAAGCCAACACGCTTTAGAAATGCTCCGCCGCCACCTCCTGTAAACCCGCGTGCTAAACCCGGGTGCCCGTCCTTTATCGGCCCATCGACAAAGGGCGGGGTGCCTTCCTTCAAACCGCCACGATCCTCAACGTAACCGAGACTGTCCTTGCTACACTCATCTGCGATGAAGTTCTGGTTCCCGGTCCTTGCAGGCTCTTATCTGCTGGGCTCCATTCCGTTCGGCTATCTGCTGGTGCGCATCTTCCGCAAACAGGATATTCGCGCCACAGGCAGCGGCAATATCGGCGCGACCAACGTCGCTCGCTCCGGCGCGAAAGGGCTGGGCGCGCTTACCCTTGCTCTCGATCTACTAAAGGGTCTTCTCGCGGTCCTGCTCGCAAAGCGACTGGCCCCCGGCACCCCCGGCTTTCCTTCTGACCTCGCCGTCGTCGCCGCAGTAGGGGCCGTCCTTGGGCACATCTTCCCCGTCTGGCTCCGTTTTCGCGGTGGCAAAGGTGTCGCGACAGCGTTGGGTGTCTTTCTCGCGCTCGCGCCGATGGTCGCCCTGGCGGGGGTCTTCACCTTTGCCTTGATTGTTGCCGCGACCCGCATCGTGAGTCTGGCCTCCATTCTCGCCGCAGCGGTGCTGCCCGTATTTGCCATGGTGCTCATGCCGGACCGTTCCCCCGTCTACCTTGGCGGGGTTATCTTTATCGCGCTGCTCGTCATCGTTAAACATCAGGGGAATATCGCCCGTCTGCTCCAAGGCACAGAGAACCGTTTCGGCAGAACGAAATCTCCGCAGCCCCGCCCGTCCAAGCGAAAGGCCCGCGCATGAGCCGCATCGCGATTGTCGGCGCCGGCGCTTGGGGAACGGCCCTCACCCTGTCACTGGCCCGCCGCGGCGGCCATGACCTCACCCTGTGGGCGCACTCGCCCGCGCATGCCGAAGAGCTCGCCGACAGCGGCGAAAATCTGCGTTACCTGCCCGGTTTTGTGCTGCCCATGGGGGTGCGCATCACGGCGCGCCTGCCCGAAGCCATCGAAGGCGCCGACACCATCTTGTGCGTCACGCCCTCCCAGGCCCTGCGCTCTGTCATGGAAATCATCGCTCCTGCACTGATTCCCGGACAGTTTCTGCTGTCCGCCTCCAAAGGCATCGAGGAAAAAACCTTCCTCCGCATGTCGCAGGTCATCGCCGAGCACGCGCCCGAGCACCCCTTCGGCACCCTCGGCGGCCCGTCCTTTGCGCAGGAGGTCGCCGCTGCCATGCCCACTGCCATTACCGTCGCCACCGACGACGCCCTGCTCAGCAAGCGTCTGCAGGAGGACTTCTCCTCCACTAGTCTGCGCGTCTACCGAAACGAGGACGTGATCGGCACTGAACTCGGCGGCGCGCTCAAGAATGTCATCGCCCTCGCCGCCGGCGTGGTCACGGGCCTTGAACTCGGCGCCAACTCCGCCGCCGCGCTCATCACGCGCGGCATGGCCGAGATCACCCGCCTCGCCATGGCCTGCGGCGGCCGCCGCGAAACCCTCGCCGGGCTCGCCGGCATGGGCGACCTCGTCCTCACCTGCACCGGCGGGTTGTCCCGCAACCGCGCCGTCGGCATCGAGCTCGGCAAAGGCCGCCACCTGCCGGAGATTCTCGCCGGGTTGAACGGCAAAGTCGCCGAAGGCGTACGCTCCACCACCGCCGCGCTTGGCCTGGCCGCTCGCTACGGTGTCGAAATGCCCCTAACCGAGCAGATGGCCGCCATCCTGCACCAAAACAAACCACCCCAGGACGCCATCCGCGAGCTCATGGCCCGCCCCGGCCGCCCCGAGTAGCCCTGAACTGTTTGTCCACCGTGCCTAGGAGGGTTTGTCATCCCATAGCGTAGCGAAGGGACCTGCTTTCTTCCCAAGTTGCGATAGGTACCGGGAACGTCGGCGCACAACGCTATACCACGCGTGGGTTTGCCTCTAGTTTGTTGGATAACAGGCCTAGCCCGCAATGCGCATCACACGCCCATGCCGGCTGACGATGGCAAGTCGTTCAGAGGCTAGGATGCGCCGTGTTTGCGCGCGTGCATGGCTCGCCCAGGGCCCGCTCGCGTCAAGCCGGGCATACGCCATCCAATGACGCAACGCCTTACGGGTTTCCCCTTGCCGTTCAAACGCCAGCGCCAGGTTGTAGTGCGCGTCCGCGTACCCAGGCACCAGGGCCAAGGCCCGGGTATAGGCCTCGATAGCCTCGCCGAGTCGCATCTGTTCGTCGAGCACATTGCCAAGGTCGAAGAAAGCAAGAGCATACTCAGGATCGGCTTCGGTAGCCCGCCGATATAGCTTTTCTGCCCGGCCATATTCCCGCTCGTTATAGCAGATCGTGCCTAGATTGATCGCGCTGGCGGCATGCAGGGGCGCCAATTGCAGCAGGCCCTCGTACAGGGTCTTTGCTTCGGCGAGCGTTTCCGGGCGCTCTTCCAACCGCACCGCACGCTGAAACAGCTCCTGCAATTCAAAAGGGGTGATAGTTGGCCGCGATGTAAACCGCTGCAGGACCTCCGCCCGGTTGCCGCAAAGATCGAAGTCGAAGGCCAGCTGCGAGGTCAGTGGGTCAACCAGCGCCCCATCCTGCCGGAAGGCCAACCGGGGCCCATGCGGCGAAAGCACCGCGCCCGCGAGCGGGTTCGGCATGCCGGCCACGCGCTGCATCGCCTCCATCGAGCGCCGGATGCTCTTCGCGGAAATGCGGGTGGATGCCAGTTCGCGCAGCTTGCGCAGCTGTGACACCTGATCGAAGGCGTAAGCTTCAGCGGGCGCGATCAGCCCGGCACGCTCCCACATCTCCAGCTGCCGCGCCGGCAGGCGCAGCATGCGAAGAACGTCCTTCCGTTCGTATTGGCTCACAACGTACCCCTCTGTCGGCGCTTCCGGTACGGCACTTGCCTCCGTCCTTTTTTTCGAGTATGCGCGGGAAGCTCCGTGGCAGCAAGCATTTGCATGCAGTTCCGAGAGAAAGACGTGGATATCTGGACCAAATCGGTACAGGACGCATTTTCTGCACCGGCGAGTTCATGGCCCGGTCGCGATCAGCCCATAGCCTCAAATTGCTACAAAGGAATGCCCTGCATCACCCATCCGGCGTGACCCATCTATAACGTGACTGGTGGGCGATTACTCTTGTCCGCCGCGCGGGGCGAAAGTGGGAGGGCAAGACCCATCCGCACTTCGTATTCTGCTTGCGAGAGACATAGCTTGGCAGACATGAAACAACCCCGGTTGGAGGCGATCGAACGGTATGGCATCGGCGCATTACCGCATGATCCGGTGCTCGACGACATCGCACGCCTCGCCGCGCAGGTGTGTCGTACCGAAACGGGGCTCGTCAGTATCGTGGAGGAAAATGCCATAACCTTGCTGGGCAGCTTCGGTCTGGAAGACGGCATCGCACACGACCTCGCACCGCACAACCAGTTGCCATGTGAAACCACCATCGAAGCCGACGGCGTGTATCAAATTCCAGACGCCCAGCGGTTCGGCCTCTACGCACCTTTGGGCATCCCGGTCGGCGATCGCTGCTTTCGCTTTTACGCCGGGGCGCCGGTGCAAACGCCGAAAGGGGTCGCCATCGGCTGTGTTTGCGTGCTGGACACCACGGCACGCACGCTGAACGCTGCGCAGGTCGATACGCTGGAATCGCTCAGCGGCATGGTCACCACGCGTTTGGAACTGCTGATGCATAAACGCGAGATGGGGCGTGCCGGCCGTGCGCGGCAACGCGTCGAAACTGCGCTCACCATCGAGAAAAACTTCGTCGCGACGGTCCTCGACACCGTGGGCGCGCTGGTTGTCGTCTTCGACAGCGCGGGCCGCATCGTTCGCTTCAATCGAGCCTGCGAGCTGCTTTCCGGCTATCGCTCCCCGGAACTCGTTGGCCACTACGCCTGGGAGCGGTTGATCCCGGAGGAGGACATCGCCGGCTACGTGGAGGGGTTTGAGCGTATCCGCGGCGGCGGCTTTCCTACCGCCTTTGAAAATAATTGGCTCGCAGCAGACGGCGCGCGTCGCCGCATCGCCTGGTCGGCCACGGCGCTGCTGGACCCTCAGGGGCAAGTCGCCTTCATCATCGCTACGGGCATTGACGTTACCGAGCAGCGTGTTGCCGAACAGGCCATCCGTGAAAGCGAAGCACGGTACCGGCAGATCGTCGAAGGCTCGCTGGGCCTGGTCTGCACCCACGCTCTCGATGGCACGCTGCTCTCAATCAACGAGCACGGCGCACGCAGCTTTGGTCGTGCGGTAACGGAGGTCCTTGGCCACAATCTGTCCGAGTTCCTTACGCCGGAACGGCTAGGATGGATCGAATCCTACCTCCACGATCTGCAGACAGACGGTGAAGCCCAGGGACTCATGCGCCTGCAACACCGCAACGGGCAGGAGCGCGTTCTTGCATATCGCAACCGACTTATTGAACCGACGGATGCACCCCGTTACGTGCTCGGCTTTGCGGTCGACATCACCGAACAGGTGCGGGCTGAGGATCAGCTGCGCACATTAATCCGGCAGTCGAACTCAGTCCTCGAATCGATCGGCGACGGAATCTATGGCATCGATCTCGAGGGTCGTGTCACAGTGGTCAACCCTGCGGCAGCGGGGATGCTCGGCTACCGTCCCGAGGAGTTGCTGGGCCGCAACATGCACGAGCTTGTGCATCACTCCTACCCTGACGGCACACCGTATCCCGAAAGCAGCTGCCCCATTCGGGGGAGCGTGCGGAACGGAACCTCGATCCGTGTGGCGCATGAAGTTTTCTGGCGTAAGGATGGTACTTCCTTTCCAGTCGAGTACGTTGCCCGTCCGCAGATCGAAGCACCGCGGGAAGTTACGGGGGCAGCTTCTGACGCGCGTACGCCGGAAGGGAGCGAACGCGCGGTGGGTGTCGTGGTCGCGTTCACCGACATCAGCGAACGCAACGCGCTCGACCGCATGAAGGATGAGTTCATCTCCACCGTCTCGCATGAGCTGCGCACGCCGTTGACGAGCCTGCGGGCTGCCCTGGGATTGGTCGCCGGCGGCACCTTGGACACGCGCCCTGAAAAGGCACAGCAGATGATGGGGATCGCCGTCGACAACACGGAGCGTCTGGTGCGGCTCGTCAACGACATCCTGGATTTGGAGCGCATCGGCTCGGGCCGGGCTGAGTTGCACCGGACCAGGTGTTCGGTCGAGGAGCTCTTCCAACGCACGGTGTCGCTGCTCGGGCATGCGGCCGCGCGCTCGGGCATTCGCTTGCTTGCAGAGCCCAACGGCATTGCGGTTTGGGCCGACCCCGACCGTATCCTGCAGACACTCACCAACCTTGTCTCGAATGCGATTAAGTTCTCCGCACAGGAGGCGGAGCGTTCCGTCGAGATCCGGCTTTCCGCCAGGCTCTCCGCTCCCGGAACCGCTCTGATTGAGGTGGCCGATCAGGGGCGCGGCATCCCGGACGATAAGCTACAGACGATTTTCGAGCGATTTCGCCAGGTGGACGCCACCGATGCTCGCACGATCGGCGGTACAGGGCTGGGGCTGGCCATCTGCAGCAGCATCGTGGCGCAGCATGGCGGCCGCATTTGGGCCACGAGCACGGTTGGGCAAGGCTCGACCCTCCACTTCACCCTGCCGACTGAACCGCCACAGCATTTGGCCTGACGGCACGTTGCGGCGCGTAACCCCGATTCATACTCGTGCCTTCAGACGCACACGCTCGAACGCGCATCTGAATTCAGTGAGGGTCTACATCGATGCTGGCCCAGGAGATGGTATGAAATCGAATCAACATGGTTGCGCCGTTGTATGGGGAACGAGTCTTGCTCTGGTGCTGGCTGCAACGCCGATGCTGCAGGCACAATCGGTGAGCACCGACTTCGATCACAACGCGCACTTCGAGAACTACCACACCTTCTCCTTCTATAAGGTGCAAACCAGCGATCCTCTGTATGAGCAACGCGTGCGCGATGACATCGCCGGCGATCTGCAGCGGCATGGTCTGCAGCTGGTCCCTTCGGGCGGCGACATCGCCATTACCGCAATCGGGAACGTCAAAAGCACACAGGAATACAACACGTTTTACAGCGGCCTTGGCTCCGGCTTCGGATATCGCGGCTGGGGCGGGGGATGGGGCGGCGGCGGTTGGGGCGGCGATGGTGTCTCTAACACGACCGTGCAGGACGTGCCTGTCGGCACCCTGATGGTTGATCTGTATGACACAGGCACACATAACCTGGTCTTCCGCGGTCGCGCCACCGCCGACATGCATAAACATGCGGACAAAAATATTGCCCTGGTCCAGAAAAGCGTGGACAAAATGTTCGACAAATTCCCGCCAAAACATGCGGAGTAGGTGCGTTCGTACAGCTCGTATAAAAAGCCTGAGCTTTGCGCTCAGGCCTTTTACATTCCCTACTCGAGGGTGTTCCCGCCGTTCACAGCAATTTTCTGCCCGTTGATGAAACTCGCCGCATCGCTCGCTAGAAATGCCGCCACACGCCCAATCTCCTCTGGCAAACCCATCCGCCCCAACGGCACTCCCGCCGCGTAGGCCTCTTGCTCTGCCGCGGATGCATCCATCGTGCGCTCGGTGGGGATCCATCCCGGCGCAATCAGGTTGACTGTGATGCCGGCCGGGCCAAGTTCGCGTGCCCAGGAACGCGTCTGGCCCAGCTGCGCGCCCTTTGCCGCTACGTAGTTGGCAAATCGGGGGTTGCCAAGCTCAACCACCTCGCTCCCGATCTGGATAATGCGTCCAAACCGCCGCTGCCGCATGCCGGGGAGCACGGCCTTGGTGAGCAAAAGCGGCGATTTTACAAAGAACTCCAGCTGTTGCAGATAGTCTCCCCACGTTTGTTCTTCGATGGAAAGCATCGGTTGGTGACCGGTCGCGTTCAGCACGAGAATATCGACGGGACCCAAGCTCTGCTCCACGGCGTCGACGAGATCCTTCACCTGCGCCTCATCGCGCACATCGCCGCCAAAGGCCTCCGCGGTTCGGCCCGCGTCCCGTAAATGGCGGCAGAGTTGTTTCGCGCGTTCGCCGCTGCGAAAATAATTAACCGCTACCCGGCAGCCGCTCTCCGCAAGCGCGACTGCCATCGCCGCGCCAAGGCCGCGCGACGCACCCGTGATCAAAGCCGTACGAGACATACGCCGAGCATAGCCTAACCTTTTCCCATGCGTGTGGAAGCCTCGGCCAAACTGCGCATCCCCGCAACCGGCTCTAGAGTGGCGCAGCCATGAACCCCTGCGCAGCCCTCGTCTACATCACACCCGCCACGTTGGCGGCCGGTCTACCAACCGGCGTGCCGTCGTTGCAACGCTTTGCTTCGGTCTGCTTCATCCCTGGTGATGGGGCAGCTGACGCCCCGTCGATTGCGATCCGGCTGGAAAACACGGTCTACGTCGGTCTGAGTGTTTGTTTGCATGACACCGCCTTGCAAGCTGCCACCTTCTCCCATATCGAACTGGAGTCCGGAACCAAAGGAAGTACTTCCCACGGAGCCGCCTCGCGGTAATCTCTGGGGACAGATCCCGGAGGATAGGCTTCGGTGCGCCACGGTTGGACATCTATTCGACAAGGTACCTCCAGATCGGCCTTTGGCAGTGAGGCTTGCATGATCTCCGCATTCGATCTTCGGCAGCATGCACAAACGCTCTCCCGCGTTTGTGCGGCGACGCATCCAAATCCGGCATGACTCCACAGTCCAACATGGAGAGTGTTGCGGATCGTTTTGCGCCGCACATCGAGATGCTGCGCGAGTTCTTCGCCAGCCGCGGCATGCCCTTCGGCGTGCCGCGTGATCTGTATCCGCTCGTCGAACGCCTTTCTACCCCCAGCGCCTTCGACAAGGATATGGCTTCCATGCTGCGCACCATCGTCTTTCGCGAAGGCATGGCCATCACGCGCGTGGAACTGCTGGAGTTGGTGACCATCGCCGTGGGCGGAGCGCAGGTCGAGCAGGCACCCGAGGACATTCACGAACCTGTCGGGAAGCTTCTCACTTTCATCAGTGAGGTTCTGCACTCGTTGCGAAGGCCCGCCGGGGACGATTCTCGTGGGGCGGCTGCGGCACCGTCTGCACCTGACCCTGCACTCAAGGCGACGCTCACGGAGGCTGCTCACGAATTCCACCCTCAAGCGCCGTCGGCAACAATTCCGCCCGATGCGGTGCCCCAAGAAGACTCTGCGCCTGAGGATATGCCGCGCTCGTCTCCGCCATTTCGGCCCAACCCTTTCCGGCCCGTGCACTCAGCCTCCGTGCCGGCACCTTCAGCACCTGCGGCACCACCACAAACGCCCCCGGCTGCCGCTGCCGCACGGACGTCCACTGATAGGGCCGCTTCCACGAAGCACCCCTTCCCATCTATCGAACTTCGGGGTTCGCTCAAATCACTGGAACAGCGACTCCGTTCCGCCCTCGACCTTTCACCACAGGGTCTTCGGGTCTTTGCGCTTTCTGCGTTGGGCCTCTGCGTCCTCGCCTTTGCGTTTACATGGCACGTGCACCGCCGCACGGCCGCGCTCACAGCTGCGGCGTCACACACGCCTGCGCGGTCGCGCCCTGCGATTGTGGCTCTGCCGCCGCCGCCAATCCCTCCCGCTGAACCGGTTCCCGACCCAACGGCGGCGCCACTGGAGAGTGCGGAAAATGCGACAACGGCAGCAACTCTCGCCGATGAGAATCAAGCGCAGCCTTCCCTTGACAGGCGAACTCTTTCTTCAAAAAACGGTCGAATAGTCGCCCATAGAGCGCCTCCGCACACCAAAACCATCCTGCGTAACGCATCGCCCGCCTACTCGGCCCAGCGGACCAACTCTGCGTCAACTTTGGGACCGGTTCCAACGGCGAATCAACCCGCAGGCCGGCTGGCATACCGCCCGTCGCCAACGTCCGATTACACCCAGGGCTCCGCGGCCAGTTCCGAAAAAGGCGCCGCTGCCGAGCGCGCTGCGCCGATGACGGCCGCGTCGGCCAAGGGCCGTCCGGAGGCGTCAGCCGCGACTCACCTTCCCAAGTGGCAAGGTGTCTCTTCAGTCTCCTCGGGCGTGATGACCAGCCATCTGCTATTAGCGCCAGCACCTGAGTACCCGAAGATGGCACGCCTGACGCACGTGGAAGGCGAAGTCATCCTGCAAGCCGTGATCGCGCGCGACGGCACGGTCGCCACCACTCATGCGCTCCGCGGCCATCACCTGCTGCGTAGCGCTGCCGAACACGCTGTTCGCCGCTGGCGCTACCGTCCTTACCTCATCGAAGGCCATCCGACGGAAGTGGCTACGATCGTTACGGTGGAGTTCCATCTCCATCGGTGAATGGAGGGAGTGGATTCTTGTTCGTTGTCCACCCCTCCTCGTACTTTGTGCGTAAAGTCTTCAGAGTAGAGACTTTATGAGCTGACTTCGGGGAAGTTTGAAGTCGTCTGCCTGCTTCTATCGTTTTGCGTTGGCTGTGCTGTAGATAAGGTTACAGAGTTGGTTGTATTCCTGTGCAGCTGAGGAAGGATGGGGAACCCGAGCGTCATTTCCAGAGCGTGGGCGCTCCGCAGACTGCAAATGTGGCGTCGCTCGACAGTATAGTTAAGCCTTCTAAATTGGCCCGTTTAGCATGTTATCTTCGATTTCTTTGTCCATTGCGCGCCACTCCTCGTCGGTGGGCAGGGCCATTTCGCCTTCCCAGGCACCCCAGAGTCTCGTGCGGGCTTGGCGGCGCTCGTCGGAAACTGGCGCACTGTCGACGATAAGGCGGAGGGCGGGCAATCTCGACGAGTTCGACATTATGGGCGGCGTAGATGAGGTCGGCGAGGTGGGTCTCGGCGTACCGGACGTTGACCTTCATTGGTTCAGTTTTAGTGGAGGTAGGATTGGTGGAGCCATCGGTTCTGACCCCACTCATCGCGATGGGCCGCGATGAGTGGGGCACCCGACTAGTGGGTTGCAATGAGTGGGTATCCGGCACCCGGCATCCTGTTTACATTGCCGCTTTAACAAGGAATCTTATAGTACCGGCTGTGAGACTAAGTAAATACTCAGCGAAATAATCAGGTACCTTGACTATTGTGTCCCCTTGTCCATGACCGCTGAGACGGTTGCGCGTGGTTGGTATCCCGCTCTCAAGCGTAGTACGCAGCGAGGAGAACTCACTCTATAGGAACACTGGGACCAGTTCATTCTTCAGAACTATGTCAATTAGTTGCTTTGCAGTATCTTTTTGCGAAAACTCCCAACCTTTGCTGGTACATATTGCTTTCATGGTACTCTCGAAAGCTTTTAAGCAATCATTCAAGCATTCCTTCTGTCGTCCGCTACGGTAATGAGCATGTGCTTGCCTATACTCTTCATTGGCCCCGGAAAAAGCCGGATCGCTCAACAATTTTAAGGCGGGCAGGATGATTTCACTATGCGTAAATTCAGCATCTTTTCTAACAAGCAAACCGCTCACGAAGTTGAAACCAATTGCAGACTCCAAAAAGCGCGCGTTAAGCTCAGCAATAGCATCATTTGGACTTAGCTTCGGTTCAGACCAGTTCTTGAAATCCTGAGTCCGACAAGTTCCGTCCACATAGATGAATGATATCTAAAGCTTCATCCATCAAATTGGTTTCAAGAAAGTATTGACCCACTGCCTCCATATCACTGACGCGGCTTTGCGATAAGGAAAACACCCCATATTCACGTGCCAATCCCATATGCAGTTCGCGCCAAATCTGTTTTGTCTCAGAGTTGTAGGCTGTCGGATTACCAAAGGCGTCGGAAAGTATGTGAATGATCTGTACACGGAGCTTGTTAGGAAGCTTGTCATAAACGAACACGTCATTGAAGGGCTGCTCAACAGCTCGTTTTCTTTTGGAATAGAGGTTCCAAATGGCCATCGCATCTCCTATGTTAATGCTAAAGGGCGGACTCATACGAGTCCGCCCTTAGTTTGCTCGCGAACCGAGCGTATAGTTGTGCGCCTAGCACCTACTCGGCGGCAAATTTTTCTGTTCGCCTTCCATGCGCATGGCTTTGAGTTCGCGCTCTTCGGCTTCACAACCTACCCGCAGATCTCCTTCGGGAATGACAACCAGAAAACAGTGACGAAGGCGGTTTGTTCCGGGGCTAGGCGGATTTTAGGCCGGCTTCGACGACGGCGGCGGAGATTTGTTCGTCGGGGACGCCGTGCTTGCGGAGGTTTCGGTGAGTCGCTGCAGCTGGAGAGCCTTCAAGGTATTGAAGGTCTTGGGCAGGCCCTGGCCGATGCAGGATCGCATAAGCGGCTGGTAACCGGTGAAGCCGAGCATGGAGGCGATCTCCTTTAGATTTTCAATGACGTCTTCCGGCATTCGCAGGCTAATGGTGATCATGGGGCGGTTCGGCTGCAGGCGGGCTTTTAGGCGCTCACGCGTAGCTTCGACGCTGTTACCAGAAGACATCAACGTCGTAGAGGCGGATCTTTGCGTCGTTTGAGACGAAGCGAAGCGACTCTGTTTTTGCCTGAGCGATGAGCATGCGGTCGAAAGGGTCGCCATGGTGGAACGGTAGAACGCCTGCCGCTCGGACGTGCTGCAGGGTCACAGGCAGCAGCTCGATGCGCCATCGTTCCATGAATTCGAGGATGAAGTCCAGGCCGGTGCCGGAAAGGATCAGGCGTCCTTGCGCGTGCTTGATGCCAAGCTCCCAGAGAGAAGCCAGACTTACAACCAAGCGATTCTTCGGACGCTCCAGTTCGAAACGAACGGTAGAGGAAAGACGCGAGTCATCATTGATATTCCACAAAAGAGTATGGCTATCCAACAGCAAGCGCATCCGTTACGACTCATCAGGAAAGATCGGCCCTTCATTGAACAGGCGAGCGATCTCTTCATTCGTCTCGGGCGAGTCCCAATCGTCGGCGTACCAGATCTTTCCTTTACCGGAGCCAATCATCCCTGTACGGTCAAAAGGGAGCGGGGATGGGGCCAGGGTTAGCTTGATGGTCGGCTTGTCGGGGCGCGCTATCTGGATCTCTTCGCCTATTTCTGTGGCGGCGAGGAGTTCTTCGAGGTGGCTTTGGGCGTACTCGGCGCTAACTTGCATGTGCTTAGGGTATGCGGTGGCGAGGGCAGCGTCAATGAAGCAGGTTCCCTGCGGGAATGACAATAGAAGCCAAGGCAGCAAAAGCAAGGGCGAACTCCTCCGAGTTCGCCCTTTGTGGTTTTGTGCTGGTGCGCTGTGTGTCAGGGCTAAAGCCCCTGACACACACCCGAGTAAGCCTTTGACTTATTCGGCGGCGAGTTCTTCCTGTTCGCCTTCCATGCGCATGGCCTCGAGCTCGCGCTCTTCGGCTTCGTGCGCTTCCATGACCTCGGCCTGGATTTGGGCTGCCGCTTCTTCGAGCTCGGGGGAGAGCGCGACCTGGCGGTAGTATTCCATGCCGGTGCCGGCGGGGATGAGGCGACCGACGATGACGTTCTCCTTGAGACCGCGCAACCCGTCGATGGCGCCATTGATGGACGCTTCGGTGAGCACGCGGGTGGTCTCCTGGAAGCTCGCCGCCGAGATGAAGCTGTCGGTGGAGAGCGACGCCTTGGTGATGCCGAGAAGCAGGGGGCGACCGATGGCCGGGCGTCCGCCGTCGTTCAGCACACGCTCGTTTTCGGCGTTGAACCGGAAACGATCGATCTGCTGCTCGAGCAGGAAGTTGGTATCACCGACCTCATCGATCTTCACCCAACGGAGCATCTGCCGGACAATGGTCTCGATGTGCTTGTCCGAGATGCCTACACCCTGTAAGCGGTAGACCTCCTGGATCTGGTCGACGAGATAGATCTGCAGCGCGCGCTCGCCGAGGACATCGAGGATGTCATGCGGGTTGCGTGGGCCGTCGATCAGCGCGTCGCCGGCACGGAGACGCTCGCCTTCCTGCACGTTGATGTAGACGCCGCGCGGCACCGAGTACTCTTCCTCGTTGCCGTTATCGGCGGTGACGTACACCTTCCGCTGACCCTTCGTCACGTCACCGAAGCGCACCACACCGTCGATGCGCGAGATGATCGCGGGATCGCGGGGCTTGCGTGCCTCGAAGAGCTCGACGACGCGCGGGAGACCACCGGTGATGTCCTTGGTGCGGGTGGTTTCACGCGGGATCTTGGCGAGGATATCGCCCGGCGTGACCTCGTCGCCATCCTGCACCATGAGGTTGGCACGGGAGGGCATGAGGTAGCGCTTGGTGGTTCCGCCGGCCTTGATGAGGATCGTCGGTTGACGCTTCTCATCGGGGGATTCGGCGACGACCAGACGGGACAGCCCGGTGACCTCGTCGATCTCTTCGTTGATCGTCAGGCCCTCTTGCAGATCTTTGAACTGCACGGTGCCGGCAATCTCGGTGAGGATCGAGAAGGTGTACGGATCCCACTCGCCGATCAGCTCGCCCTGCTTGATGTCAGCCCCATCTTCGACGCGGAGTTTTGCGCCGTAGACGATGGCGTAACGCTCCTTCTCGCGGCCCTTCTCGTCAAGGATGGCGATGGAGCCGGAGCGGTTGAAGGCTACGAGTCCGCCTTCCTTGGCGCGAACGGTGACGAGATTGATGAAGTGGATCTTGCCGGTGTTTTTGGCTTCGATCTTGGAGGCGTCGTGAATGCGCGAGGCTGTGCCGCCGACGTGGAAGGTGCGCATGGTGAGCTGGGTGCCGGGCTCGCCGATGGACTGGGCTGCAATAACGCCGCAGGCTTCGCCCATCTCGACCATCTTGCCGGAGCCGAGGTTACGGCCGTAGCAGAGGATGCAGCAGCCACGCTTGGACTCGCAGGTGAGGACCGAGCGAATTTTGACGCGCTCGATGCCCGCAAACTGCACGGCGGAGGCGAGGTCTTCGTCGATCTCCTGGTTGATCTCGACGATCACGCGGCCATCGATGTCCTTGAGCTGCTCGAGCGAGACACGGCCGATGATGCGGTCGCGCAACGGTTCGATGGTCTCACCGGCTTCGATGATCGGCATGGTGTAAATGCCCTGGTCGGTGCCGCAGTCATGCTCGGAGATGATGACATCCTGCGCGACGTCGACGAGACGGCGGGTGAGGTACCCGGAGTCGGCGGTCTTGAGTGCGGTGTCGGCCAGTCCCTTGCGGGCGCCGTGGGTCGAGATGAAGTACTCGAGCACGGTGAGACCCTCGCGGAAGTTGGCCTTGATGGGCGATTCGATGATCTCTCCAGACGGCTTGGCCATGAGGCCGCGCATGCCGGAGAGCTGCCGAATCTGCTGTTTGGAGCCGCGGGCGCCGGAGTCGGCCATGATGTAGATCGGGTTCATGGCCCCTTCCTTGTCCGCACGCTTCATGTTGTTGAACATCTCGTCGGCGACACGATCGGTGACGCCGGACCACAGCTGCGTGACCTTGTTGGAGCGTTCGAGGTTGGTGATCGAGCCATCCAGGTACTGCTGCTGCATGGTGACGACCTGGCGCTCGGCATCGCGCACGACGGTGTACTTCGACTCCGGAATGACCATGTCGTCGAGGCCTACGGACAGGCCGGAACGGGTGGCGTACTGGAAGCCGAGCTCCTTGATGCGATCGAGTGCCTTGACCGTCACCTCGAGGCCGAGGTTCAGGTAGCAGTAGTTCACGAGCTGGCCGATGCCCTTTTTCTTGAGCAGGCCGTTGATGAACGGGATGCCCTCAGGCAGCGCATCGTTGAGGATGGCGCGGCCTACGGTGGTGTTGATGAACTGCTTGCCGAACTCGACCGGCTCGGTGTGCAGGATGTCCTGGTCATCGTAGGCGGTGGTCATGTCGAGCACCATGCCGGTGTAGCGCAGACGGATGGGCGTTAGCGTTTCGACCTGCTTGGCGTCGAGGGCCATCAGGACCTCTTCGATGTTGGCGAAGACGCGGCCTTCACCCTTGGCGTTCGGCTTGGCTTTGGTGAGGTAGTAGAGGCCAAGCACGAGATCCTGCGTGGGCACCGTGATCGGCTGACCGGAGGCCGGCGAGAGGATGTTGTGCGAGGCCAGCATGAGGACCGAGGCTTCGATCTGGGCTTCGGGCGAGAGCGGGATGTGCACGGCCATCTGATCGCCGTCGAAGTCCGCGTTGAAGGCGGTG
>CAXSZS010000012.1:0-75627 GCA_964242495.1 uncultured Acidobacteriaceae bacterium
AAAGCTGACCTCCCCGCAAAAGTGAATATGTCGATACACCCTAGGCTGGTATAGAGCGCGCCGTCGGCGCTGGAGCAATCGTGACATGCCTTTGTGCACAAAGCATAGCTTGGCCGAAATGAGAACCGAACCGCATCACGACCGAGAAACTTTTGCTTGGATACACACCGGCAATCCTTCAGCCGCTTACGGCAACGGCTTCAATGCCACCGTACGCCCGGTCTGCGCCGACTCCCGCGCCGCGCTCAGAATCTGCATCACCACCATGTTCGTGTCGAGTGCGGATAAATCGCCCTTGGCCGGCACCTGCCCATGCAGCACGGCCGCGAGATAGCCCAACGAGCTCGCCTGATCCGGCGGCAGCGCAGGCGCGTCGTGCTCCGCCGCCTTCGCTTCGCCGCGATAGCGCACCAGCACCGCACCGGGGCCCACCGTGATCAACGACCCGCCGTCGCCGTAGACCTCCATATCCTTGCGCGCAAAGCTCCAGTTCCATGAGGGCATCAGCACAGCCTGCACGCCCGGATAGCGCAGAATCACCGTTGCATCATCATCCACCTGCGGATAGATCGCGGGCTTGTCCGTTTGCGCCACCGCGGTCACGCTCAGCGGCGCCGCACCGTGCATCAGCACCGTCATCAGATCGGCGCCATAGCAGCCAAAATCAAAGAGCGCACCCGCACCGTTCTGCTTCGGATCGGTTAGCCATGGCAGCCACTCAGGGCCGACGCCGATCTCCTCCGGCCCCTCATGGCCGTCATGCACCACCACTTTGCGGACCTGGCCGAGCTTGCCTGCCTGCACTTCATGCAGCGCTTCGGCATTGCTCGCATACCAGGTCGTCTCGTAGTTCACCAACACCTGCACACCGTGCGCACGGGCGGCGCGCCGGATCGCGAGCGCATCGTCGAGCGTCGTCGCTAACGGCTTCTCCACCATCGACGAAGCCCCATGGTTCGCCGCGGCTTCAATGACCTTGCGATGATCCAAAATCGTCGTGTACACCAGCACGGCATCCGGATGCTGCTTGGTCAGCATCTGCTCCAGGTCCGTGTAGAAGAGGTCACTAGCAAGATGGAAGCGATCCGCATACCGCTTGGCAAGCGCGGTGTCCGGTTCAACGATCGCCACCAACTGCGCGTCTTTGTTCCCCGGCAGCGCGCCTAAAAAGCCCAGAACGTGCCCATGCACCAGGCCCACAATCGCCACACGCACAGGCGTGCTCCCCGTTTGTGCGTGCAGGCACGTAACGGCCATCAGCCATGCTGCGAGCACCTTTGCGAAACGAACCGGACGGCGGGCAATCTTCATCTATACCTCGAGGCTGGGAAGCACCTTGATTATGCCTCACCGCGCCACGGGCATGCGGTTTCGTCCTCGCCGCATCCACGACAACGTCCCCTATACTTCAAAGAACACCGCCTTTCAGTTCGCGTCCCCCTCCCGGTATGCTCGAGGCGAAGCGCGTAAAGCAAGGTTCGAGGGAATGCATGGCCGCACTGATCGAGGCAATCAACGTAAAACGCAAAACGCTGTTTGAATTTGAAAACACGCCCTTTGTCTGCATGGAATCGGACATCAGCACGCCAACCGCGCGTGGCGGGCAGACGCTGGTGCGGCTCAAGATGCGCAACCTGCTCACGGATGCCGTCTTCGAAAAAACCTACAAAGCCTCCGATAAATTCAAAGAGCCCGACCTCGAACTTGTGCCGGCAACCTATCTCTACAGCGATGCAAACGGATCGTATTTCCTCGATGGGGAAAGCTACGAAACCCTCACGCTCAATGAAGACAGGATCGGCGACGCGCTGGCGCTACTCATCGAGGGCAGTGCCCTGCAGCTGCACAAATACAATGGCAATCCCATCGGTCTGCAGCTGCCGATCTTCGTTGAACTGAAGGTGGCCTACACCGAACCCGGCGTGCGTGGCGATTCCTCCAGCGGCAGCGTCACCAAAACGGCCCGGCTGGAGACTGGCCTGGAGGTGCGCGTCCCCTTGTTCATCAAGGAAGGCGAGCTCGTCAAGATCACGACCGAAACGCGGGAGTTCGCCAGCCGCGCCTGATTCGCGTGAGCATGGCACCCAATCGCCTGCTTCCCTACATGGTCGAAGGCGTTTGCGGAATGCGCATCAGCTTCCCTGCATCGTAGCCCTGCGCCGTGGCCTTGCTTTCCACCTCGGCCAGGGTGCCGGGATCCATCTCCATCGACCGCGAAAGTACAGCTAGCGTCTTGCGATTCGGGTTGCCGACCAGCGCCCAGCTATAGCCAGGCCCCGTCGCCAGCACCCAGTGCGGTGTGTGCAGAAATACCAGGCGGCTCAACCGCAGCTTGCCGCCGCCCGCCTTGTCCATGGTTCCCTTCGCATCAACTTCGCTGAGTTTGCCGGTTTGCAGGCGACAGAAACTCCCCATCTGGAATGAGTTCTTTCCGTCATCCAACGCGTAAAGCACCTTGGCGTCATGGACGCACTGCTTCTTCGGCTTCGCGGCCGGGTACTGCGCGATCACGTACCACGTCCCCGTGAACTGAGTCAGATCGAGCGTCGGCACGGCGGTCACGGTCTGCGCGGAAGTCGTCCGCACTGCCGCCAAAGCCAGCAAAAGCGCGAACACACCACTCGCGCCTGCCTTGAACCCCTGCTTCATCGCTTGTCTCCCCTTGGCGCCGCCGCACGGCATGTTCGCCAAACGATCCGCACGGCTCATCATTATCACCTTAAACCTCCGTCGCCCTGGGCGGGCGAAGGACGAAGGCATTCCAGAGCGCAGGGTACTCCGAACAGCCTGCAAAATCCTTCACTTGAAGAAGCAGAGGCACAACGATGCAGGATCCGGCCGTGGTACCGCAGTGGAAGACCTGCAGCTTCCATCCCCACCAAATCCGTCACCGGAGAGCCTGTATCCTGCAAAGATTAATCCGGTAACCATTAGATGATTCGTTAGGTTAATCAGTAGATGCGCAAGCTCTCCCTCACCCTTCTGCTCGCCTGCACCGCCCTGCCCGCGCAGGTGGCCGCACCAATCCCCGCCGCACCGACACTCACGCGCATAGACCCGCCGAACTGGTGGGCGAACATGCCTCGCGCTATGCTGCTCGTCCAGGGCGACCACCTCGCCGGCGCCCACTTTCGCCTGGGCCCGGATGGGCCTGTCGCTGGCACAGGCATTGTGCACCTCGACCACACCCACATCTCCGCCAACGGCCATTGGGCGGAACTCTGGCTCACCGACGCACCTACAAAACCGCAAGCCCTCACCCTCACCGCCGAAACCGCCGCCGGCCGCGCCACCCTGCCCTTCGCCTTCCAGGCCCGGCGTGCCGCCACCGACGGCTTCGCCGGATTCTCCTCTAAGGATGTGCTCTACCTCATCATGACCGACCGCTTTGCCGATGGCGACCTCGCCAACGACGGCCCCGAAGCACACGATCCCGCCGGGAGCCCCGCCGCTGAGGCCGAACGAGCCAGGCCGCGCGACTGGCACGGCGGCGATCTTCGCGGCATCCTCAACCACCTCGACTACCTGCAATCCCTCGGCATCACGACGATCTGGATCACACCCGTCTATGCCAACCTCCACGAGCCCGATAGCTATCACGGCTACGGTGCTACCGATATGTATGCCGTCGATCCCCACTTCGGCACCCTGAACGACCTGCGTGCCCTCGCCGCCGGTCTGCATGCCCGCGGCATGAAGCTCGTGCTCGACATCGTGCCCAACCACATCGGGGCCAAACACCCCTGGGTCGACGACGAGCCCGAACCCGACTGGTTCCATGGCACCGCCGCACAGCACACCCCCGCCCAGGGCGAGTTCCTTCCGCTCACGGACCCGCACGCCCCCTCGCGTGACCGGCACAACATCACCGAGGGCTGGTTTGCCGATGTTCTGCCCGACATGAATCAGGAAAATCCTGCTGTCTCTCAATACCTCATCCAGAACGCCGTCTGGTGGATCGAGCAGGGTGGCCTTGACGGTCTGCGGCTCGACACCTTTCCCTACATTAACCGCCAGTTCTGGGCCGACTTCCACACCACCCTGCGCGCGCTCTACCCAAACCTGACCACCGTCGGCGAGATCTTCAATGGCGATCCCACCGTGGTCTCCACCTTTGCCGGCGGCGTCACGCGCACCGGCGTCGACACCGGTCTTTTCACGCCCTTCGACTACCCGCTGCACTTCAGCATCCGCAACGTCTTCACCGGCAAAGCGCCCATGGAAAAACTCGCCGATCTACTGCGTCAAGACGCCCTCTACCCGCACCCGGAGCGCCTGTCCGCCTTCCTCGACAACCACGATGTTCCGCGGTTCCTTAGCGAACCGGGTGCGGACTCCACACGGCAAAAGCTCGCGCTCGCCTTTCTGCTCACCACCCGAGGCATGCCGCAGCTCTACAGCGGCGACGAGATCGCCATGACCGGCGGCGAAGACCCCGACAACCGCCACGACTTCCCCGGAGGTTTTCCCGGCAGTTCGCTAACCGGAGTTCCTACCGGCTCACGGGAAACACGCCCCAACCGGAATGCCGATACAAGAGCAGATGCCTTCCATCCAGCGGCACAAACCGCCCGGCAAAACGACATGTACACCTGTGTCCACGATCTGCTCGCCCTGCGCAGACAGAACGCCGCCCTCACAGAAGGCGGGGAGCAGTTGCTTTACAGCTCGGCGGACGCGATCGTCTACGTCCGCACGGCCGGCACGCAGCGCATCCTGGTCGCCCTTCATCTCGGCGACCAAGACGTTCAGTTCCACTTCGACTCAGCCGACACCGCTCTCGCGGGGGCCACCAGCGCGAAAAACCTGTTCGGCGCGGGCACCGTCTCCATCAGCAGCGCAGCGGTGACAGTGGCTTTGCCGGCGAACTCAGCCTTCATCGGAACTGTGCAGTAGAGAGCTTCTTGCAAGGGTAGAGCGGGTTCAAGATTGCTGTATCCAGCGCCAAAGGCGCGTCCTATACCAGCCTGGGCCGCAAGGCCTAGGATCTCTGCCCACGACGTACGCCGAGGGCTGAAAGCCCGATCTATAGAACTTACGGATGCTTGTCGGCCGGCCCCAAGCCTTCGTGCTTGCGATACAACTTCGAGCTTCACCCAGGTTGGTCTGCATGCCATTGGCGCCTACGGTACATGCACCCCGAAGGATCTGAAACCCACCATCCGTACAACTTCCGTTGCAGACGACATCACGTTTTCTCCCCGTATAACCGCCTAGGGCAATCCGATGGCAAGGTTTCGCCGTTCCATTAGCGGGGACCTTGTCGTTTCGTCCCTAGGAGATGTACACGTGGATTCAAAATTGACGAACCTTATCGACAAGGCCCTTACCCGGCGCACGTTTCTTGCGGGTGCAGGCGCGACGGTCGCGGGCACGGTGGTCGCCGGCTGCAGTAATAACAGCCCTGCACCTGTAACCCCCCCAACGACCACAACCCTCACCGATGCGGATTATCTGAACTTCGCCCTGAACCTCGAGTACCTCGAAGCGGAATTCTACCTGCGCGCGGCCACCGGCAACGGCCTGGCGACTGCCGACACCGGCAATGCGACCAGCCTGACCACCGGTGGTACACAACTCACCGGCCTCACCATGGTGCAATCGCAATATCTGTACGAGATCGCGCAGAATGAGCTGGATCACGTGCGCTTCCTGCGCAGCGCGCTTGGCTCCGCCGCCGTTTCCGCTCCGACGATCGATCTCACCAACAGCTTCAACACCCTCGCCGGTGCGGCTAGTCTAGGTTCGACCTTTAACCCTTTCGCGAACTACAACAACTACCTCATTGGCGCCTTTGTCTTCGAGGATGTCGGTGTAACGGCCTACCATGGCGCCGCAACGGCCTTGACCAGCAAATCCAACCTGACCGCGGCAGCCGAGATCATGGCGGTTGAGGCCTACCATGCCGCATCCATTCGTTCGCAGATCGTCTTCGCCGGTGCCACGATGATCACCACGGCCAATGCGGTTGAGAACGTGCGTTCCATGCTCGGCGGCGCCGGTTTCGAGACCACCCTCAGTGCCACCGGCATCGTTCCGGCGACTGCCGGCAACTCGATTGCTTTCGCGCGCACGCCGGACCAGGTACTGCACATTGTGTATGGTTCGGCCTCCGTCGGCACTAGCAGCGGCCTGTTCTTCCCCAAGGGCCTCAACGGCAATATTAAAGTCACCACCACATAGCTTCGGAGATCTCGGATTATGGCAACCCTCGAAACACAACAATTGGATGAAGTGATTGCCGGCAGCCGGCGTCGTATGTTGACGCTGGGCGGCGCGGCACTCGCCGGGCTCGCCTTTACCTCCGTGGCCCAGGCACAAGCAACGCTCACTGACGCGGATTACCTGAATTTCGCGCTTAACCTCGAGTATCTCGAGGCAAACTACTACACCCTCGCAGTCTCCGGCCAAACCATCGACCAAATGGGTGTAGGTCTCACCGGCACCGGCACGCAAGGCACCGTCACAGTGAAAACCGGCGGATACTCAGCTTGCCAAGTAAAGTTCCAGAACACGCTCGTCAGCAGTTACGCCACCGAAACCGCCATGGAAGAGCGCAACCACGTCAACTTCTTGCGCACGGCTCTCGGACCGGCAACAGTCGCCCAGCCCGCGATTGATCTATTCAACAGCTTCAACGGTTTGGCAGGCCTCCTGAACTTGGGCCTTACCTCCTTTGATCCTTTCGCCAGCGACATCAACTTCCTTCTTGGTTCCTATATCTTTGAGGATGTCGGCGTCACGGCCTACACTGGAGCGGCTCCAGCGTTGACTGACATGAACAACCTGGCCGCTGCTGCCGGCATTCAGGCCGTGGAGGCTTACCACGCAGGCCTGATTCGCACCACGATCTTTGGCCTTGACCAGACCACGACAACCTTGGGCGCGGCAGGTACGGCACGCGCCGTCGCCTCTGCCATCTCCACACTGCGCGCCACCGTCGACGGCTCCAAGTCAATCACCGCCACCAACACCCAGGGCGACGATATCGGCTTGGGCACCCAGCAGGTCATGCTGAACGGCACCACGAGCCTCACGGCCTCGACGCTGGTCAACGCAACCACCACCGGATCCATCAACACCGCAGGTTCCGCCGGAACGGCAGATTCGTTGACCTTTGCCCGCACCGCAGCGCAGGTGCTCGCCATAGTCTACGCTGGCGGATCGGGCAAGGGCGGCTTTTTCCCCGCAGGACTGAACGGCAACGTCAAGTAACGCTCGCTCGTCCAGTACGGCGGACCTGGTACTCAGGTCCGCCGTTTTTGTTTGCTTGCGCGATAGGCACCGCTACAACTTAGCTTGTACGTACTTGGAAGGCGCACTTTACCACCGTCATTCTGAGCGTAACGAAGAACCTCAGTATTCTGCCCGCAGTTGCATAAACGCCTGGGGTCAGGAAAGATCCCTGGCTGCACTTAAGACGGCGGTTCGACATGCCGTACCGTCTCCACTATCTCTCACAGCAGGGGCATCGCCCTTACCGCTCCAGACTGAACTGCGTATGCAACGAAGCCGCAGCCGAGTTCCCCACCCACAGATCAAACGTCCCCGGCTCCGTGACCACACGGTGCGACACCGGCGACCAGTAGCTTAAATCCGTGGCGCGCAGCGGAATCGTCACCGTCTGCTGCCCGTGAGCCTCGAGGTGCACGCGCCGAAATCCTCTCAGCTCGCGAACCGGCCGTGAAGCGCTGCCCGCACGCTGATGCGTGTAGATCTGCACAACTTCATCCCCGGCAACTTCCGAAGTATTCTGCACATCCACCGAAACCATCAATGGCTGCGTCATCCCCATCGTGGCCGCGGAAGTATGCAGGTTGCCCAAGCTGAAGCTGGAGTAGCTCAGCCCGTAGCCGAACGGGTATAGCGGCGCGCTCGAGCCATCCCAATAGCGTCCGTCCGTGTCCTCCGGGATTTGCGTCAGGTTGTCGGCGTAATACAACGGAATCTGGCCCACGTTGCGCGGCCAGGTCAGCGGCAACTTCCCGCCGGGATTGGCATCGCCCGAAAGCAGGTCGGCAACCGCATTGCCCCCCTCCGTGCCGGGAAACCACACCTCCAGGATCGCCGGCACATGCTGCGACGCCCAGGCAAGGTCGACAGGGCGTCCATTAACCAGCACCAGCACCACCGGCTTGCCGATCGCCACGGCCGCCTCGAGCAGCTTTTCCTGATCACCCGCCAACGCCAGCGAGGACCGCGACGCGCGCTCCCCACTCATCGTCTGCGCTTCTCCCAGCACCAGCACGCTCACATCCGCATCCCGCACCAGGGAAAGCGCATGCTCGAACTCTGCACTGCGCGCTTGGGCCGTCGTCAGTGTGGGCTTCGGGCTGGGGAACTGCGAATCGAAGATTGAGGGCTGCTCACGCTCAATCTCGACCCCCACCGTGCTCCGGATCACTCCCGCCCCGAACCGCCGTCGCAGACCGTCAAGGATGGTGACGGTGTCCGCCGGATGACCGGCTAAACTCCACGAACCCATGATGTCGAACTTGTCGTCCAACAGCGGCCCGATCACCGCAATGCTGCCCGGCGCCTTGCGCAAAGGTAGTAAATTGCCTTCGTTCCGCAACAGAACCGAAGTACGGTCCGCAGCCGTGCGGGCCGCGGTACGTTGCGTCGCATTCACCAACTCGGCCGCCGCATGGTTCGCATCGACATAGGGATTTTTGAACAGTCCCAGCCGATACTTGGCGACCAGAATGTAACGCACCGCGTCATCCAAGGTGGTCATCTTCACGTCGCCACGCTGCACCGCGGCGGCCAATTGGTCGCGATAGAGATGGCTGGTCATTTCCATGTCAACCCCGCCATTCACACCGCGCACTGCGGCATCGTCCGGACTTGCCGCAAGCCCGTGTGTCTGCAGGCTCCGCACCGACTCCCAATCACTCACCACAAAGCCCGGGAAATGCCATGTATCCCGCAACACGTCCTGCAAAAGAAACCTGTTCCCGGTCGCCGGCACGCTATTCAGATCCATATAGGCCGACATAAGCGATCCGGCCCCTGCATTTACCGCAGCCTTGAACGGGGGAAAGTACACATTCCAAAGCTGCTCATCGGAGATGTTCGCTGAATCATAGTCGCGGCCCCCAAGCGCCGCGCCGTAGCCGGCAAAATGCTTCACGCAGGCCATGATGTGAGTCGCATCGATGGCATTGTCTGCGCCGGCGCCTTGAAAGCCGTGTACCTGCGCCTCGGCCATCCGCGATCCGAGATACGGATCTTCACCGGCACCCTCCATGATGCGTCCCCAGCGAGGGTCGCGGGCAATGTCGACCATGGGCGCGAAGGCCCAACGAACACCGACCGCACTTGCCTCACGCGCGGCCATCCCCTGCGCCTTCTCCACCGTCGCCGGATCCCAGGAAGCCGCCATCGCCAGCGGAACCGGATAAATCGTTCGAAAACCGTGGACGACATCGAAGCCGACGATGAGCGGGATGTGCAGTCGCGATTCCTCAACAGCCACTTTTTGCAATCGATTGATTTTGACCGGATCGGTTATAAAGAGAATCGATCCGACCTGGCCCTGCCGAATGCCCGCCTCGACGGTGCTGCCGTCATCTGTGTTCATGGCCGTCTGGCTCATCTGCCCAATCTTCTCAGCCAGCGTCATCTTTCCGAGCAGATCGTTCGCCAGCCGAAGAGCCGCGGGGTCCGCCGTCGACGGCAATTGAGGGAGAACATCGCTTTGTGCGACCGCGGGAAAAGCTGCCGTTGTCGGCAAAACCATACAAAACAGTGCAGCAAACGCGCATCGCCGGATGCGACCGCGACCAGGGGTGAAACCCATCACAACTCTCCTCAAGACCCAACCAATTGCGGTCACGCGCAGCTTAAAAGGTCGGCGGGCAAGGCCTTATACATTGGGCAGACCGTCACAGCTTACCTGAAAGTACCAACATCGGTCCCGTTTCCAACGCGAAAGTACCTCCCGTACTTCCCACAATGGGAATGTGTTCCATCCCCGGAGGTTTGTGCACCATTGTGGGGCTGCCCCGCCGCGCTGACCGCCGGTTCACATCCGGGCTAAAGCAGCGACTCCACCTGAACAGGTGTCTGACGTCGATCGAGCCCCCGACGAGGACAAACGAGGACAAGGGTCGCCTCCGGTGGTGCTCAGGGAGAAAACTTCTGTGGAAACCGGCAGCTTTGCGCAAACTTTCGGCATACTGGCAGCAGCTTCACACAGCTTCCGGCCTCTGCGGAGAACACATCACCACTGCATCGACATCGATGTGTCGAGCCCAAGCCACGTCGCCCACGGGCTTTCGCCACTGAGCCCCTTCGACGGTCGTGCGTGTCCCGGTCTGGGACAAATACCCTGCATGAGGGTGGGAGTTTTACGTCTTTTAGGCGATGTACGCCGCACAACCTGGTCCGTAGTATCGACCTGACCGAAATTGGAGAACGGGCCAGCACCGATGAAGAGAACGTCACGATCCTGCCAACGACTGCAAGCTTGCGCGCACGGTGCTTCTCTCTTGCGTCGGCGATGGACGCCCATCGCCGCATCGCTTCTGCTCGGCGTCGCCGCGCGTGCGAACGCGCAGGGCCTGCAGGTCAATTACGGCGCCAAAGGGGTGCAAACCCTCAGCTTCAACGGGATCAGCCTTGAAGATACCGGCGCGTTTCCTTCCGACAGCTTCCACATCTGGCACATGAAAGCCACCGACCTCAGCGGCAATGTGATGGCAAGCGGCCAGTATGGGTGGGGCGAAAACAACCAGGGCGAAAGCTGGAATGCCGCCACAGACACCGAAACCTACTCATTTTCCTGGGGAACCATCGCGACCCAGTTCGCCCAGAATGGCAATAACCTGGACCTCACCGTCACCGAAACCAACTACGCCAGCTCCGGCATCGTCTTCGACGGCGCCGAGATCTATCCGCTCGCCCTTCACCTCCCCGCGGACCCCGTCGGCTTCAACGGCTACTCGCAATACGCGATTACAACGACGGGCCCGGGCGTGAGTGCCGCGGATTTCGGCTCGGGCATCGTCACTGCGGTCATCCCCAATGAATCAGTCGCGCTCTACGGCGGCTGGAAAAATACTGGCGGCGCGACCTACACCCCCATGATGACCAGCACCGCCCCTGACTCCCTTCCACCGTTTCTGCCGCACAACGATCATCCGGTGCAGCCCGGCACCAGTTTCAGCTACACCGTCTCGCTGCGCTTCACCCCGGAGGGCACCGTGGCCAATGCCGCCGATGCCTACGCGAGCTTCGCTGCCACCTACCCCAGCCAGATGACCTGGACCGACAAGCGCATCATCGGCACCGCCTATTTGGCGAGTTCGCCGTCCGGCGCCGGCGACAATACGCAGCCGGGCGGCTTTCCAACCAACCCCCGTCGCTACTTCAACGATCCCACTGTGGACATCACCAGTCCAGCCGGTCTGCGCAGCTTTCAAAATCGCATGCTCGCGCAGGCAGCGGCCAACGTCACCAACGCCGGGAACCTGAACGGGCAAGGCGTCATCACCTGGGACATCGAAGGCGAGCAGTACCCGCAGACCACCAGCTATGTCTGCTCGCCGGACCAGATCGCCGCAGTGGCCCCGGAGATGGAAAGCACGGTCAGCGATCCCGGCTCGCCGTTCTACGGCCAGAAACTCGACGACGCCTACTTCCAAACCATGTCGAACGCTGGGCTGAAGACCGGTGTGTGTCTGCGCCCCCAGGTCTTCACCTTCGGCCTCAACAACACGGCGAGCCAGGTCTACCTCGGCACCAATGCGGCCATCATCGCCAATTTGGAAAACAAGGCACGGTACGCAAACACGCGTTGGGGCACCACGATCTTTTATGTCGATTCAACGGTGGACAGCAACGGCGGCACGTTGGACCCCGCCATCTTTCAGCAGCTCATCTTCGATCTGCCCAACATGCTCTTCATTCCGGAAGAAAGTACGCCGCGGTACTACGCCTACACGGCGCCCTTTTACACCTTCCTCTTCCACACGGACCTCGGCACACCCGCTTCCATTTACAACATCTACCCACACGCCTTCGGCGCCAACCTCGTCAACGATGTTTCCGCGGCAACCTTGGCCGCCTATACGCCGCAGCTCACGCAATCCGTAGCGCATGGCGACATCCTGATGGGCCATGCCGACTACTGGCAGGCCAACAATCCCGCCCTGGTCGCGATCTATCGTGCCGCCGGCAGCACCGCGAACCCGCCCCTGCAGCCCACAGCACCGGCGATCACCTGGCCCGCTCCAGCGCCTGTCACGTACGGTGCCGCCCTTTCCGCGGCCCAACTCGACGCCGTGGCGAACGTAGCCGGCACCTTCACCTACACACCCAGCCTCGGCACGGTTCCGGGAGCCGGCATCACAACGCTGACAGCGCATTTCACGCCGTCGGATATGGCGCTCTACACGGCGGCCAGCGCGCAGGTAAACCTCACGGTGGCAAAGGCCACCCCCACCATCACCTGGTCCGCTCCTTCGGCAATCACGGCCGGCACCCCGCTCTCCAGTCTTCAGCTCAACGCTACGGCGAACATCGCGGGCACCTTCTCGTACACGCCATCCGCGGGCACGGTGTTGAACGCCGGAACCACGCAGCTTTCAGTAACCTTTACACCGGCGGACACGGCTGATTTCAACACGGACACAGCGAACGTACCCTTGACGGTTGCACCGCAGACAAACGCCCCCATCATTGCCTGGCCCACACCGTCGCCGCTCCCTTACGGAACCGCGCTCGGCAATCAGCAACTCAATGCCACAGCCAACATCCCAGGGAGCTTCGCCTACACCCCTTCGGCAGGAACCATCCTCAATGCGGGCACGCAAACACTCTCGGCGACTTTTACGCCCGCAGACCGCAACGTCTCGTCCGTTTCCGCGAGCCGCACACTCTCTATAACCCAAGCCGCTCCGCAACTCAGCTGGGCGAACCCCGCCCCCATCACATATGGGACAGCGCTGTCGCCTTCCCAACTCAACGCCAGCGCCAACATCCCGGGAACCTTCACCTACACACCCGCTCCCGGCACCGTTCTGAATGTTGGCAGCTATACCCTTTCGGCCGTGTTTACCCCCGCCGACACAAGCAACTACACGATCCAGTCAACCAGAGTCAGCCTGCTGGTGAATAGCGCTGCCACCGCGTCAAATGGGGTGACGATCTTGTCGCCAGGCAGCGGTCTCACCGTGAGCGGCACAATCGCTGTTCTCGCCCAGATCAATCGCACGCTCGATGCCGCAGGCTCTTATCTGATGGTCGATGGCGCAGAGATCGGCTCACAACGCGTAACGGGCGGTCCGTACATTTACCCGCTCGATACGCGAACGCTTCCAAACGGCCAGCACACCTTGCAGATCTGGGCGCACGATATCGGCAACAACACCGTGATCTCACCGACGATTGTGATCACGGTGCAAAACTAACGTGTTTTCTCGCCTGCGACGGGCAAAATCATCCACCCACAAAGAGACGGCAGCCATCAAGGCTGCCGTCTCCATCACAAGATTGGGTACAGACGTTACTTCGTGCTATCGCGGAAAGCCTTAATCTGATCGTGGGCACTTAGAACATGGGTCTGCTGCTGTTGCAGCAGGGCACGCACGCTGGACGAGAGCGACGTGTCGTCGAGGGCAGCCGCATAAGCTTTCTTTGCCACATCCTCGCCCTGTTCCGCTGTTTCCAGCAGGGTGTGATCACCGCCGCCGAGGTAGGCTTTCACGTCGCCCCATGTGCGGTGCACTGCTGCAACAGCCGTTCCACCGGCATCCTCAGCCGAAATCCCGGAAACAGCCGCCAACTCCTGCGAGTAGGTGCCGCGTGCCTGTGCTTCTTTCATAAAAAAGGCCTTGATTTGTGAGTCCTTCACATGCTCGCCGATGTCGGCATAGCCCGTCTTGCCATCATTCAGCACCTTAATCACCGTTTTTACAAGATCGTTTGCATCTGCCATGACATCTCCTGGTCGCCTGTTCCATTCGGCTCAAAAGTTGTGATGTGCGAATAGGGGAAGGTGTTGGCTCTAGCCGACAGTGAGCCGGCGCTTTGTACAGAACCTGCAATTCATCCGCTTCGAAGCTTCCTAATCGGCCATAACCTGTTCGCCGGGCAGGATTGGTCGCGTTCGCGGCAGCCAGCCCCACGCAGCACCCATCCCCACCCCCGCCAAAGCCGCAAGATACGCAACCAGCTTGACCGCATCGGCAGAGTGCGTCCGCGGCAGCGTCTTCCAAAGCACCAACAACACGGTTTGCGCCAGGGTCACGGCCCAGACTGTTCCGTAAAAGTAGCGCCGTTCAACGCCTTCGCCCTTGGTCGACAGCCCCACACGGGGCAGCACGCCCGCAATACCAAGTCCCACGACGAGCAAGAGCACCCCGACGTACAAGCGGGCGTAGATCGCCTGCATCTCCCAGCGACCGGAAAACACGGCAATCGAAAGCCCAATCAGATTCATCAACGCAAAATTTACGGCGGCATTCCACCCGAAGGTGTAACAGATGCGCCGGTATAGCGGGTTCGGCCGGTCTTCGGTGAAACGAAGAATGTAGGGGGCGGGCTCGGCCCCGGGCAAACGCCCACGCCACGCCGCGATCCCTGTACCCGCGAGCACCAGCAGCAGCCAAAGCAGGTTCCAGCGGTTCGCCCGTCCCGCGAACAGATCGAAGGTAAGCGGCCCGGGAGCCAGGAAGAAGACAAAGATCCACAACGGCCAATGCAGCACCCGATAAACCGTGGTGTTGCGTGTACGCATCCGCCGCCCTCCTGCGTACTCCACCCGAGGCACTGCCGCCATATCGTTCCACTTACCCCATTGCTAAACCATTTTAGAGCCCTCAGACGTGTTCGCTCGGCGTGGATGCGGGCTCCAGGCCGCAGAGCAGAATATCGACTCCTGCCAACAAAAGCCCAACAGGTTTCAGTGACTTTCGTGTTACTTAAGGTACCCTCGTATCACATCCCCGCCTCCGCACGTCAACCTCCGTTAACCCTGATTGGAGATGCTCATGTCGAGAACTACACTCCGTTTCAAATTGCCTTCCATGGTCACCGCCGTTTCGCTCGCAACGGCACTCACGCCCTTTGTCCATGGACAGGGTTCCTTTACGGCAAGGCCTTTGGTGCGCGACCGGATCGACACAGCCGAGCGCACCGTTCTGCCGGGCAACGTGCGCTCTGCTGCAAATGCCGCCAATGACCGTGGGACTGTAGCCGCATCGTTGCCGCTCGATCACATGTTGCTGTTGCTGAAGCGCTCGCCCGAGACAGAAGCCGCGCTGGAGGCATACCTCACCCAGGTCAACGATGCCGCCTCGCCGAACTTCCATCATTGGCTCACCGCCGCCGAACTTGGGGCAGAGTACGGTCCGGCGCGGGCCGACATCGAAGCCGTAACGACGTGGCTTAAAGCTGAAGACTTCGCCGTAAACTCGGTTTCGACGAACGGTATCTTCGTCGACTTCTCAGGCACCGCCGCCCAGGTGCGCTCCGCCTTCGGCACCACCATCCATAACCTTTCCGTTGACGGCGTCGCGCATATCGCGAATATGCAGGATCCCTCCGTTCCAACCGCGCTCGCCGGCGTCATCTCGGGTGTAGTTTCACTCAACGACTTCCGTCCCCACGTGCTGCACCACGCGATCCGTCCGGTGCACTTCGACCCGCGAACCGGCAGCCAGACCGCGGAAGGTACCACCGCCACAGCTGCCGGCACGCCCCATCCGGACTACACCTTCACCTCTTCGGGCGCTACCTACCAGGCGATGGTGCCTGGCGATCTGGCGACCATCTACAACCTCACCCCCCTCTTCACGAACGGCATCTCCGGCCAGGGCCAGACCATCGTCGTGATTGAGGATACGAACGTGTATTCGACCGCCGATTGGTCTACCTTCCGTTCGACCTTCGGCCTGAATGGCTACACTGGCGGCAGCTTCACCCAGCAACACCCCGGCAACTGCACAAACCCAGGCGATGTCGCCGGCAACGACGGCGAGGCGGTCCTCGACGCAGAGTGGGCCTCCGCCGCCGCGCCCTCGGCTGCCATCGTGCTCGCCTCCTGTGCTGACACGCGCATCACCTTCGGCGGCCTGACCGCCCTCAACAATCTCATCAACAGCACAAACCCGCCGAAGATCGTGTCCATCAGCTACGGCGAGTCCGAAAGTGAAAACGGCGCCGCTTCCAACGCCGCTTTCAACTCCGCCTATCAGGCAGCCGTAGCCGAAGGCATCTCGGTCTTCGTCTCGTCTGGCGACGAAGGCGCAGCCAGTTCGGACGCGGACCTAACCAAGGCGACCCACGGCATCACGGTCTCCGGTTTTGCGACCAGCCCCTACGACGTTGCCGTCGGTGGTACCGACTTCGGCGACACCTACGCCGGATCGAACACGACCTATTGGAACAGCACGAACACCGCCACCTATGCCTCGGCAAAGAGCTACATCCCGGAGATCCCCTGGAATGACTCCTGTGCCTCGAAGCTCATCGCCACCAAATCCGGGTACACGACCACCTATGGAACGGCCGGTTTTTGCAACTCCACAGCCGGCCGGGCCAACTACCTGACCACCGCCTCCGGCTCCGGCGGACCCTCGGGCTGCGCATCCGGCAGTGCCTCCACCGCCGGCGTCGTTTCGGGCAGCTGCAAGGGATACAGCAAGCCGGCATTTCAAGAGGGTTTGCTCGGTGTCCCGACCGATGGGGTGCGCGACATCCCCGATGTCAGCCTCTTCGCGGCAAACGGCGTCTGGGGACACTACTACGTGTATTGCTACACCAACACCGGAGCCGGCGGCACAGCCTGCACCGGCGCGCCCAGCACCTGGTCCGGGGCCGGCGGCACTTCGTTCGCCTCCCCGATCATGGCTGCCATCCAGGCACTCGTGAACCAGAAAACCGGTTCAGCCTGGGGCAATCCCAACCCAACCTATTACAATCTCGCCCGGGCTGAATACGGTTCCACCGGCAACACCGGCTGTAACTCCAGCAATGGCGATGGCGTCACCGGCAGCTGCGTCTTCCACGATGTCACCCTGGGCGACATCGACGTGAACTGCACCGGCACGCACAACTGCTACAGGCCCTCCGGCACCTACGGCGTGCTGTCCACCTCGAACACGGCCTACGTTCCCGCCTACGGAACCGGCAACGGATGGGATTTCGCCACCGGTATCGGCACCGTCAACGCGGCAAACCTGGTCAACAGCTGGACAAGCGTCGCGCACCAATGACGCTGTCTCAACATACAAAAAAGGGAGCGCCGCGGCGCTCCCTTTCGTTACGAAGCAGATAAGCACGATGCTCGCAGACATACGGCGTTGCCATCTCGACGAAGCAGACAGTTCTATCGTCTGCGCAGTGGAAAAACATGCAGTTTTGCTCGCGCCGGAAGTGCACCCAAGGGAGAACGGCTTAGGGAGAAAGCTCCGCAGCTATGGAGCGGAGGAGCCCTAAGGGTCTTTGTCGAGGATGGTCAGAAGCTCCTCACGATAGCGCCAACGGCGCGTCCTATATCAGCCTGGGCCGCAAGGCCCAGGTATGGGTCTGCAAATAGTTGAGGGCTGAAGGCCCGCTCTATAGAGCGCCCAGACGTTACAGGTCGGCCCTACAACCCTCATCGAAATGGCCCTTCGTTTCCATGGCTTTGCGATCAAGGCTATGGGAATGCGGCTTCACCGGCGGACGGAGCTGAAAGGCTTTCACCAGGGACCTGTTTCCTATGAAAGCATGTTCCTCCTGCTTCGGAGTCTTCGCTCTAACTCACGCAAGGCAGACGGAACCCTAGCCTCGTGAAATACAGCATCATCTCGACCGGAGCCCCGAGCGTAGTCGGAGGGCAAAGTGGAAAGACCTGCTACTTCAACCGCAACCTACAACCACACTACTTACCCTTTACTGCAATTGCCTCAATCTCCAGCAGCGCCCAGGGCGCAGCCAAGGCCGCCACCTGAAAAGCCGATCGCGCCGGCTTGTTCGGCTGCGCGGGCGTCCCAAAATACTTCAGATACTCGCCTTGCATGCCGGCAAAATCGAGCTTGCCCGTCTTCGGATCTGGACCGAGGAACACCGTCAGCTTGACCACATCCTTCATGTCGAGCCCCTGTGCCTGCAACGCCTTTTGAATCTTCGCAAAAACACTGGCAGCCTGCGCCTTGGTGTCACCATAGTCCGCCGGGGTGCCCTTCGCGGCATCCGCCGGGGTAAGGGGATCGGCAAGCTGTCCGCTGAGGTAAAAGGTGTCACCCGCCCACACGCCGCTGGCGATTGCCGCTTTCTCCGTCTGTATGTGGCGCACGGTCGTTTGCGCTTGCCCCGGCGCAGCAATGGCCGCAAATGGAGCAAGAAATAAGGCCGGGCGGAAAAACATTCTGCGCTGCATAATCATGCAATCTCCTTTAAGCGACAACGGACGGCGCCATACCGGCGAGTTGGGCGGCTTTGACCTGATCGCTCACCATCTGCACGGCTCGCAACGCACTCACCGCCGCACCCTCCTGCCAGGCGACAATATGCGATGTGTGATCGCCCGCGAAAATGATGGGGCCATCCGGCTTCAACAACATCTCGTATCCGGCGTTGGTCTCCGTGCGAGCGGCGTCCGGCGCAGCTCCCTGGCCGGTCTGGCGGTTCATGGCCACACCGGGCGACTGCTGGTCCGCGCGCGGACTGGGCACACTGCCAGACGCCCCAAGCCGTCCTCCCGGCTCGTCCCGATCCTGCCCTGCACCGTAAGCCCGTATCCACGAGCCCTCATTCCACTGCGATTTACCCCACCCGTAATACATGGGCCTCTGCAGCTCCTGCCCGTGCCCCGGATGCAGCCGTTCGATCGACTTTCGGCTTTCGGCAAACTTCGCCTGCATCTCCAGCGCTGCAAACTGCGTGCGGCCCTCATCGGAGTACCCGCTCACTACGATGCCGGTGTCCGAAAACAATCCAGCCGAGGGAAACCAGATCGGGCTACAGCCCGTCGCGCAGAACTCCAGCCCCCCGTAGATGTTGTAGTCCTGCTCCCAAAAGCGGCGGCTCTCCCAGGCGATCTTGTACGCGTTCGCATAGGTGCACTCGTCGATGACCTTGCGGTAGGGTGCAGGGAGATCATTGTCGATCTTACGCATCGTGGTAAGCGGCAGCGCGCAGATGCAATAGTCCGCACTCAGCGTCTTGGGAGCACCGCCCTGCGTGTAACGCACCTCTACGCCGCGCGCGGTTTTGTGCATCGCCGTCACCGCCGCGTCGTACTGCACCGTCTCCCCAAGCGCCTTTGCGAAGGCAAACGGGATACGATCCATGCCGCCCACCGGCTGAAACATGGTCGCCTGCATATCGAACTGCTCGTCGAAGAGCATACCCTGCCAGAACTTGGCCTCCAGCAGCGTGTGCATGTCGATCGGCTTCGCGAGCACGCCGGCCTCATCGCCCGCGCCCGCCACCTTGCTGTACCCCGCACGGTCGCTGCCGACGTATTTGCCCGCCTGGTCCAGCGGACCGTAGACACGCAGAAAATCCATCATGCGCTGGCGATCATCGCCGGTAATCTCAGCGTCCAGCGCGCCCTGGTTCACGCACTTCATCAGCAGTTCGCTTACATGGCCGCGGGTATCGTTAACCACCTGCCGCATTACGGCCGGTTTGCTGTCGTTGCCGGCGTCGTTTTGCAGAAACGCCGAGCGGCTCATATTTACCTCAACCTGCAACTCCACGCCCAGCTTGCGGCAGTAGCGGAGGATCGTCGGATGTATTGAGGGCAGACGCGCCGGTCCGAAGTTCTGGTAGTGCCCCGGTGCCCAGGAACATCGCTGCACCGAGCCATCCGACATGTTGACCACATCGCCCGGCCGCACCGTGTAGTTCCGCCCGCCCGGACGGGTGCGCGCCTCGAGCACCGTCACCGCGTAGCCCAGGGAGCGCAGTTCATACGCCGCCACCAGGCCGGCAATACCCCCGCCAAGCACCACGACGTTGGTGCCCTTCCCGGAGCCCGCTGCAGCCTGAAGAACCATTGCCCGCGCCGGCTTGGCTGCCATCAACCCAAGTCCCTGCATGGCAAGAAACGCCGCGGAATACCCACCCGCATGCCCGACACGTGTAAGAAACTGACGCCTGGATACCGCCATCCACCCTCCGCCGCAGAACGAAACAAGGAAACAAGACAACAAGAACGGGATAGTGAGAAAACACGTGATCCCAACCGTTTGCCACTGTTTCGACAGACAGAAAGGCTCCGCACCAAACTGACCATCGCCGCCAGCCTGCGAGTGAAATTGTGTTTTTGCGATTCCCCCTCACTCTACCGCAAATCTGTGTTCTGTAACCAGGCAGAAATGTAAGAAATCTCATCAGACAAAATAATCGGCCCGGTGGGTATCCACCGGGCCGATTATTTGCGAGGGCGCGTCTTAGGGCGTCAGGGTGAGGGTGAAGGTCGTGCTGGCCGTCACGGCCGGGTTCGACGAATCCGTGCCCACCAGCGTCACCTGGAAGCTCGTCGGTGTAGTGGCAGGTGGCGTCACCGGAGTCGCAGTACTGCCTCCGCAGCCAGTCAACCCAAATCCGGCCAGGCCCGCTACCAGAACCAAGGCAAACAGTCGAGGGAGCAAACGCGCCCGTCGCCGTCCCGCGAAGCCAATCGCAAGGAAGGCCAACATAGCGGCGGCGATTGGTTTCGTCTGCCAAGGGTTCCCAGGCAAGCGTTCGCTGCTTGCACGCTTGCTCGGAACGGCCTGTGCCCCTGGAGCCCCCGGACGCGCGGAAGCAGCCCCGCAGACCGTGTTGCCGTATACGATGGTCAACGCCTCCTGAGACACCGCTTGTACGGACGCCCCTGGAACGAAGAGAGGCTGAGGAACATAGCAAACATTCGCGGGCAGCGTCGAGGTGATCGCGAGATTCACAATCCCCACATAACCAGACACCGGCGTCAAGGTTATGGTCGAGTTTCCGCCGCTCCCAGAGACAACGGTGAGGTTTGTCGCACTCAACGTGAACGAACCTGTGACCGCATTGCTTACCGCCACCGTGAGGGCAATCGTGCCGGTCGACGGCGCATGGGATGCGTCGCCTGAGTAATGCGCGACGACGACATGCGCGCCCGTGACTGCGGTACCGGGATAGGTATAGCTCGCCGTACCGTTTACAAGTTGCAGCACCGGCGTAACCGGGTTGCCGTCGACCGTGAGCGTCACCGTACCGGTTGGGGTACCTGTGCCCCCGGCGACGGTGATCGTGACAGCGTCCGTTGCGCCGGAGGTCGGATTGATTGTCGCCGCACTGAGGGTGGTGGTCGTTCCTATCGTAGTCGCAGCCGTGCTGGTTGGCCACGCCGTGACCAGGTGGGCGAAGTCGATGGAACCCAGCCCGCTCGCCTCGTCATATCCGACGCCCGCGCTGTAAGCCGAAGCCCCCAGCGCGTTGCAAAATGATGGGCCGGCGGTGCAGGCGTTGGTCCCGGTGGTGATGTCGTGAAACGCAGAAGCATAGGTGGCCGTGTTGCCGGCCAGGCCGTACAGGATCGGGTTGATGTTGCCTTGTCCTGTGGCGCTCTTGGCCTGGTTCAACACTGCCAGCAGGCCCGCGAAGATTGGCGTGGCGAAGCTCGTGCCGCCTGCGACGGAAAGGTAGGTACCACTCGCATCCCTGAACCCATTGGCACAGCCGCTGGTCAATCCCTGCTGCGCCAGATCGGAAACATCGCTGGTGCAGTAGAGGTATCCCGGGTTTCCGGTTGAAGCCTGCAAGGAGATGTCAGGCAGCAGGCGGTTGGTTCCTGCAGGGATTCCGGGAACACCGGTCTGCCAGGGAGCGCGCGCGAAAATGGTACTCACGCCGCCGCCACCCGCGGCAATACCGAAGCTTGAGGAATCTTCATTCCAGACTGTCTCAGGAACGTAGCCCAACAAAGATCCGACAACATCCGAGCCCGTCGCGGTCGTCCAGTACTGCGACGGACCAAACGTGGAAGCACCCGTAACCATCTGCGTTCCACCCATGGCCGTGACATTCGGGCTGCTTGCCGGGTAACTTACGGCAAGCTGCTCCTGAAAAGCTGCAGGCTCGGGGTTGTTGTTGTTGTCCGTCGTTCCAAAGCAAGCGGTCGATCCTTGATCCCCTGAGGCGACAACGACGGTCTGCCCCTGGGCGTTCGCCTGTGCAAAACTTGCGTTGTCGGCATTGGACTGTGCCGTGCTTACGAACGGCTCGCAACCGCCATAGCTGTAACTGAGCACCGGCGCCACATTATTGTCGATCGCGAACGTCAGCGCGTCGTTCACGCCATAGTTCAGGTTATCGCCGACGTACACAAGAAAGATGTTGGCGCCCGGCGCCATACCGCTGGCATACTCCAGGTCCAGGTCCGATTCCCCCTCATCGCCGTCGACATAGCCCGACGGGCCTGTTCCCGGCACCAGGACGAGCTTCGGCACATTGGTAGCCAGTCCCGCAGCGTTCTGGAAGTTCTGAATATCGGCGGTGTTGACCAGCGATTGCCCAATGATCGCCACAGCCTGGCCCGCGCCGTTGAAGCCGGCGTTGTATTCGGCCGTGACGTCATACATCGTCGCCACATCTTTGGGAGTCAGGAAATGCTCTTGGGTCTTGCTGGAGGTGAAATCCGGGGCCTGCACACGGCCTGGCACAACCCGCACCTGTGGCTTGGGCCGGTAGTCGGAAAGGTGCAAAACTGCAGTAACCATGGGCGCCAGCGCCGCCGGCATGGAAAGATCCGAATCTGGAGCGAAATGCGTTTCGTTGCCGTTCTTGAAATGGTGCAGTTCCGTGCCGAATGTGGTTCCCAGGGTACCGGCCGTCCCGGAAAAGCTGATCCGATTGCGGCTGCGGGCGATCCCGTCCACACTGAAACCCTGCGCCTGCAACCAGCTCTGTACCTTCGCCAGGTCGGCATCCGCCACGCCAAACTGCGCAGCAAAAGTTTCAGGGGTCAACCACTGGTGATACAGCGGAGAAGCCGGATTCTGCTGTGCAGCCAAGAGCGTCTGCAGTGCGGCTTCCTGCTCCGACGAGCGGCTGAAGACCAGCGTTACGCCATGCAGCATCGTGTCGGGAGCAAGCGCACCCGCGTCCACGCCCCGCTTCGCCAGGGGCGGTTGCGAGGCAGGGAGCACCACATCGGCTTTTCCCACAAGGGGCCCAGCCAAACGCGCAGCAGGCTTTTGCGCCAAGCCGGCAAAACTAATAGATACGATGGCTGCCGCACGCACCGAGCGGTACAAAAGCCGACCAAGCTGCTTCATAGAAGATCAATACCTCTTTAGGGGGGAGCGTTCAAATACAAAAAACCGGTCTTCGCGTACGCGTTATACGGGTAGACGCAACTCCGAAAACAAAGTTCCGCACCTTCGTAAACAAGTTGCGGGTGCTGTTCCGCGCCGTGACGCCATCGTAATCCTCTCCTGTTTCCTTTATCGGCTCTTGGCGGGAAAACTTGAGCCGGCGTGTAAAAAATTCAGTGCAACGGTAAGGGCGATCCACTAAAACCGCAGAACCTCCGCCAATCCAGCCTGGTCCACCTTGCGCTGCTCGCCGGACGCAAAACTTTTTACCGTAGCAAAGCCGTCGCTGACCTCATCTTCCCCCAGGATCACGATGTGACGGGCAAGCCGGTCGGCCATCTCAAAGCTCCTACGCAGCTTGAAGCTGCCGTCACCCACCTCCACCGACAGGCCCGCCCGGCGCAGATCCCGCGCCAACGCCAGGGCTGCGGGGTTTTGCGCGCTGCCCAGCGGAGCCACGAACGCGTCCAGCTTGGGCGCCCGCTGGCCTCCCCCGGTCCCCGCCGCGTCTCCAGCCGCGTTCCCGGCAGCATCAAGGTCCGCCTGCGCCTGCAGCGTCAAGATCAGCCGATCCTCACCGATGGCGAAGCCAATGCCGGGCGCCCGCGGCCCACCCAGCATCTCGCTCAGCCCGTCATACCGTCCGCCGCCCAGAAGAGCATTCTGCGTGCCCAGACCCGTCGTCACGGTGAACTCAAACGTTGTGCGTGTGTAGTAATCAAGCCCGCGTACCAGCCGCGGATTTACGTGATACGCCACCCCGCACGCATCGAGCGCCGCCCGCACCTGCTCAAAATGAGCCGTCGACTCCGGTCCCAGGTACTCGGCAATCTTCGGTAGGCCATGGATGATCGCCTGATCGCCCTCGTCCTTGGAATCGAGTACACGCAGCGGATTGGTCTCCGCGCGGCGCTGGTTGTCGGAGCACAGCTTGTCCTTCACCGGAGCGAGCGCCTCCCGCAGCGCCGCGTTATAGCGTACGCGGTCCTCCGCATTGCCAACGGAATTCAACTCCAGCCGCCAGCCCCGCACGCCAAGCGCCTCCAACAGCGACGCGAGCATCTCCAGCAACTCGGCATCGCGCAACGGGCTCTCCGCACCCGCATTTGGCGGCCCGATCACCTCCGCGCCGATCTGCCAGAACTGCCGGTACCGTCCCCGCTGCGGGCGCTCGCGCCGGAACTGCGGGCCGATGTAATACAGCTTTTGCAGCCCACCCGCGTCGCCCAGTTTGTGCTCGATATAGGCCCGCATCACCCCGGCAGTCGATTCCGGTCTTAGGGTCAGCAACTGCCCCTTCTCCGAGTCAGCGCGCGCGCGATCCTCCCACGTAAACATCTCTTTGGAGACAATGTCAGTCTCCTCTCCGACTCCGCGCGCAAACAGCTCGGTCGCCTCAAAGATCGGTGTCCGGATCTCCCCAAAGCCATAGCGCGCAAAGACCGCCCGCGCTGTCATTTCCACGTGGTTCCACAGCGGGGTCTGGTCAGGCAAAAGATCGCGGGTACCGCGCACGGCCTTCAAAGCGCCGCGCGGCTTTCCGCCGGAATGTCCGGGCAAATCTGTACTGCGCGAATCTGAACTCATAGCGAGCTTCAGTGTAGTGGACGAAACTCGCTCCCCTGCCCGGGCGTGAACGGGGACGTGCCCGCCCCCTCTTGCGCTCGTTGAAACTCCGCTCGGCACAACCGGCCGTCGATCAGAAAACCGACGCCGATGGCGAGCGGAACCAACCCGGTAGCCCCGCCGCAGAGCACGTCTCGTTCGTGCAAAATCACCGCGAGGGCGATGAAAAAGAGGCAAAGTCCCACACCCACCGAAATCAGCACGATCCCCGTGCGGCGAGCGCCGGCTCCGTCTGAGAGTGAGCGTCCCCCGGTCTCCCTTCCTGCCGCCACAGCGACGTCTCGCCGTAACGGCGCCGGCGCATCCGGTTGGAAGCCTTTGGAGATCGCCGCAAGCCGCTCCTGCATCTTCATCTCCTGGGAGCGCACGCCCGCCCAGATACTGGCAACGACGATACCCAGAACCATCGCGCACCCCGCGACCGGAATCACAAACGGACTGTTGAACGGACTATCAAAAAAAACTGCAAGCTGCATGGCATCCTCCTTTGAAACACTTCTTACAAGGCACAGCATGCCCCAATGACCTCGCGGCTGCGCCCTTTTCATCTGCGCCCTTTGACCTCCACCCGATCCGAAAGTTTCAGCATCCTCCTTGAAACTTTCCGCCGTTGCCACGGTCCTACTCGCCTCAGCCTGTGCGTACCCCTTGGACATCCCGCGACTGGACCACACCTGAAGGCTTCGAGCGCCTCGTACGCGAACACCAGACCGCTGTCTTTCGCACCATCACTCGCCTTACGGGATGTGGAGCTCATGTCGAAGACCTCGCTCAGGAGGTCTTTTTGCGGCTTTATCGCGCCCTGCCTGCCTTTCGCGGTGAGTCCATGCTGTCCACGTACCTCTACCGGATCACCGTAAACGTCGCACAGGACGAGTGGAAGCGCCGCCGCCGCGAACGTGAGTGGATTGCCCCGGAACCCCTCTTTGCTGACGAGGAGCCCGGCGAGTGGCTCGAAAACCAGCCCGGTAGCCACGCCGGTGGCGAGCACACCCGAACCCCCGAGCAAATCCTCTCCGATGCCCAAACGCAAAACGCCGTCGATGCGGCGCTTCTGCAATTACCGGAGCAGGAACGAGCTGTTCTGGTGCTCTTTCACAGTGAAGATTGCACGTATGAAGCCATCGCCGCAGCACTGGACCTTCCGCTGAATACCGTGCGAACCCACCTCTTCCGCGGCCGCAAACATTTAGCCAGTCTCGTCGCGGAACGTCTAGCCTCCCCACCGCGTCCAACAAAGCAAGGCCTGCAGGCACGAACATGAATAATGAGCGGAAGATCGACAGTTGGAGTGGCGAACAGGACTCCTCGACCGCGGCGAACCCTGCGGCAGGGACCGCGACAGAGGCAGCCGGGATGAAGGCCGTCGAACACGCGCTGGAGCAATCCCCAGTACTGCACATCCCTGCAGACTTCGCCGCCCGCGTCGCCGCCCAGGCCGTCACACAGCCGGGGCTGCAACGGGTGCCAGGCTCCGCGTACCCGGCCAGCTTCGGTCCTCGCTTAGCCGTGGCGTCCGGCCTTCTACTCACCGGCGCCCTGTTTGCCCTCGCCCCCCATGCCACGCCGAGCTTCGCCAATCTGCGTTTCGATCTTGAACTGCTGCTTTTAACCGAAGTCGGCGGCATCGGCTTCCTGCTCACACGAGTCCAGTCACGGGAGTAGCGCGAGCATCACCCCGCCGTCGGAGATGCATCGCACACCACAGATGTGCCCTGGGCAACCCTTGCGCTACCCAGCCGGCCGTCTCACAAGGAGTTTTCACATGAAGAGGATCGCTGCTCTCGCCTTCGTCACCGCCCTGTCGCTCCCGCTTTCCTCGGCGGCGCAGGTCCCCGCCGCCCCGGCCGCTGTGCAACCGGGAACGGTCCCCGTCACCTCGCAAACCACAGTCACCCCAAACGGCACCACCACCACCACGACGACCTCAGCGGGAACGAACAAGAGCGAATTGAAGCAACAGCGGAAAGAGCAGAAACAGCAGGAAAAGGCCGCCCGTGCCAGTGCCAAAGCCTCAAAGGCCAACGCAAACGCACTGAAGGCGCAGAACAAAGCCACCGACGCCACAGAAAAGGTACAACCGCATTAGGAGGAACGTCCTTTCCGCGCACAGGAAGAACAAGCTTCAGCCCTGTTCTTCTCAACGCAGAAGTTACTCAACTTTGGCTGGAGTATGGAACAAAGTGCCGACTTACAGATTTACTTTGTTTCCCAGTTCCGCCAGGTACATTGCCGTGTACTCGACATAGTTCTGCGCATACGCACGGAGTAACTCCTGATCCGCGGCATACAACGCGCGCCGAATCTTGCCGGGAACGCTCGCCACCAGCGAGCCCGGCGGGATCTGCGCGCCCTCCGTCACCACGGCGCCCGCCGCAACGATCGACCCCGCACCCACCCGCGCCCCGTTCAAAATGATCGCGCCCATGCCCACCAGCACATCGTCTTCCAACACACAGCCATGCACGACCGCGCCATGACCGATGGTGCAGCCCGCCCCCACAACCACCGGCCACTGGCCGCGCTGGCCATGCAGCACAGCGTTGTCCTGCACATTTGAACGGGCGCCCACCCGGATGCTGTGGACATCGCCGCGCAGCACCGCGTTCATCCACACGCTGGCCTGCTCCCCCAGCTCGACATCGCCAATGATCTGGGCGGATGCGTCCACATAGCAGGATGGGGGAACGATCGGGTGCGTCCCACGGAACGGTCGCAGCATGCTGTGCCTCCTTCGACGCACTTTAGTGTACGGAGCGAGGTGACGAATGGGTGCGAAATACCCGGTTTGGGCTATGCTTTTCGCAAAGAAAAGTGTTTCAGACCGGGCGGCGAGCGCTATTCTAAGACCGGCCCACTTAGGCAGGTTTGGAGGTGTTTTCCATTGGCAGAAGTTCGTGTACAGGAGGGTGAGCCCCTCGAGAATGCACTGCGCCGTTTCAAGCGCAAGGTGCAGACTGAGGACATCATCAAGGAAGTCAAACGCCACTCCTTCTATCTCAAGCCAGGCGAAAAGCGCCGCGTCAAAGAAGCTTTGGCCCGCAAGCGGAATCGCAAGAAGGTTCGCAAGGAACAGGACTAACGTAGCAGGATTTACGTCGCAAGACTCACGTAGCAAGACAAAGCTGCAGACGCTAGCCAGTACGGCAAGTTATCCCTTGTTTGCTGCAGGTTTTGTGTATGGGATCGCTGATGGTGAAGGGAGTGCCCTTTGGCTCCCTTCACCGCTTCGCTCCACGCAGTTCCCCTCCGGAGGTACCTCGTACCCCGGAAGGTCTCGGGCCCTTTGCAGTAAGAACGACCGATAGAGCGATGCACGGAACCTTCTTTGGAGGTCGATGCATGCGACTCCATCCAGATTTCCCGACAGGGTTCCCAGAGGGCGCTATGAACTTCGTGGATCGGATTTTACGGTGTTCCGATTGCGGTCATGATTTCATTTTTACGGCGGGCGAACAGCTGTTCTTCGTCGACCGTCAATTCAAAAATGACCCTAAACGCTGCAAGCTGTGTAAAGCCAAGCGCGCCGGTCTGGGACGCTCCGTGGAAGGCTCAGCCACCATGGCCACCCTTCCGCTCTCCCGCACGGAAACCCGTACGGATTGTTCGGCCTGCGGCATGGAAACCACCGTGCCCTTCAAGCCAACCCAGGGCCGGCCGGTCTTTTGCCGCTCCTGTTTCCAACTCAAGCGTGCTCCGCTTCCCGGCCTCGACCCCTCCCCTGCATCGGGCCAATCCGGCGCTGCCGCGGAAGCTCTCCTCGCCTTTCCCTTTCACCAGGCAGCGGTGCATGAGCTTGCGGAAAGCACCCTCGCCACCCTCACCGCGGGCGACCTGCATGCAGGCGGGCGTGAGCTCACGGCCGAGATGAACGTCACCGAGATGAATCAGGCAATCAGCCAGGTGATGAGTCAGGCGTAGCGGCCCGGCGGCAGGGCACCTCGAATCAGGCGTAGCGGCCTGATGGCAGGGCACCTTGAGTCAGGCATAACGGCAGGACCTGGACGCAGCGCCCTCCCATTGCTTTTAGCGCCAATGGCACGTTCCATACCAGCCTAGGCCGTAAGGCCTGGGTCACCTATTGCCAGTGCACCAAGGGCTGAAAGCCCGCTCTATCGATTGATAGATTGACCAAGCGAAGACAGGTCTGGGCTTCAGCCCTCACCCGCGCGGACCGTCGTAGACTGAAGCTGAATAGAGGGTTGCTTTGTCATGTGCCTCTACAAGCAGCCGAGTCAATCGAGGAGGTAACCTGATGATGGTTGCGATTTCATCGTTTCTAGCTCCGGAGCTTCTTTTCTAACCCCTGCATGCTGCGTTTGCGCGATATTTCTGAAGACACCGTTCTCTTTCCCTGGAACAAGAGCACACCCTACCCCGCGGCGGAATCCGCCGTGGCTGTAGGCCTTCTCCTCATGGTCGGGGAGCTCAGCGGCCATCGCAGCGCAGGGTCCATCGCGGCCGGCTCCGCCTTTACGGTCGGCTTCGCGGTCTTTCATGAGGCGTTGGCATCCACTTTGCTCAGCATGGCCCTGGTCACAGTGGGTATCGCCTCCGCTACGCTCGCCGGCAGCCTGGGCGCTCACTGGACGCCGCTCGTTCTGCTCTTGTGCATCGTGGCGGCCATCAACTACGGCCTGCTCGCCGGCCTGGGCAACACCACCGGCTGGCTTGGGCAGCAGTGCGGCGTCTTTGTCGTCGTATCCAGCTATTTTCCCAATGGCCTGCACTACGCCCTGGGTCGCAGCGGCATGGTGCTGCTCGGGGGCGCGGTGCAAACGCTGCTCTATGCCATCTTCACCCTGCTGCACCGGCACGCCCACGCCGGCGATGCCCCACCCCCGCCGCTCCTTCGGCAACTTCGCACCCGCACCGGCCAGCTTTGGCGCGCTTTTCGCGATCAACTGCACTGGGGCACAGAAACAACCGGCTATGTGTTGCGTTTATCCATCACGCTCGGGCTCAGCACAGCGCTGTACAGATCATTCGGCTGGCGCAACGGCTATTGGGCGCCGATGACCGCCCTGCTCGTGTTGAAGCCGCGCTGGGCCAACACCCTGAGCCGCGGGATCGCGCGCCTGACCGGCACGATCGTCGGTGCCACCATATGCGCCCTGCTCGCGCTGCGTCCTCCCCTGCCGCACTGGGGCTACTTCTTACTAATCGTTACCTTTGCCTGGACGTGTTTCGCCCTCCAAGGGGTCAACTATGCCCTTTTTTCTACTGTTCTCACGGTGTACACGATCTTTTTGTTCGCTTTCGGCGGCTTCTCGGAACGCGATGCGGCCACGCTCCGCCTCCTGAACACAGCCGTCGGCGGTCTCTTGGCTTTGCTGGTGGACTTCATCGCGCAAAAGCTCGGACCATGGCTACGTACCTTCCTGCCGGTAGCCGCACGTTCACTGTCTCCCCAGCGTTGACCTCGACGAATCAGCTAGAACGTACCGGAACTCCTATGAACTTCAACATCGAATTTGAGCATGCTGGCTCGCCTTGCGCGACGAACCGGATTGATGCCGGGAACCTCTAACCCCGCACCTCCGCGCACTTCGTACAATAGATCCATTGTGACTCTCGATTTCCTAGGCCAGCTCCAGCGTACCCACGGTTGTGGAGACCTCCGCACAAACGACGCCGCCGACACGCGCGCCACCGTCACCCTCATGGGATGGGTCAACCGCCGCCGCGACCACGGCGACCTGATCTTCTTCGACCTCCGCGACCGCTCCGGGATCACCCAGATCGTCTTCGACAAAAGCCTGGCCCCCGAAGCCCACACCAAAGCCGAAGCCGCCCGGCCGGAGTTTGTCGTCGCCATCACCGGGACCGTCCGGCAGCGAGAACCCGGCATGGCGAATCCCAAAATGGGCACCGGGGAGATCGAGGTGGTCGGGCGCGAGCTTCTGCTCCTCAATGACGCGAAAACACCGCCCTTTTCGCCCGCAGAAGACACGGTCGCCAACGAAGAGGTCCGCCTCAAGTACCGTTACCTCGATCTGCGCCGCCCCGAGATGCAAGGCAACTTCGCCGTGCGCTCCCAAGTCGCCATGGCCATCCGCAACTACCTCGTCACCCAGGGCTTTCTGGAGATCGAAACGCCGTACATGACCCGCTCCACGCCCGAAGGCGCCCGCGATTACCTCGTCCCCAGCCGCGTCCATCCCGGCCACTTCTACGCGCTACCGCAAAGCCCGCAGATCTTCAAGCAAATCCTTATGATCGCCGGCTTTGATCGCTACTTCCAGATCGCCCGCTGCTTCCGCGATGAAGACCTCCGCGCCGATCGCCAGCCCGAGTTCACGCAAATCGATCTGGAAATGACCTTTCCGCAGCAGGAAACCGTCTTCGCCGTAGCGGAAGGCTTTCTGCACGCCGCCTTCCACGCCGCCGGTATCGAGCTCCCACCGAAACCCTTCGTGCGCATGTCCTACGACCACGCCATCGAACGCTACGGTATCGACAAGCCCGACATGCGTTTGCCGGCGATGGTCAATCTATCGCACGAACTCACGCCCGCACTCCGCGAGCAGCTCAAGATCGATCCCACGCTCCCCGTCTACGGCTTCACCATCCCCAAGGCTGGCACGATGAGCGGCACCCAAAAACGTGCCTTCGTCGACGACATCCGCAAAGGCTTCGGCGAGTGCGGGCTCGATTTCCTCGACGTGACCCGCCTGCGCACCAACGACGCCTTTCGCCCTCTCGCCGAGGCGATCGCCGCCAAGCTCAACGCCGAGCAGCTGACATTCAGCGCTGTCCTAAACGTGTCATCTCGACCAGAGGCGGAGCAAAGCGCAGCCAAAGTGGAGAGACCTGCAGCTTCTGCCGCGCCCGGCTCGTTACCCGGCTCCTTCACCACCGACGATCTCGCAGTCGTCATCACCCCCAAACCCGGCACCGCCCCGGTTTGGAACAACGACCGCCACTGGATCCCCAAGCGTGTTGGCGCGCTGCGCCTCGAACTCGCCAAAAAGTTCGCTGACAAACACAACCTCTTCACCCAAACCCAAACAGCACACGACTTCCGCTTCCTTTGGGTCACCGACTTCCCCATGTACGAGTGGAACGAGGACGCCGCGCGCTGGGACGCCGCCCACCACCCCTTCACCTCGCCCCACGAGGAAGACATCCGCTCCGGCGCGCTCTACAATGACAAAGGCGCCGTCCGCGCCCTCGCCTACGACATCGTGCTCAACGGCACCGAGCTCGGCTCCGGCTCCATCCGCATCCATCGCAAAGACATCCAGACCGAAATCTTCCGCACCCTGGGCATGACCGACGAGGAAGCCCACGCCCGCTTCGGCTTCTTCCTGGATGCCCTCGAATACGGCACCCCTCCCCACGGCGGCATCGCCCTCGGCCTCGACCGCATCGTCATGATCCTCGCCGGCGCCACCAGCCTCCGCGAGGTCATCGCCTTCCCCAAAACCGCCAAAGCCATCGACCTCATGGTCGAAGCCCCCTCACCGGTGAGCGACCTCCAACTCCGCGAACTCAACCTCCGCATCGCCCACCGCCCATGAAGGCATTGGGTAAAATCGAGCCCACGCCAGGGAGCTCCCATGTCCGCCGCGCTTGCCAAACCCCTACCCTCCCCCCATCGGCATGATCAAGCAGTTTGGCCCCTTACGATCCCGAACATGAAGTGCTTGACTCCGCCGAGCCCGAAGAGGGCAAGCCCACGCGTGAAAATAGTGCTCGTCCCGTTTCGGTGCGGAAACCACCTACGGTGATGACGCCATGATGGACGACCCGAGGCCCAAGAGCGTGGAACAGTGGTCAGACATGACACCCGTCATCAAAGGATAGGTCACATGAGCCTCATAAGCTGGATGAGCGTGCCAGCAAAACGCCTCTGTGGCGCAGACCGTCAATGCACGACGATGGTGCTGACCACCGCGGCCATCGCCATCATCTTCTCCACAGCCACAAACGCCGCCGCACAGAAGCAAGCGCAAACGCAGCCCGCTTCCACCACACAGCCCCCGAACCTCCCAGCCCTCCTCGACCCCGCCATCGGCCTCACCACTCTCCGCCTTTGGCCCGGCCGCGCCCCCGGCGCCGTCGGCGACACCCCCGCCGACATCCCCACCCTTACCGTCTTCCGCCCCGATCACCCCAACGGCACCGCCGTCATCGTCGCCCCCGGCGGAGCCTACCTCATGCTCGCCGCCAACCACGAGGGCCGCCAGGCCGCCGACCGCCTCGCCGAGCTCGGGGTCACCGCCTTCGTCCTCAAATACCGCCTCGGCCCCACCTACCTCTACCCCGTCCCGCTCGACGACGCCCGTCGCGCCGTCCGCCTCGTCCGCTCCCTCGCCCCCACCTACGGCATCGCCCCCAACCGCATCGGCATGATGGGCTTCAGCGCCGGCGGCCACCTCGCCGCCCTGACGGCTGTTCTGCCCGAACCCGGCCGCCCCAACGACCCAGACCCGGTCGAGCGCCAATCGGGCGCCCTCGACTTCCAACTCCTCATCTATCCCTGGCTCAACGCCATGGAGCCCCAGGTCCCTGTCCAGCCACCCGCCGCCGCCCCAGCCGCCACCTCCGGCTCGGCCGCCACACCCGGTTCCCCGCAACTCCTCATCAACTACTGTTCCGTCACCAAGGGCCTCACCCAGGCCGACTGCGCCCGCCTCAACAAGCGCTACACGCCCGCAACCCAAGTCACCGCCCAAGCCCCACCCGCCTTCATTGTGATGGGCACCGACGATACCGTCGTCCCCGTCCTCACGGCCACCACCTTCTACACCGCCATGCACGCCGCCGGCGCCGACGCCGAACTCCACCTCTTCGCCCACGGCCCCCACGGCTTCGGCACCGGCGGCCCCGACCCCACCCTCTCACTCTGGCCCACGCTGCTGGAAAACTGGCTCCGCGCCCACAACCTCCTCACCCCACCCGCAATCGCCCGATAAGCAATCACCGCCTGCGATACCAGTGTCATCTCTCCACTGCGCGGGACAGCCTCACCGTCCCGCGCAGTGGAGAGACCTGCCGTTCTGCGGCCCGGCAAGACACCCGCAGTAGAACAGCTGAATACACTCGGTGGTGCTTTGCTCTAGAGCACGTAACAGTTGGTGTACAGGCTTTTCTCTCTTTGTTGTCATCCCGAAGGGAATCTGCGGTTGTTCTTGCTGTTGCCGGTTCTTTACACCATCTGCAAATCTGTTCTAGCGCCAAAGGCGCGTCCTATACCAGCCTAGGCCGCAAGGCCTAGGGACGCGCGCCACAACAGACGCAAGGGCTGAAAGCCCGTCCTAAAAGCGCCACGCACCGCTCCCGTATCCAGCTCGGCACATAAGCTTTCGCGGTTTTCCCCTCATCACTAGACTGCAAAGAGAGATCCGCTTCCACTCCCAAATGCCCACGCTCGACTAGCTCACCCGCCCCCAAGACCTCCACGCCGCCGACCAGGTCCCCTACCGCCTGCTCGAAGAGCTCCCCGACCTCAGCTGCACCAACCGCGACCCGGCCACCCAAAACATGCTCAACCAGGGCGACAACCTCGAAGCCCTCAAGGCCCTGCCTATCTACGCCGGCCAGGTGAAGTCAGGTGAAGTGCATCTTCACCGACCGCCCTACAACAGCCGCAGCGCCCTTCAGGTAAGTTGCCTTCTGTCGTAAAGGTGCTCTTGCCTTTGTGAAGGTGCTCTTGCCTTTCTTATTGTCATTCCCGTAGGGAATCTGCTTCTGGCTCTTCGTTGTCATCCCCGCAGGGGATCTGCGCTGGCCCTTGCTTCTATCCTTGCTTTTCTGTCTGTCACCCCCGCAGGGGATCTGCTGTGAGCCAGCCGCAACTCATGACACTCCCGGCACCCCTCACCGCAATGACGACGCGACCCTGTACCCTAAATCCCAAGCCCGATGAGCACCTTCTCGCTAAAGCCCACCCACAAGCCCGCCAAAGCCTACTTCGAAGCCCTCGCCACCTTCGCAAAACACGGCCACACCACTGAGGGCAACACCCGCTCCGCCTTCGCCGACCTCCTGAAGAAGTGCAGCCCCACCCACGGCTGGCACCTCGTCGAGGAGTACCAATTAAAGGGCACCAACAAACCGGGGTCCCCTGCGACGGGTCCTGGTCGCTGGGGTGTCAAGAAGCCTCCGCGCCGACGGCGCCCTCGTCGACGACCTCACCCTCGTCCACGGCCTCTGGGAAGCCAAAGACGCCGACGACGATCTCACCAAGGAGATCAAGCGCAAAAGCGAAGCCGGCTACCCCCTCACCAACATCCTCTTCAGTCCCGGGCGACGATGTCCCTTATTAGGACAGTCGCACTGCTCGTGTGCCAGCTAAAACGCATAGAATGTTTTCATGATCGCGGGCGAGGTCAAGAGTGAGTTGTTTGAAGCGATAGACTTCTTTGCGGGAAGCGGTCTGGTGAGCCTTGGTCTATCCGAAGAGTTCAGAACTGTTTGGGCAAACGATAACTGCACCAAGAAGCGACAGACCTTCGTGGCAAATAATGATCCCAAGGTTTTCGTCAGCACAAGCGTAAGTAATCTCAGCTGTGATGACGTGCCCTCGGCAGATCTTGCTTGGGCGTCATTTCCATGCCAAGACCTTTCACTCGCTGGAAGTCTTGGGGGCATGCAGGGCGGTACCCGTTCTGGTCTTTTCTGGGATTGGATTCGTTTGCTGGAAGGAATGAAGGCACAAGGAAGACCCCCGTCGGTTCTGGTCGCGGAGAACGTCGTTGGTTTCGTCGTGGCTGACGGGGGCACTCATTTTCGAAACGCTTATCAAGCTCTGCGTCAATTGGGATACAGGGTCGGAGCTCTAGTAATGGACGCGAAAATGTTCCTGCCACAAAGTCGGAAAAGGGCTTTCCTTATCGCAACGCTTCCAGGTATTCCGCTTGGCGGATTAGTGCAAGTTGGACCCTCTGAACCGTTCCATCCGAGGAACTTGACGCGTACATCATTCTTCATCGACGACCCCGATTGGGTATGGTGGTCACTTCCTCTTCCGAATAATAGCAAGCAGGAGTTTAGTTCCATTTGCGAAAGGCATGCTCCTTGCGATCCGACATGGAAAACTCAGGAGTTATGCGAGATGCTGTCTACGGTCAATCGCAGAAAACTGGATATTGCAATTCGGGCGCACACATTCTTAGCAGGAACTGGGTACAGGCGAACAAGACCCACAGACGCTGGAGGGAAAACTCAGCGACTAGAGGTGAGGTTCGACGGTACCGCGGGGTGCCTACGAACTCCAAATGGAGGTAGCAGTCGACAAACCGTTCTCATAGTGGAAGAAGGCGAGGTGCGTTCTCGTTTGATGACGATTCGGGAATGCGCCCGACTGATGGGGGCACCAGATTCCTATAGGATCCCTGGAACATACAACGACGGGTATCGGGCTATGGGGGACGCAGTCGCGGTTCCCGTTACTCGCTGGATTTCCAGGTATTTGTTGGCTCCGTTAGTTCAGCGCGCAAGATTGACGGCCGCGGAACGTATTTCTGCAACATCACTAGCCATGAGCAACAACAGCAATGGGAGCGAATCCAGAGGTGCGCTGGATGTCTGAGCAGCCTTTCAGCGGCCCTCCCACTGAGCTAGATTTTGAGAAAGCCCTGATGTTCTTCCATGCGTATATGTATGGACCGCTACAAGGAAAGTTACGCCTCTACGGGGCAAGGCAGGTGCCCACAGGAAGTGTTGCCTCTTCGTCTGATTGGGAGGTCTTTGCTTCCATGCTCGTCAAAGATGTGGGCAGAAAGCTTGGAGCGGGTATTGACCTCAAGAACCATGAAGTGAAATCGGCGAAGCGTGCATCCAGTTACGAATACCAGTACCACCGCAATTCTGGCTTGGAAAAGCTGGCGAAGGATATGGTTGTGGGTCACCTTTTTTTCGAGTATTTCAACAACTTGAAAGAGGTCGATCTTCGATATCTCCACGGTTCGCAACTCTCATCCTTATTTCAGGACTGGCTCGACCACTACCCAAACCCCTATCCTCAACGATATCGAAAGAGTATTCCCTACGGATTTGTTAAGCAGAACGGAATCTTACTTATGTCTTTAAGAGACGGGGAGGTTGTCTTTCCTTTACTTGTGACCGACACCTCGCAGTCAGATTCGAACTCGCTCCGAGACTTGGAGGAAGAGGGTGACTGACTGCTTTTCTGTAGCACAGCGGAGCGCGTGCATGCGTTCCGTAGCAAGCAAGAACACCACCCCAGAGATGCGCGTCAGGAGTTTGGTGCATGCGATGGGATATCGTTACATCCTTCATGACAAGAAGCTCTCCGGAGCGCCTGACCTTGTCTTTAGGAGTCGCCGAAAGATCATTTTTGTCCACGGTTGCTTCTGGCATTCGCATTCATGTAAGCGAGGATCTCGATGCCCAGCTACAAATGTTACCTACTGGACCGACAAGAGGAAACGAAATGCGCGAAGGGACGGCAAGGTCCTGCAATCTCTTCGGACTGACAGGTGGAAAGTTTGCGTTGTGTGGGAATGTCAGCTAAAAGACCAAGACAGACTACAGGCACGGCTAGCACGCTTCTTAGAAGCGTAGTTTGTCACAGTCCGAACCGACAAGCCGAAGTATGTCTCCGCATCACCCGCATGCGCCTCAACCCCAAGGACCACTCCGAACTCAACTACAACGACTTTCTCACCCTCGCGGCATTCCTCGGATGCCTACAACTACCGCCTCGATAACCGCTCTGCTTCGGGTGGGTCCCCCATCCGAATCCGGACCAGTACCGCGTCACCACCGCCCCCGCTCCGGCATCACCAACGACCCCAACCGCGAAGGCGATGAAAAGTACATCCTCCGCCTCATCGGCCAGGTCATCACCGTCTCCCTCGAGACCAACGAGATTATCGCCAGCCTGCCCACCCTCGGCCTCCCCGAAAACGCGAAAATCGAGCCAACCATCAATAAAACTGTCTAACCTCCGTTCGCCACTCGACAACTATCCTTCATCGGCCACCTTGCACACCTTCAACCCGCCCGCACATACACTGTTCTCAGTCTTCCAAACCCAGGAATTCGCAAAGCTGGACTCCCGGACTGAAGTCCAGACCTAAACTCTTTCTTTCAAAGACTTTGCCCTAAAGTACGAGGAGGGGTACCCACCGGCACCTCAACTCACCAGTGCAGCGTAACCACCATCGGCTGATACACACCCACGGCCCCCGCCCCGAAACGCAACACAACATCATCGCCCTCCACCCGCGCGCCGTCCGCCGTGATCGCGCGCACCGCCGGATCGTTGCGCCGCAGCCGCAGATGCTGCTCGGTGCCGCTCGGCGCCTCAACCGCCAGCGTCAAGCTGCCCGCCGTCGCCTTCGCCGAGATGACCTTGAGCGCCGAAGTCCTCGCGCCTTCCGTCGCCGGCACATGCGGCACGCTCACCTCCACCGCCGGCAACGGCAACGACACACGATGGTGCACCGCCGCACCCTCTGCACACGGCACATCGTCCACTGCCTGCCGCAGGCAAAGCACCTCCGGCTGCGCGCTGCTCACGTCGATCTCCAGCCGTTGCCCCACCCGCGTCATCGCAACATGAAACAACACCGCCCCCACGCGCACATTGTCCACCACAGCTCTATCCCAGTCCGCCGGCAGCTGCGGTGCAACCCGCAACACATGGTGCACCGCATCCGGCTCGAGCCCGAACAGCCCCCGTACCGCCGGCGTCAGCAGCATCGCCGACGACCAAAGCTGATGTGACGAACTGCGCCCAAGCGGCTCCAGAAACTCGCCCGAAAGCACCTCCGTGATCGCGCCCGGATCCTGCAACCACGTGAGCTGTGCATCGTTATACAAGTTGTCATACGCTTGCAAGCTGCGCCCCGTCCGGTACTCCGCCATCGCTGCCCAGCCCGTGTACAGCGGCCACACGGAGCCATGGTGATAGCTGATCGGATCATAAATTTGATAGACCGCCGTCTCTGGAGCCACCGAACGCGTGCCCCAATCCGTTGCGAAGCGATGACTCGCCCAGCCGTCGAACATGGCGTCTGCCTCCGGCAGCGTGAGCCGGCCGCTCCACCACGCGACCGCCGGAAAAATCGACGGCACAGCCTCCTTCGTTCCATCCGCATTGCGACTGAACGCATACGTGCCATCACCAAGCCGATACGCGGCAAGCTTGGTCCGGATCGCCTCCGCCTCCGCATCCGCCGACCGGCTCAGCGACTCGTCTTGCATCAGCAGCGCGAGGCGCGCGAGGCTTTCTGCCGATTGCTGGTCGAGCGCCGCCAGATAGATCTCCTGATGCGGCATGCGCGGCAGCCACTCCTCCACCCACCCCGTACCCTGCGTGTTGTCGTAAACCCCATCCGTGGTGTGCGCGCGAGTAAACGCATACGCGCGCTTCACGTTATCCCAATGCTGTTGCAGATAGGCGAGATCGCCGCTGCTGCGTACATAATCCTCCATCTGCATGATGAATAATGGCGTCGAATCCGCTGCGGCATATAGATACGGCAAGTGCTCCCAATCAACCTCGGCGGCGGTCTGAGAGTACTCATGCATCATCTTGCCGTCGGCACGCTGATGGGCGAGCAGAAAATCCATCGCGCTGCGGCTGAGTGCAAAATCGCCGTAGCTATTTACGGCATACAGTGTCCACAGCGTGTCTCGCCCGAAAAACCAACCGAAGCCAGGACGCGCGGAATCGCCCGAGGTAAACCAGCCGCCCGCCAGCCCCGAGCCCTGCGCAGTAGCCACCTGCGATTGCTCGATCGAAATCTCCGCCCAGCGCAGGGCCTGGTCCAGGCCTGGCTCCGGCGTGGACATAGTCAGATGTGTGTCGAAAAAATGCTGATAGAACGACGCGGTTTCGCGATACAGATCCCAAACACGCGGCGCTTGCACGAATAAGCGATCAAGCAATGCCAGGCGCGCGGCTTGGCCCGACGACGTGCCATCGGACACCGCCGCTAACAGCGGGTAGAACACGCCGTCGTCCTTCCCGGGCTCGTAGGTAAAGTGAATTTCAAGCGGCTCGGTCTTTGGCCGCTCCTGGTATGGGCGCAGCGCGCCGGGCGTCGCATTCGGCATCGCCACTACCCCGAAGTACCGCGGGTCATCGGTTTCGAGCAGAAACGCCCCGCCCGTGCCACGTGCCACCCAGCCGCCATTCGGCCGGCCATAATTCGGCGCCGGCCATTGGCGCTCCATGCTGGGCGCAAAGGACAGACTTAGTTCTGCCGAGCGTATTGCGTGAACTTCGAACAACACAATGGCCGAAGCGATGCCGGGTGCCCCGCTGCGCGGGATGAACATATGCTGGCGCACCGTAATTGCTGCATGCGCGTAGGTGATGGTGGTGTGGTCGGGCCGCACCTCAATCGAAGACGCGCAGTCATTCAATTCAATCGGCGCATCGTAGCCCTTCAACCGCGCGGTCAGCCGCGCATTGTGCAGCACCTTTACCGGCAGCAGCCAAAGCTCAAAGGTGCCATCCTGCTGGCCGAGGATCGCGCCCCGCTGCCCGACTACCGAAAATGGCTGATTCGGCCGCGCCGCGCGCTCGATCTTCAGCGGATTGCCATCAAGCGGAAACGCCGGCACCGCGGTGAACGGCCTTGGCTCCTGCGACACGAGCGGGACCGCGCAGGCAGCGAAAACCAGAAAAGCTACGAAGAGGCGGAACGCGCAAAGACGCAAATGGAAACTCCAAAACAATACAAGCTCAGCTAGGGCCATAAGCCAAGCGCAATACCCTTCCCTTAAGTGTCAGCTCGACCGGAGCACAAGCTGTGGAGGGCTGTCACCGTGACCAGCCCTCCTGCCGAAACGCTCCAGCGATGAAACTAAAACGTCACCCGCGCCGCGAACTGCAACCGCCGCATCGTGCTATTCGATTCCAGGCTCGTGATCAATCCCGCTCCCGGCGTCGACGCTGTGCTGCAATCAATGCATCGCCCATTGCTGGAGTTCGGAATATCCAACTCCGGGTGGTTGAACACATTAAAGACCTGAAACTGGAATTGCCCCTGAACGCGCTCTGTGATCGGGATGTTCTTGAGGACCGACAGATCCGCATAGTAGTCCCGAGGGCCGGTGAGTGAATTGCGACCTACGTCGCCAAAGGTACCAAAGGCCGGCCGGCTGAACGGTCCGGAGGCGGCACCGGCCGCCGCCAACGGCGCTACCGGCGTGAACAGCGAGCGCGCATGCGTCACCGTATTGAAGCCGCTCGTCGCCAACGAAAATGCACCGGCCGTGCCGTTGGGACGGCAGTCGCTGGTGATGCCCGGTCCGGCGAAGTTGGTGTCCAGATCCTGATCCGCGCCGCATTCCTGGTACGTCGGCGTGAACGGCCGCCCACTTTCCCAAGTCGTCTGGCCTGCCAGCGTGTAACCGCCGACCGCATAATCGAGCACCCGGTTCGCGTGCCCAAGAAACATCTTGCCTTTGCCGAAGGGCAGGTTATACACGCTGCTGAACACAAAAATATGCGTACGGTTGGTGTCGTTTCGTCCCCAGCTGGTCCGCTTGTATTCGGTGAACGCCGGATCATTGGCGTAGTTTTCTGCCCGTGACCAGCTGTAGTTGGCCTGGAACGAGAGCCCATTGGAAAGCCGCTTGTCGAACTTGGTTTGCAGCGCGTTATAGATCGCATGTCCGGCCGGCGCGGCAGAGTTCATGCCGTTTGAGCAGCAAACCGTCGGCGCGCCCTGATAGGTCCCCAGAAAATGGTTATAGTACGGCCGGCGAATGGTGTTGCCCGCCGCCAGTTCCGCCTGCGTCAGCGGCAAGCGCGGTTCGTTCAGATCGAACCCGAAGGTCTCTCCCGGATAGACCCGCTCGCCCACATTGCCGACATAGGCAATCTCCGCCGTAGTGTTCGCGCTCACCTGCTGCTGTACCGCGATGTTGTACTGGTCGACGCGCGGCAGGGTGATCGTCTCCGGGCGGAAGGTCTGCCCATAGGCATCCTGGAACGGGATGATGCCGTTCGCAGGAATCGTCGGTTGCGCCGGACGCAACGGCGGCGCCGCAAAGGTCGCCGCAAAGGCTCCGGGAGTGTAGTTGCCGATGCGGTTGGTATCCTCGTTGGCCTGGACGGGCAGGTTGTGCGAAAGCACACTGCCGAACAGGCTGCCGAAGTAGCCGACCGTGTCATACGTCTGTCCCAGCCCCAGCCGTACCACTGTGGTCGGCGTCGCCTGATAGGTAAGCCCCAAACGCCCGGCAACATTCTTGTAGTCCATTGCCTGGTTGCCGTTGGTGCCGATGCCGTTGGCACCCGCCACCCGGATGCCGCCGGAGACCAGCGACGCAAAGCCGCCATGGCCCAGTCCGTTTACCGTCTCCGGGAAGATCACATCCCAGCGCACGCCGTAGTTCAACGTCAGCTTGGGCGTGATGCGCCAAGTGTCTTGGGCATAAAACGCGCCACGCTTCTGGTAGCTGTACTGGTCGTTAATGTACACGTCGAAACGCTGGAAACGTGCAGCCGTGCCGACCAGCAGCGACGCCAGATCGTTGCCGGTGCTGACCACACCTGCGGCCGTTGAAAGGCCCGTGCTTGAGTTGTCGAAGGTGAACAAGCCGGTGCGGTTGTTGTCGCTGGCATTGCGCACGTTCTTCGCATAACGCAGATCCCCACCGAAGCGGATAGCGTGGTTGCCGCTGACCTTCGTCCAATTGTTGGTCAGCTGGAAGACCTGCTCGCTTTCCGTGAGCGGGCAATTGCAGCTCTGGTTGCCGAGCGGACTCAGCGAGTTCTGATTCAGATTAAACGTCGGCAAACCCGCCGTATCCGGCGTTGTGTTGAGGTTCGGCATGCCGAGCGCAGCGGCCGTGGTCAGCCCCGCATACTTGTTCTCCGAAACGTGATAGCTGAGGAAGCCCACTCGCAGATCGGTCAGCAGCGTGGGCTTCACCGCATAATCAAAGCCCGCGGTTGCGCTTTGATTCTGCGTCACCGTGTTGCCGGTGGTGCCGCCCAGACCGAAGCCATTGCCGCCCGCCGCCCCAAATACCGGGATGCCCACCAGCCGAAAGAGCGCATAGTCGTACCGCCCGAAGGCATGGATCTTGTCCTTGAGCTGCTGATCGAAGCGAACATCAGCCTGGTCGCTATTCAGCACGCCGTTCCCACCGGCGACATAGTTGTTATTGATACCCTGCCCGGTCGTGTTCGGTGCCGGCAACAACCTCAGCAGGTTGAGCGCTTGCGGACTCAGCGCGGAGACCGGAATCTGCCCGGCAGGCCCATACGGCGTCTTTGTCACGGGGTTATACAGCACCTGGCTCGTATATTCGCTCAGGTCACAGTTCCCGGTTGTCGCCGCCAGGCAGGTATTGCGCACGGTAGTCGTCGGCACGTTCTGCGTCAGGCTGGTGCCGAGCCGGTTCCGCAGCCCCTGGTAATCAACGAAAAAGAAAGACCGGTCTTTGCGGATGGGTCCACTCACCGATCCGCCAAACTGCCCGTACACCTCTCCCGGGATCGTGCGTCCGGTGATTGGGTCCGGCTGAAACTGCGTAAACGGGTTGCGCGCGTAAAACGCATCCGAATGGCGGAAGAAAAACGCATCGCCATGCAGCGCATTGCCGCCCGATTTGGTCGTCACGCTGACGATGCCCCCGGCAGCGCCGCCCAACTCCGCATCATAATTCTGCGTGGTCACCTTCGTTTCGCTGATCGAATCGAGCGTCGGGTTGATGACGATGATACCCAGCACGGGATCACGATTGTCCGTACCATCCAGGATGAAGCCCTGTTCGCCGTAGTTCGATCCATTCGTGTTCAGCGCCAAGCCGCCCTGCGGATTCTCAGGACCGGCAATATTGAAGCTTGAATGCTGCACGCCCGGCGTCAGCAACAGAAAGCTCGTAAAATTTCGCGTGAAGTTCGGAAGATCGGTGATCGTCCGTTCATCCAAAATCTCCGATACATCGGCCCGATCCGTCTTCAACGCCGGCGCCTCCGAGGTCACTGAAACCGTCTGCGTCGAACCTGCGGCAACCAATCCGGCGTCAATCTTCTGCGCTGCATCGGCGTGGATCTCGAGCGCCGCCGTACTGAAAGGCGCAAAGGTGGACGCCTCTACCTGAACCGTGTAACTGTCCGGAATCAAATGATCGACGGTCCAATTTCCCGTGCTGTTCGTGGTCGTCGTTTGCACGGTGCCCTTCTGCACATCGGTGACGGTGACCTTCGCGCCGGCTACCGCGGCACCGGAGGTGTCGGTGACGGTGCCATACACCGAGCCATACACAGCTTGGGCCAATGCCGGAGCAGTGCCTACAACAAGAACACCTGCGCCAAAAACAAGATGGGACGCCAGATGGGCAAGACGCCGAGAATGCGGGTACTTCATGAAGAGGTCTCCTACAAGCACTAGAACTGGGAAGAACAAACTAGAAGCTGACACTGGGAACTGACAACCAAGAACTGACAACTTCTATTCGCAGGAGCACCCTCCACCTCCATACCCACGGTTGTCACCGTGTTTCACAGGGAGGTATCATCGTTTAACAGTGAATTTGACGCTTGGGTAGAAGCTTGAAGTGATTCAAAATAAACCACTTACGGAAACATTCGAAAAGCCGGTCCAACGAGCGCTGGCGGATCGGGTCGCGGCCGGCTCGCAGCTCACGGCGTCACCGAAGCTGCGCCAGCTTTTCCTGTATGTGATCGACTGTGCGATTCGTGAACACCCGGAAGAAGCCACCGAACAGCAGATTGGCGTGAGGATTTTTGGCCGGCGGCCGGGTTACAGCTCCGGGGACGACAGCATCGTGCGCTCGCAGGCGCGCTTGCTGCGCCTCAAGCTGAAGGCTTATTTCGAAGCGGATGGCGCGGATGAGGCCATCGTGATCGACATCCCCAAGGGCCATTACCTCCCCATCTTCCACGAACGGCTTCCCGAGGTCCGCGAGACCCACAAAACCCTCGACACCCCCGACTTTCACGAGTTTCGCGAGCTTCAAACGACCCGTGCGCCGCTCGAAGCCACGCGCCTGCCGAATGGATCGCTCCCTGACGAGCCGACGCCGCTTGTGCTGCCCTTGGAAGCTCGCCCATCGTTCGGCACCATCCCGCAGCCCGAAGCATTGCAAACGGCACGTCCTTCACCGGAGGCCATGGGGCCTTTGGCCGTGTTTCCGGCCATGCTTTCCCTCTTTCTGCTGCTCGCGTTTGGCGCGGCGCTTGGGTGGCTGGGGCATCAGTTTTGGATCGGGTCTCGCGCCCCGGCCGACAACCCACTCTGGACGCCGTTTCTGCACGACAATCGCCCTACCCTGGTCATCTTCAGCAATCCGCTCTTCCATGGATCGCTTACCAGCGGCTTGCATCTGGTCGATCCATCCACGCCCGCATCCCAAAACGGCAACCGGCCCGCCGAGGAGGACGATGACACCTACACCGGCACCGGCGAGGCTGCGGCGATCCACGACCTGACCCGCTTTTTCGACGCTGCCAATGCCACGTTTCTGCTGAAACGGAGCCGCCTCGTCACCTGGGATCAGGCACGTTCCGGCAACCTCATCTTCATCGGGGCGCCAAGCCAGAACACCGCGCTCCACGACCTTCCCACGCTCTCAGAGTTCAGTATCGTGCTCGATGCCGCGCAACACGGCTCTATCCTGAATCTGCATCCCCGGCCCGGCGAGCCCGCCCGCTTCCCGCCGGACGATAAAACGCAGGAAACCGCCATCGTCGCGCTTCTGCCCGGCCTCGAACCGGATACCCACATGATCATCTTTAGCGGCCTTACCACCATCGGCACGCAGATGGCGGTCGAGTACGCCTGCCACCCGGAAAATATCGCGACGCTGCAACAACGACTGGGCCTGCGGAAGGGCGACCTGCCGCCCTTTGAAGCCGTGCTCCAGGTCGGCATCAGCAAAGGGGTGGGCGTCAGCACAAAGCTGCTATTGGTACACCGGCATTAAGCGGCAGCATTGACAGCAGCTGTGCTAAGCTCAGCGCAAGCTTTTCATCCTGTCTTCACACCGGAGTCGGCCTTTGCGGTCTTCGCTTTCTCGTGTTCTGCGCGATCTGCGTGCCCTTTCGCTGTTGCTCTTACTGGGTGTGCCCGCGGGTCTCCCAGGGCAAACACCGTCCACGGCACCCACGGATCTTGTGCTGAAAAACGCCACCGTGATGACGGTCACGCACGGCACGCTCCCCAACGCCAGCGTGTGGGTGCACGCCGGCAAGATCGCCGGCTTCGGCCCGGCAGTCAACGCGCCCGCGAGCGCCACGGTCATGGACGCCACCGGCAAATACATCACGCCGGGCATCATCGACCCGCACTCGCATTCCGCGCTCTCCAACGATGTGAACGAGGCCACCAGCCCCGTCACGCCATCCATGATGATGATCGACGCCTTCACCAACACCGATAAAGCGCTCTACCAGGCGCTCGCCGGCGGCGTCACGACTGAGCTCTTACTGCACGGCTCAGCCAACATGATCGGCGGCCAGGCCGTGGTCATCAAAAACAAATTCGGCCTTGACCGCAACGCCATGCTCTTCCCCAACGCCCCGCAATCCATCAAATTTGCCAGCGGCGAGAACCCCAAGCGCGTCTACGGCAGCCGCGGCCAGGTGCCCTCCACGCGCATGGGCAACTTCGAAGTCATGCGCGAGGCCTTCGAGGATGCCCGCCACTACATGGCCGAGTGGGACGCCTACAACGCCAAAGTCGCGAAGGGCGATAAGACGACCGTCGCGCCCAAACGCGATCTCAAACTCGAAGCGCTCGCCGACGTGCTGCGCGGCAAACTGCTCGTGCAGATCCACTGCTACCGTGCCGACGAGTTCCTCACCGAAGAGGCCATCGCCAAGGAGTACGGCTACAAAATCCGCGCCTTCCACCATGCGCTCGAGATGTACAAAGTCGGCGACAAGATCGCGCCCACCGGCACCGGCATCGCCACCTTCGCCGATTGGTGGGGGTTCAAAGACGAGGCCTGGGACGCCATCCCCTGGAATGCCGTCATGAGCATGCGTGAAGGGGTACGCGTCGCCCTCAAATCCGATTCCAACGACTATGTTCGCCGCTTGAACCAGGAAGCCGGCAAGATGATCCACTACGGCGGCGCGACCGAAGATGAAGCGCTCCGCATGATCACGCTCAACCCCGCCTGGATCATCGGCGTCGACGACCGCGTCGGCTCCATCGATAACGGCAAGGACGGCGATCTGGTGATCTGGAATATGGACCCGCTCTCGACCTACGCCCGCGCCGAAAAGGTCTACATCGACGGCGACCTTTTCTTCGACAGCGCCACCGCCGGCTTCGGCACACCCCACTTTCACGGCGTCATGACCGAAGCCGGCTTCACCGGCGCAGACGACGAGGACGGAGACGGCCAGTGATGCAGTTCAACTTCTCTTTCCACCCTTCTAAAGATCTGTCATCTCGACCGCAGCAGACAGCCTCACCGTCTGCGCAGCCGAGAGACCTGCGGTTCGTTCGCATTGCCACGAAGCTCCGCGCACGTACCCTCATCCCGCTTGCGACACTTGCTTGCACGGTCCTCTCCGCACAACAACCCACTGGCCCCAACGACACCGCCACCACAACCGCGACCCAAACCATCGCCCTCGTCGGCGGCAAGCTCCTCACCGTCACGCACGGCACCATCGAAAACGGCACCGTCATCCTTTCCGGCGGCAAGATCATCGCCGTCGGCCCAGCCGCGTCGACCCAAGTCCCCGCGGGCGCGCAGGTCGTCGACGCCAAAGGCAAGACGGTCTACCCGGGCCTCTTCGACGCCGAGACGCAGCTCGGCCTATACGAAGTCGCCGCCGACGCGAACGCGCGCGACACGGCCGAAACCTCCGACGAGATCTTTCCCCAGATGCACGTCGCCGACGCCTTCCATGCGGAAACGGCGCGCATCCCCGTCGAGCGGCTCAACGGCGTCACGAACGCCGTCATCGCGCCCACCGAGGAAGACTCCCTGCCCGGCCAGGACGCCATCATCCAGCTCTACGGCAGGGACCGCGACAGCATGATCCTCGGCCGCGACGTCGCTCTTCCGTTGAACTTCGAAGGCGATGTACGCCGCCGCGCCAACTACACCGGCCCCTCCAAATTTCCGACCACCCGCATGGGCGTCGCCTCGCAACTGCGGCAGAGCTTCCTTGACGCCCAGAACTACGAAGCCACCGTAAACGCCGCCGCCAAGCCCGACCACAAGAGCCCCGCGCCCAAGCGCGACCTCAGGCTCGAAGCGCTGCTGCCCTACCTGCACGGCCAGCGCCCCGTGGTGCTCAGCGCCGTCGACAGCTACGAGGTCGAGGTCGGCATGGGCATCGCACAGGAGTTCCACCTCCACGTCATCCTCAACCACGTCACGCACGCGCAGGACATCCTCGACAAGATCGCCGCCTATCACGTCCCCGTCATCGTCGGCCCCATCTATGAAGCCCCCCGCGCCAACGAGCGCTACGACGCCGTCTTCTCCCTGCCCGCCGAGCTCGCCAAACGCGGCGTCACCATTGCCCTTTCCTCCGAAGGCGGCGGCGAAGGCGGCGGCCGTAACCTCCCCTACGCCGCCGGCTACGCGGTCGCCTACGGCCTGCCCTACGACGAAGCCCTTAAAGCCATCACCCTCAATCCCGCCACCATGTTCGGCATGGGCGACCAACTTGGCTCCCTCGACGTCGGCAAATCCGCCAACCTCGTCATCGCCAACGGCGATCCCCTCGACGTCCGCACCCGCGTCGAGCAGGTCTACATCGGCGGCCTCTCCGCCCCCATGGTCAGCCGCCAAACCCAGCTACGCGACGAATACCTGCCGCTCACGAAAGGCGCTCCGGTCAGGGAGTAAACACAAATACGTTCACTTTGCCTGCGCCAGCCCCGCAACAACTGCAGCGACTTTATCGAGTATCTGGTGCCAGCCCTCCACTTGCCCGCTATTTCTGGCGTTCTCCATGGTTTCATTTCCAAGGAAGGTGAGTTTCGTCTGGCCGTTTCCTAAATCCTTGAATGTAACTACGTCGTGCGCACCGTCGATGGCCTCATGTTCTATCCCATAATGCGCAGGCTCAACCTTGTTTCCCTCCGGGTCGGAAAAGTACATGGAAGAAACAATCTTCTCGTGGGAAACAATCTCGTGGTACTCACCACCATTCCAGAAATCCTGCCCATCCGGCGTTCTCATGCAGCAGAGGAATTTGCCTCCCACACGAAAATCCACCTTGCAAAAAGGCGCGGTAAACCCCTTCGGCCCCCACCACTGCATCACGCAGGTCGGATCTGTCCACGCCTTCCAAACCACTGCGCGCGGAGCATCAAAAACTCTCGTAACAACCATCCGCTCTATCTCATCAATCGCGTTCTGTGTCATCGCTTACCTCCGTTTAACCTAATTCACAACCACATCCAGCTTGTCGAAACTCTCTGCTAAGAATGAGCGACAGTCAATAGCCCAGTCGCTAGGAAAGATTGCCGTCATCATCGTCATCAGTAGAGTGCTGGATCACGCTGTCAGCAAGATGTCTCCATTATTTTCAGCTTTCTCATCTGTGCCTGCGCGTTCTGGGAATAGAGTCTCTACTCTGTGCATTGCGAACAGTCCGCGCATCTCAACCGATGCGCGGCAGGCTTTGCATCCCAAGTTCATGGTCAGCCGCAAAACTCAGCCACGCGACGAACACCTGCCGTTAACGTACGGTGCTCTGGTCAGCAGGTAAACACAACGCGTTCTCGGTATGAGTGCCCGCAAAGTCTCGTTCTCCAATTCCGGACCATTTGGCAGAGTATTGAGCAGAAGTCGCCGCAAAACACGTTGCGTATACTCCGGCCATGTTCGATCCAAAAACCGCAGATCCGTTGGAGACACTGAGCCGCACTCGCGACATGCTCACGAACCTTAGGAAGTTTGACGAATTCGAAGTCTATCCTGTGTGCCTGGGACAGCTCGCCCTGTCCCAGACAGAAGGGTGCCGGACATCCACGTACCTCAGAGTGCAGCGGAATGTGGATAGCATGATCGAACTGAAACATGTGGTCCACTTCCAGGCGTTGAGCATGCTCGCGCGTTCGATCTTTGAATTGAGCCTGGATATCAGGCTCATGCAGCTAATCCCCGATGCTGCCGAACGAATGATGTGCTTTAAGAGCTTGGAGACCCTCAGAGCAGCTAAAGCAGCAGTCGTCCGCGGTAAGGAACCAGATGGTTCCCCAGCAAGCACGACCGTCTCGGATTACGAAGCAACTCGCAGAGCTCCAATCGAGGCTCGTGCTGCCCAGCTTTGGGGACACAAATTTAATGGTGTGAAGCATTGGAGTGGCCTGGACTTGAAGCAGCGTGTTTCGCGAATTGCTGACGATAGGATTACGCACATCTACGTCTACACCTACCGCACAATGAGTTGGCAAACGCATCCCGGGTTGCAGGGAAGCTATGGCCTACCAGCGAGCGCTTTTCCGACAATCGCGAGATCGGCACTGGCTTTAGCCGTTTTCTCCTACTTGGAAGTTCTACGCTCGCTGATAAGAGCACTCGGGCTGAATAAGCATGACCCTCTGATCGACGCCAAGCTCAATCTAGCTCACACGTTGCCTTACACAGACTTACCCGCAGAGGAGTCACAGTTGCGCTGTGAGCTGGGCCTCTGAGCAGTGTGCACGCTGTGCAGGAGCAGCTCGGAGTGCGTCTGGTGCCAGATAAGCCTGCGCTGCAGGTGGTCGCCTTCGACGTGCCGAATCTACTTACCGAGAACTGACCGGATTCCAAATAACTGCGCGAAAATGCCATAACGCAGCATTCCCGTCAGTAATCTTCAGATTCAACCCGTGTAACATTAGCCTCTGCGCAGGCCAGCCCCCAGCCGAAGCGCAGTAGACCAGGAATGTTTGCGCATCACGCGATAGGATGCCCCCATGCTCTTCACCACGACTCGTCGGCTTGTCTCTTTGCTGCTCTTGATCGTGGGCTTTTCGGCGCGTTCCCAGGAACTGAAAATACCGGACACTCCGGAGGTGTTGAACATAGCACCTCCTCCTTCCGATCGGTTTCCCGCAAAGTGGTATCCGCGGGTGGGTGACGGAACAGATGTTGTTCCCGCGCCCGTTACAGATCGTCCATATACCGCCATGGAAGGACCGATCCTGCCTTCGTCTGGCGAGATGCTGAGACATGAATCCATGACTTCTAAAGCGCGTGATCGCTTCGGACGGACCCGTATTGATGCAGAGACTGGAGGTTTTACGTTGGATGGGAGACAGCATATAAAGACAAAAACTGTCCTCGTTTCGGATCCGGTATCCCATTGCGAATTCAACTGGACGCAGCCGACGACTGACGTGGAGATGCCATCCGACATGCGCGTCGCAATGGTGAAATGTGGCCCACAGACATTGCGGTACAAAGAAATAGACCTTCTTGAAATCGTAGTGAAAGCCATGCCTGAGGGGATAAGCCAAAACGGGGACATCACTGAAGAAACTGAGAAGCTCACGCCTGTGATGATGAACGGTCTCACGATTCGCCGTATACGTGTGAGCACCAGTCGGCTTGAACACGGCGAGTTGAAGAAGTCGTCAACCGAAACCTGGTATTCCCCTGAGCTTAGAGAATTTGTTCGCCGAGGTAGCCCTGAAAGCAGTTATACGGGCCTGATCGACATCCAGCTGAAGGATCCGGATCCTACGCTGTTCTACCCACCCAAGGGTTACCGCATCGAGCTACAAACACCGGCAACGCGCAGGTGACGTGAGAGCTTCTGAACACGCGAGATGCTATCAACGCCCTACCCTTCCAAGACAAACCTTCCTCCGCTGCTGTACTTTGTTGCAGACATGTCGATTCCATCCCGCGCTGCCGCCATTCTCCTGAGCCTCACCGCCCTCCCCAGCTTCGCGCAAAAGCAGCCCGACTTCGGCCCCAACGTGCTGGTCTTCCGCCCATCGCAGCCCGCGGCAGAGATACAAGCGGCCATCGATCGCGTCTACACCACGCAGCAGCACAATGAGTTCGGCTCCGAGCGCAACGCCCTCTTCTTCCTGCCCGGCGACTACCACCTCGACGTGCCGGTCGGCTTCTACACAGAGGTCCGCGGCCTCGGCGCCTCGCCTGACGCCGTGCACATCACGGGCAATGTCCACGCCGATGCCAGCCGGCCCAGAAACAACGCCACCTGCACCTTCTGGCGCAGCGCTGAAAATTTCGCAGTCACCCCCACCGGCGACCCCGCCCTCAGCATCCCATCCGGCACCATGCAGTGGGCTGTCTCGCAGGCCGTCCTGCTCCGCCGCATGCACGTCGAAGGCGATCTCGCGCTGCACCAAAACCACGGCTGGGTCTCCGGCGGCTGGATGGCCGACACCCTCGTCGACGGCCACGTCGACTCCGGAACACAGCAGCAGTGGATCTCCCGCAACAGCGACTGGACCGGCTGGTCCGGCTCCAACTGGAACATGGTCTTCGTCGGCGTGCCGCACGCACCGGCCGGCACCTGGCCCAAGCCCGCCTATACCGAAATTGCCCATACCCCCGTCGTCCGCGAAAAACCCTTTCTGCAGGTCGACGGCACCGGTCAGTGGAGCGTCCACGTGCCGCCGGTCAAGACCGAAAGCACCGGGGTAAGCTGGCGCGGCGGTGCGAATGGGGCGGACGGCGGCAAAGACATTCCCCTCTCACAGTTCTATCTCGCCCACCCGGACCGCGACTCCGCCCGCACCCTCAACGCGCAGCTCGCGGGGGGCCGCCACCTCCTGCTCACGCCCGGCATCTACGACCTCACCGAACCGCTGCGCGTCACGCATCCCGGTACCGTCGTGCTCGGCCTGGGCTTCGCCACCCTGCGCCCCACGCAGGGCACCGCCGCCGTGCTCACTGCCGACGTCGACGGCCTCATCCTCGCCAGCCTGCTCATTGACGCCGGCCCCACGCTGTCGCCGGTGCTCATGCAGATCGGCCCTGCCGGCAGCCACGCACCGCATAAGACCAACCCCATCGTCGTGCAGGATGTCTTCTTCCGCGAAGGCGGCGCCAGTGTCGGTAAAACCGTCGGCAACCTCGAAGTCAACGCCGATGACACCCTCATCGACCACACCTGGATCTGGCGCGCGGACCACGGCCAAGATGTCGGCTGGGATAAGAACCTTAGCCAGAACGGCCTCGTCGTCAACGGCAACGACGTCACCGCCTACGGCCTCTTCGTCGAACACCACCAGCAATTCCAGGTGCTTTGGAACGGCGAACGCGGCCGCAGCTACCTCTACCAATCCGAAATCCCCTACGATCCACCCACGCAGGCCGCCTTCACCAGCGCGCCGGGCACCGAAGGCTGGGCCTCCTACAAGGTCGCCGACCGCGTCCACCAGCATGAGGCCTGGGGCCTCGGCGTCTACAGCGTCTTCACCTACCCTGACGTCTTTCTCACCCGCGCCATTGAGGTCCCCGCCGCCCCCGGCGTCCGCTTCCACGACATGATCACCACCTGCCTGAACCAGTACGGCGCCATCCGCAACATTATCGACGACACCGGCGGCCCCGCCACCTGCAAGCCGCAACACTGGCCGCGCCTCGCCAGCTTCCCTGCCGCAAATACGCCGTCAGCACAAAGCGGGGTGGCGCATTCATTCACGCCCACATCATCGGCAGCTCAAGTCGCCCCGTAAACTACTCACAATGGCCTTCGCTGCATCCTGCACACGGGCCCGGAGAACATACCATCCATGAAGATCTTGCACCTCGACTCCAGCGTCACCGGCCCGAAATCCGTCAGCCGCCCCCTCACCCAGGCGGCAGCCGAGCAGCTTAAATCCGCCAATCCCGGCGCCGAGTACATCTACCGCGATCTTGTCCAGGACTCTCTCCGCCACTACAACGCCGTCCTGCGCAGCTACGGCGACGACGTCCCCAATGTCACGCCCGAGCAGAAGCAGGAGCTCGAAACCGGCAAGAAGATCCTCGAAGAGTTCCTCGGTGCCGACCTCGTCCTCATCGGCGCGCCGATGTACAACTTCAGCGTTCCCTCGCAGCTCAAGGCCTGGATCGACATGATCTGCATCCCCGGCACCACCTTCAAGTACGGCCCCAAGGGCCCCGAAGGCCAGTGCGCCGGTAAGCGGGTCGTCGTCATCTCCACTCGCGGCGGCCAGTACGGTCCAGGTTCTCCGGCGGAAACCTACGATCATCAAGAAAAATACCTGCGTGACGTGTTCGGTTTCCTCGGCATCAAGGACATCACGGTGATCACGGCAGAAGGCGTAGCCCAGGGCCCCGAAAAAGCCGCCGCTGCCGTCGCTGCCGCCAAAGAAAAGATCGCCACCCTGTAGCCCTGAAAGCACGTTCCATAACAGCCTGGGTCGCAAGGCCCAGGTCACAAAGACCCATGCGGACGAGGGCTGAAGGCCCAACAGTCAGGCTTGGCGACCGATACTTGAGCGCTTCGTCTCGGATAACCCGCCAGAAGCATCTGTCCAAGTGCGCTTATTCTCTTTCGTCACCCCTGAGAGTTACTTTCGTTCTGCGAACGCGTTACGCTAAGGCAATGCGTCCCTCCATTGTGCTCCTCGCGATCCTTGGCCTTGGAGCCTTCCATTCCATCTCCTGTCTCGCACAAAGCGCGTGCTCGCCCGCCCCGTTATCTGCTGCCGTTAAAACGGAATCGACGGCACGCCGCCAACTCCGCAGCCTTGCCGTTAATCTCAACGATCCCCAGGTTCCACCGGTCGTCGACGCAGCCCTGGCCCAGTGGAAAAACGCGCTCGCGCAGGGAACCGGAGTCGTCTTCGCCTGTGCCGGCGCCAACGACACCCCGGAGTCACTCGAAAAAACCCTCGCCACTGCTTTCCACGCGAACCTTCCTGACGCGGAGGAAAGCGACGTCATCACCAACCACAAAGAAACCGGTGCCTACGGCTCCAATCTCACCGTACAGGTCTTCCCGCTCTTCAACGCCCCCCGCTATTTCGAGGTCGATCTCCGCTACACCATCGAGTGCGGCGACGACAACCTCCTGCTCGTCTTCAAAGCCGAAAGAAACGCTGCCGGCGCGAAGTGGACCGAGGTCCTCCGTTGGGGCGCGCCGCACTACACCACCGTCGCCGATGCCTATGGCGATTTCATCCTGCTGACACCCCTTACCGGCTTTGCGGTGCAGCGCAACTGGCGCTTCGCCGTTGCCCACGGCCAGCCCGGCTGCGCGGCAACGGCCAGCAACAACGCAAGCCCCAACGCCGGTCCAAACGCCACCGCCAGCCGCTTCGACCTTGACCTGCTCGAGCCCTCCATCGACCCCGCACAGTCCCACATCGTCTGGCATCTCGAACAGCCTTACACCCGCGGCCAGGTTCCCCGCCTGGCCACCACCGAGAACACCCTCAGCCTCGAGTTCCGTCCACCTGATGACGACCCCGCGCAGGCAAAGCACGCATCTGCCGCCCCGGCTGCCAGCTACCGCTACCGCATCGACGCAGACAACCACGTCCGCGCCCTGACGGCCCCTACGCCGGAACCGGCGAGTACGCACTTGCCGCAGTGAGCGTGCCCACCTGCGCCACAGTCAATTGCAGCTCCACCGCCGCGAACAGATCGTCCATCTGCGCCCGGCTGGTCGCGCTCGCAATCGGCGCCGTAATCGTTGGCTGCGCCAGCAACCACGCCAAGGCAACGGAAGCCTGTGCCGCGCCGGTCTCCTCGCTCACCTGCGCAAGCGCCGCCAGAATCTGCTTGCCGCGGTCATCAAAGTACTTCTTCACCCGCGACCCGCGATTCTTGCCTTCCGTGTCTTCCAGCGACTTGTATTTGCCCGTCAAAAACCCAGACGCCAGCGAAAAATAAGGAACGACCCCCAGGCCGAAGCGCTCCGCCACCGGCGCCAGATCCGTCTCGTAGCCTCCGCGGTCATACAGGTTGTACTCCGGTTGCAGCGTCGTGTAGACCGGCAGCCCCTGCTTCTGTGCCGCCTCAAGCGCCTCGGTCAGCCGTGCGCCGGTGTAGTTCGACGCCCCCACCGCACGCACCTTGCCGCTGCGAATCAGCTCGTCATATGCGCCCATCGTCTCTTCGAACGGCGTCGCCTCATCATCCTTGTGCGACTGGTACAGATCGATGCGATCGGTCTGCAACCGCCGCAGCGAGTCCTCCGCCGACTTTAAGATATTTGCCTTCCGCAGCCCCTCGCTGCCATCGCCCATCTTCATGCCGACCTTCGTCGCAAGCACCACCCTGTCCCGCTGGCCGCTGTGGGCAAACCACTTGCCCAAAATCGTCTCCGACTCTCCACCCACGTGCCCCGGCACCCACACGTTGTACACATTGGCGGTATCGATGAAATCGAACCCGCGGTCGACAAAGCCATCCAGCAAATCGAACGAGTTCGCCTCGTCCGCCGTCCATCCAAACACATTGCCGCCCAGCATCAACGGCACCACCTCAAGTCCAGACGTTCCCAGCTTCCGTCTCTGCATCGCACGCTCCCCTTGCTTAGAGCTGTTCTCGCTTCAGTAGTATGCTTCGTCTTCTCGACCGGAGCGCCAGGGCCCAAATGACGGTTCCTTGTCGTTCGGGTGGCAGCAGGACAGCCTCATCGTCTGCGTCATGGAAAGCCTGCAGTTCGCATCCTGGTTGGGCCTGCTTCGTCGCTCAAAGACCCCGGTACAGGTTGAAGCGAAACGAATACCCCGCTCCCACGAAGTGATCCACCGCCGCGGCGGAAAGGCCTGCGCCACCACGCACGTCCACCTGTTGATTGTTCGTCAGCTTGTAGGTCGTGCCGAAGTTCACGATGTGCTGCGGCCCGCCGGATCCGGGGAAGGTGCCCTCATACTCAACAAAGCCGTCCCACGCCTTCGTGAGTGCGCGGTCAAAGAGCGCGGTAACCTGTCCCGTCACGTTGTGCTGCCCACTCTGTGTCGGCCAGGCCACCGTGAACATGCCCGCTGTCGTCCAGTGGCTCGACAGCTTATGCGACCAGGGCAGCTGCAGGGTTACGTCATACCCATGGCTCGACACCGATTGCGCGCCCGTGGGCAGGCTCAGCGTCGCCATCGCCGACACATCGAACCCGCGCACCGGGCCTAGTTGTTGCTTCACCCCGACCGCCAGATCGCCCACGCCCGTCGCAAACGATCCCCCAGCTTGCGCGTTCCAGAAATAATCAGGCGCGGTAAAACGTAACTCGGTCTTCGTCGTAGCCCCAAAACGCACCGAGGTCTCCGGCAGATCCCAACTTTGCTGGCCCTGCACGGCAGTCTCATTCAACCCATTCTCAAACTGCAGCGTGCGGCAAGGCACCGTCGTGCTCGCGTTCGTAAACGACGGCCGATCCGTGGAGATAGCCTGACTCAGATCCGGCACCTTACAAACCTGTGCTGCACAAACCGCCGGAGTCTGCGATAAGAAGGTCAACACCAAAGGCGAAACAATCCAGTGCCTCGCATCATGGGCGCATTTTCTAACTTTGGTAAATCGCATCGCCCTCGCGTTGCCACGGTTCTTCATTCGTTCTCAATCGAAATTCTTGGTTTCAGCGTCGTGCTCACATGGGGGTAGTTCTGTCATCTTGACCAAGCAGACGGTTTTATTGTCTGCACAGCGGAGAGACCTGCAGTTTGCTGCCGGGGATTGCACCCGAAGCGCACTTGGCTCAATTCATCCATCGCCGGTCGCTCGGATCACGCCCGTTCGGATCGCGCGGCTTCCCCTCCGGGTCCACATACCGCCCGCTCTCATCGAATTGCACCTCGCGCCCCTGCTTCTGCATGTAGACCGAAAACTTCTTCGCCGCGCGCCGCCGCCGCGCCCGCACCCACGCATTGCGCAGGCCGTACATCCCTTCGTTCGCCGAGGCACGCACGCCCCGCCGCGGCACAAAGCGCAAAAACAGCCATCCGCTGAGCGCGTTGGTCAGCACCAGCAGCGCGTCGAAGCGCTGGTGCGACGAGAGCGCAATGGCAAGGTAAACGAGCAGATAAATCGCCGCAATATACTTCGCCTTCACCCGCAGGATGAAATTGAAGTTCAACTCCTGATCAGGGTGCAAGCGCGCAAAAGCCAGCAGCAGCGCCAGCGAAAACGGCCACAGCCCCGAGGCCACCTCCGTCGGAAACAACCCGACCACCTGCCGCCCGATCGTGAGGCTGATCGCGACCGCCAGGGCACCGCCGCCGATCGTACTGACCAGAAAGAACTCGCCCAGCCAGCGCGAGCCGCGCTCGTCTTCGAGCGTCGACCCAAAAAACCAGACAGACAGCGCTGCAAACAAAACCCCAAACAGACCCACGTTCACGAACGGGTATGTGATGAACTGCCAGATCAGCTTGTAGGCAAGAAAGGGCACAAGCGACAGAAAATTGCTCAGCAGCGCGCCCAGTTCATGCGAAACGATCCCCAGTACCAGCAACCCGAAGTAGGTGCCGACGGCGATGAGAATGATGCGCCGCGTGACCCCGCGAAAGGGCGGCAGCGAGACAGTAATGGGACTATTGGATCGAAATGCCACGAAAACTCCTAAAACTCCTGGCCGAAATCCTACCGGCCCGGCAAGGGCGGTACCGGCAACGACCGCTGTCCATTGGACGCGACCGCCCGCACCCCGAACAGGACATTGTCCTTGCTCACCGGCAGGGTCAGCCGCGTCCCCGCGCCCGCGCTCATGTTGTGTGTCCAAAGCAGCTCGTCCGTATCGCGCCACACCACCTCATAGGTGGTGCCCGGCGGGGCAAACGCGCTTGGCTCCCAGGTCAGTTCGCTGTTGTTATCGAGCGCGCGCGTCAGCACCTGCACCGACTGCGGCGGGCTCGGCGCCTCTGCCAGCGAAGCCAGGGTCATCGCATTCATGCGCGCCACGTTCGCCACGTAGCTCGGATCGACAAACTTCAGGTAGTCCCCATACTCCACGCCGTTTTCCACCCGCGGGGTTTGGTGCTGATGATCGAAGTTCTCCCGCCACTCGGTAAAGCGCACCGCGGCAAAGCCTTCCCCGTTGAAGCTGGTGTGGTCGCCCCCGCGCAGGTAACGGTCGCGCCGCAGCACCAGCACAGGATGAAATGCCGGAATCACCCGCATCATCATGCTGCGCACCCCATGGCGCGCCGGCGGCTGCAACGTCCCATTCGGAAAATACGCCGGCGAAAGCTCGGCAATCGCGCGCGCCAGCTCCCGTGACGGCGAGTCATTCTCCGCGCCCAGGCCGAGCATCTGCTTTTGCGCCTCAGGCGTGGCACTCGCCGGCACGCTTTCCGAGAAAATCCGCACCGCGCGTTTATCTTGTGGCGGCTCTCCTGATTGCCCGGCAGGCTGCCCAACGGGCTGCCTGGCAGGCGCAGGCGTCGTGTCGCCGCCCACAATATCGTTGTTCAGCACAGCCTCCAGCGGCCATCCCTCACGCTTGGCCAGCTGCGCCAGGTGCTGCGACCCATACAGCCCCTGCTCCTCGCCCGCCACGGCCGCAAACACAATCGTGCCGGGCAGCTTCAGCTTGCTCAACGCTCGCGCGCATTCCAGCGACACTGCCACCCCGCTCGCATCATCGTTGGCGCCCGGCGAGGCCGTCTTCGGGTCCAGCACATCCGTCGCACGCGAATCGTAGTGTCCCGTCACCAGCACCCACGGCGCGGCCTTGTTGTCGCTCGTGCCGTGCAGAACGGCGTATACATTCACCAATCGCGTCGGCGTCTTGATGCGTGCCCGGGGGCCCTCACCGGCCGGCTGCACAAAATCGTCCCGCTTCACCTCCAGGCAGCCCCCACAGGCCGCCGAAATCCGCCGGTACTCCCCTTCGATCCAGTCCGCGGCGGGCAAAATCCCCTGTCCGGCAGGCAGGTCCGTGCTCATGCTCGAAAGCGTGTTGCGGGTCCCGAAAGAGACCAGCTTCGCAATATCCGCTTGGATCGTGTCCGGCGAGATGGCGTTCAACGCCGCGGCGATCTGCGGGTCCGCCCCGAGGGTCGCCTGCACACCGCCCATCGGCCCCACCGATCCCGGCAAGTCAATCGGCCCCGCCTGCCGGACCTGCCCCGGCAAAGTCGAGCCGGGAACAGCCCCGGCTGGTACCTGTCCCTGGAGAGAGCCGGTTCCCGTCATCAGCGTCGCCGTCACCAGCGCTTGCCCCCAAAACTTTCGCCTCATCCCCACACTCTTTCCTCGCGCATCAAACCGCAACCGCGCTTCGTGCGTCCCATGTTGACGGACGGCAGCCTCCCCGCTAGAACTAGGGAAGCCCGTTTCAACCACTGGCATCATCGTACTAGCCGCCGTTTCCCAGCACGAGGAGTTCTACCCATGTCTGTTGTTTGCCCGGAATGCGACAACCCACTTGTGATCGATGTGGACGACGTCGAAGAAGGCGAGATCGTACAGTGCGACGAATGCGGCGCAGATCTCGAAATCATTTCCAGTGACCCGCTTGAGATCGCCGCCGTCGACGGCGAGGGCTACGACGATGAAGACGCCGGCGCCGGTCGCCGCGACGACGAGGATGAGGACGAGTAGCTTGCCTTTTCCCTATTCCTCCTCGGCCCTTGTAATCTATCGCGCACCGTTGCGTCCCGCATCAGTTTCCCAGCGCCGCTCCCGGTGGCTTTTCCAGCGGCGATCCCGTTTCCGTTTCCAGGGGAATCCTGATCTCCTACCTATGCTGCTCGCGGCTCTCACGGTCCTGTTGTTCACCGCAGCGCCCACTGCGGCGCATGCCAAACCGCGTAAAAAGCAGCCCCCGGCCCCCCTCGTCCGCTTTGTGGAAGGCAATGTCGTCAGCCACGCCAAAGCGCCCGTCGAGAGCGCCATCGTCTACCTCGAAGACCCAAAAAGCATGGCCATCAAAAGCTATCTCACCGATAGCAAAGGCTACTTCCACTTCACCAACTTAGCCGGGCAAACCGACTACGAGCTCTGGGCGGAACAGGAAGGCGTGCAATCCAAGCACAAGTTCATCAGCCAATTTTCCAGTCACACCCGCTTCGTCTTCACCTTGAAGCTCGATCCAAAGCAGAAGCGCAAGTTCCTGAAGCTGTAGGGCTTTTCCCGCCCCACAGGGGACTGGCCTCTGCAGAGGGCACCTGACCTCCGTTCTTCGGCGTCATCTCGACCGAAGCGCAGCGGAGTGGAGAGACCTGCAGTTTGGCCGGCTCCACAGGCCCGCAGGAACCATCACCTCTGGGAAGTGCTGTAAATCGCCGCAAGCCACATGCTCCCTCCATCCAGCATCCGAAACGGCATGAGCACTCCCGATTCGAACGTCAAGCTATCGCGCACGCCCGCAGACTCCAGCCCGGAAACCCCGCACGGCGCCCTCGGCCGAAGGCAGTTCCTGCAAGGAGCCGGAGGGCTGCTCGCCGCCGCCGGCCTCAGCCCCTTGGCTGCAGCGGCCCAGGAATCCGTACAGCAGAAAGTCCAAACCAAAACGCAAGCGCCCAACGGCCAGGACTTCGTCCAACTCTCCCAGATCCATGACACGCAAACCGACGCCCCCGAAAACGCCCCAGGTCCCTTCGAACCGGCCGACAAACGCGTCGGCTTCGCCATCGTAGGCCTCGGCCGCCTGTCCATCTACCAGATCCTGCCCGCCTTTGGCCGCTCCAAACTCTGCAAGCCCGTCGCCCTGGTCAGCGGCGAGCCGGAAAAGGCCGCCAAGATCGCCGGCCAGTACGGCATCAAGCCGTCCTCGCTCTACACCTATGCGAACTACGATCAGCTGGCGCAAAACCCTGAGGTCCAGGTCATCTACATCGTGCTGCCCAACAGCATGCACATGGAATACACCCTGCGCGGCGCCAAAGCGGGCAAGCACATTCTCTGCGAGAAGCCCATGGCCACGGACCCCGCCGAATGCGAAAAGATGATCGCCGCGTGTACATCGGCCAAGGTCAAACTGATGATCGCCTACCGCCAGCAGTACGAGCCCATGAACCGCGAGATCGTCAAAATGGTGAAATCGGGCAAACTGGGCACGCTGCGCTCCTTCATCGCCACGAACTCACAAAATCAGGGAGACCCCACCCAATGGCGGCAAAAGCGTGCGCTCGCCGGCGGTGGCTGCCTCCCCGACGTCGGCCTCTACTGCCTCAACGCCGCCCGGTTCTGGTCCAACGAGGAGCCCGTCGAGGTCTTCGGCCAAACCGTCCAGCCGGCCGGCGACCCGCGCTTTACCGAAGTCGAAGCCGGCTGCAACTTCACCCTGCGCTTCCCCTCCGGCCTGCTCGCCAGCTGCAACACCAGCTATGCGGCACACCGCTCCCAGTGGGCCCGCCTCGAAGGCTCCGAAAGCTGGGCCGAGCTGCAGCCCGCCTTCGCATACACCGGCATCAAGCTCCGTGCCTCCCGCCTCCTGGAAGGCCACGAAACCGTAATGGAGCCCAACATCGAAGAAAAAGACCAGTTCGCCGCCGAACTGGACCACATGGCCGAATGCGTCCTAAAAAACCAACAACCCCACACCCCCGGCGAAGAAGGCTTGCAAGACCACCGCCTCATGGCAGCCATCTACGAAAGCGCCCGCACCGGCCGCGCCGTAAACGTAAAGCCTCCCACCACCCCCACCCGCGGCCCCGAACCCAGCGAGGCCTAACCAAGTTTATGGTGGAGTCAAGAAGGGATCGCTTTACGCGATCCCTTTCCGTTACAAGGCATGCTCGTGCTGTCAACGAGGTACCTTCCAATTTATTATCCGGGAAATCATAGATTTCTTCCTCTCGTTGAAGGTTTTATACGACTTACGGGCACAAACAGTCGCTTACCGAGCGCTTCTCATTTGGCTCTTAACGTGCAGTGACGTAGACAACTCCCTAACCTGGAAATCGGATGGCTATGAGAAAACTCGTTCCGCTTGCTCTACTGGTTCCTGCATTCACAATTTCGAGCGCCCAGGTTGTATCTACAAGTGGCGGATCCATTCAAGGCACAATTACTGACTCAAGTGGAGCCGCTGTGCCCAGAGCATCGATTACAATTTTGGGCAGCGACACCGGTTTCACCCGCACATTGCAAGCGGATGGTGCAGGATACTACTCCGTAGGACCCCTCAACCCGGGCACATATAAGGTGAATGTAACGGCCCCCGGCTTTGAGGGCCTTAGCGTTTCGACGGTCATTCGGGTCGGAACTGCAACGCCAGGTTCGTTCAAATTGACAGTAGGTCAGGCTACTGAAACTGTTGAAGTGACGGCAGGAGCCGTGCAACTCAACCGAGATCAGGCGGGCGTGAGTGATGTTCTTACCGCTCAACAGATCGCAAGTCTCCCTATTAACGGGCGAAACTTCCTGGATGTTGCGCAGATCGAACCTGGCGTCGTTTTGCAGGCTGGCGGATCATTCGATCCCACAAAGGCTGGCTACTCTGCTCTTTCCGTGTCCGGTGTTTCTGGGCGTACTACGCGCATTTTGCTGGACGGCCAAGACATCACTGATGAGACGGTGGGTACGACCATCTTCAACGTCTCCGAAGGTGCAATCGGCGAGTTCCAGCTCAATCGCTCAACGCAGGACGTTTCGGGAGACATCACGTCGACAGGACAGGTTCTCGTGGCCACCAAGTCCGGTACGAACCGATTCCACGGCGAAGCGTTCTACAACTTTCAAGATTACCGAGCGCTGTTTGCGACCGAATTTGGCGAGGCACCTCCCTTTCAGCGCAATCAGTTCGGCGGTTCACTCGGCGGCTTCATTGTCAAAGACAAGCTTTTCTTCTTCGGGAATGCCGAGCGCATCAAGCAGGACACCTCGCAACCCGCCCAGGTAGGCTCCACATTTCCACAGTTCAACGGCTTCTCTATTCCTTCTCCCTACCGGGAAACCTACTCAACTATCCGCTTGGATTACAACGGACCGCTGGGTGGCCACTACTTCGTTCGCGGTAACTATAACGTCAACTCCATTGCGAGTAATGGCGGAAACGTATTCGAGGTATATGCGAACCGGGACAACACCCCTGGCATCGCGGGCGGTGCCGATTTTCAGTTCGGCCGATTCACCCACTCTTTTCGTGGAAGCTACGAGAAGTTTCACAACCTTATCTCGGATGATTCAACAGCCGCCCCCATCAATCTTTTACCAGGAATCACCTTTCAAAACGTAGTACAAGGTCTTGAAACCGGTCCCAACGATTTGGCTCCTCAGGGCACATTTCAAAGCGACAAGCAGTTTCGTTATGACGGCTCCTGGACCAAGGGAACGCATACGGTTCGATACGGCTATGAGCTGAACTACATTTTAGGTGGTGGATTCGCTGCATTCTTCGGTCTTGCACCCCGCGTCCGCGAAACAGCCGGTACGGTGTTGGCGAACTGCGCCAATCCAGCTGTAACTGGCGCTTGCCCGTCCGATCCAATTAATGGCTACCACGCGAGTTCCATTGTCCTTGGGAACGGCCTCGGCTTCTTTACTGAAAATTCCGGCTTTGGACTTATCGGTGGCGGTGTTCATGATTGGCGCGAAGCGGCTTATATCGCGGATTCTTGGAAAATCACGCCGAACCTGACCATTGTCGGTGGCCTACGCTGGGGCGTCGACACGGATCGAGCGAACCAGGATCTACCGACAAACGCAACTCTGGCGCAATTCCGAAGTGATTTCAATGCTCCAGTACATCAGCCCTATGCCGACTTCAATCCTCAAATCGGCCTGAACTATGGTCTGCCAGGAGGCCGTACCGTCCTCCGTGCCGCCTTCGGTATCTTTCATGAAGGGGACGTTTTCAACAACACAACGAATGCACGTACCAGTCTCTTGCAGAGTGGCCCATTTTTCAACGATCAGTCAATCTGCGGCTCCGGACAGCTCCGCCAGCCTGATGGAACAATCATCAAATCGGCCACTGTTGGTGGTGTCAACCGCTCCATCACACAAATATGCGGCGGATCTGTTCTAGCTGCTGCACCTTATGCCATCGCTTTGCAGGGCGAATACCAACAAAATTCGGCAGCAAACGCATTGTCTGAGAACGGAGGGTACATCGGGGCGACCGGCGATGCTTCGGGACTCTACGCTCCTCCATACCGCACGCCTTACGCGGAGCAATGGAACTTCGGTGTCCAGCGCGAACTCTTCAAAGGGGGCACAATTGCAGCGGATTACGTTCATAACAGTACGCTGAAGATTGCTCAGACACAGGATGTCAATCATGTCGGAGCCGCTCGCTATCTCAACACCGCTGCGGCGCAAAATGCGATCATGAATGCAGTAGCAACCTTTCCGACGTGTCCCCAAGGGTTCGGTGCAGCTTCAATCAACTGCGCGATTGCAAATGGAGCGACGATCGATACTTTCGCCCAAAAAGGTTTGGATTCTGGGAATCAATACCTGAGTGGTTACAGCGCAACGGCACAAGGACACATGGTTGCGACAGGAGCGGCCTTCCCAGGTCTCAATCCCAACCTGGGCAGTGGCAACGTGCTTCTTCCGATCGGTCGTTCCGGCTATGACGCCTTACAGGTGGTTTTCCGCGAACAGACCTCACGTCCTGTACCCGGTATCGAACGATCTAACTTTCAGGTCTCCTACAATCTTTCCCGCATCGTCTCTTCGTCCGCCGGCGGTTCAGACCAGTTCTTCAGCAACGGTTCCTTTGACAACGACAATCCGAGCCAGTACATCGGTCGCGCTAGCCTCGACCGCAAACATGAAGTTTCTTTCGGGGGCAGCTTCGTAACGAAATATGGTCCGGAAATCGGGCTGATCGGTCATTTCTTCTCCGCACAACCCGCCAATCTGACCCTGGATGCTTCGGACCCGAACTCCGAAATCTTCACCTCGGACGTGACCGGAGACGGAACTGTTGGTGATCTGGTTCCAGGCAGTCTCCCAGGGGATTACATGCACCGGGTTAAGCCAGGGTCCCTTGGCAGCTTCATCAACAGCTACAACAGTGCCTACGCTGGCCAACTGAGCCCTGCTGGTAAGGCGCTCGTCAATGCGGGTCTATTTACGCAAGGTCAGCTTTCGGCTTTGGGTGGCGTTCTGCAAACACTGCCCACTCTGCCACAGGCGTCAGCTCTGGCTCAGCCCGCATTCCGGCAAGTCGACGCGACGTTCGGCTATCCCATCCGCTTCGGGCATTACGTGCACACGCTCGGTGAGTCGGCTATGCTCACGCCACGAATCGCGTTCTACAATGTCGGCAACTTCGCTAACTTCGGCGGTTCGAGCGGAAACCCCAACGTCGCACCGTATAACGGAGATCTCGGTGTGCAGGGTGCCGGTTATTTGAATGGTCCGAACGATACGGTCACTACTAATCCCTTCCGCGTCACTCGGCAATCTGGGACCTACAATCAGGGCGCACCACGTACAACAGAGTTTCAGCTTAGGCTGGAGTTCTAAATCTTAGGTGTAAATCAGGTTAGGGGGCGGAAGCTGCGGCTTTCGCCCTTTCATTTTGTGGCGCGGATAAAATGACTAAGAGCGCTTATTGCCCGACTCCGCCCAACTCGACCCCGCGCTCCCACTGCCTGCAAAGCAGGACCGCTTTCATTTTCTCCACATCGACCTGAACAGCTTCTTCGCCTCCGTCGAGCAGGAACTCCATCCCGAGTACCGCGGCAAACCCACAGCGGTCGTCGGCACCATGGCCGACACCGGCACAATCATCGCGGCAAGCTACGAAGCCAAGGCGCTCAAAATCAAGACCGGCACGAAGGTGGGCGAGGCCAAGGCGCTCTGCCCGGACATCATCTTCGTCAACGGCTCGCACTCGGTCTACGCGAAGTATTCGCATGACATCGCCGACGCCATCGAACGCATCTGCCCGGTCGCCCACACGCCGTCGATTGACGAAATGGTCTGCGAGCTGATCGGCCGTGAACAGGAGCCGCCGCGGGCCCGCGCGCTGGCGCTCGCCATCAAGGGGGCCATCCGCGACGACGTCGGCAGCACGCTGCGCTGCTCCATCGGCATGGCGCCGAACCGCTATCTCGCCAAAATCGCCAGCGATATGCAAAAGCCGGACGGCCTCATCGGACTGCTGCCCTCCCAGCTCCCCCGCGCCATCGCCCATCTGGAACTGCGCGACTTGCCCGGCGTGGGTGCGAAAACAGAACAGCGGCTCATCAAGAAGGGCATCCGCACCATGCCCGAGCTGCTTGCCCTCGACCGGCCCGGCATGCACGCACTCTGGGATTCCGTTTGGGGCGACCGGCTCTATCACTGGCTGCGCGGCCACGCCACAGGCGACGACGGCGCCCCCGTTCCAAACGAAGCGCAAAAGTCGCTCGGGCACTCCCATGTCCTCGGTCCGGACCACCGTTCGCATGAGGGGGCCTGGGCCGTGGCCCACAAGCTGATCCACAAGGCGGCCATGCGTCTTCGCATGGAGCATTTTCACGCCGGCACACTGGCCGTCACCATCAAATACTCCCTCACCCGGCAGCAAGCAGCCGAGACGGCGCATGCGGGCAAGGTGAAGAAGCACACCAGCGGCATCACACAAACGGCCTGGGGCATGGAGGCACGCTTCCGCCCCTGTCAGGACACGCTTTCGCTGCTCGAGGCGCTACGGGGCATCTGGGCGCAACGGCCCATGAGCGCGCAGCACCAGAAACCCTTCTTCGTCGGCGTAACCTTGCGCAACCTGCTGCCCGAAACCGAACTGCCGCAGCGGCTTTTCGACGAACCCGGCCACCGTAACGAGCTTTCCGCCACCATGGATAAGCTGAACTTAAAGTTCGGCCACACCACCGTTCACTTCGCGGGCATGCTGCCGGCGCGCGACTCCGCCCCCACCCGCATCGCTTTCACCCAGATTCCTGTGCAATACGGCGTCGAATACATGTAGCAGCCCCGTATCTCTCTTCCGTCCTCTCGTGGTCGCCGATGTACCTGCATCCGTACACCGAAGACCACGGGGCTTGAACCCTGGCTCACTCCAACGGTCCCTAGAACGCAATCCGGGCCGAGAGTTGCATCAGCCTCGGAGGCGACGCCGTTTGGATCTGGCCGAAGTTGCCGGCGGAGATGTTGCCCTGCACCGCCGCGGGCCCGAAGAACTGCCCATGATTGACGACATTGAACGCCTCGCCCCGCAGTTCCAAGCGCGTGTTCTCCCAAAGGGGTGTCGTCTTCGAAATCGCCACATCCGTATTGTCCACGCCCGGCCCGGAGAAGAAGCGCCGCCGTGCATTGCCGAGCGTTCCCAGCGCCGGCAACGAAAATAGCCCCGTATCGAAGGCAAACGCGCCGGGACGGTGTTGAAGGCGCAAGTTTCCCGGTGTAAAGGCAGGCTCGTCGATGCCGTTATTGTTGATACCGTTGGGCGCTGTTCCGAGGAGCGAGGTATCGTTGTTGTTGACCAGGGTCACCGGCAAACCGGTGCCGAAACGCGTCAGGCCCGACACCTCCCAGCCGCGACCCACGCGCGGTCGGTTTGGCGCAAGCCGCTCGAGCGGCAGCGTGTACCGGTATACCGCGCTAAAATTGTGCCGCATGTCGAACGCGGAAAGGGCCCGGCTCAGGCCGGCGTCGCTCACCGGGGTATCTGGATACACCGCTTCCGCCAAACTGGACGATTGGTCGATCGATTTGCTCCAGGTATAGGAAAGCTGCACAAAAGAGTCGCGGCTTACATGCTGCACGTTGGCTTCAAAAGCATCGTCGTGGGCATTTGCAATCGTCTTCTGCAAATTCACGCTGCCGAAGTCGCTGGAAAATGCAGAGCGCGTGCCCCCGTACGTGGTCCCGTTCGCGGTGGTGAACGTGCTGCTCTCGCGAAATGGACCGCAAAGGGCAGACCCCGCAGCCAGGGTTGCCGGTTGGCTCAGGGCGAGGCAAAGGGCCGGGTCGCCCGGGTTGACCTCCTGGATGACCAGCAAATGGTGAGCCTGCGTACCCACGTAGCTGACTCCGGCAGTGGTTCGCGCGCCGATCTGCTGTTGCACGCCAAAGGTGTAATTTTCGCTGTAGGGCGTCACATTGTTTGTTGAAAAAGCGGGAATGCCCGTCAGCGGCTCGAGGTTCGCCCAGTTCACCGTCGTCACCGGGTTCGCCGCGGTTGCCCCGAAGGGCACATTCTGCAGCGGAAAGCGTTGGCCCAGGTTTTGCCCATTGTCGGCCTCGCGGAACGGTTCGGCGAACAATGTCGGTGCGGGTGTTGTGTCGGTGAAACCATAGGGCGGATTGCCGCTCATGATGCCGGCGGAAAGCCCCTCAAAGGCGCTGTAGTACACGCCATATCCCGCTTTGACGACCGTCCTGCCGTGCCAGCGGGATGGCGCCCAGGAGCCGGCGAGCCGGGGCGCAAAGTTGTTGTACCGCGTCGGTGCAATCGTGTGCGCAACGCCTGGATCGCCCGGAAACAGAATGCCCTTTGGAGCATTGGGAAATACAACCGACTGCACCTCCGGGTTCAAGCTGAGCAGCTGGTTGTACTTCTCCGACCAGGGCGGCAGCACATCCCAGCGCAGACCATAGTTCAAGGTCAATGTGTTCGTTGCGCGCCAGCTGTCCTGCACATACAGCCCTAGATAATGATTGCGGTTATAAAAGTTCTGGCCATCGCCCTGCGTGTAACTTGTGTCGACACCCAGCAGGAAGTCGGCAAAATCCAACCCCGTTTCGCTGCCGCTGAAGGAAAAGCTGCCGTTGTCGTAGACATTCGGGTGCGTGTTGATCTGGCCGGCGTGAAAGCCGGCGCCGAAGGAGACAAGGTGCCGTCCGAAGACATGTGTCACATCATCGTTGAGCTCGAAAAGGTTCTCCGCTTGGGACAGGCCGGTAACGGTCGTGCCCAGGGTGAAGCTGTTAAAGACCAGATTCTCCACGCCCTCGATCTGTGGAGCTTGCGGCACGATGCCTGCGGACCCGGCACCTGTGACAAAACCCTGAGCCGCCAGGGAAACGTTTTGTCCGCCCACCGGCTGTCCTACCGTGGCCGCATTGCGCATGTAGCTCAGGTGCGCATTGTTCACGGTTTGCGCACCGAGCGGCGTCGTCAGGTTGGCGGCGTAGAGCTGCGCCCGGCCCTGGTTGCGCGCGCTGAAACCCGGCACGCTGGCCCCGCCCTGCGAGGTCGGGTAGGGGTTCAGCAGGTTGTAATCATCCACAAAGCTATACCCGCTGAGCTGGCCCCACCGTGTGGGCGCATCCAGGCGCAACGCCCCTTTATCGTCGCGCACGCGTTCCGCTTCGCTCGCCGTGCTGAAGGTGCCCGTGCCCGTGTTCGGCAGGGGAATGTAGCCAAGCAGCGCCTTCGCCGGTGCCGACCACGCGCTCTGCGGCACCGCTCCTGTGGGAAAAACACAGCCGGTACCAAGCATGGCGTTGTATTGCGTAGTGTTGCAGCCGGCAGCGTAGTAGGGTTCGCCGCTTTGCACGGCATAGCCCAGGCGCGTCCCCAACGACTGCGCCCAGCTGTCGCCATGCACTGTGCCGGTAAGGGCACCGAGGCTGTCGCTCAAATCACCCGTACGGTTCATTAGCGAAGGCACCGCAATCTGGCCGGTATCGATGCCCTGTGTCTGACGCGTTCCCTGGTAGTCCCCAAAAAGCTTCACGCGGCTCCGCGGCACCGGGCCGCCCAGCGTGCCCCCAAACTGATTCTGATGGAACGCCGCCCGCGTCAACGAGAAGTAGCTGCGCGCGTCCAGAGCCGTGTTGCGGAAATAGTCATACACGCTGCCGTGCATTTGGTCGGTGCCCGAGCGCGTCGTCACCTGGATCTGGCCGCCGCTTCCATTGCCGAGCCGCGCGTCGAAGCCGTCAGTCAGCACCTTCAGTTCCGCGATCGAATCCAGCGTGGGCACGATCGCAATGCCCATATTGACATCTTCCTGCACATCGCTGCCATTCACACGAAACGTATTGGCCGTTTCCCGTTGACCGCTGACGGAAAGCGCGCCGAGATTCAAATTGCCCGAAGGCGGCGTACTGGCCACGCCGCTCATCACCACAGCCCCGGGCTGTGCCGAGCTCACCGGCACCACGCCTGGCGTAATCGCCAGCATGTCCGTAAAACTTCGCCCATTCAGCGGGACAGCGGCGATTTGCCCTTCGCCGAGCGAAAGCCCAGCCTCGGTCTGCTGCGGGTCGAGTACCCCTACGCCGAGGGTGTCGTTGACCTCCACCTGTTCGGCAACCTCGGCCAGCGCCAGGTGCAGTGGCGCGAGCGCCTCGCCACCCGCCACAGGCACCGCCAACGAGCGAAAACCGGGTCCCTCAATGGTCAATAGGTAATGTTCGCCCAACTGCACCGGAAAACTAAGCCGACCGTCAGCATCGGCCGTGCCCTGTTCGGTAACACGTTCAGGATGTGCGATCGCCTGAAGCCGCGCAACCGCACCCCCGACAGGGGTGCCCTGCACGTCCAGCACCTGCACGGAAAGACTGCGCGCCGCTGTGCTCGCAGGTACCTGTTGCGCGACCTGCGCCGTTATACCAACAAGGCTGGGAAGGAACAAAAAAGGAAGGAAACAAAGCTTGGAGCGGAAAAGCATAGCACCTCGTGACAGCACGAGACCGTCCGCCTAGAATGAAACTAGCGCGGCGTCATGGCTGCGTTTCTGTGACGGGCTCCCATCGACCGGCCAAGGAAAGGTGGGAGCCTGTTCTGCGTGTACAACGGCCTTCTCTGAATATACGACAACTCCAGTCCGGATTCCGCGCTGAACCGCGACTCGCCGCGTTTCCGGCCCCATCCAAATCCACGTTGCACAAAAATGACGCAGACGCAGGCATCCTACCTTCAGGTCATTTAAGGAGGCCTGACATCATGCCCAGCACTCATTTCGCCGAGGAACGCCGCGTTTCCCTGCCCGGCAGTGAACGCACACCCTTTGTTACGGAGGGCAATCCGCGTCTGCCCTTCGCCACGCCGGAGGTGGTGTCGTCCCAGGTACTGCCGCAGCATGAGCATCTGACAATCTCTGTCATCGTGCGGGCCAAAAATCCCATCGATCCCGCCACCCTGGGCACCACCGTGCTCACCCACGAGCAGTTCGCGGACCAGCATGGTGCCGATCCCGCCGCCGTAGCGCTGGTGAAAGCTTTCGCCGAAGAGTACGGCCTGCAGGTGGAACCCGACCTGCACCCCGGCCGGCGCACGGTGCAGCTCACCGGCTCGGTCTCCGCCTTCGAAAAGGCGTTTGGCACAACCATTAGCCAGAAAAAGACCAGCCACGGCACCTTGCGCGTCCGCGAAGGCGCGCTGACGATCCCCGCAGAACTCGAAGGCCAAATCACCGCCGTCCTCGGCCTCGATAACCGCCCCCAGGCCAAGCCGCACTCCCGCACTGCGATTCCGCACGCCAACAACATCTCCTACACCCCCGTCGGCGTAGCCGGGCTGTACGGCTTTCCGACGACCGGCGGTGCCGGCCAGACCATTGCTCTCATCGAGCTCGGCGGCGGCTTCAAAGCAGCCGACATCGCCACCTACTTCCGCGGTATCGGCCAAAACCCGCCCATCGTCACGGCGGTTTCGGTCGACAAAGGCAAAAGCAAGCCCGGCAACCCCAACGGCGCCGACGGCGAAGTGATGCTGGACATCGAGGTCGCCGGGGCCGTCGCACCCGGCGCCACCGTCGCCGTCTACTTCGCCCCCAACACCGATCAGGGCTTCCTCGACGCCATCACAACGGCCGTCCACGACACCGCCCGCAGACCCGGCGTCATCTCCATCAGCTGGGGCGGGCCCGAGTCCAGCTGGACCGGCCAGGCCCTCACCGCCATGGACGGAGCCTGTCAGGCCGCCGCCGCGCTCGGCATCACCATCACCGTAGCCTGCGGCGACAACGGCTCTACCGACGGCGTCACCGACGGCGCCAACCACGTCGACTTCCCCGCCTCCAGCCCCCACGTGCTGGCCTGCGGCGGCACCAAACTGGTCGGCACGAATACCACCATCACCAGCGAAACCGTCTGGAATGAGCTCGCGGACAACGAGGGCGCCACCGGCGGCGGCGTCTCCGCTGTCTTCGCGCTGCCCAGCTGGCAAACCAATGCCGGCGTTCCCGCGCCCCCTGCCGGCACCGGCGGTCGCGGTCTGCCCGATGTCGCCGGCAACGCCGACCCTGCTACCGGCTACAAAATCCTCGTCGACGGCCAAAATACGGTCATCGGCGGCACCAGCGCCGTGGCCCCGCTTTGGGCAGGGCTCATCACCGCCGCCAACGCCGCCAACGGCACCCGTGCCGGCTTCCTCAACCCGGCACTCTACGCCGCCAAAGAAAGCACGGCCTTCCGCGACATCGTCTCCGGCACCAACGGCGCTTTCCAGGCCGGCCCCGGCTGGGACGCCTGCACCGGCCTCGGCAGCCCCGTCGGCACCGCCATCGTCGGCACCCTGAAACCCTCCACCAAACCCAAAAAGCACTAATCGTTCCTACTTTGGTTTAGCTGTGTCATAGGTCAAGCGATGTCACCGGCAACTTATGTCATCAGCTAGCTATGTCATCAGCAAGCTATGTCATCAGCTAGCTATGTCATCAGCTAGCTGTGTCATCTCGACCGAAGCAGACAGTTCCATCGTCTGCGCAGTGGAGAGACCCGCAGTTTCCGGATGCCACGACCCGGGTGCCCCATCCTTCGCGGCTTCATCGCGAAGGATGGGGTGCTCTTCACATCCGCAAGCTCCCCATGACAAACGTCACCCCACTTCCCTGACGCCCGACACTCCATTCGCCCCAGCCCCACCGCCCATACTCATTCCTGTCAGCACAAAGGAGCGAGCCATGAGCGCAGTCCTCGAACCCCCACCCACAGCCACACCGGCGACCACAACCGCCCCCGTCGCCTCCCTCACATCCGTCACCAAGCGTTACCGCAACGGCGTCCTCGCCCTCGACGGCCTGTCGCTCACTCTCGCCCGTGGCGAAATCGTCGCCCTCCTCGGCCCCAACGGCGCCGGCAAATCCACCGTCGTCAAGCTCATGCTCGGCCTCAGCGCGCCCTCGGCCGGCACGGTCGCCATCTTCGGCCGCGACCCTCGCCTTGCCACGAACCGCCTCCGCACCGGTGCGATGCTGCAGGTCGGCCGCGCGCCCGAAACCCTCAAAGTCTCGGAACACCTCGAGCTCTTTCGCGGCTACTACCCCCACCCGCTGCCGGTGGCCGACCTGGTCCACATCGCCGGTCTTGAAGGCATCGAAAACCGCCTCTTCGGCCAGCTCTCCGGTGGGCAAAAGCAGCGCGTCCTCTTCGCTCTGGCCCTCGCCGGCGACCCCGACCTCGTCTTCCTCGACGAACCCACCGTCGGCCTCGACATCGAAGCTCGCCGCGGCCTGTGGACCCAGATCCGCGCCCTCGCCGCCCGCGGCAAAACCGTTCTCCTCACCACGCACTACCTCGAAGAAGCCGACGCCCTCGCCAGCCGCATCGTCGTCATCGCCAAGGGCCGCGTGGTCTGCGAAGGCACGCCCGCCGAAGTCAAAGCCCATGGCGCCGCCCGCGTCCCGCACGCCGAAGCTCCCTCATCACAACCAACTGCGCCCGCAGCAACCAAACCCACATCCCCCCTCAAAATGATTCACTGCCGCACGGCCCTCACCGCCGACCAACTGCGCAGCCTGCCTGAAGTCTGCAAGCTCGAACACACCGGCACGCGGGCAAGCCTCACCACGACCGCCCCCGAACTCACCCTGCGCATCCTGCTCGCGCTCGACCCCACCCTGTCCGACCTCGAACTCACCAGTTCCGCCCTCCCGCTTCCCGCCCTGGAAGACGCCTTTCTCGCCCTCACCGCCACAGAGTTCTAGTACCCCGGCTTCATCGGCGTCGCCCTTAGCCAAGCCAATCCGCTTTCTAAAAGTGTCATCCTGACCCTGAGCTTGTCGAAGGGGAAGGACCTCTGTATTTCGCCCGGACCACCACCACATCCAGCGCCGCCATCCACATCCAGCTCAACCACCCTCACCCGGAGACATGCCCATGGCCACCTCAGCCTTCCCGCTTTCCCCTACCGCACCCGGCACACTCCCCCGCACCCTCCGCCTCTATCTCCGCGAAATCCACTTCGAACTCCGCCGCGCGCTCCGCAACAAGGCCTTCGCCCTCTCCACGGTCGGCTTTCCCGCCCTCTTCTACCTGCTCTTCGGTGCCGTGAACAAAGGTGCAACGCTCCACGACGGCGCCAGCGTCGCCAAATACCTGCTCGCCAGCTACGCCGCCTTCGGCATGGTCGGGGCGGCGCTCTTCGGCATCGGCGTCGGGCTCGCGCTTGAACGCAGCTCCGGCTGGCTGGAACTCAAACGCGCCAGCCCCATGCCGCCCTTCGCCTATCTCACGGCTCGCTGCGCCATGGCCATCGCGTTCTCACTTGTCATCGTCACGGTCCTTTGCGGCTTGGGCATGGGCCTGGCCGGCGTCCATCTTACCGTCGCCGAGTACGGCCGCATGCTCCTCGTCACGGTCGCCGGGTCAATCCCGTTTGCCGGCATGGGCCTGCTGCTCGCCATGGTCTTGCCACCCAACGGCGCCCCCGGCGTGGTCAACATGATCTACCTACCCATGAGCTACTGCTCCGGGCTCTGGATGCCGATCACCCTTCTTCCCCACTGGCTGCAGCACGTCGCGCCCTTCCTGCCGTCGTACCACCTGTCCCTGTTAATGCTGCACACCATCGGCTACGCCCCTGCAGGCGATTCCATCCTGCGCCACACAACCACCCTGCTCGGCTTCGCTCTCCTCTTCCTCGGCGCCGCGGCTCTAGTCTTCCGCCGCACCGACGCCGACGCCTAAGGTTCAGGTTCAGGTTCAGGTTTCAGGCCTCTGTTTTCAGGTCTGAGGTTCTAGGTCTTAGGTTTTAGGTTTAGGTTTTAGCTCTCAGTTCTCAGTTCTTAGTTCTTAGTTCTTAGTTCTTAGTTCTTAGTTCTTAGTTCTTAGTTCT
>CAXSZS010000013.1:0-71153 GCA_964242495.1 uncultured Acidobacteriaceae bacterium
CCGTGGCAGTAGCCGACGGACTTGATCATTTCGAGGTCGAAGCGGGTGCGCTGGTTGATGCGCTGGGACTCGACGATGCGGCCCTGCTGTTCGAGCTCGGAGCTCCAGCCGGCGAGCTCGTCGAGGATGTTCGAGACGGCGGCGTTTTTGCGGTCGGGCGGGACGACGTAGTGGGATTTCGGGTAGATGGGCAGGCGGGCGTACTTCTGCCTGACGGTGCCGAAGAGCGGGTCGATCTGCGAAAGGCCTTCGATCTCATCGCCGAAGAGCTCGATGCGGAAGGCGTTCTCGTCGTAGGTGGGGTAGACCTCGATGATGTCGCCGCGGACGCGGAACGTGCCGCGGCGGAAGTCGACGTCGTTGCGCTCGTAGAGGATTTCGACGAGGCGGCGAGTGATGTCGGCGCGCTTGATCTTCTGACCCTTTTCGAGGAGCAGGAGCATGCCGTAGTAAGCCTCCGGCGAACCGAGGCCGTAGATGCAGGAGACGGAGGAGACGATGATGCTGTCGCGGCGTTCGAAGAGGGAGCGGGTGGCGGAGAGGCGGAGCTTGTCGAGCTCGTCGTTGATGGTGGATTCCTTCTCGATGTACAGGTCGCCAGAGGGGATGTAGGCCTCGGGCTGGTAGTAGTCGTAGTAGGAGACGAAGTATTCGACGGCGTTGCCGGGGAAGAACTGTTTGAACTCGTGATAGAGCTGGGCGGCGAGGGTCTTGTTATGGGCCAGGATGAGCGCGGGGCGGTTCACCTCGGCGATGACCTTGGCCATGGTGAAGGTTTTACCGGAGCCGGTGACGCCGAGCAGAACCTGGTCCTTGTCGCCGGATTCGAGGCCGGAGACGAGCTCGCCAATGGCGCGGGGCTGGTCGCCCTGGGGGGTGTACTCGGTGACGAGCTGGAAGTCCATCCTTGTAGGATAAGCGAAGGTTGGGCGAAGGGAAGGAGAAGTTCTGCGTCGGGACTACGTCATGCGGAACAAAGCTTCGGCGTTGCCGTGGGCGATCTTTTCCCTATCCTCCTGCGAGGTGGGAAGCGTCTCGAGGAAGCGGCGGGCCCCGGTAAGGGTCAAGTAGGGGTAATCGACCGCGTAGAGGATGCGCTCGGCGCCGAGGACCTTGTGGATGAACTCGAAGTGGGGCAGGTTGAGCATGCCGCTGGGTGTGACGTAGACATGCGTTTTGTAGGTCTCGGTGATTGTGCGGGAGAGCTTCGTCATCTCCAGAGGCAGGGCGTCGTCCAGACGCTGCAGGTAGAAGGGAACCATTTCACCCCAATGGCCGCTGATGACCTGGAGGTTGGGAAAGCGATCGAAGACGCCGGCCAGGATCATGCGGATAACGTGGACGCCGGCCTCGTTGTGCCAGCCCCAACCGAAGAGGGAGAGACGTGCGGTGACCTCGTTGTCGAAACCGCCGTAATAAGGCTGTTGAACCTGGGGCAAAGGAGCGCCTGGGTGCACGTAGAGCGGCACTTTCAGGTCGTTCAGTTTTGCCAGGACCGGCTCATAGCGGGGATCGTCGAGAAAGGTCGGACCGGGGCGGCCGATGAGCAGCGCGCCGACCATGCCCAGCTGCGTGACGGCACGTTCCAGTTCCATGGCGGCTGCTTGGGGATCCTGCCAGGGAAGTGTGGCAAAGCCGGCAAAGCGCGTCGGGTGGGAGCGCACGGCTTCGGCGAGGCGGCTGTTGGCGGCTCGGGTGAGTGCGACGCCCTGGACGACTGGGGCAAGCTGCAAGGGATTGCTATAGGACAGGATCTGCATGTCGATGCCGTGCTGATCCATCTGCGCGAGACGGTGTGTATCCATATCGGCAGCGCGCTCCATGATCATTTTGTTGGGCGCGAGATGCGGACGATCATCATGGAAGCTGTCGGGCTGGTCCTGGATGGGGCCTTCGAGGTCCGCCATGTAGGGCGCTTCCGCAAACTGTGCGTCCCGCGTTGCTTTGGCGATCGCGGGGTCGAGCGCGTGCTCTTCAAGGCAGATGATCTTCATGGCAATGATCTCCAGTCAGGCGCCTTCCATGCTGAGCTAGAAAGTGAGCATGAAAGGCAGTTGCTCCTGTGATGCGCCGGGGTCTGGGGGCGGTTATGTTGCCGGGAAGAGAGCGGTGGCTGTATGGGACTTGAGCTGCGACCGGGACTTTACAAAAGCCGGCTACTGCGGTCGGCCTGAAAAGAAAATACCGGCGCGGTGCGCGCCTATCCGGAAGGAGCAGCCGCGCCGGGTACCAGACCTGGGGAGTACGGAAGGAGAAGATGGGAGCTCGTCCACGGCCATCGAGGTGAAAGAATCAGGGCTGGGGGTGCACGGGATGACGGAGCTTTGGCTCGTACGGCATGGGGAGACGGCATGGAGTTTGAGTGGAGCGCACACGAGCTTTACGGAAATTCCGCTGACGAAACACGGGCGGCAGCGCGCTTTGGAGTTGAAGGATTTTTTCAAAAACAAGGCCTTTACGGCGGTGTTGGTCAGTCCCCGGCAGCGGGCGCAGGAAACGGCCCGGTTGGCTGGGTTTGGGGACGTAATGCAAACCGTGGACGACCTGCAGGAGTGGAATTATGGAGAATCCGAGGGCAAGACGACCGCGGAGATGCGGAAGGTGCATGGGCCGCAGTGGAGCGTATGGACCGACCCGATCCTAGGGGGAGAGCCAGTGGAGGCTGTAGGAGTGCGGGCGGATCATGTCATCGATCGGGCGTTGGCGGTGGTGGAAAAAACAGACGCCTCCGATTCCAGCCCAGCGAGCAAAGAACGTGCGATGGGTCTCCCGGCTGCACCGCGGGATGGCAAAAAAGGTGATGGGAAGGACGAGACGCTGCGAGTGGCTTTGTTTGCGCACGCGCATATCCTTCGCATCCTGGCGGCGCGGTGGATTGGGCGGCCGGCGGTGGATGGGCGGCTCTTTACGTTGGGTACGGGCAGCGTGAGTGTGCTGGGGTTTGAGCGCGAGACGCGGGTGATTGTGCATTGGAATCGTGGCTTCGAGGGAGAGTGACTGGTTGAGCGAGGTACAACTTCGGGGACTTACCTTCGTGATCTGTTCGCCTGAACAGAAGCCGCTATGATGGATCGCAGCTGAATTGATAGCCATAGATCGTTGATGGGACTGGAGTTATGTTTGTCGAAAGCGATGTACCCTGTGCTGGATCCCGCTGCTGCGCCGCAAGCTGATCGCTCACGGCTGTGCGCTCTGGCTGTGATGTCGAAGGCGCCGCGACCGGGCAAGGTGAAGACACGGCTGCAGCCGCCGCTGACGGCGGAACAAGCAGCGGCGCTGAATGTCTGCTTTCTCCGGGATACGACAGAAAGCATTGCTCAGGTGGCCGGTGAGGGCTCCGCGGCGGGGCTTGTCTGTTACACGCCTGTGGGAGATGAGGAGGCATTTGACGGCCTGTTGCCCGCAGGATTCGCGCTGATTGCACAGCGTGGGGACGGTTTTGGGGAGCGGCTGCTGTGCGCGGCTACCGATATTCTGGCTTGTGGCTTTGGCTCTATTTGCCTAATCGATTCGGATTCCCCGACACTGCCGACGGAGGTGCTACGAAGGGCGGTGGCGGCGCTGCACCGTCCGGGAGATCGGGTGGTGCTGGCCGGCTCGGAGGATGGCGGCTACACGCTGATCGGGTTGAAGCAGGCTCATGCGGAGCCGTTTGAAGGCATCACGTGGAGCACGGGTGCGGTGTACGCGGAGACGGTGGAAGGGGTGCGGACGGCGGGTATAGAGCTCGTGGAGTTGCCGACCTGGTACGACGTTGACGACGCGGCGACGCTCCGGGTGTTGGAGGACGAATTGCTGTCGGATCAGCGGCCCGGCTTCGCCGCGATGTATGGGGTCAATGGGTACGATGCGCGTCACACGCGATCGTATCTGCGCGACTACCTGAACCGTCGCGATCGTCGGGATGGACAGGTACAGGCGGGGGCCACCGGGAGCGGGGCAGAGGGGACACAATGAGCACCCGGGTGGCACAGGTGCGGCGGCTGGTGCAGCGTTGGCAGGAAGGCGATGCGCGACTGACGAACGGTGTGCTGTGTGTGCTGGGATTGGCGCTGGTGGCGCTGGCGCATCAGTTCGTCGCAGAAATCGGGCACTACAACATCGGCCACGCAAATGTGTCGATGCTATCGGTCCTTATCTATCTTGGGGCGGTGTTGATGGTCCGCACGCAGCCGATCGACCGGGTGACCTTCGGCATTGTTGTAGGGTTTGCGGTGCCGATGTATGCCATGACCTATCTTGCCGATCCATACCTATCGTCCGACATTTACCGCTATGTTTGGGATGGAATTGTGCAGCATGCACAGATCAGTCCGTATCGCTATGTGCCGGGTAACGCGGCGCTGACGTTTTTGCGCGAACCCAATCAGGAGATTTTCGACAACATCAATCGTCGTGATTACGCGCCGACGATTTACCCGCCCGTAGCCCAGATGATTTTCTGGTGTGCCACGTACTTCGCACCAACGGTGGAGGCGATGAAGCTTCTGATGCTGGCCTTTGTGGGCCTGACCGGGGTGGCGCTGGCGCGATTGTTGCCGCGGCTCGGGCGACCAAAGGAGGAGATTCTGCTGCTGTTATGGTGTCCGCTGGTGGTTTGGGAGGTGGGCAATGCGGGGCATGTGGATGCGGTGATCTGCGCGTTTCTTGCGTTGGCGCTGCTGTTCCGCTGGCGGAACCAGCCGGTGCTGACAGGCTTCTTCCTTGGTTTGGCGGTAATGACAAAGTTCTACCCGCTGGTGCTCGTGCCGGCGCTCTATCAGCGACGCGATTGGAAGATGCCGGCGACGCTGGCGGCGGTTTGTGTGGCCGGATATGCGGCGTATGCGTCGGTGGGTTGGAGAGTGTTCGGGTTTTTGACTGGATATACAAAGGAAGAGGGCATCGACAGCGGATCGCGATTTTTTCTGCTGGATTATGTACACACGTTGCCGGGGCTCGCGCAGGTGCCGAAGGGCGCTTTTCTTGGGTTATGCGCGCTGGTGCTGGGCGGGCTGGCATCGTGGGCTTGGCGTGAGGCCACGGTAGAGGGGATGCCGGCGCATGGAAGGGCGGAGAGTGTTCCGGCGTTCTTGCGGTCGGCGGCGATGCTATCGTTTGCGATGATGCTGCTGTTTTCACCACACTATGCGTGGTACAACCTGTGGCTGGTGCCTTTGCTGGTGCTCGTGCCGCGATTGCCGATGTTTACCTACGTGCTGGGTTTCTTCTTTGGCTACACGACAAGGTTCGCGGCACCGGGGCCGCAGATGTTCTTCCTCAACAAGTGTTTGTATGCCACCGTCGCGGTGTCATTCGCGCTGGAGTGGGCTCTGGATCGGTGGGGCTTGTGGGACAGGCTATGCTCCCGTGTGCGCTTCGGAGCGAGACCCTTTGCGGAAACGAGGGAGGGAGTGGCCGTACTTTGAACGACGCGACAGAGGAAAGGCGTCCCGTGGTCTCAGTGATCATCCCGGCGCTCAATGAAGCCGAGTCCATTGGCCAGGTTGTGGCTTCGATGCCCTGGGCGCGGATCGCGGAGTGCATCGTGGTCGACAACGGTAGCACGGATGCAACAGGGGCTTTGGCGGCGCAGGCTGGTGCACGTGTGATCCAAGCGCCGCGAGGGTATGGCTCGGCGATGCGCGCGGGTGTCGCGGCGGCACTGCCCGCAAGTGAGATTTTGGTGTTTTTGGATGGCGACGGAGCCGATGCGGTGGAGTACATGGCAAAGCTGGTTGACCCTATCGCTGCAGGCGAGGCGGATTTTGTGCTGTCGTCGCGCATCGCGGGGCGGGCGCCGGGTTCGATGCTGCCGAGCCAAATGTTTGCGGCGCATCTGATCAGCGCGCTGGTGCGGCTGCTGTACCGCTTCCGCTATACGGACATGTCGGCGTTTCGTGCGATCCGGCGAACGTCGTTGGAGACGATGGGCATGCACGAGATGACCTTTGGATGGAACCTCGAGATGCAGATCAAGGCCGTGCAGCAGGGGTTGCGCATCCGGGAGATTCCGTTGCCGTACCGCTGCAGGATCGGCGGGGAGTCGAAGGTATCGGGCAACCTGAAGGCCTCATTTCAGGCGGGAACGCGCATCTTTGGTGTCTTTTTCAGGGTTCGGCGTAGGCAATGAGTACGAGGACTGGGTTAATCGCCGGCAGCCCGCCAATTGCCGTGATGGAACATGTGTATGCCGCGCGCGGGAATGAGGTGGTGCTGCATGATCTTTCTCTGCGGATCGAGCAGGGGGAGCAGATTGCGCTTTTGGGACCGAACGGATGCGGCAAGTCGACGCTGCTGAAGGTGCTGACCTGTGAGCTGTATCCGCTACCGCGGCCGGAGACGCGGATTGCGCTGCTGGGACGCGAGCGCTGGGATGTGACCGAGTTGCGGCGGCGGATAGGTGTGGTCTCGGCTGAATTGCCGGGCAAAGCGATGCTCGGCACGAGCGGCTTCGACGCGATTGTGACAGGGTTCTTTTCGAGTTCGACGCTTTGGCCGCATCTTGTGGTGACGGCGGCGATGAGGGCACGGGCCGAGCAGATTCTGGAGCAGGTAGGTGCGGTGACGTTGCGGGATCGGCCTGTGGGGGCGATGTCGGCTGGACAACAGCGGCGGATCATGATCGGGCGGGCAATAGCCGGGACCATGGGAGAGGTGCAGGTCTTATTGCTAGACGAGCCGTCGAACGCGCTGGACTTAGCGGCGCAGGCAGATCTACGTGCAATGCTGCGTGAGCTGGTGCGGGCGGGGACGGCCATCGTGCTGGTGACACACCAGGTGAGCGATGTCTTGCCGGAGATGCGGCGGGTAGTGATGATGAAGGAGGGGCGGATTGTGGCGGATGGTGAGAAGGAGGAGCTGCTTACGAGCGAGCGTTTGAGTGGGCTGTTTGGTCGGCGCGTGATGGTTGAAGAGGTGGCGGAGATTTATTGCGCGCGGTGAAAGGTGCGAATGGATCGAGCAGGAGTGCATACATTTCTGTAACGACAACCGGAGTTGTCGTGGACGGCTGGGGTACATACCTGCTAATGACGATACTCATGCTTGAGTGGTGCTGATCTTCAGGAGAGATCTCTTGGGTCGTGCGCTTGTTATCACCGCAGCCATGCTTGTGCTTCTTCCTTCGCCTCTTCTAAAAGGACAAGACCTACCCCTCGCTCATCAGTATTCCTCAGCTGCACCCGCAGTTGTCGCCAGCGCCACCCAGGTTCCGGCAGTACCTGTATCGGGAGCTTCAGGCGCGGTGCTTGTCATATTTCGTCGTGGAGCAAATGGCCGCATCATGGACGCCAAGGCCACGGGTGGCTCTCGAGAGATGCAGGAATCAGCGCTTCCTTCCATTCGGCAGCGGCATTTCAAGCCGGCTCTCGTCAATTGCTTTCCCGTTCAGATCGTCAACGCGGCTACGTTCGCTTTCAGCAATGGGGCAGTTACGGTTGAGCCTGTGCCAATGATGTCGGCGAAACAACTGTCTCCGACTCTTGGTTTCCCCTGCCTTACTGCCTACGCGCACCATGACGCAGGAGCAGCAGAGCTATGTAAGCAGCAGCTCCATGATGTTCAGCAGGCTCGGGCTAGCGATGACTTAGAACGGCTGATCGCCCATGACGAGTATGGACTTGCGCTGCTAGATGCTCATCAGGCCGAACCTGCCCTCACAGAATTCTCAGAAGCGGTCAGACTTGCTACGCAGGTCCTCTTTCCCACTGACCCCGAAGTTGCTTACATCTACTTGCACCGGGCTACTGCCGAGACGCAGCTTGCGGATTCCCATGCTTCGGAACAGGATCTTGCAAGGCAAAAGCTTCATTGGATGTAGTTATAGAGAAATCAAGCGGAGCCCAGAAAATCTAATATCAACGCTTGGAACAACGGTCATTCCAGGCGTTTCAGGCACTCCGGCTACCCCATAGAATCAACTTTGTGGCGGCTCGGGTGGAGCTGCGAACATTTGTGCTCCTAAGACGGTCGTTTACACGACACTCCGTCGCGTCAAAAACGTCATTGCCAGCCCTTAGCTGTAGAGAAGATGCGCTTCTACCTGGAGGCGTCACAACGTGAAAGGCTGTGAGAGGGTAGTCAGTCATAAGCATGACCAACGTTCTGGTGCTCTCAACTACCCTTGAGACTATCGTCATACGGATCTTGGCCGTACTTCTGTTCTGGCGAACGCCTCACAAATTTCGCTCTGGCGTTTGGTATTCGCTTGCCTGACCACGTTCTGGGCGTTCGAGACGGCGGTCCAGCATCGATTCTTGATGCGCGAAGGTTTCTGGGTGGCAGCACCATAGAGCTCCTGGAGGCGTGAGAGCATGGCTGGTACGGGCGTGATGATAAGAGCCATAGACAAGTCACCGGCCTGGGTACAGGTGCTACTTCTAGCCGCTGCGATCCTCACAGCTATTTGGCGTTACCCATTTACGACTTTGGCATTCCTACTGTGCTTGATCTTTAGCCAGACTCCTTAGCCTTGGCCAATCTTGTACTCACTGAAGCGGCGACAGTGTCATCGTTCAGGCATCAGGAGGTGAAGGGCTGACGGCACGATGCTCGCAGAAAGAGGCAAGGGTCCGAAGGCCTCGCCATCTACTTGCGCGTACACCGGCCTTCCCCAGTCGAGGGGCGTACACCGAAGTTCCTCAACCTCAAGGCTGGTAAGCCAAGGATTGACCGTTTCAAATCCCATCTTTCCAAAGGATATCCAGGCGGGAAAGGCAAGATGAGCCGGCGCTCGAAGCAGTTGAATCCGCAGGTAGGAATGGTGAAGGCGGGACGTCTTTGTAAGGCCTGTGAACAAGCACCCAAGATCTGAGATCCGAGAAGCCATCATCGCTACTGCCGATTGCTTCTCCCAGTGGGATGAACCGACCAGTTTGTACTCCACCTGAAATACCGGAAAGCGGCGTGTCAGGAAAAGCCGAGCCGCTTCGGTGTAGTAGGCCCGCCTTCCAATGCGAGCTTTGGCAGCGAGCTGCATTTCATGTACGAGGCTACCGTCAGGCCCTGCTCCGGCCATCACCGTAAACCATCGGCTGCCTACCGAGGTTTCCGCGCAACCCAAAGGAATCTTCCTAGCTTTAAAGCTAAGAAGCTTTTCAAGAGCCAGAATGGGGTTTACCGGTAGCGAGAGATTGCGTGCGAGTGCGTTCGCGGTACCAAAGGGGAGTACGCCTAACGTGGCCGAAGTTCCGGCTACTCCCTGAAGCACCCCGTGGACCGTTCCGTCTCCACCGCATGCAATTACCAGGTCACATGATCTGCTTGCTTCAAGAGCCAAGGTGCGAGCCGAATCAGGCTCCGGCGTTGTTGTATTTATTTGAACTTCAAAATCATGTCCTTCGAGTGTACGAACCAGATTGCTGCGCACGCTTTCAAAGGAGCCCCTCCCCGCGTTCGGATTGATGATTAGCCCAGCTCGCCTGACCAAAAGAGACTCTCCAACGTTGGATAGCAGGTCTATATTTACTGGAACGAAACGCTTAAGGTAAGTACGAGGCAGAGATTACCGAGGCATCCAGTTTAGCGACCGTAGGTGCCGTTGGCTGTGGGAAGGGCTTGGACTTGAACGAGCTGGGGTTGTTTGACCTGGATGGGGCCAAGGACGGCGGTTTTCGGTAGGGGACCGAGGACCATGGCGACTTCGTCGCAGGCGTAGAGGCGCGGGCAGGTTTGGCAGTCCTTGTAGATTTTGTCGGGCATGGCATTGCGCTCGGCGACACGGAAGCCGAAGTGTTCGAAGAACTCGGGCGTACGCGTGAAGAGGCAGGTGGAGAGCACGCCGTGGTCTTTGGATTCAGCGAGGAGCGCGCGGAGCAGTGCGCCGCCCGCGCCCTGGCCGCGCGCTCCGGGGTGCAGCACGATGGAACGGACCTCGGCGAGGTGCGGACCGTAGAGGTGCAGGGCGCCGCAGCCGAGGAACTCGGGTGTGAGGTGGGGGTCGCGGGGGTCGGGGAGGCGTTCGGCTACGGTGAAGTCGCGGATGTTCTCGCAGATTTCAGCGTAGTTGCGGCGCAGGAGGGTGCCGTCACCGGAAAGGGAGTTGACGAGGTCGAAGATGTTGCGAGCGTCCTGCAGGCGAGCTTTGTGGACGCGAAGTTGCGCGCTGCGCGAGAGGCTTCGTGTAGCGCTTCGCTCCATGGTGGCCTGCTCTAAGTTGCCGGGGCCTGAAGACACCCGGGTCTCAGACGCGAGACCTTTTGACAAGCTCAGGGCAGGCTCCAGGGCGCCCAGTGTACGCGTACGCGCGGCATGGGGGACGAAGTTGGTCGCGGAGCGGGAGCCGTCGGGTTCGTCGGGCTGGGAGTCTGCGGGGTCGTCAAGATGCAGGGTGAGGAGTTCAGACAAGGGGGGACACCTCCGAGGGTGAACCGTCGCTGGTCAGAGTTAATCCTGCTGCGCTCCGGACTGATATGCATAAAGATGCACCAAAAGCCTGTGCAGATGCAAGTTTTATGCGGTGTTCCTTTAGGGCGTCGACGACACGATGACGGGCGGTGCCGCCGGGAACGTCGTGACAATCGAGGGTGCGGGCGAGGGAAACGGCGGCAAAGAAATCGTCAGTAAAGAGAGGCGACAACGCTTGTAATTCGATGAGCGGCAGGGCGTTGAGTTCCACCCCTTTTTCGAGCCCGAGGCGCACGGCGTGGCCGATGACCTCGTGCGCCTGGCGGAACGGTAAGCCCTTGTGCGTGAGGTACGTAGCGGCGGCCATCGCGTTGAGATAGCCGTGCTCGGCGGCGGCCTGCAGGGGCGCGGTGCGGAATTGGAGCGCGCGGGTGAAGGGCGGCAGGACGGAAAGGAGACCGGCGAGGGTGTCGGCGATGTCGAAGGCCTGCTCCTGGCCCTCCTGGAGGTCTTTGTTGTAGGCGAGCGGCAGACCTTTGATGAGGGTACTGAGGGTGGTCGAGGCACCCAGCAGGCGGGCGGCCTTGCCGCGGGCGAGTTCGGTGAGGTCGGGATTTTTTTTCTGCGGCATGGCGGAGGAGCCTGTGGCGAAGGCCTCCGGCAAGTCTAAAAAGCCGAACTCGGTTGTGGAATACAACGTCAGTTCTTCGGCGAAGCGGGAGATGTGTAGACCGAGGGTGCTGGCGGCCTGGGCGAAGTCGAGCAGGAAGTCGCGGTCGCTGGTGGCGTCGATGGAGTTGGGGGTGGGGGCGGTGAAGCCGAGGGCGTCGGCGGCGATCTGGCGGTCGAGCGCGAGGGTGGCGCCGGCGATGGCTCCGCTGCCGAGTGGGCAGAAGTTCATGCGGGCGCGGGCGTCGGCGAAGCGGCTTAGGTCGCGCTCGAGCATGGCGACGTAGGCGAGGAGCCAGTGGGCGAGCAGGACGGGTTCGGCGCGCTGGAGGTGGGTGTAGCCGGGCATGACGGTGGCTTGCGGATTCGTGTGCTGCTCGGCGAGGGTGAGGAGGGCGTCGAGCCAGGCGTGGAGGCCGTGCGTGGTGGTGTCGATGGCGTCGCGCACGAAAAGGCGCATGTCGGTGGCGATCTGCTCGTTGCGGCTGCGGCCGGTGTGGAGTTTGAGCGCGAGGGTGCCGATCTCTTTGGTGAGTTCGAGCTCGACGAAGTGGTGGATATCTTCGGCCTGCGGAGCGGAGGCGACGATGGCGGCGCCTACCTGGGCGTTGGAGGTCTCATAATCAATTTGGCCGCTGGTGGCGCTGATGCGGTGGGCCCAGTTTTCGGTTCGTTGGGCGACGCGGTCTAGGCCTTCGAGGGTTTGCTGGAGTTCGTCGTTGGTGAGGATGTGGGCGGCGGCAATGGTGCGGGCGTGGGCCTTTGAGGCGGCTACCTCGTGGGGGAGGAGGCGCCAGTCGAAGGGGAAGCTGCGCTGCCATTGCTCGAAGGTGCGGTTGAGGGGCTCGCGGAAGCGGCCTGACCACATCTTTGAATGACTGGTTGTATCTTGCACTTCGTTCACTCCGTTACGGGCATGTGGGGAAGGACACTTCGGCGACTATAAACGGAGCTGCTGACTCAGACACGTGTTTGGATTCGAGCGGTTTGTCCTCGGCGTTGTCCTTCAGCGCTTGGTTGCAGGTCATCTTCTTTATTGAGAAATATGACGGAACCGGCATGGCGCGCGAGGCTGTCTCGATGAAATAGTGTTGACCAGCAAGCACATCGAGCTGCAGATGAGCTCCGCCGGTCGGAGTCTTGAGTGCCCAAGCGTTGGCTGTAAAGGTGTAGTGACCTGGTACGAAGCTGATTGTTAAGAAATGACCTGGTTCCATGAAGGCGATCTGGTCACCATCGGAAAAGAGCCTGCCCTTGAAGGCGGCACCTTTCTGCTTAGGAAAGCCTCCCTCCAGCGACATGGAATTGGAGTAGAAGGTGACGAGTGCTGCGGGAGTGGCTGTTGTGTTCTGTGCCGATGTTGATGTCGGCGCAGGTTGTTGTCCGAAGCTGTTGAGGTGACCCAAAGGAAGCAACAACAGTGTGAGCATAGTGACCCGGTTGAGGGGCTCGCGGAAATGGCCTGACCACATCTTTGTGGGTTGTTGGTTTTGCATCATTCCTTTACACCTCCGAAGCGGTCGTGGGGTGTGCAGCTATCATTCAAGAACGCATAGAACTCTTGCGGGGCTGGGCCATTTTCATTCACAACAGCACTGTTGCTGAACTGCGTTACTCTGCCGCACCGAAAATTGATGACGACCTCTGTCGGCGACCTCCATGTGATCTGAAGGTCAGAGAAGTCGTAACCGTGCAGGAAACACTGCAGGGGTTTGTTTGGGAACTTGGTGTCATTTGCAGGTGCGACGCATACATCTACGTTCAGACTGCCAGAGTGGTGGAATTCTTGTGTGCGCATCATGACCTTGTAGTCACCACTGCGCACGTCCGTTCTGGTCTCGTCCGGTTTGCTTTTGCAACCTTGAAGCAACGATTCGGAGCAGACAGCAAGGAGCAGAATCGCACTCTGGATGGAGCCTCGGCCTTTAGTGGGCATCCCTTGAACCTCAGCGAAGATGATGCGATTCGCTATTACATTGCGGGTGAACCCAAGCGCTTCGGGCAGAACGCAGATTCCCTTCGGGAATGACAACAAGAGAGTCAGAAGCCAAACGCTAAAGGTGGTAGACCTTTGCTGCCGCTCTTTGTTTGTCATTCCCGAAGGGAATCTGTGTTTGTTGTTGGTGCTGCGATGATGTGTTCTTCGGGCATGAGTTCTTCCCAGGTTGGGTTGGTGGACTCGACGAGGGCGATCTTCTGGGCTCGGGTCCAGTGTTTTAGTTCTTTCTCGCGGGCTATGGCGTTGTTGATGTATTGGAAGCGTTCGAAGTAGACGAGGCGGTTGATCTTGTACTTGGCGGTGTGGGTGCCGGGTGATTGTTGGCGATGTTGGGCTACCCGGGTGCGGAGATTCTTGGTGACGCCGATGTAGAGCGTGTGGGAGCGGTTGGAGAGGATGTAAACCCAAAATCGGTACTCGCGCTGATGCATTGTGGGCTCCTCCGTGGGTTCGTGGCTGCGACGGGAACGCAGATTCCCTTCGGGAATGACAAAAAAGAAGCAAGGGCAACAGCAACAGCAAACGCAGATTCCCTTCGGGAATGACAAACAAAGGAGGCTGTAGTTGGCAATCACTCCTTTGTGGCGCCGCTGTTGAGTTGGGGCATTTCTGTGCCTTTGCTTAGGGTGAGGAGGCCGGTTTGGACGTAGGTGATGAGTTTGGCTCTGGTGTCGGTAATGTCGAGGTTGCGTAGGGTGAGTTGGCCTATGCGGTCGCGGGGGCTGAAAGTGGATTCGGTTTTTTCCATGCTGAGGCGTTCGGGGGCGAAGGTTAGGTCGGGGCTGTCGGTCGAGAGGATGGTGTAGTCGTTGCCGCGCCGGAGTTCGATCGTGACTTCGCCAGTCACGGGTTTGGCTACCCAGCGCTGGGCGGACTCGCGGAGCATGAGGGCTTGGGGGTCGAACCAGCGGCCCTGGTAGAGGAGACGGCCGAGTTTGCGGCCGTTGTCGCGGTATTGCTCGAGGGTGTCTTCGTTGTGGATGCCGGTGAGGAGGCGCTCGTAGGCGAGGAAGATCAGGGCGAGGCCGGGGGCCTCGTAGACCCCGCGGGACTTCGCTTCGATGATGCGGTTTTCGATCTGGTCGCTCATGCCGAGGCCGTGGCGGCCGCCTATGGTGTTGGCTTCGAGCATGAGGGCTACAAGGTCGGGGAAGGTTTGGCTGTTGAGGGCGACGGGGACGCCTTCTTCGAAGCGGACGGTGACTTCTTCGGGCTTGACGGCTATGTCTTCACGCCAGAAGGCGACACCCATGATGGGGACGACGATCTTCATGGAGGTGGAGAGGTGTTCGAGGTCTTTGGCTTCGTGGGTGGCGCCGAGGAGGTTGCTGTCGGTGGAGTAGGCTTTCTCGGAGGACATCTTGTAGTCGAAGCCGGAGCGCTGGAGGAAGGCGGACATTTCGGCGCGGCCGCCGAGCTCGTCGATGAAGGCCTGGTCGAGCCAGGGCTTGTAGACCTTGAGCGCGGGGTTAGCGAGCAGGCCGTAGCGGTAGAAGCGCTCGATGTCGTTGCCCTTGTAGGTGGAGCCGTCGCCCCAGATATCGACGCCGTCTTCCTTCATCGCCGTGACGAGCATGGTTCCCGTGACGGCGCGGCCGATGGGTGTGGTGTTGAAGTACGTCACGCCGGCGGTGGTGATGTGGAAGGCGCCGGCTTGGAGGGCGGCGATGCCCTCGCGGGCGAGCTGCGCGCGGCAGTCGATGAGGCGGGCTTGCTCGGCGCCGTACTCGAGGGCTTTGCGCGGGATGGCGTCGTAGTCGGTCTCGTCGGGCTGGCCGAGGTTCGCGGTGTAGGCGTAGGGGATGGCGCCGTGGCGCTTCATCCAGTGGAGGGCGGCGGAGGTGTCGAGGCCGCCGGAGAAGGCTATGCCGACGCGTTGGTTTGTGGGGAGAGATTCGAGGATGGTGGACATGGTCAGAAGGACCTCTGCGTGTTTACTTGTTATGCATGTTGCACGTTGGAATTCTTGGGATCACAGTTCAAGAGCAGCAATGGCCAACGGTCGCCCCAAGCAGTCAACTCGAACGCTTGTCGGGCGTCGTCTGGTGTGTAGTCAAGCAGGCATCCTTGCTGCAAATCCTGTGAGATCGCACAAATAGAGTCTTTGTCGAAAGAGATGACGCTTCTTGCGTTCGCGAAGAGCACAGAAGGTCTGAGCGCCACTGCGCCACAGTAGTCAGCATGATGAGTTAGCAAGAGCCAGACACGATCATCATTGACACTACTCGCAAAGCAACTGGTCATCGTAAAGACCTGCTTGTCGGAAGCAAGATCAAAGTAGTGGCGATAGCTCAAATTTCCAGGCTCGGCGCAGGCGCGGTAACCCTCCCGAAAAGCCCTCTGAAAACCTTCTGTTTCCTCCAGAGAGGCGAAGGATGACGCGTGGACAGCTGAACCAAGCGCCTGTGACACACCCTCAACCACAGACGTCAGCATATGGCGACCCTTCTCCGCTCGTGCGAGTAGTGCAATTCTTCTAAGGCGAGCCGTCATGAGGTGATGCCTGCCATTCTGGCCGCCCTGTTTGTGCGCGACGATAAAACGCAGGTCTCTCCACTTCGCTTCGCTTCGGTCGAGATAACAAGCATTTGTGGTGCTCCGGGCAAACGCAGATCCCCTTCGGGGGATGACAGAGAGAAAGGCAAAGACGAACAGCAGACCCCTACGCTGCGCTACGGGATGACAAACCTTGAGGCAAGGGTGAGTGTTGTTGCACACTTGGCTTGGCTGTAACCCACCTTAGCCGTGGTGAGACTGCGGCGAAGATGGGGCACCCGAGTTTGGTTGGCCTGAGGCGGTTGTGGCGCTTTGGGCGGAATACTGAGGTCTTCCCCTTCCACGAACTCAGGGTCAGGATGACAGATCAGAGACGTAGACTCCCTTCGGGAATGACAAACCAAGGGAGGAGCTAGCGGCGATTGCGGTTGTTGAGTTTGTTGCGGCTGTTGGGGATGCGTTTGGCTCCACCTAGGAGCATGAGGGTGATGGCTTTTTGGGCGTGGAGGCGGTTTTCGGCTTGGTCGAAGACTACCGATTGGGGCCCGTCGAGTACGGCGTCGGTGACCTCGGCGTTGCGGTGCGCGGGTAGGCAGTGCATGAAAACGGCGGAGGGTTGGGCGCGGGCCATGAGGGCTTCGTTGACCTGGAAGGGCTTGAAGAGGGGGGCGCGGCGGGCGGCTTCGTGCTCCTGGCCCATGCTGGTGCAGACGTCGGTGTAGAGAGCGTCGGCCTCTTCGGCGGCTTTTTGCGCGTCGTGGGTGAGGGTGAGGGAACCGCCGGTTTGTTCGGCGATCTCGATCGCTTTGTGAATGATGTCGAGCTTGGGCGCGAAGCCTTTTGGTGTCGCTACGGTGGTGTGAACGCCGAGCAGTGCGCCTGCGAGCATGAGGGAGTGGCAGACGTTGTTGCCGTCGCCGACGTAGGTGAAGCGGAGGCCTTCGAGGGCGCCGAAGCGTTCTTCGAGGGTCATGAAGTCGGCGATGGCCTGGCAGGGATGCTCGAGGTCGGAGAGCGCGTTGATGACGGGAACGGCGGCATGGGCGGCCATCTCGGTGATGGTCTCGTGCGCGTAGGTGCGGAGGACGATGATCTGCATCCAGCGCTCGAGGTTACGCGCGACATCGGGGATGGATTCACGTTCGCCGATCGGGGAGGCGGTTTGGTCGACAAAGATGGCGTTACCGCCGACGGTGTTCATCGCAGCCTCAAAGGTGAGGCGGGTACGGAGCGAGGCTTTCTCGAAAAACATGACCATCTGCCTGGCGTCGAGCGCGTGGCGGAAGTCTTCCGGTTGCGCCTTCACGGCGTGCGCGAGTTCAAGTATCGCGGCGATCTCGGACGATGAAAGGTCGGCGATCGAGCAGAGATTGCGGCCCACGAGGCCCTTGGCGGTCTCCGTAAAGGCAGTGTCGGATTGGATGCCGAGGGAGGCACTTTTCGCGCTGCTGCCGCCATTGCCAGTGCCGCCATTGGTGCTGGCGGGACGGGGGTTCATGACGATGGGTTTGTTATCCATGGACGATCTCTCCAGCCAGCGCGGGCGTTTGTGCGCCGGTGTGTTCGGTCAGCAACTCGTCGAGGGCGCCGATGGCGTGGTCGACGTGTGCGGTCGTGATGAGGTACGGGGGAAGAAAGCGCAGCACGGTCTCGTGGGTGCGGTTGAGGAGGATGCGGCGAGCCATCATGCCCTCCAGCAGGGCCTTGGCCAGTTCGGCTGACTCCATGTCGACGCCGATCATAAGGCCAAGCCCGCGCACCTCGCGGATTTGCGGATGCTTACGCTTCAGGGTGCGGAGTTGGTCGAGGAAATAGCCACCGACCTCTTGGACGTGGCGCAGGAGGTTGTGGTTGCGGATGGTATCGATGACCGCGACCGCCACCGCGCAGGCAAGGGGGTTGCCACCGAAGGTGGTGCCATGCATGCCGGGCGTGAAGGCGCGGGCGGCGGCTTCGGTGCAGAGCATGGCGCCGATGGGCAGGCCGCCGGCCAGGGGTTTAGCAAGGGTGGTGACGTCGGGCTGGATCCCGAAATGCTGGTAGGCGGTCCACTCACCCGTTCTCCCCATGCCCGATTGGATCTCGTCGAGGATGAGCAGGGCGCCGGTGAAATCACAAAGTTCGCGTGCGGTCTGGAGGAACTCCTGCGAAACAAGGTTGATGCCGCCTTCACCCTGGAGCACTTCAAAGGCGATGGCGCAAAAATCCTGTGGATTTCGGCTAAAGGTTTCGCGCAAAGCGCCGATGTTGTTGAAAGAGACAAATTCTACACCGGGCAGGAGGGGGGCAAAGGGCTCGCGATAGGCGAGTTTGTGGGTGGTGGCGACGGAGCCGAAGGTGCGGCCGTGAAAACTGTGTTCGAGCGCGAGAATCTTGGTGCCGAGGGGTGTGCCTTCAGCGCGCAGCAGACCCGCGTGGGCGCGGGCGAGCTTGAGCGCGGCTTCCCAGGCTTCCGTACCGGAGCTGCAAAGGAAGACGCGGTCCATGCCGGTGATCTCGGTGAGGCGTAAGGCGAGTTCGGCGGTGTGGGGGTGGAAGAAGAGGTTGGAGGTATGGAGCAACAGGGGGCTTTGCCCGGCGATGGCTTCGGTGATCGCGGGGTGGTTATAGCCGAGCGCGCAGACGCCGATGCCGGAAAGGAGATCGAGGTAGGCAGTGCCATGTTCGTCGTAGAGGTGGACGCCTTCGCCGCGGACGAAGAGAAGCGGGTTGCGCGCATAGGTGTGGAGTAGGAGCTTTGCTTCCGCAGCTTGAAGATGGGCGAGGGAGGATGTTGTGGGTTCCATGGGATTCCGTGGCGCTCCGGGCAAGATACAGGGGTCCTTCGCTTCGCTCAGGATGACGGGCTCATATTGCAAGGGCTCATGCCTCACGGGCCCATGATGCAGGTGCTTGTTGCCCGGGACAGAAGGAGCGTCGTCGGTGAGAGTTGGGTTCATGCGACCATGACCTCCGTTCCGTCGTCGACGCGGGAGCTGCACAGGTCAGGGAGCAGTTGTGCGGAGAGGGCGGGTAGAATGCGGACGCGTTTGACGCCTTTCAGCAAGGCTTCCTTGCAGGCATTCAGCTTGGGCAGCATGCCGCCGGAGACGACCGCTGCTCGTTCCAGAGCGGGAATGTTAGCGAGGGAGAGCCAGCGCATGACGGTGCCGTCGGCGCCTTTGACGCCGGGGACATCGGTGAGGAAGACGAGAGCGTCGGCTTTGGTGGCGATGGCGCAGGCAGAGGCCATCTCGTCGGCATTGATGTTGTAGTACTCGCCGTCGAAACCGAGGGCGATGGAGGAGATGACAGGAACGGCGCCCATGGCCCAGATGGCGTCAAGCCATTTGGGATCGGTGGCGGCGATTTCGCCGACAAAGCCGAGGTCCTGATCGGAGGGCTTTTTTCTTGCTCTGAAGACGTGGCCGTCACCGCCGGTGAGGCCCATGGCGGACTGGCCGCACTGGTCGAGTGCGGCGACGAGTGCCTTGTTGACGCGGCCGCCGAGGACCATGAGGGCAGCGTCGCGGGTTTCAGCGTCGGTGATGCGCAGGCCGGCGACGAACTCGCTCTTCTTGCCCATTTGGATGAGCAAACGGGTGAGCTGCAGCCCGCCGCCATGCACTACGGCGACGCGATGGCCGTCCTGAGCGAGGTCGGCGATGGCGTGCGCGCAGCGGCTGAGAAGGTTGGGGTCTTCGAGCGCGGCACCGCCGAGTTTCACGACGAACTTCATAGGGTGGCCTCCGAGGGGAACGAGGGTGAATGATCGTGCGAGGCAGATACGCTCGCTACGTTGCGGGACGACGGCCGCCAGTCTGCGGACATCAGGGGCGACAAATAGAGCGAGAACGTAGATCTGCTTCTGGAAGGGAAGCAAACAGCGGATTCCTCCGCTGCGCTGCGGGATGACAAATAGAAGCGTATGGGATGCTTTGTGAAAACGCGTCCAGACCATCTTGTGGAACCTGTCGCAAAGACCATGTGAAAGGCGACACGGGCTGGCAAACAGGGGGTATGGGCGTCATAGCAGGCCTTCCGCCTGGGGCCAGCCCAGCATGAGGTTGAGGTTTTCGAGAGCCTGCGAGGCGGCGCCTTTCAGAAGGTTGTCGAGGCAGGAGATAACAACGAGGCGGCGGCCGTCGGGTGAGAGCTGGAAGCCGATGTCGCAGAAGGGGCTACGGACGACGTACTGGATTTGCGGTAGAGCTGGGGAGCGGCGGATGCGCACTGTGAGGCTCGCGGCGTAGAAGCTGTTAAAGCAGTTTTGGAGCACTTCGGTAGTTTGAGGTTCAATCAGCCGAACGTACATGGTGGATAGGATGCCGCGCGGGATTGGGAGAAGGTGCGGGGTGAATTGAATCTGCTCCTCGGTGAGGTGCAGCTGTTCGAGGAGTTCGCCGGTGTGCCGGTGACCGAAGATGGCGTAGGCGGAGAGGTTGTCGGCAGCGTGCATGAAATGGGTGGTGGCGGAGGGTATTTTTCCCGCGCCGCTGACGCCGGATTTCGCGTCGCAGATGATGCCGTGGTCGAGGTCGGCGAGCTCGGCGCGGAGCAGGGGGGCAAGCGCGAGAATTACGGAGGTGGCGTAACAGCCGGGATTGGCAACGAGGCGGGCGCGCGCGATGGCGGGCCCGTGCAGCTCCGGCGAGCCGTAGACGGCCTCGGCCTGAAGGGCGCGGACGGCGTCGGATTGGGGCGTGTCAAAGCGGTAAACTGCGCGGTTGCGGTCATCATCGAGCCGCCAGGCACCGGAAAGATCGATGACGCGCATGCCGCGGGCGAGTGCCTCGGGCACCCAGGTGCGGGATTGTTCGTGCGGTGTGGCGAGGAGAAGGAGCTGGATGCCTTCGCGCTCGAGGTCGGTCCAGTTCCAGCTGGAGACGGTGGCCTGGTCAGCATGAGGTAGACCCAGAAGTTGAGGATGCAGGTCGGTGAGGCGCAACGGCGCGGCGGTGGGCTCGGTTTCATGGCGCCCGAGGAAGGTGGGTGGTGCATCGGTGAGGCGGGGGTGATGCAGGAGCAGGCGCGCGAGCTCCCCGCCGGCGTAGCCGCTGACGCCGGCAACGGCGATGCGGGGCCGCTGGGCCGAGGAATACCGTTCAGACGAGGGGTCAGGAGCGATCCCACCCTTCCGCGATGGGGTTGCGGAAAAATTGGACACCCGGCCGGCAACCGCATCGCGCGGCGGCTGGGCGGGGCTAGGCAAGGTAGGTCTCCAAGCGGTGGCGCAGGCTGTCGGCGGAGTTGAGGTCGGCGCAGATGATGAGAACCGTGTTGTCGCCGGCGATGGTGCCGAGCACTTCGGGCCACTCTTCATCGTCGATGCCGGCACCGAGCGGCTGGGCTGCGCCTTTGGCGGTCAGCAGGATGAGCAGGTTTTGCGCTTGACGAACCTCGAGACCGAAGCTTTCGAGCAGTTCGGCGATGGCGGGCAGAGTGTCGTCGTAAGCATCGTCTTCGGGTGAGGAAGATTCCCCGCCTTCGGGTAGGGCGTAACCTTCGGGACCTTTGAGAAGCCTGAGTTCGCGGATGTCGCGGGACAGGGTGGCTTGGGCAACATGAATGCCCCGGTTGGCAAGCTTGCGGCGAAGGTCATCCTGGTTGGTGACCGCGGTGCGAATCAGCAGCTCCCGGATGACGCTTTGCCGCTGAGTTTTCACGCCGGGAACTCCTTTCTTCAGACCGCCGGAAGTAAAACGAACAGGGCGGCGTCCGGCGACCCGCTCTGCATAAAGACTCACCTTTCTTTGTATAAATATTCAGCGGAGAGATTGTCAAGCGGACGCAGTTTGTAATGAAAGACGAGACGAAGAGGGCTCGCTCTCGCGAAATAAGCGACGTATAGTGAACCATGGAAAAGTTTTCCTCAATAGCGCGTATGGGGAATGGCGTGTCTTCCGAGATTCCGGGAGGTCTGCATCCCAAGGTGGACAGAGCGCCGGTGCCAGCGCCTAAAACTTTGCTCGACCCGCGGTTCGAGCATGACTCCTGCGGCGTGGGCTTTGTGGCGGCGACAATTGGGGAACCCAGTTACCAGATTCTGGAACATGCGTTGACGGCGCTGGCGCGATTGGCGCACCGGGGTGCGGTGGCGGCGGATGGGGCGTCGAGCGATGGGGTCGGGATCATGACCGGCATTCCACGGGCGCTGCTGCTGGCGGAGACGGGGCTTGCGCTGACGCCGGAGGCGGTGTTGGGCGTCGGGATGCTGTTTCTGCCGGAAGGGGAGAGCCGCGCGGAGGCGGTCTTGGACGGCTGCCTGCGCGAGCGCGGGTTCCGGAGCTTGCTTTGGCGCGCGGTGCCAATCTGCACGGAGGTGTTGGGAGAGATTGCGCGCAGCACGATGCCGGTGATCCGGCAGGTCCTGGTGACGGATGAGGATAGCGGGAACGCACGTCCATCCGAACAGCGGTTGTATCTGGCGCGTAAGGCATTTGAGCGGCAGGTCGCGGCGGGGGCGGTGAGCGGCTATGTGTGTTCGCTTTCGGCCGAGGTGCTGGTGTACAAGGCAATGTGCCTAGGGCGGCTGCTGGCGGCCTTTTATCCGGATCTGCAATCGCCGGCGTACCGGACGCGCTTCGCGATCTTTCACCAGCGTTATGCGACCAATACGCTGCCGGCGTGGCATCGGGCGCAGCCGGGACGGACGCTGGCGCATAACGGCGAGATCAATACCGTGTGGGGCAACCGGGCGCGGATGGCGGCACGGGATTGGACGCTGCCGATGGAATGCAAGCCGGTGCTGACACCGGATGGAACGGATTCGACGAGCCTGGACGAAACGTTGGAGCTGGTGTCACAGAATGGGCGGACGTTGCCGGAATCGGTGCGGATGCTGCTGCCCCCGGCGGCGGTGGATCGGGTGTCGCCGTTTTTGCGCTACCACGCGGACTGTGCGGAACCATGGGATGGGCCGGCGGCCATTGCGTTCGCGGATGGCCGGGTGGTGGGGGCGGCGCTGGACCGGAATGGCTTGCGGCCTTCCCGGTACTCGATCACCGAGGACGGTTTGGTGGTGGCGGGGTCGGAGGCGGGGTTGGTGGATCTCGACCCGGAGAACGTGGTGGAGAGCGGACGGCTGGGGCCGGGGGAGATGTTGGTGGTCGATTTGGCCGCGGGTACGGTGCTGCGCAATGAAGCGCTGCTGGATCTGTTCGACGCGGGTGCAACGTATGCGACGTTGCTTGAGGATGCGACGCTGGAGCCCTTGGAGCTGTCTGCTTCGGTCGAGATGACACGAGGTGATAGCGAGCTTAGGGCGAAGCGGCTAGCGGGGCTTGTCTTGCTGCAGCGGGGGTTTGGGTATACGAAAGAGGATTTGAACCTAATCCTGAAGCCGATGGCGGTTAGCGGCAAGGATGCGGTGTGGTCGATGGGCGACGATGCGCCCTTGGCGTTTTTGGCGCGGTCGCCGCGGCCGCTGTACCACTATTTCCGGCAGCGATTTGCTCAGGTGACCAATCCGGCGATCGATCCGCTGCGGGAAGCAGTTGTGGTGTCGCTGCACACGCGGCTGGGGCCGTGGTCGCACCTGTTGGACAAGCATGCGCCGCTGCCGGGGATCTCGTTACCTTCGCCGTTTTTGTCGCTGGGGCAGGTGGCAGCCTTGCGGGCGGGGCGTTATCCGCATGCGGACACGGTGCGGTTGATGGAGGTTTTCTGTACGTTTGCGCCGAGCTTCACCCTTGAAGAAGCGGTGGGGCAGCTATGTGCGCGGGCGGCGGATGCAGTGCGGGGTGGGGCAGGTTTGTTGCTGCTGACCGATCGCGGCGCCGGGGCGGATGCCTTGCCGATCCCGATGGCGATGGCCGTCGGTGCTGTGAACGATGCGTTGACGACGGCGGGGCTGCGCACGGAGTGCGGGTTGGCGGTGGAGGCCGGGGATTGCCGGGATTTGCACCATGCAGCGGTGCTGATTGGGTATGGCGCGGGCGCGGTGTGCCCTTGGCTGGTGCTGGAAACGGCGCAGGCGCTGCAAGGCGAGAGTGTTGACGGCGAGGCGATGACGCTGAAGGCGTTTGAGGCGGGGCTGGCGAAGGTGATGTCGAAGATGGGAATTTCGGTGGTGGACAGCTACCGGAGTGCGCACCTGTTCGACATCCTGGGGCTGCACCGCAGCGTGGTGGAGCGCTGCTTTCCGTGCACGCCGGCGCCGCTTTCCGGGATTGGGTTTGCGGAGCTGGACCGGCGGTTGCGGGCGAGTTGGGGGGCGGCGACGATACCGGGGGTTGCCGCGGTAGAGTTGCCGGATTTTGGATGGGTGCGGTTTCGGAAGTCAGATACCGCCGAGCCGCACCAGTGGCAGCCGCCGGCGGTGAAAGCGCTGCAGAGTGTTGTGGGTAGCGCGCGCAATGTGGCAGCCCCGGTGGATGCGGCGGCGCAGTTTGCGATTTTTTCGCATGATGCGGATGTGCATGAGGCGATGCGGCTGCGGGATTTGCTGGAGATTCGGCCGGCGGGGGCGGAGATGGCGGTGGAGGCTGTGGAAGCACCGGAGAGCCTTTGTCGACGCTTTGTGTCGAGTGCGATGTCATTGGGGTCGCTGAGTCCGGAGGCGCACCAGACGGTGACGGCGGCGATGAATCTATTGGGCGGGCGGTCGAATACGGGGGAAGGTGGGGAAGACCCGGCGGTGTATTCGCCGGTGAGAGCTGGTAACGGCGCGGAAGGAGAGCACCCCACCCTTCGCGATGGGGCTGCGAAGGATGGGGCACCCGGGTCTGGGTTGTCCGCTTATGAGGCATCAGGGTTTGGCGGGGCTGCGGTGGCGGAACGGGTCGTAGCGCCTGCAAGATCGGTGTCGCTGAATAACAAGATTAAGCAGGTGGCTTCGGGGCGGTTTGGCGTCACGGCGGCGTATCTGGCGCATGCGGAGGAGATCGAGATCAAGGTCGCGCAGGGCGCCAAGCCCGGGGAGGGTGGACAACTGCCGGGGCACAAGGTCTCGGGGTTGATTGCGCGGCTGCGGCACGCGCAGCCGGGGGTGAGTTTGATTTCACCGCCGCCGCACCATGATATTTACTCGATTGAGGACTTGGCGCAGTTGATTTATGACCTAAAACGCGTGAACCCGCGCGCGGCGGTGGGCGTGAAGCTGGTGTCGAGTTTTGGCGTTGGTACGGTGGCGGCGGGTGTAGCCAAGGCCTATGCGGACTATGTGGTCATTGCGGGCAACAGCGGCGGGACGGGAGCGGCAGCGCTTTCGAGCATCAAGTATGCGGGCTCGCCGTGGGAGCTGGGCGTGGCCGAGGCGCAGCAGGCGCTGCGGGTGAGCGGCATGCGGGACCGGGTACGACTGCGCGCCGATGGCGGTCTGACGACGGCGCGCGATGTGCTGATTGCCGCGCTGCTGGGGGCCGACGAGTTCGGTTTTGGGACGGCGGTGCTGGTGGCGCTGGGCTGCGACATGGCGCGGCAATGCCACCTGAATACCTGCCCGGTGGGCATTGCGACGCAGCGGCCGGAGTTGCGAGCGAAGTTCCGTGGTAAGCCCGAGCATATAGTGACGCTGTTTCAGCAGCTATCGGCGGACCTCCGGCGGTTGCTGGCGAAATTTGGGTTGCGCTCGCTCGAAGATGCGATCGGCCGGGTGGACCTGCTGGAACAGGTACGCGGCGATGGCGGGGTGGACCTGCAGCCCATGCTGGCCGACGTGCGCACGGGGGCGTTGCACTGGATGGGACAGCGGAATGACCGGCCTGGCGAAGACGAGCGTCTGGATGAGGCCTGGACGGAGCCGGCCATGGCCGCAGCCCGGCGGGGAGAGCCGTTTGCAGCGCAAGCGATGATCTCGAACGCGCACCGGGCAGTGGGCGCGCGGCTTTCAGGTGAACTGGCGCTGGCGCGGGCGAAGGGCGAGGTTGGTGCGGTAGATGTGACGTTTGCGCTGGACGGGGTAGCCGGGCAGTCGTTCGGTGCCTTTGCGGGCGAGGGCATGAAGCTCGTGCTTTCGGGGCAGGCGAATGATTTTGTCGGCAAGGGATTGTACGGGGCGGACCTGATTCTGCGTGCCGTGGGCCGTGCAGCCGAGCACAGCCATGAGCATGTGCTGCTGGGCAACGTGGCGCTCTATGGGGCAACGGCGGGACGCTTGTTTGCGGCAGGGCGCGCAGGGGAGCGGTTTGCGGTGCGGAACTCGGGTGCAGAGGCGGTAGTGGAGGGGATCGGCGACCATGGCTGCGAGTACATGACGGGCGGTGCCGTGGTGATTCTAGGGCCGATTGGGATGAACTTCGGCGCGGGTATGACCGGCGGTCTGGCCTGGGTGTATGACGAGGATGGGGATGTTCTCGGTAAGGGTCGTTTCCATGCGGAATTTTTGGAGGCGATGCCGTTTGCCGCGTGTTCCCCGGAGCAGCAGGGTGTGTTGCAGAGTTTTGTGATGGCCCATGCGGCTTTGGCGCATAGCCGACTTGCGGAGCGCTTGCTGATGGATTGGAGTGCGGTATCGCAGCAGTTCGTGCTGTTTACGCCGAAGCCGCAGGCTTGAGGAGCAGGGGTGGAGTGTTGTTCAGGGCTGAGGGTGCGAGAGGGGCGAAGTTTGAGTTGTGGGGGTGCCATGTAGCATGGGGCTGATCCTGTGTGGAAGGAAGCACCTGCTATGGCCAGACCTATCATCGTGACCGGAGCGGCCGGCTTTATCGGCCGCAATACCGTGGCGGAGTTAAACCGTCGTGGAGAAGACGAGTTGATCCTTGTCGACGACCTTGGCAAGGAAGACAAGTGGAAGAATCTCGTCGGGTTGCGGTATGAAGATATCGTCTCGCCTGAGGAATTTCTCGGGTTGATCGAGGATGGCGCGTTTGCCGAGGCGCGTGCGGTCATCCACCTGGGCGCGTGCAGCGCGACGACCGAACGCGATGCGGATTACCTGTTGCGGAACAACTATCAGTACACCCGGGTGCTGTGCAATTGGGCCCTCGCGAATGAGTTGCGATTTGTGTATGCGTCCACTGCGGCGACCTACGGCGACGGCGCGTTGGGGTACGACGACAGCGATAGGGTGACGCCCCTGCTTGCTCCGCTGAATATGTATGGGTATTCCAAGCACATGTTCGATCTATGGGCGCTGAAGCACGATCTGTTTGACCGCATTGTGGGGCTGAAATATTTCAATGTTTTCGGACCCTACGAGGACCACAAGGGCGAGATGCGCTCGGTGGTGGCGAAGAGTTACGAGCAGATTCGCACGACGGGTAGGGTGCAGCTGTTCAAGAGTTACCGACCCGAGTATCGGGACGGAGAACAGCGGCGGGATTTCATCTCCGTACACGATGCGGTGGATGTGACCCTGCACTTCGCATTGCAGGCACCGGAGTCTCCGGGGGGGTTGTTCAACTGCGGCACCGGCCAGGCGCACACGTGGCTCGAGCTGGTCACCCCGGTTTTCGAGGCGATGGGACGTGACGCCGTAATCGATTTTGTGGAGATGCCGGAAGCCCTGCGCGGCAAGTATCAGTATTTTACTGAAAGCAAGGTAGAGAAGTTGCGCGCGGCGGGGTATACGAGGCCGTTTACGGAGCTCCGCTCTGCGGTGCAGGCGTATATCACGCACTACTATTTGGCGCGTGCGGAAGCGTGAGAGGCGAGTTCACTGAAGAATGGCGCGATGGGCGTATCCTGTAGCCGATGTCCGCGCTCGTTGTGATCTATCCCGGCAGCTTCGACCCGTTGACGAACGGCCACCTCGACCTGATTGCCCGCGGGGCCAAGCTCGCCGAAGAACTCGTGATTGCGGTGCTGCGCAATGCAGGCAAGCCGGAACCGCTGTTCAGCGTAGACGAGCGTCAGGAGATGCTGCGCGAGGCGACGTCTAATCTTCCGAATGTGACGATAGCGGCGTTCGATGGTCTGCTGGTCGATTTTGCGAGAGCGCGGGGAGCGCGCGCCGTGATGCGTGGCATTCGCGCGATTTCGGACTATGAGTATGAGTTGCAGATGGCCATGATGAATCGCAAGCTCGAACCTTCGATCGAGACGCTATTCCTGATGCCCGCCGAGAAATACACCTATGTCAGTTCGCGCTTGATCAAAGGGGTGGCGCAGTTGGGCGGCGATGTGAGCGATCTTGTGCCGGCGAATGTGAATGCACGATTGCAGGCCCGGGCCGGCAGCACCAAATAGCAGATGATTCTGTTCCCGCAGCCGCGCGCTTCTGCGAGACTGAAGTGATGAACCCAGCGGGGAAAAGTATTCTTTCGGCCAGGATTGGACGGATCGAAGTTTCGGCCACCATGGCCATCACGGCGGAAGCCCTGAAGATGAAGGCCGCGGGGCTCGACCTGGCGGACTTCGGCGCCGGGGAACCGCACTTCCCGACACCGCAGCACATCAAGGATGCGGCGATTACGGCAATCCAGAACAATTTCACACGCTATACCGCCGTCGCCGGAGTGCCACAGGTTCGCCAAGCGATCGTTGACCGGCACACACAGGATTTTGGCTCGGCGTATACGCCCGAGGAGTGCGTCTTCACCACCGGTGGCAAGTTGGCCCTATTCAACGCAATGGGAGTGCTCGTCGATCCTGGCGATGAGGTAATTCTGCCCGTGCCGTATTGGGTCAGCTACAAGGACATCATCCAGTACGCGGGAGGTATCCCCGTCTTTGTGCAGACGAGCGAGGCGGAAAACTTTCGCCTGACGGCTGCCATGATTGAAGGGGCGATCACACCGAAAACGAAGGTCATCATTCTGAACACGCCCTCGAATCCTTCCGGGGCTGTGATGGACGCGGCGGACCTGGAAGCGATCGTCCGGCTGGCACACGCGCGGGGAATCTACGTCATGCTGGACGAGTGCTATGTGTACCTGACCTTTGCGGGGGTGCCGGTTTCGGGTGGATCGTTTACGGACTGCAAGGAGCACATGATTATCCTTGGGTCTTTGTCGAAGACCTATGCGATGACGGGCTGGCGTGCGGGATTTGCGCTGGGGCCGAAGCCGATTATCGCTGCGATGGGCAAGCTGCAATCGCAGTCGACGTCGAATACGGCCAGTATGGTGCAGCAGGCCTCGATTGCGGCGCTGACGGCTTCGCAGATGTGTGTTGCGGAGATGTGCGCCGATTACCAGAAGCTGCGCGACCGGGTGCTGAAGGGGTTCGAGACGATTCCGGGACTTACTTGCACGGTTCCGGAGGGCGCCTTTTATGTGTACCCGAATGTCAGCAGCTTTTTCGGTAAGGGTGTCGGTTCAGCATCCGAGTTGGCGTCGCGGCTGTTGACCGAAGCGCATGTGGTCACTGTGCCGGGCGAAGCGTTTGGAACGGCGGAGCATATTCGCTTGTCGTATGCCGTGGCTCCGGAGGTGATTGACAAGGGCGTGGACCGATTAAAGCGCTTTTTGGGTGAGCTGCGCTGAGTTCGGTGGGCTGTGCTGGGCCAATGTACCGAAAGAGGACAGCCTATGGACATGATGTCCCACGCTCGTTACTCGTTTGGGTTACCACAGAGGTGCGCCAAATGGTTCCGAACCCGCTAGGATAGGCACATGTCCTCTGAAGGCAGATCAGAAAAAGCTGAAACATCTCTGGCGGCGATTGTTCTCGCCGGCGGCAGCGGTACCCGCTTTTGGCCGCGCAGCCGGCGTGCGCGCGCCAAGCAAGTTTTGCAGCTGGATGGTGAAGGCACCATGATCCAGGGCACGCTGGCGCGGCTCCAGGGTCTTGTCTCCGCGGAGAATACGTGGGTGATCACGAACGATCTGCTCGCGGCGACCATCGCAGAACAGCTGCCAGAGATGTTGCCGGACCGTCTGCTGCGCGAACCGGCTGCCCGCAACACCGCGCCGGCATGCGCTCTGGTGGCCTTTTTGCTGGAAAAGAGTGCACCGCAGACGGTGCTTGGCGTTTTCCCTTCCGACCATGTGATCGGCGATCCGGAGCGCTTTCGCCTGGTGCTGCGGGCCGGGGTGCAGGTAGCGTCCAGCGGGTCGCGCATGGTGGTGCTCGGCGTGCCGCCCACGCGGCCGGAGACGGGGTATGGATACATTGAACTCGGGGCAGCGTCGAGCCCGGTACGCGTGAACGGGGAATGTATCTCTCTATGGCATGTGCGTCGTTTCACCGAGAAGCCGGACAGCCAACGGGCGCGTCACTTCGTGCGCTCAGGCAATTATGTGTGGAACAGCGGCATGTTCTTATGGAGTGCGGCGACGCTTGCGGGAGCAATCCGAGAGCACAAGCCGGAGATGGCGGGGCTGTTGGAAGAGATCGCCGCGAGTTGGGGTACGCCGGAGTTTGAAGCGCGATTGGCAGACCTGTATCCCCAGTGTGAATCGATCTCGATCGACTACGCGGTCCTGGAGCCCCGCTCTGCAAAGGGTGAAGCGCATTCGCAACTGTATTGCCTGCCTGGTGATTTTGCGTGGAACGATTTGGGTTCCTGGGCAGCACTGTATGAGCACATCGCCGAAGACGGCGAAGAACAGATGACCAATGTCGTGGAGGCCCAGCATGGTGTGGAGATCAGCTCATCGGGGTGCTATGTTTTTGCGCCGGGCAAGGCGGTCGCGCTTGTGGGTGTGAAAGATCTGGTCGTGGTCGAAACAGCAGACGCGCTGCTGATCACCACCAGAGAGGGCTCACAGGATGTGGGCCGTGTTGTGACCGAGTTGAAGAGCGCTGGACGCATGGATCTGATCTGATGAGCACGGATTTAATGGGCACCGAAACGACTGAAGCTGCAACCCCGAAGACCGCCGTCGTAAAGTTCGGCACGGACGGCTGGCGCGGCATTATCGCCGATGATTTCACGTACGAAAACGTACGTGTAGCTGCGCGTGCCATTGCGCAGTATGTGCTCGAAGAAGAGAACCCGGAAGCGGGTTTGTGCATTGGGTATGACACCCGGTTTGGATCGCGGTCCTTCGCGCACCTGGTCGCCGAGGTCGTTGCCGCGGCCGGCATCCCTGTCTTTCTGGCAGATAAGGTGACGCCCACGCCGGAGTTGTCGTTTGCGGTGCGTCACCGGGGAGCGGCCGGAGGTATCATGATCACCTCCAGCCACAATCCGGCGGAATGGAACGGGATCAAATACAAGGCGCACTATGGCGGCTCAGGCAAGCCGTCCATCATTGCGGCGATTGAGAGGCGGTTGTACCACGATGCTTCCGTGTCCGCTGTACCGGCTTCCATCCAAAAGATGGATTTTGCACCGGACTACATAGCGGCGCTCGAGAGCTTCGTGGATTTGCAGGCAATCAAGGCCTCTGGTTTTCGTTTTCTGATTGATTGTATGTATGGCGCGGGTCAGGGGTACGTCGCCGGTATCTTCGACCGGGCGGGCATACCCTATGTCGCAATACGTAGCGAAGTCAACCCAGCCTTTCCGGGCATAAATCCGGAGCCGATCCTGCCGCACATTGCGCTCGCGCAGGAGCGGGTCGTGGCAGAACGATGTGACGCTGGTTTTATCACGGACGGGGACGCAGACCGCATCGGGGCCGTTGATGAGCACGGCAATGTCGTGGATGCGCATAAGATTTTCGCGATCGTGTTGCAGTGGCTGCTCACGCGAAAGGGTTGGCCGGGCGATGTGACCCGCGCATTCAATACAACCAAGATGCTGGACCGTATTGCCGCCAAATATGGCCGCACGCTGCATGAACACGGCATTGGCTTCAAGTATGTGTGCGACCTGATGCTGGAGAAAGACATCCTGATCGGCGGGGAAGAGTCGGGCGGCGTAGGCATCAGCCGGCACCTGCCGGAGCGGGATGGCTTGTTGAACAGTTTGCTTCTTGCCAACGTGATGGCCGATGAGGGCAAAACGCTCGGCCAATTGGTAGCCGCGCTGCAAGCGGAGTATGGCGAACACCAGTACGGGCGCATTGATATGCACATTGACGATGCGCTGAAGGCATCAGCGATGCGGCGTGCGGGTGCAGGATTGACGTCTATCGCCGGAAGGCGCGTGTTGCGCCGCGAGAACCTGGACGGATGGAAGTTCTTTTTGGAGGAGCCGCATTGTGCAGGTAAGCCCAACGCGGCAGAAACCTGGTTGCTGTTGCGGGCCAGTGGAACGGAGCCGCTGCTGCGGGTCTACTGCGAAAGCTGCAGTGTTGAGAGTGTTGCGCAAATTCTTGAAGCCGCAAAGGAATTCGTCCTTACCGGCGATGCGCTGAGTGGAGACGCGCACAATGGGTGAGCAGACGGTTCCGGTGCAAGGTGTGCTGTTCGATATGGATGGTGTGCTGGTGAGTTCGGTCGGGAGCGCGGAGCGGTGCTGGCGACAATGGGCCGCTCACTATGGCGTGCCGCATGCGAGTGAGGTGCGGATACAGCACGGAACACGCGCAGTCGACATCATGGAGCAATTGAAGCCGGGGGTGGACAAGCAGGCGGGCCTACGACTGATCGAGGATATGGAGATCGCCGACGTTGGGGATCTTCAGGTATTGCCGGGGGTGCGGGCTCTGCTGGCCAGCCTGCCGGAAGAGCGGTGGGCGATTGTGACCTCGGCGACGAGAAGGCTATTGTTAGGCCGGTTGGGTGCAGCGCAGCTGCCGGTGCCGAAGCGGCTGATCAGCGCGGAGATGGTTGAGCGCGGCAAGCCCGATCCGGAGCCGTATCTTCGTGGTGCGGCCCTGGTCGGTGCGCCCGCATCGGCTTGTCTGGTGGTGGAGGATGCGCCGAGCGGCGTGCGTGCCGGGGTGCAGGCAGGCTGTCGTGTGCTGGGCGTAGAAGGAACGTTTCCCGCGGCGGAGTTGCAGGCGGCAGGGGCGGACTGGGTTGTGGCGACTTTGGCCGATGTGCGCGCGGAGTGGCAAGGTGAGCAGATACAGATTTCGATGCGGGACGTAATGAGCTGCTGAGGTGTGTCGGGCCGACGTTGGCTGTCGACGGCTAGGAGCGGATTCGGTGCTGGACGACCAACGACTCTTGGATGGTACGAAGCACCTCTCTTTCGGGACCAAGGAACCGAGTCATTGGTGCTCCAGCTTAGCTGAGGCTTAATACAAGACGGTCTTTCCACTGGCCATCCCGAGAATGAGTTGAGAGGATCTATCGGCTGAACGCCCATGCGATGCACGCTGGATACCGCCATCGTGAGCATCTTGGAAAGGCTGTGTTTTCTCTGGCCCAGTGGTCATGGCCATGGTGCGGGCAAGAGACAAATCTTCGGCGATACGATCAGGCTGGTCATCGACGTGTAAACCCGCCCAACGATCCTGACCCTCCTCTACACTGAGAAGCTGCCAGGTTTGGTCTTGATGCATCGGTCAAAGGTCAGACTTCCGCGATCATCGGCTTGCCGCTTACGAGACCACCGCTGAAAAGGAAGCTGCCATTGCTGTGCCTTCGCCATCGGGGAAAAGCATGCCTGCTCGTGGGCGATCCGGTCTCGCATATCCGTCTTGCCTACCATGAGGCCTGGCATTTGAGCGTGATTGGAAATGGTCATTCGTAGCGTGCCGTCCGGTTCGCGGATGCTGATGCGTTCTACGTTCAACTGCTGAACGGGGTGGGAACGCCGTCCACCCGTGCCGACTATAACAAACGCACCGAAACCAAGGGTTAGCACCGCGGCGTGAGCGACGATCGCGTGCGAACGATCGATTTCTCTAAAATGATCCCGATCGATGGATGGATTTACCGTGCCCTGTTGAAATTCCGCTATCCGTTCACTTCTCAAGTGGCTTGTGAGGACGATCGGGATCGCTGACGTTCCATGCTTTGCATGTATGCGTCCAGCCGGTGGGAAGCGAACTCAGGGGTTAGTGCTCAAGTGTAAGGCTTGAGAGGCGCTGGGATCGAGCTCGAAGCTTCATCACGCTTGTTTCTGCAGGATGGCAGCAACCCGTTCCAGGTCTTCTGCGGTGTCGATACCGATGGTATCGGTAGGGGCCTCGGCCACATGGAGGGCGATGTTGTTTTCCAGCAGACGTAGCTGCTCCAGGCGTTCCATCTGTTCCAGGGGGGACGGGGGCAGAGCGGCGAAGCGGTCGAGGGTGGCGCGACGGTAGGCGTAGAGGCCGAGGTGCTTCCAGCAGGGCGCGCTGCCGGTGCCGTCGCGGCGATAGGGGATAGGCGCGCGGGAAAAATACAGGGCGCGACCGTCACGGGCTGTGACGACTTTGACGACATTGGGGTTCAGGAGGTCTTCCGGCGGGCACTGTACTTTGAGCGTGGCCACCTCGGTAGCGGGGTTTGAGAAGGGCGCGAGCAGGGCGGCGAAGTGGGCAGGGGTGAGCAGCGGTTCGTCGCCTTGGACGTTGACGTAGATGGCGGCGGGCGTTTGTTGGGCGACGGCATGGAGGCGGTCGGTGCCGCTGGGAAGGAGAGGCGAGGTCATCTGCCAGGCCCAGCCGTTCCCTCGGCAGAGGGCGGCGACTTCTTCGGAATCGACCGCGACGATGATCTGATCGAAGAGCGGGCAAGCGGAGGCAGCTTCGACGGTCCAGGCGAGCAGGGGCTTGCCGGCGACGGTGCGGAGCATTTTACGAGGCAGACGGGTGGAGTGTAGTCGGGCGGGGATGACGGCGAGGACGGGATACTTCATAGAGGCCTCTCTAGAACCGAATGCCAGCTACACGGTAGATCATTGGTTGTTGGGAAACGGCTGCGACCGGCATGCGAGGGTGAAGCCGGTACGATCGAGATCTTAGTGGCAGGAAACGCAGATTTCTTTCGGGAATTAGGACAACAAACGGGCTTTTGGCAAAAGGGGTCGCTCACCTTGACTGCCCGTGCAGGTTGGATTGTTGTTTCCGATAGAGGCGGACGGTGATCCAAAGCAGGATGCCGAGGGCGGCGGCGAGGACGCCTGCGGTCCAATAAAGCAGGGTCAGGATGGAATCCAGCCTGCAGGCGAAGGCGGAGTGGGCGGCGGTGCAGTCGCGCGGCAGGAGGACCAAAGCTGCGGAGGTGAGCGCGGGTCGGCGCAAGAGGGACCGTGTGCTGGACGGTCGGAAGGACGCGAAGACGCTTGGGTCCGAAGAGGTGTGGGAGCCGGAAGGGCGGCAAAGGAGGCGCGGCACGTTGACCTCGAACTGTCTCAACTTTATGATGGGCTTTGTCCCCATGCCGGGTTTTGTCCGCAGCCGCTGAATGCGGTTGTGTGGCGCGTTAGGCAACAGGTGGACGGCGGTGTAGCTCAGATGGTTAGAGCGACGGACTCATAACCCGTAGGTCAGTGGTTCGATTCCACTCACCGCCACCAAACTTCTCGATTTCCCGATGCGACGAGATCGAGGGTATCATTCCGGTACTGGGCTTCGTCTAAGCCTCTGTAGGACGATTCCTAGCCGGAGCTGTGCCACCGATATGCCGAAGAGCGCCAAACTTGCCCTGCTTTCCCTTTCCGTTGCGCTGGTTCTCGGCGTGTTTCTTGGTGTGAACGCCCGTGGCGTGCGGGCGGCGGGTACCGAGGTGCAGCAAGGCGCGTACAAGCAGATCGATATCTACGGCGAGGTTTTGCAGCACATCCAGACGGATTACGTCGAAGACCCGAATATGGGCACGGTGACCTCAGGGGCCCTGCGGGGGCTGCTGGAGTCGCTGGATGCGGATTCGAGCTACCTGAGCCCGGCAGATTACAAAGCGTACAAGGCGGATCGCGGCGGCAAAGCACAGGTGGGCGTGACGGTGTCCAAGCGAGCCGGATACGCGGTGATCGTGTCGGTCGTGCCGGGTAGCCCCGCGGAGAAGGCGAATCTGACCGATGGCGATTTCATCGAGGCGATTGGCACCCAGGACACGCGGGATCTGTCGCTGGCGATGATCCAGCATTTGCTGGAAGGCGCGCCAGGAAGCCAGTTGACGATTGCCGTGGTGCGTCCGACGAAGGCTGTCCCGGACAAGGTGAATCTGACGCGCGCTGTTGTCGCAGAGCCGCCGGTTACCGACACGGTGTATGAGAACGGCAGCATTGTGGATTTGCGGCCCGAAGTGCTGGACCGGGAACATGTAAATGCCTTAGAAGCGAAGCTGAAGACGGCGGAAAAGTCCGGCAGCGGGAAAAAAGTGATCCTCGATCTGCGCGATGTGTCCGCAGGCGAGATGGCGGAAGGTGTCCGCCTGGCGAATCTGTTTGTGAAAAATGGGACGCTGGCGACTCTGCAGGGGCAGCGCTTCGCCAAGCAGACCTTCACGGCCGATGCGGGAAAGGTGATTGATCCGACAATGCCGTTGGTAGTCCTGGTGAATCGCGGAACGGCCGGGCCGGCGGAACTTGTCGCGGCAGCGGTGCAGGACAACAAGCGTGGTGATGTGGTTGGGGAAAAGACATTTGGCGAGGGCGCGGAGCAGAAAACGTTCGATCTGCCGGATGGCGGGGCAGTAATCCTGTCGGTGGCGAAGTACCAGACACCGGCGGGCAAGGCGATTGAGTCCGAAGGCGTGGTGCCGAGCGTGGTTGTGGCCTCCAGCATGGATGAAATGACGGCGCCGGATGAAGAGGACGCGGCGAGCGGGCACGGCACGGCCCCGGCCACGCCACGGCGGTCGGCTGTGCAAACGGACGATCAGTTGAATAAAGCTTTGGAGATTCTAAAAGCGAAGGCGGCGTAGAGCCGGTGGGCAGACCGCTGCGTGGTAAGGTTGGGAAGCTGTGAACACCCTGCTTCAACCGGAACGGAAGACCAAACGCTTTGTTATTCGCGTAAAACGAGGGCGACGATCCCCTGTGTGGGGAGCGATGCTTCGCTTTCCGTTTGGGCATGTGCGATCGGCTGACGCCGGCGATCGTTCTTCGCAGAGCCTGACAGGGCGTGCCGCGTTTCTCCTTCTGCTGATCACTTCGGGCGTGCTTGGCGTGATGCTGGCCTTGGTGATGGTGTTTTCCGTCAACTTGCCACAGATGACGCAGCTGGAGCGCTACCACCCGAGCACCACGACAGAGCTTTATGACGTACACGGCAAGGTGTTCGGCTCCTTTGCTGCCGAGCGCCGCATCGTTGTGCCATATTCGGAGATCCCGCCAGTGCTGCGGGAGGCGATTCTCTCCATCGAGGACAAAGATTTTTACCGAAATGGCGGCGTGAACCTTGTGCGCGTGGTGGGCGCCGCGTATGAGGATGTCCATACGAAGGGGAAGGCGCAGGGTGCGTCGACGCTGACGATGCAGTTGGCGCGCAACCTGTTTCTGTCCTCCGAAAAGACCTACGGGCGCAAGGTGCAGGAAATTTTTCTGACCCTGCAGATGGAGCGGCACTTTACCAAGAATCAAATCTTTACGCTGTATGCGAACCAGATCTATCTGGGCCGCGGAACGTATGGCTTTGAGGCGGGGTCGGAGTATTACTTCAGCAAACATGCACGGCAGCTGACGCTCCCAGAGGCGGCGTTGCTGGCCGCTCTGCCAAAGGGACCTGAGTATTACTCGCCGGTGCGCTTTCCTGAGCGGGCTTTGCGACGGCGAAACCTGGTGCTGACCGAGTTGCAGCTGGACGGCAAGATTACGCCGGCCCAGGCGCAGGCGGCGAAGGAAGTGCCGCTGGGATTGCATCTGGAGACGCCGCCGAACACAGAGGCACCGTACTTTGTGGAGGAGGTGCGGCGTCAGCTGGAACGCGAATACGGTGTGGACGAGGTGCACGGCGCGGGATTGCGGGTGTACACGACGCTGGACCTCGATTTGCAGCACACGGCAGAGAAGTCGACGCTCGACGGGTTGGCGGGCTATGAGCGCCGGCATGGATGGAAGGGCAAGCTGCCCTCGCTTATCAATACGGCCTTCGATCCGGCGACCTATAAGCATCCGGACTGGACGACGGCGCTCGTGGACGGTGGGTATGTGCACGCGCTGGTGACACAGGTGTCAGCAACCAAGCTGACGGTGCGCATCGGGCAGCTGCGGGTGACGATGACGACGCCCGATTGGGCATGGACGCAGCATTACAAGGCGACTGATCTCGCGTCACCCGGGGACGTGGTGTACGTGCGGGTGGCGAGTGGGGCCGGGACGGCGACGCCCCATCTGGAGTTGCAGCAGGACTCGGGGGCGCAGGCTTCCTTGATGGCACTCGATAACTCGAACGGCGAGGTGCGGGCGATGGTGGGCGGGCGTGATTTTGCGCTTTCGCAGTTCAACCGCGCCACGCAAGCATTACGGCAGGTAGGGTCTTCGTTCAAAATTTACGACTATACGGCTGCATTTGAGGCCGGGGCAAAGCCGTATGACACGATCTCAGACGGTGCGACGACGTTTTACACGGCAAGTGGACCGTACACGCCGCATGATTACGAGTCGGGCTATGCCGGAACAATGACCCTCATCAATGCCTTTGCGGAGTCGCGCAACATCCCTGCACTGCGGCTAGCGGACCGCGTGGGCATCAAGAAGGTGATTGAGGTGGCGCGGCGCTTCGGGGTAACGAGTCCGATGCCCAATTATTTGCCGGTGGCGATCGGCGCGGCGGATATTACGCTGGCGGAACAGGTGGCGGCGTATTCGGTATTTCCGAACGACGGGATTCGGCTGGCCCCGCACTACATTCGCCGGGTGGTACAGACGGATGGGACGCCGCTGGAGCAGCGAACGTCAGGTGTGCGCGAGGTGATTTCGCTCGAGATTGCCCGCAAGATGATGATTCTGCTGCAGGCGGTGACGACGCACGGCACGGCTTCGGTCGCTTCTTCGCTGCACCATGCGTTTGGCGGCAAAACGGGTACGACGAATGGCTTTACGGACGCCTGGTTCGTGGGCTTTTCCCCTTCGATTACGTGTGGGACCTGGGTGGGATATGACAGCCGGCAGTCGCTGGGCGACAAGGAAACGGGAGCGAAGGCGGCGCTGCCGATCTGGATGAGCTTCATGCAGGCCGCGATTGCGGACCGCCCGGATGAGCAGTTTTCGCGTTCTGCGGTGCCCAAGCGGCAGCTTGCCGAGGTGAGCGCGCCGGCGCGGGTTGCCGAGTCGAGTGATGAGGACGATGATGCTCCGAAGACGCCGGCAGAGCCAAGCGTGCCGCCGGTGCCGGATGCCTTGCCGGAAGATGCGCCCGCGCCAGCTGCCGCTGCACCTATAGCAGTGCCTGTGCCTCTGAGTGCACCGCCAAGGCCGCCGCGGACGGCAGTGCCTGTTCCGATACCGCAGCCACTGAGTGTGCCCCCGCGGGTGCGGGCAGTGCCGCGGTAAGCGGATTGACACCTTACGCGTACAGCAACACTCCTGAAGGTCTCTCCACTCCGCAGACGATAAAAGCGTCCACTCCGGTCGAGATAACAGTTCAATGGGTAGTAACGGCGGTCACTTACAGCAGTGGTGTGTGCAGAAGATCGCACAGGTGAAAGTAGCGCTGCGCTTTTGCGGCGTCCAGGGCGATTTGGGCGCGGAGGGCTTCATGGGAAGCGAAACGCTGTTCGGGGCGCAGGCGGCGGAGGAAGACGAGGCGGAGCGGCGTTTCAGGGGTGAGTTCGATTGGGGTGAAGTCGAAGAGGTGGCTTTCAACGGCGAAGGAGTCCGCTCCGAAGGTGGGACGGTTGCCGGCATTGGTCACGCCGCGAAAGGTGGGGGCGTGCGGGCCTTCGCCGATGCGCAGTGTGGTGATGTAGACGCCGTTGGCCGGGAGAAGCTCCGGGTAGGGTGCCAGATTGACGGTGGGGACGGCGTAGCGGGTGCCGTAGCCGCGGCCGGAGGCGGCGGTGCTGTCGACAGCGAAGGGACGGCCGAGCAGAGCGCGCGCCTGCGACAGGTCCCCGGCGGCGATAAGCGCGCGGATGCGGCTGGATGAGATGGGCGCGCCGCGTTGCGGCAGTGGATGGTAGGCCTGCACGGCGAAGCCAAGCTCGTTGCCGAGTTGGGTGAGGCCGTCGATGTCGGCTTCGGCGCGATGGCCGAAGCGGAAGGTCTCCCCTTCGTGGATCTCCAGGGTATAAAGGGCATCGTGCAGGACGCGTTTAGCGAACTCGCGCGCTGTCCATCGCCGCAATGCCTCCGTGAAGGGGAGAACGAGGGTAAGGTCGACGCCGGTGGCCGCGAGGAGGTCGAGCTTGCTCGGCAGGGGTGTGATGAGCCGCACGCGGGGCTCGGCTTGGAGCAGATGCGCTGGATGGGGATCAAAGGTGACCACGACGGAACGGGCGCCGAGCGCGCGGGCGCGGCGGTTCACGGCGGCGATCACGGTTTGATGGCCGCAATGGACCCCATCGAAGTTGCCGATGGTGACAACCGAGGGCACGGGCGCGCCGAGTTCTTCGAGGGACCGGGCCAAGCGCATCAGGCGATCTCAAAGGTGAGCTGCTGGCCGTCAAAGGCGAGCTGCATGGGGGCGGGCAGGGAGGCGTTGGTGGCCTCATGATCGAGATCGTGGCTGATGTGGGTGAAGAAGGCGCGGCGCGGCTGGAGGGTTTCAACAAGCTCGATGGCTTTGGCGAGGTGCGCGTGGCTGGGGTGGGGCTCGCGGCGCAGGGCGTCAAGAATGAGGATGTCGAGACCCTGAAGTAGAGGCAGACTTGCAGCGGGAATGTCGTTCATGTCGGTAAGGTACGCGGCTTGCCCGAAACGGAAGCCGGTGATGGTGTCCCGGCCGTGGGTGACGGGAATGCGGAGAAAGGTGGCGCCGAAGAGATCGAGTGCGCCCCCGAGCGTGTCAGCGAGGCGATGCAGAGAGACACGCGCGCTGGTGGGGTAGCGATCGACTTTGCGAAAGGTGTACTCGAAGATGCGCTCGAGGACGGCGGCGGTGCGCTCGTCGGCGTAGAGCGGCAGATCGGCGCCTTTGCCGAAGGAGAGGGGACGGAGATCGTCCATGCCGAGGACGTGGTCGGCGTGGCCGTGCGTGTAGAGCACGGCGTCGAGCACGGTGAGGGCTTCACGGGTGGCTTGCGCGTGGAAGTCCGGTCCGGTATCGATGAGCACATTGCGACCGTTATAGGCGAGCAGAATGGAAGGGCGGGTGCGGCGGTTGCGGGAGCCAGGCAAACGCGCGTCGGTACAGACCGCGCAGGAGCAGCCAAGGGTAGGCACGGCCATGGAGGTGCCGGTGCCGAAAAAGGTGAGGGTGGCCTGCATGAAAGATCGTTCCGCCGTTACCGTACGATGCGGGGACCGGCCCCCCCGCCGAAGCCGCCCGGTGCGCCGGGGCCGGAGCTGCCGGGCTGCCGTTGAGCGGCCTGGCGGGCAAGCGCCTGGGTGATCTCGAGGAAGCCCATGCGGAGGTCGAAGAGCGCCGATTGCAGAAGTTTGTCTTCGTCGCCGGAGAGGTTGCCCTTTGTGCGTTGGCTCAGGATGGCGAGCATGTCGATAGTCTGGCGAGCGCCAAGGATATCGATGCGCGGCGTTTCCCCGGGCTGCGCACCACCGCCGAGCAGCATCAGGGCCTGGGTGTAGAGCGACTGGGTAAGCCGCTCGAAGGTCATCGGTGGCATGCGTTCCCCGCCAGGGTCGGCGGCGCGGAGGGCGAGCTCAAGGCGTTCGGCGGTGGCATCGTATGCGCGGGCGGCCTCGGCGCTCTCTTCGGCGGTGGAACCAGGAGGAAGGGAGTCGCCCGAGTAGTCGTCGATGGCCAACTCCGGTGTTCCCTGCGATTCCACCTCGAGGGTTCCTGGATCAACCGGCGGCATGACCCCGAGATCGGCGGCGAAAGCAGCTGACTCGGGGAGGTCGGTGAGTTCGCCACGAAGCGTGGGGTTGTCGAGGGCGAGTGGGCTCTGTGTCTGGTCTGTTGGGTCGTCCGTGTGGACCAGCTGTGGGCCTTTCCGCTCCGGCTCGGCACTGATACCCGTCATGGGAGCCCCTGGGGTGTCGGTAAGCGACCCCTCATGGCGCAGTTCGCCGTCCGCGGTGAATTTACGACGGTCATTGACGACAAAGGTCGGTGTCTCAGGCATGCTTGGGCTCTTTCGGTGCTTCGATGGTGCTATGAACGTCTTCGACGGATTGGATGCGTGCGCCTTCGCTCGCGGTGTACTTTCCTTAGGCGGAGCGCGGCAGGGCGCGCACACGTGCCGTACCGCCAGCGTAGTGCAGCACGGTTTGCGGGCCGGCGGCCTCGCGGCGGAGATAGCCCAGCGCCAGGGGGGCGGGGCCATCCGCGAAGGGCACCAGCGCGGCGCTCGTGAGCTCCCCGACGGCTTTGCCTTCGGCCTCGAGGGGTACAGGAAGAGCCGGAAGGGCGCCTTCAAGTTGGAAAGCGGTGAAGGTGCGATGGACCTGGCCGCGAGAGCGGATGCGCTCGACGATCTCCTGGCCGAGGTAGCAGCCTTTGCTGAAGTGCAGCGCGTGGATCTGTCCGGTCTCCTGCGGCAGTTCGCGGTCGCGGATGTCGGTGCCGAAACGCGGGCTGCCTTCAAAGATGCGCAGCTCTTCGAGAGTCTCAGCGGAGATTTCAGGGGTGCCCAGCGTATGCAGTGCCTGTCGCAGGCTGACCAGGGTCGCGGCAGCGGCACGTAGTTCTACGCGCGGCACGAAGCCGGCTGCCGGTGTGCTCAGCAGCACGGGACCGTGTGGGGTGTCGGCGAGGGCGAGGCGAAGCGGGTCGAGCCTTGGGAGATCGAGACTGTGAAGGAGCGGCGCGAGATCTGTTCCGAAGTGCGGGGCCAGGAGCAGCAGGCTGGTCTGGTCGGGGAAGGCAGGGGTGAGCTCGACATCGTCCATGATGATGTATTTGTCGAGGTGCCCCTGGAGAACAGCGACCTGCGCGGCGTCGGTGGCGAGCAGAAAGGTGGGCTCGTCGGCGAGGCCGGGTTCGCGGTAGAGCAGGCAGTCGCCCTGAATACGGCCCTGCGCGTTGAGCAGGAAGTTGTAGTTGCCCTCACCGGGCGTGAGCGCCCCGGCGGCGTTGGTGACCATGCCATTGAGCCAGCGGGTGGCATCGGCGCCGGTGACGCGGAGAAAGGCGCGATCGTGGTACTCCACGAAGCCCGGGGCTGGGAGGAAGGTGGGAAGAGCGGCGGGGTTTGAGAGGGCTCCGGAGGCCATTGCACTTATTTTAGGACCGTTGTGGCTTTGCGGGGTGTCCGGGGGAGGGACCGCACCCTTTCCACCCAGCAGTAAGCTGCCGGGGACCCGGCGTTTGCGGTGAAGCTGCAAAGAATGGGGCACCCGCACCGTGTTTGGTGGCGAAGCGGCGGATATGGGGACCTGCGTACACTGATAGGGGGCGGTTGGAGGTCATGGTGCAGGTGGGCTTTCGGGTTTGGGCTACGGCGTTGGTTTTGGGTGGAGTGTGGAACATCGCCGCAGCGCAGGCGACCTCGACGGAAGAGCCGCGGACATCGGGTGCGGGGGCTTCAGGGGTACGAGTGTCACAGGGAAGCGCACAGCCTGAAGACGTTTCGTCACAAGACAAGGGACCGGTCACGCCGCCGCAGCTTGAGTCCGGCAAGACGACCATCACCGTCGAAAAGCGGTTGACCAAGCAGCAGGAGACGCAGCTATTTGCCGACGCAGACGAGATTTTCCGCTTCGCGAGCAAGGATACGGGTCTGCCGATTGAGCATCCGGTGAAGAAGGTCTTCATCTCGCGCGAGCAGGTGAACAAAGAGCTGCGCAAGCGTTTCGATGAGGACAAGGGCAACAAAAAGATGGAGCAAAGCGAGCTGGTGCTGAAGAAGTTCGGCCTGCTCGACCGCGACTTCCAGCTGCGGCCCTTTCTGCTGAGCCTGCTGACGGAGCAGATTGCGGGCTTCTATGACAACAAGACGAAAACGATGAACCTGCTTGATTGGGTGCCGGTGGACGAGCAGAAGCCGGTGATGGCGCATGAGCTGACCCACGCGCTACAAGACCAGAAGGTCGACCTGAAGCACTGGCAGGACGCGGGATCCGAGGGCATTCCCAAGACCGTGGCTGAGGACAACAAGCATATCGGCTCGGACGAGGAGGACACGGCGCGCGATGCCGTGCTCGAAGGGCAGGCGATGGTGAGCTTTGCCGATTACATGCTGCGCCCGATGGGCAAAACGCTGAAGGACATGCCGCAGATGGCACAGCAGCTCGCCGGGGGATCGTCGGACACGAGTGACTCGCCAGTGCTGGCCAGGGCGCCGCTGGTGCTGCAGCAGAGTCTGCTGTTTCCGTACCAGAGCGGCCTGTTGTTCGAGCAGGCGGTGTTGATGAAGGGTGGAACGAAGCAGGCGTTTGCGGGGGTGTTGGACGCGCCGCCGAGCGCAAGTTCGCAGATCCTGCATCCGGAGACGTACCTGACGCATGCCCCGGTGCCGGTGATGCTGTTGCCCGATCTTCATCCGATGCTGACGGCGGCGGGCTATGAGCCGTACGACGTGGGCGTGATGGGCGAGCTCGATGTGCGGATGACGGCCGAACTCTTCGGCGGCAAGCCGCTGGCCGAGGCGCTGGCGCCGAACTGGGATGGGGGCGTGTACTACGCGGCGCAGCGCCGGGACGCGACGGCGGCACAGAAGGCAACGACGGCGTCGCTGGCGCTGCTGTATGACTCGCACTGGCGCAATGAGGATTCGGCGCGCAGCTTCTTCCGGGTGTTCGAGGAGGAGTTGCCGCGCCAGTATGACGGTTTCAAGCGGCGCCAAACGGACGAAACGGATGAGGATGAACGCGTCTATGGCAGCCGCGAAGGGGACATCCTGCTGCGGCGCGAGGGCACGCACGTATGGGTGAGCGAGGGGTTCGATCTGGCGCTGGCGCGCAAGCTGCGCACGGCGGTGGATGGGGTGCAGGGCACTGGGCCGGTGCTGCAAACGTCGGTGTCGGCCGGAGGCCTGGTGGAAGGGTTGAGCGGGTGGATGGGCAGTTTCGGTGCCTTGCGGGCCGGGCTTGGCTGGCATGGCTTGGGGCGATAGCGTTTTGTGCGGGATCGCTAGCGAGCAGTAGGGACAGGAACGACGGTCAGGCTGGAAAGATTGCGTACCCAGCGTGCCGGCTTGGTGTCGAGGGAGTCGATAAGCTGAAAGGCGCCGGTACGGGTGAGCGGAGCGCCGTCCTGGGCGATCGCGACGACCGCTTGCGCCTTGTGGAGGCCGGGCTGCACCTCGGCACCGGAGAAGAGAACGAAGTAGCCGTCGGTACCGGTCGCGAGGACATAGGAGTCGAGGACGGTGCGCTGCGTCGTCTGGCTGAGCGCGAGGCCTGCCTTGGCCAGGACGTCGGAGACCAGGGGGCCGGAGAAGCTTTCGTTCTGTTTGTTGTGCTCGTTGAAGACGGCGACGGTGGTCTGCGGCAGGGCGCGGAGGTCGGCCGGCGATAGCGTGATCACCGTCTCCCCGGCACGCACGGTGAGCGTGGTGGAAAGCTGTGCGGGCGCGTGATCATGTTGCATGGCGGGGTTGGCGGCAGAGGCAGCTGTTTGCGCGGGCAAGGGGGTGCCGGCGAAAGAAAACGTGCCGAGCAGAAGAGACAGCATCCAGGTCATGAGCACAAGGGTAACGCGGCTGGAGTAAGGCGGCTTGGGTAGGTTGCCGTGCGTTGCCCCTGTGAGGAGCAGGGGACTCGCTACCTCGCAGGGGTACACTCGAAAACGACCGGCCATGTGTGTGCGTGAGCCGGTGAGGAGGAGTGTTTGCCGACCGAGCTGTATTTTGAAGACCTGCGCCCGGGGATGCGCTTTCCCTCCGAGCGGAGTTACCGAGTCACCGCGGAAGAGATCAAGGAGTTCGCGGAGCGGTACGATCCGCAGCCCTTTCACCTCGATGAGGCGGCAGGGGAAAGTTCCTTCTTTAAAGGGTTGGCGGCCTCCGGTTGGCTGACCTCGGCGATCGTGATGCGGTTGCGGGTGGAATCACTGCACATCGCGGGCGGCATTATCGGGGCCGGGGTGGAGGAGATGCGCTGGACGCAGCCGGTACGGCCGGGCGATGCGCTGCGTACGGAGGCGGAGATCCTGTCGGTTCGATTGTCGCAGTCGCGGCCCAGCTTCGGGGTGGTGCAGTCGCGCACAACGGTGTTCAACCAGAAGGACGAGGTGGTGATGCGTTCGGTGGTGAATTTCCTGGCGCCACTGCGGCCCGCGCCCTAGGGTAGCCGGGGAACCAACTTCGGTAATCTACCGGGTTTTGTCGGCGCGAGCGTATGCTGAAGAGGTGCAGATGACTGTACTGGCTTCGGGTTCGAAAGGCAATGCCACCATTGTGTCAGCCGGCAGGACGCGCCTGCTGGTGGATGCGGGGCTGTCCTGCCGGGAGCTGCTGCGACGCATGGCGCTGACCGGGGAAGTTCCGGAGGCGTTGACGGCGATTCTGATCACGCATGAGCACCTGGACCACGTCGCCGGGCTAGGGGTGCTGGCGCGGCGGTTGGGCATTCCAGTGTTAATGACCGAGCCGACGCATCGTGCCTGGGTCCGCATGCTGACCCCGCGCAAGACGATGACCTATGCGCAGTGGCTTGAAGGCGTGCAGCGGGAGCAGGCCGCGCGCAACGGGCAGACGCTGGTCGCGGGAACCAATCACCTGCCGGCACATGTGAACCGCCCTCGTGGGCCAAGGAACGAGGAAGCGCAGCCGGTTACGGGAGCGGCTGTGCAGCCGGTTACCGGGGTGGCTGTACTGAGCGAGGCTGTGGACGTCCGAAGCGACACCTTGCCGGAGCTGGCCGCCGAAACAGCAGAGCCCTGCGAGGCGGCAGAGACACGCGAGGCTGCCCGGGTGAACCCGACGTTTCTGCCGGCCCTGGAGTATTTTCAGGCCGGAACAAAGTTTGTTCTGGGGGACATTGAAGTAAGTCCGTTTACCATCCCGCACGATGCGGCCGACCCCTGCGGCTTTGTCTTTCATGCGCGCACGGAAAATCTGCGCATGGCCGTCGCCACGGATCTGGGGTATGTGCCGCCCAACGTGAAGCTCGCCCTGCGCGAGGTGGATGTGTTGTTGCTGGAATCCAACCACGACACCGAGATGTTGAAGGATGGACCGTACCCGTGGTCGGTAAAGCAGCGGGTGATGTCGCGGGTCGGACACCTGTCAAACGCTGCTGTCGCGGAGTTTTTGACGCGTGACTACGATGGCGGCGCACACACGATCGTCCTGGGCCACCTGTCGGAACAGAACAACCTGCCCGATCTCGCCCGGTACGCGGCGGAAGAGGCCATCGGCGACCGGCTCTCCCTGTTGGGGAACCGGGTGGTGCTGGCAACGCAGGAGACGCCGCTGGCGCCGATCACGTTGTAGGCCCTATACCTACAACCCAGCTGGATGCTGACCCGGACCACAGGGATCCAGAAGGGATTGGCAAAGCCGGCACGTCCCCTGGGCGCGGACCCTCCGAAAAGTTCGCATCCTCGGCCGATGCGCTAGAATCAAAGGACTGTTACAGCCCTGATGGCCACTTACCCTATTCGTTCTTCACGACCGCGCCACACCACCTGCAATGACCATGTTGTTGGGGCCATTCTTTCGGGTTGGCGGTATGACATCTCGGGCATCTCACCGGATCTACGGTTGGATTACGAGGACCACCTGCACCATTGCGAGCATTGCCGGGGACGGCAGCGGCTCCATCGGACGGTGGATTTGCTCTTATTCGCCGCAACCACTCTCTCCTTTGCCGCCTTTTTGCTGGCGGCTGTCGTGTTGCACCGGTTGCGCGCCTTTGGGCATATGTCCAGTGTTCATGTGCACTTTCTACCGGAAGCCGGCTCCGCCCACGCGCACATCCCCGCAGGGATCACTTTGAGCCTGCAGGCGGTTGCCGGACTGGGTGTGGTGGTGTCCATGCTGCTCTGGGTATTGGTCGCCATTGCCACGCCCGTCCCGGGGATGGTCTCTGGTATGCTGCGAGAGCGTGTTTCCCCTGAAACGCGAGATCGCTACGGCAAGCAGGCTGCCTAGCGCCGGTTCAAAGCCTGCAGAACTGCCTTGCAGCGCCTTCATGGAGAGCGTCCACGCCAGCTTCGCCTCGACCCCATCGCTTACGCCTGCCCCAGAAGCGGTCGTTGCGATAGAGCAGACAGTTCGCCGCGAGCGTCCGCCCTCGCTGCTGGCCTATCCGGCCACCTACTTTCTTATCGCGATCAATCTGTTGGTCTTTCTCCTGATGTCGCGTTTCGGACCGGTGCCGGCGCTGGTCCGGCAGCACGATTATGCCTCGTTGCTGACCGCACCCTTTAGCCAGGAGGTCCTCATTTACTTCGGCAGCAGCGCACCGGATCGCATTTTGGGTTTTGGCGAGTGGTGGCGTCTGGCGACCTCCACGTTCGTGCATGTCACGGTGCTGCACCTTGCGCTGAACATGTGGTGCCTGTGGAATCTGGGGCTCTTCGGGGAACCGCTGCTGGGCCGGCCGGGGCTGGTGGCCACCTATCTGCTGACCGGGACGGCGGGGATGCTGCTATCGCTGGCGTTCAGTGTGTTGACCGGGCATTGGAATGTGGTGGCGGGCGCGTCAGGCTCCGTGTTTGGCATAGCCGGCATCCTCATCGTCCTGCTCTCGAACCGGAAGCTGGCGCTGCCCTGGGAAGAGCTACGCAGTTTGCGCCGGCAGGTCGTCTTTTTTGCATTGGCCAACCTGGCGATCGGGGTCGCACCACAGGCATTGCCGGCGTTTTCCCCTGAACACCTGCGCATGGTGCACCTTGACCCCGATCTTTTGCCGCACATCGACAACAGTGCGCATGTGGGCGGTTTTCTGTACGGGCTGGCTCTTGGTTTACCCCTGTTTCCCCGGATGACCTCCGGGCGGTCGAGTTACCGGGCGCGACAGGTGCTGGTATTCACGGCCGCGGCAGTCGTCCTTTGTTTGTTAGCGCGTACGGTTGCAACCTATGCCCGATTGGTACTTGCCCGGTAGCGGCGATCGTGGGATGCGAGCGCCGCATCGGGCTGCTGAACGTACGTCGGGGCCTAAGCAGGAAGGCTTTCCGCCGTAGCGGCGAACTTACGTACCATGGCCAGCAGGAGCCGTCGGTCGTTTTCCCCAAGGTTGGCGGAGTACCGCTGCACTTCGGTCAAGAAGTGGATCTCGTTCTCGTTCAGGCTGATGCCGGGCATGTCGCGGATGGGTTCGTCGGCGAAAAACTGGCTAAGCGGCAGATCGAGCGCGCCGGCAATCTTTTGTAAGGTCTCAAGGGAAGGGATCGTATGTCCGTTTTCTACGCGGGAAAGGTAGCAGCGAAGCAGGCCAGTTCGTTTCTCGATGTCGCCCTGGGACATACTGCGCTGAAGACGGAACTCGCGGATGGTAACTCCGATGTTGATCGGGGGCGCCGGCGGCAGAACAGTCGGGTGGATCGGCAGTGCTGTATGCATGTTGGCCATTACCCGGAGAGTAACGAGCCTCGCGTGTGCGCTGCAAGTGGGAAAAGGCCCTTCTGGGAATTGGTTGTACCAGCAAAGAGTCTTGCTTACAGGCAGGCAGGGAGAATGCACGGTGGAACAGGGTCAAAACCCTAGAAACTGCCGAAAGTTCTTCACAAATGAGAAATCTTGAGAATGTATCAGCCCATATACAGCCCGCCGTTCACATCGAGCGTGTGTCCGGTGATGTATCCGGCTTCTTCGGAGCTGAGGTAACGAACGGCGGCCGCGATATCGGAGACAGCGCCGTAGCGGCCCAGGGGAATCTGGGTGAGGATACCCGCCTTTTGGTCCACGGTGAGCCCATCGGTCATGGCGGTTTGGATAAATCCCGGAGCCACGGCGTTGACGGTGATCCCACGGGAGGCAACCTCACGGGCCAGCGCCTTGGTGAGGCCGATCAGGCCGGCTTTGGAGGCGGCGTAGTTGGCCTGGCCGGCCGCTCCCGTTTCGCCGACGACGGAGGTGATATTGATGATGCGACCCCATCGCGCCTTCATCATGGCCGGCAACAAGGCCTGCGCGAGCCAAAAAGCTCCGGTCAGGTTGGAACGAAGCACATCTTCGAAGTCGGTGGTTTTCATGCGCAGCACAAGCGTGTCGCGGGTGATGCCGGCATTGTTGACAAGCGCATGCACCGCCCCGAAGCGGGCCAGCACGGCTTTCGCGCCGGTTTTGACGGCTGCTTCGTCGGCGATATCGAGAATGAAACTTTCCGCAATGCCCCCGGCGGCCTGGATCTCCGCTTGCACCTCGGCCAGATTCGCTGCATTGCGGGCCGCCAGCGCTACCTGGTACCCATCGCTTGCCAGCGCCAAGGCAATAGCGCGGCCAATGCCCTGCGAAGCTCCGGTCACAAGGGCGGTGCGCGTTTCCGGTACGGGCATATTCTTAAACTCCTAGATGCGGGTAAGCGCAGTATAGCGGGCGAGCCACACGATATCCGCAGCGCATCGGCTCCTCGGGGCAGCTATACTCAGGCTCTATGCGTTTGCTTGCCACCGAAGATGATGTAGCTGCGGCACCGGATGCAGCCGCAGCTCCGGACGGCGCGGAAAGAGCGCAACAGGTACCGGAACAGGGGACGGGCGCAAGCGCGCGGAAGTATGGCGCAAGCGCGCCGGGCACCGAGGTGTACGCCATCCATGGTGCCGAGCCCGAAGTGCTGGCGTATGCAATGGCAAAGTACTCGCGCTCGGCTCTGACCCTGCGGGAGTCGCTGGCTGAAATCAGCACGCAACGGGCTGAACAATTTCTGGACACCTTTTACTTCCAATATGGGCATCGCTCGATCGCTGACCTGGCCCATGTTCCCATGGCGATTGAGCGGCTGAGCCTGTTGGCGGCCATCAGTCTGGTGGACGAGACGCGTTGGGACGGGCAGGAGCGATCGACGCGTTACCAGGATTTCCGGCGTTCCGGCTGGTACACGCCTTCTCTGGAAGGCGGTCTTCGGGCGCGCTTCGATGGTGCGGTGGGTGCGCTGCTGGACGCGTATGATGCGCTGGGCGAGGGCATGACGGCGGCTCTGCGGCGGACGCTGGCTCGTCCGGAGGGCATGAAGGCCGAAGCGTATGAGCGTACCTTACGGGCGCGTGCGTTTGACGCCGCGCGCTACCTGTTGCCCCTGGCCACGAATACGTCCTTGGGGCAAATCGTCAATGCGCGCACGCTGGAAAATCAAATCTCGCGATTGCTTTCAAGCCCCTTTGGGGAGATCCGCGCGTTGGGTGGGAAGCTGCGCGAGGCGGCGCGGAGCCCAGCCTGGAACGTACAGCGCGATCGTTTGGAGGAGCTTGCGGGAGAAGGGGTAGCGGACCCGGAGGCAACAGCGGCCTTATTGAGCGGGCTTCTGCCGGAGGTCCGCACCGCTCCCACGCTGGTGAAGTATGCGGAGCCGAGTAACTATCTGCAACGCAGCTGCACCGAGCTGGACCAGGCTGCCCGTGAGTTGATGGGGTCGACGCCGGTCTATCCCGCGCCTCTGGTGGATATGCTGGACGATGATGAAGATCTCGAGGTGGAGATTGCAACCTCGCTGCTTTATCCACACTGCCACTACTCTTACCGGCAGCTGCGCGGCGTGGTGGCGGCGCTCACGGAGGCTCGGCGCAATGAGCTGATTGCTTTGGGCGTCAAGCACCGCGGCCGCCACGATGAGTTGCTGCGCGGCTTCAAGAGCGGCGATGGTTTCCGGTTCGACATCCTGATGGATATCGGCGGGTTCCGCGACATGCACCGGCATCGCCGCTGCGTGCAGCTGATCCAGCAGTTCACCAACCTGCATGGCTTCGAGGAGCCTGTGTGCCCCGGCCAACCGACACTGGCGGAAGCCGGGTTGGACGGGGTCTACCACCAGGCCATGGCGGGTGCTTTTGCGGCCTACAATCACGTACGCTCCAGCGGTGTGCCCGAGGCTGCTGAAAGCGCGCAATACCTCCTTCCGCTCGGCACGCGATGCCGTGCAATGTTCAAGATGGACTTCGCGGAGGCTTTGTACATTTCCGAGCTGCGCTCGGGGATTGCAGGGCATTTCAGCTACCGCCTGGTGGCCTGGGAGATGTACCGTGCGATGGCTGCCCGCCATCCTGCGCTCGCAAGCCTGTTTCGCATTCAAGATGTGAATGAACCTGTGGACCTGCTGCAGCGCTGATGGGTTCATGACGGAGATGCACTGTCTCTGCGCAGAACCAGGAGGGTTGTGGATGACCCGAAAGTGTCACCCGATCTTCGCCTTTCCTTTGCCTCCACTACAGTTTCGATGCTAGACTCACGTATGGGCGAAATGCCCAAGGAGAGTGCCGTGGCAGAGGATCGCAACAAGGCTATCGAGTCCGCCCTTTCGCAGTTGGAAAAGCAATTTGGCAAGGGATCGGTGATGCGGCTCGGCGCCAAAGAGGCAATTGTGCCGATCTCTGTCATTGGCACCGGTTCGATCTCCTTTGATGCGGCCCTGGGCGTAGGTGGCGTGCCGCGCGGACGGGTGATCGAGATTTTTGGACCGGAAAGCTCCGGTAAGACGACGATCACCTTGCAAATTATCGCCGAGGCTCAAAAATTGGGTGGCCTTGCGGCGTTTGTGGATGCAGAGCATGCTCTCGACCCGATTTATGCAAAAAAGCTGGGGGTCGACACAGATAATTTGCTGATCTCGCAGCCGGATTATGGCGAGCAGGCCTTGGAGATCACAGAAGCATTGGTGCGATCCAACGCGGTGGACATCCTGGTGGTCGATTCAGTGGCGGCCTTGGTGCCCAAGGCTGAACTCGATGGCGAGATGGGCGATTCGCATGTCGGCCTGCAAGCTCGCTTGATGTCTCAAGCTTTGCGTAAGCTCACGGGAACTGTGTCAAAGTCACGAACCTGCCTGATCTTCATTAATCAGATTCGCGAAAAGATCGGTGTGATGTTCGGTAACCCTGAAACCACGACCGGCGGACGGGCGTTGAAGTTTTATTCTTCCGTGCGTATCGACATCCGTCGTATTGGTGCCGTGAAAGACGGTGAGGTCGTGGTCGGCTCCCGTACGAAGGTGAAGATCGTCAAGAATAAGGTAGCGGCCCCCTTCCGCGATGCGGAGTTCGATATTTTGTATGGGGAAGGAATTTCGCGTGAGGGCGATACCCTGGATCTTGCGGTGTTGCACAATATCGTAGAGAAGTCGGGCGCCTGGTACAGTTTCTCCGGGGAACGTATCGGCCAGGGGCGTGAGAATGTCCGCAATTACCTCAAGGACAACAAGGACATTTTTGCTCGCATGGACGCAGAATTACGAAGGAAGCTCGGGCTAAAGCCTTCGGATGATACAGAACTTCCAGCCATTCCACTGGAGGCGGTCGCTCAAGCGACAGAGACGGTTCGCACACGGCGGAACTAGAGGCTCTATGGAAACCGTTTGCCTGTAGCGCTGTGAGTTGGCACTGCAGGTGAACGGCGGTAGACTAGTGCCAAGGAGAGTTGGCAGAGCCCGGTTGAATGCACCTGACTCGAAATCAGACATAGTCGCAAGGCTATCGGGGGTTCGAATCCCTCACTCTCCGCCAAACAGTCTGTCTTTTACCAAGTACAGGCTAGATGGTTCAACATCGAGCTAAGTTGGGTCGGTATTTGCATGATTCCGATCGCACTGGCAACGAAGATCAGTACCGAATTTCTGTTGGTAGCTGAATAAAATCAAATCTCTACTCCAGAATGAAGCTGGTTACATTAGCTGTAGCTGGCCCTGTCACCCCCGCCGACGTCCCCACGATCCTCCGCTTCATCCGCGAACTCGCCGCCTAAGAACGCGAGGCCGACAAGGCCGTCGCCACCGAAGCTGACCTCCTGTGCGACGGCTTCGCGTTGGCCCCCGACGGCCGCACCCCGCTCACCCCCGCGTCACCGATCCGCTTCCGCGCCCTCGTCGCCGACGCGCACGAACCCGCCGCCCCACGGCTTGACCCGGACGCGGCATTGCGTAAACCCGACGCGGCATCCCCCGAGCCCGCCGGCTTCGCCCTTTTCTTCACTAGCTACAGCACCTGGGTCGGCCACCACGGCATCCGCCTGGAAGACATCTACGTCACCCCTGCCCACCGCGGCACCGGCCTCGGCAAAGCCCTCGTGGCCCGCATCGCGCAGATTGCGCTAGACGAAGGCTGCACCCGCCTCGAGTGGGACGTCCTCACCTGGAACGAACCCGCCATCGGCTTCTACCACCGCCTCGGCGCCACCACGCAAGAAGACTGGCGCATCATGCGCGTAAGCGGGGGAAGCGCTCCAAAATCTGGCTGAAAGCTGTTGAGATTGGCATCCTCGCCCGCCACCTTGTACTCACGATCAGGCGTGCCTACGTGAGTACACAGACTGTGACTTCGCGGGAGTGTCCTTCCGCCCGTCTACCAGAATCCCATGTGCGCTCCCTCATCGAAAATCTGTAAGGGGTCACAAAAGCGTTAAACGTCGCATCCTCCTACTTATCTCGGGCCAATGCGAAACACATCAGCCGTTTCACGTACCGCGTCGAACCGCCAGCTCCCTAAAAGGAATCAGTTACCATGCGTCATTTTCGCGCTTCTACGCTCCTGCTCTGTCTTGTCGCACCCGTTCTCCATGCCGCCACGCCCATTAAAGTCCCTCTCACCGCCGACCACTGGCAGCCCGTTCAGGACGTAAACAATCCTGACAAGACCGATGTAAAGTTCATCGGTCACGAGGGCTTCCCGCAGGGCGCCATCGTCCTCAAAAACGGCTCTGTCGTGCTGAACGGTCTTAGGTTTGGCGACGGAACCATCGAATTCGACATGAAAGCGACGGCCCAGGACATTCCCGGCATCCAGTTCCGCCTTCACGGCGAGCCCGGCCATCAAGATGCTGAAGAGTTCTACCTGCGCAGTTTGCCCGAGTGCCGCGCCTCCAACGACTGTATCCAGTACGTGCCCGTCATCCACGGTTTCATGCTCTGAAACGTCTATCCGCAATACCAGACACAGGCCCCCATTCTTGACGGCTGGAACCACTACAAACTCGTCGTCAGCGGCCGCCGCATGAATGTCTATATAAACTGCGCGCCGCAGCCCATCCTCGCCGTCGGGAACCTTGAAAGCTCCTCCACCGAGGGCCTCATCCAGCTACGCGGTCCCGCTGTCTTTGCCAATCTCACCATCACGCCCGGAGCCGTAGAAGGCCTGAGCCCGCAGCCCACACTAGACCCCGCCGCCACGGATGCCGGCATGGTCCGCCAGTGGCAGCTCGGTCCGCAAACCTCCGTCCGGCCCGGCCAGGATCCCGCCTTCTCCGAAGCACCCTCCGGCATCGACTGGAAGCCCGTGACTGCCGACCACTCCGGCCTCGTCAATCTCAACCGCGAGTACCAGCTCGTCCTCCAACCAACGGCGCTCACCTGGCTCCGGACCACAGTCAACTCGTCAACCGTGCAGAACAAACTCGTCCAGCTCGGCTGGCTCGGCCACGCCTGGGTCTTCGTCAACGGGAAACTCATCACCCAGGGGAAAAACTACTACTACCCTGACAGCGAACGCCGCGCACCCGATGGCCGACTCTCGCTCGAAAATGGCAGCTTCTTCATCCCCCTGCAAAAAGGTCCCAACCAGATCACCCTTGTTCTTCACAACGCCATCCACGAAGACCCAAAGATCATCAATTACTACGGATGGGGAGCTATCCTGCGCTTTGAAGACCCCCAAGGTCTCCATCTGTCCAATCCACAAAGACCCTGACATGCCTGGCACGGTGAAACAACCCTGCGAGGTCTGAGGGTGTGTCAGCAGTATCTTTTGGCGCAAAGATGAACTTCCATACGTCCTTACAAACGCCGTTGCCGCCAGGAACCCGGAAGCGCATTGCTTGCATATCTCCTTTTTAGTACGACTGCACCACCCACTTACTTCCTTAGTAGCCTATCCTTGATCGACAACATCTTCGGCATGCACGGTAATTCAAAGCTTTGAACGGGATGAGGACTGAATGGCGACTGGTACTCCTACTCGACTCTCCGACGCGACATTGTTCGTCCTCGATCGGGACGTTACGCGACCGGCTTACGATCGCAAGGACCTGCACCCCCACACTGTGCATATAGGTGTTGGCGGTTTCCACCGTGCACATCAGGCTGTGTATCTGGACAGCCTGCTTAGCAGCGGCGCGCTTTCGGGATGGGGTGAGTGCGGCATGGGCGTGCTGGCAAACGATCGCGCTATGCGTGACTCCCTCCGTGGGCAAGACTATCTCTACACATTGCTGGTGCGCAGCGCTCAGAAGCAGTCCGCGCGCGTGATCGGCTCCATCGTGGACTTCTCATTCGCGCCGGAAGATCGCGAAGCCGCCATCGAGCGTTTAGCGGATGCAGAGACGCGACTCGTTTCGCTCACCATTACGGAGGGCGGGTATTTCCTTCATGAAGGCACCGGCGAATTTGCGCACGATGATCCATTGATTCAGCACGATGTTCACGAACCAGATTCGCCTGTAACCTCCCTTGGCTTTCTCACCGCTGCACTCAGGCGGCGCCGTCACCGCGGGATCGCACCCTTCACTGTCATGTCGTGCGACAACCTGCAGGGGAACGGCCACGTCATGCGCAAGGTGCTTCTCGGTCTAGCCGAATTGCAAGAAACAGGACTGCTACGTTGGATCGCGGACAATGTAGCGTTTCCGAACAGTATGGTTGATCGCATCACTCCCGCAACCACCGCGGCGGACCGGGAACAGCTCCGGGCCAGCTTCGGCATCGACGATGCCTGGCCTGTTGTCACGGAACCATTTCTGCAATGGGTGATCGAGGACAGCTTCTGCAATCAACGTCCGCCATGGCAAGAGGCTGGCGCAGAGATCGTTACCGACGTTTTACCTTATGAACTCATGAAGATTCGCCTGTTAAACGCCAGCCACATGGCGATGGCTTACCTAGGCGCGCTTGCAGGCTACACTTTCGCGCATGAGGTGATGCAGGACCCCTATTTTGAAGCTTTCGTTAAAGCCTTCATGGAGGAGGTGACACCGGTTGTTCCCATTATCCCGGGCACGAACCTGCTTCACTATAAGCGCAGTCTCATCGAACGTTTTAGCAACCCGACAATCAACGATCGAGTCGCCCGCCTCTGCTCGGAGGGCTCAGCCAAGATGCCCAAGTGGGTACTTCCCTCGATCGTTGAGCTTGCGGAAAAGCGTAGCTCCACGAAGCTACTGAGCCTCGTGATCGCCGCATGGATCAAATACCTGCAATCGCCGTTGGATGAACGAGGCAGCGCCATTGAAGTGGTCGATGCTCGCGCCGGGGAACTCAAGCGGGTAACAGAGTCCATCGGCGATGACCCCCGGCCCTTCCTCGCCGTCAAATTTCTATTTGGCCCTGCTTACTTTGCCGAACCAGCTTTCGCTAACGAGGTGGAAGCGGCACTCAAATCGCTCGGCTCCTTTGGTGCACGAGAGTCCATTCGCCGCTACACCGCAGCCGCATCAGGAGACTAACTCCCATGACGCAGAAGCTCAGCGTAAGAGAGAAGCTTGGTATGCACCCACAGCTTGCTATTGGGTACCTTGGCCTTCTGCTGTTCATGATTGGCGACGGTGTTGAGTCCGGGTTCCTCTCGCCCTACATGCTTGACCTTCACTTCAGCCAGAACAAGATAGCGCTCGTCTTTACCCTTTACGGCGTGGCTGCCGCATTGGCTTCTTGGCTCAGCGGTGTGCTCTCCGATCTGCTCGGTCCCAAGAAGGTAATGTGGGCCGGCTTGGTCATCTGGCTTGTCCTCGAAGTTCCCTTCCTGACCCTTGGCCTGGCGAAGCATAACTATCCGGTCATTCTGCTTAGCTACATGGTTCGCGGCCTCGGCTATCCGCTCTTCGCCTTCGGCTTCCTGGTTTGGGTCACCGAGATCACACCGCACCGGTATCTCGCCACCTCGGTAGGTTGGTTTTGGTTTGCGCGCACCGGAGGTCTACCCACGCTAGGCTCGCTCTTCGCCAGCTATTCTGTCACGCGCAACGGCCCATACAGGACACTCTGGTACTCCGTTGCGTTCGTTGCGCTCGGTGGGCTCATCGCACTGCTCGGGATAAGAGAGCCGCGTGGCGCTAAACCGTTTCGGAAGGGGAACGAACACCCGTTTCGTGTTCTGCTATCAGGGATTTCGATCGTCTGGGAGGTTCCGAAGGTTGGTCTTGGCGGTATTGTTGCCATTATCACTACCACATCGGAGTTCGGATTTCTGCTCTTTCTACCCATCTTCTACATTCACACGGTGGGCTTCTCACTCCAGCAGTGGCTGCAAATTCTAACCGTCATGTTCGCCACAAACATCTTCTTCAACCTGTTCTGGGGCTGGATCGGGGACAAGATCGGTTGGCGTACGGTGATCACCGTCGTCGGCGCCTGCGGTTGCGCGGCCGCTGCCCTTGGACTTTACTATGTCCCACATCTCTTCGGCGCCAACTACGCCTACGTTATGCTCGCAGGTATGGCCTACGGAGCGACGCTCGCCGGCTTCGTCCCTTTGGGAGCCATCATGGCCACGCTTGCACCACAATCCCGCGGCGCGGCGCTTTCAGTATTCAATCTGGGTTCCGGCATCAGCATCTGGCTGGGCCCTGCGATCGCCGGCATCTTCCTGCCGCGTATCGGAGTCTCTGGCGTGATCTGGATCTTTGCGCTGATGTACCTTCTGGCGGCGGTCGTTGGTAGCTTCCTCAAGACTTCACTACCCGGGTCTATTGATGAGAGAAGTACAGCGAGAATAGTAACAATGCCTTAGAGCGCACGTGCCCTATGAATCAGAAGAGCTGGATGGTCTTTTGCTTGAGTGTCAGAGCGGCATGCAGCTGGGCCGATCACTCCGGGCCTTCAGGGTTCGGAAGTCAGAGCTACTGACCTTTAAAAGGGGCAGGGCAGCCGGTTGCCCTGCTGCCTTCCGTCTTACCTCCTGCGTTTGCCCGGCTTCTTTGCCATCGCTTTAGCTGTCTTCTTGCTGGTTGGCTTCGCCACGGTCGGCGTTGGCTTTGGGGCGGTGAGGAGGTCCAGAGCTTCCTTCAGCACGTCGCGCTCCTCCGGCTGGGGAAGTTCGACGTGACAGCCAAGCGCCAGTTCCGCGAGAAAGCCGATCAGGGAAGATGGCATAAGCGAGTCGATCACGTCCGCGCACACATCGTCTGAGGCCATGTCCACGGTCTTATCGTCGTCAAGCCGTGCGGCGATACGCTCAAGTGAGTCGTCAGGGTCACCAGTTACGAGTGCTTTCAGGAGAAAGCGCATCTGCTGGTCGGTCGCGGTGGAAGGGAAACGAAAGATGAGGGCGCGTAGAACCTTCTCCCGTTTGTCCCGCTGCTGTTGCCGTTCTTCGCGCTGCCGCTGGGCCTCCTGCTGCCGCTGCTCGAAGCCCGGGGCACAGTGATGGCCTGGATGAGGCCGTGAATGCTGAGGCTGTGGGCAAGCTCGACCAGCTTGGCCGGCTCGAAGGTGCGGCGGGGATTGGTGCTGGATTCGTCCAGCATGGAAAGGGGAGGTTCCGGTATCCTGTCTCTGCAATCGCTACGGTGGGCATGCTCTTCTTCTGATAGGTGTGTGCGTCGTGGCTGGTTGGGGCAGTGTTCCTGCACTGCCCCACTGAAGCTCCTGGTCTGGCTATTCGTCGAGTTCCGCTTCGACCCTGATCGCAACCCGCTCGATGGCTGCGGCAAGGAACTCCGTCTCGTAGAACTTCACGGTCTCGGTCCCGATCTTCCGCTCGTAGTTGTTGTTCCGCGCTTCGGCTTCGACATACACCCGGTCGCCCTTCTTCAACCTCGCCGCGTACTTGCGGAGGTTGCCGAAGACGACGATGTTCTGCCAGTCGGTACGGGTCTGCCGGTTTCCGGCGTTGTCATTCCAGTGGGAAGAAACTGCGATGGAGAATGTGATGGGTGCGGTGCCGTTGGCCTGCTTCGCATCGGTTCCAAGGTGGCCCATAAAGGGGGAGCGGTTCAGGTTACTAATCACGGGTGTTCTCCTTCAGGTGGCTAGGTGGCTAAACTGCTAGCGTCTTAGGTTGTCAGCGGCTCAAGAGGTTAGTAGTGTGCTCTTGAATGGTTGGGCTGTGTTTGTTTCTCAAATACGCCTTGGCCCTGGCCCACGCCAGCAGGGGCGGTAAGTGCAAGAGCCGGATTCCTTTCCCGAAGGGCGGCTGAAAGCTGGTTTGCACAAGCGCAGCGCGGAAGATAAAGGTGGCTCTTGCGCGCGCGGGGGACGGAGTCCCTCAGCAAGTCTGGTTTCCGCGTGGTGCGGCTTCATCGCGCAACTTGCTTTTGGGGCGTTGCGGGGTATCCCCGCCGGGTTGGGGAGTCTTCGAGAATAGGCCGGTTGCTTCTCCCGGCTTTGGCTTGAAGCTGGGGTAGGGCGTAGCTCTTCCCCGTATGAACTCAGATACTGATGGAATTGCTTGTGCTACGCCTACAATTCTTTGTATGCGTTCATGTGTGATTGCCGCTGCTTTGCTCTTCAGTTTCAAGTTCGTTGGTCAGCAAGCGACCCCGGTGCAGCCAACCATGGCGATCACCTTCGATGATCTTCCGGTTCACGGTGCTTTGCCACCTGGAGAAACACGTTTACAGATTGCGCAGTCGATCCTCTCGACACTGAAGATCAATCAAATGCCGCCTGTTTACGGCTTTGTGAATGCACGTCGCTTGATGCCCGCCGATCCAACGCACGCTTCCACGAACCGGGAAAATATCAGGCCGGCCGACCCTGATTATGCATTTCTGACTGCTTGGAGGGCTGCTGGCCAGCCACTCGGCAATCACACGGCGAATCACCCATCACTGGACGAAAGCACTGCGGCAGAGTTCGAACAAAACATTGTGGATGACGAACCAACCCTAGCTTCCTTGATGGGGAACGAGGATTGGCACTGGTTCCGCTTTCCCTACCTTCAGGAAGGCGATACGCTGGCAAAGCATCGCGAAGTTCGGGATTGGCTCTTGGATCATCATTACCGCACGGCTCAAGTCACCATGGACTTTGAAGACTATCTTTGGAATGCGCCTTACGCTCGTTGCGTAGCGAATCATGACGATGCCTCAATCCAATACCTGCACACCTCCTACTTGGCGACTGCTGGGCAGTATATGAATCTGTTCCGGCTTCTTTCCTACAAGGTTTATGGCCGTGAGATTCCGTACGTGCTGTTGTTGCACGTCGGGGCATTTGAAGCGGTTATGCTTCCCGATCTGTTGAAGCTATATCGTCACGCCGGGATGAAGTTTGTCACCTTGCAAGATGCTGAAGCTGACCCCGCTTACGCGCATGATGTGGATCTAGGAATGAAAGGTGGAGGCGGTTTGTTGGAGTTAATGGCATACAAGGAGAAGATTCCGTTCCCTCCAAACTCAAAGCCGTATAAGCAACTTGAGGATATCTGCCCAGTGGGGTAGGCAAGTGAGTCCATCTCTAGTCGAACGTCGGGAAGGTACAGCTAATGTGTGAACGCTACGTACGTCGGAGTGACAAGCAAAAGCTGGCAGAACACTTCCGAGCACAACCGAACCCGCCTGAACTGCCGATGCCAGACTCCGACTACAACGTAGCGCCGACGACGCACCAGCCGATCATTCGGCAGAGCAAAGAGACGGGCGACCGCGAGCTGATCTTGGCAAGGTGGGGCCTTGTGCCGTTCTTCACAACGACCTGGCGGACGTGAAGGGTCTCTCAACCATCAACGCGCGTTCGGAGACGATCGCAAAGGCTCCGATCTGGCGCGCTTTGTGATCAGCCTTTGGTGGCCGGCGATTCCGTCTTCCACGGCTCGCAGCTCATCTTCGCTTAATGGAATCTCCTGTGTCAATCGTAGCAGATTCGCCTTGGCTTCTATGCTCTGAGCCCTGCTGGACTGCTTCGGCACATAGAAGTCGCAACGAACACAGGCCATGCGGTGCGGACACTGGTCGAAGAAGTCGTAGGAGCAATAACCGTGGCCGAGGTCGTAGAGCTTCCACGGCTCGTCCGGTGGGCTTCCGCGGCGGACCGCGTCCTGGTCGATGAGGACCTCGACAGCTCGGATATTTCGGGCGAAGTACCCTGCATCCTGGTAGGACTTGGCCAGCTTCGTTGGTATGATCTTCGTGTAGTGCCGGGTGGAGTCGGGCGAGCGATGCCCAAGCCACTCCTGCAGTTCGAACAAGCTTAGCGGCTCCTTTGCGTTATAGAGCTGCGAGGCGATGGTGGCCCTAGCTCGGTGGCTGGAGATGCGACCTCGAGCATCTTCAAGGGGTACCGCTGCTTTCCGGCAGAGTAAGGGGATGACGACGTGGTTGATCTACTGGGGCGATAATCCCCGTCCACGATGCGAGAAGAGCCTATGCACCTGCTCGCCCGTCTCACCTGCTCGCCCGTCTTTAGATCGAGCGAAGCAGGCTGAGGTGGACGCATCTGTTCCCAGAGCTCGACGGCTCGTCCCACCACGCCATCGACAGGCTTGGAGAATGCCGTTCCGGTCTTGTTGACCGGGACGTGCAGAAAGCACACTGGCTGGCTGTCCGGCTGTAATTCGCCATCCTGCCAGCGAATGCAGCCGACATGGAGCCGGGCGATCTCGTTGCGGCGAAGGCCAGAGAACAGCCCACACAAGCGCCAGAGCTTTGACCATGGTCGCCGGGTAGAAGTGCCCGTCACCACGTATCTCCAAGTCGTTCGGCTTCGACAGGTCCTGATCCGTGAGGTTGAGACCTGCCCACAGAAGCTTTGCCCAGATATCGTCTTGGATAATGCGCGGATCTGGCCCGATAAGGCACCGCACGGAGCGTGGTGTCGCAAGCGCCTGGTAGGGGTTGAACCGTGTCGGAATCCAGCCCCACTCTTGGCAGTCTCGAAAGAAGCGTCGAAGCGAAGTAAGTGCGCCCGCTTTTGTGGCAGGTTTGAAGGGCTGACCGGCCTGCAGGCGTTGGGCGCCAGCCACCGTCGACCACTGACCGATTGTGGCTCGATCGACTGCCGCGACATACGCAGCGGCGACTTCTCGGGTCCAATCTGCAGGTTCTGAGCCGTAGCCGCTCTGGGCGAGCCACCGACCCACGTTAAAGAGGCGGTACAAGCTGCCGATACGACTGCTCGGTTGCAGCGTCGTTGTGGCGAACCATCGCTCGCACCATTCACGCCAAACGACTGGAACACCGTCGAGCACACGCCGATGCGCAATGCTCTCCTGGCGCTCGATCTGCCCCGTCTCGCCCGAGCGGCTTCTGGAGGACACCACATCGAACCAAGACATACGAAAGAATGGTGAGACCACGCCGGGTGATCTTCGCGTCAGCGTCCCGATATAGGCGATCTAGCGTCTATGCCTTCAGTTCGGGAAGCTGCAGACTACGCGATGCCAGCATCGCCTGGGCAAGAGCGCAGCGCAGGCCGATGATGTTGCCCTTCCGCGAGTATCCCCAAGTCAGAAGATCAGCCTTCATTTCGTCGATCACGGCGTCAAAAGCCTCTGTACTGAAGATCTTCCTGGCAAGCGCGGGAAATGCTAGCCGTCCTAGACTCCCAAGCTCTTGGAAGCCGCAGAACAGGTATGCGATGGCAATGAGCTGGTGCCTTGCGTTTGCGGTAACACCATGGACGCGAACGTAGGCGTAGCAGTCGGTTCCCAGCAACTCAAGCCATGCGTCTGGAGAAAAGGCCCAGAAACTCTGTTCATGGCGAACCATTGCTCGTATCAGCAGGCAGATGACGGTGGTCCGGATGGTGTACTTGCGCTTGATGGTATTGACCGCTCCCAAGCGGTCGAGAACCTCTTCGAGCGGTCGCAGCAGTCTCTGAAGGGCTGGTCGAGCCTCCTTGTGCCAACCTTTATTGCCTTGCTGAGCCCAAGCGACCAGCAACTGCATGTGGTGCAACTCGCTCCCAGAAAGCGCGTGCGTGCGGTCGTAACTTTGGAGATCGATCATTGGAGAACCTCCGCTGCTTCAGCCATCCGTGCGGTGTGAAGTGCCGCCCTGGCAATTCTTGCGGTCAGCTACCGTCCGCTGAGGTGGATGTAGATCAGGGTGGTACTGGTGTTGCGGTGGCCTGCAAAGTTTGCGATCTCATGCAGTTCCACCCGGCACGAGCGAGGTCTGTAAGGCAAAGGTGCCGGAAGGTGTGGGTGCTTAGCAGCGGCAGACCGGCACGTTCGGCAAGGGAGTGCACGACCTTCGACCACGTCCAGAAGGTCAGGGGGGCACTAGCGTTGGACGGGACTCCGAGAGAAACAGCGGTCCCCGAGCGCGGACAAGGTCTTTCGGTGTGCAAGGTAGGCGGAAAGCAAGCCGCCGGCCGCTTCCGAATAAGGAACAACCCGGCCTCGACGAGACTTGGTCGTCTCTGCCCGTACGGTCAACAGGCGGTGTGCCGGATCGATGTCTCCCGTAGAGAGCAGGCAGAGCTCCTCGCGGCGCAGTCCGGCGTCGTAAGCCAAGGCAAGCATGGTCCTGTTGCGGAGTGGCTCAGACTTGGCTGTCTGGAGAAGGTGCCTCCACTCAGCATCGGCAGGGATCCAGGGCAGGGCAGTGAATCGCGGGACGAGCGCGCGTGGTCGGGTGCCTCCGAAACCACCGCCCTGCGTGTAGCGGCCTCGCCCGACCGGATTATCCGCTCGAAGACTTTCTTCGATCAGGTGGTCGTAGAAGAGCCTTATTGCCGTCAGGCGAAGCCGAACAGTTGCGTTGGCCAGCCCGGACTGCTCGCTTTTCGTCTTCCTGCTAGCAGGAAGACGAAAAGCAGTCATCCAACGGACAAAGAGAGCGACATCCTCTTTGCTGGCCTCATAAACAGGTTTCTGCAGTGTGAGACAGAAGCTGTCGTAGCTCTCCAGAGCGTCGATAGGCAAGCAGGGTGTTTGGAGCACGTCCAAGGTCTTTCTGTATCGATAGCCAGCGTTCTGCTTCATGCTCCAGCATGCTTCTCTCCGGGCCAGGAATGGCCACGGAAGGGTAACGGATGAGGCAAAGAGATTCCACATAACTTAGAAGCAAAATTGCTTGGGGTGAGGATGGGTGACCTCGCCTTCAAGATTCGCGACCTCATCAAGCGCGAAAACATCACCCTGTTCTCCAGCAATTATGGGCTTTAGTAAGTTACGTGGAATGCAAGCCATGGATTAGGCTGTTGGCTCTGCCTGAGGTGCTTCCATGCTCTCCACGGCCACATCGAAACAAGCTTTCCAAAGCCAAGCCTCAGTTGAGGACTGGTTGTATCTGCTCTCCTGTCTTGGCAGAGCTCCAGCCACCATCACTGCATACCGTAGATGCCTCACTTACTATCTGGACTATTGCGGAGCTTCGAGGGTCGCCCCCGAGGGGGCGACCCTCGAAAACGTTTCGCTCTATGTGCGAAGTCTTCTGCCCGGAAGCCACACGAGCATTGCAAACTCGTCACTTCATCAACGTCTGACGGCGATTCGGCTTTGGTACGATCATTTGGTCTACCAGGGAATATGCGAGAAGAACCCTGTCTTGCGCGGTCGGCATTCTTCAGCCAGCCATCCGTTAGCTCACGATGGCTTTGCACGCGGCCTTGTTCAGCGGCTTGTGAAGCTGCCGCACGTTCCCGACGATCAGGCGTGGCTTGCTTTGCTACATGTAGCTGCCAGATCTTCGGTTCGCAATCGATTGATGCTGGCTATGGGCTACTATGGTGCGCTACGCCGCTCAGAATTGTTAGGGCTGCACATCTCCGATCTTGACCTTGCACATCGCCTCGTCTCGTTACGTGCGGAGACGACGAAAGGGAAGCGGGCAAGAATCGTTGCTTACAGCCCCACAATCGCCGCCATTCTCACCCAACACCTAAAAGCGATGCGGTCTCTGGACCATCGTCCTGGGCCACTCTTCCGTTCCGAATCTGATCGCAATGCGGGTGAGCCTTTATCGATCTGGTCGTGGAGCAAGACCGTCCGCGCTTGGGCGTTAGAAGCGGAAATCTCGGGTTTCAGCACGCACAGCCTTCGGCATCTTCGTCTCACGCACCTGGCGCGGGCGGGATGGAAGCTTCATGAGTTGACTGCGTACGCCGGGCACCGAGACCCTAAAACCACGATGATCTATCTTCATCTGTCCGGCAATGATCTCGCAGCAAGGATGGCGGGTGCCATCGCACATATCGATGCTCAGGTGAATGCTGCCCTTTTCCCGATAGGTCCGGTGACCCATGTCAACTGAGCTGCCTGTGCAGGAATCCATCTTCGATCCTGGTGCATTTGCCGAGCCTGAGGACCTCACCGACGCCATTTGGGAAAATCTTTCCTCAGCATCGCATTACTTCTTTCGTCTTCGTTGCGAGCAAAACGCGCCCGCTATCCTTGCCCCTCTCGTAGCCTTGGCGGAGAGAAGTGGAATTTCATCCTGTCGGACGAAGAAGTCTATTGCGTTCCTTTTGCGTTGGATGGTCCGACGCAAGGAAACCTTTTGGCAATGGGATCAGGAGACATGGAAAACACTTCTTTCCGCTAAGCTCGATTCTCGCCCCTACGTAGCCGCCGTCGCATACCACTTTGGCATGCTGCGCGAACCGGTCATGTTCGGAAGTACCGGCATCTATGCCGAGGCCATCTTTGGTTCTGCAGTATTCCACCAGGAACTCGAGCGTCTTCGAAACGTGCTGCAGTCACTGGGATACGCGCAAGCTCCCCTGCACGACGTCCTTCCGAGCCTTCTCGGTCACCTCATGCTGGAGAACGGGGATCCGCGGCTGGAAACGTTCACTGCCGACCTTCTGGTGCGCGGACAGGCGCACAGGGTCGATGGTGTGGCACGCGGGGTCGGGAAAATTTCACACGGTCTGGCGGCTCTTGGGATCATCGAAAAGCCCATACGCATGCGGAACTACAGGAGTTGGCACGATAAGGACACATCAGGGGTCCATCCCGAATGGGCTTCATGGTGCAGACGGTGGCGTGAGACCTCGACAAGGCGTCCCAGAACTCGCGAAAGCAACTATAGCTTCATTCTTCGAATGGGCCTCTGGTTGTTTCGTCATCATCCTGAGGTCAAATCGCCGGCTGATTGGGACGTTACACTTTGTGCAGACTTCCTGGCGACACTGAACAACATGACAGTCGGCCTGTGGGAACTGGCCTCTGCTCCCTCGCGAGGTCCGAAGCCAGACGGTACACCGATAGCCGCAAACTCTAAGCGTAACTTCCTCAATGCAATGCGACGCTTTTTCATCGACGTGGAGCTATGGGGATGGGTCAAGCTTCGCATCCGCCCTCATCATCATCTGGCGACGCCTCGTACCGTGAACTTTGCCTGCCGGGTCAATCCGAGGGTTATCGATGACTCTGCCTGGCTGAAGCTGATCTGGGCAAGCTTGAACATCAAGCAGGAAGACCTGCTTTCTGAAATACACTACCCGCTGGCAATGATTAGGGCTATGGCTGTCATCTGGACACATGCGGGACTTCGCCAGAACGAAATCGGCCGTCTGGCCGTTGGCTGTGCCCGCAGTCAGAAGGACGATATCCAGAACGATGACGGCAGCCGTGTTCCGGCCGGGACGCTCTGCTACCTGGATGTGCCTGCAGGCAAGACGTTTCAGGCCTTCGTCAAACCTCTGGCTGCCATCGTCAAGGACAGAATCGACGCGTGGGAAAGCCAACGGCCGACTGATCAAGCGGCCCTGTATGACGAACGCACTGGCGAACGAGTCCGGTACCTTTTCCAGTTCAGGGGACGAAAGGCAGGATCATCGGTGCTCAACGGGACGATTATCCCTCTTTTATGCGCCAAGGCCGGTCTGCCAAGACGAGACAGCCGAGGGATGATCACGAGTCACCGCGGACGAGCTTCTGCGGTCACCGCGCTCGCTAGTGTGCCTAAAGGTATGTCCCTGATTGAGCTAATGCAATGGTCAGGGCATAGCTCTCCGGAATCCACAATGCATTACATCCGGATCCGACCAACGAAACTAGCCGCGTCGTTTGCTCGGGCTGATCACATGGCTCATATGGTGTCTGTACTCATCGATCACGAGATGGCTGGCAAACAGTCCACTGAGCCGTACACCTTCTATGATCTCGGAAATTCTTACTGCACCAATCCCTTCTGGAGCACCTGTCCGCACCGGATGGCCTGTGCTGGCTGCGACTTCAATCTTCCAAAGGAGAGTGCCCGAGCGCAGGCAATGGAAAGCAAGGCGTCAATCAGACGATATCTTCAGGAGGTACCTCTCAGTGCAGATGAGCGGAGCGTTGTCGAGGGAGATTCGGCCAAGATCGACGGGTTGATTAGAAAGCTCGCGTCCGTCCCGTGTCCCGATGGACGGACGCCTATTCAAATCAGCGGGATGTCAACAGCGGTGGGCGCGGATTACGTCGAGCCCAGGGCTTTCAATCGAAGTTGAGCGAGAGCGTAGCTGCTGGTACTGGCATGACCCAAACTTGCAGGTGTTGTTTCGGGCGACGGAGTCACTCTTCTGTAGGCGGCTATGGCGGCGGCCTTCTCGCCGTACTGCTCATCAATCAACCCGAAGCCCAACCATATCGCACTGTTTGGCTCGTCCAGGTGACCGCTATTCATGGCGTCGAGAAGCTCCTGATGAGCTTCTGCCGTTCGCCCTCGTGTGGCGTTGAGGCAGGCCAGCGTTTGCAGAAAGGCATAGCTCTCGTTCTTCTCGGCCAGGTTCGCCTGCTGAGCCTCGGCAATTGCCTGATCATCTACCTTGTTTTCGAAAAGACTCAGCCATGCATCCATGTTGTAGTCAGCCGGGGTGGCGTGACCGCTCTCAAGGAGGGTGTGATAGGCACTGCGGGCGCTGCTGAAGTTGCCTTCTGTCTCGGCTTCTGAAGCGCTTTCAAGCAGCAGCCCGCGATCTCCCGGATGCGCTTTCAGCTGAGGGGTCAGGACGGCTCTCCAGCCAGTCCAAGTGCCCGAGAGCTCATCTGCTTTGCCGCTTAGCTGGATCGCCGTGAGGGAGTTAGGGAAGTGCACAAGCAACTGGCTCGTAACCTCGGTTGAATTTTTGATATCTTTCAACTGCAAATAGGTGTGGGCGAGCAAGAGGTCAAGATTGACCTTAGTTTCGTCCGAAGTGGCCCTTTCCCGGGCGGCGACGATAGTAGGTACCAGCGGGCGGAGGAGCACGGGATCTTGAACAAGGGACGCCGCAGCCAGCTTCATCGCTGGCTCATCGTGGGGCTTGCCGATGGTCCACAGACGCGAAAAGGGGGATCCTCCAAGCGGGTCTTCGATCGTTGCGGGTTGTTCCAGGGATCGCCGCCAGTCAAGCAGAGACGCAGCTTCCGTAAACCGCTGCTGGTCGAGAAGCGCAAGAGCCTGAGCGCCCACTGGAGAGGCACTCAATCCTGTTGCAACTATCTTGAAAACACCATCTTCTGGCAGGACAAAGAATGAGATTCGCTTTGACCCAAGGCCTTGTACGGAAACGCTTGTTCCAGCGCCGGCGCCTGGTGCGGCAACAAAATTGACTCTGCTGAAGAGGAGATCGGCTATGACTCTCTTCGGCAAGCCGGTCTGCCTTGTCAGGCTAGAGTAGACGCCAGCGAGCTGATCCTGTTCCTGGAAGTCTGTCCGCCAGGCTGTCTCGGTCGCGAACGAGTTGCGCGATACGGCTTCCTTCACGACCGCGTCGTTCAGGGAGTTCTGAATCATCGCTACGACGAGCTGTTGAACGGGCCGACGTGGATCGGATGACGGATAAGGTATGACCTTGAGTGGCTTCAGTCCGCTGAAGAGCTGAATTCGCCCGGAAATCGCGTTCCCTTCCGCGGTGTCGGGTAAAGAAGCCGTCATCAGGTCGGACGCTTGCGCGTAAAGCTGAACATCCCAAAGCCCCTCCGCAGCCGCATTCAGTGCATCCTTGCGGGCTTGCTCATCACCCCCGATGCTCCTGGAAAGCGCGATTGAAGCCGCAGAGCCCTGCAAGGCAGCGACCGAAGCCAGAATAAGACCCTGATGTTTAGCCGTGTTTTGCGGATGTTTCAGCTCATCTAGCACTTCCTGGTAGCGCCCGGCGTAGAACAAGGCAAGCCCGAGGTTGTCTTCTGTCTGCGCCTGCACAGGAGACTGATGGTTCTTTGCGTAGCGGTAGACATCAACCGCAAACGAGAGTTGAGCCCCAGGACCGTACTCGATGCCCTCTCGGTTATGGTCGAGAAGATTGCCCAGGCTCTCACGAATGTCGAGGTCTCTGGGGTCAAGCTCAATTGCCTTCTGGTAGGACTGGAGAGAACCGTCGTAGTCAAATCCTTTGCCAAAATCGACCCCTATGGCGTTATGTCGAAGAATCCAGGCTTGCGCACTAAACGCAAATGCGGATCGGGGAGCGATGCGTGTAGCATTCGAGACGGCCAAACGCGCTTCCTCGCCCATGCCGGCGTCGCAAAGCGTATAGGCAAGTTGCACATAGGGCTCCGGAGCCTTCGGGTGCGCGGCAATCTGAGCACGTTCTTCGGTCAATGCCTGGCGAACTTGGCCAATCGAGAGATCGGATGCCTCCGCTGGTGCCGAACCCTGCGCTACTGCAAACGAAACAGAGAACAGCAGTCCCAAATACAGTGGCAACTGGGCGATCTGGCGAAGTCGAGCGATGTGGAGGGACACTGGGCATCCTTCGGAAGTTCTTCTTCAAAAAATGATCGGGGTAGCATGGAAAGTTTACATGGATGCTTAGCCCATCACTCCAAGTTCGCTGGACGAACCATGGAAATGACGGCTTGTGGAAAGCATGGAAAGCTAGAAGCCGCTTTCCACCCTTCCCACAAGCCTTGGAAATCCCTGCGGGATTCCCAAATTACCACGGTCCCGCCGCCGATTTGAGTAGACAGACTGGCACGTAAAGATTCAGCTTGCATTTCCATTCCACATAAATGGCGACTTGTCTAGACGTGTGGGAGACACGCTGGGCTCGATGGTCCCTACAGTCGAGACGTATTCGATTGACGAGAGCTTTTTGAGCTTGGGCGAGTTCAACGGCAGGGAAGTCGAGCCGCTGGCGCGTGAGCTGCGCGATCGCGTTCACCGCTGGGTCGGTATCCCCACTTGTGTTGGGATTGCGCCTACGAAGACCCTTGCGAAGGTAGCCAACTTCATCGCCAAGAAACGTCCGCAGTATCGCGGGGTCTGCGATCTGCGTTCCAGCCGGGTGCGGGCGGAGCTGCTGCCCACCGTGCCGGTCGAAGAGGTTTGGGGCATCGGCGGAGCCTCGGCCGCCAAGCTCGCGAAGCTTGGAATCCTGACGGCGGCGGACCTAGCCGCCCTCGAACCGGACGACGCCCGCGCTCTAATGACCGTGACCGGGGGCCGCACAGTCTACGAGCTGCGCGGAATCTCCTGCATGCCTTTGGAATTGGTGGAGCCGACGCGGAAGGGAATCGCGGTCACCCGGAGCTTTGGAAACCCGGTCACGACCTGGCTGGAGATGCGCGAAGCGCTGGCCAGCTACGCGACCCGCGCAGCGGAGAAGATGCGCCGGTACAAGGTGGCTGCCGACAACCTGTTCGTCTTCATGCACACCAACACCTTCAACAACGATCCGTTCTACTCGAACGGTGCCTCGGCCCGGTTCCCGGCCACGACGAACGACACCGGCGAGGTGGTCGCCCTCGCGGTGCGCCTGGGCGAGCGCCTCTTCCGCGACGGCTTCCGCTACGCAAAGTGCGGCGTGATGATATCGGAGCTGCTGCCCGAGACGGTCCAGCAGCCGGCCTTGTGGTGTGAGCTGGACCGCGAACGAAGGGAGCGTGTTTGGAAAACCGTGGACCGACTCAACGCCACGCTGGGGCGGGGAACCGTCCGCATCCTGAGCGCCGGGCCGAAGGACGCCGCTTGGAAACTGCGGGCGGAGTACCGGTCGCCGCGGTGGACTACACGGTGGGAAGAGCTGCCAAGGGCGCGAGCTGTCTAGCTGAACGGACTCGCCTGTTCCGGCGAACGGGTCAACACTGAAGTTGCAAAAGAAAGTTGCGCCTAGATTGCGCTTTTGTGTCTAATAGAGGAAAGCCGAGGCGGTGTCCACCCGCCCCGGTGTTGTGATCTACCGGTGGAGCAGATGGAGCACTAAGTGCACCAC
>CAXSZS010000014.1:0-47844 GCA_964242495.1 uncultured Acidobacteriaceae bacterium
GAACCGGCGACATCTTCCTTGGCAAGGAAGCACTCTACCACTGAGCTACTCCCGCCCTGCTTTCTCAAGATACCAAAGAGGGGGACGGATGCCAAGTGGCAGGTTGTGGGTTCCAGGTTATCGGTTGCCAGTTGTCGGTTGTCGGTTGTCAGTTGTCAGGGTTTAGGTTCGGTGCCGTCCTGCTGGCTTGGGCCTGGGGAGGCGACTATTCGGTGGTGCCCTGGCCTTGTGGGCCAGTGGAGGGCAGCAGGAGGCGGCGGCTGGCGACTTCCATGCGGCGCTTGCGCACCACATGCGGCGTGAGGGTAATGAGCAGCTCGGTTTTGTCGACTTCGACGTTCTTATCGGTGCCCTGGAAGCCGGGTAGCTCGCTGAGGAAAGGGAGGCCGGCGATCGAGCGGAGCTCGCTGGTGTTGACCAGGCTGGCGATGAGGGCGGTTTGGCCGGCGGGGATGGTGACCTGCGAGGTGAGCGCGCGGCTATTGAGGACCGGCAAGGTATTGATGCTGCCCGAGCCGAGGGCTTCGACCTTGAAATCGAGTTTGAGTGAGACCTCTTCAGAGCGCAAGACCTGCGGCGTGGCCTTGAGGGTGAGGCCGAGGTCTTCGAACTGGATCTGCGGCACGCTGACGGAGGTGGAGCCGAGATACTGCGAAAGCAGCGAGCTGACGCTCGTGCCGTTGATGTTGAGACCGGCGAGACCCGCTGGGAGCGAGCTGGTGCCGCCCGAGCTGTAGATGCCGGTCTCGATGGGGTAGCGGGTGCCGGCACGGAAGCTGGCGTCCTGCCCGTTGCCGGCGCGCAGCTGGACCCGGTCCAGGACGCGGATGTCGGTGGAGTTCAGAGAGGCGTTGACGGTGGTGGCGGAGCCGAGGAAGACGCCGGCCAGGGGCAGACCGGCGTAGTGGCCGAAGACGCCCAAGAGATTGCTGAACTGCGAGGAGGACACCACGCCGCTGGCCAGCAACAGACCGAGCTCGGTGAGGGCGTCGGTGTAGGGATTGCCGGTGAGCACGATCTGATTGGAGGCGATAGCGGCGTTGATGAGGGACTGGTTTGCGGAGATGAGGCTTTGGGCTTCGGCGGCAACGGGGAAGACGCCCAGGGAGGAAGGGGTGGCGGCGCCGAGGTTGCGGATGCGGGAGCTGTCGATTTCGTAGAGGGTGAGGTCGACGAGGACGTCGGCGCCACCATCGATGAGGTCGTCGAAGGTGGCATTGACGCGCTCGAGGGTTTCCTGACTGCCGCGCAGCACAAGGCCGCCGGAGGAGCCGACCGCGTTGACGACGCGCAGGTTGAAGACATTGCGGGCGAGGTTGGCGTATTCGGTGAGGGCCTCCGGCGTGGTGCCGGGCATGAGCAGCGTTTCTTCAATGAGGGGCTCAAACTGCGCGCGATTTTCGGGAGTGTCTTTGGCGAAAAAGGCGGCTTTGGGTTCGAGGGGGACGAGGAAGGTGTGGGTGAGGCTTTCGGCGACGCGACTGGCTTGGGGGTAGGTGGCGTCTTCGAGGTCGAAGCGGATGAACTGGCCGGCGGTGACGGAGGTGTCGAACTCGGCGCGGAGGTTGAAGGCGCTGCACAGGGCGCGTAGAACCTCCTGCGGGCCGCCGCGGACGTGGAAGGTGCGTTTGCCGGGGCTAGGGGCGAGTGCGACGGGGCCGGCGAGGGAACTGGCATCGGCGGCGCGCTCCGCACGGGCCTGGTCCGGCACCGAGAGCGGGACGGCGGGGAAGGGCAGGAGGTTGCCGTCGGCTTCGAAGTGCTGGCGCACGACGGCGTTCTGGGGATCGAGGGCGCGGGCGTCGAGGAGAAGCTTCTCGGCCTCGGCGGTGTGGCCGAGCCGGCCCTGCGTGGCGGCGCGCTGGACGAGGTCGGTGAGGCGGTGTTCGCGGGCGACGGCCAGCGCGAGGGTGTAGTCGCGGTTGCGGGGGTTGAGCTCGGCGGCGTGATGGAACTCGCGTTCGGCGGCGAGGAGGTCTTTGTGGTCGAGGGCGCGGGCGCCGCGAAGATAGGCAAACTCGGCTTCGCGCATCGCTTTGGGGGAGATGTCGGGGTCGGCGGCGGTACGGGTGGATGGTGGCGGTGCGGGAGCAGCGACGCCGGCGGGGATGCTCCCTGCGCCTGGGGCAGGAGATTGCCGCAGTGATTCGGGGGTTGCGGGTGATGTTTGGGGAAAGACAGAAAGGGGCGCGATGAGGGCGAGGCCAAGCGCGAACATTTTGAGGGTACGTTGCGGGCTGGAGGGACACTGCAGGTCTCTCCACTGCGCGGGACGATGAAGCTGTCCCGGTTCGGTCGAGAGGACACAGTTTCCCCAGCGGACGAAGCACTGTGATCCCGGCAGGGACGGCTTCAGCCAGCGTGGCAGGGCCGGTCTGGCAGTGCGACAGCTGGCAATGCGACGGCCGGCTTTGGATCTGGCTTTGGGGAACGGCATGCTTAGGGGTTGGACGGAGCGGACGCGCTAACGTCCACCACCGGCGATCACCTGGAGATCGGTGCGGGCCGGGCGGACGGAGGTGGGTGGACGGCGGGCGCCCTGGCGGATCTGTGCGGAGTCCATGCCCAGCTCGGACAGGGTACGGCTGAGGGTGTTGCGGTGCATGCCGAGCTCTTCGGCGGCTTTGCACTGATTGCCGCGATGACGCGCCAGGACCTCATGGATGAAGCGTTTTTTGAACTCACGCACGGCATCAGCATACGAGATGCCGGCCGTATGCATGCCCAGAACAAGATGATCTAGCTCGCGCTTCACTCGCGTCTCCTTGCTATCGCTTGACGGCTATCGCTTGACGGCTATCGCTTACCGGTTAAGGCTTACGGCTGAGGCTGAACGATCCGGTGGAGGAGGTTATCGAGCCCCGAATCCAGTGTGCGACGGGAGACTGGATTTGATCCAATCGGGGGAGCTGTGCTTGAGGTGGCCCAGGGTGTCCCCGAGACGACGACCTAGGTCCGGGGGCATGGCAAAGGATACCGCATGCGCCGCCTGGAGAAAATAGGGAGCGAGTTGGGAATTTCGTACCCAGGGGGCCGCCGGCAGAAAGGCCGTGATGGCCAGCAGCAGAGCCGTGCCGAGCAAGGTGCCGCGAACGAGACCGAAAAGGGCGCCTCCGAGGCGGTCGGCAAAGCCCAGGCCGACGGTGCGAGCGCCGCGACGGAAGAGACGGCCGAGGAGAGTGGCCGTGACGGTCACCGCGGCGAGGATCAGGAGAAATGCCGCGAGTTGGGCGATCGCCGGGGAGGTAATGAGGCCGGCGAGGGCGAGCGCGCCATCTTTGTAAAACCAGCAGGCAAGTGGGAAGCCGAGTAGGAGGCCGAGGAGGCTGAAGGCCTCGCGAAAGAGGCCGTTGAGGGCGGCGCGGATGGCGGAATAAAGGAGAAGGGCAGTGAGGAGCCAGTCGAGAGGGTTGAGGGTCATGTGTCAGTCATGGTTAATCGGCGGCTTCAAGGGGAAATATTGCACGATGAGGATCCAGTCACATGGTTTGGGGATCATAGTGCCACGGATTGAGCAGAGAAACACCGAGATCACCGAAGTGCTTTGCGTTACGTGTTACCAGAATGAGGTCATGCTCCAGCGCAGTCGCCGCAATCAGCCCATCTGCCAAGCCGAGTGGAAAGCCTGCAAGCTGACGAGCAGCAGTCAACACACCCCAGCGGTCAGCGACTCTCTGCGACACAGGCAAGATGCGGCCGCGAAGACAAACATCAAGTTTTCCTCGAGCCAATGCGCGATGCTGGCACGACGCTTACTCAAAGGCAGCAGGTCGATGCCTCTTCTGATCTCTCCCACAGTGATCGCGCTTAGGAAAAGGAAGTCTTGCGCTTGCTGGTCGAGCCAGCGCTCTACTCGGGGCTCTGGTCGCGGACGGGCCTGCTCCGAAACAAGATTGGTGTCGAGCAGAAATCCAAGACTCACGACAGGTCAACTGGATGACCGGGTGAGGGGTCGCGCTCGATGATCAGCTCTTCCCCAGCAAGAATTTTACGTGCCCTGGCGAATACTTCACTCAGATTCATGACTGGCTTGCGATTTGCGGGTTCAGCTTCTTTTTCTGGCCTTTGCAACGCCTCGAGCAGAACATCTTCTATGTCGCGGAAGCGACCCGTGGCCATACGCTCGTGGATCAAGCTTTCGAGTTCCGGCTGATGAATTTCGATGTTCATGGCGCGTTCCTTCTTAATAGATTACTGCTTACCTCAGGGGTTTTTGCGTTGACCTGCGCTTGTCACTCGCTGTCCTGCTCTACGCAGCCGGGCGGGCCTCCTTGCCGCGGCTGCGGCCGCCCAGGGTGACGCTGACCACCTTGGAGACGCCGGGCTCCTGCATCGTGACGCCGTACATGACGTCGGCCTGTTCCATGGTGCGTTTGGAGTGGGTGATGACGACGAACTGGGTCGAATCGCTCATTTCGGCAATGAGACGGGCGAAGCGGCCGATGTTGGTTTCGTCGAGAGGCGCGTCGACCTCGTCCAGGATGCAAAAGGGCGCGGGCTGGAATTGAAAGGTGCCGACCAGCAGGGCAAGGGCGGTGAGGGCCTTTTCGCCGCCGGAGAGCAGAAGGACGTTTTGCAGCTTTTTGCCGGGGGGCGAGGCGATGATGTCGATGCCGGCGAGATCCTTCTCGCGCCCGTCACCTGAGGGAGCTTCGGTTTCGGTGAGACGCATGAAGGCCTGGCCGCCGCCGAAGAGTTTGGTGAAGGTATTGGCGAAGTTTTCGTTGATGATGCGGAAGGCCTCGTCGAACTTTTCACGCGAAACGTGATCGATCTCGCGAATGGAGCTTTGTGTATTCGCGATCGCGTCGAGGAGATCTTTGCGTTGTGTTTCGAGAAAGGTGTGGCGCTCGGAGGCTTCGCGCAGCTCGTCAAGGGCCATCATGTTGACGGGGCCGATAGCCTCCATGCGCTTGCGGAGGGCGCGAGCCGCTTCGTCTGCGGCGGCGAGGGCATCAGCGGCGAGGCGGGGGATGGAGGCATCCGCGCGGAGGCTTTGGGGCTCAACGGACAGGTCCTGGATGCAGGTGGCTTCGAGGTGTTCGAGATCGGCGGTGAGCCTGGCGGCGCGGGCAACGCGGACGGAGCGTTGCTCCCGGAGAGCCTCCGTGTCTTGGCGCAGGGTGCGCAGATGGCTATCGAGCTCGGCGAGGCGGGCCCGGAGGACGGCGGCCTCGGCAGTGAGCGTTTCGGCAAAGACCGCAGCTTCGGCCCGCGTGGAGCGTAGTTGCGCGGCCTGTGTGGTTAGGGTGCCGTTTTCCTCGGTGCGGCGGGCGCGTTCGGTGCCGGCACTTGCGATGGCGGCTTCGATCTGCCCGAGGCGCTGCACCTGCGCGGTATGGAGGCGGTCGGTGCGCTCGGCGGTAGCGTTCGCATTGCGGCGGCGCTCTTCCAGTCCGGCAAGGGCGGCATTGGCGGCGCTCGCGGCGGCCTGCAGCTCTTCGCGCTCCGCCCGCAACGCGGCCAAACGTGCCGAGAGGGCCGCGACCTGCTCTTCGAGCGCTGCGCGTTCGGCTTCGAGACGCCCGGCTTCGTCGCGCTTGCGGGCGATCAGGTCTTCGCGGCCCCCGCGCTGGTCTTTGTTGCGGGCGAGGGCGAGTTGCCAGTCCGCGAGCCGGCGTTCGAGCCTGCCGGCTTCGGCTTCCATCTGCCGCAGCGCCGCGCCGGAGTTGGCGGATTCGCGCTCCGTGTCGCGCCGCTCGTGGTTGCGGGTGTCGAGCGTGGCGGTGATCTCGGTGATCTCCCGGGTGAGGGCGGCGGTGGCGAGCTCGCTCTGGGCGAGCTCGTTTGCGAGGGCGTCGACCTTGGACTGGACCTCGACGAGCTCGCGTTTCAGCGCGAGCGGACCCTGGGTGCGGGGCTTGCCGCCGGTTACGGTGACGTTGTGGAAGGTTTCCCCAGTGGGCGAAAGGAAGAACGCCTGCGGATTGGACAGTGCCAGATTGCGCGCCGTGGCGGAATCCGGGGTGACGAAGCCTTCGCGGAGGCGGGGAAGAATGACCTCGAGCGAGCGGCCAAAGCCGTTCAGGACGCGGATGCAGTCCGTGAGGGGAACAACGCCGGCGCGTGCGGGATCGGCGGAGCTCCGCATGCCTTCGCTGAAGGGGAAGGCCGCCTGCGCGTCGTCCGGATGGACGAGAAAGGTGGCGCGGCCGGCGACGTCGCCGTGCAGCAGACGAACGCCTTCTTCAGCAGCGTCCCAATTTTTGACGACGATGTAGTTGAGCTCATCGCGTAAGAATTCATCGACGACATCCTCGTAGCGGCCGTCGACTTCGAGGAAGTCGGCGAGGGTGCCGATCGGGGCGATGCTATCGGGCTGTGAGTTTCCGCCACGGGCACGGCGGGCGTCCGCGCGGAAGATGTTGCGGACCGTGTCGGTCGAGTAGCTGTGTTCGCGGATGAGGGCTTCAAGCGAGCCGCGACGGCCCATCAGGGTCGCGAGCTCGGCACGCAGTTGATCGCCACGACGGCGGTGTTGGGTTTCGTCCATGCGACGTTGTTCCAAACGCTGCCGCAGTGTGACGATCTCTGTTTCGAGAACCTTGAGGCGGTCGGTAACGCCTTCAAAGGCAAGTTTTGCCTGGCCGCGATGGTGGCCGAGGGTGTCGAGTTCAGCACGGGCGGTGGCGGACTCGGTGGCGAGCCGCTCGGTTTCGCGGTCCAAACCGGCCAGGGCGGCCTCCGCCTGTGCGATTTCGTGACGAACCTGGTTGCCGCGCGTCATGGTGTTCACCGCACTGCGACGGCCCTGTTCCGCTCCCGCTTCGGCGGCCGACACGCCGCGCATGGCCTCGTGCGCACGGGCCTGCTGGGCAGCCGCGTCGGCGCGGTGCGCGTCCGCGGCCGCAGTGGCGGTTTCGAGAAAGAGACGGTGCTGTTCGCGCTCGCCGTTGAGTTGGGCGAGAGCTTCCTTCGCCGTGGCAAGCTCGTCGTTGGCGGCCGCGAGACGATGGGCAAGTTCGCCGTTGCGGTCGGCATTGGCGGCGATGCGGGTCTCCGTGCGCTCGAGATCGACGGCGCTGGCGTGGGCGCGCGCCGTGGCATCGCGCAGATCGTGGTCGAGCGTGTAGCCGCGGGTGGTGTTGGTGCGGTGCTCGGTGTCCAGCGATTCCAACCGGCTGGATTGACCGTCGATGCGCTTGCCGAGATCGTCGAGTTCGGATCGCAGCCCAGCGGATTCGCTGTCCATCTGCGCGAGGCGGCTTGCCAGCACAAGGCGCAGCCTGGCTGTGAACTCGGTGCGCAACTCACTAAACTTCTCCGCCTTGCTCGCTTGCCGCTTGAGTACGGCGACCTGGCGGGTGACCTCCTCGAAGATGTCGTTGACGCGCGACAGATTGCCCGTGGCGGACTCAAGCCGCAGTTCGGCGAGGCGCTTTTTGGCTTTGAAACGGGTGATGCCGGCGGCTTCTTCGATGATGGCGCGGCGATCGAGCGGCTTGGAGCTGAGCAGTTGGCCGATGCGCTCCTGGCCAATGATGGCGTAGCTTTCGCCGCCGAGACCGGTGCCGAGGAAGATGTCCTGGATGTCGCGGAGGCGGCACATTTTGCCGTTGAGGAGATACTCGCTTTCGCCGGAGCGGAAGAGGCGGCGGGTGACTGTGATCTCGCCGGCACGGGCGGGGGTGCGACCGAATTTGCGGCGGCGCACCTTCAGGACGACGCTATCGTCGGTCGCCGCGACCTGCTCGGTCGTGCCGGGGTCTGCTTCTGGACCCTGGACCTTGGACGCCGTCGTCTCACCTTCGTAGGTTTGCCCGGGCTGGGCTTCGGCGGTGGCGTCTTCGGTTTCCTGCGCGGCCTGGGTGCGAAGGGCGGCCTCGTCCCAATCGCCGGTGAGGTCCTGTGTGGCTCCATTTACGGTTTCGCTTGGCGCGGCTTCGTAGACGGCGGGATCGATGAGGGTAAGGGAGACCTCGGCCATGCCGGTGGCGCGGCGGTCGCGGGTGCCGGCGAAGATGACATCTTCCATCTTGAGACCGCGCAGGCTTTTCGCGGACTGCTCGCCGAGTACCCAGGTGATGGCGTCGGAGATGTTGGATTTGCCGCAGCCGTTGGGGCCGACGATCGCGGCAATGCCGTGCCCGGCCAGCGGCACGTCGGTACGGTCGCAAAAGGATTTGAAGCCGAGGATTTGTACCTTTCGCAACTGAAGCACGCCGTTGACCAGCCTTTCCGGAGCGCCTTTCTCAGGGATGGAAGGGGCGAGCGCTCAAGCTGATGCTATGGGGTCGTACCTGATCCGGCAACAGGCCCGCGAGGAAGTGGATCTCATCGGTGGTGGATAAGGCGTCCGCAACCTCCAGGGTGGGCGTGCCGTCCGATAATTTGCGCCGCCGTACCCGACCTCGGTTACTTCCGTTTTGCGTAAAGCGTATTTCGCCCTAGAAGAAAAGCGCCGTGTGCCCTAGAGTTGCAAGAGGGCAACCGCCGTTTCTATAATCCGCAGTATTCGCCGATGGGCACCATTTGGCCACCGGCAGTGGGCTTCGGCAGCAAATCTTCGCCCCATTTCAGGTGGGACCTTCCTCAGGAGTACGTATGCATAAGGTAGTTCTTCGATCGCTGTTGGCCGCTGCCGGCGCGGTATCTTTCGCAAGTTTTGCCATGGCGCAGACCCCGGATGCAGCTGCGGGCGGCCAGGGCCAGGTCCAGATGTCTCAGGAGGAGTACAACGCGTACCAGAAGGGCGTGACGGCGACCAGTCCCGCGGACAAGGCGACAGCCTTTGAGGCGTACCTGAAGCAGTATCCCAATTCGGCGGTGAAGACGGAGGCGCTGAACCAGATTTTGTTTGCAGATAGCCAGACGGGCGATCAGACCAAGACCCTGGACGCCGCCGACCGGTTGCTCGCCGTGGATCCGAACAACCTGCGCGCGTTGACCTTCGAGGTCTTTTACCGGCGCACGGATGCAGACAAGCTCACCGACCCGACGGCCAAGCAGACCGCGCTCGACCAGGTGGCCGGCTATGCGCAAAAGGGACTGAACGCAACCGCGCCCAAGGGCATGAGCGATGCGGACTTTACGGCGCTCAAAGGAAAGACGATGCCGGTGTTTGAGTCGGCGATTGCCGATGACGACCTGGCGAAGAAGGACAACCCGGGCGCTATTACGGCGTTGAAGGCAGAGATCGATGGTGTGCCGCCGGCACAGCTGCAGACCGTCGGACCGGTGTTGCAGGATGAGTTCACGCTGGCGAACGCGTACTACACCTCGACGCCGCCGGATCTCCTGAATTGCGCATGGTACTCGACACGAGCGGCGGTGAACGCACCGGATCCCGTAAAGACGCAGATCCAAACGCTCGCCAACTATTGCTACCAGAAGTACCACGGCGGCAAGGACGGCTATGAGAAGCTGCAGACCCTGGCGCAGGCCACGGTTGATCCACCGGCCGATCTGGGGACGACGATTACGCCTGCACCGAAGCCCGAGGACATCGTGAAGAACCTGATCGCGACGACGCCGGATTTGGCGACGCTTGCGCTAAGCGATAAGGAATTTGTCCTGCAGTACGGCCAGCCGGCGGATGCGGAAAAGGTCTTCGACACGATCAAGGGTAAGACCTTGGGGATTGCCGGAGCGGTGGTGGTTACGGCGACGGCGGATCAGCTACAGGTGGCCGTATCAGATGATGCGAAGCAAGCGCAGCCGAAGGTACCGGATTTTACTGTGGCGATGAAGACGCCGCTGACCACGGTTCCTGCCGTGGGTACGTCCGTCAACTTTACGGCTACCTATGCTTCCTACACACAAAGCCCGTTGATGATCACCATGACCGATGGCGCCCTGGTGGAAAAGAAGGCCCCGGCGAAGACCCCGGCCCGGAGCACGACGCGGCGGCGGTAAATGCTTCGCTGTGAACAAAAGGCCTCCCCGCGCGGGAGGCCTTTTTGTTTTCGACCCATCTTATGAATCGTCCAATCGTCGCGCGCACCCACGAGAACTGCGGGTCTCCACTCCGGCTGCGCCTTCGGTAGAGCTGACATTGCATGATTGCGATTAGATCTTGTCGATCTTGTCCGTCGATGTTGTCCGTCGATCTTGTTTAGGGTCGGCTTTCGTCTGCCAGGCCGAGCAGGTTGACAAACAAGCGGGTTGCGCCGGGGACAGCTTCCGGCAGCTGGCGATACAGAGCGAAAGCGCAGTAGGTCCAATGCCCGCGGCCGAGTTGTGTGGTCACAAGGCCACCCTTTTGTGGAGTTTGTCCGGGGTCGTGGGTCTCGGTCAGGGCCGTGTAATGGGGGTCCCACTCGTAGAGGAAGCCGTGGCCTCGCTCTTCGATCCAGCCTTGGAAGTCGGCGGGCGCGATGCGGTTGGGGCTGGTGAGAAGAAAGTTCTGGGGCGTTAGCAGCTGGACGGGAGCGGTTTCGTCGACCACTTTTTCCGAGCTGCCGAGGCTGAGAGGATATGGGGCGTCCGCGGCCGTGAACTCGGCCGATTGGTACTGCACGACCATGTTCCCGCCGGCCCGAGCCCAGGTGAGCAGGGCCGCCGTGGGAGCGCCGTGCAGGTCAGGATGAGCGTTGTAGGTGCGCACGCCGAGGATGACGGTGTCGAAGCGGGCCAGATGTTCAGGGGTGAGGTCCGAGGTGGAGAGGATCGAGACGGGCAGGTTGAGGGAGGCGAGTGTCTCGGGCACAGCGTCGCCGGTGCCTGGCAGGTAGCCGATGCGGCGGTGGGTTGGCAGATGCAGCGCGAGCGGAACAATGCGGTCCGTGGCGGGTGTGTAGAAATTGGTGCGGGGCAGGTCACCGTAACCGACAGGACGATAGCCGTTATCGAAGCTGAGGCCGTCCGGCAACGTGGCCGAGGCATGGAGCATGATGGGCGCGCGGATGGAAAGAGCGTGGAGATGGTAGGCGGTTTGCTCTGTGTCCACGCGGGTTGTGCCGGGACTGGCAGTGGCGCTCCAGCCAGCAGGAAGGGCGAGGTGCGGCGCCGTTCCCGTTCGGTTTGCCGGAAAGGTGAGAAGGGAAAGATCCAGGGTCTGCCGGTCATCGGGCAAGGCCTGGGCGTGCTGCGACAGAGCCACGCTAAGTGGTGGAACGATGCGCAGGGGCTGATCGCCCACGGTCACAATGCGTCCAAGTTGCACTTCAACTCCATGGAAGCGCAACGTCGCCAAGGCAGTGAGGGCGGGTGGGGCGGCAGGAGCGTTGCGCAGTGCCGGGGTCAGTAGCTGATAGATGGGTTGTTCGATGTCGGTGCGGAGAAAATACGGCCGGGTTGGGGTTTTGCTAAGCTCCTCCGTGCTTTGGAGCGTTTGCGCGAACGGCTGGTGGGCGCTGACCGTTGGCTCCGCGTTAATGGCGAGTAGACGTTCTTTGCTGGCCTTCGGAAAACTCTCAAGCGATTCGGCAAAGATACCGACACTTTGGCTGGAGGCAGAAGAGAGCGTGGTTCTAACCGCGACCACACGGCCTTGGATCACGTCCGGCTGCGGGGTGACCGCTTCGGCTTTGAGTTGGAGGCCGAGGGCGTCGACAATAGCCTCGTTGAGCTGCACCTGCTTGATGCGGAGTTCATGTAACACGTCCACTTTGCCGGAAAAGTTGGTCTCTTCCAAGCCATAAAGAAGCTTGCTCAGTTGCTCCTGCGCTTGCGCCAGCTCCGGGGCGAGCGCGTCCGGGTGAGTGCTATCGAAATGTTGTGCAGCCTGCTTCATGGCCGCACTGAACGCGCGGACGCCGCGCAGAAGAGCTGGGGGCGGCGCTGAGGAGAGCGTCCCGATGCTGTCGAGGGTGGTGTCAATCCCATCAAAGAAGCTGCTTTCAGGGGAGGGCTGGGCAGCTGCGGGCAGCCGGGAACCGTAGCGGTGATAGCCGATGTCGAAGGCACCGGGTACAGCAAGACGCACGCCGGGACCGATCTGGGTCTTTTGCAGGCCGAGGCCGATACGGGCGAACTGAACGAAACTGCGCGGGGGCTCGCCGGGGCCGGAGAGCAGGGGGTCGATTTGGCCCTCATGCACCGTGACGTCGACCGAAGGCGGCGTCACGGTGACCTTCCCGGTGACGTAATTGGTGAAACGGGCAGGGGCATACTGGCCGGTGGCGTAGTCGAATAGACCCCCCGCGCCAATGGATTGGGTGGGGACGCGGGCGTAAACCTTCAGCGGTTGCCAGGGCGGAATGCCTTGGCGGGTGAGTTCGGGAAAGACGGTGGGGTCGGCGGCGGCCTTGAAGACCTCCTGCGCGATCTGGCCGGAGACCTGGTGCTGACCATGGCCGTCGGTGACGCCGCCGATAAAGACCGCGGCGATGACGAGTGGGCGGTAGAGGCGAACGGCGCGTACGGCGTCGTAGAGAACGCGTTCGTGGGTCCACTTGGCGAAAGCTTCCTCTTTGGTTTTGGAGAAGCCGAAATCGACCTCGGTGCCGAAGAACTGATCGACGCCCGTGTAGCGGTCGGACGAAAGGAGTTCCTCGGTGCGGATCAGGCCGAGGGCGTCTTCGAAGTCGCCGGTCATCGCGTTTTGGCCGCCTTCGCCGCGGGTAAGGGAGAGGTCGGCGACACGGGCGCCCATTCCGCGGGAGTAGAACGTCAACAGGCCGCCGTCCTCGTCGTCGGGATGCGCCACGATGAGCATGAGGGACGCGCGGGTATTGAGCCGGCGGAGCATCTGTTCGAGACCGCGGCCGCCCCGGGCCTCCGGTTGATCGATCGGCAGCTCGCGCCCGGTATGGGGAGCGATGCGCTCGCCGCGCAGGTTGGCGGGATCGTCAAAGGGAATGGACGCGGGCTTTTGAGCAGATGCGGCGGTCACGAGGGCAAACGTGGCGGCGAGGGCGAGCTTCATGGCCTTAGGCTCTCATAACCCCTTGCGAGGTGAAGAAGGTCAAACAGGTTCCCTGCGGGAATGACAGCAAAATCAGATAAAGCGAGCTCTTCTGGTTGGCGGAGGAGGGAAAGGGCAACACAGAGAACAGGCTTCGGTAGACTCGGCGGTATGCGGGGTGAGGCGGAACCGGGGATGGAGCGCACGCTGACCCTGCGGGGCGCGGTGACGCTGAACCTGCTGGACATGATCGGTGTGGGGCCGTTTATTACCCTGCCGCTGCTGGTGGGGGCGATGGGCGGACCGCAGGCGATGCTGGGCTGGCTGCTGGGGGCGGTGCTGGCGGTGTGCGACGGCCTGGTGTGGGCGGAGCTCGGAGCGGCCATGCCGGCGGCGGGTGGAACGTATGCGTATCTGCGCGGGATCTATCCGGGGCGGCTGGGGCGCTGGCTCAGCTTTCTTTTCGTGTTTCAGCTTTGCCTTTCCGGGCCGTTGAGTGTGGCGAGCGGATGTATCGGGCTGGCGCAGTATGCCGGCGGGCTACTGCCGATGCCGATGGCAGCCTCGTTCATGCACACAACGGTGCACCAGGCGCATGCCGGCTCGTATCGGTTCGCGTTCACGCTCGGATGGCAGAGTCTGCTGGCGGTTTGTGGGGTGCTGGCCGCACTTTTGCTGCTGTACCGCCACTTGGAAGGGGTGGAGCGGCTGGGGCGCATTCTGCTGGTGCTGGTGCTGAGCACGGTGGCGTGGACGGTGTTGACGGCGGTGTGGCATGGGCACTGGGCGCAGGCGGTAGCGTTTCCTCCGGGCGCGTTCCGGCTGACGCCGGGGTTTTTCGCCGGCCTGGGAGCGGCTATGCTGGTGGCTACCTACGACTTCTGGGGGTACTACAACGTGACCTTTCTGGGTGCGGAGGTGCGTGACCCGGAACGGACCATCCCTCGGGCGCTGCTGCTGTCGATCGGGATCGTGACCGTGTTGTACCTGTTGCTGAATGCAAGCGTGCTGGCGCTTCTGGGCGCGCCTGCGATGCTGCGGATGGCCGGTGACGCGGGCCGGCCGGCGCTGCTGACTGCCGTGATGCAGCCGGCGTATGCGCCGTCGTTGGGCGCGCATGTGGCGATTTGGCTGGGGCGATTAGCGGCGGTGCTGGTGATGGTGACGGCATTTGCGAGCGTGTTTGCGCTGCTGCTGGGGTATTCGCGCATTCCTTTTGCCGCGGCGCGAGATGGCAACTTTTTCGGCGTGTTTGGGCGGCTGCACCCGCGCGGCTTTCCCCATGTTTCCCTCCTGACGCTGGGGGCAGCTGCCTGCGTTTTTTGCTGTTTTTCGTTGAAGGATGTGATCGCGGCGCTGGTGGTGCTGCGCATTGTGCTGCAGTTTGGCTTGCAGCAGGTGGGGGTGATCGTGCTGCGGCTGCGAAAACCGGCGCTGCCGCGGCCGTTCCGGGTGTGGCTGTACCCGCTGCCGCCGGTGTTGGCGTTGTGTGGGTTTGGGTTTGTGGTGTTTTCCCGGGCGGCCTTCAGCCGCGAACTTTGGTTGAGTGCGGCGGTGGTGGTGTTGGGTTCCGGCGCTTTTCTTTGGTGGGAGCGAAGACATCCGGCAGGCCCTTCCACGCGTTCCGTATCCTGAACGCGTTCCCCGCGTCCAATGCTTATATGGCTGCCCTTGGGGACGCCTGGAGATCAATGAATGCTTTTGCGCACGGAACGACCCATCCCCTCCTCTGAGATCACTTCGCCGGCGGCCTACAAGGCGTTTCAGGCAAGCCGGCGAACATTATTAAGAGGCATGGGCGCGGTTGGGGCCGCGGCGGCCGTGGGCGCGGCGTTTCCGGGGGTGGCGGAGGCGCTGACCAAGCTGACGACAGTCAACTCCGCCTACACCGTGCCGGGTGAAACGATCACGCCGCAGACCAAGGCGCAGAGCTACAACAACTTCTACGAATTTGGCACGGACAAGGGCGATCCCGCGCAAAACGCGCACACGTTGCGCACGCGGCCGTGGACGGTGAAGGTGGAAGGCCTTTGCAAGAAGCCGCAGACTGTCGATATTGACAAGATCATCAATTACCGGCCTCTGGAGCAGCGGGTGTACCGCTTTCGGTGCGTGGAGGCGTGGTCGATGGTGATTCCGTGGGACGGCTACCCGCTCGGCGAATTTCTTAGCGCGATGGAGCCGCTGCCGAGCGCGAAATACGTCGAATTCGTGTCGTTGGCCGATGGGAAGCAGGAACTGCTGCCGGGTGGGATTTCGTGGCCGTACACGGAAGGGCTGCGAATGGACGAGGCTATGAACCCGTTGACGCTGCTGACCTTTGGGTCTTACGGGGAGACGCTGGCAAATCAGCAGGGAGCGCCGATCCGCGTGATTGTTCCGTGGAAATACGGATTCAAGTCGGCAAAGTCCATTGTGACGATTCGCTTCACGGACAAGCAGCCGCCAACGACATGGAATCAGCTTGCACCGAGTGAGTACGGATTTTATTCCAATGTAAATCCGGCAGTGGACCATCCGCGCTGGTCGCAGGCACATGAACGTTTACTAAACTCGAACAGCATCTTTCCCAAGAATGTTCCGACACAGCCCTTTAACGGTTACTCGGATCAAGTCGCGAGCCTATATGCCGGCATGGATCTGCGGAAAAATTACTAGCTTCGGCTTGACCGCGGTACAACGGATGGGGCATTTGCCATTGCAGGTGTCCGGTATCGAAACATATCGGCTGCGCGATCCTCCGGACGTTGTACGGAGGGGTATTGCATCTCCGAAAGGAAACAGACGAAGCTAGCTAAGGCATGCCTACCCGCGCCATTCCGTACGTGAAGGTCGTCGTCCATCTCCTGTGCTTGCTGCCATTTGTGATTCTGCTGGAAGCGTATCGGAGTGGCGCGCTTGCAGCGCAATCAGACCCGGTGAACTACATCACCCATTTCACCGGCAATTGGGCACTTTGGATTTTGCTAGGGGATCTGGCGATCACGCCCGTGCGGCGCTTGCACGCGGCACTCGCACCGCTGGTGCGGTTTCGCCGCATGATCGGCTTATACGCCTTCTTCTACGCGAGCTTGCACCTGCTGACCTACGTGTTCCTGTTTTCAGGCTATGACATGGCAGCGGCGGTGGCCGGTTTGCAAGCAAGGCACTTCAGCGAACCATTTCGGCAACTGAGGGTGATCTGGCCTTCGATGTGGGATGACGTGAAGAAACGTCCTTTCATCCAATTTGGACTGGGATCCTGGGTGGCGCTCTTTGCTCTGGCGGTTTCAAGCCCACAGCGGGTGTTGCGCTGGATGGGCGGCAAGAACTGGCAGCGGCTTCATCGCTTGATTTACGTGGCGGGGATCGCTGCCGCAGTGCATTATTGGTGGCTTGTGAAAGCGGGGGTGCGGACGCCGTGGAAAGACAGCGCGGTCCTGGCGCTGCTGCTCGCGATCCGGCTGGGATTTGCCGCGCGGAAACGACTAGGGGCACCGCGAAGGGTGGTGGCGGTCCAGGCTTAAGGAATGCTCCAATCGGGAGTGTTCACAAGAGCCCAATGAAGAGGTCGGTGGTCTGGGTGGCCGGTTGCGGGTCGGGGCAGTAGGCGAGGGTGTAGCGTTCTTCGGCGCCATACTGCTCGAAGAGCGGGCGGGTGAGCTCCATCAAGGGGGCTTGGGAGAGATGCTGCGCGAAGGCCTTCTTTTTGCGCTCGAGGACGGAACGTACATCGAGCACACAGGTCCAAGGCGCTACGGAGGGAGCGGGGCGGTCAGGCAGGAAGAAGTTTGCGGTGAGATAAAACAGCCGCTGTGGACGCCAGAGATCGCCGTGTTCCGGGAAGCGCTTCGCGTTGCCGCACCAGTGAAAGGCGGCGGTTGTGGCCGCGGAAACGGCGGTGTGGTCCGGGTGACTGTTGGGTGCGCCTTCCCCACCGAAGGTGAGCACGATGTGCGGCTTACAGGAACGCATGCGCGCTGTAAGCTCGCCGCCGAGTTCGTGCAAGGTGGAGAACTCGAGCTGACCGTCTTGATAGGTGAGCAGTTCATGGTGGTGTACGCCAAGAACGGCGCAGGAGTCCGCGAACTCCCGTCTTCGCATCGCTCCCAGCTCTTCGCCGGTCTGGGCGGTGCCGCGGTTGGTCGCAGCCTGGCCGTCGGTGAGGCAGAGGACGCTGGTTTCGATGCCACGGTCAGCGGCGAGCGCGAGAGCGCCGCCGAAGGCGAAACATTCATCGTCGGGATGGGCAACGACGCAAAGCAGGCGGAGGCTCATGCGGCGTCCCCGGACTGGAAGGTGCGCTGTTCGAGAGCCATCCCATCGACAGCGATTTCTGGATGTGACGCATGGTTGCTGAGCAGGCCCCCGCTTGTGGGTACTTTGGACGGGCGTGTCTGGGATGGGGGTATTTGGGATGGGGGTATTTGGGACGGGGGTATTTGGGGCAGATCGTCGGCATCCATGCCGTTGGTCTGCAGGTCTGGTGCACAGGCGGGGTCATCGAACGAGCGATCGCGGTCGGAGAGGAGCCCCAGATTGAAAGAAAGACGATGTAACGGGCTCGGGCCGTGCTCCGCAAGCGCTTTGCGGTGTTCGGGAGTCCCGTACCCTTTGTGCTGCGCCAAACCGTAGACCGGATGGACGGCATCAAGGGTGCGGAGCAGGGCATCGCGGTGCACTTTGGCGACGACGGATGCGGCAGCGATCGAAAGGCAAAGGGCATCGCCGTAGAACAGCTTGGTTTGGGGGCAGGCGTGGTCGATCAGCATGGCATCGAGAATGATGTGGTCGGGGGTAAGGCCAAGGCCATCGACGGCGTGGAGCATGGCGAGACGGGTCGCGTGATAGATGTTGATGGAATCGATGGTGGCCGCATCGATTTCGGCGATGCCGATCGCGAGGGCGAGCTTGCGGATCTTGCGGTCGAGGCGTTCCCGCTCATCGCGGGTGAGTTGCTTAGAGTCTTTCAGTCCCATGCGGACGAGGATGCCGCATTTCGCGGGCAGCACAACGGCCGCCGCTACGACCGGGCCGAAGAGGGCGCCGCGCCCCACCTCATCGACGCCGGCAATCGTGCGGTACCCGTGATATCGCAGCGCCTGCTCGGGAGCGTCGGTGCATTGCAGCTGTTTGAGCATCTGCTGCTTGGCTGTGGCTTTGGTGAGGCCGGGAACGGAGGGGATCTGGAAGAGCTTCGCCATACCTGTGTTGAGTGTAGTGGATGGAAGCAGGGGGCGATGCCGCGGGGGACAAGTCTATGCAGGCGCACGAAAAGAGAGCGGCCTGAGGCCGCTCTCTTTGTAGAAACGTTATAAGCAAGCAAGCGACAGAGAGAAGATGGGAGGTGAAGCCGATCTACTTTGCGCGCTCTACTTCGCGCAGACGGGCGGCCTTGCCGCGGAGACCGCGAAGGTAAAAGAGTTTTGCACGACGTACCTGGTAGGAGCGTACCTTTTCAACTTTGTCGACAACTTTTGAGTTGTACGGGAAGATACGCTCGACGCCCTGGCCGAAGCTCATCTTGCGGACCGTAAAGGTGCCCTGGGGACCCTTTTTGCAGGCGATGACCATGCCTTCAAATGCCTGAAGACGTTCTTTCTCGCCTTCCTTAATGCGTACCTGCACACGAACCTGATCGCCGGCGGCGAAGTCTGGGAGGTCGGTCCGCTCCAGTTTTGCGGCCAGCTTCTGCATGATGGGATGAATCGACATGGGTGCAATCCTTCAGTGATTTCGAATCTTCAGTGTACACGAAAACGCAGGGATTGCGGGGCTTTGCGGCGGTTTCGGCTAGGAACGGTCTCTTTCGCTCCAAGTTTTGCGCTTTGCCTGTGTGTCTGTGTCCGCTTCCAGTTCTGCGAGGAGGACGCGATCTTCGGGCGTGAGCGCCCCCTCGGCAAGCAGATCGGGACGATGGGTGAGCGTGCGGGCCAGGGCGGCGCGCCGTCGCCAACGGCGGATCGCGAGATGGTCGCCTCCAGCGAGGACCTCCGGCACAAGCGCTCCGCGGAAGTCGGCCGGACGCGTGTATTGGGGATAGTCGAGCAGGCCACCGGCGCCATGCGTCGCGCGAGGCGAGCCGTCGGGGGCCGTCGCTTCGCCGGGATCGTCGCCCTCGCCAAAGCTCTCAAAGCGTGCCGAATCGGCATGGCCCAGCACGCCCGGCAGCAGCCGAACGACGGCATCCAGAATGACTGCGGCGCCCAACTCACCACCGGAAAGAACGTAATCGCCGATCGAAAGCTCACGATCGGCGAGCAGATCGGCGACGCGCTCGTCGGTACCCTCATAGCGACCGCAAAGAAGCGCGACGCGCTCAAGGCCAGCCAGGGAGCGCGCTTCACCCTGGTGGAAGCGACGACCGCCGGCCGAAAGCAGAATCACGGACTCACGTGCGGAGTCACGCACGGTTTTAGGGGCATACCCAAGTGACTCGATACAGCGAAAAAGCGGCTCTGGCTTCAAGACCATCCCTTCACCGCCGCCGAAGGGACGATCGTCGACTGTGCGGTGACGATCATGAGTGAAGGCGCGAAAATCATGTAGAGCGACCTCCGCCTTGCCATCGCGCAGGGCGCGCTGCAGGATGCCGTAGTGGAGCGGCCCCTGGAAGAAATCAGGAAAGAGGGTGAGGATGTCGAAGCGCATGGGCGAAGAGGTAAGGGTCAGCCGTCATCCCGCGAGGGGTCGTCTTGCAGCACCCGTGTCAGCTGTTCTCTCTCACCTGATTCACCCGGCTCAACCGAGGTGAAAAGGCCGGGGGGCAGCCGCATGGAGATGCGCTTCGCCGCGAGATCCACATCCGTAAGCCACGCCTGGACGAAGGGAACAAGGACCGGTTCCGGAAGTGTGGCAGCGGCAACGGCCTCGGCAGGCGGTACGGGCTCAACGGCCAGCAGATCCGGGGCGTCCGGCAGCCGTGTGCGCCCATCGGCCGCCACGGGGAACTGCACATCGACCACGGTACCGGTGAGTTGGTCGCCGTCGTAGAGAGCACAGCCGACGAGATCGCGCACCCGAAAGGTGTCAGCCCCAAGCGGCGGAAGGGCAGAAAGCGGCAGCAGCAGAAACTGTCCGGCGAGCGCGTCGGCGGCCGAGATGGAGTCCGTGCCGCGCAACTTGAGGACGACCCTGCCGGCGTTGCGACCGGTAGGCTGCCATGCGCCCTCCAGCTCACGTGCAGCATTGGGGAGGGGCGTGCTGTCTTCCCGTGCCCCGAGCCAAAGACGGCAACCCGCAACGAGCAGGGCTACATCGGCCTGAGGTTCAGCGAGCAGTTCACCGTGCCGTCCTTGCGGACGCAGCAGTTGCGCTACCGCCATCCAGCCCTCTTCAGCCTCTGCCATGTCCCTTGTGCCTTCGGTGTCATGAGTCTGGATCGTGGGCCTGAATGGCGAGCCGCCCTTCGAACTCCGTCAGGCGACGCCTTCCGCCACTTCGACGATGTCCAGCGAGAAGCGATGTTTCAACTTCATGCTGGCAGCGCCCAGAATGGTACGCAGTGAGCGCGCGGTGCGCCCCTGCTTTCCGATGACCTTGCCTAGATCGCGGGGCGAAACCTGAAGACGGAGGACGATGGCGCCGGCATCGGCGGAAACATCCAGGCGAACGGCTTCGGGTTCGTCGACCAACGCTTTGGTAATCTCAAGAACCAGCGTCCGCATTTCGGAAACGGCGCGATCCTGCACGACAGCTTCAATACTTCCAGTCACTCGCTACACCTCAGGAAAGATTGCATAAGTGAAAGCGATGCCGGATAGCCAAACCTCATGGAGCGGGTTGGGTCTTCCGGGATTCTTTTCACTTTGCAGGCAAGAACCCAAATCGGGTGTGCCCCTGCTGCGTTTTCTGCTCAGCATTGCAGCGAGTCTACGGGAGTCAGTGCCGCGTACCTAAAACTCTTTGGGCATGCTTCTGAGTCTCCCTTTTGTGCACGGCGGCGTTACTTTAGGCTCCAACAGGGGCGGGGTCGGTCGCCGCCACGGCCTGGGCTGCCTGTTTGGTGAGCAGCTTGCCGACGATTTCGGAGTATTGAGCGCCCTTTGAGTGCCAGTACTCGATGCGGTCGCGCTTCAGATTGATGGTCGTCGGGTTGGTACGCGGATTATAGGTGCCCACCACTTCGATCGACCGGCCATTGCGGGCGCGATCCTTTTCGATGACCACGATGCGATATTGCGGCTGCTTACGGGCGCCCACACGCGCCAAACGGATCATTAACATCTTTAAACCTCACTTTGGATGACTACACGATCGGCCCACGAACCTCCGCGGCTCATGAGAGACGAACGGTCATGCTGACCCGCATGCAGCTTCTCTAGGCGCACCTAAGCGCATGCGGTTCTGCCGAACATCTAAGTATCGCGAAAAGTGGGGCGCTGTGTAAAGGCAAGGGAACGGTTCTCGTGATTTGCGGAATAGATTGCACGGAACAGTATGGTTCGGACAGGGCTAGGGCTTAGCCCGTGGGAAGAGCCACTGGAGCACACGGCCGAAGCGGCGCGCCCAGGCATCCTCGTCATGCAGACCGCCGGGGACGCGCATGTACTGGAGGTCGACGCCGTCGCGCCAACCGCCGGCCCGGAGCCGATGGTGCAGCAGATCGCAATCGCGCAGGTGCCGCACGCCTTCCGACATACCCATATCGAGCCAGATGCGGGGCCGCGGTTGCGGCTTGGCGGTGCTCACCCGTCCGAGCATCTCGCGGCCGTTCCACCAGACACTCGGGGAAAGCACGCCCAGTTGGCCGAAGACCCGGGGGTAGCTGAGGCCGAGCGAAAGGGAGATGAGGCCGCCAAGGGAAGACCCGGCGATACCGGTGCTGGCAGCGTCCGGGCGGGTGCGCAGTTCCTGGTCGATGAGGGGCTTCAGTTCGTCGACGAGCAGGCGACCATACAGCGCACCTTCCCCGCCGCCGAAGCGCGGATCGCGGCTGGGGGTGTACTCGGCCATACGCCGTAAACCGGTGTTGTTGATGCCGACGAGGATCACCGGTTCAATCAAGGCTTCGCGTGTGAGGTCGTCTGCTGTGGTGTGCGCGGCCCAGGTGCGGCCGGGGACATAGGCCGTGCGCCCATCGAAGAGGTTCTGCCCGTCATGGAGATACAGCACAGGAAAGCGGCGATCCGGTTCAGTGCCATACACTGGCGGTAACCAAACGAAGATATCGCGATCATCGGGCAGATAGGCCGAAGAGAAGGCCGGAAGCACGCGAAGGCGCGGGTTGCGGTCGAGGTCATTGCCTTCGGCCTCCCAGATCCCGGCGCTGTCCGTTTCCGGTTGGGGGCCGTTGAACGGTAGCAGCGGCTTGCGAGGGCGAGACGGGGGCACAAGGGAGGCGGGTTGAGACGGAAAGGGCACGAAGATAGAGGTAAGCGCCGGAAGGGTGCGGGCGTGAACGATCAGGGTACCAGAGGGGCGACGGATGAATCGTGAGTACCACCGGTGGCCTTCGCGCGAACTGGGCCGGGAGATGGAGATGCTCGTCTTCGGCCACGGTGGTTTGCCGGTGATTGTGTTTCCTACCTCACAGGCGCGTTTTTATGAGTTTGAGGACCAGGGCATGGTGGGCGCGGTGGCGGACAAGATCGAAGGCGGCCGTTTGCAGCTCTTCTGTGTGGATTCAGTGGACGCGGAAAGCTGGTACAACCGCGGCGTTGGCCCACGCTGGCGCATCGCGCGCCAGGTGCAGTATGACCGCTACATCGTGCGGGAGGTGGCGCCGTATGTGCATTGGCGCAGCGGCTCCCCTCACCTCATCGCCCTGGGATGCTCGTTTGGCGGCTTCCATGCGGCTAATGTGAGCTTTCGGCACCCGGACGTGTTTACGGGATTTTTGTCGATGAGCGGCGCATTCGATCTGACGGGGCTTGGATTTCTACGCGGGTACTACGACGAGGATGTGTTCTATAACCAGCCTCTCGATTACCTGCCGAACCTGAGCGATCCGTGGTTCTTGGACCGTATGCGCGAGCGGAGGTATGTGCTGGCGACCGGCGTGCACGATCAGTGCTGGAACGACAATGAACGGCTGGCCGCGGTCATGCGCGCGAAGCAGATTCCGGTGCAGCTGGAGGTTTGGGGCGATGGGGCGCGGCATGACTGGCCGTGGTGGCAGCGCATGGCGCAGGTGTATCTCTGAGCGAAAACATCAACGGACGGGGCGGTTCTTGCAATGCCGGAAATGATTCTGCCAAAATCTGCGTGCTTTCGCTAAAGTAAACGCAGGAAATGACGATAAGACGTGTAACGCGCGTCGGAGAAGTCAGGATTGGGGAAACAGGATTGAAGACGATTGGTGTGTTGTTCGGCATGGAGAACACCTTCCCGGGCGCGTTGGTGGAGCGCATCAATCAGCTGGAGGTCGACGGTATCCGGGCGGAGTTTGTGCAGGTTGGCGGCGTCGTCATGGCCGAATCGTGTCCCTATGCGGTGATCGTCGATCGCATTTCGCACGACATGCCGTTTTATCGGTCGTATTTGAAAAATGCGGTACTTGCCGGCACGAAAGTCATCAATAATCCGTTCTGGTGGTCGGCCGACGACAAGTTTTTCAACTATGCCCTGGCTTCGAAGCTGGGAGTCGCCGTGCCGCGGACGGTGCTGCTGCCGCACAAGCTATACCCGCCGCAGATCAACCAGCAGTCGCTGCGCAACCTGCAATATCCGCTGGATTGGGAAGCGATCTTCGAGTACGTGAAGTTTCCGGCATTCTTGAAACCGCATGATGGCGGTGGCTGGCGCGATGTCTATCACGTCCATTCGCCGGGAGAGTTCTTCCATGCTTACGACCAGACGCGGGACCTGGCGATGACGCTGCAGGCAGCAGTCAACTTCCAGGAGTACTTCCGCTGCTATGTGGTGGGGCAGGAGCATGTGCGAATCATGCCGTACGACCCCCGGCAGCCGCATGAGCGCCGCTATGTGCAGGACCCGCCGGAGTATGCGGCGGGGCTGCTCGAGCGCGTGGAGAGGGATGCGCTGAAGCTATGCCGTGCTTTGGGGTATGACCTTAATACGGTCGAGTTTGCGGTTGAGGATGGGGTGCCGTATGCCATCGATTTCATGAATCCGGCACCGGATGCGGACTACCACTCGGTGGGGGCGACGAATTTCGAATGGATTGTGGAGAAGGTCGCCGACCTTGCCATTACGCGGGCGCAAGCGCCGGAGGGGCAAAGCGCGGGTTTGCATTGGTCCCGGTTCCTGTCGGGTGGCGTAGTTGATGTGCAGGCAGGTGCCCAGGGGGGTGCGACGCAGGCTGCTCTGACGAAGAAGGCAGCCGAAAAACGAGTGGTGCGAGCGTCGGCGAAGAAGGCGAAGTAGGGAACTAGTCAGGCTGTTTCGGAGTGATAGGCCTCGTTGCAAGAAGCAAAAGCAGCATACGGAACACGGGAAAGGGCCCGCAATGCGACCGTCGTTCACTTTAGGCATTGAAGAGGAATACCAAACGATCGATCCGGCGACACGCGATCTGCGTTCGCACATTTCAACGGACATGCTGGAACAGGGCAAGATTCGTTTGGAAGAGCGCGTGAAAGCGGAGCTGCACCAATCTGTGATCGAGGTGGGCACGCGCGTTTGCCGCAACATCTCCGAGGCGCGCGAGGACTTGTACGATCTGCGACGCAACCTGATTCGGCTGGCGGAAGAGAATGGGTTGGTGCTGGTGGCGGGGGCTACGCATCCTTTTGCCGATTGGCGATCGCAGGAGATTTATCCCGATCCGCGCTATGACAAGGTGGTGGAGGATCTGCAACTGGTGGCGCGCTCGAACCTGATCTTCGGGCTGCATGTGCATGTTGGCATTGAGGATCGCGATGCGGCGATCCGAGTCATGAATTCGCTACGGTATTTTCTGCCGCATATCTTGGCGCTCAGCACGAATTCACCGTTCTGGATGGGCATGGAGACGGGCTATAAGAGCTACCGGGCCAAGGTGTTTGAGCACTTTCCGCGCACGAATTTACCGGACAGCTTTGCCTCTTATGCGGAGTTCGAGGATTATGTGAATCTGCTCGTTCGCACCAACTGCATCGACAATGCGAAGAAGATCTGGTGGGACATACGGCCACACCCGTTCTTCAACACGATTGAGGTGCGGGTGTGCGATATCCCGATGCGGGCCGAAGAAAGTGTGGCGATCGCGGCGCTCATTCAGGCGACTGCGGTGAAGCTGTGGAAGTTGCACGCCTGCAATCAGGATTACCGGCAGTATTCGCGTGCGCTGCTCATGGAAAACAAGTTCCGGGCAGTGCGCTATGGGCTTGCGGGCAAGCTGATCGATTTCGGCAAGCAGGAGGAGATCCCGGAGTGTGATTTGATCCAGGAATACCTCACGTTCATTGATGATGTTGTGGATGAACTAGATAGCCGCTCCGCCATCGAGTACATTCGGACGATGATCCGGGAAGGATCAGGGGCGGACCGGCAGCTGAAGGTTTGGCGGGAGACCGGGGATCTGAAACATGTGGTGGACTATATGGCGGCGGAAACGCGTGCCGGGCTGTAGTCAACTGCCCTGCATCCAATCCAACGAGCGCGACCAAGCGTAAAAAGAGGACGAACCTACACCTTGACCAGTCTTGATACCCAGCCGATGCCCTCTGTAGAACATCCGCCTACGACCGATCTGCGCACCGTGCCATTCCCCGCGGAGTTCCGCGAAGGAGCGCAAAACGCGGTGACAACCTGCCTGCGCATTCAACCGGGAGAGCGGGTGACGCTGATCGCCGATGAGGCGACGCTGGCCATTGCCGGCGCGATGGCCGTAGAACTGGATCGTCTCGGCTGCACCTGGAATGGATTCGTGTTGGAGGAGTTGGCGCAACGACCGCTGGCCAACATGCCGGCCGAGGTGTTGGCAGACATGGAACAGGCGCAGGTCAGTATCTTCGCGGTACAGGTGCAGCCCAATGAGCTGAGCAGCCGTATGCAGATGACCGATGTGGTGAATCGGCGGCGTATGCGTCATGCGCACATGGTGAACATTACGCCGGAGGTGATGCTGGGTGGGATGCGGGCGGATTTTGCCGCCGTGGACCGGCTGAGCCAAGCGGTGTTGGACCGTGTGCGCAAGGCCAAATATGTGCGGGCCAGTACAGCGGCGGGAACGAACATCTTTGCGGATCTTGAGCCGGAGTATCGGTGGTTCAAGACCTCCGGCATCATCAGCCCGGAAAAATGGGGCAATCTGCCGGGCGGCGAATGTTTTACCGCCCCCGGCGAAGTAAATGGCGTGTTCGTTGTGGATGGCGTCGTAGGTGACTTTTTGTGTGCGCGTTACGGTATTTTGCGCGACACCCCCTTGACGATCAACATCAGCCGCAATCGGATTACGACCGTGGAGTGCGCGAACAAACAATTGGAACGGGAGTTTTGGGACTATACGCACACGGACGCAAACTCAGACCGTGTGGGAGAGTTCGCCATCGGCACCAACATCGGCGTGCATGAGGTGATTGGAAACATCCTGCAGGACGAGAAGTTTCCTGGCATTCATATCGCCTTTGGCGATCCGTATGGGGCGCATACCGGAGCGCCCTGGCGGTCCACAACCCATATCGATGTTGTTGGGCTCGGCTTCGACATCTGGTTGGGGGGGCTGCACGGGGAGGAACAGATTATGCACGAAGGCAAGTTTTTAATCGAGGCGTAGGCCCGGGAGGCCAATGTACTTTTTGGGTCTCGATTTAGCTCAGTCTCTTTCGGTATTGAGGGGCTGGCTACAGGTGAGGATAAACGCAGGGCATGGTCGAGCCGTTTCGCAGTGATTTCAATGCACGTTTCACGACGGCGAAGTATGCTGCGTTGAAGCAGCGCATGGATCTTGAAACGGGTACGGCCGTCGAGTTTCGCATGGCGGAGACACCGTGTTTCTTTCCGCAAACCCTGTTGGAACGGATGATAAACGCCGGCGCCACATTGACCCACCAATTGGTGGGGGACACGTCGTATCAGAGGCAGGCGAAAGCGGCGGTGCCGGCAGCGTATGACGTGCCAGGAAAGGGGAAACATCCCCACTTCATGACCGCCGATTTTGGCTTGGTCCGCGATGCGAGCGGAGAGTTGCGGCCGAAATTGGTGGAATTGCAGGCGTTTCCTTCGATATTTGGCTTTCAGCCGGGGTTTGCGCAGGCCTACAAGGAAATCTTCGAACTCGATGAAAAGCTTGAGTATCTCTTCGGGGGTCTAGACGAAGCGAGGTACTGGGCGCTGCTGCGGGAGGTCATCGTTGCAGAGCACGACCCTGAGAACGTGGTTCTTCTCGAGGTCGACCCGGAGCACCAGAAGACCTTGGCCGATTTCCGAAGACACGAACAACACCTTGCCATTCGGACGATCGACATTGCAACGGTCATCAAGCAGGGCAATCGGCTGTTTTATCGTGATCCTGAAAAGTTGAATCACCTGGTGCCTATCAAGCGAATTTATAACCGTGCCATTGTGGATGAGGTGGTCCGGCGCCGGATCGCGTTGCCCTTTGATTACAGGGATGAGCTTGCGGTGGAGTGGGCCGGTCATCCGAACTGGTACTTCGAGATCAGTAAATTTTCTCTGCCGTTTCTCCGGCATGAGACAGTGCCCGCAGCGGTGTATCTGGACGACTGGTTTACGGAGGGCGGTAGTGCGCGGTTGCCGGAGGCGCGGGAAGAGTGGGTGCTGAAACCGCTTTATTCATTTGCCGGCAAAGGCATTCAGTTTGCGCCAAGCGATAGAGACTTACGTGCGATTCCCGCGGCGGAGCGGCGCAACTATCTTCTACAGGAGCGGGTACATTTTGAGCCGGTGATCCGGACACCGGCGGGTATGACGCAGGCCGAAGTGCGTATTTTGTATGTGTGGCCGGAGGGCAAGGCAATGGTGCCCATGACGAGTTTGATCCGGATGGGACGGGGACTGATGATGGGGGTCGATCACAACCGGGATCAGACATGGATCGGCGGGTCAGCGGGACTGTACCTTCCGGGGACAGTTTGACCCCAAAGCGAGGGTTGATGTGACCCGCTGGCGGTATATCCTTCCGTAACTTGAGAGGCTAGTATGCTGAAAGCAATTGAGTTTGAGACAGCAGGTTCTATGCAAGATGCACCCGCCGAAGAGTTGGTCAAAGGTGAACCGGTCAGGGCGGCGGTTCGCTTTCCGTTACATCTGGAACTTGTGTTGTTCGCAAATCAGCGCGAATACCATGCCGTGACAGAGGATGTTTCTGCCAGCGGGGTATTGTTTGCGGCGGATGATCTCCCCCCGTTGAACGCGCCGGTAGAGTTCCGTTTGACAATGCCGGCGAAGGTTATGGGTGGGGAAGATGATGTTGTGCTGCATTGCACGGGCCGGATAGTGCGGCATGCCGCGGGCGATGGCCGGAGGATGGCAGCCGCGGTGATCGACGAATACGTTCTGAAGGCTGAGCAGGTATGAGATTTGAAGGGCAAGCGAAGCAGGAAGACGGGCCGGTGACGGCAGAGGGTGTCGCAAACCAGGTTCGCATCCTGCTGGCGGATTCGCAAGCGATTTACCGAGTGGGCATGCGCAAGATCTTTGCGCTTGAAGACGACATTCGCGTCGTGGCGCAGGCGGAGTCACTGGATAACCTGTTTGCTGCTTTGCAACGCTTTCCGACCGACATCGTGCTGCTGGAAGGGCAGTTGATTGCGGGCACAATCGATGCCATCCCGGAGTTCGTGCGTCGGGCCCCGGAGGCCAAGCTGATTGTGCAGGTCACAGAAGCCGACGAGAGCAATACGGTCGAGCTGTACCGTCGCGGCGTGCGCGGCGTGGTGCCGCGTTCTATCTCACCGGATCTGTTGGTGAAGTGCGTGCGCAAGATTGCCGCGGGGGAGACCTGGATCGACAACCAGTCGATCAGTTGGGTGATCGAGGCATATCGGGCGCAGGCCCAGGCCTTAACCAACCCGCGAACGCAGCCGCGGTTGTCGGAAAAAGAGCTTGCCATCATCGGGTGCATCACGCGGGGCATGCGCAATAAGGAAATCGCATACCAGATTGGCACGACGGAACAGGTGATCAAGAATTATCTGCGTAAGGTTTATGACAAGCTGGGTGTTTCCGATCGGCTGGAGCTGGCGCTGTACTGCCTGCACCATGAGATTTTGCGAAATGAGACTACCGCGGCGGAGATGGCTTTTGCCGACCCTGGACTGCCTCTACGCGCGAAGCTGTAGACTGCAGTTTTCCTGCACGGAAACTGTATGTTGACGCTTGTGGCACCCTTTCGCACGCTCGAGCCCGCACAGCGCCGAGCGTTTGTCGCTTGTTTTCTGGGTTGGACGCTGGATGCGTTCGACTTTTTCCTGCTGACCTATACGCTGGATGCGGTGGCGGGGAGCTTTGGGGTCAGTGTAAAGACGGCAACGACGGCCATCTTCTGGACCCTGTGCATGCGGCCGGTGGGGGCGCTCCTGTTTGGGTATCTGGCGGAGCGCTATGGGCGGCGACCGACGCTGATGCTGAATATTGTTTGTTTTTCGATTTTCGAGTTGGCATCGGCGTTTGCGCCCAGCTTTCGCACTTTTCTGATTTTGCGTGCGCTTTTCGGCGTAGCCATGGGCGGCGAATGGGGGGTGGGCGCGGCACTTGCCCTGGAGACGCTGCCGGCCCGCAACCGCGGTTTTTTTGCGGGATTGCTGCAGGAAGGCTATGCGGCGGGCAATTTGCTCGCGGCTGCTGCTTATGGAGTCGTTGCGCTGACGTACCACGGGCATCAATTTGCAGCCTGGCGGTTGTTGTTTGTGATGGGCGTGTTGCCCTCTCTGCTTGTGTTTTACATTCGGGCAGGGGTGGCAGAGTCGCCGGCCTGGAAGCCTCAAGCCGCGGAGCCGGGTGCGCTGCAACGTGGAACGGCGATCTTCCGGCAATTAGGGCAGCATGTGCCCGTACTCTTAAGCTTGATGTTGCTGATGACGGGACTGAACTCGCTGAGTCATGGCACGCAGGATCTGTACCCGACATTCTTGAAGACAGTGCATCACCTGTCTCCGCGGACGACTTCTGCGATTGCGATTGTTGCCACACTGGGCGCTTTGTGTGGCGGGCCGGTGTGGGGCTCGATTTCGGAGCGCTGGGGACGGCGCCGGGCGCTCGCAGTGGCAGCGCTGCTGGCCATCCCGGTCATTCCGTTGTGGCTTTGGAGCCATTCGTTGCTCCTTTTAGCGCTCGGCGGATTTCTTATGCAATTTATGGTGCAGGGCGCGTGGGGCATTGTGCCGGCACATCTGAACGAGCTTTCGCCCGCGCCTCTACGTGCCTTGCTGCCGGGATTGGCATATCAGCTCGGCAACCTGCTTTCGTCGCGCAACGCTGTTTACCAGGCTGGGTGGGCGATGACGATGTTTGGCGGCAATCTGGCACCGGTGTTGGCCTGGACCGTCGGCGCGGTGAGTGTATTTGTTGCGTTGACGGCATGGCTCGGAAGAGAAGCAAAGGGCGCGCAACTCACGGAGGCGGCGAATCTTTCGTCACCCTGACACATCTTTTCAACAGCAGATGCGTTTGCCTCCGGCACGGTGCTGACGCTAGCCTCGAGCCATGAGGATGCCGGGCACAGACCGCATCTGTTGTTGCCCGGTGGGCAAGCGCCGGCGGTGACATGGAAGCTGCGACGGTGCACCGCTCGACGCCCACGACGTATGACGTGGGCCTTTTTATTTGAGATTGGAGAGATTTCTTGAGCGAACCATCGATAGCCTCTGTTCTTGCGACCACCACGCCCGCCGCACCGAAAGAGGTGAAGGAGACGAAGGCGCAGAAGGTAGAGCGCTTGAAGCTCGAAAAAAATCCCTGGGAGGCCTGGGAAGAGGTACGGCAGTTTGCGCGTGAAGGCCGCGAAGCCGTGCTGCCCGAGTGGGCCGGCACCTACTTCAAGTGGTGGGGCATCTACACGCAGGGGGACGGTGTGGGAGCCACCGGCGGCACGGGTGGCGAAGGCAAGGCCAGCGAATATTTCATGATGCGGATCGGCATCCCCAACGGCCTGCTGACTTCGCACCAGTTGCGGACGATTGCGGACATTGCTGAAACGCATGCGCATGGCATGGCGGACATTACCACACGGCAGAACATCCAGATGCACTGGTTGACGATCCAGGCTTTGCCGGAGGTAGTCGATCGGCTAACGGAGATTGGGCTGAGCCCCAAGGGTGCCTGCGGCGACGTAGTGCGCAATGTGACGGGTTGTCCGTTGGCGGGGTTGAATCATGAGGAGATGCTGGATGCGTCGCCGCTGGCGGTGGAGATCGCCGAGAAGCTGACGGCAAATCCGGAGTTTGTGAATCTGCCGCGTAAGTTCAAGGTTTCGGTGACGGGCTGCCCCATTTGGTGCTCCTACCCGGAGATCAACGATGTGTCACTGACCGCGCTGAAGCGGGTGAAGGATGGGCAGGAAGAGATCGGCTACAGCGTGCGCATCGGCGGCGGGCTTTCGACGGAGCCGCACATGGCAGTGCGGTTGAACGCCTTCATTCCGCAGGACAAGGCGTACGCGGTAACCAAAGCGGTTTGCGAGATCTTCCGCGAGCAGGATGCTTTACGGGAGAATCGTACGCGGGCGCGGCTGAAATATCTCTTCATGCGCCATGGATGGACGGCGGAGTCGATGCTGGCGGCCATTGAAGAGAAGCTGGGTTTCACGTTCGATGCCTGCGAGGAAGGACCGGTGGCAGACGATCTCTACCGCGACCATGTGGGCGTGCATCGGCAAAAGCAGGACGGATTGTGCTCCGTGGGGGCGACGGTGTTACGGGGTCGGCTTACGGCGGACCAACTGCATGCGCTGGCGTCACTGGCGGAAAAGTACGGCGATGGGCATCTACGAACGACCATCATGCAGAACATTCTGATTGTGAACGTGCCGAGCGAACTTACCGGAGAGCTCGTGTCGGAGTTGAACGCACTTGGGTTGCAGGTAGAACCGACGGTGTTCTATCGCGGCGCGATTGCCTGCACGGGGACGGAGTTCTGCAAGCTGGCAATTTCTGAAACCAAGGGTTTCACCAAGTGGCTGATTGGCGAGATGGAAGAGCGCATGCCGGGCTTCGACCAGCAGATCAAGCTGCATGTGACGGGATGCACCAACAGTTGTGGGCAGCACTGGATCGCCGATCTTGGGTTGGAGGGAAAAAAGATCAAGAAGGACGGCGTGTCTGTGGATGCGTATTACTTCTGCGTGGGAGGTGCGGTGGGGGTGAACGCCCGGGCGGCGCGACCGATCGGCTACCGTGCCGCGGCGGAGGATTGCCCTCAGGCAATTGAGCGATTGCTGCGCGGGTACCTCGACCATCGGTTTGAGGGCGAAAATTTGCGCGGGTATTTCAATCGCACGAGCGATGAGGATTTGCGCAATCTGATCGCGGGGGCGGTGGTGGCTCCCGTGGAACGGGATAATGGGCCGGCACGGCATCCACCAAATATCGACATGTAAAGGGCCCATTTTGGGTTAAAGCCCAAACGCAGATTCCCTTCGGGAATGACAACAAAAAAGCAAGGACGATCTAGGGTGCGATGAGCTTATTTCCGATGTTTTTGAAGCTGACTGCGCGACCGTGTGTGGTGGTCGGTGCCGGCAATATCGCAGAGTCGAAGATCGAAAGCCTGCGCAATGCCGAGGCGCAGGTGACAGTGATTGCGCCCGAGGCCTTGCCGCGTGTGGAGGCCTGGGCTGAGGCGGGAGAGATTGTTTGGCACCGGCGTGTGTATCGGGAGGGGGACCTCGCGGGGGCGTTTCTGGCGGTGGCGGGCACGGCGACGGCTGCGGTGAACCGGGCTGTTTATGCCGAGGCCAATGCGCGCGGGCTGCTGTGCAATGCGATCGACGATCCGCCGTTTTGTGACTTTTATTTCCCTTCGATCGTGAAGCGGGGCGAGTTGCAGATTGCGATCTCGACGGCTGGAGAGAGTCCGGCGCTGGCGCAGCGGTTACGCAAGGAGTTGAACGCCCTTTTGCCCTTGGACACGGGCGAATGGTTGATGGAACTCGGCCGGCTGCGACGCGAGGTAACCGCCGTGGAGCCGGTGGGGGAGACGCGCAAGGCCCTGTTACATGGGTTGGCACAGCGCGAGGTGTGCGGGTATGACGGTTGCCCGGCGCGGCTACATGCGCGCCAGCATGCGTTGCGGCATGGTTTTGCGCCGGTGGGCTATGCCGTTGATGTTTCCACGCAGAAGGCCTCTGACGAGGTGCGGAACGAGCCTGAGGTGCGGAACGGGCTTGAGGCGCAGGGGCTTGAGGCGAATGATCTGGAAGCGCCTGAGGAGTCTGTGCTGTGAGTGCGGTGACTCGGGCGGAACAGGGGACCGTGTATCTGGTTGGGGCTGGGCCTGGCGATCCGGAGCTGCTCACCGTTCGCGCGTTGCGGCTGATTGAGACCGCCGACATTGTCTTTCACGATGATCTGGTGACGCCGGAGGTGCTGGCATTGGCGCACCCGGAGGCGCTGGTGACGAGCGTGGGCAAGCGATGCGGGCAGCCGCGGATCACGCAGACCGGTATCCATCGGTTGTTGATTGAGGCAGCACGGGCTGGGCAATCGGTGGTGCGGTTGAAGAGTGGCGATCCGTTGGTGTTTGGGCGTGCGGGTGAGGAGATCGCGGCGTTGCGGGCGGCGGGTGTGCCGTTTGCCGTGGTGCCGGGCGTGACGGCGGCGTTGGCGGCGGGAGCGGCGTTGTCGCTGCCGTTGACCGACCGGACGACGGCTTCCAAGCTCATTTTCGTCACGGGACACCACGCGGCGGATAAGCTGGATGGGCGGCCGGTCTGGTCGGGGCCTCTGCCGGACGATGTGACGCTGGTGGTCTACATGCCGGGCCGGGACCTGCGCCAGCTCGCGCATGAGCTCGCGCAGGCGGGTGTGGGCGGAGAAGTGCCTTGCTGCGCGATTTCGCATGCGGCTATGCCGGAACAGAGCTATGCGGTGGCGCGGTTGGCGGAGTTGCGGATGCTGCAATGCGGGCCCGCGCCCTTACTGCTGCTGATTGGACCGGCGGTAGAGCCTTTGCTGCGGGGTGAGACACTTTCGGCGGGGCTGATGGAGATGGCGACAGCGGGCCAAGGCGACGAGCTGGAAGAGACGGTTGCCAGCGGTGTCTCCGTACGGCCTTCGCATCTTTTGCAGCGATTGCCGTAGCCCTAAAGCACTTGCTGCGTTATCTCTTGCACAGCGAAGCGACCTTTGTATTCTGCCCGAATACTATAGGTGCCTCAGAGGAATACCGAGGTCCTTCGCTGCGCTCAGGGTGACAGTAAGGGGTATTTACCTTCGAAGTAGTTTGCTCTAAGGTTTTGTCGCCGATTGATTGAGTAGCTGTACCAGGTATTGCTGCCAAACGGCGGCCTGGGTGTGGGTGCCGTGGCCATGGGTGGCTTCGGAAGTAGGAATGAGGATGAAGCGGGCGTTGGGCATGTCGTGCACGGTGCGCTCGGCGATGCCAAGCTCGGGTGGGTTGATGAAGTCATCTGCAGAGTTAATCCACATGACCGGAACGGTGATCTTGCCGAGCTGCGCGCTTGGATCGTAGAGCCGGGAGGCGTCGAGCTGGTAGATGAGGTTGTTGGCGTCAGTTGCGGGGGCGGTGCGCGCCAGATAGGTGTCGATGAGGTGTTCGGCAGCTTCGCGGGTGGGTGCGGCTTTTTGTTGCACAAGCGGCGCGGAGCCCATGATGAAGAGGATCTCATCGGCGGCGCGCACGCCTTCGACGGGCTCGGTGGTGTAGTCGCCGTTATGCCAGGTGGGGTCGCGCTCCATGTCTTCGATAGCCATATAGCGCATCATGCGGTTGCGCCCAGCGATGGGGACGGGCAAGCAGGCGAGCGGCATCAGTGCGTCGGCAAAGCCCGGGTAGGTTTCGCCCCAGACAAAGCTTTGCATGCAGCCCATCGAGGTTCCGAGGATGAGACGTAGGTGGTCGACATGCAGCGCTTCGAGCAGCATTTGGTGCTGTGAGCGGACCATGTCGTCGTAGGTATATTTAGGAAAGTGCATGTGGAGCCCATCGGAGGGCTTGGAGCTTGCCCCGTGCCCAATGTCGTCGGGGAAGATGAGGAAGTATTTGGCGATGTCGAGTGGTTGGCCAGGACTGAAGAGTACGTTGGAGAACTGCGGAGCAAAGAGGGAGTGGGCGTCGCCGCCGGTGCCATGCAGCAGAAGGACGGCGTTGTCGACGTGGCCTACGGCGTTCCGGTGGGGTTTGCCAAGGGTGAGGTAGTGCAGGCGCAGAGTGGGCAAGGTTTCGCCGGTGCTGAAGCGGAAGTTTTGGGCGGTGTACTCGCCGGGTATGCCGGTGTATGAGGTAGCAGCCTGCGGGGGTGTAGCCGTGGTGCTCATAGTCTGCGCTTGGAGGTGCATAGAGAACGCGAGTAGCGCCAGCGTGAAGAGGTTTCGTGGAGATCTCGTGGGGTGCTCCTTGGCTTTCGCAATGCTCAAAAGGAGAGCACCCCGCCCTTTCGCGGGAAAACTGCGAAAGAACGGGGCACCCGGGTGATGGGTGATTGTGGTGTAGCGGTTATTTTTTGGTGTCGGTGACGATGGTAGCGGCGACTGTGGGCGCGAGGGGTTTAGTGATTTCGTCCAGGTAGTCTTTTTGCGCTTCGTCGCGAACCAGCGTGGGGTAGCGAAGACCGTCGTGGTAGTCGAGATCGACAGATTGGACGTAGCTTTCGGTTTGGACGATGAGATGGATGGGTTCAGTATTGGTTTTCGCCCGCTCGATCGCATCGTTCATGACATCGGTATTAGCAATGCGGCCGTTTACGCCGAGGATCTTCTGGCCCGGCGCGAGCTTGACCTTATCGGCGGGACCGCCCCAGCGGACATCGGAGATTGTGCCATCAGCACCGATGTGCAGACCGACGCTGTACCAAAAATCGAGTCGTCCCCCGGCCGCGACGCCGCGACGACCGACCGAAAGGGTCTCCGCGGCGTCTGAAGGGTGATCGCCGTAAACGAGCTTGTAACCGCCGCGGGTGATGCCTGCAAGGTCAACCTGCGGGTCGACCAGATCGACGCGTTGGTGCAGAAAGCCGGCCCAATCGTATTTGACAACCTGATTCAGGTCGCGAATGAGTTCTTCGCGCGTGTAGGTTACGATGAGCGGCCCGGTGTTGCCGCCTTTGCCGAGGAAGATATGCTCGAAGTCGGTGAGCGACTTCTGATCGTTGGTGAGCTGCCGGATGAGGGTATCGGCATCAAGCCACAGGAGCTCGCCTTCCTGGTAGTAATCCTGCCCGCGCTTCCAGTTGGACCAGACAGGGCTGCCGCCGCGGAGGATGCTGGCGGCAAGGGCGGTGTCGTCGGTGGAGCGCCATTGGCGACCAGATTTGTAGTCAAGCTGGGCGGCAGAGATGGCGAGCATTTCGCGGTATTGCGGTTGTGATTTCAGACCGGAACGGGCGGCGAGCACGTTGCCGAGGTACTGCGTCATGCCCTCGTACACCCAAAGCAGCTCACCCACCTGGGGCTTGGCGAAGTCGGTCTGGTACAGGGTCGAGGGTCGACGGTATTTGCCGTTCCAGGAGTGCGTGAACTCATGAGCGAGGAGGTCGGCTTCGGCGAGCTGATGGCGCTTGTCAGAGAAACCGAGTTCATCGATGCCGTTGTCGGAGCTTTGCCCGTGTTCAAGGCCTTCGCCGCCGGCGACGTCGGAAAGGGTGAGCAGGAAGTGGTACTGGTTGTAGTGGTGCGAGGCGTAGGCTGCGCCGGCTTCGCGAACGAGATTGGCGATCTCCCCCAGCAGTTCGGGACGGAGATTGGAGTCGTCCGGATCATCAGAAACAACGTCGATGAAATGCTTGGGTGTGACCTCGGGCGCGAGTGGGAACTCGTGGAAGTATTGTCCCGCGATGACCGGCGAATCTTCGAGTTGCTCTACGTTTGTCGGCTGATACTGGATGGTGCCGCCCGGCTTGGTGTTGGCGTCGAAGGATGCGGCGGGCAGAAGCGCGGTGCCGATGCCCCAGCCCGTGGGCACCGTAACGCTCGGCTGGATGAGGATGTCGCGCACGGGCGTGTGGGCGGGGTACAGCAGCAGCTTTTCCCACTCAAGCACGGCCATCTTGTCGGAAGCGCGCGAAAGCACGATGCAGTCCAGGTGAACATGCAACGTGGTGACGCCTTTGGGCACATCGACGTGAAACGCGTACAGGTCGACGTCGTCGCGACGCCAGGGAATCGGCTTTCCATCCACGCTGAAGACGACCCCGGTGATGTCTTCCGCAGGACCGGTAGGCCGGTGGTTGCCGGGGATCCACTGCGGCGTGGTGAAGGTATTCGGCCCGGCTTTAACCGGTAGATCGATCTCTGCATGGTAGAGCTTGCGAGGCGCTTCGGTAAGGTCGGCCTTGATGCGGATCGCCTGCTGAGCCGCGAGCGGCAAGGCCAACGCGAGTGTGGAGGCAAGAACAAACGGCGCCGGCAACAGCGCTGGAATCGACAGCTTGGGCATTCTTGGGCGAGACCTCTCGGAACCTTGCAGATGTGAAGAGTGGATAAACAGAGCATACGCGACCGGTTTCGCCTGCACGGTCGCGTATGCCTCCAAGAGCCACTTTGTTTTTGAATATCTTGAGGCAGTTACTTAAGCTGTCGCCAATGCGGCTTGGATTGCCCCCACGAGTTTGGGGTCGTCCGGTGTGAGATCGGGGGCAAAGCGTGCGACAACGTTTCCATCGCGCCCCACAAGGAATTTTTCAAAGTTCCACAGCAACTCAGGAAGTTCATTCGGTCCGGGCAAGCCATTCGCTGCAGCGTAGCTGGCGAGGTGATCGTGTAGGTCGTTGCCGTTGGAAACACGCTCGGGCTGCGCTTGGACGAGGGCGGCATAGAGCGGATGTTTGTCCTGCCCGGTGACGGTGATCTTCGAGAACAGGGGAAAGCTCACCGGGTACTCCGTAGAGCAGAACTTGGCGATGTCTGCGTCGGTTCCGGGTTCCTGGCCGGCGAAGTCGTTGGCTGGAAAACCAAGCACCGCGAAGCCCTGATGCCGAAAGCGTTGGTATAGAGCTTCCAAGGCGGTGTACTGCGGGGTCAGACCGCACTTTGAGGCGACATTCACAATCAGCAGCACCTTGCCGGTAAAGGTATCGAGGGTGACGGACTTGCCATCGAGTGTCGTAAGCGGAAAAGCAGAAAGGGTAGACATGAGTCCATTATGGCTGGTGCATGGGCGTCCTTCGCCGCGTCCGCAAGTTTTGACTCCGCAGTTATGACCTCATGAGAGCATAAGGATTGGAGGTGTCCTGTGTTTGAAGCCAAGGATTTGAAGGCAATCCCCGTGCTGGCCTGCTTGCCGGAGAGTCAACGCAGTCAGATTGCGCAGGTAGCCGCCGATATGCATTTATGTGCGGGCGAGTGGCTGGTCCGCGAAGGCGAGATGCCCTGGTTTTATGTGTTGATCGACGGACAACTGGAGGTCATTAAAGATTTCGACGGGCGTCCACAGGTAGTCAATCAATATAAAGCGGGTGATTATTCCGGTGAACTGCCCTTGCTGTTGGGTTCACCCTTCATGGCTTCCCTGCGGACCAAGGTCGCTTCCCGCGTGCTGCGTTTGGACCGTCTTCAATTCAAGGAGATGATTGACAGTTCTCCCGAGTGCAGCGCTTTGATCATGAAGACGATGATGGAGCGTGTGGCCAAAATTCAGAATTACATTCTCGAGAATCCAGCCACGCGCGTGCTTGTCGTCGGTTCGCAATATGACATCGACTGCCGTGACATTCGATCCTTTCTTTCCAGCAACCGCATTCTGTTCGAGTGGGTGGACCGCGATCGTGAGCCGGACCGTGTGCCCGCGTGCATGCCGCGCGACATGGCCGGACCGGCAGTGGTGATTGACCGCCAACATTGTGTTCAACAGCCGCCGACGGTGCGCAAGGTGGCTGAGGCGTTGGGTTTCCGAACCGCACCCAAGGATGATCACTACGATGTCATCGTGGTCGGTGCCGGACCTGCAGGCCTGGCGGCCTCCGTGTACGGAGCATCGGAGGGCTTGCGCGTACTGCTCATTGAACGCTCGACGGTGGGCGGCCAAGCCGGAACCTCGTCACGCATAGAGAATTATCTGGGCTTTCCGGGCGGGATCTCCGGAGACGAACTCAGTGAGCGGGCGGTGAAGCAGGCAACGCGGTTCGGCACAGAGATCGTGATGACCCGCGACGTGCAGAGCATCTTTCCGCTGAAGCAGGGATACTGCGTCGAGTTGGATGGCGGTGACCGCGTTACGACGCGCACAGTCGTGCTGGCCACGGGCGTAGATTGGCGACGGCTGGAGGCGGAGGGCATTGACCGCCTGCAAGGCCGGGGCGTGCTGTATGGGGCCTCGCGCATGGAGTCGTCGACGGTAGTGGGCAAGGATGTCTTTATCGTCGGCGGTGGTAATTCAGCCGGCCAGGCTGCGATGTTCTTTGCCAGCTATGCGCGTTCCGTGACCATGGTGGTGCGTGGGGCGGGGCTGAAGATGACGATGTCGCAATATTTGATCGAGCAGATTGCGCATCGGCCAAATGTGACGATCGAACCATTTACGCAGGTGACCTCAGTGGGCGGGGAAAGCTACCTGGAGACGGTGTGCACGGCGACACGTGGGGAAGCGCCGCGGGAACGGAAGGCCGATGCGCTGTTCATCATGATCGGGGCCGATGCGCAAACCGATTGGCTGCCGAAGCAGGTGTTACGGGATGAGCGGGGGTACGTGTGCACCGGGCGAGACATCCCGGATGCTTCGTGCGGAGATCGGCAACCATACTTACTAGAGACCAATTTGCCGGGGCTCTTCTGTGTGGGCGACGTGCGGCATGACTCGATCAAGCGGGTGTCCTCGAGCGTCGGAGAAGGAAGTATGGCTATCGCCTTCGTGCACCAGTACCTCGCCATACAAGAAACGGCCGCGAGCTCCGCGGCGTAGCCCTGCAGGTGCTCCAGCATGGGGTCCAAGCCGGGTGCCCCCGCTCGCCTACGTGGCCTTGCGCTGGAAGTTTGCTTTCTTGCCGGCAAAAGAGTTCTTCGCTTTAAAAGATGCTGCAGAGGCTCCAGGAACGGGCTTGGCGCCGGTTTTCGCGTGGGCGGCTTTTTCGAGCGCAGCCTGCATTTTCTGCTGCGCCGGGCTCAGGCCGGTTTTGCGTGCGGGAACGGACGGTTTCGGTGGCAGATCGGTCATAGGCAATTTTCTCATGGCAACCGGTAACAGCCCTGCCAGAGATGCATCGCAGGAGAGCGCTACCCGCTGACTTCCCCCTTGTGGGCAATCCCTGCGATCGGAAGTTGAGGTGGGGCGTTTGCAGGGTTCATGGCCAGGGGACGCCTTGCTGTGCGGCTCTTCGGAATGCCGACCAGCCAGCCCAGGGCACTTTGGCTCACAAAAAGTTTTGTCACAAGCAAGGACAGCGCATACGCACTCAGCAGCACCGTGGCCCACAGCACGATGCAACCGCCTCTTTTTGCGGCGAGACGGTGCACGGTTGGAGCGATCCTGTGGATCTTCAGAACACGCCACAGACACGAAAGCACTAGCGAGTGGCTGAGATAAATACCAAAAGTATTCTTGCGGACATCGACGAAGCGCGGCCACGTCGCTCTTGGGAACTTATAAATGAATAGGACGGCGACGATCGAAGAGATCTGGTTGCTAAATCGCAGGGAGTTTGTGGCATCGAGTATGTGCCTTTGGTGCAAAACCTGCGTTTCGCCATACGCGAGGATCGCTGTGACCAGGTACGCCAGAGCCAATTGGAGCGACGATACGTGAGTTAACCAACGATCGAAAACATCCTGTTTCCGCGCCGCAAACGCACCCAGCCAGAGATAGAAGACAAATCCCAGTAACGCTTCCGTGTGCGCGCTGGGTAACCAGGAAGCGTAGATGTTGACGGAGTAGAAGAGGCTCAAAGCCAGCAATACGGCCCCAAAACGCAGGCTATCGTGCACGCGACGAAATAAGAGCAGGATTGCCAGGGAGACAAGCAGATTGGGGACAAACCAGAAAGCAGTTGACGTCAAACTATAAAAGGCTTTGTTACCCAGATCTAGAAGAAAATTACGATTGACTCCGAAAACCACCCGGTGATGCCCGAGATCGGTAGCAACCAGGCCTGCTATCAGCGCCGCGATCCAGAACGTCCATGGAACAAAGATTCTTTGGACGCGGCGAGCCAGATACTGCAGAGGATGGGCGGTTTCGAGGCCGCAGCCGGCAAGGAAGCCGGACATAAGGAAAAAGGCGATGGTGCCGAACTTGAACGGCGTCAGAAGGAGCCTGTCGACACCTGGCCGCGAATAGCCGGTTTGATCGAAGACCGCAGTGCTATGAATGGCCACCACGGCAAACATCGACCAGAAACGCACGTTATCGACGAAGAGGTGCGATGTTGAAGGATCGCTCGCTTGCGAAAATGACTCTTCGGACCGGATATATCCTCCTCGTACCTGACAGCCTTGCGATACTTCTGCCAACACACAGCAGGTACGGTAATGCTCTAAAGGTCTTTGCTCGAGAAGATGGTCCAAAGTCATCCTGGTTTCACATTCCTTTAATATATACCAACTACGAAGGGTGGCTCTGGAGTCATTACGTTAGGTATACGATCCACTGCGCTGAAGGCTACTCATGATCTGGCCAGCGTAGATCCCCGGCTAAGTGGGGCAATCTGAGCTATACAGGATCGCGATTGTACTTACGTTTGGCTGCTGACTCTCTTTCGAAGACGAATCCAGCTGATGTGAGACGAGTCCGGCAGCTTTCTTTAAGATCTACACAGGAATGAGAAAGACTGTTACGGCATATAAAGCCCGTGCTTGTTGATTCAGAAAGGAAATCGCTATACCATCGAAAGATGGTATTACACGATTTTTCCCAGACGTTTCTGTTTACGTTTCGCTGTAATGGTGAGGCCCATGGCCAGCGTTTGGCGGAGGCTCTTGTCGAACAATTAGCAGATCAAGATATCTCCGTGTCGGCCGACGCGTACCGGCGCAGCTGGTTCGGAACGGAAGAAGCGCTGTCCCCGATGCTGGCGGACATCGGCTTTGACCCGTTTGATATCACCGGGATTACGGCTGCCCTCCACAGTCACCGGGACGTGGACCGTAAACTGGCCGTAACACCCGATCAGCTAGAGGCTGTGGGTTTTCAAGAGGTCGTTGCGTAAACCGGACGCTACACGACGGCAGCTTTTCTGTGAGTCATTGCACAGGAGATGCCGATTTGCGTTTGTTGACTAGCTTGTATCCGTCCGGTGGCTGGAAGAATTGTTGAGCGGGTTCGTTGGTGCTCAGTTCAGTTACCGTGATGATTGTCGACCGACCTGGAGCCCATCGAGCACCGAAGTGAGATTGAAGCCGAGTTCGGGGCTGTAGCGAAACTCACGATCGGTTGACATGATCTAATTTTCAACGATGCCCAGAGGACCGACCGGCTCACGGGAGGTACCCGGCCTTCTTTCGAGTAAGTCTCTCACCATAGCTCTACCGGGTTTTTCTACCCAGTTATAGGCCAGCAGGGATAGAGGGTATACCAGTGCGAGGGCTACTATGGCGCCGTAGGTCTGTCCATGTTGCAGGCCATGGGTACTCGCATAGTGATGCACAAAGCCCAAGATACCCCCAAGAAGGTCATGCACGAGATAGATGCTGTAGGAGATGACACCAAGATGGTGAACTCCCCTTCCACTGCCGAGTTGGACGAGAAGACCGGATTTCGATGTGAGACACAGGACCAGGATGGGGCAAAGGGCCACGAAGAAGAAATCGCATCCGCGAACGGCGAGCAGCACAAGCATCGTGATGCCGACCGCTGTACCCACCGACGCCTTTTGCAAGAACTTTCGGTCTTTTTGGAAGGCGTAGGCTCTGGCAGCGTAGACACCGAGGAAGAATTCGGACAAACAACGAAAGACCGGCCACCCGCCCCGCGAGACATGCAGGTCTAAGAGCGAAAGCGAATCAGGTCGGTGTACCACTTGCCCCGGTAAATAACAGAGCGCAGCAATGGAAAGGAGGGCGCAGAGTAGCGCAAAGTTGGCTCTGCGGCTCCCTGGATTGCGCCCAAGCCAGAGTGCGGCGGGAAAAAGGATGTACGCTGCCCATTCTGCGCTGATCGACCAGCTGGGGGCGTCGAAGCTGGGCGCCAAGCCCCAGCTTTGAACCATAAGCAGGTTCCAGGCAAGGAGCGCTTTTGAGCCCACCTGCGGACCTTCCAGCATGCCTTCACCAATGAGCAAGGTCGCGCAAACAGCGGTGACAAGGAACAAGGGATACACCCGGGCCGTCCTCCGACTCAGGAAGATCCGAAAAGACCGCCATCGCCAGTCTCCGCGAAAGAGTTCGGCGTAGTTCAACGTCATCACAAAGCCGCTGAGAACAAAGAAAAGATCGACGGCTAAGTAACCATGCGAGAGAAAGGTCTCGGGAACACTGGTGTAGCCCAACCCGAGCGAGTAGTGGAATAGAACTACATACACAGCGGCAATACCGCGCAGGCCTGTCAGCGCACGGATTTCCTTAACCTCACTCAAAGCGTAGTACCTCGTCCTCTAAGACCTTCGATAAGCTTTTACCGGATATTCTCAAACGGCGCCGCCTCTTCGCAAGAGAAAAGTGGAGAGATACCAACTTTTTCAACATCGGTAACATTGCAGGTAACAACGTTAAGTTACTTTGTTATAAAAACTGATGAACTATGTGTCGTTATGGGCCGCGATCCTAAATGCGCGGTGATGCATTTCCATATCGGTTACACGAAAGTCGCAGGAGGTGCTGCGTCTCGCCTTTGGGGGCGTGGGGTGTGGGGCGACGGCGTGCCTCGGGTACTGTGCGGCATCAGGAGACCGGTGTTTTACGCTTAGTCACGTTCCCCTGCAGTGAGGGGAGTGAACCACGGACCGTGCGGCGGACGGAGCGGCGGTTCTAGAGCCACCGGTATCCCGACTTCAATGAGTAGGGTGCGCGGACGGGTGATTGAGGGGCGCCGGTATGTTCACCGGTAGCCGGGCGCGCGGGGGTTGGTGCGGGAGCCTGAGGATGGGCAGTGGTCAAGCTTTCGGCATTGATGGGTTTTGGAGGCTGGTGTTGTTGAGGTGGATCGGATTAGACCGCGGCTCGACGGGGTGGGTTGGGGAGGAGTCTTGGGGGTGGGACTCGGGGGTTCCTGAAACCCACATCTCAGAAGCGAGATGTGGGGCACCCGCTGTTGTGTCGGTGAGATGTGGGCCACCCGTCAATTACACTGTGATGGCAGTTGACCCACGTTACGCCTACGCATTATTCCGAGATCATTACGATGCAGCCAGGGAAACGTGCTGGAAAGCCGTGTATCCGGGGTTTGCGAATCGCGGTCGCGGACGTGCTTGGGTATCTAGCTGCCGGGATGACGTCCGAAGAGATTTTGCACGATTTTCCTTACCTGAACCAGGAAGATATCTTGGCGTGCCTGGCGTTTGCGGCCGATCGTGAGCGAAAACTTGAGACTGTTGCGGCGTGAAGCTGCTCCTCGATGAGAACTTGTCCCTTCACCTGATTGATCTGCTATCTGACCTGTATCTGGGGTCGGCGCATGTGCATCAACTCGGGCTCGGAGCGGCGGATGACGGCGAGATCTGGACGTATGCCAAGGCGCATGGCTTCGTGATCGTGACCAAGGACGCCGATTTCGCGGAGCGCAGTGTGCTGGAGACGGGTCCGCCGAAGGTGCTCTGGCTGCGGATTTGGGAACTGTGCGACGCGTGAGATCGAGCGGTTGCTGCGCGTGCACTACCGGACGATTCGCGCTTTTCTTGAGGTCGACCAAGTAACCTGCTTGCTGCTGGGACGCTGATGCTCAGTTGTTCGCGGGAGTTTGAGGGTGAAAGTGGTCGAGCTTTCGACATTGGTGGACGAGGGAGGTTGGTGTTGTTGAGGTGTATCGAACTGGACCGCGGCGCGACGGGGTGGGTTGGGCATGAGTCTCTGTGGTGGGGCCTCGGGGGTTCCCGAACCCACATCTCAGAAGCGAGATGTGGGGCACCCGCACCCGTCGACGTGGTGGAGTGAAATGTGGGCCACCCGCCGATGTTATGGATCAGGCGGTGGCCACCCAACTTTGTTGGTGTTTAGATGGGTCACCCGCCGCTCTGTTGCTGATTCGGGGTGTGAGGGGATCATAGGCCACCCTACTCGACCCGTACTATTCAGCCGAAAAGAAGCACGGGCGAGCGAACCAGCTGTAAACCTTCTTGTGGAAGATAGATATGCTCGCACTCTTCTGGAAGTAGATTCAGCAGTATTGCGAGTTCATCGAGTGTGTATCCAAGAGCCTTTGTGTGTAGCCTAAGCAGATCCGTGAGTAGTGTCGGGCGTTCTAGCGGGACCTCTAGCTCGGGCGGTTCATGAGTCGTGTATCCAAGCTTGCCGAACTGTATTCGCATGTACTTGTATTGGGATGCTGTGATTGTCCCGAGTTGCTTAGCTCTCTCGAGCAAAGCACCCATCGATACTTTCCAAATACTTTTCAAGAGTGCGAGGCTTTGAAGACGTACTGTTCGCAATTTCGAGCGGATGTCCTTCTCCGGCATGAGAAATTCAGCTGCGAATCTGTTCGCTTCAGCTTCGATGTTTTCAGTAGGACTCGTGTGCATAACAAGATGTCCGAGCTCGTGCGCTAGAGTCCAGCGATATCTGTCTCCTGGAATATGCTCATCAATATTCATCAAGACGACAGGTGGGTGTTCGGGGACCCACTCGCTGACTGCATCCATCCTCTTACTTCTAAATTTGCACTGAACAATAACGATTCCGGCGTCCTCTAACGTAGCAGTTAAATCATGTATAGGACCATCAGGTACTTGAAGGAATGCTCGAAGCTTCTGTGCTATCTCCTCAGGAGTGCCACAATCCTCGATTGACATCCGAACCAAGTCCATCGCGGGCTTAATGCTTCCTGCTAGTAGCAATCTATCCAGATGCATCCTTGTCATGTTGAGCACTGAGTGGATCCGCTTCAGCACTTTAGCCGGCATATCGGCCCGCTTACGATGAAAAAAGACTGATGCGTTAAATCCAAAAATACGATCTTGTTGATAGAATAGCGCTGCTGGGTAGCCCATGACTTTCGCCAGAGAGTCGACGTCACTCTGAGTGGGGATCGTCACGCCGCCCTCAAACTTCGAGAGTATCGCCTGCGGGATTTGCGAGTAGGCAGACAGCTCGGATTGAGTGAGCTCTCGGGATTCACGCGCGATGGTGAGCATTCCGGGATTGAAATATTTCATCGCCTACTCGTCGGTTGAACCGAATGCTTTTTGTTCGAACCCGTTCCTGATCTCAATTCGCGTACGACGACGTGTACGCTGGGGTTCGAGTTTATTTGGCATTGTAATAACCCGTTCCTGAGTCGAGACCTCTGTGATGGCGATGAGGAACTCCACCCGGCGACCCACGCCGAACCTCATCATCTCAACGCTCTGAACCTTCTTCTTGAGGCTGTCCAGCTTGAATCCCACTACCAGAAGGAGTTCGTTCGGGACGAAAGAGAAATGGCCCTGCATTAGCTCTTCCGCTGTTGGAGTAGGGATGTTGGAGGGAAGGTCGTCGGCTCCCAGTTGCTTGTACCAGAGAACGCAGCCATTCAGGGAGTGGAAGGTCGTGTTGTTCCGATCTATAAAGAGTGAGGTTTTCACTCCTTCAAACTGCAGGCGCGCTTCGGCGATTATGAAGGCATTTAGGACATCAGCGGCGCACCTCCCGTTGAAGGTGAGTAGATCGTCGGGATCGAGGCGATTAAAACGCTTGGTAGCTGCCGCAATTACACTCCATAGTCGCGCCTTGTGAGGCGCGAGACGCTGAAAAGCCCAATCTTGCGATCCAAATGCCGTCATGCAAGCCGTTCTCCTGCAGTAAGTTATACAGCAAGTACACCTATCTGTCGCAAATTATTCGACGATTATATGGTGGCTCAGGCGAACAGGAACTCCTTAGTGCGTAGTTCCTTGACCTGATCGCGGAGCTTGGCGGCTTTCTCGAATTCGAATTTTTTGGCGGCTTCGCGCATGTCGGATTCTAGTTTGATGATGTAGGCGTCCAGGTCGGCTTGGTTAGCGAAGTCTAGGGCGGCGTTGTTCGTGTCGCCGTCGGTGAGGTCGGCGTAGTCGGCTTTGGTGATGACGGCGAGGGAGGCGTCGATGGAGCGGATGACGGACTCGGGGGTGATGCCGTGTTCTTCGTTGTAGGCGACCTGCTTTTCGCGGCGACGATCGGTTTCGTCGATGGCGCGGCGCATGCTGTCGGTCATCTTGTCGGCGTAGAGGATGGCGCGGCCTTCTAAATGCCTGGCCGCGCGGCCGATGGTTTGGATGAGGGACCCCTGGGAGCGGAGGAAGCCTTCCTTGTCGGCGTCGAGGATCGCCACGAGAGAGACTTCTGGTAAGTCGAGGCCTTCGCGGAGGAGGTTGATGCCGATGAGGACGTCGTATTCTCCCTTCCTCAAGTCGCGCAGGAGGCGGATGCGCTCCAGGGTTTCGATCTCGGAGTGCATGTAGCGGCAGCGGACGCCGACTTCGGTGTAGTAGTTGGCGAGGTCCTCGGCCATGCGCTTGGTGAGGGTGGTGACAAGGACGCGCTGGTTGTTGTTGGCGCGGTCGCGGATCTCGGCTAAGAGGTCGTCGATCTGGCCCTTGATGGGGCGGATCTCGACGGGTGGGTCGACGAGGCCGGTGGGGCGGATGATCTGCTCGACGACGACACCGGCGGACTTGGTGAGCTCATAAGGCCCCGGCGTGGCGGAGACGTAGACGATCTGGCCGGTGCGGCCTTCGAACTCCTCGAAGCGGAGGGGGCGGTTATCCATGGCGGAGGGGAGGCGGAAGCCGTAGTCGACGAGGTTTTGCTTGCGGGAGCGATCACCGTGCCACATGCCGTGGAGCTGGGGGACGGTGACGTGGGACTCGTCGATAAAGATGAGGAAGTCGCGGGGGAAGTAGTCGAGGAGGGTGGGTGGGGGCTCGCCGGGGAGACGGCCGGAGAAGTGGCGGGAGTAGTTTTCGATGCCGTGGCAGTAGCCGACGGACTTGATCATTTCGAGGTCGAAGCGGGTGCGCTGGT
>CAXSZS010000015.1:0-23664 GCA_964242495.1 uncultured Acidobacteriaceae bacterium
GCGCGCTGAACGGCGAAGCCCAGTGGGAGGCCAAGATCGACGAGCTGATGGCGGCAGTTGATGCGAATGTACCGCAGCCGGACCGCTTGGTCGACCTACCCTTCCTAATGCCGATCGAAGATATTTTCTCGATCTCCGGTCGTGGCACCGTGGTTACTGGCCGCATCGAGCGTGGCAAGGTAAAGGTAGGCGAAGCGTGCCAGATTGTCGGCTTCCGCGATACGCAGAACACGACCGTTACCGGTGTTGAGATGTTCAAGAAGCAACTGGATGAGGGTCTTGCCGGCGATAACGCCGGGTTGCTGTTGCGCGGCATCGCAAAGGAAGATGTGGAGCGCGGGATGGTGCTGGCCAAGCCGAGCTCGATCACACCGCACACAGTCTTTAAAAGCGAAATCTACGTCCTGTCAAAAGAGGAGGGCGGCCGTCACACCCCATTCTTTAACGGCTACCGCCCGCAGTTTTACTTCCGGACCACGGACGTAACCGGTTCGGCGAAGCTGCCCGAAGGTACGGAGATGGTGATGCCCGGCGATAACATCTCGCTCGAGATCACACTGCATACCCCGGTGGCCATGGAAAAGGGGCTGCGCTTCGCCATTCGTGAAGGTGGCAGAACCGTTGGTGCAGGCACCATCGCAGAGATCCTGAAGTAAGTCACTCCTTATTTTCGGGGCTGCCGACGGGTCAAGCAGGATGACTCCCGGCAGCCACCCCAAACCGATCTTTGCGTAAGCGCTTCGGCGCAGAAAGTAGCGGCAGTATGGCACAGCAACGTATCCGCATCCGCCTAAAGGCATATGATTACCGAGTGCTCGACACCTCCACGGGGGAGATTGTCGACACGGCAAAGCGCACGGGCGCACAGGTTGCAGGACCCATTCCGCTGCCGACCGTGAAGAACAAGTATTGCGTCCTGCGCTCGCCCCACGTGGACAAGAAGTCGCGGGAAGCTTTTGAGATCCGTACGCACAAGCGCCTGATCGACATTCTCGAGCCGACACAGCAGACGGTGGACGCGCTGATGAAGCTCGATCTGCCCGCCGGCGTCGATGTTGAGATCAAGACGGTTACCAAGTAAGAGCAACACCTACAGTGCTCACGAGCACCGTGCAGCATGATGAGGAGAGAAAGCAATGCCAGTCAATGGAATGCTCGGCAAGAAGATAGGGATGACTCAGGTCTTCGATGACAGAGGTGACGTTCACCCAATCACGGTGCTCAAGGTGGGGCCGTGCGTGGTGACGCAGCTGAAAACCCAGGCCAAGGACGGCTATGATGCCGCCCAGGTTGGTTTAATCGAGTTCGTCAAAGCGTCGAAGGTGAATAAGCCAATGACAGGGCACTTCGGCAAAGCCGACACGCCACCGGTCAAATACATTAAAGAATTTGCGATTGAGACAACCGCGGACGGCACGGATGAAGTCAAGGCGGGCGACCGCGTACTGGTCGACCTTTTTGACGGAGAAAAGTTCGTCGACGTCATTGGGACCTCCAAAGGGCGTGGCTTCTCGGGTGTCGTTCGCCGGCATGGCTTCGGTGGCGGTCCCAAGTCGCACGGGCATATGTTCCAGGTCCAGGGTTCCATTGGCGCCTCGTCGTTTCCTTCCCGTGTGTTTCCAGGGCAACGGATGCCGGGTCACTTCGGTACGGATCAGGTGACGGTGCGCAATCTACGCATCCGTGGTATCGATGCCGAGGAAAACCTCTTGATGGTGGAGGGAGCTGTGCCGGGCCCGCGCGATGGGTATGTGATGATCTCGAAGGCGAAGGCGCCGCCGCGGGAGCGTCGTGGGTTTGCCGGCGCCGGTACGGTTGATCCGTTGAAGGCCAGCAAGAAAGCTTCGGCAGGCAAGAAGAAGTAGTTCAACGCGCACGACGGGAGACGCGTTCCGCGCGCCTCTTGCCCTGGCGGTCAGCGGTATCGATAGCAAACTCTACACGGAGAACAGACCGGGAACGTAGACATTCACACGAAGGGCGGGCCGCAGGGATGGCCCGCAGAAATGGATTGACGATGGCAAACATCGATCTTCGAAACCTCGCGGGAGAGACGGTCGGCAGTGTGACGCTTGCCGACGAGATTTTTGCGGGTGAAGTGAACGACGCACTTCTCTGGGAGGCGGTGAAGCATTACCGAGCCTCCTTACGCCAGGGCACGGCGGCGACCAAGAATAAGAAACTCGTGTCCGGGTCGGGCAAGAAGTTGTGGAAGCAAAAAGGTACGGGGCGCGCTCGTGTAGGCAGCGTGCGCTCGCCGCTATGGCGGCATGGCGGCACGGTGCACGGACCGCAGCCGCGCTCGTATGACTATGCATTCCCCAAGAAAAAGCTCTTCGGCGCATTGCGCTCTGCGCTCGCAGCAAAGTTGGCCGACGGCAAGCTGACCATTGTAGAGAATTTCGAAGTCGCGGAAGCGAAGACGAAGCTGTTTCGCCAGGCGCTCGACCGCTTCGATGCAAAGAAGACGGCGCTTCTCGTGGAAAGCTCGCAGCAACTGAACGAGAAGCTCTACCTCGGTTCACGTAACCTCGACGGCGTTGAGTTGGTGCTGTCTTCTGAGGTGCATCCATATGATCTCTTGCGCTATGAGCATGCCATCTTTTCCAAGGCCGCGATCGAAGCGCTACAAGACACTTTGAAGAAAAACCTGCCTAGGCGGCATGCTGCAGCAGCACAGACGAAGCATCAGGAGGCCGCATAATGGCGACTCTGTATACAACCATCCGGCGTCCGCTCATTACGGAAAAGGCGCTAACCATTCGGGAGAACGAAGGTTCCCTCGTGTTTGAAGTTGCCGCCGAGGCAACAAAGACCGAGGTAAAGCAGGCAGTCGAACGGCTTTTCAACGTCAAAGTGGCCTCGATCCGGACGGCCAATGTGGAAGGCAAAGAACGGCGCCGCGGCAAGTTTTCCGGCTACAAGGCAGACTGGAAGAAAGCCTACGTCCGGTTAAAGAGCGGAGAAAAGGTCCCCGATTTCGCTGCTGAAATCTAGAACAGCAACGGCTAGCAGGGGGTCAACAGCTGTTCCCCGGCCAACTCCGTTCGATTCATAACAAAGTATCGTGCTCCGGCGATCCGGAGCGCGGCAGGCCGACAAGGCAAGGATTAAAGAGATGCCGATCAAGAGTTTTCGACCGATCACACCAACACTTCGCTTTCAGACGAAGCTGGTGAATGACGACATTACAACCGACAAGCCACATAAACCGCTGCTCGCCCCGAAGCAGCGTACCGGCGGCCGAAACTCTGCCGGCTTATTAAGCATTCGCCACCAGGGGGGCGGTCATAAAAAGCAGCTGCGCCTCATCGATTTCAAGCGCGAAAAGTACGGCGTCCCGGGCACGGTCGCCACGATTGAATACGATCCGAATCGCTCCGCACGCATCGCCCTGATCCACTACAAAGATGGAGAAAAACGGTACATCGTGCAGCCCGTGGGGCTGAAGGTCGGTCAGACGATCATGAGCGGACCCGAGGCGGATATTTTGGTGGGCAATGCGTTGCCGCTGAAGAATATTCCCGCAGGTACAACCGTGCACAACATCGAATTGCGGCCGGGTAAGGGTGCGCAGATGGCTCGCTCCGCTGGAGCGCAGGTGCAACTGGTCGCGAAGGAGGGCGAGTACGCCCTGCTGAAGCTGCCATCCGGTGAGACCCGGCGTGTGCTGGTGGAGTGCATGGCGACTATCGGGCAGGTCGGCAACACCGATCATGAGAATGTGACGATCGGTAAAGCTGGCGCGAACCGGTGGCGCGGGATCCGGCCTGCCAACCGCGGTGTCTCGATGAACCCTGTCGACCATCCGCACGGTGGCGGTGAAGGCAAGACGTCGGGCGGGCGGCATCCGGTAACCCCATGGGGCCAGCCCACACGTGGGTACAAAACCCGGAACAATAAACGCACGGATGTCTTTATCGTGCAGCGCCGGAGCAAGTAATCCAGGGGTGTGACGGGAAACGATCGATAATTGATCGGGTAGCGTCACACAACAGCTGGCCAAAGCAGAGCCCGGGAAGGTTTCCGCAGAGATGTGGGAAATAGTAGGGCAAAACCAAGTCGCGGATACCTTCCACGCGGTTCGTTGTTAACAGCAAGGGAGTCCCAATGGCGCGTTCTGCAAAGAAGGGCCCGTTTATTGACACACACCTGATGGTGAAGGTGGATGTCATGAATGCGGCGAATGAGAAAAAGGTGATCCGCACGTGGTCCCGTCGCTCAACCATCCATCCGGATATGGTGGGCCATACGATCGCGGTGCATAACGGGAAGAAGTTTATCCCGGTGTACTGCACGGAAAACATGGTGGGTCATAAGCTCGGCGAGTTCTCGGCGACCCGGACCTTCAAGGGGCATACGGCCAAGGGCGGCGATACGGCCAAGGCGAAGTAAAGCGTTTGCAGACGATGGCCGATATGGGCCGTGAGGATTCGAGATGGCAAAAAAAGAGATGAACACGGAGTTTCGGGCGGAAGCGCGCTTCCAGCGATCGAGCCCGCAAAAAGCAAAGCTGGTGCTGGATCTTATCAAGGGGAAGCGGATTGAAGCGGCATTGACCACGGTGGCCTTCGCCAACAAGCGCATCGCTCCGGTGATTGAAGGTGTGTTGCGTTCGGCGGTACAGAACGCTGTGTACCTCTCTGACGAGCGCGGTCTGGATGTCGACGTCGACAACCTCTACGTGAAGACGGCAATCGCGAACGAAGGCCCGCGCTTGAAGCGGTTACGCCCTGCGCCGATGGGCCGTGCCTTCCGGTACCAGCGTCGCCTGACGCACATCATCGTCACAGTCGCTGAAAAGCAGGCTGCCGAGATATCGGATTCTGAAAAGACCGGCGCACCGGGCGCCACTGCCGGCGTGCAATCCCGCCAGCCCAAGAAACGGCTAGGCGCAAGCAACAGGAACGCTGCCAAGAATACCGTAAAGACCGTCGCAGCATAACAAGACACATGCGCCACGCCGGCTCAACCGGCGAGGGCGAGAAGAAGGGCACCATGGGACAAAAAGTCCATCCATATGGATTCCGCCTCGGCGTGAACAAGCCGTGGAAGTCGCGCTGGTTTGTGGAGCGGGGCTACGACAAGTTGCTGGTGGAAGATGTCAAGCTGAAAGCGGAACTCCGCGAGAAGCTGAAGCAGGCCGGGGTCAGCTCCGTGGAAGTGGAGCGGCCCGGTAACAAGCTGAGGCTGATCATCCGTACCGCGCGTCCAGGCATCATCATTGGCCGCAAGGGCGCGGAGATCGACAAACTCAAGGCTGATCTGCAGAAGCGCACGAACCGTGAGGTGTTCATCGACATCCTCGAGGTGAATAAGCCCGAGCTCGATGCGCAGCTCGTATCGGAAAATATTGCATTGCAGTTAGAAAAGCGCGTGAGCTTCCGGCGCGCGATGAGAAAGAGTGTCGATTCGGCACTGCGTTTCGGCTGCAAAGGAATTAAGGTGCGTGTCTCGGGTCGTCTCAACGGGAATGAGATTGCGCGCTCTGAGTGGTATTTGCAGGGCCGCTTGCCGCTGCACACGCTGCGCGCGGACATCGATTATGGCTTCTCTGAGGCGAAGACGACGTATGGCGTCATCGGTGTAAAGACCTGGGTGTATCGCGGCGACATCTACGAGCAGCGGAAGCGACGTGAGCCGGCGCCCCTGACCACAGGTGCGTTTTAAGCGGATCATGTAGGAAAGAATGGGCTCGCAGCTTCCCTTGAGCCCATTCTTCCGCTATACTTATCTAGTTTGGCCCTGAGTCTGCCGGCCCGGCCGCGTGCCTGGACAGCAGAGACCTCGGTCGGCGTTTTCCAGCCTCGCTGGACTGCAGCTGCGCGACACTCAGCACACCAATGTCTTTTCAGATTGATAGTTTCTGCGACGGTGCCCCGCGGGGTGCATAAGGATTGCTTTCATGCTTCTGCCGAAAAAGGTTAAATACCGCAAACAGCAACGCGGCCGCATGTGCGGCAAGGCTTGGCGTGGCTCCGATATCGCTTTTGGCGACTATGGATTGAAGGTGCTGGAGTGCGGTTACATCACGGACCGTCAGATTGAAGCGTCTCGCATCGCGATGACGCGCTTTATCAAGCGTGGCGGTAAGGTGTGGCTACGGCTCTTTCCGGATAAGCCCATTACCAAGAAGCCCGCAGAAACACGTATGGGTAAGGGTAAAGGCGCCCCGGATCATTGGGTGGCGGTGGTTCGTCCCGGGAAGCTGCTCTTTGAGATGGAAGGCGTTCCTATCGAAGTTGCGAAGGAGGCTATGCGACTGGCGAGTCACAAGCTTCCCTTGAAGACCACCTTCGTTGTGCGCCCTGGTATTTCGACTGAGATTGTCGCCAAGTAGAGTATTGGCGGAACCCGAAGACCTGAGATCAATTCAGGAATTTACGGATATGGATACAGATATGGAAATCGCAAAGATTCGTGACTTGAGCGAAGATGCGCTGAAGGCTGAAGAGGCGAAGGTCGCCGAGCAGTTGTTTCGCATTCGCTTCGCAAAGAGCTTAGGCAAGCAGGACGGTGTGGGTAAAATCCGCGGCTTGAAGCAGGATGTAGCTCGCATGAAAACCATCGCACGTGAACGTGCGCTCGCCCAGGCTGCAACGGCGACGGCAGGGAAGGCATAGATCATGGCCGAAACAACGGTAGACGCAACGACGCCGGCGGGCATTCCCGCGCAGCGGCGCAATGAAAAAGTTGGCCTGGTCGTCTCGACGAAGATGCAGAAGACGATCGTGGTCGAGATCGAGATGCGGAAGGCGCACCCGAAGTACAAGCGCGTCTTGAAGTCGAACAAGAAGTTCTACGCGCATGATGAGCAGAATTCCGCGCGCGTCGGTGATGTGGTTCGGATTCGCGAAACCCGGCCCTTGTCCAAGTTGAAGCGTTGGTCGTTGGAAGAAATCATTCGCCGGTCCTCTTTGGCAATCACGGAAGACAAGCCGGCCCTGGCCGCAAAGTAAGTCGGTTCCGGGGTTCGGATGCCTGCGGGCACCGTCCACCGCAACCTACGTGGGAGAAACACAATGGCTGTACAGATGCGTACGATCCTTGCAGTGGCCGATAACTCCGGCGCACGCAAGTTGCAGGTAATTCTGCCTCTCGGCGGCGGACTGGGCAAGAAGGCTGGCCTGGGCGATGTGGTGACGGCGGCGGTGAAAGAAGCCTCGCCTGATGGCACGGTGAAAAAGGGCAAGGTCGTAAAGGCGGTCATTGTGCGGACGCACAAGGAATATCGGCGCCGCGATGGGACCTACATTCGCTTCGATGAGAATGCAGCCGTGGTGATCAACGACGCAAATGAGCCCGTAGGGACCCGCGTCTTTGGCCCCGTTGCCCGCGAGTTGCGCGAGAAGAAGTTCTTGAAGATCGTCTCCCTCGCGCCTGAAGTGATCTAAACACCCCATCCGGGGTAACAACAGCAGGCTCAAGCAGCAGCGGATTCCGGCTCCGACAGAGTGCCGAGGAGGATAGGCGATGGCCAAGATCAAGCGGAATGACATCGTCATTGTCATGGCGGGTAAGAACAAGGGAACCGCAGAGAACCCGACCAAGGGCCGCGTTCTACGCGTGATCAAAGACAAGGATCGTGTGCTGGTGGAGGGGGTCAACATGATCAAGAAACATGTGAAGCCGAATCCGCAGCGAAACATCGCGGGCGGCATCCTGCAGCAGGAAGCGCCGATCCACATTTCCAATGTCATGTTGGCGGACTCCGAAGGCAAACCGACCCGGGTGGGGTTCCGCTTTGAAGGGGATGCCAAAATCCGCGTGGCGCGTTCCAACAACAACGACATCACGGAAACAGGTACGAAACGCTAAGCACCTCGAGGGTGATGGTGAAAGCGCAAACCCACGCAACGGTACACGACGGCAATCCGGTCACCCCGATACCGTGGAGAAGGAAGTGAGTACATGGCAGCACGACTGAAGGGCAAGTACACGGACGAAATCAAGGGCCAGCTGCAAAAGGAGCTGGGCCTGGGAAACGTGATGGCTGTGCCAAGGATCGAGAAGATCGTGATCAACATGGGTATCGGCGAAGCCACGCAAAATAACAAGATCGTCGATCCTCTGGTTTCGGACCTGGGTGCGATCACGGGACAGAAGCCTGTTGTGACAAAGGCGAAGAAATCAATCGCAGCGTTCAAGTTGCGTGAAGGCATGCCCATTGGTGCCATGGTGACGTTACGTGGCGATGCCATGTACGAGTTCCTCGACCGCTTAGTCTCCGTGGCCCTGCCGCGCGTTCGCGACTTCCGGGGCGTATCGTCGAAGAGCTTCGATGGCCGCGGCAACTACACCCTTGGCCTCAGGGATCAGCTGATTTTTCCGGAGATTGATTATTCCAAGGTGGAAAAGACCAAGGGCATGAACGTCACGATCGTAACCACGGCAGAAGATGACAACGGCGCACGTGCTCTCTTGCGTGCGTTCGGCATGCCCTTTCGTCAGGGTGCGTAACAGCTACTGGACTCAGTGCAAGGGAAAATCCTTCGGCTTCGGCCTGCAGGGATAAAGATGTGAGGTTAGACGTATGGCGACTACTGCAAAACGCGTTAAAGATGCCCGCAAGCCGAAATTCAAATCTCGTCAGCACAACCGCTGCCAGCTATGCGGCAGACCGCGGGCGTTCCTGCGTAAATTCGGCATTTGCCGGCTATGCTTCCGCGGGCTGGCGCTCAAGGGAGAGATTCCGGGCGTGGTGAAGTCAAGCTGGTAAGCCTCTAGGCAAGAGAGCCGAGGAGACTTGGCCACCTTCGAACTGGGCTGGCGCAACGAAAGGCGCCGCAACCATCGCCGCTGGTTCTCTGGGCGTCCTCATCGCGAGGCGCCGGAGCGAACGGGAGATGAAAGGAAAAGAATGAATCTGACCGATCCGGTAGCCGACTTCCTGACCCGCCTGCGCAATGCGCATGGCGCACGCCACCAGAAGCTGGATGTTCCTGCCTCTAAGCTGAAGGCGGAGGTAGCCCGCATACTGAAGGAAGAAGGCTATATCGCCAATGTGAAGCCCGTGGAAGAGGAAGGGCTACGCCTTCTCCGCGTGTACCTGAAGTATGGAGCGAATAATGAGCCGGCTATTCGTAACCTGAAGCGGATCTCAAAGCCTGGCTGTCGTGTGTACATCGGCAAGGATGAGATCCGGCGCGTGCAGGGTGGCTTGGGCATATCTATCATGACGACACCACGCGGAGTGATGACTGGCCGGCAAGCGCGGCGCGAAGGCGTCGGCGGCGAAATCCTTTGTGAAGTTTGGTAAGGCTGCTGGCTTGAACGTAGCGCGAAACGAGTAAGAAGTATGGCTGCAGTGGAACAGGGTAAAGCCCTGCGACTCGCAAGCCGCAAAGGATTGCACATGTCACGTATTGGACTTAAGCCGATTCCCCTGCCCAAGGGTGTGAAGTACACCATGAAGGCGGGCTCCGTGCTGGTGGAAGGCCCGAAGGGCTCCGTCTCCGCTCTGGTTCCCGAGGGGATCTCTCTGGTGGAGAAAGGCGGCGTTTTGGCGGTAGAGCGTCAGAATGACGGGCAGAAGGCGATTCATGGCTTGGCACGAGCGCTCGTCTTTAATGCTGTTGAGGGTGTCACAAATGGTTGGAAGAAAGATCTGGATGTCGTGGGCATCGGATACCGTGTGGAGTTGAAGGGCAAAGGGATGGTGGTATTTACCCTTGGCTATTCGCATCCGATCGAATTTCCATTACCTACCGGCATCGATGTAGCCATCGATCCGAAGCAGACGCATTTGACCGTCTCGGGCATCGACCGGCAGAAGGTTGGGCAGGTGGCAGCAGATATGCGTTCCTTGCGCAAGCCTGATCCATATAAGAACAAGGGCGTGCGGTACTCCGACGAAAAGCTCAAGAAGAAGGTCGGCAAGACGGGCGCAAAGTAAGTTTGCAGTAAGCACAAGAGCGGCCAGGGGCAGCAGTTCTGAGGCCGCGAGCAAGATGAACCGAACGCCGTCAGAGGCTGGCGGCGCTATTAGGAAAGGTGTTACGCAATGATTGCAATGCCGCAACGCAACCAGATCCGTCAGCGGGTGCACGACCGCATCCGAGCCAAGATGTCGGGTACGGCTCAACGGCCGCGCTTGAATGTATACCGTTCGCTGAACCACATCTACACGCAACTGATCGACGATGCGAATGGGGTGACGCTCGCATCCGCTTCAACGGTGACCAAGAAGGGTGCAGAGAAGCTGGTGGGCGGCAATATCGAGGCTGCCAAGCGTGTAGGGCAGGCGATTGCCGAACGTGCCCAGGCGGTCGGCGTGAAGAAGGTGGTGTTTGACCGCGGTGGGTACCTGTATCACGGTCGCATCAAAGCTCTGGCAGATGCCGCGCGTGAGGCGGGTCTCGAGTTTTAGGATTGCAAGGGATCAAGGTGAGAGCTAAGGCACGAAAAGTAAAAGCTCGCTAGACGCTAGATCTTCAGGCAAGTTGAACTGTAAAGACCGTCTAAAACTCACTTCAGGATCGACATAAACGCAACAACAAAGTTGCAGCCCTGGACCGGTGTGCCGGGGAGATAAAGGAAGAACCGATGATCATGAAGAAACGATTGGACAGCAATCGGCTGAACCTGAAAGACGAAGTGGTTAGCATCAACCGCGTCACCAAGGTGGTGAAAGGCGGCAAGAACATGAGCTTTGCGGCGCTCGTGATTGTCGGCGACCCCGCGGAAGGCGTGGTCGGGTACGGCTCAGGGAAGGCGAAAGAGGTACCGCAGGCGATTCGCAAGGGAATCGAAGCGGCGAAGAAAAACCTCATCAAGGTAAACATGACGCAGACTTCGATTCCGCATCAGGTGCTGGGGCATTTCGGTTCGGGTGAGGTGTTGTTGAAGCCGGCGCCAGAGGGCACGGGCGTCATCGCCGGCAAGACGGTGCGCGCCGTGATGACGGCCGTGGGTGTACAGAACGTGCTGACGAAGAACATTGGCTCGGCGAACCCGCATAACGTGATCAAGGCGACTTTTGATGCGCTGACACAACTGCGGGATAAGCAGGAAGTCGCAACCTTGCGTGGTAAGACGATCGAAGAGCTCTAGTAAGGTTGTGCAAGGCGCGGAAACGGGATGAGGGCTCACCCCTTCCCTTTGGAGAAGAATGATGGCAAGCGAGAGCAAGATCAAGATACAGTACTTCCGATCACAAATCTGCACCCCGGTGAAGCACAAGTTGGTGGTGAAGGGCTTAGGTTTTACGCGGCTCAACCAGATTGTGGAACGGGAAGATACACCGTCGATCCGCGGCATGGTGAAGAAGATTCCTCACCTGGTACGGATCGTTGCGTAACCGATCGGCAGAACAGTAACGAAAGCCCGGCGGTATGCCGGGCATCATGCGAGTCGGCGACCACCGGCGTGAGCGAGGGATTATGGCAAGGAATTTAAGTAATTTGAACGCGCCCAAGGGGGCGAACAGCAATAAAAAGCGTATCGGGCGCGGTATGGGTTCGGGCATGGGGAAGACCTCAACCCGCGGCCACAAGGGGCAGGGATCGCGGTCGGGCTCACGCCTGATGCGAGGCTTTGAAGGCGGCCAGATGCCGCTGCACCGTCGCTTGCCGAAGCGCGGCTTTACAAACATCTTCCGGACGGAGTACTACGTGCTCAGCCTCGATCGGATCGCCGAGTTGAATGAGGCGGAAGTGACGCTCGAGACGCTTCACGCTCGCGGTGTGGTAAAGGGACGCAAGACGCTGGTCAAGGTACTGGCGAACGGCGAAATGACGGCAGCGGTAACGGTCCACGCACATAAGTTTTCGGCGGCGGCACAGAAGGCGATCGAAGCGGCTGGCGGTAAGGCCATCGTCATCGGGTCTGAACCAGAAACGGTAGCGTAGGCATCCAGGCAATGAAGGCCGGATGCGGAAGTCCGGCCTTGTGTCCGTTTGGCGCCAAAAAGCGTATGCTGCAAGAAAGTCCTCCAGCCAGGTTCAGCGGTCCAGCCTCCTCTCCGCGTCTTCCCCTCTTACTCTTCCTACCCTCTTCAAGGCCACTGCTCGATGCTTGAGAAATTTAGCAATATCTTTCGTTTGCCGGACCTGCGAAAGCGGATCGGCTTCACGCTGGGTCTTTTGGCGGTGTACCGCATTGGATTTCATATTCCCACGCCGGGGATCAATGCGGACATGCTGGCGCAGTTCTTCAATCAGAATGCCGGTTCCGCGCTGGGGCTTTTAGATCTGTTCGCGGGCGGTAATCTTCGTAAATTGACGATCTTCGCGCTCGGGATCATGCCTTACATCACGGCATCCATCATCTTTCAACTGTTGACGGTGATCTACGAGCCGCTGGCAAAGTTGCAAAAAGAGGGTGAGATTGGCCGTCGCAAGATTACGCAGTGGACACGCTATGTCACGGTCCTGCTCGCCATTGTGCAGAGCTTCTTCATCGCGCTGACGCTGACCGGGCAGAACATGGTCACGATCCCAAAGCCAGCCTTCGTCCCGCTTTGCATGATTACGCTGACCTGTGGAACAGCGTTCATCATGTGGCTCGGAGAGCAGATTACCGACCGTGGCGTGGGCAATGGGATGAGTTTGCTGATTTTTACCGGGATTGTGGTGGGGCTGCCAGCCGGCATCAGTGAACTGGCCGGGAAGGCGCACACCATGGCTTGGGGCGGGTTCACGCCGATTGCGCTGTTGCTTTTGGTCGTCATGATGGTGGCGGTGGTGGCGTTCATCATCTTTGTCGAGAAATCCGAGCGGCGCATTCCAATTCAATCCGCGAAGAGGATTGTGGGCCGTGCAACCACGCAGGCTTCCAATTCGTTCCTGCCGCTCAAGGTGAACTCCGGCGGTGTAATGCCGGTGATCTTCGCGGCGTCCATCCTGTCGGCACCGTTGCTGCTGGCCAATGTGAGCCTGTTCGGTTCCGGGCCGCTACGCGATACCAGCTATCTCGGCCCCGTGTTCCGCGCCCTGGCGCCGGCGGAGCCCTGGTATGAACTGGTGTACATCGCGGCGATCATCTTCTTTGCGTACTTCTACATCTCCATCATCTTTCGACCGGACGACATCGCGGACAACATGCGGAAGTACGGCTCGTTTATCCCGGGAGTTCGCCCGGGCAAACGGACCTCGGATTTCATCAACGACGTTCTGACGCGGATCACGCTGGTGGGTGCGCTGTACCTCATCATCATCGCCATTATTCCGCAGATGATGATCTCCGGTATTCACTTTAATCATTTGTGGCTGGTGGGATCCTTTTTCGACCGTCTGCCGACTTGGGTGACGAACGGGCTGGGGGTACGGTTTTACTTCGGCGGCACGAGTTTGCTGATTGTGGTCGGCGTGGCGATGGACACCGTACAACAGATTGAGGCGCAACTGATCATGCGGCACTATGAAGGATTTTCGCCGAAGGCGAGCCGGCGTCTGGCGCGTCGCTGGTAGTGGCGCAATGAAGCGACGCTAGAGCTTGATTTCACGGCTCCGCCACAAGCACCGCCTGATGACGCTGCGATGCGCACCTGCAGCCTGCTTTCTCAAGGTACCCTCTACGGAACTGACGATTCGATTGGCTTCCCCCTCAAACCCGATGGCGTTTTCACCTGGACCCGTGCTGCTGCTGGGGGCTCCGGGCGTTGGGAAGGGAACACAGGCCAAGCGCCTGATGGCGGAGTTTGGCATCCCGCAGATTTCTACGGGAGATTTGCTCCGGGAGCACCGCAAGAACCACACCAAGTTGGGTGTACTCGCGGATGAACTGATGACGCAGGGCAAACTGGTGCCTGATGCCCTGGTGAACGACATGGTGGCCGAGCGATTGCTGCAGCCGGACACGAGGGCTGGGTACATCCTCGATGGTTTTCCACGGACGCTGTATCAGGCGGAGTGGCTGGATGAGTACATCACGCGGGATCACGGCGAGGCGCAGGATGAGATGGACGCCGCGCATGGACCGCAGCCAAAGCTGCCGGTGGTCGCCATTCATCTTGTCGTGGACCAGCGCGTGTTGCTGGAACGGATTACCGGACGCCGCATTTCGCCGACGGGCAACATCTATAACATCTACACGAATCCACCAAAGGTTGACGGCATCTGTGATCTGGATGGCAGTGCCTTGACGCAGCGGGCAGATGATCGTGAGGACGTGTTTTACGAACGGATGCGGGCTTTTGAAGAGCTTACTGAGCCGGTCATTGCGTATTACCGGACACATGGCAGTCGTTTCGCCGAGGTAGATGGCGATCGTGCGCTCGAAGAGGTCACGGGGGTTCTGCGATCCACGCTGCGTGGGATGCGGGCTGCAAGCTAGGCAAGGGCGTGGCGTCGTTAGAGGCGCTCCCGGGCTAACGGAATCAAGTGTTTATGGCGATCCTGATCAAATCCGTTGAGGAAATTGAGAAGATGCGCGTCTCCGGCATGGCATTGCGGCAGGTGCATGAAGCCGTGCGCACTGCGGTGCAGGTGGGCGCGTCCACGATGGACCTGGAGCGGGCCGCTGAAGCAAAGATCAAGGCGATCGGGGCGACCTCGGCATTCAAGGGCTACCACGATTTCCCGGCGGTTCTGTGCACTTCCGTCAACCATCAGGTGATTCACGGCATTCCGAGCGACCGGACTGTGTTGCGCGACGGCGATGTGGTGTCCGTGGATTGCGGCGTGGTGGTGAACGGTTTTTATTCCGATTGTGCGGTCACCTACCCGGTGGGAACGCCCAGTGTGGCGACGGCGAAGCTGTTACGGGTGACTGAGGCCTCGTTGTATGCAGCGATCGAGAAAGCTCAACCGGGTGGACGGCTGGGCGATATCGGCTGGGCGGTGCAGAGCCTGTGCGAGGCCGAGGGGTACGGGGTGGTGCGCGAATTTGTAGGCCACGGCATTGGGAAAAGCATGCACGAAGACCCGCAGGTGCCGAATGTCGGCAATGCCGGTAAGGGGCCCCGTTTAAAGCCGGGCATGGTGCTGGCGATCGAGCCGATGATCAACGCAGGGTCGGCTGAGGTGAAGGTGCTGGCAGATGGCTGGACGGCGATCACCGTGGATGGCAGTGTAAGTGCGCATTTCGAGCACACGGTGGCGATCACGAAGGCGGGCCCGGTCATTTTGACGCGGTGAGTCGTGCTACGTTTCCCTCTTTGGTCACCCCCGATCCAAATCCTGCCCTTCCTGCGATCGGTGCTGTTCACTGTGGGGTTGACGTGCGTGGGCCGTTTGTTGCTCGCTCGCGATTTGCTTCGGAACCGGCAAGAGCGGAAGACCCCCGTTCCAGAGCCGCGAACCATTCCTTCCCGACATACGATCGTAAGCGGGCGCTATCGTCTTGATGCGGCGTTTGTAAGGCCTGCGTCGTTGCCGAACCGCGCAGCGCTGCTGATCTGCCATGGCATTGGCGAAACTGCGGAAGATTGGTGGGTGGTGCAGGAGATGCTCGCGGCGGAGGGCGTTAGTTCGCTCGTCTTCGATTACGCCGGTTATGGACGAAGCAGCGGTTGGGTGACCGCCGCGCAATGTGAACGCGATGCGTGCGCGGCGTTCACCTATTTGCAGGAGCTTACGCCGGCAGTGCCGATTTCCGTGCTGGGGTTCTCGTTGGGAAGCGGGGTGGCGTGCGCGGTGCTCGGCAAGGTGCCTGTGCGGGCGCTTGTTCTTTGCGCAGCCTACACATCGTTTCATGGGGCGGCCGGGCAACTGAAAATTCCGTCATTTCTAGTTACGCCTTTGTGGGATAACGAGGCGGCGCTGCGGAATTGCAAGGTGCCTGTGGTTATTCTGCATGGCGAGCGGGATTGGTTGTTCCCTCTACCCATGGCCTACGCGCTGCACCATGCTGGTGGGCCGAATGCACGTCTTCTCACGTTTCCGGTGACGCATGACGAGCCGTTTACGAAGCCGTCGAAGCCCTATTGGCGAAATGTTGCCGAGGCCGCTTTGCCTGGAGAAGCCTGACTCAGACCGAAGAGCCGTAGACCACCGTTCGCTCAAGAAAGTAGACCTTCCCAGGACAAAACCGTAACTTTGACCCTGAACTCGGGACTGCGGGTCTCTCCCCTGCGAGCATGATGAAACTGTCTGCTTCGAGTATCGTTGCCGCGGCTTCTTTGTAGCGGCATCAAGCGATCCACGCACCGCATCGAAGTGGGGAGAATCCAATACTTAGATCGAGGTGCGGCATCATGGCAGCATCAGTAACAAGTTCGAGTATGGCGGGCCGGCGCCCGCGCGTGGTGGTGGTGGGTGCGGGTTTTGGGGGCATTCATGCGGCCGAGGGGTTGGGTAAGCTGCCGGTTGATGTGACCGTGCTGGACCGCAAGAATCACCACACATTTCAGCCGCTGCTCTACCAGGTGGCACTGGCGGTGTTGTCGCCAGGCGATATCGCGCAGCCGATTCGCACGATCTTGCGGAACAACCGCAATACGGAGGTGCTGATGGATGAGGTGGTCAGCATCGACAAGGATGCTAAGCGGGTGCACACGAAGAGCGGCGCGGAGTTGATTTACGACTTCCTGATTTTGGCGACCGGTTCGACGCACAGCTATTTCGGGCATGAAGACTGGGCGCCGCTTGCGCCGGGTTTGAAGACCGTGGAGGACGCGACCGAGATCCGGCGCCGCGTGCTGCTGGCATTCGAGCTGGCAGAGCGGCAGAAGCTGGAAACCGGTACGCACCCGCCGTTGAACTTCATTCTCATCGGCGGCGGTCCGACCGGCGTGGAACTCGCCGGAGCGATCTCCGACATTGCCCGGCTGTACATGACGCGGGACTTCCGGCATATCGACCCGAGCATGGCGAAGGTGATGATCCTGGAAGGCTCGCCGAACATCTTGGGAGCGTACCCGAAGGATCTCCAGGAGAGCGCGATCAGGCAGCTGGCAGAAATCGGCGTGCAATGCCGCACGGGCGCGCATGTGACCGAGGTTGGGCCCGGGTACGTGAAGGTCGGCGACGAGCGGATCGATAGTGTATGTACGCTCTGGGCAGCGGGGGTGAAGGCATCGCCGCTCGGCAAGATGCTAGGGGCGGAGACGGACCGGCGGGGCAGCGTGACCGTGGATGGACACCTGAACCCTGCCGGTCACCCGGAGATTTTCGTTCTTGGCGACCTGGCGCACTACGAGCAGGACGGCAAGCAGGTACCGGGTGTGGCGCAACCGGCTATGCAGATGGGCGACTACTGTGCCAAGCGGATCAAGCTGCTCTTAAACAATCCAAAGGCTGCCGATAAGCAGAAGCCGTTTCACTACTTCGATAAGGGCGACATGGCGACGATCGGGCGCAAAGCCGCAGTGGCTCGCATCGCGTGGCCGTTTCATGCGCACTGGAGCGGCTTTATGGCCTGGCTCACGTGGCTGGTGGTGCACATCTTCTTCCTTATCGGGTTCCGCAACCGGCTTTCGGTCTTCCGTAACTGGGCCTGGACCTACCTGCGCTTGGAGGACGGCGTGCGATTGATCGAGGGCTCGCAGGACCTGCCGGGATGGGGGAATCTGGCGGCGACGCCTGCCCCTGATACCTCGAACACGCGTTCCGCGAGTGAGGCGATGAAGACGAGAGAGCCGGCGGTTGCTGTCGCGGGGTGAACAGTTGCGTTCAGTGTCGTTTCGCTGCGCGTGTTTGCCTGTCATCTCCACCGCGGCTGCGCCTCCGGTCGAGATGACCCTGTCCAGGTAGGCATGATCGCTTAAAGCCTGGCATGGATTGGCATGGATGCTGCAGATGCACGTCCATACGGCGCAGGTGGATTGGGGACAGCCGGATCACACCTCGCTGGCATCCATCGCTATATGGGCAGCGGTAAGGCCCCAGGAGTGGAGTCTATGAGCCGTGCCGTCGTGGTGCAAGCAAGACGTGTTCGTTATGCCGTGGTGGGCGTGGGGTGGATTGCGCAGACCGCTTTTCTTCCCGGGGTGGAACACACAGGCAACAGCGAGGTCGTAGCGTTTGTCAGCGGGCACGAGGACAAAGCGGCAAAGGTCGGCGAGAAGTACGGCGTTTCTGCGCTCTACAGCTACGAGGAATATGACGAACTGCTGGCTTCGGGCACCATCGATGCGGTGTACCTGGCGACCCCGAACTTTGATCACGTCGATCTTTCCGTGCGGACATTTCGGGCCGGACTGCATTTGTTGCTCGAAAAGCCGATGGCGGTGTCGATAGAGGAGTGCGACCGGATCATCGCTGCCTCAGAGGAGACCGGCGCGAAGCTGATGGTGGCACACCGGCTGCACCATGAGCCCGGCACGCTGAGCGCGTTCGCACGAGCGCGTTCCGGAGAGCTGGGGCATCTGTGCTACTTCAACTCATCCTTTTCGCAACCGGTGAATTACCAGAATCATCGGGCCAAGCATGGGTTCTGGGCGGGGCCGGTGCCGGATATGGGTCCGTACCCGATCAACACCGCGCGCAACCTTTTCGGCGCTGAGCCGATCGAGGTGAATGCGATGGGGGTGCGGACCGATCCGGAGCGCTTTCGCGATTTTGACGATCAGGTGGCGGTGAATCTGAAGTTCCCGGGCGATCGTCTGGCGACGATGCTGCTGAGCTATTCCGGTGCCGCACTGGACGACTACCGCATCGCCGGCACCCTGGGCGATCTGTATGCGAGCCCGGCTTTTGGCACGAATGTGGCCATGAAGCACCTGATTACGATTGGCAAGAGCAAGAGCGAAGAGAGCTTTCCCAAGACGGACCATTTCGGCGGCGAGTTGATGTATTTTTCGCGCTGCATCTTAGGGGACAAGCACCCTGAGGCGGATGGGGAAGAAGGCATGCTGGATGTGCGTGTGCTTGCGGCCGTGGAGCAGGCTTTGCGAACGGGGCAGCCACAGAGGTTGGAGCCGTATACGCGCACACGCCGGCCGACCGAAGCGCAAGCGATGACGCTGAAGGCAACGAAAGAGCCGGAGATGATCGATGTTCACAAGCCGGCAGATGGACGATAGCCGTTGCGGTGGAACGGAAACTGCAGGTCTCTCCACTGCGCAGGACGTTAAGACTGTCCTGCTTCGGTCGAGATGACCCATACGAAAGAAATCGGGATGTACTCACGGCACGTTGGCTGGAGGATGAGGATGTCGGATTTGGATGAGGGTGCCCAATCATGGTCGCGTCGCAGCTTTTTGCAGAGAACGGCGACGGCGCTGGCGGCTACGGCGGCGATCGGCCCGCTTGATGCAGCGGCGCAGCAGCAAAAGGGAGTGCCGCGGTCGGCGGATCACCACCTGCCAAACGAGGTGCAGGTCGGCCCGAACAATACTGTAAATGATGGACTGAACCCTGATTCGGTGTGGGCCCCTGAGACCGATAACGGGACGATGCTGCCGTTCAAATATTCCTTCGACCTTTCGCACAAGGAGATCGACTCGGGCGGCTGGACGCGGCAGGTGACGGTGCGCGACCTGCCTATCGCCAAGAAGATGGCCGCTGTGGAGATGCGGCTGACGACCGGTGGTGTGCGCGAGTTGCACTGGCATGTGTCGTCGGAGTGGGCCTACATGATCTACGGCAGCGCCCGCATCACGGCGGTTGACGAGAACGGCATGAGCTTCGTGAACGATGTGAAGGCTGGGGACCTTTGGTTGTTTCCGGGCGGTATTCCGCACTCGATCCAGGGCTTGGGGCCGGATGGCTGCAAGTTCCTGCTGGTCTTCGACCAGGGGGACTTCGATGAGTTCTCGACTTTCCTGTTGAGCGACTGGTTCAAGCACACGCCGAAAGGGGTGTTGGCGAAAAACTTCTCCGTGCCGGAATCGACCTTCGCGAAATTGCCGGAGAACAAGCTGTATATGTTCCAGAGCGACGAGCCGCGCTCGCTGGGTGAGGAGCAGCAACAGGCCGCGGCGGGCACTGGCGCGATTGACGACAAATTTGTATTTCGCCCATCACAGCACCCGCCGGATGCCCAGCGTACCGGTGGCGAGGTGCGTATTGTCGATCGTAAGAATTTTCCGGTGACCACCATAGCTGCGGCGCTTGTGCGTTTGCAGCCGGGTGGCTTGCGCGAAATGCACTGGCATCCGCTTTCGGATGAGTGGCAGTATTACGTCTCGGGCAAGGGCCGTATGACGGTCTTCGACTCCGACAGCAAGGCGCGCACGATGGATTTTGCGACCGGCGATGTGGGGTACATCGATGTGTCCCGCCCGCACTACATCGAGAACACCGGGAACGAGGATCTGCTGTTCCTGGAGGTTTTCCCGGTCAGCACCTATCAAGATGTTTCCGCAGCCTTATGGCTGGCGCATACGCCTTCGCGGCTTGTGGACGAGCACCTGCACACCGGTGAAGGGTTTGTCCAGGCGATCGCGAAAACGAAATCAATCGTGGTGCCGGTGTGAGTTTGTGGGCGAGCGGAGGAGAACTGCTGATGAAAGCACAAAAGCGGCGCTGAGGCACCGCTTTTGTGCTCTGTCTTCCGCCGATGGCGCACCTAGGCGTTGATGGTTTCCCCGACGGCGTCCAGGGTAGCGGCCTTTACCGGTGTGAGCCAGTTGTAGCGGTCCGGGGTTTTGCCTTGCACGATGTCGAAGAAGGCATCGTGCAGGATGCGCGTGATGGGGCCCATGCTGCCGTCGCCGACCATGATGCGGTCGACCGACCGGAGATGGCTGACCTCCGCCGCAGTGCCGGTGAAGAAGGCCTCATCGCAGATGTAGAGCATCTCGCGGGGCAGTGGTTGTTCCACCACCGGGATGCCGAGCTGGCGCGCCAATACCAGAATGGAGTCGCGTGTGATGCCGTTGAGCACCGAGTTCGCGAGCGGCGAGGTGTAGAGGCTGCCATTGCGCACAAGGAAGAGGTTTTCGCCCGAGCCCTCAGAAAGATAGCCGTTGCGGTCGAGCGCAATGCCCTCGACGTAGCCGTTGATGTCGGCTTCCATGCGGATCAGCTGCGAGTTCATGTAGTTCGCGCCAGCCTTCGCGAGCGAGGGCATGGTGTTGGGTGCGAGACGGTTCCAGCTGGACACACAGACGTCCGCGCCGGCCTCGCCACGAATGAAGTTGCCCCAGGGGAAGTTCGCGATATACACCTCCATCGGCGCTTTCAGCGGATTGACCCCGATTTCGCCATAGCCGCGAAAGGCAAACGGGCGAATGTAGCAGGGAGCCACCCCATTGGCTTCTACGACCTCCACCACAGCGTCGCTGAGCTGGTCGATGCTGTAGTCGAGCGGCATGCGATAGATTTTGGCGGAATCGGCCATGCGGCGCATATGCTCGGGCAAGCGGAAGATGGCAGCGCCAGAGTCCTGAGCGTAGCAGCGGATGCCCTCGAAGATCGAAGAGCCATAGTGGATCACGTGACTCATCACGTGGGTGGTGGCTTTTTCCCAGGGGATCAGTTGGCCGTTGTGCCAGATGTAGTTCGTGGTTTGCAGGGGCATGTGCGCGAAGGCTCCTCGTGGAGGTCGTGGAACCCTCATTATAGCGAGGGGCAATCGCCGGGGAACCAGTCCCGGTGCATCCGGCAAGGTCGGTAGGATGGCTCGCGTTTAGTCTGTTTATTCTTTGGAGAGCCCATGCTTGCACCCCATGTCACGTTGACGCAGCTGAGAGACTCCGCTTATGTGCGGTTCTCGTTGCTGGCGTTGAGTTCCATCTTTTTTCTCGTGGATCCCTTCGCCGCACTGCCCACCTTTTTAGCCGTGACCTCCAACCAGAACGCCGCCAAACGAGTGCGTACGGCGCGGAAAGCCTCTCTCACCGCGCTGGTAATTCTCACCTCGTTCGCTGCAGCCGGCCAGGCGATCTTCCGGGTCTTCGGCATTACGCTGCCTGCCTTTGAGATTGCCGGGGGTATCATCCTGCTCCTGATCGGGCTCGACATGCTCGAGGCGAAGCGTTCGCCCACACAGGAGGCTACGGGCGACACCGAAGAGGCGACGCATAAGGACGACGCCGGCATCGTGCCGATGGGTATTCCCATGCTGGCGGGCCCGGGTGCCATTACCAGCGTGATGGTCCTGGTGGGACAAGCGCAGGATCTTCAGCAGCACCTCGCCATCTACGCCGCAATCGCGATTACGGCGGGCGTGAGCTTTCTGGTCCTGGGCAGTGCCGTTCGTGTTGCGAAAGCTCTCGGCGACACGGGCATCCGCATCCTTGTGCGCATCATGGGACTGCTGCTGGTTGCTTTGGCGGTGCAGGACTTTGTGAACGGGCTCATGGATCTCGGGGTCATCGCCAGGCCGTAAGCAAGCGCCGCGTTGTGCCCAGGGCGGCCCTCAGCGCACGAGCAGGGCAGAGGCTGCTGCTGCGAGACCGCCAATACCCAACGCCAGGGCGATGACCACGTAGAGCGAGCGCTTCGTGAGCAGGGTGATCGAGGCAAGCACGACACCGATTTGGAGCAGAGCTTCTCCGAGGTCGAAGCGCCCCGCGCGCTTTTCAGCAACGGCCACCTCGGCTTCAATGCCGTGTGCCTCACGGCTATCCTCATCCAGCTGCGCTTGCACCTTCGTTTGGCGCTGCCGGTAGTCCTGCAGCTTCGCCTGGACGGCAGCAACGTCCCTGTTCGGCTGCAGGGACAACATGTCAGCCGTAAGATTGACCTGCGATTGCCGGATGCGTCGAGCCTGGTACTGGTTCCACTGATCAGACGCGCGTGCCTGTGCCAATACAGCCTCCGTATGTTCGCGATGGCCAAGCACTGTCACCATGGCCACCAGCACGGCTAAAACGCTGATGATGAGCGACACATGCGTAAGGCTCTGCTCGCCGGCCTCGTGCATTTCCTTGGTGAACTCTGCGATCTCGCCTGCTTCCATGGATGGCAGCATAAAGGTTTCCGAGGGGACTGTCTCCTGGCGAAGGCACAAGCGCGGTGTCATCGAAGAAAGTGCGATGAGGATAGGGCGAGTATCCCCGTGGTCATATCTTCGAAGAGAAGGGTTGCGCCAAGACGCGTTTGTTGCTACTATCAGGAAGTCGTGAGCAGCGACCGGGTGAAAGCCCACAGGGCGAGCTCAAGGCTGAAACATCAGGAGTTGCCAAGCACCACGAAATCGGCTACTCTGAATAAGTACGAAATGCTTTTCGCTGAGCAACGCAATCGCGAGAGGCGCAGTCCAAGTGTTTGACATGCAGGTACGCGGCGTTTCGCCCCTCTGCCCAGACCCAAGTCACTGCAACTGAATAGAATAGATGGAGCTAAGCGCTCCTCAAGCCTTCCGGGCTTGGCACGATGTTTTCATTTTGTAGCTGTAGAAGCGAATACTCTCGAGTAAGGCTTCGTACATGCGATGGCACGCCCTGGCGGGTATAGATGCTGCATTGCACGGCACGATGGCTTCGGTAAAACGAAGCGCCTTGACAAGGCGAGAGGGATTCGATAGTCTTGGGAAGTCGCGCAAAACACTGCGGCGAGGCCAAAAGGTAACAGTGACTGCTGAGCAGCCTGGTACTGGTCCCCAGCATAAACAGCGCATCAAGTTCGAGGACACATGGTTGTGGCTTTGCCCAACCTGAGTCCTTGATCCAAAACTGCCCGCAAACGCGGTTGCAGTCAGGATCTTTGACAACATAGTTGAACGTGCCAATCGTGAGATGACATGACATTTGGTTGAGTCATTCTCACAAGTTATACCCCCACACCTTTCGAGGGTGTGGGACGCTTCAGGTCCGGGACCTCCGTCTCGAGAGGCTTGAAGCAAACCAAGATTAAACGAGAGTTTGATCCTGGCTCAGAATCAACGCTGGCGGCG
>CAXSZS010000016.1:0-20721 GCA_964242495.1 uncultured Acidobacteriaceae bacterium
TGTAGGCGGTGCCGACGTGGGGGTCGCCGGTGGGGGATGGAGCGATGCGGACGCGCGTGGGGCGGGTGATGGGAGCTGCTGCAGAGGACATGTCGTAGCCCATGCTAGCAGAGCTGGGGGTACAGTCTGACCAAGTTGACCAACTTGGGAGGTCAGGGCAGAATGAAGTCGGAGGGATCCTATGGCAGCTTTCAACATTTATGAGGCGAAATCGTCTTTCTCGAGCCTTGTCGAGAGGGCTGCGGCGGGTGAAGAGGTGATTATCGCGAAGGCCGGAAAGCCGCTGGTCAAAATGGTGCCGGTGGGGGATGAGGAAGCTCCGAAGAAGAGGCTGTTGGGGCAGAATGTCCTTGGAATTACATATATCGCTGACGATTTCGATGCGCCGCTGCCGGATGACATCCTGGAAGCATTTGGGTACTGATGCGGTTCCTGCTTGATTCCCATGTACTGCTTTGGTGCAGCACTCCAAAGAGTCCACTGTCGGCGGAACATTTGGAACTTTTAAGTGACCCGAGACATGAACTTTATCTAAGCGTAGTGAGTGTCTGGGAACTGGCCATCAAGCGCCGTTCGGGGAAGTTGCAATTTGCCGGCTCGTTTCATGTAGCGGCACAGTTGTTTGGGATGTCGATCCTGCCGGTTACCCTCGAGCATGCTGAAGAAGCAGAACGTCTTCCACAGTTCCACCGTGATCCGTTCGACCACATGTTGATTGCACAAACGAGGGTGGAAGGTTTGATCCTCGTGACCCATGATGACGCGATCCGGCGCTATGATGTGCCCCTTCTGCGGGTGTGAGGGGTTCGGCTGCGTGTAGCCGGTCGTGTGACCGACTTAGAGCTGGGTTGTGCCGGCGGGCGGGTAGTTCGCTGGCGGGTAGTTCGCAGGCGGGTAGGCCGTGGGCGGATAGGCGGGCAGGCCTGAGGCATAGGAGGATGCGGCGGGAACGACCTTCCATTCGCTGAAGGCCAGGATGCACAGGGCGATGATCCAGCCGATGCCGGGAACGAGCCAGAGCAGCCCCAACGGGCCCGGAAGACCGGCCTTGGCAAAGATTCTCCAGACCAGGTACACGAAGAAGACCACAATGGCGAGGGCAAACAGCAGCCCAAAAAGGACCGCGCCGATGCCAAGACCAGCGAAGAGACTTGCTGCCTGTTGTTGCTGTTACGGGTCCATACAATCCCCCTAAAGTGGTAGCCGAAGTTGCAGCCACTTTACCGGAGGGGAAGGAGTTGTACCAGGAAAATCTTTTGGCCTTGAATCTTTAAGTCAGGTCATCCGTATCGAAGGTCGGTAGTTTGCGGCCAAGCGCGCTGAGGTCGTCTTCGACGAGAACGGTGCTGAGCACCACGTCGACCTCGTCGGCAACGGCCAGCTTCTTATGCTCTTTCGGCAGTTTGATTGTCTCGAGCAGCGCGACCACATGGGCGACCGCCGCGCCGTCATGGCCGAGGCCTTCGGGCGTTTTGCCCTTGATGGAGACGCAGTTCAGGTCAAGCGACAGCAGATCGGCAAGGCGCTCGCGCATTTCGGCGGCGATGGGGATGATCTTGGGGCGGTGCAGGATCAGCACGCAGTCGATGTTGACGATCCTGTAGCCGGCAAGCGCAACCTCTTCGAGCGCTGTCTGCAGAAAGACCGTGGAGTCGGCACCCTTCCAGCGGGGGTCCGAGGGCGGAAAAAAGGTGCCGATATCGCCCGCGCAGACGGCACCCAGCAGGGCATCGGTAACGGCATGGAGGAGCAGATCGCCGTCGGAGTGACCGGCGAGGCCTTCAGGATGATCGATCTTGAGACCGCCGATCACAAGCGGGACGCCGGGGTGGAAGGCGTGTGAGTCGAAGCCGAGGCCGATGCGCATGGACATGTGCACTATCGTAAAACAACCTCAGCTCCAGGCTGTTTATCGGGTTCCATGCGGGTTTGCGCAACCGGAAGTGTTTACGTGATTACTGTATCGTGCGGGTAATTTTCCCATTTGGATCGAGAAAGTCGATCGTAGCGTCTCCCCTTTCCGACACCTTCAGCACTAAGCGCTTACGACCTTCGCCATCGCGCAAGGCGAGTTGCGAAGACTTATCATGCGCACGACCAAGGAAGGCCCGTTGCGTTCCACCCATGCCAGCAGCCTGATAGGCGGCTTGCTTTGCGGGCCCGGTCGGCATCGCTGTGATCTTCGGCAAGCTGGCATAGTCAGCCGTTTTCTCCGGCTGATCGTTCACGTAGAGACCAGCAAAACGATCCTGACCATCTTCAACGCTTAGCAGTTGCAAGGTTTGATCTTGGCGGTATCGATCAAAGGTCAAACTGCCGCCATTCGTCGCCTTTCCATTCACAAGACTGCCATTGAAAATCAGACCACCATTTTCAGCTCCTTCGTCGTTATAGAAGAGCATGCCTGCTTGGGGCCGGTCGGGTCGAGCATATTCCTGTTCGCCCATGATCAGGCCGGGCATTCTCGCGTGGCTGGAGATAGTCATTCTTAGGGTGCCGTTCGGTTCGCGGATGTTAATTCGCTCAACGTCCAACTCTTGAACTTGCTCATGACTAGGTGTTCGAGCTCCGGTGAGCACATAGCTCATACCAACAAGAGTGACGACTGCTGCATAGATTGCGACAGCTCGTGCAAAGTGATCCTTCATGTGTGCAGCCTCACAGGCGCAGTGTACCTAACAGTCGCAGCGATACGGGTGCGCGTGTCACACGATCTCGAAGTTAGCTTTCTGCCAGATCAGCGGTGAATGCTGCTTGCCATGATGAAGCAGCATCAGCCCGCTAAATAGAACTCAGCAACCTCCAGATCACCGGGTTGCGTCACTTTCAGATTGCGGGCGGTGCCGGGGACGACGTGGACGGGGATGCCGGCGCGTTCGAGGAGGCTGGCCTCGTCGGTGCCGATGAACTCGTCGGCGGCGGCTTCGGCGAAGGCCCGGCGCATGAGTGGGACCAAGGCGCCCTGGGGGGTTTGGGCGTGGACGATGAGCTCGCGGGGGATGGTGGCGGTGATGAGGGCGCCGTCGGCGGTGCGCTCGACCTGCTTGATAGTATCGACGGCGGGCATGCCGACGATGGCCGCGCCGTGGCGTTCGATGGCTTCGATGGTGCGGGCGATGGTGGCGGGGTCGATGAGGGGGCGTACGGCGTCGTGGACGAGAACGATGTCGCGGCTCGCGTTTTCGCCGGTGGAGGGCAGGGCCGCCAGGGCGTTGGCTACGGAGTCCTGCCGGGAGTCGCCGCCGGAGACGATGTGCACGCGGTCGGCGAGGCCGTGCTCGGCGAGCAGGTCATGCAGGCGCTCCTGTTCCGGCTCCCGCACGGCGACGTACACAGCGGTGACCTGCGGCAGATGCAGAAAGGCGTGAATGGCATGAACGAGGACGGGCACGCCGCGCAGGGATAGAAACTGCTTGGGGGCGCCGCCGGAGGCCGAAGCCATGCGCGTGCCGATGCCGGCTGCGGGGAGGATCACAAAAACTGCCATGGGAACGCGAGTATACCGTTTGGAGGGGATTCCGGACCAGGATGCGGTTGCGGAAGGCGAGCGATGGGCGCGGTATGAGTGAGCGATGGGCACGGTATAAGTGATCGACAGGATGGAGGCAAAGAGGCGTTGGCGAGATTGGAAGGGCTGTACCGCGATTTTTGGCGAGCGGGCGAGCGGGTGTGTTGCGCGGTTTCGGGTGGCGCGGATTCAGTGGCGATGCTGCTGGGGCTGCATGAGGCCAATGCAGCAAAGGAGTCGCTCGGGGTGGTGCTGAGCGCGGTGCACGTGCACCATGGCCTGCGCGGGGCCGAAGCGGACGCAGACGCGGGGTTTGTGCGAGAGCTTTGCGATCGGCTTCGGGTGCCGCTGCGCACGGAGCGCGTCGACACGAGGGCGCGGCAGGCAGCGGCACGGGAGGGGATCGAGGAGGCGGCGCGGCATCTGCGCTATGCGGTGTTTGAGCGGGTGCTCGCCGAGGGACAGGCCGACAGCGTGGCCACGGCGCATACGCTGGACGACCAGGCGGAGACCGTGGTGATGAAGCTGCTGCGGGGGGCGTGGACAGAGGGTTTGGGCGGCATTTCTCCGATATTGGCGGGAGGAGGGTCTGCTATCGGCGGCTCCGCAGACGATGGCTCCGGGGCCGGTGGCTTTGCGGTTGGTAGGATGGCTGGCGGGCGGGGGCGGCCCGCCGGCAGTGAGCCTGGGGGCGGTCGCGTGGTGCGTCCGATGCTGGAGGTGCGGCGGGCGGAGATCGAGGCGTATCTCCGCGAGCGGCAACAGCCATGGCGGGAGGATGGATCAAATGCCGACCTGAGCCTGACCCGCAACCGCGTGCGCCATGAACTGATGCCGGTTTTGCGCGACTTCAACCCGAGAATTGACGTGTTGCTCGCCCGTACGGCAGCCATCGCGCGGGAGGAAGAGCTGTATTGGCGGGCTGAGGTGGCCCGGTACCTGCCGGGGCTGCTGCTGCCCGGCAAACCGGTGCGCGGCGGCGGCCGGGCGGTGAGCACGGCGGTGGGCGAGCGGGCGTTTGCGATTGAGTTGGAGCGCCTGAAGGGGATGGAACCGGCCCTGCGGCGGCGTATGTTAAGGGCCGCCGCAGCGACACTGGGATGCCGGTTAACTTCGGAGGAGACGGGCAAGCTTTTCGCGTTGGTGGGGGTTGGGCCGGAGGCGCAAGGGGCGCGTTTGGGCTCGCAGCGCGGACCGCGGATCGGCACTCGTTTGGAACTGGCGAATGGTTTGCGCGCGGAAAGGTCTGCGCGCGAGCTTCGACTTTCCCGATATGAAACTTCTACCGCCGAAGATGTAGAGAAACGGTGAAACAGTGCCGCCGCGAGGGAGAACCGGGAGGTAGTATTGGGGGAAGTCTATTTACGGGCAAAGCGAGAACGCCGCCCATGCACCTTCTCGCTGCAGCTGTCGTCTAATGGGCAGGTCTTGTTTGGATCGCTCCCCCGCACTGGAATTGATTCAGTTGGGATGCTTTTGGAACGCAGACCCAGGGTTTAGAAACGAGGGGTCCATTGAACTCGACGGTCAAACAGTTATTGATCTGGGTAGTCGCCGTAACCTGCCTGCTGGTGGGCTGGCAGTTTGTGCTCAAGAATATGAATGCGGGCCACAATCGTACGATCAGCTTGACGGAGATGCAGAACGATGCGGATTCGGGCAAGATCACGGATGTGACCGTGTCCGGGACAAAGGCGACGGGAAAATATAAGGATGGCAAGGAGACATTTTCCACAACCATTCCGCAGAATTACCCGGAGCTGTACAAGGACCTTCGCGACCATGGCGTAAACGTGAACATTGATGACCCGCAGGGTGGGTTGTGGTTCTCGCTGCTGCTGCAGGTTGCGCCGATTCTCGTCATTCTGGCACTGTTCCTGTTCATGATGCGGCAGATGCAATCGGGCGGAAACAAAGCAATGAGCTTTGGCAAGAACCGAGCACGCCTGCTGAGCATGCAGCAGAAGAAGGTCACCTTCAAGGATGTCGCCGGTGTAAACGAGGCGAAGGAAGAGCTGAAGGAGATCATCGAATTCCTGCGGGAAGCGCAGAAGTTCCAGCGGCTCGGTGGGCGCATTCCCAAGGGCGTGCTGATGGTGGGACCTCCGGGCACGGGTAAGACCCTGCTGGCGCGTGCTGTGGCGGGTGAGGCCAATGTTCCGTTCTTCTCGATTTCCGGCTCGGACTTCGTAGAAATGTTTGTCGGCGTTGGCGCAAGCCGCGTGCGCGATCTGTTTGAGCAGGGCAAGAAGAATGCCCCTTGCATCATCTTTATCGATGAGATCGACGCTGTCGGGCGGCATCGCGGTGCAGGTCTCGGCGGCGGACACGATGAGCGTGAGCAGACACTGAACCAGTTGCTCGTGGAGATGGATGGTTTCGAGGCGAACGATGGAGTGATCCTGATCGCCGCGACGAACCGTCCGGATGTGCTTGACCCAGCCTTGCTGCGGCCCGGTCGCTTCGACCGCCGGGTAGTGGTTGATCGTCCCGACATCCGTGGCCGTGAAGAGGTGTTGCGCGTCCACTCCAAGAAGGTACCCATGGCGGAGGATGTGAATCTCAACATCCTGGCGCGTGGTACCCCGGGCTTCTCCGGAGCTGATCTTGCCAACATGGTGAACGAGGCAGCACTGACAGCAGCGCGTTTCAACCGCAAAGCGGTGCACATGTTCGACTTCGAGGTTGCTAAGGATAAGGTGCTGATGGGAGCGGAGCGCAAAAGCATGCTGCGCAGCCCGGAAGAGCTGAAGATCACGGCATACCATGAGGCCGGGCATACCCTGGTGTCGGCGCTGCGCGAGCACTCCGATCCGTTGCACAAGGTGACGATCATTCCGCGCGGCATGGCACTCGGCGTTACCGTGTACCTGCCGGAAGAAGACCAGCACACGGTCACCAAGGACTATTTGGAGACGAAGCTGGCGATGATGATGGGCGGGCGCTGCGCCGAGGAGATCTTCCTCAAGAAGATGACCACGGGTGCCGGAAACGACATCGAGCGCGCGACCGATCTGGCGCGGCGGATGGTATGCGAGTTCGGCATGAGCAAGCTGGGCCCGATGACCTTCGGCAAGAAGGAGCAGGAAGTCTTCCTGGGACGGGATATCGGCCAATCACGTGACTTCTCGGACGACACGGCGAAGCAGATCGACGCGGAGGTACGGGGGTTTGTTGACTCGGCGTATCGGTCGGCCTACAGCCTGCTCGAAGCCAACCAGGAGATCATGCATCGCATGTCGCAAGCTCTGCTGGAGCGGGAGACGCTGGATTCCGCTGAGATTGAGCTGATTATTGCCGGTAAGGAATTGCCGCCAATGCGGTCGGCTCTGGCCTCGGTTGATCCGGGCCCAGGTTCGGGCGACACGCAGCAGGTTCTGAAACCGGAGGGTGGCCGTAAGCCTGGCTTCGGCGAGGGTGCACCGAACCCGGCGTAAGTTTCCGCTCGCGGATGGATGTAAAAGACAGAGCAGCCTTCGGGCTGCTCTGTCTGCTTTAGGAGGCATATAAGCAGGTTTGATCGTTGGCTCGGGTGAAGAGATCAAGGCAATCACTTAACAATGATCAGGATTGCTGATCACACGGATTTCGCAACGAGTGAGTTCTCTACCCGGCTCCGCGGGTAGTGCAGAAGAGGACAAAGTTCTGAACTTCCATCCAAACGAGCAAAGACACTCGCTGGGACCCCAGGTGCGTTCAGGATGACTTCGCCGATGCTACATGGCGACAACTGTCTGCCGCGACCGGCTATTCGGGCCTTCCTCTTCAGCTCTGTAGCAGGCAAATGAATGAAAGAAGTGAAGACCTGTGATGCCCGCCGTCTTTGTGGGGGTCCTACGTCCGATGCGATACTACGGATCATGAGGCGAGGCTTGATCGGGTTAGGGGTGTGGTTACTCGCATTATGGCCCGGCGGTTCTGCACACGCTCAAGCCGACCCCGGCCAAGACAAAGTTACTGCACAGGCAGCACCATTGCAGGGCGCGAGAGCGACGGGCAAGCCGGATCAGGTGCATACGCCCGATGCGCTGAAACCACCGACGCACGATGATCTTTTACGCGGCGGCTACGGCCCGTACCGAGCCAATAACGATCTGCTCTCCTATGCCCTGGCACTGCGGGTGGACCCGGTCACGCAGACACTCCGTGGATCGAACGAGATCCGGTTTCGCATGCTGGCGGATGGGCGGCGCATACAGCTGGAGCTCGCACCCAACCTGACCATCGACGAAATCAGTCTCGCTGGGCAAAGGCTTGGTTACACCCGTGAGGAGCGTACGTTGTGGGTGGATTTCCCACAAAGTTTGCGCGAGGGACAGGCATATACGGTGAAGATCGCCTACGCGGGCCATCCGGTCACGACGGGCCGTTTCGGTTGCTTCTCGTTCGACAAGGACAAGACGGGAAAACCGTGGATTACGACGGCGTGTGAGGGAGCGGAGCAGGGAGCGTCGATCTGGTGGCCAAATAAGGATCAGTGGCGGGATGAGCCACAGGAAGGCATGACGCTTGCCGTCGCTGTGCCGAACGGCTTGATGGATGTTTCAAATGGCCGCTTCGAAGGGTCGCGTGATTTGGGAGATGGATACACGGAGTGGCGCTGGCGTGTGCATTACCCCATCAACAACTACGATGTAGCGCTGAACATCGGCAACTACCAGCATTTTGAAGGACCGAAGCACGGAGCGACTGCGCTGGATTACTATGTGCTGCCGGAGAATGTGGAGAGGGCCAAGGTGCAGTTCGCGCAGGTGCCGGAGATGCTCGATGCGTATGAGCACTACTTTGGCGAATACCCTTTTGACGAGGACGGCTACAAGCTCATCGAGGTGCCCTACGCCGGGATGGAGCACCAGTCCGCTGTGGCGTATGGCAATCACTTCGAAAACGGGTATTACGGGCGCGATTGGACGGGTGTCGGCATCAGTCCCAGGTTCGATTTCATCATCATTCACGAGAGCGGCCACGAGTGGTTCGGCAATGCGGTTACGGCTGCCGACCGTGCCGATATGTGGATTCATGAGGGCTGGACGACGTACATGGAGGCACTGTATGTGGAGTACCGCTGGGGACATGCGGATGCGCTGCGATACCTTGGCGGACTGAAGCCAAAGATCGATAACCAGCGGCCCATCATCCCACCGCGCGGCACGAATGCAGAGCCGCCGGAGGATCAATATTTCAAGGGCGCGCTGATGTTGAACACACTGCGCAGCGTCATCGGCGATGATGCCAAATGGTTTGCCGACATCCATGACTTCTATCAGCAGTTCAAGTACAAGACGACCACCACCGAAGAGGTAGTCGCGTGGTGGAATACGCGCACCGGGCTGGCGCTTACCCCGGTTTTCGATGAATATCTTCGCCATGCCGCAGTGCCGGTTTTGCAGTTGGCGTACGATCCGCTGCAGAAGCGGATGACCTACCGCTGGAAGGCGGACGAAGCCGGTTTTGCCATGCCCATTCGGGTCGGCGATCCGATGCATTGGACGACGGTGACCCCTTCCACGCAGAGGAGGCAAAGTGTGGTGTGGGCGGGTTCGCCTGAGGCGTTCCAAGTGGCCGAGGATCTGTACTACGTGAAGGTCGAAAGGCATGAAGTCCAGCCATGAGCAGAGTCTCCACGCATGTGTTCCGGCACGTTATGGCTTGCATGTTGTTCGCCCTGCCTGCCGGCTGCGGGTACCACCAGGTGGGCGCGGCGACGCATGTGCCTCCGGGGGTGCACACGTTGGCTGTACCGATTTTTGCGACGCGGGTGCAGGGTTTTCGGACGGAGGTGCTGTTTACGCAGGCGGTAGTACGCGAGTTGAATCTGAGCACGCGGTACCGGGTGTTGACGGCGGTGCCGGGCAATGCCGACACCGGCGGGGCGGCGGTCGACACGCGCACGGCAAGTGCCAGCACGAGTTCGGCAGATGCCAACACGAGCATGGCGAATGCCGATGCCGTACTGCGCGGCACGATTGTGAGCGAAGCCGTGACGCCGCTGACGTATGACTCGTCGAGCGGGCAGACGTCGAGTTATCTGGTGACGATATCTGCCGCGGTGCGCTTGGTGGCGCGGGATGGAACGGTGCTGTATCGCAACGATGCTTTCTCCTGGCGGGAGCAGTACCAATCCACGCAGGATTTGTCGGGGTTCGTGCAGGAAGACAGCGCGGCGGTGCGGCGGTTGTCCAAGGACTTCGCGCAGGCGCTGGTGAGCGACATGCAGGAGAGTTTCCGCTGATGGCTCCGGCTGCGTCCCCACCCGTTGCAGCGCTGCGGAGTTTTGCGGCCGTGGACCGCTTTGTGGCGGAGGTGCGCGGTGATGCGCGCCGTCCTGGCTATGTGCTGCTGGGGGACGAGGCGTTCTTATATGGCCGGGCGCGTGCTGGGGTGCTCGCGGCACTGGTGCCGGCTGATCTGCACGAGTTCTGCTTGCACGATCTGGATCTGGCGGACACCTCTATCTTCGAGGCGGTGGACCTGGCGCAGACCCCGTCGCTGATGGCGCCGTTTCAGGTGCTGTTTTTACGAAACGTGAAGACCCTATATGGCCGGGGGCAGAAGAAAGAAGAGTTCGCGGCGCTGGATGCGTACTTTCGGCGGCCAAACTCACAGGCGCTGCTGATTTTCGTGGCGGACCACTTCGCTTTGCCCGCGGATCTGCGCCGGATGGACTTTGCGGACAAGGAAAAAGCCGAGAAGATCCGTGAAACTCTGGGGGAAAGCTGCGGGGTCGTGGAGTTGCAGCGGGTGTCCGAGGCGGATGCGGTGCTTTGGAGCCAGGCGGAGGCGCAGGCAAAGGGCATGCGGCTGGCTGAGGATGCGGCGCGCGAGCTGGTGGAGGCGCTTGGGGCCGATATGCTCAGCGTGGCCAGCGAGTTGGAAAAGCTGCTGCTGGAGGCCGGAGCGCGCGGGGCTGGGGAGATCGTCGTAGCGGACGTGGAGCGGATGGTGCCTTCGGCCAAGCAGAACAGCGTGTATGAGCTGACGGACGCGATCACGGGCAGGGATGCGCCGCGGGCGTTGGCGCTGCTGGGGGGCTTGCTGAATGCCTCGGACGGCGAGGACGCGGCGATTGGGCATGTGTTTTCCTTGGCGAAAACCTTTCGGCAGATGCTGATCCTGAATGAAAAACAGGTTAAGGATCAGCGGGCGATGTGGCAGGTGCTGTGGCCGGGGTTCCGGGTGGCGCCGTTCGCGGCCGATGCGTTGATTGCGCAGGCGCGGCGGTATCGCGATCGCGGCGAGCTGGAAAACAGCTTGCGGGCGATTGCGCGAGCCGATGCCGAGCTGCGCTCGAGCCCGCCGGATAAACGGCTCGTGCTGGAGCGGTTGGTGCTGCGATTGGCGGGGCGGGGGCGTGCCGGCCTTCATGAAGATACGACTCACGCTTAGGGTAGGTTTCCCGCGAGCGTAATGGTGGAGCTTGCAGCATTGCAGGTCTCTCCACTGCGCAGACGATAAAACGATCCCTTTCATTCGAGATGGCTTTGTAGATAGGGATAGCCGCTAGAAAACCCTGGCCTCTGCCCGTAGCGAAGCGAGGTCTACCTCAGCGGGTGAAGCCGAGGAGTATCCACGTTATGCGGCGTCCCTTAACTGCGCTCAGGACAGGCTTTGAAGCTGGGCCGTAGAATCGGCGGAAGCGAAACGAGAAGGAGAAGGATGATTGAAACTTGGCTTACCCGGTCCGTGGCAGCGGCTGTATTGGGGATTTCATCATTGGTGATGGTGGCGCAAACGGCGCAGACGGAGTCACAGGTCGCTACGTCGGAGCTTTCCCCGCAGCAGCGGATGGAACGCATGCAGACGTTCTTCGGGACGCATTTTGCCAAGCACGAGTACCAGGTGCCGATGCGCGACGGCGTGACGCTGTATACGGCTGTGTATACGCCTATCGCCAGCCAGTACGGCGATGCCGGGCCGTACCCGTTTCTGATGACGCGTACCCCGTATAGCTGTGCGCCGTATGGGCCGGACAAGGTGGCGCCGCGCGTGACGTACAACCAAAAGCTGCTGGAAAGCGGCTATATTCTGGTTTGCCAGGATGTGCGGGGGCGGTGGAATAGCCAGGGGTCGTGGGTGGAGATGACGCCGAGTCGCGATACGCACGCGGACGGCAAGGGCCTGGATGAATCGACCGATACGAGCGATACGATTGACTGGCTGCTGAAACATGTAGCAAGGAACAATGGGAAGGTGGGCATCCTCGGCATCAGCTATCCGGGGTTTTATACCGCGGCGAGCATTGTCGACAGCCATCCGGCGATCAAGGCGGCGAGCCCGCAGGCGCCCATCATGGACCTTTGGATGGGGGACGATGCGTACCATGGCGGTGCCTTCATGCTGGATGCGAACCACTCGTTCTATGCGCCATACTTCGCGCCGCAGAAGAATCCGCTGACGGTGGAGCCGCCGACGGGCTTTGATTTTCCGATGCAGGATATGTATGCGTACTATCTCGGCATGGGTACGCTGGCGCATCTGGATTCGCCGGCGGGGGGAACGAATGCGTACTTTCACGATCAAGTTACCCACACGACTTATGGCGAGTACTGGCAGAAGCGCAATCTGACGCCGCACATGCATGGGGTGCATGCGGCGGTGATGGCAGTGGGTGGGTGGTTCGATGCGGAGGATCTGGCGGGGCCGGTGAAGGTGTTTCATGCGGTGGACAAGCTGAGCCCGGAGGCGCCGGAGGACACGCTCGTTGAAGGCCCATGGGTGCATGGCGGATGGGCGATGGGGACGGGGGCGCGGCTGGGAGATATCAGCTTTGGGTCGGACACGGCGGTGTTTTATCGCGACAAGATCGAAGCGCCCTTTTTTGAGCACTGGTTGAAGGACAAGGCCAGGACGCCGCTGCCGAAGGCCTACACGTTTGAAACGGGCACCGATGTTTGGAAGCAGTACCCGGCGTGGCCTCCGCCTACGGCCAAGCCGCGCATGCTGTATCTGCAAGCTATCGGTGGGTTGGGTTGGGATGCGCCTTCAGCGGCTACGAGCAAAGACGAGTATGTAAGCGATCCGGCGCATCCGGTACCGTTTACGGCGTATGTGACCGGGCCGGATGTGCCGCAACGGTACATGGCCGACGACCAGCGGTTTGCGGCGTCGCGCCCCGATGTGCTGGTTTACCAGACGGCGCCGCTGACGGAGGATGTGACCGTGGCGGGACCGGTAGCGCCGAAGCTGAAGGTGGCGTCGACGGGCACGGATGCGGACTTCGATGTGAAGCTGATCGATGTGTATCCGGACGACTTTAAGGACCCGGATGAAGGGGCGTCCGAGGGCAAACACGTGACCGCGGCGGCGCCGGTGATCCTGCAGGGATACCAGATGCTGGTGCGCGGCGAGCCGTTCCGTGCGAAGTTCCGCAACTCATGGGAACATCCGGAGCCGTTGCTGCCGGGGCAGGTGACGGCGGTGAATTTTAGGATGCAGGATGTGAACCATACCTTCCGCAAAGGGCACCGGATCATGGTGCAGATCCAGAGCTCGTGGTTTCCGCTGACGGATCGGAATCCGCAGACATTTATGGATATTTCCAAGGCGCGGCCGGAGCATTTTCAGAAGGCGACGGAGACGGTGTTCCATGAGGTGGGGGCTGCGAGTGGGGTGGAGCTGCTGGTGCTGCCTTCGACAGAATGACTATGATGAATCTTGATATAGACACACAGAAGATTGAATTGAGTGGTCGGCATTACCTCATCTCTCAACTCCTGGCTGGCGGTGTCGAAGTCGCTCAGCCGATACGGGACAGAGGCATCGATCTCATTGCCTACCAGGATCGCGAAGGAACGACACCCTATTTTCTAGCTTGCCCGATTCAATTAAAGGCGAATCGAGGTGCGCGGTTCAGTTTGGATCGCAAGTACGAACATACGCGCAATCTTCTTATGACTTATGTGTGGTACGTAGATGATCCGGCCAGTACGGTTGTTTATGCGTTGACCTATAACGAAGCTTTCCAACTCCTTGAGGAAGGCAAACATACGTTAACTGCGACCTGGAAGGACAAGGGTGTGTACACACTAACTGTGAATCAATCTTGGATCGAGAGACTTAGCGTCTACCGGATGACAGCTCATCACTGGCCTGACCGCTTGCGGCGCGCGTTGGGGGGTCGAAACGCAGATTCCCTTCGGGAATGACACAGATAGGTGTCGCTCAGGATGACGACTCAAGTACTGTCGCTCAGGATGACGACTCAGCTACTGTGTAGCTAACAAGTACATCGTTATCGCGATTTGGCTTAGGTTTTTGTTACCGCCGTGTCCCCGCCGAAGGGGTGTTCCAAGCTGGGGCTTTGGGGGGTGAATAGTTCGGCGCCGGCTTCGGTGATGTGCATGTCGTCTTCGAGGCGAATGCCGAATTTGCCGGGCAGGTAGATGCCGGGTTCGTCGGAGAAGACCATGGCGGGCTGGATCTTTTGGGTGTTGCCGCCGACGAGGTAGGGCCACTCGTGCATGTCGAGCCCGATGCCGTGGCCGACGCGATGGTAGAAGACGTCGTAGCCGGGACCGTAGCCGCCATCGACGATGACCTTGCGCGCGGCGGCGTCGACCGCCTGCATCTGGACCCCGGGCTGGGCGGCGGCAAGGGCGGCTGACTGCGCCTGGTGCACGAGGTCAAAGACCTTGCGCTGCGGGTCGGTGGGCGTGCCGTAGACCCAGGAGCGGGTAATGTCGGAGGTGTAGCCGTCGACGGTGCAGCCGTCATCGATCATGACGACCTCGTGCTCGTGGATGACCTGCGGTTTGGCAGAGCCGTGCGGGACGGCGCTGTTGGAGCCCACGTTGCAGCTGGCGTCGCCCTGCACCCCACAGCGCGCGTAGGCCTTTCCAATCAGGTCGGAGACCTGCTGATTGGTATTGCCTGGAGCGCAGGAAAGATAGACCGCGCGATAGACATCCAGCGTGATCTGGTTGGCTAAGCGAAGAAGCGCAATCTCAGCAGGAGTTTTGATAGACCGGCAGCCGGCGGTGACGGGGGTGGCGGAGACGATCTTGAGCGCAGGGCAGGCTTTGGCGATGGCGTAGGAAAAGGCGAATTGGGTGTGTTCTTCGACACCCAGGGTGCCGGTGGTGATGTTTTCTTCGGCAAAGGCGCGGCGCAGGGTGAGGAAGGGGTCTTCGTTTTCCTGCCACAGATAGGTGAGCGTGGATTCACGCTCGGGGAAGTGCAGCAGCAGTTCGGCAAGGCGGTCGCGCTCGAGCGCGGGGCAGATGACGAAGGGGGCGGCGGCCTGCGGGATGATGTACGCAAAGAGGCGCTCGGATTGGTACCAGCGAGCGCCGGTGTAGTAGGAGAGCGAGGCGCCAGTGGTGATGAGGATGGCGTCGAGACCGAACTCCTTCATGAGCTCGCGGGCGCGGTCGAGGCGGGCTTCGCGCTCCGGGGGTGCGATGGGTTTGGCCTCGTGGGTGCGGTCGGTGAGCGCCAGGATAGGGGCGGGGAGCTTGTTTTCGCCGCCGGGCGGGGCGCTGGGTTTTTGCTGCGCGGAGAGTGTGAGTGCAGGTGCGGAGGCGGCGGCGGAGAGCAGGAAGCGGCGGCGCGAGACCATGGGTTCGATTGTAGGGGAGGCGAGAATTTTGACCATGCTAGGTGTCAGGTTTGGGAGAACATGTTTGACTCAAGCACATCCTAAGCAAGGCTAGAGAGAAGCCGAGAGTGGTATAACAGTTACACCCGTGCGCTTCCGCTTCGATCCCGGGAAGAGCCAGCTGCTCCGGTCCAACCCGAAGCGAGGTATCGGCTTCGAGCAGGCCCAAGAGCTTTTCGAGCTGCCCTACTACAGCGATCAGCGGTCCGATCTCCCGGAGCAATTTCGCGCGATCGGATGGGTACACGGGAAGCTATACAGCGTGATCTATGAAGTACGCGAAGACGCCGAAGGGAGTTTACCTGGCTTGTGACTCTCTGGAAGGCAACGGAGGAGGAGAGGCAACTGTATGCAAGACGTTCGTGAAGCAAGTGCCCCGCTCGACGCGGAGCGAATTGCAGAAATGGCCGATGCCGGGGAAAGCGTTTCCCGATTCTTCACCGGTACAGGCGGCATAGTCCATCCACCCAAAGTTCAACGAGTAAACGTGGACTTCGCTGTGCCCATGCTCCAAGAGTTGGACCGGGCGGCTCAGGAGTTGAACATAAGCCGTCAAGCAGTGATTAAGAGCCTGCTCCGGCAATCTCTAGACCAGCACTACCTTGCGTCCTCGCGTCAACCGCGATGATGTCCCTGTGGCCGGAAGTGAAATGACCATTCCCGCAGGACGGGACATTGAAGAACTAGCCCGTAGCACACGATTGGAATCGATGCTAATTTCGGCTGAGCGAGGTCGCGTGCGGCTGGCGCGGGGGGATTGAGTGCAAGGGATCACGGTTGAGGAATGGGCGGCGAGTGGGAAGCATCCGGAGCTGAGCGATGTGTTGTATGCGGTGGCGCAGGCGGCGGCGCAGATTGCGGCGAAGATTCGTCTGGGCGGGCTTGAGGATGTATATGGCGCGGCGGGCGGCAACAATGTGCAGGGTGAACAGCAGCAGAAGCTGGATGTGTTTGCGAATGAGGTGATGACGGGGGTTTTACGCCATTGTGTCGGCGTGGTGGGCGTGGTGAGCGAAGAGGATGACACGCCCGTGCTGTTTCACAAGGATGAAGGTGGCAAGCGGTTCGCGGTGAGCTTCGACCCGCTGGATGGGTCGTCGAATATCGATGTGAACGTAAATGTGGGCACCATTTTCGGCGTGCGCCTGCTGGCCGAGGGGACGCAGGATGTCGCAGCTGCAGTGCTCGAAGCGGGCGCGGCGCAGGTGGCGGCGGGGTATGTGCTGTATGGGCCTTCGGTGGTGCTGGTGGCCACGCTGGGCGATGGGGTGAGTGCGTTTACGTTGGGCGAGAAGGATGAGTTTGTGCAGACGGCTGAGCGGGTCGAGATGCCCGAACAGGGGGTGTACTACTCGGCCAATGAGGCCAATGCGGCAGGGTGGCCGGCGGGCTACCGCGAGGGCATCGCGGCACTGCTGCAGGGGGAGTTGGGCGGCAAGGCGTACAGCGCGCGTTACATCGGCAGCCTGGTGGCGGATTTTCACCGCACGCTCCTGAAGGGCGGCGTGTTTCTGTATCCGCCGACAAAGAACGCCCCGGAAGGTAAGCTGCGACTGCAGTATGAGGCCAATCCGCTGGCGATGATTGCCGAGCAGGCGGGCGGGTTGGCGATAAATGGGACGGAGCGGATTCTGGATCTGCAGCCGACCGGGATCCATCAACGGACGCCTCTGGTCATCGGCAGCCGGCGCGAGGTGGCATTGCTGCAGCGGATGGTGCGTGGCGCACAGTGACGGCGCCAATGGCGGAACGGCTTTATTACGACTCGTCCGCGCTGGAGTTTACAGCGGAGGTGACGGATATCCGGCTGGTGGCGACGGAGCGCCGGGCGGCGGGGCCGTCGCCGGAAGAACTTCAATCTTTGCAGGTTTCTCAGCTTTGGCAGGTGGCGCTGGATCGGACGGCGTTTTATCCCGAGGGCGGTGGGCAGCCTTGGGATGTGGGCGTGCTGGTGGCTACAGCGCGTAGTGGAGCTACGCTCGAGGTCGCGGTCGAGCGCGTGGAGGAGGACGCTGCCGGGGAGGTTTGGCATTCTGTGCGCAAGCCGCTCGTAGCAGGCACGGCGGTGCGGGGGCGTGTGGATGCGGAACGCCGTCGCGATCACACCCAGCAGCATTCGGGGCAACATCTGCTGTCGGCGGTGTTTTTGACCGAGTTGGGGGCGCGTACGGTTTCGTTCCATCTTGGCGCGGAGACAGCGACGATCGATCTCCTGCTGCCGGAGGGCATGCGGGAGATCCGCCCGGAACAGCTGGAGGCGGTGGAGACTGAGGCGAATCGGCTCATTTTTGAGAACCGGCCGATGGTGCCGCGCTGGCACAGCCGCGAGGAGGCGGAGGCGATGCTGGCGGCGGGGCAGCTGCGCAAGCTGCCGGAGCGGGCGGGACCAATGCGCGTGGTAGAGATGGCCGGGGTGGAGTTCAACGCATGCGGCGGCACGCATGTGTCCGCTACGGGGGCCATCGGCGGGCTGCTGTTGCGGCGATTGGAAAAGGCGAAGGCCGGGTGGCGGGTGGAGTTTTTGTGCGGTGGGCGCGCGGTGCGAGCGGCGCGGCAGGATTTTGAACAGCTGGGCACAGCCGCAAGGGCAGTGGGTAGTCCGACCGGCGAGCTCGCGGGCCGAATTATGGCTTTACGGGATCAAGTTAAGTCGCTCGGAAAAGACCGTGTCGCTTTGAAACGGGCACTTGCCATCGCAAGCGCTAACGAAATGTGTGCTTTCGAGGTGCCCGGTACGCTGAAGACGCCGATCTATGCCGAAGATCTCGTTTTCGTGAAGGATGTTGCGCTGCAAATGGCTCGCCATGGCTTTCCGGCCCTTGTTACTGCAAATGCGGACGACGGTGGTATGGTTCTCGCGTTGCCTGCGGGATCCGCGCTTAACGCGGGCGAAATCATGCGTGAAGCGGCCAGCGAGCTCGGACTTCGCGCGGGTGGCTCGGCTGAGATCGCACAATGTGGCTGTCCGGGTGAGCAAGCCATGAACCTGAAGAGACTCATCTTCCAGCGTTACTTCTCCTAGAGCCGTTCTCCCTTATGTGTAGTTCTGGCGCGAGCAAAACTGCAGGTCTCTCCACTGCGCACGACGGAGAAGCTGTCGTGCTTCGGTCGAGATGACACAGCTATCGTCAAGCGAGAACAGCTACAAGGGTCGTTGCGTAGACGCATTGAGCGCCCTCGCCTGGCGAGCGGCTACCCTTAGATCGTGAGCTTGTTTTGCGATGTCGCGTTGCCGGTGCCGCTGGACCAGGCGTTCACCTATGCGCTGGGGGACTTCGAGGCCGAGGTTGGTGCGCGGGTGCTGGTGCCCTTTGGCGGGCAGCGGCTGGTGGGTTTCGTGGTGCGGTTGCATGAGGATGCGGCCCCGCCGGAGATCGAGGTCAAGGCGGTTGAGCGGGTGCTCGATGAAGGGGCTCTGCTTGGCCCTGAGCTGCTAGAGCTCGGCCGCTGGGTTGCCGAGTACTATTGCGCGCCGTTGGGTGAGGTGCTGCGTGGGATGGTGCCGCTGGGCGCGGAGGTGCGGCGGCAGTGGGTGTACCGGATCGCCGAGGCAGGACGGCGGGTGCTGTACGAGAGTGCGGTGCGCGGATCGTCGCGGAGGTCACGGTTGAGTGCCCAAGACCAGAACCGCGAATATAACGTGCTGAACTATCTCGAATCAGGCGAGGCGGCAAAGATTCCGACACTGCGCGCGGCCACGGGCGCGAACAAGGCGTTGCTCGATGGCATGGCCAAGAAGCGCTGGTTGGTGCGCGAGCCGCTGGCGGAGACTCGCGATGCGCGGCGGGTGGAGCAGGTTGCGGTGCTGGTGGGGATCGGTGTTCAGGAGCAGGTCAAGACCGAAGCCGGCATTGAAGAAAAGTCGGAGGAAACGAGCGATGAGCTACGAGCCAGTGCAGCTTTGAGTGAGGCCACTGATGAGGCGCGAGCCGATGCAGCTGTGAGTGGAGGGGTGGACCTTCCGGCACGGCGGTTGCCGCGGCTGAACGCAAACCAGCTTGCGGCCATGGCGGAGCTGGCGGGGGCAGGTGGGCGCGCGCGGGTGCGGGAGCTGCAGGTGCGACTGGCGCGCGCGGCGGTGCCGGAAACGACGCTGGGCACGCTGGTGCGCCGTGGTCTGGTGCGTCTGGAGGAGGCGCCGCAAGCGTTTCACCTCACGGGCCTGACGAATGGGGCAGGCAAGCGCTTCGCCCATGAGCACACCCTGAATGAAGCGCAGACCGAGGCCCTGGCGTCGATCGCAGCGGCCATGGCGAAGGGGGGTTTTCAGCCGCACCTGTTGTATGGCGTCACCGGTTCGGGCAAGACGGCGGTGTATGTCGCGGCGATGCAGCGGGCCTTGGATGCGGGCCAAGGGGCGTTGCTGCTGGTGCCGGAGATTGGACTAACGCCGGCGACGGCGGCGCAGATGGTCGCCGCATTCGGCAATGAGGTCGCGCTGCTGCACTCGCAACTGACGCCGGACGAGCGTGCGGAGCAGTGGCATCGCATCCGGCGCGGCGAGGCGCGTGTGGTGATCGGGACGCGTTCGGCGGTATTTGCGCCCCTGCCCGCGTTGGGATTGATCGTGGTCGATGAGGAACACGATGCCAGCTACAAGCAGGAAGAGACACCGCGTTACCATGGGCGCGATGTGGCTGTGATGCGGGCGAAGCTGCGCGGGTGCACGGTTGTGCTGGGGTCGGCGACGCCCTCGCTCGAGAGCTGGCACAACGCCGACACCGGCCGTTACGCGCGGCTCGAGATGCTGACGCGGGTGGAGGACCGGCCCCTGCCGGTGGTGGAAACGATCGATATGCGCGAAGAGTTTCGCGCGACCGGGCAGGACCAGCTGTTTTGCCGCCAGCTGATTGAGGAGACCCAGGCGACGCTCGACCGCGGAGAACAGGTGATCATCCTGTTGAACCGACGTGGCTACAGCTTTGTGATCATGTGCCGCAGTTGCGGCGAAAAGATCCAGTGCGAAAATTGCGCGATCTCGCTGACCTTTCACAAGGGGAGCAACGAGGCGGACCTGAGCGGGCCGGCGCGGGTGGGCGAGCGGTTGGAATGTCACTACTGCGCCTATCGGCGGAGTGTGCCGGAGCGGTGTCCGCAGTGTGAAAGCGAGCACCTGTTTTATCTGGGAGCGGGCTCGCAGCAGGGCGAAGAACGGCTGGCGGCACTGTTTCCGGGGGCGCGGCTGGGGCGCATGGACCGCGACACGGTGCGCACGCGCGGCGATATGGAGCGGCTGCTGGAACGGCTGCACTCGGGCGAGATCAACCTGCTAGTGGGCACGCAGATGATTGCCAAGGGGCATGACCTCCATGGTGTGACGCTGGTGGGCGTAGCCGGTGCGGATTTTGCGCTGGGGTTGCCGGATTTTCGGGCGGCGGAGCGGGTGTTTCAATTGCTGACCCAGGTGAGCGGGCGCGCCGGGCGCGGTGAGGCGCCCGGGCGCGTGCTGGTGCAGACCTATCAGCCGGACCACTACGTGCACCTGTATGCCCGTCGACATGATTTTCCGGAGTTCGCGGCGCGGGAGATGTACTTTCGCCGTGGCGCGCAGTACCCGCCCTTTACCGCGCTAGCCAACGTGATCGTGCAGAGCCAAGACCTGCAGGAGGCGCTCGCC
>CAXSZS010000017.1:0-16128 GCA_964242495.1 uncultured Acidobacteriaceae bacterium
GGCCGCCGGCGGCCATGGAGCAGGCGACGCCGACCTCGCCCTGGCAGCCGACCTCGGCGCCGGAGATGGAGGCGTTCTCCTTATAAAGGATGCCGATGGCGGCGGCGGTGAGGAAGAGGCGGAGAAGGCCGGCGGTGCGCTCTGCATCGGTCAATCCGGGGCTCGCGTGGTGCAGGAAGTAGTAGGCGATGGCGGGCAGGACGCCGGCGGCGCCGTTGGTGGGGGCGGTGACGACGCGGCCGCCGGCGGCGTTTTCCTCGTTGACGGCCATGGCGGCGAGGGTGACGGCGTCGAGTGGGGCGAGGGGGTCGCGTGGTTTGCCGGTGGTGGCGCCCGAGGCATCCATGGCGGCGAGACGGCGGGCGAGGCCGGGGGCGCGGCGGCGGACGTTCAGGCCGCCGGGGAGGGTGCCTTCGGTGGCGATGCCGCGTGCGATGGAGGCGGCCATGACGTCCCAGAGGGCGAGAATGCGCTGTTCTATCTCTGATTTGCGCTGTTGTAGCTGTTCTATTTCTGGTTCTTCTGGTTGCAGAGCGTGCGTCCGCAGAGGGTCCGTTCGCGGATCGTGCGCGGGGGAGTGGAGCTGCGCTGACGGGCGGATCGGCTCCCCTTGGGCGATAAAGGCCATTTCATTGGCCAATACGAGCTCTGCGATGGATAGACCATGCGCAGCGGCGACTGAGAGCAGTTCCTGCGAGGAGCGGAAGGGGTAAGGAACGATGCGGCGGGGTGCTGTCCCGTTTGCGGCACCCGTGCGGCTGAACTCCTCGGCGGAAAGGATGAAGCCGCCCCCGATGGAGAAAAAGACCTCACTGGCGAGAACCTGGTTGGTGACCGCGATGGCGGTGAAGCGCAGGCCGTTGGGGTGGGTGGGCGTTTGTGGGTCGGGGTACATCCGATCGCGATGCAAGAGGAGGTCGGAGGAAGACTGGAAGGGGATGGGATGACGGCCGAGCAACGGGAGGACGGCGGTGTTCTGGATAGTGCTTAGCTTCGCTGCGACCGTGGCGGGATCGATGGTGTCGGGGGCTTCGCCAAGCAGACCCAGGAGAACGGCGCGGTCGGTCGCATGCCCGATGCCGGTAAGGGCGAGCGAGCCGTAGAGTTCGATGGTGATCCGGGTTGTGCGGTCCAGCAACTGGTTGGCCGCGAGGGAGTGTGCGAAGCGTAAGGCGGCGCGCATGGGTCCCACGGTATGCGAGCTGGATGGGCCGATGCCGATCTTGAAGAGTTCAAACAGACTAGTGTTCATGCGTTCTGACGGGCCCTAAACGATTGTAGAGCTGGATGGCTATCAGGCGGTGCGCCTTTGGTGTCCGTCGGTGTCCGATTTCAGTACAGGGGAACGGTTGGGCAGGACGGAAGTGGTATTTGGCCGGGTGTGTGCCATTGCTAGACTGAGCGCAGATTCAGCCCTCGGAAGCGGCAGCAGGCGGTTCAAACAAGATGCTTTTCAAGACGCGTTCGGCGGCGGTTTACGGCATTGACGCGCACATTATCGATGTGGAGGTGGACTTTTCCGGAGTAAAGACGCAGGAGGAGACGTTTGCGACCGTGGGGCTGCCGGATGCGGCGGTGCGGGAAAGCCGCGACCGGGTGCGCTCGGCGATCAAGAACTCCGGCTTCGATTTGCCGCCTACGAGGATCACCATCAATTTGGCACCGGCGGATTTGAAGAAGGAGGGCTCCGGCTTCGACCTGCCGATTGCTGTGGGCATTTTGGGGGCGTATGGCGGGCTTGCCATTAAGCAGGTGGACGATTTTGTGCTGGTCGGCGAACTGGGGTTGGATGGAGGGTTGCGGGCGGTGCAGGGCATGTTGCCTATCGCGATTGCGGCACGGGCAGCGGGGATCAAAAATCTGCTCATTCCGATAAGCAATGCGCGCGAGGCGGCGGTTGTGGATGGCGTGAACGTGTTTCCGGTGCGGACGCTGCTGGAGGTGCGCGAACTGCTGAACGGGGCGGCGATGGGAACGATCGGCGCGGAGCCGCTGCGGGTCGCGTCGAAAGAACTGCTCGCGGAGGCGCAGGAGGGCGTGCCCGACTTCGCCGATGTGCGGGGGCAGCATGTGGCGAAACGGGCTTTGGAGGTCGCTGCTGCCGGTGGGCATAACATTCTGATGATCGGGCCGCCGGGTTCCGGCAAAACGATGTTGGCGAAGCGTTTGCCGTCGATTTTGACGCCGCTGCGCTTTGAGGAGGCCCTGGAAACGACCAAGATTCATTCGGTCGCGGGCGTGTTGAATCGCGATAAAGGGCTGGTGACGCACCGGCCATTTCGGGCGCCGCACCACACGATTTCGGATGCCGGGCTGATCGGCGGCGGCATGGTGCCGCGACCGGGTGAGGTGTCGCTGGCACACAATGGTGTGCTTTTCCTGGACGAGTTGCCGGAGTTCCCACGCAATGTGCTGGAGGTTCTGCGGCAACCGCTGGAGGATGGGAATGTTACGATTGCGCGGGCCGCGATGAGCTTGAGCTTCCCGGCACGATTCATGCTGGCGGCGGCCATGAACCCGTGTCCGTGCGGGTATTTCAATGACAAAGGACGGGAGTGCTTGTGCACGCCGCCGATGATTCAGCGGTATGTAAGCAAGGTGAGTGGACCGTTGCTCGACCGTATCGACATCCATATCGAGGTGCCTGCGGTGCAGTACAAGGAGCTTCGCAGCGGCACGGCTGCCGAGGGGTCGACCCAGATCCGGGAACGGGTGCTGCGAGCGCGGGAGCGGCAGCATGCGCGTTTTCTTGAATTTGGTGTGCGCACGCAGGGTTCGAAAAGCGCGGCAAGTCGCGCCGTGTTCGCGAATGCACAGATGACCACGTCGCAAATACGGCAGTATTGCGAACTGGCGAGCGACGCGGAACGGTTGCTGGAGCGCGCGATGCAGCAGCAGGGCCTAAGTGCCCGGGCGCATGATCGCATTTTGAAGGTGGCACGCACTGTGGCTGACCTTGAGGGCGCGGACGCGATCGCGGTGAAGCATATAGCCGAAGCGATTCAGTACCGGACGTTGGACCGGAGTTACTGGGCGACGTAGAAGTTGGGGACCAGTGCGAATCCCGTTTTCCGTAGTTTTTTCACGGCTCTTCTAAAAAAAAGATTGACCCAAGCCCCACCAGACGATATGGTGCAAGTGTCACCGAAGAACGGCGGACGAAAGCATTCCCGATTGGTGCGGTCTATCGGGGTTCTATCGGGGATTGGTCGCCGATACGCTTCTTGATGGCAGGCCCGGCCTACGACGTACCTGCGTACTGGATCGATCGTCGGCTCAGGGTTCTGGATTTCAGTTGTACAAGTGAAAGTTTTTAGCGGACGCACCTTTGAGTTGGCTTGTTGCGTCTAATGAATAACCGGGAAAGCCATGCAGGGTTTGGCGACGCCTTCTTCGCGAGGTACGCCTCTTACTGTGTAAAGGCGGCGGAATATGAAGTGCTCCGGCCTCCCCGTAGACATTTAGGAGACAGATTATGCGCTCGGATTTGATTTTTGGAGCACTCACGCACGTGAATAACCGATATCAGCTTTGCCAGCTCGCGTCGAAAGCAACGCGCAAACTGCACAAGCCGAACACCCGCTTGCAGGATACGACAAACGACGTGCTGGAACGGTTCAAGGATACTGTACCAATGGGCGACGAGTCACTGGACTCGGAGCAAGATGAGCTTCTCGCAACAGAACGTCGCGCGGCCTAACGCACGATACTTTTACGAAGCCGGTTCGGGTACTGACATGCGATCGTCGAGATCTAGAGTCATCCTCTGATAGGCTGTTTTCACCAATACCCTACCCTGTTGTACCCCGCCCCAAACGCTCTGCACGTTCCCCCCTCCGCTAGTGCTCTGTAAGCGGTCTCCTCCGAGACCGCTTACGCGGTTCCCTCCGCTGTGACGATCCTTCCCGCACCTCCCATCCAATACTGAAAGAAGTACCTGAACTACATGACCATCTCCGAATTGAAGGAAAAGAGCATCGCCGAACTCGGCAAGCTCGCTCGCGGCCTTGAAATCGCCGGCACAAGTGCCCTGCGGAAACAGGACCTGATCTTCAAAATTTTGCAGGCCCAGAGTGAAAAAGAGGGTCATATCTTTGCTGAAGGCGTGCTGGAGATTCTGCCCGACGGCTATGGCTTTCTACGCTCTCCCGACTATAACTACCTGCCCGGGCCTGACGATATTTACGTTTCGCCCAGCCAGATTCGTAAGTTCGACTTAAAAACCGGCGACACGATCTCAGGCAATGTGCGGAGTCCGCATGAGGGCGAAAAGTACTTTGCTTTGGTGAAGATCGAAGCCATCAACTTCGAGTCTCCAGAAGAAACACGCAACAAGATTCTGTTTGACAACCTAACGCCTCTGTATCCGCAGGAGCGGATCAAGATGGAGACCGTGCGTGAGGGCATTTCGGGCCGTGTGCTTGACCTGCTGACGCCGGTGGGTAAGGGGCAGCGCGGGTTGATTGTGGCGCCGCCACGTACGGGAAAAACTGTGCTGATGCAGTCGATTGCAAACTCGATCACGGCCAATCATCCGGAAGTGGTGTTGATTGTGCTGCTGATCGACGAGCGACCGGAAGAAGTGACGGACATGCAGCGGTCCGTCAAAGGCGAAGTGATCAGTTCGACCTTCGATGAACCGGCGGCGCGACATGTGCAGGTGGCTGAGATGGTCATCGAAAAAGCCAAACGGCTGGTGGAACACAAGCGCGATGTGGTGATTTTGCTGGATAGCATTACGCGGTTGGCGCGCGCCTACAACACTATCGTGCCGCCAAGCGGCAAGGTGCTCTCGGGTGGTGTGGATTCGAACGCGCTGCAACGGCCGAAGCGGTTTTTTGGGGCGGCGCGCAACATCGAAGAGGGTGGGTCCTTAACCATTATCGCGTCGGCGCTGGTCGAAACCGGGTCGCGCATGGATGAGGTCATCTTTGAAGAGTTTAAGGGCACGGGCAATATGGAGGTCATTCTGGAACGCAAACTGGTGGATAAGCGTGTGTTTCCGGCAATCGACATCCAGCGTTCCGGTACGCGTAAGGAAGAGCTGCTGATTCCAAAGGACGAACTGCAGCGGACCTGGATCCTGCGCAAGGTGCTGAATCCGCTATCTCCCGTAGAGGCAATGGAATTGCTCTCCGACAAGCTGGGAAAAACACGGAATAACAGCGAATTCTTACATAATATGAATTCGTTGTAGGCCGTTGGTGGTAAGAGTGAAGGGCGCGGCTTGGTGCCGCGCCCTTCGCTCTTTGCGAACACAAGCGAATGGCTTGCTGACCTGGGCTTTGCGGCCCAGGCTGGTAAAGGACGCGCTCTCAGCGGTGAATGCCGGTGCGTGACGACATTGCCGTTGCTGACACATCCGGACGACGGAGTCATCCAGGACCCTTCTGCTGCGATCGAGATAACGAAGTTATATCGAATCGAGAGATGCTCTGGCCTGGCGCTCGAGTGGGTGGGGGACTTTGACCCAGGACATGCCGGCGGCTCTGGCGGCGTCGATGCCAAGGTCGGTGTCTTCGAAGACGAGGCAGGCGGCGGGGTCGATGCCGAGGCGTTTCGCGGCGAGGAGGTAGGGCTCGGGGTGAGGTTTGGCGTGGGTGTAGTCTTCGGCGCAGACGAAGGTTTCAAAGCGGTCGAGGAGGCCGAGTTGCGCGAGGGAACGCTTGACGGACTCGCGGCCGCCGCCTGAGACGATCGCAAACGGTATGCGACCGTGGGTGTCTTCGATATGCTCGAGCACCTCGGCCACGGCGGTGAGCTGCGGCAGGGCCTCGTGGAAGTAACTCTCTTTGATCTCGGCGGTTGCGGCGATGGGAATGGTGAGGCCTTGCGCATGGCTCAGGTCGGCTAGGATTTCCTCGACGGGCCGGCCGCCCCAGGCATAGAAGAGTGCTTCGGGGAACTTGCAGTGCCACGCGTCGAGCGCGCGCCGCCAGGCGAGGTAGTGGAGGGGCATGGAGTCGACCACGGTGCCGTCGCAATCGAAAAGATAGGCTTTAAAGGTGCCGGCAGGCAGCGGAAGGGTGAAGCGGGGACGGGCAGGGGCGGCGACGTCAGGCATGCGGTTATTTTAGAGCGCTTTCGACTTGGCGGGACGTTCATAGATCGAGCCTTCAGCCCTCGATACGAAGCCGATCCGCGACCTAGGCCCTGCGGCCTTGGCTCGTATAGGACGCGCCGTTGGCGCTAAAAGCAGCGAGCTCGAAAGGCGTCGTTGCGGATGTGTTGTGGCGGTTGAGCCATCGGTTCAGTAGCCGTTTGCCATGAGATAGGCGCCGGTAAGCCATTCCTTGTTTGAGGCTTGTTTTTGCCTTTGCGCGTATTTGGAGAGCACGTCGGCTTCAATGTTGAGCGGTGCCCCGGCAGCCAAGGTGTGCAGGTGCGTACTGCGGTAGGTGTGGGGGATGACGGCGATCTCGATGCGGGTGTTGCCGGCGGGGCTGGGTGGATGGACCTTCGCGACGGTGAGGCTAATGCCGTCTACGGTGATCGAGCCCTGTGGGAGAACGAAGGGCGTCAGCGCGGACGGCAGATCAATGGTGAGGCGCCAGTCGGTGGTGGCGAGGTCGGGCGAAAGCGCGACGAGCGAGACGAGCGTGGCGGTGCCGTCGACGTGACCCTGCACGACGTGACCGCCCAGGGGAGCGCCGGCGGGTGTGGGCAGCTCGAGGTTCACGGTGGCGCCGGGCGCGAGTTGCGCGAGGGTGGTGCGGCTGACGGTTTCGGCAGCAAGATCGGCGGCGAAGCGATGGGGTTGGGCGATGCCCGATTCCTGCAGCGGGATGGCGGTGAGGCAAACCCCGTTGACGGCGATGCTGTCGCCTTCACGCCAACGGCCGGCAAGCGTCGGGGCAGAAAGCCGGAGCCGCAGTGCGCCGCTGGTGGGCTCGAAAGATTCAAGAGTGCCGGTGGTTTCGACGAGGCCGGTGAACATGTTTCCAGGGTAGCGCGTTCTTGTGGTCAATGAAGTTATGGGTGAAGCGAAGCTGCAGGTCTCTCCGCCGCGTCCTCGCGATGAAGCTGCGAGGACTCCGGTCGAGATGACAGATGTTTTGGGAGGGTGGTGAACCTTCAGATGCCTTGCCAGGGATCGTGCAGATAGCCGTGGATGCGGGTGTCCCGCCCGTCGCCGTGGGGGAAGCTTGCGCGGGAGATACCGGTGAGCCGAGCCAAAAGCGGCTCGGGCGAGGGCAGACCGAGGGCGAAGGGGAGGGCGTCGGGGCCGAGGATTGCGGGGGATTGATACAAAACGAGCTCGTCAACCAAATCGTGGGCCAGCATGGCGCCGTTTAACGTGGAGCCTGCTTCGAGCAGGAGGCTGCGGATCGGCATGGCTGTCAGGTAGGCCATGATGGAGGCAAGATCGAGGCGACCGTCCTTTGCGGGCACACGCTGAACCTGGGCGCCAGCTTGGCGAAGGGCATCCTCTTCCTTGGCTGAAGCGGTGTTTGCGGTGAAGAGAAGCAGATCGTCCTGGGCAGAGCGGAGGAGTTTGGCATCGGGCGGCATGCGCAGCTGTGAATCGAGCACGACGCGGAGCAGCGGACGGCGGCGGGGCTGGGTGGAGCGGTCGGTGAGCGTGGGATCGTCCGCGAGCACCGTGCCCACACCGGTGAGCAGGGCGTCGGCCCTATGACGCCAATGTTGCACGTCGGCGCGTGCAGCGGGACCGGTGAGCCAGTGAGGTGCGCGGCCGGCGGCGCGGGTTTGCGGAGACGGGGCGAGCTTGCCGTCGGCTGAAATGGCGGCTTTCAAAGTCACGAAGGGGCGGTGGTGCTGGATGGAGAAGGCGAAAGCATTGTTGAGCCGCCGGGCGGCCTGCGCAATGGGCGATGCAGGCGCGGCGATGCTGACGGCGATGCCGGCGGCACGCAGCTTGGCGACGCCGTGGTTGCGCACCAGGGGATTTGGATCGATCGTGGCGATCACGCAACGGTCGATGCCCGCCGCGATCAGCGCGTCGGCACAGGGGCCGGTGCGGCCCTGGTGCAAGCAGGGCTCCAAAGTGACGTACGCGGTTGCTCCTTGTGGATTGTTGCCACGAGTTGCGGCGTCTTTGAGGGCGACAATCTCGGCGTGGTCGCGGAGGTCGTAGCGGTGTGCCCCCTCGCCCAAAAGCTGGTCACCGCGTGCGACAACACAGCCGACAGCGGGGTTGGGCGAGGCAAACGCCGCGGCGGCTTCGGCGAGTGCTAACGCGCGGTGAAGGAGATGTTCATCCCCAGGCAAGAGACACATGCTGCTTCAGCATAACGGGCGGCAGCGGGCGTGCGGGCGAGGTCGCGGCGATCCGGAAAAGAAAGCCGCGCGTTGACGGGAGCACCCGCGGAAGGACGGAGGTCGAATCTAGCAATCGTGGTGTGATGGCACAGGGAGAAAAGTACTGCAAAAAAGGTGAGAAAGAACTGATGCATGGGAGAGATCGCCTTTACAGGAGGGAGCGGACAGAAGCAATACCTAAGGATGGCTCAACCCCGTAACAAAGCAGATACCCCGTAAGAGTTCCTGGATGGTGGATTGGTGCATGAACTGACACGGAACGGCTATTACTTCCGATTCGCAAATGGCGGGAATGAAACTAAAGTACCGTTTACGGCGGGTGAGCTCAGGTATGCGTGGACTTTAATGCCGATGGATGTAACGCGCTCCACACGCGGCTCAAGCCCCATAGATCGGGCTTTCAGCCCTCTGCCGGATGGAGCTTCATGACCTGGGCCTTGCGGCCCAGGCTGTTCTATAGCCGCGCCTTCAGCGCTGAAGTTATGCGAGGAGGGAGTCGACGAAGGTCTCTGGATCGAAGGGGAGGATGTCTTCAATTTTTTCGCCGATGCCGGCGAAACGGACGGGCAAGCCCAGTTCGTGAGCAATGGCGACCACGATGCCGCCCTTGGCGGTGCCGTCGAGTTTGGTGAGCACGATGCCGGTGACACGAGCGGCCTCGGTGAAGAGCCGCGCCTGCTGCAGGCCATTCTGGCCGGTGGTGGCGTCGATGACGAGCAGGGTCTGGTGCGGGGAGCCGGGCACCTGACGCTCGGCCGTGCGACGCATTTTGTCGAGCTCCTTCATGAGGTCGGTTTTGGTGTGGAGGCGACCGGCGGTATCGACAAGTACAAGGTCGGTGCGGCGCGCTTTGGCGGCAGCGAGGGCATCAAAGAGCGCGGCAGAAGGGTCGCCGCCCTGCTTGGTCTTGATGAGGTCGACGCCGGAGCGCTGCGCCCAGACTTCGAGTTGCTCAATGGCGGCGGCGCGGAAGGTGTCGGCGGCGCACAGGAGCACGCTGCGGCCTTCGCGGCGGTATAACGCGGCGAGTTTGCCGGAGGTGGTGGTTTTGCCGGTGCCGTTGACGCCGACCATCATGATGACTTCGGGCGCGGTGGCGGGGCGAGGGATAGGGGTCGCGACGCCGTCGAGGATGCGGCGGATTTCGGATTTGAGAAGGCGTTTGAGCTCAGCGCCGTCGGCGATGCCGTGGCGAAGGGCACGCTCGCGCAGGCGGCCGATGATCTCGTCGGTGGTGGAGGCGCCGATGTCGGAGGCGAGCAGAGCGAACTCGAGGTCGTCGAGCGAGGCCTCATCGACCTCGCGGGTGAGAGCAACGACGGAAGCGATGGAGGTGGACAGCGAATCACGTGTGCGCGTGACGGCTTGCCGCATGCGGTCGAAGAAACCGCCGCGGCGCTCTGATTCCGGTTCCGTTTCAGTCCGTGTGGGCTCTGCGGAGGGGGAAATCGGCTCAGGAGGATCGGGCGGTTTTTCGCGTTTTCCAAAAAGGGAAAAGGCCATCGGTGTTTTCTATTTTACGGGAGAGATGCGGGGACGTTGCCTGTAGTCTGGTGATCTTGGTGGTCTATGGTGTTCGTTGGAGGTGCTGATGGCGGCTGCTGCCCTGCCCGCGGTTGAAATGGTGCCGCACACTCATGCGCAAGAACAAGCAGGCACTAAAACACCCGTAGAGCTGTACCTGGAGGGCAGTTTCCGCCCTGACCAGGAATTTGTTGATGGACGGCTGCTGGAGAGGAACTTGGGCGAGATCCCACATTCACGACTACAAGGTTTCTTTTATTGGATGTTCCGCACGCGGGAGACGGACTGGAAGCTATCCGCACTGACGGAACAACGGGTTCAGGTAGCCGATACACGCTATCGCGTGCCTGATGTGTGCGTCGTTCCATTTCATATCGAAGATAAGCGGATTGTGCGTACCGCACCGCTGTTGTGCATCGAAATTCTTTCTCCGGAAGATCGGATGAGCGAGATGCAGGAACGCGTGGACGACTATCTGCGCATGGGGGTGAGGGCGGTGTGGGTGGTTGACCCGCAACGGCGCAAGGCCTTTCGGGCGGAGGTGGAAGGGGAACTTATAGCAGTCGCCGATGCGCTCAAGGTGCCCGGTACTGCGGTTGGGATGAGCGTTCAGGAGGTCTTTGCAGAGCTGGATCGCTACGTCGCCTAAGTGTCAGTTTCGATGTGTCGGAGTTACGTGAGGTCGAGAACGACCTTGCCGAAGTGGCTGCCGCTTTGGAGATGGGCGAAGGCGGCGCGCGCTTCCGCGAGGGGGAAGACGCGGTCGATCACCGGTTCGAGATGGGTGGCGACCACGGCTGCATTGAGGCGTTCGAACATGGCGCGGCTGCCCAAGAAGACGCCGTTTAGATGTATTGATTTTCGCAACACCGGCAGCACATCCACGCCTTTGCCGGGTTCGGAGAGAACGCCGATCAGGTGTACATGCCCGCTGACGCGCACTGCATTGAGGGAGCGCGCCAGGGTGCCGGAGCCGCCAACCTCAACGACATGATCGACACCGCGACCGTCGGTAAGGCGCAGGACCTCTGTGTCCCACTCAGGGGAGGTTCGATAGTTGATGGTCTCGTCCGCACCGAGCGCTTTGCCACGGGCCAATTTTTCGTCGGAAGAGCTGGTCAGGATGACTTTAGCTCCATGGGCTTTGGCGAGTTGTAAAGCAAAAAGCGAGACGCCACCGGTGCCCAGGATGAGCACCGTCTCGCCAGCGTGCAGCTTGCCTTTTTCCACCAGCGCGTTCCAGGCCGTGACGGCGGCGCAGGGCAGCGTGGCCGCTGCTTGCCAGGAGAGCGACGAGGGCATGCGGATGAGACCGGTGGCGGGCAGCAGGCGGTCGGTGGCAAAGACGCCATCGATGGGGCCGCCGAGCGCGGCTTTGCCGGTGGCCTGCGTGATCTCGCCGTCCTGCCAGTCCTGGAAAAACAGCCCGGCAACGCGGTCGCCCGGCTGCAGGCTGGTCACTTGCGCGCCCACTGCTACGACCTCCCCGGCAGCGTCGGAGCCCAAGATGCGGGGTAGGGCCATTTTCGGGTTGTATGTCCCCAACGCGACGGAAAGGTCACGGTAGTTCAGCGAGGCTGCATGAAAGCGCACATGCACTTCGGCGGGGCCGGGTTCGGGAACGTCTTGTGACTCAAGCTGAAGGTGATCGAGGCCGAAGCCGTCGCGGAGGCGAAGGACCGTCGCTTTGCTCATAGGCGATTGGATGCGATGGACCGGATGCGCATACAGGGGGGGGGTGTGGAACATGGGCGCAGTAAGAAGAGCCTGCATCCTATGAGGCGATGTCGCGAATCCTTAGCGGTAAAAAGCGGCACGACCGACTTTTCCAGTTCTCAAGGAATGCTTTGATGACCTCCCTCGTCCCCCGTTGCTCGCAGTTGTTTGCCATCGGTTGTGCTCTTGCGATGGCCGTGCCACCGGCGTCAGCCCAGTCGCTGCCATTGCCCACCACCAATGATCCGCTTGTACTGTCGCTCGATGCGGATATGCAGAATGTCATTTTGCTGTATGACGCCATCAAGGGAACGCCCGCGCCCCAACTCACACCGCAGGATGCGCGCCAGCAGTTTTCGGCACAGGATGCTGCAAAAATCCTCGCGCGCGGTTTGGGATCGGCGCAAGCACCGACACCTTTGGGGAAAGTGGTCGACGGGATGACGATACCCGGGGAAAGCGGCACGGAGATCCCGATTCGTGTGTATTACCCGCAGGGTGCGGGACCGTTCCCCGTTGTTGTGTACTTCCACGGCGGGGGTTTTGTGGTGGCCACCATCGATACGTATGACGAGAGCGCGCGCAGCCTGTGTGTGGGGGCAAACGCGATCGTTGTGTCCGTGGAGTATCGCAAGGCGCCGGAGCATCCGTTTCCCGCAGCCCGCAATGATGCGATTACGGCTTATAAATGGGTTACGAACAACATTGGCGCGTACAACGGTATTGCAGCGCAGGTAGCCGTTGCAGGGGAAAGTGCCGGCGGCAATCTGGCAGCGGAGGTTTCTCTCGCTGCGCGCAATCAGGGACTGCAGATGCCGACGCACCAATTGCTGATCTATCCGGAGACGAACAATAACCTGAGCCTACCGTCCGAGCAGGTCTTCACCGATTCCGCTTTGCCTTTGAGCACGGCGGGCCTTATCTACTTCGATACAAACCTAGTCTTCGGCAAGCCGCAAGACGTGAACAGCCCTGAGCTGGCGCCGGTTTTAGCCAACCTGAAAAAGCTGGAGCCAACCACGATCATCGCTGCCGATGAAGATCCCTTGTTGAGCGATGGCCAGGTGTTTGCGGCAGCTCTGAAGAACGCAGGCGATGTAGTGACGTATCAGCTTTACACGGGCGTGACGCATGAGTTCTTCGGCATGGGCGCCGTGGTGGCCAAGGCCAAAGCCGCAGAGTCGTTCGGTGCGGCGCAACTGGCAGCCTCGTTCACGAAGTAACGTCCTTGTTCGTTCGCAACATGAAGAAGGGGAGCAGCTTTGGCTGCTCCCCCTTTCTTTGGGTAAGGTTACGCTTTCACCACGGTGCCGCTTTCTACCTTGACCGGATCGAGGAAGGGCATGCCTTTACGCAGTTCCGCGCCTACCTTTTCGACGGGGTGCGCGCGCTCTTCGGCGCGATACCGTGCAAACTCCTTGCGACCAGTTTCGTTTTCTTCGATGAAGCGCTTGGCGAAGCTGCCGTCGCGGATGTCGGCGAGGACGCCGCGCATGGCCCGCTTGACCTCGGGGGTGACGATGCGCGGTCCGGAAACATAGTCGCCCCACTCGGCTGTGTCGGAGATGGAGTGGCGCATGTACTCGAGGCCGCCGCGATAGAGCAGATCGACGATGAGCTTGAGTTCGTGCAGGACTTCGAAGTAGGCGATTTCGGGCTGGTAGCCGGCTTCTGTGAGAACCTCAAAGCCTGCTTTGACCAGCGCCGCGGTGCCGCCGCAGAGCACGGCTTGCTCGCCGAAGAGATCGGTCTCGGTTTCCTCGGTGAAGGTGGTTTCGAGTACGCCGCCGCGGGTGCAGCCGATGCCTTTGGCGTAGCTCAGCGCAAGTTGCATGGCGTTGCCGCTGGCGTTTTGCTCGACGGCTACAAGGCCCGGAACGCCGCCGCCTTCGGTGAAGACCTCGCGCACGCGATGGCCTGGGCCTTTGGGGGCCACGAGCGAGATGTCGATGCTGGCGGGCGGTGTGACCGTGCGGAAGCGGATGTTGAAGCCGTGGGCAAACATTAATGTCTTGGGTTGGCCGTCGGAGCCCTTGGTGTCGAAGGCGGAGGCGATTTCCTTGTAGACCTGGGCGGCGGTCTGGTCGGGCACGAGCATCATGACGACGTCGGCCCACTGCGCGGCTTCGAGCGGGCTGGTGACGGGCAGGCCGGCGTTTTCGGCTTTCTTGGCCGAAGGAGATTCAGGGCGCAGGCCGACTTTGACGTCCACGCCGGAGTCCTTGAGGTTGAGGGCGTGCGCGTGGCCTTGCGAGCCGTAGCCGATGATGGCTACTTTTTTTGCTTGGATGAGGGAGAGATCTGCGTCTTGATCGTGGTAGGTCTTTGCCATGTGTCTCTTTCTAAATTTTCGAATTTCGGTTTACGCGTGCTTACGGGAGTTAATGGACAACGAACATTTGGGGCTGGATTGAGATCAGGGCGAGCTCACAGCCCCGCTAGTTGCAATACTTGGAAACAAATTTGCTGAGAGTTCCGGCAGCTTGTTGAGTGACAGCGGCGTCAAGGAACTTGTTGCGAGACTGAGGATCAGCAACGAGGAGCTTCGTATATGCGGTGATTGCTGCCTCAATTCCAGCTGTGCTGGACGTTACGAAGTCGTCATGGCGCCGCGTTAATTGCGGATGTTGATAGGCGAAAGATGAGGTGGAGACGAGGTACTGAAGAACAAGCTGACCAGCTTTCATTGAACGGTTCTGATTCATATGAGAGATCAGCGATGGACAAATAATGACATGTGTTTGGTGGTCGCTCTCGGTGTACTTATTTGCGGCAATTAGTTGGACAGGCGCGCTCGGGGACAACGGATCAGCAGCCGCCTCTTCAGCGTAACGGATTACATCTTCGGGATTACGGGCCGGAGGCACAGATACTTGCGCGGGTAGGAGAACCGGAAACATTGCGATGTAAGTGAAGACAACTTTTCTCATAGATTTTCTCAAGTAAGGCATCACTCCCGAGAGTGGCTTAGGCATCGTGCTCGTCGAATTGGTTGGGGATGGTTTCATCCTCGGGTAGGGCGTCGGGGTCGATGCTCTGTTCTGGTTCATTCGAGTGTACGGTGTCGGGTTTGGTGCCGAGGGCTTTGAGGACGCGGGTGGTGTGTTGGCCGCGGCGCATGGCCATGCGGCCGGTGCGGGAGACTTCGAGGACCTCGTAGCCGCTCTCGCGCAGGACTTGGAGGAGGCCCTCGATCTTAGAGGCGGAGCCGGTCATTTCGAGCATGATGGATTCGGGGGCGAGGTCGACGACGCGGGCGCGGAAGACGTTGGCGAGTTCGAAGATTTGCGAGCGCGACGAGACGCCATGTGGGGACGTCGGGCCGGCGGCGACCTTGATGAGGCAGAGTTCCCGCACGACTGCCTCGGCGCGGTTGACCTCGTCGACGTCGACGGTGGTTTCGAGCTTGTAGAGCGAGGCGCGGATGCGGTGCGCGGCGGTGTCGGGGGCCTCGCAGACGATGGTCATGCGCGAGGTGTCGGGGCGCTCGGATTCGCCGACGGTGAGGGAGACGATGTTGAGGTTGAGGCGGCGAAAGAGCGAGGCGACGCGGGTGAGGACGCCGGGTTTGTCTTGGACGAGGGCGATGAAGGTGTGGAGCATGGAAACAGGGCTCAGGGATTAAAGGTTTGGGGGTTAGGGGGTTTAGGCGGAAGCAGTTGAGCCTGGTATATGGCGGGCCTTCAGCCCTTGGTCGTTCTGTTGCGATCCGTGCCTAGGCCTTGCGGCCCAGGCTGGTATCGGGCGGGCCGTTGGCCCTTGGTTGGTGGTTCTGATGAGTGTGCAGGTGCTGGGCTCAGATGCGTGCGTGCTTCGTAGAGATCTAGATACGTGCGTTGTAGAGACCCAGATGCGAGCGTTTACTTTCTCTAGATCCAGATGCGGGCTGTGCTTCGTCGAGGGGTTTGGATGCGCGCTGTGCTTCGTCGGGGCTTGATCGTGATGGAGCGCCAACGGCGCGTGCTATACCAGCCTAGGCCGCGAGGCCTAGGTAACGGTTTTGTGGGATGGTGGAGGGCTGAAGGCCCGATCTAGGGTTGAGCGATGCCGCAGTCGTTGTCGTTCAATCTTGTGCATGTCATCTTTAGCACGAAGGACCGTAGGCCGTTTTTGGGAGAGGTGGTTCGTGCGGATCTGCATGCGTACCTGGCTACTGTCGTGCGTGGGGCGAAGAGCGATTGTTTGCGCGTGGGTGGTGTTGCCGATCATGTGCACATAGCTATCCGTGTTCATCCGGAGAGGAATGTGTCGAAGCTCATCAGCGAGTTGAAGACGTCGTCCTCGCGATGGTTGAAGACGCAAGGGCCGGCGCTGGCGACGTTCGCGTGGGTATGGCGCGTTTTCGGTGTCGCCGGCGGATGCAGGGGCGTTGTTGCGGTACATCGACGCACAGGAGACACACCATCGCCGGCGGAGTTTTCAGGATGAGATGCGGGCGTTTTTCGAGAAGTATCATGTGGCGTTCGATGAGCGATTTGTTTGGGACTAAGTTGCGTTGGGTGCGGTCTATAGGTCGGGCTTTCAGCCCTCGGGTTGTGGTGGCGTGGTGACCTAGGCCTTGCGGCCTAGGCTGTATCGACATATTGTTTCAAGTGGATGGAGGCG
>CAXSZS010000018.1:0-5703 GCA_964242495.1 uncultured Acidobacteriaceae bacterium
CGTGTTCTTGAAGCTCTTTTTGATCTTCTTCTCACCGATCGCGAGTGTCTGTTCGATGGGTTTGCCGAACATGTAGCACGGATCGAGCACAATGCTGCCCTTGGTGCCCACCGCCGTAAAGCTGTTCACAGGGCCGCCGTAGTAGCCGACGGTGAACTGTGCAAATTTGTCGCCGGGAAAACGCAGCGTGACCGCAACGGTGTCGTCAAAGTTCTGATCGAACCCTGAGCTGGGGTGCCGCGAGCCCACAGCGGAGACCACCTCCGTCGGCTCATCGCTGAAGATGTAGCGCGCGGCGTTCACAGGGTACGGTCCCATATCCAGCACAGGCCCGGCGAGGTCGCCCGACAGGGCACGGTGGTTTTTCGGGTCGACCGGTTGGGCGAACGTGGAGGAAAAGGTGTGCACTTCGCCGATCTTGCCCGAGCGCACGGCGGCGATCGTTGACAGCGTGCCCGGCTCAAAGTGCAGGCGATACGCCACCATCAGCTTCGCGGAACTCTGTTGGGCGGCAAACAGGATCTCTTCGCATTTCACAGTGGAGATCTCGAGCGGCTTTTCGCTGAGGACATGAATGCCGGCACGGAGGGCAGGGATGATGAACTCGGCATGCCGCCAGTTGGGGGTAGCGAGATAGATCGCGTCGAAGGTCTTCGAAGCCAGGGCCAACGAAAATTGCTCGTAGGTGAACGCCGCTTTGATCTTGTATTTCTTGCCCAGCTTACGAGCTTTTTTCGGGTCGGAGGTCACCAGCGCCGTTAGCTTTGAGTTGCCGGTGTGCTCCACGCCGGGCATCATGTCTTCCTGTGCAATGTCACCCACGCCGACGATCGCGTAGCGAATCTTCTTCTTGGAACCGAAACCGAATAAACCCATGGTGTGTCTCTCCTCAGTTGCTCGCATGCAAACGCGGCCGCCGCAAGATGTTTGGATGCGCATTGGTGCTTGAGTACACGCCCGGGTTCGTCAGCGCGAAGGCTTTTCACTCGCGAGCTGTTGCGCAGCCTGGGTTAGTTGCGCAAAGCCGCCGGGCGTGAAGGCCGCGTGCGTGGACCAGCGGACTTTGCCGGCATGGTCCACGAGCAGCACATACGCGGCTTCGGATTGATCGGAGACATAGCCCGCCGCGTGTTTCCATTCGTCCTCATGGTCGACAAGCGGTACGAAGTTCGGCTTGAGCACATCCGGCACGGCTTTGCGGATGGAGTGCAACACGAAGCCGCGTGCGAAGCCCGGCACCTCGGCGATCATCGCCATATCGTAAAAGCCGATCCCAGGCAGGTGTGCCAACTGCAGCCGCACCGGCTTTTCCCAAGCAGTGGTGGCATCCTGCGAATGCCGCCCAAAGCCTAAAATCAGGACGGTCGCAGGCGCGGGCAGCCCTTGCGGTAAGGCAAGCGCGTGCCCGTCGAGCGTGGTCGTTTGCACGGCCGGAACCGATGCCGGGTTCGGCTCCGCCACGCCCGCGACGCCCCAAAGCAGGGCAGCGCAAGCGCAGGCGCTAACGACCGCTCGCCGCACCGGTCCCCACATAGCTCACCCGCCAAATTGTCCTGGAGCCGTCATCGGTGACCAGCATGGAACCATCCTTGGCGACAGTTACACCCACGGGCCGGCCCCAAACCTTGCCTTCCGGCGTAACGAAACCGGTAAGGAAGTCGCCGAATTCACCGGTAGCCTTGCCATTGCGCACAGGAGCGTAGATGACCTCATAGCCGGCACGCACGCTTTTGTTCCATGAGCCATGTTCGGCTGCGAAGACATCGCCCTGATACTTGGCTGGAAACGTGCCACCCTGCTCCGGGTAGAAGGTCATTTCCAGGGAGGCGAAGTGCGGCTGCAGGATCACGTCCGGTGTGCGGACCTTGCTTTGCAACTCAGGATGGGTGCCCGGCAGACGCGGATCCTGGTGGCCGCCCATGTACCACCACGGCCAGCCGAAGAAGCTGTCTTCCGGCACGCTGGAGATGTAATCGGGAACCAGGTTATCGCCCAGGCCGTCGCGCTCGTTCGTCGAGCACCAAAGCGCGCCCGTCACGGGATTGATCGCCTCGCCCACACAGTTGCGGATGCCGCTCGCATAGACTTTTACAAACTTGCCTTCGGGCGTGTACTCCAGCACATCGGCGCGGTGAAACTCGCGCGGATGCGTGTCCGGATCGTCCACATTGGAACCGGAGCCCACAGAGATGAACATGCGCTTGCCGTCCTTCGAGAAGGCGACATCGCGCGTCCAGTGCCCGCCGCCACGCAACTGCGCGTAGCCGGGCAGTACCGGCACAACAGTTTCGGGGGCGCCGGTCGCCTTGGTGTCACCAGACTTATAAGCAAAGCGCACCACGCTGGTGGTGTTGGCCACGTACACCCACTTGGGATTCGCGGCAGGGTAGAACGAAATGCCGAACGGATGATCCAGCCCGGTCGCATAGGTTTCGCGTATCTGCACGCCCCCATCGGAGCCGGTGCCACGCAGCACCACTACCTGGCCGGCCTTTGAATCGGCGAGGAAGAAATCACCGTTCGGGGCCGTACGGATCAGGCGCGGCTCCTGGAAGCCACCCTCGGCATACACCTGCACGCGAAAACCTGACGGCGCCGTAGGCATCGCGCCCGCAGGGCGGGGTACCAGGTCGGCTCCGTTATCCACCGAGGTTTCGGGCATCGGGTTGGGCAGGTCCGCGACCGTGATATGCCGTAGGGAGCCTGGTTGTTCCTTCGTATAGTCCGTAAAAGCAGCTTGCCCGGTTAGGACGCCACCGGTCTGGGTGGTTCCGTTCTGGGTGGTCCCAGTTTGGGCGAGAGCTGGCAGGCCCATCACGCTCCCTGCAAGCAATGCCATCGTGAGCTGGTGCGGTACGTGCATACGGTCTCCGTTGTGATCTTTATTGTAAGGTGCGTATCTGCGTGGAAGAGGTTGCCGAAGCCCTCGCGGGACTACGCTGCTTTCGTGTTCTGGGCAACGACCGATACTAAATTGATGCAACGCAAGCGAGAAAGTTCCCGTGGCGGGACGATCGCTATCTCGGAAGAAACGTCCTCGAAATCGACGCTGGCCTTCTTTACGCTGGTCTGATCAACGCAAACCTTATGGACGCGAAGGTATAGGAACGAACGGCATCGTGTCGGGCGAACTCTGCGCTTCCGGTCCGGCAGAAATCTCCTCTGCCGCGACCAGCGACCGCACTTCCTGCAGAGTGGCGCCGGCCTTCAACACGGCCCGGTCGCCATGCTGCTCCGTTGCCGCGGAGCTGAGCACATTGCGCATGGCCGACTCACGCGGGGTGTGCGGCGGCTGCACGCTCGCCAGCCCGCGCATGATGCCCAGAATGCCGTTCACGGTATCGGTGGTGTGTTGTGCCGCCAGGGCATCAGGGGCAATCTCCTCGATGCGCAGATGCAGCGCACCGCTGTAGCGCACACTCGCCACCAGCTGCGTGTCGACCGGCACCGGCAGCTCGAAGCCCATCACCGCCAGCCGGCCATCCTGCCCGAAGGGCAAACCGATGCGTCCGATGCCCCAGGCCAGCGACAGGAGCGGCACCTCATGGAAGCGAGCCGCCAACAGAGACGACCCGGGTCGCCAGAGGGCCGCGGCCTGCGACCGGTCCAGCATGGAATGAAGCTGCTCGGCGGATGGAGCGTTGGAGGCGGCCACGGTGTCATACCCGAGCTGTGTCACCCGCAGGGTTCGCCCCTCGACCGGAATCGCAAAGACCTCATGACCGGCGTAGATTTCCGTGGAGCGCGCCAGCCCGGCAAGGTAATGGCGTAACCGGACCCCATCAAAGTGCCCGACAAAGACCTCCGAGTATGCCACCGCGCCATTCGGTCCGTGAGGGTCGGCCATGCGGTGCAATGCAAACGCAGCCGATTCCAGATCGCGTTCCGGGTCGATGCCGGTTCCGTCGATGAAGGACTGCAAATCGCGGCTGCGATGCGGTGCCACCAGATTACCGGGCTCATCCCAATGGGTGATGGCGCGCAGCGGCCGCAGGTTCATATAGACGATGGCGTCGCTTTCCGGCAGCAGCCGTGCGGCTTCCGGCGGCGCCTTGGCGCGCAGGAACAGAAGCAGTGCCAGCGCGGCAATGATTGCCAGACCGACAGAAAGCGGCCACGGGGAACGTCGTTTGGTCGTCATTCGCGAATGGAAAACGTGAAAATTTTACCGGCATTGGCGATGCCCGGCGTGTTTGAGGAGCCCGGCGGCAGAACCCCGTACTCGCCCTTCTCGATGTCGGCCGGCACGGTGAACTGATACATCTGCTTGCCCATGCGCTGTGGGTGGAACTCGATCTCATCGCGCTCTGATCCGGTCTCCGTGTGGAAGACGCCGCCGGTCTTCACCCGAAACTCGCGCCCGCCGCCATGCTCCCGAAACCGCAGCAGATCGTATTCCTCCGCCTGCGTGCCCGCCGGCGTGTAGATGAGCAACTGCACCCCGGTCGGTACCGTAAGCGGGGACTTTGGGCCATCCACATGGCCGTTCAGGTCCTGCTTGACGATGTTATGCGTGGCCGCGCTCTTGATCCATCCACCGGACTTAAACTGCACGCGTTCGGTCTTCAACGGCACCCATGCGCCTGTCTTATCCTTGTAATAGACCCCGATCTCGTCCACCCCAACGGCCAGCGGCGCCACCTCGACGGGGCTCGCGTGGACAGCCAGGCCCGCGCTGCGCGCCTGCATCGCGGCAATGACCGTCTGGGAGAGGCCGGCATTTTTGAGAGCGATCAGATCGTCCGGGGCGGTATCGTAAGCGCCCGGCTGCGTGGCGATCGCCTGCAGGATGACCGTATCGTCCAGGCCGGCCTTGCCCATGCGCAGAATGGTGTCGTTGGTCAGCGGATGCGGCTTGCTCACATCGTGAGCATCCCGGCTCCCTTGCAGCGGCCCGTCCGTGTCCCCGGGGGCTTGCGCGTGCAGGGCGCCCGAGACCAGACCCAGACCGCCGCCCAGACCAAGGGCCAAGCCGAAGAGAAGAACGGAAGCTGCGCTTACGCGGAAGCGCTTCGTGCACAACATGGGCAACATGCTACCACCGCCCCGGTGGCTATGGTATGCTCAGCCTTGCGTTGCAGCGGTTTTGCAGCGTGGACGTGCCGCTTGGGCTGGCGTAGCTCAGTTGGTAGAGCACCTGATTTGTAATCAGGCGGTCGGGGGTTCAAATCCCTTCGCCAGCTCCAGACCTCCGGGGCACGTCACTGTAGTTTGATTGCATCGCCAGTCATCCCGCCTACAGTCTTCCATAATGGTTCTGCCCTGCATGGGCAGCCAGCGGAAGATCGTGGTCGAACGACCGGCAACAGGGCACAGGTGGCCGAGTGGTTAATGGCAGCAGACTGTAAATCTGCCCCTCATCGAGGTACGGAGGTTCGAATCCTCCCCTGTGCACCACCCTTCCGCCTCCTTCATGGCATGGCGGCTCATCCGTGAGGCCCGCCGGCACGGGTCGACTGGCCGTGGCGCTGGGAGTGCTCGCGCTGTTGGCGGCACTCGTTTGGCGCACCATGGAGCCGGGGAAGTATCAGCAGCTCACCTGGCTGCTGTTGGGATTTTTCGCACTGCGGGTTGTCCTCGGGTGGGTCCGTTCGCGTAGGATGGAAGGCAGCCGTTCGGGAACTCCTGAAGGGCCGTTGTGAAGGTAAGCTGATGTAGCTCAGTGGTAGAGCACTCCCTTGGTAAGGGAGAGGTCATGGGTTC